>NZ_FNKU01000001.1:0-1284166 GCF_900100365.1 Pseudomonas cannabina | reverse complement strand
TGATGACCCGCAACGCGCGGTCACACCCGGCCAGTCGGTCGTGTTCTACGATGGCGAAATCTGTCTGGGCGGCGGCGTAATTGAAGTTGCCGAACCCTGGACCAGCAAGGACAAGCGTTGATGACCCCGATTCAGGAACAACTGATCGCTCTGGGTGCAGTATTCCAGGCCGCCGTGCTGGTCGACCGGATCGCCAAGACCGGGCAGATCAGCGAGGTAGCGCTGAGCTGCATGCTGGGCAGCGTGCTGGTGGTTGACCCCAAGGATACGCTGGACGTCTACGGCGGCGACGACCTCAACCTGCACGAGGGCTATCGCGCCATGGCCAGCGCTCTGGAACGCGATCCGGCCACGCTGCAACGCGAACCGCTACGCTATGCTCTGTCGATGCTTGCCCTCGAGCGCCAACTGGCAAAGCGCGATGACATGCTTGAAATCATCGGCAAACGCATTCCGGTCATTCAGTCTCAGGTCGAACATTTCGGCGTGGCACACGAAAACGTGATTGCCGCCACCGGTGCCCTGTATCAGGACACGCTCAGCACTCTGCGCCAGCGCATTCAGGTGCAAGGCGACATGCGTAACCTGCAGCAACCCAACAACGCGTCGAAGATCCGCGCCATCCTGCTGGCAGGTATCCGCTCGGCGCGACTGTGGCGACAAGTTGGCGGGCATCGCTGGCAACTGGTATTCAGCCGTCGCAAGTTATTGAAAGAACTGTATCCATTGCTGCACGGCTGATCCGCCACGCCGCAATGTTCCTCACCACCACAGGCACGGCGCTGTCTACGCTGGTAGGCGGGCTCCGGTCCGGCCGACTTTTCATGTATGATACGCGCCCCTTTTCGTGCCCGACTGTCCGAGAGCATCCCATGCAGCTTTCTTCGCTCACCGCGGTTTCCCCTGTTGATGGCCGCTACGCCGGCAAAACCCAGGCCTTGCGCCCTATTTTCAGCGAATACGGCCTGATCCGTTTTCGCGTGATGGTCGAAGTCCGCTGGCTCCAGCGTCTCGCGGCGCACCCGCAGATCACTGAAGTCCCGGCGTTCTCCGCGCAGGCCAACGCCATCCTCGACACCCTGGCTGAAGACTTCTCCGTGGAGCATGCCGAGCGCGTCAAGGAAATCGAGCGCACCACCAACCACGACGTCAAGGCCGTGGAGTACCTGCTCAAGGAACAGGCTGCCAAATTGCCTGAACTGGACAAGGTCAGCGAGTTCATCCACTTCGCCTGCACCAGTGAGGACATCAACAACCTGTCCCACGCCCTGATGTTGCGTGAAGGTCGCGACACCGTGATGCTGCCGCTGATGCGTCAGATCGCCGACGCCATTCGCGAGCTGGCGATTCGTTTTGCCGACGTGCCGATGCTGTCGCGCACCCACGGCCAGCCAGCCTCCCCGACCACGCTGGGCAAGGAACTGGCAAACGTCGTTTACCGCCTGGAACGTCAGATCAGCCAGGTCGCTGCTGTGCCATTGCTGGGCAAGATCAACGGCGCGGTCGGCAACTACAACGCGCACCTTTCCGCGTATGCCGATATCGACTGGGAAGCCAACGCCCGCGCGTTCATCGAAGACGAGCTGGGTCTGGGCTTCAACCCTTACACCACGCAGATCGAACCGCACGACTACATTGCCGAGCTGTTCGACGCCGTGGCGCGCTTCAATACCATTCTGATCGACTTCGACCGCGATATCTGGGGCTACATTTCCCTGGGCTATTTCAAACAGCGCACCATCGCGGGCGAAATCGGCTCGTCGACCATGCCGCACAAGGTCAACCCGATCGACTTCGAAAACTCTGAAGGCAATCTGGGCATCGCCAACGCACTGTTCCAGCACCTGGCCAGCAAACTGCCGGTCTCCCGCTGGCAGCGCGACCTGACTGACTCCACCGTGCTGCGCAACCTGGGCGTCGGCTTCGCTCACAGCGTCATCGCCTACGAGGCAAGCCTCAAGGGCATCAGCAAGCTGGAACTGAACGAGCAACGCATCGCCGCCGACCTGGACGCCTGCTGGGAAGTACTGGCCGAGCCGATCCAGACCGTGATGCGCCGTTACAACATTGAAAACCCGTATGAAAAACTGAAAGAGTTGACACGCGGCAAGGGCATCAGCCCGGAAGCGCTGCAGACTTTCATCGACGGACTGGAGATGCCTGCTGAAGCGAAAGCTGAACTGAAGAAGCTTACGCCTGCCAATTACATCGGCAACGCGGCCGCTCAAGCCAAGCGCATCTGACACGCAAAAATATTGCACACGCCCGGCTGTGCCGGGCGTTTTCATTTCAAGGGCTTACACATGAATCCTGATATTCCTCTTCAACTTTTGGGCGGCATCAGCGCGCGCGTTTTCATGCGCGACTACTGGCAGAAAAAACCGCTGCTGATCCGTCAGGCACTGCCAGACTTCCAAAGCCCGATCGATGCCGACGAGCTGGCTGGTCTGGCCCTTGAAGAAGAAGTCGAGTCGCGCCTGGTCATCGAGAACGGCGAGCGCCCATGGGAATTGCGTCGCGGCCCATTCGCCGAAGACGAGTTCAGCAAACTGCCTGAACGTGACTGGACCCTGCTGGTGCAGGCGGTCGACCAGTTCGTCCCGGAAGTCAGCGAGCTGCTGGAAAACTTCCGTTTTCTGCCGAGCTGGCGCATTGACGATGTGATGATCAGCTACGCAGCACCGGGCGGCAGCGTCGGCCCGCATTTCGACAACTATGACGTATTCCTGCTTCAGGGCCATGGCAAACGTCACTGGCAGATCGGCCAGATGTGCGACGCCGAGAGCCCGCTGCTGGAGCACGCCGATCTGCGCATTCTCGCCGAGTTTGAAAAGACTGAGGAATGGACGCTGGAGCCGGGTGACATGCTCTACCTGCCGCCGCGACTGGCTCACTGCGGCGTTGCCGTGGATGACTGCCTGACCTACTCGGTCGGCTTCCGCGCCCCCGGTGCGGCTGAAGTGCTCACTCATTTCACCGACTTCCTCGCCCAGTTCATTACCGATGAAGAGCGCTACACTGATGCCGACGCGCAACCGGCCAGCGATCCTCATCAGATCCAGCGCGACGCGCTTGATCGCCTCAAGGCCCTGCTCGCAGAGCACATGAGCGACGAGCGCCTGCTGCTGACCTGGTTCGGCCAGTTCATGACCGAACCGCGCTACCCGGAACTGGTCACCGGGCCGGAGCTGGCTGAAGAGGAACTGCTCGACAGCCTCGAACAGGGCGCCGTGCTGATTCGCAACCCGGCAGCCCGCCTGGCCTGGTCTGAAGTCGACGACGATCTGCTACTGTTTGCCAGCGGCCAGAGCCGCCTGTTGCCCGGCAGCCTGCGTGAACTGCTCAAAATGATCTGTGCAGCTGATGCGCTGCACAGTGAAAACCTCGGTCAATGGTTGGCCGATGATGAGGGTCGCAATCTGCTTTGCGAACTCGTAAAACAAGGAAGCCTGGGATTTGCCGATGAATAAAATCACTGTATCTGTCGCCCAATGGCAGAAGAACAACGCCGATATCCGGCGCATACGCGACTCAGTGTTCGTTGCCGAGCAGTCGGTGCCGCCGGAGCTGGAATGGGACGCCGATGACGCGGAGGCCGTGCATTTTCTGGCTTGGGAAGGCGACTATGCGGTAGGCACTGCGCGCCTGCTGGCAGACGGTGAAATCGGTCGGCTCTCGGTGCTCAAGGACTGGCGCGGCCTGAAGGTCGGCGAAGCGTTGCTCAGCGCAGTGATCGATGAAGCAGAGAAGCGTGGGCTCAAGCCGCTCAAGCTCAGTGCCCAGGTACAAGCCGTCGATTTCTACCAGCGTTTCGGCTTCATGGTCACTAGCAAAGAGTTTCTCGAAGCCGGTCTGCCTCATGTCGATATGCTTCGTCAGGTATGACCAACCTGATTATGTAGGCGCTTTCAGAAGCACTACATAATGGATGCCCTGCCCGTTGCAGGCTGGTATTGCTCATACCAGACTGCAAAAAGGCAGGGCTTTTTTCTGTCTGGTGTCCCGTCCTGAATAAGGTTTACACCTTCTGACCTTTCCTCAGGAGGACTCAATGAATTCGGGCAAAAGGCGCAGCCAGCGCGATTACACGCTAGCCTTTAAATTATCGGTCGTAGATCAGGTTGAAAAAGGCGAGTTGAGTTATAAAGAAGCCCAGCGACGCTATGGCATCCAAGGCCGGTCGACGGTGCTGGTCTGGTTACGAAAGCACGGTCGACAGGATTGGAGCCAAGGCGCATCAATTCGAGAGCCGAGGAACAGGTCCATGACCGAGCCAACACTCCCGCCGACACCTGAGCAGCGGATTAAAGAGCTTGAAGAACAGCTGGTGCTGAGCAATCAGAAGGCCCAGTTCTTTGAAGCTGTCGTGAACGTCTTGAAAAATGACTACGGTGTTTCCATCGTAAAAAAGCGACCCGGCAAGTCCTCTCGCAAGGGCAAATCCAAGACCTGAGCATTACCAGGGCTTGCCTGTTCATGGGTATTTCGCGTCAAGCGTATTACAAGCGTAATCGCGCTTTTGACGCGAAGGTCCGCCAAGACCAAGAGGTGGTGGACTTCGTCCTGGAAAAGCGGCGTCGCCAGCCCAGGCTGGGAACGCGCAAGCTGCACTACTTGATGAGCGTCGAAGCTCCTGCGTCGTTGTGCGTGGGTAGAGACCGTCTGTTTACCATCCTTCGTGATGCGCGCGAGCTGGTTCCGCGCAAACGGGCTTATCACAAGACCACTCATAGTCATCATCGCTTTCGCCGCCACCCCAACCTGCTCAAAGCAGGTCCTGAACAAGTCGTGGCCAATGGACCCGAACAGGTCTGGGTTGCAGACATCACCTATCTGCCTACACAGGAAAGCGTGGCCTATGTGAGCCTTGTGACAGATGCGTACTCACGCAAGATCGTTGGTCATCATGTGCATGAAAGCCTGCATACCCAGTCGGTGATAAAGGCACTGGAAAAAGCGGTAGGAGAGCGAAAAACCGATCAGATGCTGATTCATCATTCAGATCGCGGTGCCCAGTACTGTTCCGACCTCTATCAGCGGCTGCATACCAGGCATGAAATCCGGTGCTCGATGACTGATGGTTATGACTGTTACCAGAACGCTATGGCCGAGCGAATAAACGGAATTTTGAAGACCGAGTTTCTACTCCGTCGGCCTAAAGACTTGGCAGATGCAGTGAAAATGGTGGATGAATCGGTGCAGATCTACAATGGGGAGCGACCACACTTATCCCTGAAATACAAAACGCCCGATGCGGTGCATCGGGCGTTTTTGAGCGTGAAACAGGTGTAAACCTATTTCAGGACTAGACATGGCTGTTCAGCTTGCGTTCCCAACGGCCGACACAGTGGCACACTCATGCCTTAGGCGCCCCTCGCGGAGAATGAACATGGCATTACGCATTCTGCTTACCTCACTGCTTATCGCCTTTAGCGCCAGCGCACTGGCGGCAACCGAGGTAGTCCCGCTCAATTACCGCACCAGCGCAGACCTGCTGCCGGTCGCCAAGTCGTTTATCGGCGCTGACGGAACGGTCAGTGCGTATGGCAACCAGCTGATCATTAATGCCGAATCGCACAAAATCGAAGAACTTCGTGCCCTTATCGCGCAATTGGACACCGCGCCAAAGCGTCTGCTGATCAGCGTCGATACCAGTGACACCGCCACCCGCAGTAGCAACGGCTCGCAGGTCATTGAATACGGCACTGCCAGCCGTGAGGGTGGCGTGCAACAGATACAGACCAGCGAAGGCACACCAGCACTGATCCAGGTCGGCCAGAGCGTTCCGCTGACCTCCTCGTCGACCGACTCCTACGGCTACTCGCAGAACAACACTGAATACCGCAACGTGACTCAAGGCTTTTACGTCACCGCGAGTGTGACGGGCGATACCGTTCACCTGAGCATCAGCACCAACCATGACCGCATGAGCCAGGAACGGCCTGACGCCATCAAGGTGCAAAGTACCGATAGCCAGGTCAGCGGGAGACTGGGCGAATGGATCACGCTGGCGAGCAACAGCGATCAGTCTGTGGCCGATCAGAGGGGCATCGCGCAACGCTACTCGACCCAGGGTCGTAACGACATGGTTTTACGGGTCAAGGTCGAAACACTGGAATAACGCGGGCTGGCGTGAAAGCCAGCACCTGCGGGACTTTTAGTGACTGTCCAGTCTGATTTTCCAGATATGTAGTGAATTTAAAAAAGCACTACAAAACAATTGACGCCCTTCCGGACCCCGAGGCATGATCGCCTCGCTCCCGCTGTTCAGAGGCTGCGTGACACGCCTTTGAATCGACGCTTTTTCTGCACAGCGAGCAGCCATGCACAGTGCCGTTACATAGGGCATTTTGGCGGAGCAGGACTTTCATCGAGACCTACTTCCTGGGGTTTATAAAATGGCACTGACACGCGAACAACAAATAGCGGCTCTGGAAAAAGACTGGGCTGAAAATCCGCGCTGGAAAAACGTCACCCGTACTTATTCCGCAGCTGATGTGGTCCGCCTGCGTGGCTCGGTTCAACCCGAACAAACCTTCGCAAGGCTGGGTGCCGACAAGCTGTGGGACCTGGTGACCCAAGGTGCCAAACCTTCTTTTCGCCCGGACAAGGATTTCGTCAACTGCATGGGCGCGTTGACGGGCGGTCAGGCCGTTCAGCAGGTGAAAGCCGGGATTCAGGCCATCTACCTGTCCGGCTGGCAGGTCGCCGCCGACAACAACTCCGCCGAGTCGATGTATCCGGATCAGTCGCTGTACCCGGTGGATTCAGTGCCCACGGTGGTCAAGCGCATCAATAACTCGTTCCGCCGCGCCGATCAGATCCAGTGGAAAGCGGGTAAAACACCGGGCGACGAAGGCTATATCGACTACTTCGCGCCCATTGTGGCCGACGCGGAAGCAGGTTTCGGTGGCGTGCTCAATGCCTATGAGCTGATGAAAAGCATGATCGAAGCGGGCGCGGCGGGTGTGCACTTCGAGGATCAGCTGGCGTCAGTAAAGAAATGCGGCCACATGGGCGGCAAGGTATTGGTGCCGACTCAGGAAGCGGTACAGAAGCTGGTGGCGGCACGCCTGGCGGCAGACGTTGCCGGTGTGCCAACGATCATTCTGGCGCGCACCGATGCCAACGCCGCCGATCTGCTGACGTCTGACTGCGACTCCTACGACAAACCGTTCGTCACCGGCCAGCGCACTCACGAAGGGTTCTATAAGGTCCGCGCCGGTCTGGATCAGGCCATTTCACGCGGTCTGGCCTACGCGCCCTACGCTGATCTGATCTGGTGCGAAACCGCGAAGCCGGACCTGGACGAGGCACGCCGCTTTGCCGAGGCGATCAAGAAGGAGTACCCGGATCAGTTGCTGTCGTATAACTGCTCCCCTTCTTTCAACTGGAAGAAAAATCTGGACGACGCGACCATCGCCAAATTCCAGCGCGAGCTCTCGGCCATGGGATACAAACATCAGTTCATCACCCTCGCGGGCATCCACAACATGTGGCACAGCATGTTCAACCTGGCGCACGACTACGCTCGCAACGACATGACCGCTTACGTCAAACTGCAGGAGCAGGAGTTCGCCGACGCAGCCAAGGGCTACACGTTCGTTGCTCACCAACAGGAGGTGGGGACTGGCTACTTCGATGACATGACCACAGTGATTCAGGGCGGTGTGTCTTCAGTCACTGCACTGACCGGATCGACAGAGGAAGAGCAGTTTCACTAAATCGCCTCGCACTGTGCAAAACAAGACCGTCCGTAAGGGCGGTCTTTTTTTGTGTCGGATTTTGCCTGTATTGATCCTGGACAAATGGCAACACCGCTAAAAGTGTTACAAAGCGTCCTTTGATAGAGGCCATGAGCCTTAACTAGCCCTTTAATTACCGAGGCGACAAGTAGGAGAGCCTTTTAAATGATATCAATTATCATTCAAATTACCTTTCATTCCTTTTCGTCTCAACCGGATATAATTAAAGAAAACACCCGTAATGCCCGCCTGGCAGGCCTTGCAAGCGCTTCGGGGGCCTGTCCATGATTGATTGCGTGAATAAATTTGATGTAGAAAATTTACTTGCCAAGTGTTTGCACATAAAATCAATCCGTTGACCGCACTGCGACATTTCGTCACTGCCTCGACTCTTTATCAAGCACAGAGACCTTTGCTCTCTAACAAGGACTGCCAGCATGCCCGAATCGACAGGTCTGATTGCCCACAACTGGGGCTTCGCCATTTTCCTTTTGGGTGTAGTAGGCCTTTGCGCCTTCATGCTCGGCCTCTCCAGCCTGCTCGGGAGCAAGGCGTGGGGCCGCAGCAAGAACGAACCGTTCGAGTCCGGCATGCTACCCACCGGCAGTGCGCGCCTGCGGCTCTCCGCAAAATTCTATCTGGTCGCGATGCTTTTCGTGATCTTTGACATCGAAGCCCTCTTTCTCTTTGCCTGGTCTGTGTCCGTCCGCGAAAGCGGCTGGACCGGATTCGTCGAAGCTCTCGTTTTCATAGCAATTCTGTTGGCAGGTCTTGTCTACCTATGGCGGGTTGGAGCACTTGACTGGGCTCCTGAAGGTCGCCGTAATCGGCAAGCGAAGCTGAAACAATGAGGCTTTGGCGATGCAATATAATCTCACCAGGATCGACCCGGATGCTCCTAACGAGCAGTACCCCATCGGCAAGCGGGAAACCGTTTCCGATCCGTTAGAAGATCAAGTCCACAAAAACATTTTCATGGGCAAGCTCGAAGACGTGCTGAATGGCGCGGTCAACTGGGGACGCAAGAACTCCCTGTGGCCGTACAATTTCGGCTTGTCCTGCTGCTACGTGGAAATGACCACTGCCTTCACGGCCCCCCACGACATCGCCCGCTTCGGCGCCGAGGTTATCCGTGCATCGCCGCGTCAGGCGGATTTCATGGTAATCGCCGGTACGCCGTTCCTGAAGATGGCCCCGATCATTCAGCGTCTGTACGAACAGATGCTCGAACCGAAGTGGGTCATTTCGATGGGCGCCTGTGCCAACTCCGGTGGCATGTACGACATCTACTCCGTTGTTCAGGGCGTGGATAAATTCCTCCCTGTGGATGTTTACGTGCCCGGCTGCCCGCCCCGCCCCGAAGCTTTCCTGCAAGGCCTGATGCTGCTGCAGGAATCCATCGGACAGGAGCGTCGCCCGCTTTCCTGGGTCGTCGGTGATCAAGGCGTGTATCGCGCCGACATGCCGTCGCAAAAGGAACAGCGTCGTGAACAGCGTATCCAGGTCACCAACCTGCGCAGCCCCGACGAAGTCTGATCCAGCCCGTTCTTCTTATAAAAAAGACAGGAACCGGGGTTGATTCTGTACGTTGACCGAAGTGATTGAGACCTATGACTGCAGACAACGCTCTGTACATCCCGCCTTACAAGGCTGACGACCAAGATGTCGTCGTTGAACTGAACAACCGTTTTGGTGCCGAGGCCTTTACAGCCCAGTCGACTCGCACCGGCATGCCAGTGCTGTGGGTTGACCGCGCCAGACTGGTTGAAATCCTGACGTTCCTGCGTCAGCTGCCCAAGCCGTATTCGATGCTCTATGACTTGCATGGCGTCGACGAGCGCCTGCGCACCCATCGCCGCGATCTGCCGGCCGCCGACTTCACCGTGTTCTACCACCTGCTGTCGGTAGAACGTAACAGCGACGTGATGATCAAGGTAGCGCTGTCCGAACGTGACCTGAGCGTACCGACCATTACCGGTATCTGGCCCAATGCCAACTGGTACGAACGTGAAGTGTGGGACATGTTCGGGATCGACTTCCCGGGCCACCCGCACCTGACCCGGATCATGATGCCGCCGACCTGGGAAGGTCACCCGTTGCGCAAGGACTTCCCTGCCCGTGCGACAGAGTTCGACCCGTACAGCCTGACCCTTGCCAAACAGCAACTGGAAGAAGAAGCCGCGCGCTTCGATCCGGAAGCGTGGGGCATGAAGCGTTCCGGCAAGAACGAGGACTACATGTTCCTCAACCTGGGTCCGAACCACCCTTCGGCCCACGGTGCGTTCCGCATCATTCTGCAACTGGACGGCGAAGAAATCGTCGATTGCGTTCCGGACATCGGCTACCACCACCGCGGTGCCGAGAAAATGGGCGAGCGCCAGTCGTGGCACAGTTACATTCCCTACACCGACCGCATCGATTACCTCGGCGGGGTGATGAACAACCTGCCGTATGTGCTTTCGGTAGAGAAGCTGGCGGGCATTACCGTGCCGGATCGCGTCAACGTGATTCGCATCATGATGGCCGAGTTCTTCCGCATCACCAGCCACCTGCTGTTTCTGGGGACGTACATCCAGGACGTGGGCGCCATGACACCGGTGTTCTTCACCTTCACTGACCGTCAGAAAGCCTACACCGTGATCGAAGCCATTACCGGCTTCCGCCTGCACCCGGCCTGGTACCGCATCGGCGGCGTTGCCCACGACCTGCCACGCGGCTGGGAAAAACTGGTCAAGGATTTCGTCGACTGGCTGCCCAAGCGCCTCGACGAATACACCAAAGCCGCTTTGCAGAACAGTATCCTCAAAGGTCGTACCGTCGGCGTTGCCGCTTACAACACCAAAGAGGCGCTCGACTGGGGCGTTACCGGCCCGAGTCTGCGCGCTACCGGTCTGGATTTCGACCTGCGCAAGGCACGCCCGTACTCCGGCTACGAGAACTTCGAGTTCGAAGTCCCGCTGGCCGTGCACGGAGATGCCTATGACCGCTGCATGGTGCGTGTCGAAGAAATGCGCCAGAGCATCAAGATCATCGACCAGTGCATGCGCAACATGCCGGCCGGGCCGTACAAGGCGGATCACCCGCTGACGACGCCGCCGCCGAAAGAGCGCACCTTGCAGCACATCGAAACCCTGATCACGCACTTCCTGCAAGTCTCGTGGGGCCCGGTCATGCCAGCCAACGAAGCCTTCCAGATGATTGAAGCGACCAAGGGTATCAACAGCTATTACCTGACGAGCGACGGCGGCACCATGAGCTACCGTACCCGGATTCGCACCCCAAGCTTCCCGCATCTGCAGCAGATCCCTTCGGTGATCAAAGGCAGCATGGTCGCGGACTTGATCGCGTACCTGGGTAGTATCGATTTCGTTATGGCCGACGTGGACCGCTAAGCATGAACAGCCCGCTAATCCAGACAGACCGTTTCGCCCTGAGCGAAACAGAGCGCTCGGCCATCGAGCACGAGTTGCATCACTACGAGGACCCGCGCGCGGCGTCCATCGAGGCCCTGAAGATCGTTCAGAAGGAACGCGGCTGGGTGCCGGACGGCGCGATCTACGCCATTGGCGACATGCTGGGGATTCCTGCCAGCGATGTCGAAGGCGTGGCCACGTTCTACAGCCAGATTTTTCGTCAGCCGGTCGGCCGCCACATCATCCGCGTCTGCAACAGCATGGTGTGCTTCATCGGCGGCCACGAGAATGTCGTGGACGAGATCAAAAGCTCACTGGGTATCGGCCTGGGCCAGACCACAGCCGACGGACGCTTCACCTTGCTGCCGGTCTGCTGCCTCGGCAACTGCGACAAGGCGCCGGCCGTTATGGTCGACGATGACACTTTCGGCGACGTACAGCCTGCTGGCGTAGCCAAGATGCTGGAGGGTTACCTATGACCATTACGTCCTTCGGCCCTGCCAACCGCATTGCGCGCACGGCAGAAACTCACCCGCTGACCTGGCGTCTGCGCGACGACGGCGAACCGGTCTGGCTTGAAGAATATCAGGCCAAGGACGGTTACGCGGCCGCGCGCAAGGCACTCGCTCAGCAGACGCCTGACGATATCGTCCAGTCGGTCAAGGACTCCGGTCTCAAGGGGCGCGGCGGTGCGGGCTTCCCGACAGGCGTCAAATGGGGCCTGATGCCCAAAGACGAGTCCATGAACATCCGCTACCTGCTGTGCAACGCGGACGAAATGGAGCCCAACACCTGGAAAGACCGCATGCTGATGGAGCAACTACCCCATCTGCTGGTAGAGGGCATGCTGATCAGTGCCCGGGCGCTGAAAGCCTACCGCGGCTACATTTTCCTGCGCGGCGAATACGTCACCGCGGCCAGGCATCTGAACCGTGCAGTGGCTGAAGCCAAGGCTGCGGGTCTGCTGGGCAAGAACATTCTGGGCACCGGCTTCGATTTCGAGCTGTTCGTCCACACCGGTGCCGGTCGCTACATCTGTGGTGAAGAAACCGCGCTGATCAACTCACTGGAAGGCCGTCGCGCCAATCCACGCTCCAAGCCGCCCTTCCCTGCCGCAGTAGGCGTATGGGGCAAACCGACCTGCGTCAACAACGTCGAAACCCTGTGCAACGTGCCCGCCATCGTCAACAACGGTAACTACTGGTACAAGTCGCTGGCCCGCGAAGGCAGTGAAGACCACGGCACCAAATTGATGGGTTTCTCCGGCAAGGTGAAAAACCCTGGCCTGTGGGAGCTGCCGTTCGGTGTTCAGGCTCGCGAGCTGTTCGAAGACTACGCCGGTGGCATGCGCGACGGCTTCAAACTCAAGTGCTGGCAACCCGGCGGCGCCGGCACTGGCTTTCTGTTGCCGGAACACCTGGACGCGCAGATGTACGCAGGCGGCATCGCCAAGGTCGGCACCCGGATGGGCACCGGTCTGGCGATGGCAGTCGACGACTCAGTCAACATGGTTTCACTGCTGCGCAATATGGAAGAGTTCTTCGCTCAGGAGTCGTGCGGTTTCTGCACTCCGTGCCGCGACGGCCTGCCGTGGAGCGTGAAAATCCTGCGCGCCATCGAGAAAGGCCAGGGCCAGCCGGGTGATATAGAAACCCTGCAGGGTCTGGTCAACTTCCTCGGCCCTGGCAAGACCTTCTGCGCGCATGCCCCCGGTGCAGTGGAGCCACTGGGCAGCGCAATCAAGTATTTCCGCCCGGAATTCGAAGCAGGTATAGCGCCTTTCAGCGCTGACACGCTTGTCCCGGGTAAAAGTCCGACCATGGCCGGCGCATAATTGGCGGTTCGAACCGCCGACTGCGTACCTGCTGACGCCCTCACGGGTTGAACGATACGGGTACTACCGAGATTCCATTAGCCACGCCCGCTGACAACGGGCCAACGAAGACCTTTGAACCATGGCTACTATTCACGTAGACGGCAAAGCGCTCGAAGTCGATGGTGCAGACAACCTGTTACAGGCATGTCTGTCGCTGGGCCTCGACATCCCTTATTTCTGCTGGCATCCCGCCCTTGGCAGCGTTGGCGCCTGTCGCCAGTGCGCGGTCAAGCAGTACACCGACGAAAACGACACCCGTGGTCGTATCGTCATGTCCTGCATGACGCCAGCCACCGACAACACCTGGATTTCCATCGAAGACGATGAATCCAAGGCCTTCCGTGCCAGTGTCGTCGAATGGCTGATGACCAACCACCCGCACGACTGCCCGGTCTGCGAAGAAGGCGGTCATTGCCACCTGCAAGACATGACGGTGATGACCGGCCACAATGAGCGCCGTTATCGTTTCACCAAGCGCACCCACCAGAATCAGGAGCTGGGGCCATTCATCGCACACGAGATGAACCGCTGCATCGCCTGTTATCGCTGTGTACGCTTCTATAAAGACTACGCGGGCGGCACCGACCTGGGCGTTTACGGCGCACATGACAACGTATACTTCGGCCGCGTTGAAGACGGCACACTGGAAAGCGAGTTTTCCGGCAACCTCACCGAGGTCTGCCCGACCGGTGTGTTCACCGACAAAACCCACTCCGAGCGCTACAACCGCAAGTGGGACATGCAGTTCTCGCCAAGCATCTGTCACGGTTGCTCCAGCGGCTGCAACATCAGCCCGGGCGAGCGTTACGGTGAGCTGCGCCGCATCGAAAACCGCTACAACGGTTCGGTCAACCAGTACTTCCTCTGCGACCGGGGCCGCTTCGGTTACGGCTATGTCAACCGCACTGACCGTCCACGTCAGCCATTACTGGCTGCGGGCCAGGTCAAACTGAGCCTTGACGAAGCGCTGGACAAGGCCGCAGACCTGCTGCGCGGGCGCAATATTGTTGGTATCGGCTCGCCTCGCGCCAGCTTGGAAAGCAACTACGCGCTGCGTGAACTGGTCGGTGCCGAGCATTTCTACAGCGGCATCGAAGCCGGTGAGCTGGAGCGCGTGCGCCTGATCCTCAAGGTTCTGAACGACAGCCCGCTGCCGATCCCGACCCTGCGCGACATCGAAGATCACGACGCCATTTTCGTGCTCGGCGAAGACTTGACCCAGACCGCGGCGCGTATGGCCCTCGGCCTGCGTCAGGCCGTCAAGGGCAAGGCAGAAGACATGGCCGCAGCGATGAAAGTCCAGCCATGGCTCGATGCGGCGGTGAAGAACATCGGCCAGCACGAGCTGAATCCGCTGTTCATCGCCAGCCTGGCTGAGACCCGGCTGGATGACATCGCAGAAGAATGCGTCCACGCCGCACCGGATGACCTCGCGCGCATCGGCTTCGCGGTTGCCCACGCACTGGATGCCAGCGCACCGGCCGTCGAAGGTCTGGACAGCGAAGCGCTGGAACTGGCGCAACGTATCGCAGACGCCCTGCTCGCGGCCAAGCGTCCGCTGATCATTTCCGGCAGCTCGCTGGGTTCGACAGCGCTGATCGAAGCGGCGGCCAACATTGCCAAGGCGCTCAAACTGCGCGACAAACAGGGTTCCATCAGCCTGATCGTGCCGGAAGCCAACAGCATGGGGCTGGCGATGTTCGGTGGCGAGTCTGTCGATGCTGCCTTGGACGCCGTGATCTCCGGTCGGGCCGACGCCATCGTTGTGCTGGAAAACGATCTGTATCGACGGGTTGACGCTAAAATCGTCGATGCCGCACTAAGCGCGGCGAAAGTCGTGATCGTTGCGGATCACCAGAAAACGCCCACTGTTGATCGGGCGCATCTGGTTTTGCCGGCCGCCAGCTTCGCTGAAGGCGATGGCACGCTGGTCAGTCAGGAAGGTCGCGCCCAGCGTTTCTTCCAAGTGTTCGATCCCACTTATCTGGACCCGGGCATTCTCGTTCACGAAGGCTGGCGCTGGATGCATGCCTTACGCGCCACGCTGCTGAATCAGCCGGTGGACTGGACGCAACTCGATCACGTGACCGAAGCCTGCGCCAGCAGCTCTGCGCAACTGGCCGGAATCGTCAATGCAGCGCCGTCTGCCTCGTTCCGTATCAAAGGCTTGAAGTTGGCGCGTGAGCCGCTGCGTTACAGCGGCCGGACGTCGATGCGCGCCAACATCAGCGTGCACGAGCCGCGTATTCCGCAAGACAAAGACACCGCCTTCGCGTTTTCCATGGAAGGCTATTCGGGTTCTGCAGAACCGCGCCAGCAGGTGCCATTCGCCTGGTCTCCGGGCTGGAACTCGCCACAAGCCTGGAACAAGTTCCAGGACGAAGTCGGTGGTCATTTGCGTGCTGGCGATCCCGGAACACGCCTGATCGAAAGCCAGGGTGATGGTCTGTCATGGTTCTCCAGCGTTCCACGTGCCTTCTCTCCAGAGCGCGGCACCTGGCAGGTCGTGCCGTTCTTCCACCTGTTCGGCAGCGATGAAACCTCGTCACTGGCCGCGCCGGTTCAGGAACGCATTCCGCAGCCTTACGTTGCGCTGGCCAAATCCGAAGCCGACCGGCTGGGCGTCAATGAAGGTGCCCTGCTCTCGCTGAGCGTTGCGGGCCAGTCGCTGACACTGCCGCTGCGTATCAACGAAGAACTCGGTGCAGGTCTGGCGGCGTTGCCTGCCGGGCTTGCGGGCATTCCTCCCGCGATATTCGGCAAATCCGTTGACGGTCTGCAGGAGGCAGCGCAATGACCTGGTTCACACCTGATGTGATTGACGCGATCATTGCGGTGGTCAAGGCAATCGTTGTGCTGCTCGCCGTGGTGGTCTGCGGCGCATTGCTGAGTTTCGTGGAGCGTCGTCTGCTGGGCTGGTGGCAGGACCGTTATGGTCCGAACCGCGTAGGCCCGTTCGGCATATTCCAGATCGCCGCCGACATGCTGAAAATGTTCTTCAAGGAAGACTGGACGCCGCCGTTTGCCGACAAGGTGATTTTCACCCTGGCACCGGTCGTGGCCATGAGCGCGTTGCTGATCGCATTCGCCGTCATCCCGATCACCCCGACCTGGGGCGTGGCGGACCTGAACATCGGCCTGCTGTTCTTCTTCGCAATGGCCGGTCTGTCGGTGTATGCCGTGCTGTTCGCTGGCTGGTCGAGCAACAACAAGTTCGCCCTGTTGGGCAGCCTGCGTGCCTCGGCACAGACCGTGTCCTATGAAGTGTTCATGGGGCTGGCGCTGATGGGCATCGTGGTTCAGGTCGGTTCGTTCAACATGCGCGACATCGTTGAATATCAGGCGCAGAACCTGTGGTTCATCATTCCGCAGTTCTTCGGCTTCTGTACGTTCTTCATCGCAGGCGTGGCCGTGACTCACCGTCACCCGTTCGACCAACCGGAAGCCGAGCAGGAACTGGCTGACGGCTACCACATTGAATATGCCGGCATGAAATGGGGCATGTTCTTCGTCGGTGAATACATCGGGATCATCCTGATCTCGGCGCTGCTGGTCACGCTGTTCTTTGGTGGCTGGCACGGTCCGTTCGATATTCTGCCGTCGCTTGCGTTCTTCTGGTTCGCCTTGAAAACCGCGTTCTTCATCATGCTGTTCATCTTGCTGCGCGCTTCCATTCCGCGCCCGCGCTATGACCAGGTCATGGATTTCAGCTGGAAGTTCTGTCTGCCGCTGACCCTGATCAATTTGCTGGTGACTGCTGCGATTGTGTTGTTGAACACACCGGCAGGCTCGGTTCAGTGAGGATTTGACCCATGTTCAAATATATTGGCGACATCGTTAAGGGTACTGGTACCCAGTTGCGCAGCATGGTGATGGTATTCGGTCACGGCTTCCGCAAACGCGACACCCTGCAATACCCCGAGGAGCAGGTCTATCTGCCACCGCGCTACCGCGGTCGTATCGTCCTGACCCGTGACCCTGACGGTGAAGAGCGCTGCGTGGCCTGCAACCTGTGCGCCGTGGCCTGTCCGGTCGGTTGCATTTCGTTGCAGAAGGCTGAAACGGAAGACGGACGCTGGTATCCGGACTTTTTCCGCATCAACTTTTCGCGCTGCATCTTCTGCGGCTTGTGCGAAGAAGCCTGCCCGACCACTGCGATCCAGCTCACGCCGGACTTCGAGATGGCCGATTTCAAGCGCCAGGATCTGGTCTACGAAAAGGAAGATCTGTTGATCTCCGGCCCCGGCAAGAACGCTGAATACAACTTCTATCGTGTTGCCGGTATGGCTATTGGCGGCAAGCCCAAGGGCGCTGCGCAGAATGAAGCCGAGCCGATCAACGTCAAGAGCTTGCTGCCTTAAGGAAGTAAAGATGGAATTCGCTTTCTATTTCGCATCCGGTATCGCTGTTGTGTCCACCCTCCGGGTGATCACCAACACGAATCCGGTGCATGCCCTGCTCTACCTGATCATTTCGCTGATCGCCGTCGCCATGACTTTTTTCAGCCTCGGCGCGCCGTTTGCCGGGGTGCTGGAAGTCATTGCTTACGCGGGCGCAATCATGGTCCTGTTCGTGTTTGTGGTGATGATGCTCAACCTCGGCCCGGCCTCGGTTCAGCAGGAGCGTGCCTGGCTCAAGCCTGGCATCTGGCTTGGCCCGGTCATTCTCGGCGCGCTGCTGCTCGCCGAGTTGCTGTACGTGCTGTTCGCCAACCCGACCGGCGCTGCCGTCGGTCACACCACGGTCGACGCCAAGGCGGTCGGCATCAGCCTGTTCGGGCCTTATCTGCTGGTGGTGGAACTCGCCTCGATGCTGCTGCTTGCCGCAGCCATCACGGCATTCCATCTGGGCCGCAACGAGGCCAAGGAGCCAAGCCAATGAATGCTATCCCTCTTGAACATGGTCTGGCCGTCGCCGGGGTCCTGTTCTGCCTGGGTCTGGTCGGCCTGATGGTGCGCCGCAACATTCTCTTTGTGTTGATGAGCCTGGAAATCATGATGAACGCGGCTGCGCTGGCGTTCGTAGTGGCCGGCAGTCGCTGGGCGCAACCGGATGGACAGGTGATGTTCATCCTGGTGATCAGCCTTGCGGCAGCCGAGGCCAGTATCGGCCTGGCGATCCTGATGCAACTGTATCGCCGCTTCCACACTCTCGATATCGATGCTGCCAGCGAGATGCGCGGATGAATCTTCTCTATCTGACTTTTGCATTCCCCCTCATCGGCTTTCTGTTGCTGTCGTTCTCTCGTGGACGCATTTCGGAAAACCTCGCGGCGCTGATCGGCGTCGGCTCCATCGGTCTGTCAGCCATCGTCACAGCGTGGGTCATATGGCAATTCAACGTTGCTCCGCCAGAGGGTGGTCATTACACCCAGGTGCTGTGGCGCTGGATGGATGTCGCCGGTTTCCAGCCCGATTTCGCGCTGTATCTGGACGGTCTGGCCGTCACGATGCTGGGCGTGGTGGTCGGCGTCGGCTTTCTGATCCACCTGTTCGCGTCCTGGTACATGCGCGGTGAAGCGGGTTATTCGCGCTTCTTCGCCTACACTAACCTGTTCATCGCCAGCATGCTGTTCCTGATTCTGGGCGACAACCTGCTGTTCATCTACTTCGGTTGGGAAGGCGTGGGCCTGTGCAGCTACCTGTTGATCGGTTTTTATTACAGCAACCGCAACAACGGCAACGCAGCGCTCAAAGCGTTTATCGTTACCCGTATCGGTGACGTGTTCATGGCCATCGGCATGTTCATCCTGTTCCAGCAACTGGGCACGCTCAACGTGCAGGAACTGCTGGTCAAGGCGCCGGAGCACTTCAAGGTCGGCGATTTCTGGATCGTGCTGGCAACGCTGATGCTGCTGGGTGGTGCTGTCGGTAAATCCGCGCAGTTGCCGCTGCAAACCTGGCTGGCAGACGCGATGGCCGGTCCTACTCCGGTTTCGGCACTGATCCACGCCGCCACCATGGTCACTGCGGGTGTCTACCTGATCGCGCGTACCCATGGTCTGTTCGTGCTGGCCCCGGACGTTCTGCATCTGGTCGGCATCGTGGGTGGCGTCACGCTGGTGCTGGCAGGTTTTGCAGCACTGGTACAGACCGACATCAAACGTATCCTCGCGTACTCGACCATGAGCCAGATCGGCTACATGTTTCTGGCGCTGGGCGTGGGTGCCTGGGACGGCGCGATCTTCCACCTGATGACCCACGCCTTCTTCAAGGCACTGCTGTTCCTTGCGTCCGGTGCGGTGATCGTTGCCTGCCATCACGAGCAGAACATCTTCAAGATGGGCGGCCTGTGGAAGAAACTGCCATTGGCCTATGCCAGCTTCATCGTCGGCGGTGCCGCACTGTCCGCTCTGCCGCTGCTGACGGCCGGCTTCTACTCCAAGGATGAAATCCTCTGGGAAGCGTTCGCTAGCGGCAACAACGCGTTGCTGTATGCCGGTCTGGTCGGCGCGTTCATGACGTCGCTGTACACCTTCCGCCTGATCTTCATCGCCTTTCACGGTGAAGCGAAGACCGAAGCACACGCGGGCCATGGCGTTGCTCACTGGCTGCCACTGTCGGTGCTGATCGTGCTGTCGACATTCATCGGCGCACTGATCACCCCGCCGCTGGCCGGTGTTCTGCCGCAAAGCGTGGGCCATGCCGGTGGCGAAGCCAAGCACAGCCTGGAAATCGCTTCGGGTGCCATTGCCCTGGCCGGTATCCTGCTGGCAGCGCTGCTGTTTCTCGGCAAGCGTCGCGTGGCAACGGCGATCGCCAACAGCGCTCCGGGTCGCTTCCTTTCAGCCTGGTGGTTCGCCGCCTGGGGCTTCGACTGGATCTACGACAAGCTGTTCGTCAAACCTTATCTGGCGATCAGCCATGTGCTGCGTAGCGATCCGTTCGACCGCACCATCGGCTTGATCCCACGTCTGGTCAAAGGCGGTCATGACACCATGAGCCGCACCGAGACCGGCCAGTTGCGTTGGTATGCTGCCTCGATTGCCATAGGTGCCGTTCTGGTACTCGGTGCCGTCGTTCTGGTTGCGGTCTGACATGAACCTTGCGAATTTGCGAAAGGAATTGAGCCCGTCATGATTCTGCCTTGGCTAATCCTGATCCCTTTTATCGGCGGCCTGCTGTGCTGGCTGGGTGAGCGCTTCGGCCCTACCCTGCCGCGCTGGATTGCGCTGCTGACAATGACCCTCGAACTGGTCCTCGGCCTCTGGCTGTGGGCAACCGGCAACTTCGGCTACGCGCCGATGCCGGGCGCCGATCCGACCTGGACCCTGGAATTCCACCACCCATGGATCACCCGCTTCGGCATCGACGTGCACTTGGCACTCGATGGCCTGTCGCTGCTGATGATTCTGCTGACCGGTCTGCTCGGCGTCTTGTCGGTGCTGTGCTCGTGGAAGGAAATCCAGCGCAAGGTGGGTTTCTTCCACCTTAACCTGATGTGGATTCTGGGCGGCGTCGTCGGCGTGTTCCTGGCCATCGACCTGTTCATGTTCTTCTTCTTCTGGGAGATGATGCTGGTGCCGATGTATTTCCTCATCGCGCTCTGGGGGCATAGCTCTTCGGACGGCAAGAAGACCCGGATCTATGCAGCGACCAAGTTCTTCATCTTCACTCAGGCCAGCGGTCTGATCATGCTGGTGGCGATCCTCGGTCTGGTGCTGGTGCACTTCAACCAGACCGGCGTGATTACCTTTGCCTACGCCGATCTGCTGAAGACCAAACTGGCGCCGGGTACCGAGTACATCCTGATGCTGGGCTTCTTCATCGCCTTCGCGGTGAAGCTGCCGGTGGTGCCGCTGCACTCCTGGCTGCCGGATGCGCATGCTCAGGCACCGACCGCCGGTTCCGTCGACCTCGCCGGTATTCTGCTGAAAACCGCTGCCTACGGCCTGCTGCGCTTCGCTCTGCCGCTGTTCCCGAATGCATCGGCCGAATTCGCGCCGATCGCGATGGGCCTGGGGCTGGTCGGTATCTTTTACGGCGCGTTCCTGGCGTTTGCCCAGACCGATATCAAACGCCTTATCGCGTTCTCCAGCGTGTCGCACATGGGCTTCGTGCTCATCGGTATCTACTCGGGCAGCCAGCAGGCACTGCAAGGCGTGCTGATCCAGATGATCGCGCACGGCCTGTCAGCCGCTGCACTGTTCATCCTCAGCGGCCAGTTGTACGAGCGCCTGCACACTCGGGACATGCGTGAAATGGGTGGACTGTGGTCGCGCATCGCTTACATTCCGGCAATCAGCCTGTTTTTCGCAGCAGCTTCTCTGGGTCTGCCGGGTACCGGCAACTTCGTCGGTGAGTTCCTGATTCTGCTGGGCAGTTTTGCCAGCGCACCCTGGATCACGGCAATTGCCACGTCCGGTCTGGTGTTTGGTTCTGTCTACTCGCTGATCATGATCCACCGCGCCTACTTCGGCCCGGCGAAATCCGACGAAGTTCTGAAAGGCATGGATGGACGGGAAATGATCATGGTGCTGGGCCTTGCCGTGTTGCTGGTCGTGCTCGGGGTTTTCCCGCAGCCGTTCCTCGACACTTCGGCAGCGACCATGCACGGCGTGCAGCAATGGCTAGGCACTGCCTTCACTAAACTCGCTTCGGCCCGGTAAGAGCGCTATGGACCTGACGATTCAACACTTTATTGCGCTTGCGCCACTGCTGATTACCAGCCTCACCGTTGTTGTGGTGATGCTGGCGATTGCATGGCGCCGCAATCACTCGCAAACGTTCCTGCTGTCGGTAGCAGGCCTCAACCTGGCACTGCTGTCGATTTACCCTGCACTGCAAGTTGCCCCGCTGGTGGTCACACCGCTGCTGCACATCGACAACTTCGCCTGCCTGTACATGGCGATCATTCTCGCCTCTACGCTGGCCTGCGTAACCATGGCACATGCCTATCTGGGTGATGGCAAGGCGGGTTATCCGGGTAACCGCGAAGAACTTTACCTGCTGATCCTGCTGGCCGCCGCCGGTGGCCTGGTGCTGGTCAGCGCGCAGCACCTGGCGGGTCTGTTCATCGGCCTAGAGTTGCTGTCGGTGCCGGTCTACGGTCTGGTGGCTTACGCCTTCTTCAACAAGCGTTCGCTGGAAGGCGGCATCAAGTACATGGTGCTGTCGGCAGCCGGTTCGGCATTTTTGCTGTTCGGCATGGCGCTGTTGTACGCAGAAGCCGGCTCGCTGAGTTTCGAAGGCATCGGCAAAGCCATTGCCGCTACCGGCCTGCCAAGCCCGATTGCCAGTCTGGGTCTGGGCATGATGGTGGTGGGGCTTGCCTTCAAGCTGTCGCTGGTGCCTTTTCACCTGTGGACGCCGGATGTCTATGAAGGCGCGCCTGCTCCTGTTGCAGCATTCCTGGCGACGGCGAGCAAGGTTGCAGTGTTTGCGGTGCTGGTACGACTCTTTCAGATCTCTCCGGCGGCAAGCAGCGGCGTGTTGCATGACGTACTGGCCGTGATTGCAGTGGCGTCGATCCTGGTCGGTAACCTGCTGGCGCTGACGCAGACCAATCTCAAGCGCCTGCTGGGCTACTCGTCCATTGCGCACTTCGGTTACCTGATGATCGCGCTGGTCGCGAGCAAGGGCATGGCGGTCGAGGCCATCGGTGTCTATCTGGCGACCTACGTTCTGACTTCGCTGGGCAGCTTTGGTGTGATCACCATGATGTCCTCGCCTTACAGCGGGCGTGATGCCGATGCGATGTTCGAATATCGCGGTCTGTTCTGGCGTCGTCCTTACCTGACAGCCGTCATGACCCTGATGATGCTGTCGCTGGCGGGTATTCCGCTGACCGCAGGCTTCATCGGCAAGTTCTACATCATGGCCACCGGCGTCGAGTCGCAGCTGTGGTGGCTGGTGGGTGCACTGGTTATCGGTAGCGCAATCGGCCTGTTCTATTACCTGCGGGTGATGGTCACCATGTACCTGGTCGACAACAAGATGCCGCGTCACGATGCAGCGATCAACTGGGCACAGCGCACTGGCGGCGTCATGCTGCTGGCCGTTGCGATCCTGACCTTCGTGCTGGGTGTTTACCCGCAACCGCTGCTGGACCTGGTGGTCAATGCCGGTTTGCACGTAGCAGGCTGATCATCCGGAAACAAAAAACCCTGCCTTCGAGCAGGGTTTTTTTTGGTGTTGAGATCACTCGGTCCGGCTACGCGGCAATGCGGGTCGCAGCTCGGACCGCGCCTGGAGAAACCCCCACAGCGCGTTTGAATGCACGACTGAACGCCGCCAGAGAGGCGTAGCCCAGTTGTCCGGCAATAATCTCCAGAGGCTGGTGCTCATGTCTCAGGCTGTGTAACGCCAGGCGCATCCTCAGCTCTGTCAGGTATCGAAGTGGAGGAATACCTGTTGCGCCGAGAAAACGCTGAGCGAACACCGTGCGGGAATGCCTGGCTTCACTGGCCAGCGTGGCTACCGTCCAGTTTCTACCCGGATGTCTGTGCATCATGACAATAGCCCGGCTCAATCGGGGGTCCTGTAAAGCGCCCAACCAGCCCACGGTATTGCCGCATCCGCTCGCGACCCAACCACGGATAAGCAGCGCGGCAACTACTTCGGCAAGGCGTGCCAGAATCCCGGCGTGTCCGGCCTGCCGCGTCATGGTTTCGCGCTCCATTGCAGCCAGCATCGGTCGTAGCTCGGGGGAGGTTTCCAGTATCGTGCTCACCTGCACCACGTCTGGCATGGCGGCAACGAGTGGCTGCATACCGCCCAGTTGCAGCTCCATGCAACAACTGAAGATGACGGCGTCGGGAAACGCACTGCCCTCGTCAGTACCACTCGTATCACGGAACTCATTCTCGATGGCAACTGCCGGATCAAACGGCGTTACATCGCCTGTGCGCGTCTTCTCGACGGTCAACATTGCATGGGGACCTCCACGCGGGATGAGCACTGCGTCGCCAGTCTCGAGCCTGTGCAGGCCGTCGTCGGGTCTGTGCAGCCAGACCGGCCCGCGCCCGACGAAATGAAACTGTGCGCGCCCCACTGCGTTGCTGAAGCCGACGCCCAAGGGCAGTGACACTTCAATCCGGCGAAATTGAACGCCGCAGAGGCGCATGCCGAGCAGCAATTCGCTGATCAGCTCGCTGGAGCTGGACTGCATGGGATCTGCCTTGATGAGTTCGGACGAATAATCAATTTTACCGGACTTTACGTCATAGACCGTCCTGAGTCATCCACCTACATTGAACTCATCACCCTTGGCGTCTGGAAATCACCTTCATGAAACACGGTCTTTTTGTCCGAACATTACGCAACATCTCGCGGGTCGCGCTGTTGGCTGCGCTTTCGTCGATGGCGATGGCGGCGGACAAGCACTACACGGTAAGCGCACCCGACGGGGTCAAGCTCGCGGTGCAGGAGTCAGGAGATCCAACCGGCCCTACCGTCATTTTCATCCACGGTTTGCTTGGCAGTCGCCTGAATTGGGAAAAGCAGACCATCAGCCCTGAGTCGCAACGCTACCGAATGGTCACTTATGACCTGCGGGGTCATGGCCTTTCCGATAAGCCCGAAAATACCGACGCGTATCGTGACGGACGTCGCTACGCGGACGATCTGGCGGCGATCATCGAGGCTACCGGGAGCAAGCACCCAATACTGGTCGGCTGGTCACTGGGGGGCGCGGTCATGTCCAATTACCTTGCTGCCTATGGTGATTCGCAGATTGGCGGGTCATGTATGTCGACGGTGTGATCGAGCTCAATGCTGCGCTGATCACCGCCCACCCTCAGGTCTATGCGGGGCTGGCCGCCGACGATCTGAAAACGCATCTTGATGCTGTACGTACTTTTCTCGGGCTGTGCTTTCAGGTCCGGCCGGACACAGAAACGTTCGAACGGCTGCTGGCGAACGCCGCCATGGCCTCCTGGACGATGACACGCGCCACGCCATCCATGACGGTTGCCGTAGCTGAGGGACTACCCAAGGCACAGGTGCCGGTTTTGCTGCTGTACGGCGGCAAGGACTCGCTTGTAAACGTACAGCCGAGCATCGCCCGCGCCAGGCAGCTCAATGCGCGCATCCAGTCGACCGTGTATGAACACTCAGGCCATGCACCATTTCTGGAAGAGGCACAGCGCTTCAACCATGATCCGGCGACCTTTGTGGAATCGGCCGTGGCCGCCGGGAAGAATTCTGACTGAAACGTGTTCTTGCAGCCTGACCATTACGGCCAGACGTCATTGAAAGTCCCGCGCCCGCACCAGACGAATAATCGCAGGGCGAGCGCGGTGCCTGATCGTCCGCACTACCTTGCGCGTTAGCCTGGCAGCTTCACCGTTTTCTTGTCACCGCTAAAAAGTCCCCAGCTGGAGATGAACAGGGCGGCCACCAGAGGCCCGATCACAAAGCCATTCAAGCCAAAGACCGACATGCCGCCCAAGGTAGAAATAAGGATCAGATAGTCCGGCATCTTGGTGTCTTTGCCGACCAGGATCGGGCGCAGTACGTTGTCCACCAGTCCGATCACGAATACCCCGAACAAGCCCAGCACCACACCCTGCCAGATCATGCCGCTGAGCAGAAAGTAGACCGCCACTGGCGCCCAGACGATGCCCGCGCCCACTGCCGGCAACAGCGACAGGAAAGCCATGATCACCGCCCAGAGCAGAGCGCTCGGGATATCCAGCGCCCAAAAGATGAAACCACCCAGCGCACCTTGCGTCACGGCAACCACTACGTTGCCTTTGACTGTGGCACGCACGACGCGGGTGAACTTGAGCTGCAGGCGACGCTTCTGCTGTTCGCCCAACGGGAAGGCAGTGCGTATCTTGCGAACCAGCTCTTGACCATCGCGCAGGAAGAAGTACAGCAGGTAGAGCATGATGAAGACGCTTACCACGAAGTCGAAAGTGCCCTGGCCGAAGCTGAATGCCTGAGTCGCCAAATACTGGCTGCCTTGCATCGCGCCTTTGGTGATTTTGTCGCGCAGTCCTTCGAGGTCGCCCATGCCCAGACGGTCGAGCAATGCCTGAATCGAGTGTGGCAACAGGTCCTTGAACTCAGCCAGATAGCCGGCGATATCCAGCTGCCCGGTTTCGACGTTCTTGTACAACATGGTGCCTTCCTGAACCAGCAAGGCGCTGATGACGATCACCGGCAGAATCGCGATGACCAGACAGATCGTCAAGGTACACAGGGAGGTCAGATTGCGTGACCAGTTGAACTTGATCTGCAACCTGCGCTGCACCGGCGCAAAGATGATTCCGAGGATGACCGCCCAGAACACTGCGCCGTAGAACGGCAGGAGAATCCAGATGAAGGCAATGGTCACCAGCACCAATAGCAGAATGAGGGTTTTGTATTGCAACGTGGTTTCGTTCATGTCCTGTCCATGTCGGTAAACCGCGCCTTGCGCGCGGTCTAGTGCTTAGTCAGCACATGGGCGTACGAGTGCCATCGGATGAAGGCAATATGAAGCCAGCGTTTCGACAAGCGCGTCGGCTGGCGTTTTCAGGGTTCATCGACACTGCAAACCCGATTCAAACCCGGAACTGACCGACCAGCCTGTCGAGGCTTGCGCCCAGCTCGGCAAGGCTGCGCGAAGCCTGGGCACTCTGCCGCGTCTCGTCAGCGACGCTTTCAACCGCACCGGCGATCTGGTGAACGCTGCGATTGATTTCTTCAGCCACTGCCGTCTGTTCTTCGGCGGCGCTGGCAATCTGCGCGTTCATGGCATTGATGGTCGCGATCAGCTCACCGATGGTCACCAGCGACTGGCCTGCCTCGTTGGCTTGCGTTGACGTACCATCACCAGCCTCGCTGGATCGGCGCATGGCAGTGACCGCCTCCTGAGTACCTTGTTGCAGGCGGTCGATCATGCCCTGGATTTCCTGGGTGCTCTGTTGGGTGCGGCTGGCCAGGGCCCGAACCTCATCGGCCACCACGGCAAAGCCACGCCCCGCTTCCCCTGCCCTTGCGGCCTCGATGGCGGCATTGAGTGCAAGCAGGTTGGTCTGTTCGGCAATCGAGCGAATGACCCCCAGCACGCTGACAATTGAAGATACATCCTTCTGCAAGACATCCAGCGAAGAACCGCTTTTACGGATGTCATCCGCCAGCGCATGAATCTGCTTGATGCTGCCATCCACTACCCGTTTGGCGGTACGCCCTTGCTCGTCGGTCTGCTGCGCGGCAACCGAAGCACCTTGTGCGCTTTTGGCGACTTCCTGTGCAACAGCCGACATTTCGTTGATCGCGGTGGCCACCTGACCGGTTTCGTGGCGCTGACGATCCATGGCGGTTTCTGAACGTTGCGCCTGTGCCGAAACTTCACCGACCAGACCGTTGAGCTGCCCGGTCATACTGCTGATCTGACGAACCATGCCGTGAATCTTGTCGACAAACCGGTTGAACGAACTCGCCAGATCACCCAGTTCATCGTTGCTGGTAATGGCGAGACGCCTGGTCAGATCACCTTCACCCGCAGCGATGTCGTCCAGGTTGTTTTTCATCAAACCCAGCGGACGCAGCAAGGTGCCGGTCATCACTATCCCGATGGCGCTGATGATGACCAACACCAGAACGGTAATCCCCAGAATGCTGTAGAGCATCTCCTGTAACCGCGCTTCGACGTTCTGCCTGACCACCGCCACTTGAGCGTCGATACCATCAAGGTTGACGGCAGAACCGATGACCAGATCCCACTTGGGCAGGTAATCGGTGTAGCCGATCTTGGGAACAGGTTCGGTCTTGCCCGGCAGGGCCGATGAGTACATTACATAGTGGGTACCCGCCTTGCCGACCGCCACCAACTCGCGGTTGAGATACACCCCGTTGGCGTCACGAGCTTCACTGAAGCTCTTTCCCACGCCATCCGGGCTGGTGCTGCGAAAGATGCGGATGACCTGCGAGTCGTAGCCGAATAAGTAACCGTCCTTGCCGTAACTGACCGCTGAAAGCAGTTTGATGGCGTTGGCGCGCGCGGCTTCATCACCCGGCGCTGCCGCGTCGTAGAGAGGTTTTATAACGGTCATGGCAATTGCCACGTAGTTCTGCAGGGTTGCCTTGGCTTCGGAGAGCAGGCGCTCTCGCGTATCGCTGACCTCTCGCTCGGCCTGCTTGTGCAGCATGAATACCGTCGTGGCGCTGATCACCAGCGCGAACATCAGGACCGGCAAGACCGCCAGCGACAGAACCTTGGCTTTCAGACTGAGACGCATAGGATTGGCCTTATGGTTATTTTTATAAGTCAGAGGTGCCCATCAGGTTATCGGCATCACCAGACCTACATTAAGACCCATCCGGTTTTTTGTACGAAAGCGCCTTTTTCTGGCGTTTTTCACGAGCCCAAGGGAGGTTACGGAGCCGTTCGTTCCGGAAGGTCTATACGCACCCGAAGACCGCCCGCAGGACTTTCCAGTAATTGCAGTTGACCGCCCCAGACTTCAACGATGTCGCGCACGATGCCCAAGCCCAGACCGTGCCCGGTGATCTGCTCGTCAAGACGGGCACCGCGGCTGAAGACTTCAGCGCGTCGAGACTCGGGAATGCCCGGCCCATCGTCGTCGACCAGCAGGGAGTAACCCTGACCCTCTCGCAGGATACTCAAGCGGACCTGGCTGTCGGCCCATTTGCAGGCGTTGTCCAGCAGATTGCCCAGCAGCTCGAGGATGTCTTCCCGGTCCCAAGGCAGGTACATGCCGCTCTCAACATCGTTGACCAGATCGAGATGACCACCATGAATCATCCCTAACGTGGAAAACAGGCCCGGCAACTCGGTATCACAGTCAAAGCACGCACCGGGCAAGGCATCCCCTGAAAGGCGCGCACGATTGAGTTCACGCTCCAGACGCTGACGGATGTTTTCCAGTTGCTCCTGAAGAATTTTACGCAGCGACGGGTTGGCATCCAGTTGACCACTGAGGGCCAGGCTGAGCAGGACGGCAAGCGGAGTCTTCAGCGCGTGCCCTAGATTGCCCAGCGCATTGCGTGAGCGCTTGAGGCTGTCTTCAGTGTGTGCGAGCAGGTGGTTGATCTGGGCAACCAGCGGTTCCAGTTCCAGCGGGACCTGATTATCCAGCTGTGAACGCTGCCCCTGTTGAAGCTGAAAAATCTGTTCGCGAACAGTCTCCAGCGGCCGAAGCGCCCTGCGCACCGTCACGCGTTGCAGCGCGAGCACCAGAATCAGCGCCGCCAGGCCGAGGCCCAGACCGATCTGCTGCATCCGCCGGAAACTGGCCCTGACCGGGGTGTAGTCCTGCGCGACAGTAATTGAGATCTGCTGGCCGAACTTGCGGTATTCCGTTGTCAGCATCAACAACGACTGACCGGTCTTGCCCAGTTCGAGATTGGCGTGCAGCCCCGTGCCTGGCTGAGGCAGCTCGAAATCCCACAAGGAGCGAGATCGCCAGTGCCCCTGCGGCAGGTCGACACGAAAATAGTGGCCAGACAGCGGACGTTGATAAGCACCTGACAGGCGATGGTCATCGAGCTGAAGACCGGATGGACCGCGAACCAGCGCCACCAGCAGATTCTCGCTTTCGTTGCGCAGTCCGGATTCCAGATAGCGTTGCAAACCGACTTCAAACAGCCAGAGACTGGTCTGCGCCATCACCAGACCAACGATCACCATGACCGCAATCAGCCCCAGGCTAAGACGTCGCTGGATGGACTTCAACCTCCGGCTCCACCGTACAGATAGCCCTGACCACGGCGGGTCTCGAGCACCGTGCGGCCCAGCTTGCGCCTCAAGTGATTGACGTGTACCTCGATGACATTCGAATCTCGCTCGTTCTCGCCATCATACAGATGCTCGGACAAATGGCTTTTAGAGAGAATCTGGCCTGGATGAAGCATGAAATAACGCAACAGCCGAAATTCTGCGGAGGTGAGCTGTACATCGACACCATCCCGGCTGACGCACTGGCGGCTTTCATCGAGGTTCAGGCCGGCGGACTCCAGAGTTGGCTGATTGACCATGCCATGCGAACGACGCAACAGGGCCTGAATGCGCAACTGCAGTTCTTCAGGGTGGAACGGTTTGGTCAGGTAATCATCGGCACCCGCCTTCAACCCCTCGATACGCTCAGACCACGAGCCGCGTGCGGTCAGGATCAGCACTGGCGTCGCCAGCCCCTTGCTACGCCACTGTTCGAGCACTTCAAGCCCGGACATGCCGGGCAACCCCAGATCGAGCACGATCAGGTCGTAGGGCTCGCTTGCCCCCTGATGGACAGCATCGCGCCCGTCAGCCAGCCAGTCGACTGCGTAGCCTTGCCGTCCCAGTGCCGCAAGCAGTTCATCCGCAAGAGGCACATGGTCTTCAACCAGTAGCAAGCGCATCAGTCGTCATCCTCATCTTTCAGCAATCGGCTGTCACGCGCGTCGAACTTGAGTTCGCGGACAACGCCTTGTGGCGTCAGCAATTCGAATTCATATACGTACATATTGTTCTTTTCTTCAAGCTCGGCTTCCAGCAAACGAGCCCCTGGGTGAAGCCCAAGCGCCCGCTCGATGAATTGTTCGAGAGGCAGGATTACTCCGCGCTGCCGCAAACTCAGCGCTTCATCCTGATTCAGATCTCTGGCATACACAAAGGAGCAGGCCAGGCTCAAACCGAGGATGGCACAGAGACGCTTGTCGACATTCATTAGTTATCCTGACGATTCCTGTAGACATGGCCCGTGGCGGCATCTATTTCGAGGTCCCACTCAATCCCCTGCGCATCACGCAGCTCGACATTGTAAACGTACCGGCGGTAGATGTTCTTGAGCTGTGTACCAATAATTCTGGCGCCGGGGTGCTCGTTCAACGCTTTGGCATCGAGCTTTTCGCTGGTATGAAGGGTGCCCTCATCACTCAGGCGCAACACTTCCTGAGGATCAATGCCCCGTGCCTGAACGACACAGGTCATCATAATCAGAGGCAAAGCCGGCAGCAGAGTGGTCAGCGTTTTCATCAGCGAATAAATCCATGGCAGTTCGATGCTTTTATGAGGATTACTTTAACCGGAACAACTTAATTCAAGCTGAAGGGTTCTGGCCGAGTGCCATCAAACAGCCTGGCGCGGAAGTGAACATTGGTGAGGGCCTCGCGTGGCGTTTCGGAGCATTGCTGTTAAACTCGCCGCCAGCATTTATCGCGTCAGCGATCGCCATTTTTCGGGGCCAATACACAGTGGAAATCTTCAAAGAGTTTACGTTCGAGTCGGCACACCTTCTGCCCAACGTTCCAGAGGGGCACAAGTGTGGACGTCTGCATGGGCATTCGTTTCGTGTCGGCATTCATCTGGCTGGCAAGGTAGACCCTCACACAGGCTGGATTCGGGACTTCTCCGAGATCAAGGCTATTTTCAAACCGCTGTATGAGCGTCTTGATCACCACTACCTGAACGATATTCCAGGCCTGGAAAACCCAACCAGCGAAAACCTGGCGAAGTGGATCTGGGAGGAACTGAAACCCTTGCTGCCTGAGTTGTCTGCCGTTCGTATCCACGAAACCTGCACCAGCGGCTGTGAATATCGCGGCGACTGATTTATCCCGATATGAAAAACCACCTTGAACAGACTGTGTGAAAACCTAGCAATCTGCGCAGCGCTCAAAGAAAATGCTCCGTATCGAAAGATACAGAGCATTTTTCGTTATGGCCTACATCCAAGGTGAGTCCCGCAGCCAGACCAGCCTATTCCCGGTCTCGCTGGAAGAGTTGATCCCCGAGGATCACCTCGTTCGTGTCATTGACCTGTACGTTGCCAGGCTCGATCTGGTGCAACTGGGCTTCGATAAAGCGATTCCAAAAAGCACGGGGCGCCCTGCTTATGATCCCGCCGATCAGCTAAAACTCTACCTCTACGGCTATTTTCAGCGGATTCGCTCATCGCGACGTCTTGAAGCCGAGTGTCAGCGCAACATCGAAGTGATGTGGCTGATCAACCGGCTCAAGCCCGACTTCAAGACCATCGCCGATTTTCGCAAGAACAATAAACCCGCCTTCATCGCGACCTGCCGTGCTTTCGTTCGGTTTTGTCGCACGGCAGGCTTGATCGCCGGTGAGTTGGTGGCCATCGACGGCAGCAAGTTTCAGGCGGTCGCATCCTCACGGCGTCATGTGAATTTGAAGCAGCTCAAGCGCCAGGAAGAAAAACTGGATAAGCGCATCGCTCAGTATCTGGCCGAGCTGGATGAGGCCGACAAGGCTGAAACCACAGATTCAATTGATCGCAGCGCAATCAAGGTAGCCCTGGCACAGCTTGAGGCTCGACAACAGGATAATCAGAGTTGCCAGGCACTGATGCGTTCGATGGGCATCGAGCAGTTCAACACCCATGAAAGCGATGCCCGAATGATGCGCACGGCCAAAGGGCCACGTGTGGCCTACAACGTGCAAACCGTCGTGGACGCCGAGCATTGCCTGATTTTGCATCATGAGGTCACCCAAGATGGCGATGACCGAAAGCAACTGGAGCCGATGGCCAAGGCCGCCAAAGCAGAGTTACAGCAAGATGATCTGACGGTCACTGCCGATGCCGGCTACTCCAATGGCAAGCAGTTTCAGGCCTGCGAGGATGCTTCGATTACGGCCTATGTACCGCCCAATCGTTCGAAAAACCCTGGCAGTCAGGAAGAGCAGCTCTTTGAGCGAAAAGACTTTATCTATGAGACCGGACACGATCGTTTCCAGTGTCCGGCAGGCAAATGGTTAACGCTAAAACAGCACAACAAAGGTGATCGGATCTATCAGGCTGAGGTCGATGACTGCGCCAACTGCGCGCTGAAAACGCAATGCACTCGAGCCCGGCGCCGTTATGTCTCACGACATGCCCATGAAGAGGCTTTCGAGCGGATGGAGCAAAGAATGCAGGCGCATCCTGAGATGATGGCCAACCGAAGATCCATCGTTGAGCACCCCTTCGGCAACCTCAAGCAATGGCTATTTGGTAATGGCCGTTTCTTGCTGCGACAACTGGAGGGTACAAAAGCTGAAATGGCCTTGGCGGTGAATGCCTATAACCTGAAACGAGCGATTAAAGTGCTCGGTGTGCGCCATCTGATGGCTTTGATGGGCTGAGCGGACATTTTTTTCGTCTGCTGCCAATACAAAAAAAACGCCCCGAACAAGTCGGGGCGTTTGCTTGGGCCTTCATCAGTGTGTTTTCACACAGTCTGTTGAAGGTGGTTTTTTTATATCAGGTATAAGCCTGTCCTCATCCAATCGATATCGGCGTGTGACCGTTGTCGGGCTTGTGAGCCCAGGCACCGAACATGACGTCACCTATATAGATACCGGTAGAATGCGTGCGCTCTTTGTCCAGACGCTGTTGCAGGGTATCAATACCGATTTCGTCTGCCGTCGCCACGCCCAGCGCGATAATGCGTGGCATGCAGGCGCGCACTATATAGCCCAGTGCGTAGGCGTTGTCTGGCGTTTGTACGACACATTCCGCACGCACAGACTGGACGATCAGTCCGGCCCTGTTGAGAATTCCGTGCAGGTTGAACCCTATATGCAGGTCGGCGCCTTCGCGAGCGATCATCTGCCGTATCCAGCCTTGTGCTTTTTTGTGCAGGATAAACGCGTCGATGCTGGCGGGGGCCATCGTCGTGTCGTGCTCCTAGAACACCATGACGCCTCCAGGACGAAGGTGGACGGCCAATGCCTTCACCACCGCTACTGTGTCAGTCTGATACATGAGTACCCTCCGGCCCACGATGGCGTCGAACATACCCACAGATGCCGGAAGGTCGAGCAGATCGCTTTGAATGAACGCTGGAGAAGTTCGCTGACCTGCGCGGCTACGTGCATTAGCCAGCGCAGCGCCGTCGTGATCCACTCCGACGATTTCTCCAGCACTTCCAACCAGGTCGCTTAGCAAAAAAGCGACATCACCGGATCCGCATCCAACGTCCAGTATCCGCATACCACTGCAAATGCCTGCATCCATGAGAAGTTGGGTAGTGAAATCATGTCTGGCATTAGCCATTCGATGGGCTCCAGGAGGGTGTGCCCGGAGTCTGAAGCACGCCAGCCTCCAAACACAATGAGCATACGTGTCGGATAACAGGTCTGTTTCAATCAGGCATGCAGGATTTTCCGAGAGCAGAAAAACAAAAACCCTCAACGCGTAAGCGATGAGGGTTTTTGGAATTTAATCTTGACGATGACCTACTCTCACATGGGGAAACCCCACACTACCATCGGCGATACATCGTTTCACTACTGAGTTCGGGATGGGATCAGGTGGTTCCAAAGTTCTATGGTCGTCAAGAAATTCGGGTACCGAGTCGTGCCTTGCGGCGCGCTTCAGCAAATCGGGTATGTGATAGCAAGCATTGGTGTCGTTCGTGACGCAAACCTTCGGTTCGTGTCATCTCCACAGTCACCGCAATCTGATGCTCCTTGGGGGAGTCGCAAATTGCTTGGGTGTTATATGGTCAAGCCTCACGGGCAATTAGTATTGGTTAGCTCAACGCCTCACAGCGCTTACACACCCAACCTATCAACGTCGTAGTCTTCGACGGCCCTTCAGGGAACTCAAGGTTCCAGTGAGATCTCATCTTGAGGCAAGTTTCCCGCTTAGATGCTTTCAGCGGTTATCTTTTCCGAACATAGCTACCCGGCAATGCCACTGGCGTGACAACCGGAACACCAGAGGTTCGTCCACTCCGGTCCTCTCGTACTAGGAACAGCCCCTCTCAAATCTCAAACGTCCACGGCAGATAGGGACCGAACTGTCTCACGACGTTCTAAACCCAGCTCGCGTACCACTTTAAATGGCGAACAGCCATACCCTTGGGACCGGCTTCAGCCCCAGGATGTGATGAGCCGACATCGAGGTGCCAAACACCGCCGTCGATATGAACTCTTGGGCGGTATCAGCCTGTTATCCCCGGAGTACCTTTTATCCGTTGAGCGATGGCCCTTCCATACAGAACCACCGGATCACTAAGACCTACTTTCGTACCTGCTCGACGTGTCTGTCTCGCAGTCAAGCGCGCTTTTGCCTTTATACTCTACGACCGATTTCCGACCGGTCTGAGCGCACCTTCGTACTCCTCCGTTACTCTTTAGGAGGAGACCGCCCCAGTCAAACTACCCACCATACACTGTCCTCGATCCGGATAACGGACCTGAGTTAGAACCTCAAAGTTGCCAGGGTGGTATTTCAAGGTTGGCTCCACGCAGACTGGCGTCCACGCTTCAAAGCCTCCCACCTATCCTACACAAGCAAATTCAAAGTCCAGTGCAAAGCTATAGTAAAGGTTCACGGGGTCTTTCCGTCTAGCCGCGGATACACTGCATCTTCACAGCGATTTCAATTTCACAGAGTCTCGGGTGGAGACAGCGCCGCCATCGTTACGCCATTCGTGCAGGTCGGAACTTACCCGACAAGGAATTTCGCTACCTTAGGACCGTTATAGTTACGGCCGCCGTTTACCGGGGCTTCGATCAAGAGCTTCGCTTGCGCTAACCCCATCAATTAACCTTCCGGCACCGGGCAGGCGTCACACCCTATACGTCCACTTTCGTGTTTGCAGAGTGCTGTGTTTTTAATAAACAGTCGCAGCGGCCTGGTATCTTCGACCGGCATGAGCTTACGCAGTAAATGCTTCACCCTCACCGGCGCACCTTCTCCCGAAGTTACGGTGCCATTTTGCCTAGTTCCTTCACCCGAGTTCTCTCAAGCGCCTTGGTATTCTCTACCCAACCACCTGTGTCGGTTTGGGGTACGGTTCCTGGTTACCTGAAGCTTAGAAGCTTTTCTTGGAAGCATGGCATCAACCACTTCGTGTTCTAAAGAACACTCGTCATCAGCTCTCGGCCTTAAGATCCCGGATTTACCTAAGATCTCAGCCTACCACCTTAAACTTGGACAACCAACGCCAGGCTGGCCTAGCCTTCTCCGTCCCTCCATCGCAATAACCAGAAGTACAGGAATATTAACCTGTTTTCCATCGACTACGCTTTTCAGCCTCGCCTTAGGGACCGACTAACCCTGCGTCGATTAACGTTGCGCAGGAAACCTTGGTCTTTCGGCGTGGGTGTTTTTCACACCCATTGTCGTTACTCATGTCAGCATTCGCACTTCTGATACCTCCAGCAAGCTTCTCAACTCACCTTCACAGGCTTACAGAACGCTCCTCTACCGCATCACCAAAGGTGATACCCGTAGCTTCGGTGCATGGTTTGAGCCCCGTTACATCTTCCGCGCAGGCCGACTCGACTAGTGAGCTATTACGCTTTCTTTAAAGGGTGGCTGCTTCTAAGCCAACCTCCTAGCTGTCTAAGCCTTCCCACATCGTTTCCCACTTAACCATGACTTTGGGACCTTAGCTGACGGTCTGGGTTGTTTCCCTTTTCACGACGGACGTTAGCACCCGCCGTGTGTCTCCCATGCTCGGCACTTGTAGGTATTCGGAGTTTGCATCGGTTTGGTAAGTCGGGATGACCCCCTAGCCGAAACAGTGCTCTACCCCCTACAGTGATACATGAGGCGCTACCTAAATAGCTTTCGAGGAGAACCAGCTATCTCCGAGCTTGATTAGCCTTTCACTCCGATCCACAGGTCATCCGCTAACTTTTCAACGGTAGTCGGTTCGGTCCTCCAGTTAGTGTTACCCAACCTTCAACCTGCCCATGGATAGATCGCCCGGTTTCGGGTCTATTCCCAGCGACTAGACGCCCTATTAAGACTCGCTTTCGCTACGCCTCCCCTATTCGGTTAAGCTCGCCACTGAAAATAAGTCGCTGACCCATTATACAAAAGGTACGCAGTCACCCAACAACGTGGGCTCCCACTGCTTGTACGCATACGGTTTCAGGATCTATTTCACTCCGCTCTCCGCGGTTCTTTTCGCCTTTCCCTCACGGTACTGGTTCACTATCGGTCAGTCAGTAGTATTTAGCCTTGGAGGATGGTCCCCCCATATTCAGACAAGGTTTCTCGTGCCCCGTCCTACTCGATTTCATTGCAAAGGGATTTTCGCGTACAGGGCTATCACCCACTATGGCCGCACTTTCCAGAGCGTTCCGCTAATCTCAATACAACTTAAGGGCTGCTCCCCGTTCGCTCGCCACTACTAAGGGAATCTCGGTTGATTTCTTTTCCTCAGGGTACTTAGATGTTTCAGTTCCCCTGGTTCGCCTCTTACGCCTATGTATTCAGCGTAAGATAACCATCTTGTGATGGCTGGGTTCCCCCATTCAGACATCTCCGGATCACAGTCTGTTTGCCGACTCCCCGAAGCTTTTCGCAGGCTACCACGTCTTTCATCGCCTCTGACTGCCAAGGCATCCACCGTATGCGCTTCTTCACTTGACCATATAACCCCAAGCAATCTGGTTATACTGTGAAGACGACATTCGCCGAAAGTTTGCATTCACAAACTTTACCTTAGCCCGGACACGCACCAGTGAAAGAGGTGCCCGGTCTATATTTCTTTCTATCACATACCCAAATTTTTAAAGAACGATCTAATCAAAGACTAGAAATCAACATTCACGCACCCTTCAATCATCGGGGTGGAATGCTCATTTCTAAGCTTTCAAACAGAAGCAGTAAGTGGTGGAGCCAAGCGGGATCGAACCGCTGACCTCCTGCGTGCAAGGCAGGCGCTCTCCCAGCTGAGCTATGGCCCCGTATCCGGGTGTCGTACGCGCTCTGACCAACTTCACCAGGTAACTGGTGGGTCTGGGCAGATTCGAACTGCCGACCTCACCCTTATCAGGGGTGCGCTCTAACCAACTGAGCTACAGACCCAAAATCGGGTGTGCAAAGCAAAAGCTGCTTCTCATCGTCTTCTTCAATGAATCAAGCAATTCGTGTGGGTGCTTATGGCGCAGCTGAGTCGTCGATTAAGGAGGTGATCCAGCCGCAGGTTCCCCTACGGCTACCTTGTTACGACTTCACCCCAGTCATGAATCACACCGTGGTAACCGTCCCCCCGAAGGTTAGACTAGCTACTTCTGGTGCAACCCACTCCCATGGTGTGACGGGCGGTGTGTACAAGGCCCGGGAACGTATTCACCGCGACATTCTGATTCGCGATTACTAGCGATTCCGACTTCACGCAGTCGAGTTGCAGACTGCGATCCGGACTACGATCGGTTTTGTGAGATTAGCTCCACCTCGCGGCTTGGCAACCCTCTGTACCGACCATTGTAGCACGTGTGTAGCCCAGGCCGTAAGGGCCATGATGACTTGACGTCATCCCCACCTTCCTCCGGTTTGTCACCGGCAGTCTCCTTAGAGTGCCCACCATTACGTGCTGGTAACTAAGGACAAGGGTTGCGCTCGTTACGGGACTTAACCCAACATCTCACGACACGAGCTGACGACAGCCATGCAGCACCTGTCTCAATGTTCCCGAAGGCACCCATCCATCTCTGGAAAGTTCATTGGATGTCAAGGCCTGGTAAGGTTCTTCGCGTTGCTTCGAATTAAACCACATGCTCCACCGCTTGTGCGGGCCCCCGTCAATTCATTTGAGTTTTAACCTTGCGGCCGTACTCCCCAGGCGGTCAACTTAATGCGTTAGCTGCGCCACTAAGAGCTCAAGGCTCCCAACGGCTAGTTGACATCGTTTACAGCGTGGACTACCAGGGTATCTAATCCTGTTTGCTCCCCACGCTTTCGCACCTCAGTGTCAGTATCAGTCCAGGTGGTCGCCTTCGCCACTGGTGTTCCTTCCTATATCTACGCATTTCACCGCTACACAGGAAATTCCACCACCCTCTACCATACTCTAGCTTGCCAGTTTTGGATGCAGTTCCCAGGTTGAGCCCGGGGATTTCACATTCAACTTAACAAACCACCTACGCGCGCTTTACGCCCAGTAATTCCGATTAACGCTTGCACCCTCTGTATTACCGCGGCTGCTGGCACAGAGTTAGCCGGTGCTTATTCTGTCGGTAACGTCAAAACAGATACGTATTAGGTAACTGCCCTTCCTCCCAACTTAAAGTGCTTTACAATCCGAAGACCTTCTTCACACACGCGGCATGGCTGGATCAGGCTTTCGCCCATTGTCCAATATTCCCCACTGCTGCCTCCCGTAGGAGTCTGGACCGTGTCTCAGTTCCAGTGTGACTGATCATCCTCTCAGACCAGTTACGGATCGTCGCCTTGGTGAGCCATTACCTCACCAACTAGCTAATCCGACCTAGGCTCATCTGATAGCGCAAGGCCCAAAGGTCCCCTGCTTTCTCCCGTAGGACGTATGCGGTATTAGCGTCCGTTTCCGAGCGTTATCCCCCACTACCAGGCAGATTCCTAGGCATTACTCACCCGTCCGCCGCTCGCCACCAGGTACAAGTACCCGTGCTGCCGCTCGACTTGCATGTGTTAGGCCTGCCGCCAGCGTTCAATCTGAGCCATGATCAAACTCTTCAGTTCAAACATCTAACTGGGTTTTGAGAAAACCCTAAACTTGGCTCAGCAATCGTTGGTTACATCTTTGATTTCTCGCGGAGTAACTTGGGTTGCTGATAATCTGTTGACTTCAGTCTGACACCACAAGCACCCACACGAATTGCTTGATTCAGTTGTTAAAGAGCGGGTGGTTAAGAGCTTTTGTCTCAACCGAGGCACGCATTCTACAGCGTCTCTTTTATCTGTCAAGCGGTTATTTTCAGAAGCTTTCAAAGTTTCCTTTGCAACTTCAACCACTTGCGCTTCGATCAACCCCAGGTTGCTCGTCAGCGGGAGGCGAATTCTACAGCTTTACAACCGCGTGTCAAACTCTTTTTTCTCACCGCTGTCGATCACTCCAGACTCGACCTCCTTCCTCGCTGACCTGCCACTCCAAACTATTGTAAACCATTGATCTACAAGACTTTTTCGTTTCCGTCTGCGCCGGAAGTGGGCGAATTATAGACACATCACAGAAGGCGTCAACCGTTAATTTCAAAAACCCTGAAATCGGCTGATCTGTGATTACCTATATAGAAGAACACCGATGACTGCGCAGTATATTGCTCAAGCCGAATATATTCCGCATCATGCATGATCATCATGCTTACAGATCACCCGGGACAAATAACCGAAATGCCTGACAAACCCCTCAACATTGCTTCCGCGCTCTTCCCCTTGGGACTGCTGATTATCGCCATGGCATCCATCCAGAGCGGTGCATCGCTGGCCAAGACACTTTTCCCTGTGGTGGGCGCGCAAGGCACCACCACATTGCGGCTGGTATTCGCCAGCCTGATTCTGCTGATCGTACTGCGCCCATGGCGCGCACGCCTGACCGCAAAGTCGTTGCGCACTGTCGTGATATACGGCATCGCCCTCGGCAGCATGAACCTCCTTTTCTATATGTCACTGCAGACCGTCCCGCTGGGCATTGCCGTGGCGCTTGAATTCACCGGCCCGCTGACGGTTGCCCTGCTGTCCTCGCGCAAGCCCGTTGACTTCCTGTGGGTTACGCTCGCAGTCATCGGCCTGCTGTTATTGATCCCGCTGGGGCACTCCAGCGCATCAATCGACCTGCTCGGTGCCAGCTACGCATTGGGCGCTGGTGTGTGCTGGGCCATCTATATTATGTTCGGACACAAAGCGGGGGCAGACAACGGCGTGCAGACCGCGGCGCTCGGGGTCATCATTGCGGCGATTTTCATCGGACCTGTCGGCATGGTCCACGCGGGTTCAGCGTTGCTGGACATTACACTGATTCCCGCCGCGCTGGGCGTGGCCATCCTGTCGACCGCCCTCCCCTACAGTCTGGAGATGGTCGCGCTGACCCGCATGCCGGCGCGCACGTTCGGCACACTTGCAAGCCTGGAGCCGGTCTTCGCAGCGTTGTCGGGATTGATCTTTCTGCACGAGAACTTGTCATTGACACAGTGGCTGGCAATTGGCGCGATCATCATCGCCTCCATCGGTGCGACGCTCACCTCGGCACAGGAAAAACCTCAACTGGTTCCGGCCGATTGAATCCAGCCTGACAGGGTGACGCAACATGGCACTAGCATTTGTCACGCGCTTGGGCCATGTTAACCACTTGATTCGTCTGTTTAAGATTTTTGCGTAAAGGTCCCCTCGGCATGCGTTTCACTCACTGTGGTGGCCCGCAGCACCTATTGATCTTCTAAGGACAGGAATGAAATTCATTTTTATCGTATTGGCCATGCTTGTTATGGCTGGCTGTGCGGCGACATCCAAACCGGTCATTCAAGGCAAGCGCGGGATTCATATCAACTGCTCGGGGCTCTCATCGTCGTGGGCGAAATGCTATGACCTGGCGGCCAACGCCTGTACGTCGAAAGCGTTCAAGGTCATCGCCAAATCCGGCGATGTTGCAGAGGAGCCCGAAGATTATCCGTTCGGGCTCAATCCGGCAGGCTACACCAGTCGCAGCATGATCATCGTCTGTAAAAAACGCCCTGCCCTGGTCGATCCATCGCCTCAGGACTAAGTCCCCTGCAGCGATGGAAAAGCTTCTCTAGACCGCCACGGTGCGGGCCTGCAGCCAGAGCAATGCTTCGCCGCGAAGCAACGGGCTCAACCGGGCCCTGACGTGAGCGTGATAGCTGTTCAGCCAGTGACGCTCCTCGTCGTTCAGCATCGAGATCTCGATGCAGCGAGTGTCGATCGGGCACAGGGTCAGGGTCTCGAAACGCAGAAAATCTCCGAACTCGGTACTCCCCGCCTCCTGATTGATCACCAGGTTCTCGATCCGCACGCCCCAACGACCCGGTCGATAGGTCCCGGGCTCGATGGAGGTGATCATTCCCGGCAGCATCGCCGTCTGCGGCGTTGCCGGTGCCTGATAGGCAATCACCTGCGGCCCTTCATGCACATTCAGAAAATAACCGACGCCGTGCCCGGTGCCATGCCCGTAATTGACACCTTCCGTCCACAAGGGAGCGCGTGCAATGGCATCCAGCAGCGGCGAGAGAATGCCTTTCGGAAAATGGGTGCGAGACAAGGCGATGAGCCCCTTGAGCACTCGCGCACAATCCTGCTTCTGTTCAGCGCTGGGCGTTCCGATCGCTACCATGCGGGTAATATCGGTCGTACCGCCGAGATACTGCCCGCCCGAATCGATGAGTAACAATCCGTCACCCTCGATCCGTGCATACTCGGTTTCAGTTGCGCGATAGTGCGGCATCGCGCCGTTGGCATTGAAGCCGGCGATGGTGGCAAAGCTGGGCGATACGTAGCCCGGACGCCGCTCTCGCGCCTGCGTCAGCATTTCATCGATAGTCAGCTCACTGACCGGCTGGCGCCCCAAGGCACTGTCCAGCCAGGCGAAAAATTCACACAATGCCGCACCGTCCTGCGCCATTGCCTCCCGGATATGAGTGGCGTCGGCTTCGGTCTTCTGCGCTTTCAGAAGCGTGCTCGGGTTCAGTCCTTCGACCAGTGTGACCTCACTGTCCAGATAATCGAGCAGACCGCAGGTGACGCGCGCCGGGTCGATCAACAGCCGGGCGTCTTTCGGCACTTTGCGCAGGGTCGCACCGATCTGCGTGTAGTCGGCGATATTCACCCCGTCATGTTCGAGACTGGAGCGTACGGCATCCGGGACTTTCTTCGCATCCACAAACAGCATGACGCCGATCGGTCCGATGACAGCGAAGGATATGAACACAGGATTGTAGGAAACATCCGAACCCCGCAGATTGAACAACCAGGCAATGTCGTCCAGTGTGGCGATAAAGTGCCAGTCGGCATTGCGCTCGGCCATGACCATGCGCACCTGAGCCAGCTTTTCAACGCGGGTCAGGGACGCCTGCGGCGGCAAATGCTCGTACACCGGAAGCGTCGGCAATGCAGGGCGATCCTGCCAGAGTTCTATCAGCAGATCGATGTCGGTACGCAACCGGGCACCCCGCTCATACAGCTTGCTGGCCAGCGTGCGCGAAGAGGCAACTGCCAGAACTGCACCATCGACCGCAACCACGCTCTCGGCCTGCGCCTGATCAGCCAGCCACTCCAGCGGTCCGGGCTTGCCGGGTAACAGCTTGACCAGTTCAATGCCGCTGCCGGCCAGCTCCTTGGTTGCCTGCTCCCAGTAACGGCTGTCAGCCCAGACACCCGCGAAGTCATGAGTGATGATCAGCGTACCGACCGAGCCGTGAAAACCGGACAGCCATTGACGCCCTTGCCAATAGCCGGGCAGGTATTCGGAGAGATGAGGGTCCGCTGAAGGTACCAGCCAGGCATCGATGCGCTCCCGCCTCATCAAGGCGCGGGTTCGCGCCAAACGTTCTGCCACGTCTGAACTGGCATTGGATTGCGTACTCATTGACTCTCCTGCTGAACCGGAAATTGACGGCTGTTATCGGTTCAGATAATGGAGCACTCATCGAGCCTGAGCAACCGCCCAGAACGCTGGCTGAGCAAGACTGTCCCGTATAGCCTCGGCGGCGCGCTCGATATCCTGCTCCCGAGTGAATCGCCCCAGGCTCAGGCGAATGGTCTGACCCGCCGCTTGCAGGCTGTGCCCCAATGCCAAGAGCACGTGTGAGGGCGCATTCTTCGCCGAATTGCAGGCCGACGTAGAGGAAAATGCGAGTCTGGTGCCCAGCGCCTCGATGTCCAGATCACTGTGACCAAACGTAAGGCTGACGATATTGGCAATCCGCTGTGTGGGACTGCCGTTGATACACAGCCCGGGAATGTCCGCGAGGCGTTCGATCAAAAGCTGGTTCAGCCGCGTTGTTTCAAGAATATCCGCATGTAGCGTTTCGGCCGCCAGCGCAAAGGCCGCGCCCATTCCGGCGATCTGGTGGGTGGCCAGAGTGCCTGAGCGCATGCCGCATTCATGCCCGCCACCGTGGATCTGCGCCAGTACGCGTTGTTGCGCACGCGGGCCGACGTACAGGGCACCGATGCCCTTCGGGCCATAGACCTTGTGCGCCGAGAACGACATCAGGTCTACCGCGAGTTGGCTGAGATCGATCGGCAATTTACCAGCACCCTGGGCTGCATCGACATGCAGCAGCGCGCCGTGCTCACGCACCCGCTTGCCGGTCTCGGCGATGTCGTTGACCGTACCCAGCTCGTTATTGACCAGCATCAGCGACACCAGAAACGTGTCGTCACTTAATGCTGCGCTGACAGCATCGGGACTGATCAGCCCGTCGGCGTCCGGGGCCAGCCAGGTGACGTCGGCGCCCTCTTCCTGCAGCTGCCGAACGGTATCGAGTGTCGCCTTGTGCTCGATCTGGCTAGTGATGATATGGCCGGTTACGCGCCCGATGCCTGGAGCCAGGCGTTTTGCACGTTCCTGGGCCACGCCCTTGATGGCCAGATTGCTGGATTCGGTCGCGCCAGAGGTCCAGATGATCTGCGCAGCATCGGCATTGACCAGGCTCGCAACCTGTTGGCGGGCCTGCTCTACCGCCAGCCGGGCCTTTTGTCCGAACGCATGCGAGCTGGAGGCCGGGTTGCCGAAATTGCCCCACATGCCCAGACACTCGACCATCACCTTGATGACTCGCTCGTCCACCGGCGTGGTAGCCGCATAATCAAAGTACAGCGCTGAATCTTTCATGAGATTTCCTCTGAATGGCAACGTCCGGATACCCCGTTCGTCTCAGCAAACAGCGCTCCGTGCGTGCATGACGCGAGTATCGGACGCACCGCCATCACGTCACGGATCATGAAAGAGATAATGCACCACCCGACATAGAACCAAAAATTCTAATTTAGAATTTAAATATAACCAAAAGAAATATAAAGTGAACGCTCACTCATTAATCTCAAGCATCTCCGTTTGGTTCAGGCTGTTAACACAACTCGATCTATGAGGCATCATCACCGTGCCAATCAAATAAGCCCAGCAGTTGATATTTTTTTGACACCCATACAGATCAATCACTTATAACGTGCCCCTTACCTCTTATCAAAAACCTAACAGAAAGCTGACGAAATTATTTGACAGAGTCACGGATGACACCGATATATAGGACTGTCGAACGTGTCCTGGTTGGTACGCACATGCCTCGGAGCATTGCGATGGGCGCAGTCATATCGACGTAGCTGGCAGTTCAACCCAGAGTTCTAGTTGTTTCCACGGTGCGTACAACGCATCGGCGGATGTCTGTTGACTCATAAACCCTTGAATCTACTGAACGCGTTCGGTGTGGCGGTAGCATTGCCCGGAGCAATGCAGCGCCTGATCGCGCGGTTCCACGTAATGATCGTCGACAACGTATGAAGGGTGTATCTGCGCCAACCGACTCAGAGAAACATGGAGGCTTCGATGATTAACGTGACCAAGGCTTATCTGGGCGATATCGATCAGTTCAAACACTACGTCGAGGGCATCTATGCGCGAGGCTGGCTGACCAACCATGGTCCGCTGGCCAAGGAACTGGCGCAGCGCCTCAAGGACTATCTCGGGGTCAGACACATTATTCTGACCAATAACGGTACGCTTGCGTTACAGGTGGCCTATCGCGCGCTGGGACTGAAGGGCAGTGCAGTCACCACGCCGTTCAGCTTTGTCGCCACCAGCAGTTCCCTGCAGTGGGAAGGGATCAGGCCGATCTTCGCCGACATAGACCCTGCCACATGGAACATCTCTGCGCAGCACATCAGAAACAGCATTGCGCACGACACCACTGCCATTGTCGCTACCCATGTGTTCGGCAACCCCTGCGACGTCGACGCCATTGAGCAGATCGCCCGTGAGTACAGACTCAAAGTTATCTACGACGGCGCACACGCCTTCGCTGTGCGCCATGCAGGCCAGTCAGTGCTCAATCGGGGGGATATCAGCACCCTGAGCTTTCATGCGACCAAGCTGTTTCACACCATCGAAGGCGGCGCAATCATTACTAATGATGACGAGCTGGCGCGAAGTGCGCATCTGCTGTGCAACTTCGGTATCGCCGACGTCGACCGGATCGACGGCATCGGTATCAACGCCAAGCTCAATGAGTTCTCCGCAGCCATGGGGCTGTGTGTGCTGGATAACATCGAGAACATTCTTGAAGAGCGTGCGCGAATCGCTGATCGCTATACCTCGTCCCTGGCGAATTATCTGGACCTGCAACAACCGGCGGCCAACAGTGAGCTGAACAATAGCTACTACCCGGTTGCGCTGCGCGATGAGCCGCAATTGTTGCGCGCTCGCACAGCGTTGAACCTGCGCAAGATCAACCCTCGACGGTACTTTTATCCATCACTGGACACCCTTGAATACCTGCAACCGCAGCCTTGCCAAACGGCATCGCGGGCCCTGAGCGAGCGCGTGCTGTGCCTGCCGATCTATCCCGGCCTGCAAGACCGTGATCAGGACCTGATCATTCAGACGCTGATCGAAGAATGCAGCGCCGTGGGTACGCGATACCCTGATTCCCTAATGGCGCGGGTCATCTGACGGTCATGCATGAGAAACGCTCGGTGATGCGCAATACCGCCCTGAACTTCATGGGGCAAGCCTATGTAATGCTGATCGGCATTCTGATCATGCCCTTCTACCTCAGCCATCTCGGCGCCGAGGCGTATGGCCTGATTGGTTTCTTCACGCTGTTGCAGGCCTGGTTGCAACTGCTCGATGCCGGCCTGTCGCCCAGCCTGGTACGCGCGGTGGCGCATCACCAAGGCGCGGCAGTGGGCGAACGCAATCTAGGCAGGTTGCTGCGTTCGTTCGAACTGATATTTCTGCCGATGGCGGTGTTCAGCGGCCTGCTGGTTTATATTATGAGTCCCTGGCTCGCCCATCACTGGCTCAACGCCAACACACTGCAACCCGAAACCGTCATCCACTGCGTAGGCCTGATGGGCGTGATCATTGCCCTGCGCCTCTACTCGACACTGTACAAGAGCGGCATTCAGGGCCTCGAACAGCATGCCTGGCTCAACACCGCCAATGTGCTGATCGCAACGCTGCGTTACTTCGGCGGGCTGCTGTTGGTCATTCAATTCTCGCAGGACCCGCGGGATTTTTTTGAGTTTCAGGTCATGGTCGGCCTGATCGAAACCCTGGTATTTGCCTGTAAAGCGTGGCAACAGATGCCCGCGCCGCGCAGGCTGACCGGTCTGGACTGGCAACTGATAAAGCCGATTCTGCCCTTTGCCGCCAGCCTGTCACTCAGCGCCGTACTGTGGATCGTGCTGACTCAGATCGACAAGGCTCTGCTGTCCGCCCGGCTGCCGCTGGACGAATACGGCTATTTCTCAGTGGTTGCGTTGATCACCACCGGCATCATGATGCTGACCAATCCGCTGATTCAGACGCTGCTGCCGCGCCTGACCATCCTGCTCGCAGAGGGTCGACGTGACGCCATGCACAGGCTGTTTCTGGCGGCCAATCGCTTCGTATGCACCTTGCTGTTTCCACTGGCAGCAGTCATTGCCTTGCATGGCGGGCAACTGATCCTGGCCTGGACCGGGGATGCGACGGCCGCGCGCTGGAGTCAGCCGATTCTGGGCTGGTACGCACTGGGCAGCGCGATCATGGCCGCCAGCGCTTTCCAGTTCTACCTGCAATACGCCTACGGGCAAATGCGTCTGCACCTCTGGTACAGCGTGGTGTCGGCAGTGATCACCGTGCCCGTCATGGTGATCACGATCCACTATCAAGGTGCGTATGGCGCGGCGCTGGCCTGGTTTTCCATCCGCGTGGTGTCGTTTGCCATCTGGCCGATGATCGTGCACCGGCATCTGGCACCGGACATTCATCGGCAATGGCTGACCGACATCGTGCGGATCAGCGCCATGACCGCGGTCGGGCTGACTATCAGCGAGCCGGTATTTCGCCTGATTGCCGATCAGAGCCGCATCAGCCTGTTGCTCGCGCTGGCCGCCAGCGGACTCATCACGCTAACGCTGGTGGCTGCAAGCCATAAGCCGGTGGCGTCGAGAATCTACACCCTTTTCAGCAAAGCGAGCGCATGAGCCATGGACGCCATCGTAAAAAAAATATCAAGCATCGGGCAGCAGAAGCCGCTGCTGAGCATCGTGTGCCCGGCCTACAACCAGGTGGCTTTCATCGCACAGACACTGGATGCTTTTCTGGCCCAGCAGACCCGCTTCAACTACGAAATCCTGATCCACGACGACACGTCCACGGACGGCACCGCCAGCCTCATCGCTCAGTACGCCAAACGACACCCGACGATCATTCGGGCCTTTTATCAGCAGGTCAATCAGTACAGCCAAGGCATCGCCTGCGTACCGGGCCTGTTTGCCGAGGCGCGCGGTCGCTATATCGCTTTCTGCGAAGCCGACGATTACTGGACCGACCCGCGCAAGCTGCAACTGCAGGTGGATTTTCTGGAAAGCCATCCTGACTATGTCATCACCTATCACGATGCCATCGTCTTCGATGAAAACGGTGAGTACGGCCTGCAGCTATCCGGCAGGTTGCGCAGCGACGCCTCCGCTCTGGAAATGCAAAAAGCCCGCCGTATTTCGACCCTGACCAGCTGCTTTCGCAATGTGTTCAGCAGCATGCCGCCCGAACTGCAGATCCGCCTCGCCCCACTCAACGACCTGTGCTGGTGGTCGCTGCTGGGGGCTCACGGCAAGGGCAAATTCATCGCCGAGATCAAGCCGGCCGCCTACCGTCGCCACCCCGGCGGGATATTTTCCATGCGCAGTGACAAATGCAAAGTGCACATGAATCTGCAGACCTGCTCGAGCCTGGCCAATTATTACAACCGTCTGGGCGATCAGGTGCTCTACGAGCATTTTCTGACGCAGACCGCCTGCCTGTCACTGGCGGCCCTTGGCCCGCGACGCAAAGTGCAAACGCTGCTTATTCTGGCGCGTAATTTCATTGTCAATCTGAGCCGACGCATCGTATCGGCAACCGGCAAAACCCATGTTCAGTAACGTGCTGGTGCTGTGCGTAGGCAACGTCTGCCGCAGCCCTATGGCCGCTGCCATGCTACGCCAACATCTGGACGCTTGCGGTGTGCGTATTCAGTCAGCCGGCATTGCCGCACTGTCGGGCGCGCCACTCGACCCGCAGGCTCAGGAAGTCCTGCAGTTACACCGCGTGCGGCACGCGCATCATCAGGCGCGGCAAGTGAACCGTGAGCTGCTGCGCCAGGCGGATCTGATCCTGTTGATGGAGCAGTCGCACATGGGCGAGGTCCTCGAACTGGCCCCGGAAGTGCGCGGTAAAACGTTCCTGATCGGCAAATGGCAACCGACCTCCGAGGTAGCCGATCCTTATCGTCGCCCCAAGTCAGCTTTTGAACGAACCTACGCACACCTTTCGGGCTGCATTGACGACTGGCTACCTCATCTTCAGTCAGGAGTGACCGGATAAATGACCGTCATTAACCATCCTTCCCTGGATTATTACCAAGACTCGCGGATCGATCTGGCCACTGTCCTGCGGCTGCTGTTCGATCACAAAGCCCTGATCCTGTGCACGGTCAGCCTTTTTTTTCTGCTCGGGCTGGCCTACGCGGTGCTCGCCACGCCGGTGTATCAGGCCAACGCAATGATCCAGATAGAGGCGAAGAAAATCGGAATCGAGGGCATCCCGGAGGTCAACAACAAGCCCTTGTCGGTTTCCCAGGCCACTATCGAAATCGAGTTGATCAAATCCAGAACACTGCTGGGTGAAGTGGTCGACACTCTGCAACTCAACGTGTTGCAGACCCCGGAGTTGTTTCCGGTGATCGGTCCCTACCTGTACCGTACCTTTTCGCCCGAACGCACGGGCGAGCTGGCCCAGCCCTGGTTCGGGCTGACGCAATACGCCTGGGGCGGCGAAAAGATCGAGGTCTTTCAGCTGGACGTGCCGGAGTACTTGCTTGGCGAGCCGCTGACGCTGATTGCCGGCAAGCCTGGCCAGTTTTCACTCTACGACGAAGAGCGCAATCTGCTGCTCAGCGGAGCCACCAACCGGGTCGTCGAAGGCAAGGGTATCAAGATCCGGATCGCAGCCCTGCAAGCCCGTCCGGGCACTGAGTTCATCGTCTCCCGCCAGCGTACCCTGAGTTCCGCACTGGCCTATCAGGAACGCCTGAAAATCATGGAAGCCGGGCGCGACTCCGGGATTATCTACCTGTCCATCGAGGATCAGGATGCGCAGAAAGCCAACCGCATCATTGATGAGGTAAGCCGCCTCTACGTTCGCCAAAACGTCGAGCGCAGTTCTGCCGAAGCCGCTCAGCGCCTGCAATTTCTACGTTCACAGCTGCCCATGGTGCGCAAACAACTGGAAGAATCCGAGGTGGCGCTGAACAACTTCCAGACCAGCGCAAAATCAGTGGACCTGAGTATCGAGACCAAAGGCGTACTCGATCAGGTGGTCGGGCTGGATTCGATGCTTTCCGAACTGAAACTCAAGCGCGTCGAGCTGGAGCGGCTGTATACGCGGGAACATCCGACTTACCGCAGCCTGATGAGCCAGATGAACCAGCTGGAAGAACAGAAAAAGGCCCTGCTGAAGAAGATCGAGGCGCTGCCCATGACGCAACAGGAGTTGTTGCGCCTGACCCGCGACATGCAAGTCACCAGTCAGACCTACTCGCTGATGCTCAACAAGAGTCAGGAACAGGACATTCTGCGCGCGGGCAGCATCGGCAACGTGCGGGTCATCGACCACGCCAACGCCAACACCGAAAAACCCGTCAAGCCCATGAAGAAGCTGATCGTGCTGATCGCGACACTGATCGGCGCGCTGATCGCGGTGATGATCATCTTCGTTCGCCAGGCTTTCTATCGCGGCGTGGAAAGCGCCGAGGTCATCGAAGGCCTGGGTATGCCGGTCTACGCCTCGCTGCCCTACTCGCGCCAGCAGGACCGTCTGGAGAAAAACAGCAAAAGCGCTCCCGCCCGACCGGGCATCAGACTGCTCAGCGCTGCAGTACCGGACGACCTGGCCATCGAATCGTTGCGCAGCCTGCGCACCAGCCTGCACTTCGCGATGCTTGAGGCGCGCAATAACATCCTGATGATTTCCAGCCCGACGCCGGGCGCGGGCAAATCATTCGTCTCCAGCAACCTGGCAGTGATCATTGCCCAGACCGGCAAACGGGTGCTGCTCATCGATGCCGACATGCGCAGAGGCTATCTGCATCGCATCTTCGGCCTGCAACCCAAGCACGGGCTGTCCGACACGCTGGCGGCCCGTCGGCGCTGTGCCGATGTCATCACGCCGACACGGATTCGGCTCCTGGACCTCATCTCCTGTGGTTTCGCGGCCCCTAATCCGTCGGAACTGCTGATGCACGATAACTTTCACAAGATGCTTGCCGAGCTCGCTCCTTTATGTGACCTGATTCTGGTCGACACTCCGCCGATTCTTGCGGTGACCGACGCCACACTGGTCGGTCGGCAGGCAGGCACCTGCCTGGTGGTGGCGCGCTTCGGCATGACCACCGTCAAGGAAATAGAAGCCTGCAAGCGGCGTCTGGGCCAGAACGGCATTCTGATCAAGGGCGCGATCTTCAACGCAGTGGTGCGCAAAGCTGCAACCTCCGCTTACGACAGCGCCGCTTATGGCTACGACTATCACAGTGCGCCACGTTAGGCCGATCGTTCTCGTTACCCGCAGTTCGTCACCCGCAGCGCCTCATTTAAAAGGACTTGATCATGACCGCAATCGCAGCCACACGCCTTTCCGACCAGCCTGCTCGCTGGTATCTCATTCAGACCCGGCCGCGGCAGGAAAAGCGTGCGGAGGAACACCTGCAACGTCAACACTTCGAGTGCTACCGGCCGCTCAAGGCAGCAGCTAAACCGTCATCGGTCAACGTGCAGAGCGAGGAAGCACTGTTCCCCGGCTACCTGTTCATCCGTATGGATCAAGTGCATGACAACTGGTATCCGATTCGCTCGACCCGCGGCGTCTCGCGCATCGTGACCTTCGGCGGGCATCCGGTGCCGGTTCGCGATCAGTTGATCGAGCAGATCCGCGACCGCCTCACGATGCCACAACGGCACACGGCGTTCGCTCAAGGCGAACAGGTCATGATCACCGCGGGTAGTTTCTGTGACGTGGAAGCGATCTTCCTGACCGCAGACGGCAACGAGCGCGCGGTGATTCTGCTCAACCTGTTGCAACGTCTGCAAAAAGTGGTGTTGCCCATCAGCAGCCTGTCGCGAATCGAAGCCCGGGCGTAGCACGGCCCCGGCCCCGGCCCTGAGTCTGCGCTCGTTCGAATCCTCCTCCCCGACAGCCCCCACACGAAGCGGAACCTGACCATGCCCCACCTGACAACTCTGGTGACGCTCACTTATGGTGATCGTTTCAACTACCTGCACATGCTGATCAGCCGCTCACTGCACAGTCCGCAGATCGAGCGCGTCATCGTTGTCAGCAATGCGTCGGTCGCGCCGTTGCAGGCACTGAGCGATAAGTGGCCTGATCAGGTGCAGATCATCTGGCTGCCCGTCAACACCGGTTCGGCCAACGGTTATGCGGTCGGCATCCAGGCTGCGCTGGAGGCCGGTGCCGAGTACATCTGGCTGATGGACGATGACAACGCACCGACCTGCCACGCCATCGAGCTGCTGCACAAATGCCTGCATCAACGGGAACAGACGCACGCCCGAGACCAGACCGCCGTGCTTGGCTTTCGCCCCACGCATCAGGCGGACATCGCCGCTGGCGTGCCGAAACGTTTCGCTGTCCAGCGTCGCTCCAGCTTTTTCGGCTTTCACATCGCCCAGTCGCCGTACAAGATCTGGCGACGTCTGCCTTGGGGCAGCCCGCAGGCCGGTTCGCGCCTGCCGGGCATGGTGCAACTGCCATTCGGCACCTACGGCGGGCTGCTGGCTCATCACAGCCTGTACCGCAAAATCGGCCTGCCGCTGGACGCCCTCAAGCTGTATGCCGATGACAACGAATACACCTGGCGGATCACCGCAGGAGGCGGACAGCTTTTCCTGGTGCCCGACGCGCTACTCGATGATCTGGAAAACTCCTGGAACATCAAGGCGCGCACGCGCAATGTTTATGAAAGCTACTTGCTGGGGGGAACGGATCTGCGCGCTTATTACGCCGCGCGCAATCAGGCATGGTTCGACAAGCACGTCTGGACCTCTTCCACGCTGATCTACCGTTTTAATCGCTGGGTGTTCTTCTGCCTGTTGCGCCTGGTTGCGCTGCGTTGCGACGCAGGCCAGCGCCTGAGCCTTATCGAAGACGCGATCCACGACGGCGAAGCCAGCGTGCTGGGTCTGCACAAGTCCTACCCACTATGAAAATCCTGTTTCTCAGCAGCCTTTACGCGCCCGATATCGGCGGTGGCGCAGAAATCATTCTGCAGCGCACCGTCGAGGGCTTGCAGCAACGCGGCTACCGCGTGGCGGTCCTGGCCACCACCGACCAACCCGGACTGCAGATGACGGAAGTCAACCAAGTCAAGGTCTACCGCGCCGGACTGCACAACGTTTACTGGCACTTCATGGCGCAACGGCCGGGGCGCCTTGCGCGGTTCGCCTGGCACTGGCGCGATCGCTACAACGCACGCATGCGCGCCCCTGTCAGGCAGGTGATGGATCTGGAGCGGCCAGATATCGTGGTCTGCCACAACCTGACCGGCTGGTCGGTGTCGGCCTGGGATGAAATCACCGCGGCGCAATGCCCTATCGTGCAGGTTCTGCACGATTTTTATCTGCTCTGCCCGAGCAGCACGTTGTTCAAGAAAGGCCACAGTTGCCAGCGCCAGTGTCTGTTGTGCAAACAATTTCGCAAGGACCATGCGCAACGCTCGGAGCAAGTCGACACGGTGGTGGGTGTCAGCAGCTTCATGCTCGACACGCTGAAGGCGCAAGGCTATTTCGAGAGCGCGCGAAGCTATGTGGTGCACAACGCCAGCCCGTTCGTGCCGCCACTGCCGGAGCAGGCCAACGCCCGTGCCGCCCACGCGCCGCTGCGCTTCGGGTATCTGGGCAGCCTGTCGGAGTCAAAAGGTGTGGGCTGGCTGATCGATCAATTTCAGCACCTGCCCTTCGACGCCACGCTGAAGATTGCCGGGCGCGGGCAGCAGGAAGACGAAAAACGCTTCAAGGCCATGGCCACTTCGCCCGCGATCAGTTTTGTCGGCCATCAGAAGCCCGAGGATTTCTACCGCCAGATCGACGTGGCCGTCGTGCCCTCGATGTGGAATGAACCGTTCGGCATGGTCGCCGTCGAGGCCTGCGCTCATTCGCTTCCGGTCATCGCCAGCCGCATGGGAGGCCTGCCGGAAATCATTCAGGACCCACTCAACGGCCTGTTATGCAACCCGGATGACCCGGACTCACTGGGGCTGGCGATGCTCAAGCTGCATCAGCAACCGCAATTGCTCGCACGCCTCGGCGCTCAGGCGCGCAACAGCGTGGCTTCACTGCTCAACCTCGACCTGATGCTCGATCAATACGAAAGCATCTTCGCCCAGGCACATCACCATCACTTGCAGGATGCTTGAGATGATCTTTATCAATTCACGGTTTCTCACCCAGGACGTCAGTGGTGTGCAACGTTATGCAGAGCAGATGTGCAGAGCGCTGCGACGATTGCGCAACGATCTGGTATTCGTCGCGCCGCACAGGATCAGGCTGCATGACGCGGCCAAAGCGCTGGACGCGCAGCGCATCGGTCGCAACAGCGGGCACCTGTGGGAACAGCTCGATCTGCCGCTTTACCTGAAAAATCGCGGCAGTCCGCTGCTGATCTCGATCAGCAACACCGGCCCCATGCTGTATGGCAATCAGATCGCCACCCACCATGACATCAACTACGTCCGTTACCCGCAGAGCTACACGCGGCTGTTCAGGCTTGCCTATCGGATTATCACGCCCATGCTGCTGTCGCGCGCCAGAACGCTGATGACCGGCAGCCGTTTCTCGCGCAGCGAAATTTGCGCTTTTTACAATTTTGCCCAGGACAAGGTACTGGTCACGCCGGCGGCGGTCAGCGAAGACTTCACCCCTCGCGCAGCGCCATCCGCCGAGCCGCGGTACTTACTGGCGGTGTCCTCTCCGGCAGTGCACAAGAATTTCAAGCGGCTGATTCAGGCCTTTCTCAGCCTGCGTGACCATACCGATCTGCAACTGCACATCGTCGGCGCGGCGACCAGCCTGTTTGCCGATCCAGACCTGCAACGCCTGGCCTGTCGCGATCCACGCATCCGTTTTCTCGGTCGCCTGAGCGACAGCGAGCTGATCGAGCAGTATCAGGGCGCCACTGCTTTCATTTTCCCGTCGCTGTACGAAGGCTTCGGGATTCCACCGCTGGAGGCTCAGGCCTGCGGCTGCCCGGTGCTGGCCGCCAATGTCGCCTCGATACCGGAAGTCCTGCAAGCCAGCGCGCTGTATTTCGATCCGCTGGACGTTGGCCACATGGCCGCCGCCATGCAGCGCGTGCTCATCGATGCGCCACTGCGTCAGGCCCTGCGCCTGCGGGGGCTGGACAATGTGCAGCGCTTCTCCTGGGACCTTTCCGCGCAGCAGCTCTCACAGCGGATCGATTTGCTGCTGCAACCTGCCCCCATCCTGCAAAGCCAACGGGAGCTACCATGAGAATCGCTATCGTCCACGACTGGCTGGTGTCGTATTCCGGCGCAGAGCGCGTGCTGGCTTCGCTGATCAATGTATGGCCCGAAGCAGACCTGTTCTCGGTCATCGATTTCTTCAGTGATCAGGATCGTGCGCACCTGCACGGCAAAGTGGCCAGAACGACGTTCATCCAGAAGCTGCCTGGTGCCAAAAAACACTATCCGCGTTATCTGCCACTGATGCCGCTGGCCATCGAGCAACTGGACCTGTCCGGCTACGACCTGATCATCAGCAGCAGCCATGCCGTCGCCAAGGGCGTGCTCAGCGGCCCGGATCAACTGCACATCAGTTACATCCACTCGCCGATCCGCTATGCCTGGGACCTGCAACACCAATACCTGCAGGAATCGGGGTTGAGCCACGGGTTCAAAGGCGCTCTGGCGCGCCTGATCCTGCATTACATGCGCCTGTGGGACCAGCGCACTTCGACCGGCGTAGACGCATTGATTGCCAACTCGGGCTTCATCGGTGCGCGCATCAGCAAGGCGTATCAGCGGGATTCCACGGTCATCTACCCGCCGGTGGACACACTGGGCTTTACCATGAGCGGCGCTCGCCAGGATTTCTACCTCAGCGCCTCGCGCATGGTGCCCTACAAACGGATGCCGATGATTGCCGAAGCCTTCGCCGCCATGCCGGACAAACGCCTGGTCATGATCGGTGACGGGCCGGATCTGGCCAAGGCGCAAGCGATTGCCAGTCAAGTGCCCAACATTACGCTGCTGGGTTTCCAGCCGGCCTCGATACTGCTGAAACACATGCGCAGCGCCAAGGCCTTCGTGTTCGCCGCCGAGGAAGATTTCGGCATCACTCCGGTTGAAGCTCAGGCCTGTGGCACACCGGTCATCGCGTTCGGCAAAGGCGACGTTCTGGAAACCGTGCGCGGCCTGGATCACCCGCAGCCCACCGGCGTGTTCTACCGGCAGCAAAGCAGCGCCGCGCTGATTACCGCCGTCGATGAATTCGAGGCCGCACAATCGCGTATCACGCCGCAGGCCTGCCGAAACAATGCCGAGCGCTTTTCACTGGCGCGCTTCGAAAGGGAAATCAAAGCTTTCGTCGACCAGCAACTGGCCGCCGCCCGATCGAACTATCTTGAGCGGCTGCCTCAGCCGCCGCTGGCCGCTCAGCACTCGCCAGACGCGAACAGCGATTTGCCGATCCGCGCAGTCCCCCTGAAATCTGTCTGAGCGAGCACCCCATGCGCAATCCGGTTCGCGGCATTCTGCACGCCCATCAGTCGGCACTCTCGGTCGCCCATCGCCTGCTCGACCTGACAGTGATCGTGCTGATCGGTCACTGGCAAAACCGCCTGACTGCCTTTGACAGCACCGAAGCCTGGCTGCACATCATCCTCGCCGTGCTGGTGTTCCACTGGGTCAGTGAATACCACCAGCTTTATGGCTCGTGGCGCGGCGAACGCATCCTTCGCGAACTGAACAAGGTGTTCAATTACTGGGCCCTGACCTTCGCCAGCCTGCTGTCAGTCAACAGCCTGCTGCTGGGTCGCCTGCAACTGCCCGATAACGCCCAGATGAGCTGGTTCGCGCTGGTGCTGGCGGTGCTGTGCGGCTACCGGCTGCTGATCCGGCTGGCGCTGCATAGCCTGCGGCGCAACGGCTTCAATACGCGGCGGGTGGTCATCGTCGGCACCGGTCAGGTGGGCGAGCGGCTGGCGCGCTCGATTTCGGTAGCGCCGTGGATGGGGCTCAACCTGCTGGGCTTCTATGACTCGCACCCGCAGCAGATGGACCTGGATGACCATGGACGTCGACTGTCGGTGCTGGGTGATCTGGACCAGTTGATCGACGATGCCCGCGAAGGCCGGATTGACAAGGTTTACATCACGCTGGCGTTCAGCGCCGAACCGCAGTTAAGCGCATTGGTAACCGGCCTCAGTGACACCACCGCGTCGGTGTATTTGATTCCGGACGTGTTCATGTTCGATTTGCTGCACGCGCGCAGCGAAAGCATCAATGGTCTGGCCAGTATCAGCATTTTCGACTCACCCATGGACGGTGCCTGGAGCCTGGTGAAACGCGCAGAAGATATTGTCCTGTCCAGCCTGATCCTGCTGCTGATCGCCCTGCCGTTGCTGCTGATCGCCATCGCCATCAAGCTCACCTCCCCCGGCCCGGTGCTGTTTCGCCAGCGCCGCTACGGGCTGGACGGCCGTTCGATCATGGTCTGGAAATTTCGCAGCATGAGCGTGCAGGAAAACGGTGACGTGGTGCATCAGGCCACCCGCAATGACGCGCGAGTCACACCGCTGGGCGGGTTTCTGCGCCGCACGTCGCTGGATGAACTGCCACAGTTCTTTAACGTGCTGTACGGCGATATGTCGATCGTCGGCCCGCGACCGCATGCCGTGGCGCACAACGAGCAGTACCGCAAACAGGTAAGCGGCTACATGTTGCGCCACAAGGTCAAGCCCGGCATCACCGGCTGGGCACAGATCAACGGCTGGCGCGGCGAAACCGACACGCTGGACAAGATGCGCATGCGGATCGAATTCGATCTGGAATACATCGAGCGCTGGTCGATCTGGCTGGACCTGAAAATCATTCTGCTGACGCTGTTCAAAGGCTTCCTTAACAAAAACGCCTTCTGATTCGCTGAGAGAAACAGCAGAAGTGCCGCGTTCGAGAACAGAACACCGCTACAAAAGGACACACGCAACCCGTCAGGTGCCAGACACCGCCAGGAAGGAACGCTCCTATGAGTCAGACGTTACTCGCCGTAATACTTTTCAGCCTGATCCTGCAGGGCTGTGCATTCGCACCAGGCCAGCACATGACGCCCGACGATGTCACCCTCAGCGACCCGGATGAGCCACAGGCAAAACTGATTGCCATCACCCCCGGCACTCTGCGCCAGCAACAATTGCGCGCGGCCGCCGAGGCCAATGCCTTGCCGCAAAAGCTGCTTGATTACAAAACCCCGGAATACGTGATCGGCCCCGGCGACACCTTGCTGGTCACGGTGTTCGAACACCCGGAGCTGACTGCACCGGGTTCTCAGGATCAGCTCGACGCCAATACCCGGGAAGTGCTGATTGATGGCACTCTGTTTTTCCCCTACGTCGGGCGCATCCGCGCGGGTGGCAAGACGGTCAGCCAGATCCGCGAACAATTGCGCATGGGCCTTGCGCCGCAATACACCGAGGTCAAAGTCGACGTCAAAGTGCTGCGTTACAACAGCCAGCGTGTGTTGCTGTCCGGTTCCTTCAAAGTGCCCGGCCCGCAATCGATCACCAATATCCCGCTAAGCCTGGTGCAGGCGGTGAGCATCGCCGGTGTCGAGCTGAACGATGCCAACCTGGCCGGGCTGACCCTGCGCCGCGACGGCGAGGATTTTCTGATCGACATCGATTCGCTCAACCGCAAGGGCTCGCAACTCAGCCGGATCTTTCTCAAGGACGGTGACTATCTGCACCTGAACAGCAACTCGAAAAACCGCATTTACGTGCTGGGTGAAGTGCGCAACCCGCAAGTCATCTCGTTCGGCACCACCCGTTTGACGCTGCTTGAAGCACTGGGAAATGCCGGAGGGCTGAGCCCGGACAGCGCCGACGGCGACGCGGTTTATGTGATACGTGGCGCGGAAAATTTCGCCGAGGCGCCTTCCACCGTGTATCAGTTGAAAGGTAAAAAGCCCACGGCTTATCTGCTCGCAGGGCAATTCGAACTCAAAGCGCAAGACGTGGTGTTTGTCGGCCCGGCTGACATCACTCGCTGGAGCCGCTTCATCAGTCAATTGTTGGGATCGGCCAGCGTGGTGCAGACGGGTGCTGCGTTCCGCAACTGATAGAGGGCGATGTTAGCCATGTCTGATCCCTGCAAACGTTGCGGGGATTTTTTTGCCTGTCGAACGGCAGCTCACTGTTGCTCTGGCAACAGCGTTTCAACAGTTATCGGCTGGCGCATCAGTTATGTGTGCCCGCAGATGCTGTGCAGCAACCGACTTTCCACCCGTAGTGCCGGGGCATCGGGACGATTGCCTGGGGCTGGCACACAAGCTGCTTTACAGGGTGACGCTTATCGCAAGGAATTCCCGCATGCTCGTTGTTTCACTTTCCGGCAGTCCGTCCCTCAAATCCCGCTCAGGCGTAGTCCTGGCCCACGCCAGCAGTTGGTTGCAAAGCCATGGCGTGGCAGTCACTACGCTGCGCATTCGCGACTTCAATGCCGAGGACTTGTTATTCGCCCGTTTCGACAGCCCGCAGGTGGTGGAATTTGTCGAAGCGGTCAGGCAGGCCGATGGTCTGCTGATCGGCACGCCGGTGTACAAAGCGTCGTTTTCCGGCGCGCTGAAAACCCTGCTAGACCTGCTGCCGGAACGTGCCCTGCATGGCAAAGTGGTCCTGCCGCTGGCAACCGGCGGCAGCATTGCGCACATGCTGGCGGTGGATTACGCGCTCAAGCCGGTGCTTTCAACGCTCAAATCCCAGGAAGTGCTGCACGGCATTTTCGCCATCGACACGCAAGTCAGCTACGGCGACAACGAAGAAGGCGGCACGCTGGATGAAATCCTCACCGAGCGCCTGCATGAAGGGCTGGAACACTTCTACCACGGCCTGCAACGCCGATTACAGGCGCGTCACAAACAGGCGGGCGGGCATTTGCAACTGGCGCTGTAACGCCCGGTTGCAATCTGCTTAATGCTCGACAAACAACGGATACAGCGACGCCACCAGCAAGGCGGCCATCACGCCATTGAAGATCCGCAAGCCCAGCGGATCGCGCAGGACGTTGCGCAACAGGCTACCAAAACCGGCCCAGATGCCTACGCTGGGCAGGTTGATGAGTGCGAACACCGCCGAAATCACCACCACGTTGTAAAAATAACCCTGCATCGGCGTGTAAGTGCTGATGGCCCCGATCGCCATGATCCACGCCTTCGGATTGACCCACTGGAAAAGCGCGGCGTTCATGAAGCTGAAAGGCTTGCCTTTACTTTCTACATTTTCGGCAGCCGGGCCTGAGGTGGCGATCTTCCAGGCCAGGTACAGCAGATAGGCGGCGCCCACGTAACGCAAAAGGGTGTAAAGCACCGGCCAGGCCTTGAACACGCTGCCCAACCCGAAGCCGACGGCCAACACCAGAACGAAGAAACCAACGCTGATACCCAACATATGCGGAAGGGTGCGACTGAACCCGAAATTCACGCCCGATGCGAGCAGCATCATGTTGTTCGGGCCAGGGGTGACCGAGGTCACGAACGCGAACAGCGCGAACGCCAGCAGTAAATCAAATGAGAACACCATCGAAACTGTCCAGATCAGTGAGTCAGCACTCAACCTATCGAACGCTCGACAGGAAACACACGGACAGTTGGGCGAAACTTTAAGCCATACAGTTCGACAAGAAAGGGGATTTGCGCAAACTGTCAGCCCTGAGGTTGCAGGGTGACCGAGCCCAGATCGACGCTGACTTCACCGCGTTTGTCGAAGTCACGTGCCTGCTGAATCTGCGGGTCTGCCATCAGCTGCGCCTTGCGTGCCTGGTATTCGTCAAACGACAAACCACGACGGTTCAGGTCCTCGAGCGCCAGTTGATGGCTTTCCTGAATACTGAACGGACGCTGCTCGACCGCATGATGCGTGGAACAACCGGAGAGCAACGCTACGCTGAATGTCAGGACTAGCGCAAAAGCGAACAACTGGTTCATCTGAGGTCTCCGGGCGGGCTTCATTTCTGGAATGAAGCAAGGTTACGCCCGCGCCTGCTGCAGCAAAAATCAACTGCCGTGATAGTGGCTATCGACTTGCCCGAGCATTTTCGATCAGCACCTCCCGCAACGCCTGCGCAGCGGCTGAAAGCTGATGATCGGCCAGCATCATCAGGCCGATACGACGCTCGATGCGCGGCTCGATCAAGGGGATGCAACGTGCGCCAAGCTCCTGCATCTGCCCGATGCACAGCGACGGCACCGCGCTGACACCCAGTCCGTTGGCAACCATGCGGCCAATGGTGGAAAGCTGATGACTCTCGAACGCCACGGAGAGCTTGCCATGCGTGGGCTCGATGGCCTGTTCCAGCAACAGGCGCACGGCAGACGGTCGTTGCAACGCAATGAAATCTTCGCCCAGCAACGCGCCCCAAGACACTTCGTTGCGCTCGGCCAGTGGCGAATCGTGGGCGACCACGGCAACGAAACGATCCAGGTAGAACGGTGTGAACAGCAGCGCACTGCTGGACTCCGGCTCGAAACCGATACCCAATTCGACACGCCGATGGCGCACCATTTCCAGCACCTGCTCATTGACCACGTCATGCACAGCGACATTGACCCGCGGATAGCGGCTGCGGAACACTTTCAGCGCTCCGGGCAGCAGGTTGCCCGCGAACGACGGCATCGCGGCGATGGAAACCCGGCCTGTTTGCAGGGTGAAGCGCTGACGCAGCAATTCTTCGGTGTTGTCCCAGTCCGCCAACAGCTGGCGTGCCAGCGGCAGCAGGGTTTCGCCCTCTGGTGTCAGGCCGACGTTGCGCGTGGTGCGCGTCAACAATTGCCCGCCCAGGTCCTCCTCCAGCGCCTTGATCGTCAGGCTTAGTGCCGGTTGCGACACATTCAGCCGCTCACCGGCCTGAGCAAAACTCAGGTACTGCGCGACTGCCAGAAAGGCCCGAAGCTGTTTGACGTTCATATATTTGTCTTTCTTATCAATCGATCAGAAAAACAAAATTAACAAATCACTGCTGCCGAGAGAAGATGCCAGCCATACGATCCTCCGGCAACACGACTGCCGGTCAACAACTATAAAAGGCGGATCATCATGGCTGGGCTCGACAAACGCGTAGCGACCTACGAAGAGGCCCTCGCCGGGCTGACCGACAATATGACGGTGCTGTGCGGCGGCTTCGGCCTGTGCGGCATTCCCGAGAATCTGATTGCGCAGATCAAGCGCATGGGCATCAAGGGCCTGACTGTGGTGTCCAACAACTGCGGCGTCGATGGTTTCGGCCTGGGCATCCTGCTTGAGGACCGGCAGATCCGTAAAATGATTTCGTCCTATGTCGGCGAGAACGCGCTGTTCGAGCGGCAACTGCTCAGCGGCGAGCTGGAGGTCGAGCTCACCCCGCAGGGCACCCTTGCCGAAAAACTGCGCGCAGGCGGTGCGGGCATTCCAGCTTTTTATACCGCGACCGGTTACGGCACCCCCGTGGCAGAAGGCAAAGAAACCCGCCAGTTCAATGGCCGCAATGTGATTCTGGAAGAAGCCATCACTGGCGACTTCGCGCTGATCAAGGGCTGGAAAGCCGACCACTTCGGCAATGTGATCTATCGTCACACGGCGCAGAATTTCAATCCGGTGGTCGCGACCGCAGGCCGAATCACTGTGGTCGAAGTCGAAGAAATCGTCGAGCCGGGCATGCTGCTGCCGACCCGGATTCACACGCCGGGCATTTACGTGGACCGCGTGATTCAGGGCACCTTCGAGAAGCGCATCGAACAACGCACCGTCAGAGCCTCATGATTGCGACGCCTCTTCTGGCCCATAACAACAAAGAGATTTCAGACCATGGCACTTTCCCGCGAACAAATGGCTCAACGCGTCGCCCGTGAACTCAAGGACGGCTATTACGTGAACCTGGGCATCGGCATTCCGACGCTGGTCGCCAACTACGTGCCGGACGACATCGACGTTATGCTGCAATCGGAAAACGGCCTGTTGGGCATGGGTGCGTTTCCGACCGAAGAGACCATTGATGCGGACATGATCAACGCGGGCAAACAGACGGTGACGGCTCGGATCGGTGCGTCGATTTTCTCGTCGGCCGAGTCCTTCGCCATGATTCGCGGTGGCCATGTCGACCTCACGGTACTGGGCGCTTTCGAGGTCGACGTCGAAGGCAACATCGCCTCGTGGATGATCCCCGGCAAACTGGTCAAAGGCATGGGCGGCGCGATGGACCTGGTGGCCGGTGCCGACAACATCATCGTGACCATGACCCACGCGTCAAAGGACGGCGAATCCAAATTGCTGCCGCGCTGCACACTGCCCCTGACCGGCGCGGGCTGCATCCGCAAGGTCCTGACCGACCTGGCATACCTTGAAATCGAAAACGGCAGCTTTATCCTCCGTGAGCGCGCACCGGGTGTCAGCGTGGAAGAAATCGTCGCCAAGACCGCCGGTAAACTGGTTGTACCGGATGACGTGATCGAGATGAGTTTTTGACCCATACACATTCATGTATCTGAGTGCGAGTATCGCTCCAGCGCTCCAGCGCTCCAGCGTGGTAGCGCTGTTCTGGACGCTCCGCGTCCGATCTGGCGCGCGGTTGCGTGTTAACACCGTTTTACGATCTCCCCAATAATAATTACAAAAAGAGGTGCCCCTCATGACCGCCAACGTCGAAGAAAGCCGCTCGGCCCGATTTGCCCTGCGCTGCGCCGCCTGGGCGGAGCGCTGGTTTCCTGATTCCTGGGTATTCGCTGCACTCGCAGTGGTCATCGTCACGCTCGCAACGCTGGCCATCGGCGCGCGTCCGGCCGAAGCGGCGAAGGCGTTCGGCGATGGTTTCTGGAGCCTGATACCGTTCACCATGCAGATGGCTTTCGTGGTCATCGGCGGTTATGTGGTCGCCAGTTCGCCGCCCGCCGTGCGGCTGATCGACCGGTTAGCCCGGGTGCCGCGCAATGGCCGTTCGGCCGTGGCCTGGGTGGCGCTGATTGCCATGCTGGCCTCACTGCTCAACTGGGGGCTGTCGCTGGTATTCGGGGGTTTGCTGGTTCGCGCCCTCGCCCGCCGCACCGACCTGCGCATGGATTATCGCGCGGCCGGTGCCGCGGCCTACCTCGGGTTGGGTGCGGTGTGGGCGCTGGGTCTGTCGTCTTCGGCCGCCCAGTTACAAGCCAACCCGGCCAGCCTGCCGCCGTCGATCCTCGCAATCACCGGCGTGATCCCGTTCACTGAAACCATCTTTCTCTGGCAATCCGGCGTCATGCTCGCGGCGCTGGTGGTCATCTCGCTGATCGTCGCTTACGCCACCGCGCCCGGCCCCAACAGTGCCCGCGATGCCAGCGCCTGTGGCGTTGACCCTGCGTTCAATCTGCCACCACTGCCTGCGCGCACCCGCCCTGGCGAATGGCTGGAATACAGCCCGCTGCTGATTATCCTGATGGTGCTGCTGGGCATCGGCTGGCTGTTCAACGAGTTTTCCAGCAAACCGGCGATCACGGCGATTTCCGGACTCAACACGTACAACTTTCTGTTCATCATGCTAGGCGCGTTGTTGCACTGGCGGCCGCGCAGCTTTCTCGATGCCGTGACGCGAGCGGTGCCGACCACCACCGGCGTACTGATCCAATTCCCGCTGTACGGCTCGATTGCCGCATTGTTGACCACCGTCAAAGGCGGCGATGCCCAGACCCTCGCGCATTACATATCGACGTTCTTCACCAGCATCGCCTCCCACGACACCTACGCGATCCTGATGGGTGTCTATTCGGCCATATTGGGATTCTTCATTCCGTCGGGCGGCGGCAAGTGGATCATCGAAGCACCTTACGTGATGCAAGTGGCCAATGATCTGCAGTATCACCTGGGGTGGGCGGTGCAGATCTACAACGCCGCCGAGGCGTTGCCGAACCTGATCAACCCGTTCTATATGTTGCCGCTGCTGGGCGTACTGGACCTGAAGGCGCGGGACCTGATCGGCTTTTCGTTCGTCCAGTTGCTGGTCCATACGCCGCTGGTGCTGTTTCTGCTGTGGGCGTTAGGCACGACGTTGGCCTACACGCCACCGGTCATGCCCTGACCTCAATGCGGACCGAACGCGTAATCACGCTCGACCTTGCAGATCCGCGTGGTAAACGCCTGATACCAGTGCGCGCGGCCCTGCTCGCGAACTGCGGCGTGTTCGGCCTGCTCCCTGTCCGGTTCTTGTGAAATCCGGACCGACTATAAACAGCCCACTACGCAATCAGAATGGGCGAGCGGGCAACTCATCCATGCAGCGCTGCACGGCGTTATTCAGTGACCGGCGTCAACACCGGCTGCCCGGCAAAGAACGCCAGCAGGTTGTCGTTAACCATTTGCACACTGTCTCTCGATGCCTCGGGCGACAGGCCGGCCACGTGTGGCGTGAGCACGACATTGGTCAGGGTCTTGAGCACGTCCGGCACATTGGGTTCGTCATCGAATACATCCAGCGCAGCCCCGGCAATCTGCTGGTTTTCAAGCGCTCTGACCAGCGCTGGGGTATCCACGACGCTGGCACGGGCAATGTTGACCAGAAAGCCTTCCGGGCCCAGTGCTTCCAGCACACGCGCATCGACCAGGTGTTGCGTGCTGTTGCCCCCGGGCGTAGCAATCACCAATACGTCCGACTCGGCCGCCAGCGCCTGCGCCGAAGCGTGCCAGGTGTAGCGGCAATCGTTGCGCGGCGTGCGGTTGTGGTAACCGATAACGATGTCGAACGCGGCCGCCCGTTTGGCGATGGCCAGCCCCACGGCCCCCAGACCGATGATGCCCAGGCGTTTGCCTGCCAGTGACGGACGCACGGCCTTGCGCCATTCGGCGCGGCGGACCGAGGCATCGGCCTGCGGGATATCGCGTACCAGCGACAGCAACAGCGCCAACGCATGATCGGCCACTGTCGCGGCGTTGACCCCGGCGCCGTTGGTCACCGTGATACCTCGCGCCCTGGCGGCGGGCAGATCAACTTTCTCGTAACCCGCGCCGCTCACGCAGATGATGCGCAAATGCGGCAGCGCATCCATTTCCTCTGCAAAAAAACCCAGCGGCCCGCGCGTCACGACTGCGCTGATGGCTTGACCGTGGGTGGCAATCGCCTCGGCACGCTGCTCGGCCGTTGGCGCACGAATCAGCTGGAAGCCACTGCTTTCCAGAATCGGCAAATATGTGTCCAGGTTTTCAACCAGCACCAACACCGTTGTCATGTGCGCTCCCATTCGATCTGTAAAACACTGACAGTAACGCGACTGGACGTGCTTGTGCAGCGGCCCGCAGCGTTGGCAGAGAAAAAACATCGCCAAGGGCCAGGTTCTGTTCATGAAGTGGACGCATTTGCCGGACAGACTGGGTCACAACCGCCCTTGTGCGCTATCGTTGCCCACAGCGACGAGACCGGTAACACGCCCCTCCGGCGCAGTCGAACACCTTCTCCAGACAAGGAACCCACCGCCCATGCACGGATTTTCCACCACGCTGTTGAAACGCACTCTGTTGGCCGCCGCTGTCATGTCGAGCCTGATGCTGTCATCAGGCCTGGCATCGGCGGCAGAATCGCCGGGCAAGCTGTTGAGCGAGAAGTACGGCCTGCCGTGGCCCGCTGCGATCGCCCATCGCGGCGCCTCGTTCGACGCGCCGGAAGAGACCATCCCGGCCTACACCCTGGCGCGGGATCTGGGCGCGGACTATCTGGAAATGGACATCCAGCGCACCCAGGACGGCGTGCTGATTGCGCTGCACGACGACGTGCTGGAACGCACGACCAACATTGCTCAAGTATTCCCGACGCGGGTCAAGGACCCGGTCAGTTCCTTTACCTTGGCAGAGCTCAAGCAACTGGACGCCGGTTCATGGTTCAACAAGGCCTACCCGGATCGGGCGCGCGACAGTTACGCCGGGTTGCAAATTCTGACCCTGGACGAAGTCATCGATATCGCCGAAGGCGGCGCCAACAAGCCGGGGCTGTATATCGAGACCAAGGTGCCGAACAAGTTTCCCGGCGTCGAAGCCGACCTGAAGAAGGCACTGGCCAAGCGCGGCTGGCTGACTGAGCGCCCGGCCGCCGCTGCGGGCCATGTCAACGTCGCGCATATGCCCGGGCGTGTGGTGTTGCAGACTTTCGAGAAGCAGAGCCTGGAACTGTTGCAGAAAGAAATGCCGAACGTGCCCAAAGTCATGCTGCTGTGGATTGGCGAAGGCTCGATCGAGCCCAAATCCAGCGTCGCGTTCAAGGATTCCGGCTTCAAGGACAAGGCCAGCTATTACGGGGCGCAGGAAGTCAAATCGCCGGAAGAATTCGCGCAGTGGATTGACTGGGCCAAGGCCCATGGCGCCATCGGCACCGGCCCATCATCAAAACTGACGCAAGGCGGCGATCAAAGCTATATGGACCTGGTCAAGCCATGGATGAACACCCTCACCCATGAAAAAGGCCTGGTGATTCACCCTTACACCTTGGACGACGAAGCGGATTTCAAGCGGATCAGCAATGACGGCGTTGATGGTTTCTTCACCAACCGTACCGCCGAACTGTTGAAGTTCTATGGTCGGCCGGCCAAGGAAAGCATCGACTCGATCCTGAAGCGTAACGGCTACTGATCGAGTGACAGGCCGCATCCGGCGATGCGGCCTGTGACCGAGTCATCAGAAATCGATCTTGCACGACACTCTCAGAGTGCGGCGCGACGCAGCAGGATCGAAGGGGTGTGTATCCAGGCGCTATGCCTTGCAACGCTTTGAAACAGGTCGACGACAGCCACCTGCCCCTTACTCTCGTGTAAGCTCGTACGCTGTTGGTTTTCCCATCGAGAGGCCTATGCAGTCCACTTTCCGACGCTCGACCCTGGCAGCGCTTCGCGGTTTTGCCTTGCCGAGCGATGCTATCTCCATTGTTCCGTCTGCCGCCGATTATCGGCGCTGCCTGCTGGAGAAGATCGCTTCGGCCACGCGCCGTATTTACATTATTGCGCTGTATCTGCAACAGGATGAGGCGGGCCAGGAAGTCCTCGACGCCTTGTATGCCGCCAAGACAGCACGGCCAGAGCTGGAGGTGGTGGTGCTGGTGGACTGGTTCCGGGCGCAGCGGGGCCTGATCGGTGCCGGGCGGCAGCCGGGCAATTCGACGTGGTATCAGGCGCTAAACCTCGAATACGATGAGGAAGTGCCGATCTACGGCGTGCCCGTGCAGACACGTGAGCTGTTCGGCGTGCTGCATCTCAAGGGCAGTGTGATCGATGACTGCGTGCTTTACACCGGCGCGAGCCTCAATAACGTTTATCTGCACAAACTCGACAAATACCGCCTCGACCGTTATCACCTGATCGAAAGTACAGCGCTGGCCGACTCTTTCGTGAATCTGGTGCAGCGGGAGATTCTGCCATCACCTGCCGTGCATCGTCTGGACCTGCAATCGCCGCCGAGTTCTCGCAGCCTGCGCAGCGAAATTCGGGCGTTTCGTGGCGATCTGAAGCGCGCAGCCTACGACACCTCGGCAGGCGACAGGGAAAACGGTGAGTTTCGCGTGATCCCGTTGCTGGGCGTCGGCCCGCGCAACGCGCTCAATCGCGCCATCTGCGACCTGATCGCCTCCAGCAAGATTCAGCTGACCATCTGCACGCCCTATGTCAACCTGCCGGTGGCCGTGACGCGCGAGATCAACAGAGCGCTGAAACGCGGCGTGCATGTCGATATCATCATTGGCGACAAGACCGCCAATGACTTTTTCATCGACCCGGACGAGCCGTTCAAGGTGATCTCGGCCCTGCCCTATCTGTACGAAATCAGCCTGAGACGCTTTGCGCAAAAGCACCAGAAGGCAATTACCCAGCATCGCCTGAACGTCCATTTATGGAAGCACGGCGATAACACGTTCCACCTCAAGGGGCTTTGGGTCGATCAGCGTTACACGTTGCTGACCGGCAACAACCTCAATCCGCGGGCCTTCAATCTGGACCTGGAAAACGGCTTGCTGATCGACGATCCGCAAGGCCAGTGGAGCGACCCGCGCGAGGCAGAAATCGCGCATCTGATGCGCAATACTCAGCGCGTCAACCAATACGATGAACTGGACACGCTGGCCAACTACCCCGAAGGCGTGCGCAAATTCCTGCGCAGGGTCAGTCGGGTCAGGGTCGAACGTTTGTTGTACCGGATTCTCTAGTCGTTCACCTCAGCGGGCACATAATTGCTCTTCAGGCCTTTGGCCAGCTGACGGCGATTTTCGACACCCGCAGTGTTCAAGGCTGTCTGGCTCCCAGCTGCTTCCACATTTTTTGCGTGATTTTGCGACGGTTGCGGTAACCCGCCCAAGGATCATCCTTGAGCGTGCTCAAACGCTGGTGCAAATTGGTGATGTCCCATTGCGCCGACGACGTCAGTCCCGCCAACTCATCCAGTGCTATCGGTACCGAGACCGGTAAACCCGGCCGGGCGCGTACCGAATACGCAGTGACCGTGCTGCCGCCGCGACTGTTGCGCAGGTAGTCGATGAAGATCTTGCCGACCCGGTTTTTCGGCCCCATGGTGGCCGTAAAGCGCTCGGGCAACTGACCGCTGACGAACTCGGCAATCGCTTTGGAAAATGCTTTGACGGTGTCCCAGTCAGCCTGCCGCGCCAGCGGCACGATGATGTGCATGCCCTTGCCACCACTGGTTTTCAGAAAAGCGTCCAGCCGCAACTCATCGAGCACGGCGAGCACCATCTGCGTGGCCTCGATCATGCTGCGCCAAGGTAGCGCCGGGTCAGGATCGAGGTCGAGCACCAAGTGATCAGGTGTCTCGATTTTGTCGCGGGTCGCGCCCCAGGTATGCAACTCGATGGCGCCCATTTGCGCGGCCCCGACCAGCGCCTGCACCGAATCGATTTCCATCAGCGCGGCATGGCCAGGGTCCAGCGCGCGATCCAGTTGCCTGATGTTCGGAATGGCCAGATGCTCGGCATGCTTCTGGAAAAACTGCTCGCCATCGATGCCTTCCGGGCAGCGCAACAGGGCTACCGGACGCTTGCTCAGGTACGGCAGAATCCAGTCGGCGATGGCCTCGTAGAACTGCGCAAGTTCGATCTTCTGCGTGCCGGTCTGGCTGTCGATGACCCGATCCGGATGGCTGATACCGGTGCCTGCCACATCAACTCTGCCGTGCGCAGCTTTTTTGCCGGCCCTGGGCGTTGCCGTAGCGGGCCTGGCTTTCGCTGGCGCGGACGTGGAAGGCGCAGAAGCTGCCTTGGTCTGGCCTGCGGCCTTGCCAGGCTGGATCCGTTCGCGCACCACCTCACCAGCCGGTTTGTCAGTGCGCAGGCCAGCAAACGCGGCCTGACGCAGAATACCCTCGCGGGTCCATTGGGCGAACTCTGCTTCGCACACCAGTTGCGGCTCCAGCCACTGCACACCGCGTGCTTGCGCTGCAGTGAGTTTTTTGCACAACGGCGAGCTGTCGCGCTGCAAGGGGCGAAACTGTTTGTGCAATTGTTTGAGGGTCGTCTCGTTGAAACCGGTGCCGACCCGCCCGGCATACACCAGGCCTTGCTGGTCGTCGTTGACTGCCAGCAACAACGCGCCGAACGCCGAGCGGCTGCCCTGTGGTGCACTGTAGCCGACGATCACGAATTCCTGACGCAGACGGCATTTGAGCTTGATCCAGTCGGCATTGCGCTTGCTGACATAAGCACTGCCAGCGCGCTTGCCGATCACTCCTTCGAGGCCCATCGCCGCCGCGCTGCTGACAATGTCCTGATGCCCGGCCTGAAACGCATCGGAGTAACGCAGCAAACGGCTGCGCTGGCTGTCGAGCACTTGCTTCAGAGCATCACGACGCTGTTCCAGCGGCACCTCGCGCAAGTCTTCGCCACTCAGAAACGGCATATCGAACAGGTAATACAGGATGTTTTTGCTCTGCCCCCCGTAAAAGGCATTCTGCAACCCCTGAAAGTCCGGCAGCCCTTGCTCGTCGAGCACCACAACCTCGCCGTCGAACCAGCTGTCCTGCAATTTCAGGCCTTTGAGCGCCTTGACCAGCTCAGGCAACTGATCGGTCCAGTCATTGCCGTTCCGCGTGAACAGCCGCACGTCGTCATGCTGAATACGCGTCAGCATGCGGTAGCCGTCGAACTTGATCTCGTACAGCCATTCGCCTGCGGGCGGAGCGTCCACCAGGGTGGCCAGTTGCGGAGAAAACACTTCGGGGAAAGCTGTTTTCGATATTGCCTGCTTTGGCGTTGCAGCTTTCGCTTTGACGGCCTTGGCTTTGCCGGTTGCCGTGCCAGGTTTGGATTTGCCTTTGACAGGCGCTGTACGCCCTGCCCCGACCTGCGCGCCGCTGATCACGCTTTGTGGCTGTTCCTGAGTGATGTCGTATTCGTCAGCCGGCCGGGCAATCGAGTCCTTCTCCTTGATCAGCAACCACTGCTCCTTGCTGCCGCTGCCCTTGAGCCGGGTGCGCACCAGCGCCCATTCGCCGCTGAGCTTTTCGCCGACCAGGGTGAACTTGAGTTTGCCTTCCTCGTAGGTCTTTTGCGGGTCACCATGGGGTTGCCAGATGCCACGATCCCAGACGATCACGTCACCACCGCCGTATTGCCCCTGCGGAATGCTGCCCTCGAAACTGGCGTAATCCAGCGGGTGATCTTCGACATGCACCGCCAGGCGCTTCTGCTTCGGGTCCAGGCTCGGCCCCTTGGGGACCGCCCAGCTCTTGAGCGTGCCGTCCAGCTCCAGGCGGAAATCGTAGTGCAGGTTGCGCGCATCGTGTTTCTGGATCACGAAACTCAACGCACTTGACCGCGCTTTGCTTTTACGTTTGCTTTCGGCGGGCTCAGAAGTGACATCGAAGTTGCGTTTGCGCGTGTATTCACTGGCTGGCTTGGCCATGGCCGGTTTCTCCGTAGGGATCGAGAGGCTTTTGTCTCAACCGGTTTTGCCTCAAGACGCTTTGCCGGTCTTTTTACGCGCAGCGGGCCGCTTGGGCTTGGTCTCGTCTTTGGCAGCAGCTTTGTCGGTGGCCTTGGCGGCGGGTTTGCTAGCCCTCGCCTTGCCCGCACCGCTCTTGCCCGCCAGGCTGCGACGCAGCAAATCGGTGAGGTCGATGACATCGGCGCTCTTGCGCTCTTCCTCGCCCGGATCGGTTTCGACGTCTTCGATCTTGCCTTCGCTGGCCTTGGTTTCGACCAGTTTCATGATCTTCTCCTGAAACGTATCGCGGTACTTTTCAGGCTCCCAGTCGGCACTCATGTCCTTGACCAGCCGCTTGGCCATGTCGCGTTCGCTTTTATTCAATTGCGCCTTGGTGACGGCCTCACTCAGTTCCAGCGCATCGAGTTCGCGGACGTCGGCGGGCCAGCGCAGAATCACCATCACCAGCGCCGACTCCAGCGGCATGACCGCCGCCAGATGCTCGCGGGTGTGCAACACGACGTTGGCCAGCGCTACCTTTTTGGTATCGATCAGGGTTTCGCGCAGCAGTGCGTAGACGTTTTGGCCGCGCTTGTCCGGGGTCAGAAAATACGGCGTGTCGATGTTCTGCAACGGAATCTGTTGGCTGTCGACGAAGGCGAAGATATCGATGGTCTGGGTCGACTTGGGGTGCGAAGAGCGTATTTCCTCCTCGCTGAGCACCACATAACGATCCTTCTCGTGCAACACGCCTTTGACGATGTTTTCCTTGGTGACTTCCTTGCCGGTGACCTTGTTGATCCGTTTGTAGCCGACCGGGTCCATGCTGCGCTTGTCCAGCCAGTCGAAATCGACACTGTTCGACGTTGTCGCAGACACCAGCGCGACGGGGATGTGTACCAGCCCGAAGCTGATCGCGCCCTTCCAGATTGCCCTTGCCATGGTCTGACTCCTGTTGGTCTTCAACAGGTGACCGGGCACAACCGAGAAAAGTTTCGACAGGCTGACGAGCGCTGCCAAACCCCTGTGGCAGAAGGCTCTGGAGCGGAAAACAGGTCACCCGCACCGCCATATATGCCTTTAAGATCTAAAAATATGGTTTAACGATCTTTTGCGGAATAAACAAGACGTTCTATAACTGGCCCCACCTCGAACGCTGTTGGCAGACTGTCTGCACTCCAACAGTAGGTCCCGTCAGCTTCATTGAGCTGATCACTCCCAAGGATTTGTCATGAACGTTTTCTGGTTTCTTCCGACTCACGGCGACGGCCATTATCTGGGCACCACCAAGGGCGCGCGCCCGGTGACCCTGAATTACCTGAAGCAAGTGGCGCAGGCTGCCGATGATCTGGGCTATTACGGGGTGCTGATCCCTACCGGCCGCTCCTGCGAGGATTCGTGGGTGATCGCCTCGGCGCTGGTGCCGCTGACCGAGCGTTTGAAGTACCTGGTGGCGATCCGTCCAGGGATCATCTCCCCGACCGTTTCGGCGCGTATGGCGGCCACACTGGATCGCCTATCCGGCGGCCGCCTACTGATCAACGTGGTCACCGGTGGCGATCCGGACGAGAACCGCGGCGATGGCAGCTTCCTCGACCATAGCGAACGTTACGAAGTCACCGACGAGTTCCTGAAAATCTGGCGCCGCGTTCTGCAGGGCGAAGCGGTCGATTTCGAAGGCAAACACCTGCGCGTACAGAACGCCAAGGCGCTGTACCCACCGATCCAGAAACCTTATCCGCCGCTGTATTTTGGTGGTTCTTCGGACGCGGCTCATGATCTGGCCGCCGATCAGGTGGACGTCTACCTGACCTGGGGCGAGCCGCCCGCAGCCGTCGCGCAGAAGCTCGCCGATGTGCGGGAACGTGCCGCGCGCAAGGGCCGTACCGTGAAGTTCGGCATTCGTCTGCACGTGATCGTCCGGGAAACCAGCGAAAAAGCCTGGAAAGCCGCCAGCACCCTGATCGAACACATCAGCGACGAAACCATCGCAGCGGCGCAGAAATCCTTTTCGCGTTTCGACTCCGAAGGCCAGCGACGTATGGCAGCGCTGCATGACGGGCGTCGCGACAACCTGGAAATCGCTCCCAACCTGTGGGCGGGCGTCGGCCTGGTGCGTGGCGGCGCAGGCACGGCACTGGTCGGCAACCCGCAGGAAGTCGCGGAACGTATCAAGGAATATGCGGATCTGGGCATCGAGAGCTTCATCTTTTCCGGTTACCCGCATCTGGAAGAAGCGTATCGTTTTGCCGAGCTGGTCTTCCCGCTGTTGCCTGAGCCTTATGCCAGCCTCGCCGGGCGCGGCATCACCAATCTGACCGGGCCGTTTGGCGAAATGATCGCCAACGATTTGCCCCCGCAGGCCAAGTGATGTCCGGGCAACTGCTGACCTTACCGCACTCGCCTGCGCTGGCGACCTCGATCAGGGCCACCGCGCAGGTCTTCGAAGACCCGAAATCCAGAGCCTTGCTGGCTCACGTGCGCCAGGTCGCGCCAAGCGACGCCAGCGTGCTGATCATCGGTGAAACCGGCACCGGCAAGGAACTGGTTGCCAGGCATGTCCACGAGTTGAGCGCCCGGCGTGACAAGCCGTTCGTGGCCGTGAACTGCGGAGCGTTTTCCGAAAACCTGATCGAGGCCGAGTTGTTTGGTCACGATAAAGGCGCCTTTACCGGTGCAATCAGCGCCAAGGCAGGCTGGTTCGAGGAGGCCAACGGCGGCACGCTGTTTCTCGATGAGATCGGTGATCTGCCCATGACGCTTCAGGTCAAACTGCTGCGCGTGCTTCAGGAGCGCGAAGTCGTGCGTCTGGGTTCACGCAAGAGCATTCCGATCGATGTGCGAGTGCTGGCGGCCACCAACGTGCAGCTGGAAAAAGCCATCAATGCCGGGCATTTTCGCGAGGATCTGTATTACCGGCTGGACGTGGTCAATCTGGAGTTGAGCCCCTTGCGCGAGCGGCCGGGCGATATTCTGCCTCTGGCCCGGCATTTCATCGAGGTATATAGCCAGCGCCTGCGGCATGGTCCGGTGCGCATCAGCCCGGAGGCCGAGCACAAGCTGAAAACCTACAGTTGGCCGGGCAATATTCGCGAGCTGGAAAACGTCATTCATCACACGCTGCTGGTCTGCCGTGACGGGGTGATTCAGCGTGATGACTTGCGCATGTCGAACCTGAGAATCGAGCGTCAGGACGAGTACAACCCGGCTGACGAGTCTGCCGAGCAGTTGCTCAACCGTGCGTTTCAAAAGCTGTTCGAGGAGCAGGCAGGCGCCTTGCACGAAAAGGTCGAGGACACGTTACTGCGTACGGCTTATCGTTTCTGCCATCACAATCAGGTGCATACGGCCAGCCTGCTGGGCCTGACGCGGAACGTGACGCGCACGCGTCTGATCAAGATCGGCGAACTGGCGGTCAACAAGCGCAGGCCTGGCGAGAATGTGCAGGGCGACCGTATGCTGCATTTGTCGGTGTGAGCTTGAGAATGGTTTTTGAGTCTCGTGCCCACGCTTCGCCATGCATTTCTGGACGCTTCGCGTCACACAGCGGTTTTACGATGTCAGCGGCATTTGCGTCTGACTCAGGTCACCTTTGCGCCCTAACGGCGCCCTACTTTGAGGGACCAAAGTAGGCAAAGTCCCAGCTCCGTTTCCGGCCCGACTTCGTCGGGTTCCTTCGTCGCAATCGGCGTCGTCAATGCCATCGCGGTTGAAAAGCACATCTAAAGCCAAGGCATTATCGCGGACATGTGACGCGGAGCGTCACGACGGGCATTCCCGTGCTTGCGCCTGAGAAACGAGAGGTGTCTAAACACTTATCGTGACAACGGTCCGCGTTGTCATGCCGTTCTGGACGCTCCGCGTCCGCTCTTGCGGGTCAGCACGCTAGCTCAAGGAGGCCAAACGCATTGCCAGCGCCTTGGCCTGGATCGCTACGTCGGTGACGGCGGTGCTCTCCCACCACATGCCGCGCAACGGCGGGCCCATGGCGAATAACCGGGAGGAATACTGACCTTGCGCATCAAGCACCGCGCCTCCAGCGTCGGCGGCGATGCCCAGCGCCAGTGGGCCGGGCTGGATCAACCCGCGTGCCAGCAACTGGCGAGGCAGCGGGCGGTCCACGCGACGCCAGTCGTATTCAATGCCGGTGGAATTTATCAGCGCATCACCCGCCAGTTGCGACGGTTCACTCTCGCCCCGATAGCGGACGCTGATCTGCACCTGTCCCGAAGCCAGACTGGCAACACTCTGCAACGATGCAGCCTGAATGCTCAGCCGTCCTTGCCGCACCAGCCTGGCCAGCAACGCCGCACTCGGCGGCGGCGAGCGATGGTGATGGCTTTCCCACCACGGCCGTACATGGCGCACGAATTGTCGGCGCTGCCTGTCGGTCGCCTGATGCCACAGCCGTCCGACGTTGCCGCGCACGGTATCCAGCGGGGCCTGCCAGTCAATGCCGCTTTCGATGGCCAGCTCGCACTGCTCGCGCACCTTGCGCAGCAACTGCCGGGTGGTACGGATACTCGGGTCCTGAGCCAGAAAGTCAGGCCATTCCGGCGGCTGACGGCGCACGTGAGGCAACAGGCCGTGGCGCGAAAAAACCTGAATCGGCCCGCGATGGCCCGCTTTTTCAAGAGACACCACCGCGTCGACCATGGTCAGCCCGGAACCGATGATCAGCACCCTCGCCTGCCGATCGAGCTGGCGCATGACCGCCACATCCCACGGGTCCAGCGCCGCTGCATTCAGCCCGTTCGACTCGCGCATCGGCGTACGTGAAGCAGCGTACATGCCGGTGGCCAGCACGGCATGGCGGCCACGCAGCAGACTGCCATCCGCCAGCGTGATGCTGACACCGGAAGCGTCAGGCTGCACATCGACCGCCTCGCCGCGCACATGCGCAAGCGTCGAACCATAAACGTCTCCGGCGACGCGGGCCTCGCGCAGGCGCTGCTGCACATAGAGACCGAACACCCCTCGTGGCGGAAACAGCTCGGCCACCGGTACTGGCTGCTCTGCGGATTCGGGCCAGCCGCCTTCGGCCAGGTATCCGGTCAGCCATTCGGTCAGGTCAGCGGGGTTGTCCGGATCAACGCTCATGCGCGCCGCATTGCCATTGAGCGTATGCCCAGGCTCGGTAGCACTGTAGGCCTCGCCACGCCCCAGTTCGCTGCGGGTTTCGATGATCATGATCCGACGCTGACCCGGCCTGCGGAGTAGTTGTACGGCCAGCATGCTGCCGCTCAAACCGCCGCCGATGATCAGAATATCGGCCATCTGGTTATGCTCGTCGCTCATCGAACAGCGCCTCGATCGGGATGCCACAAAAAGAATAAGAACGTTACAGCACCACGTTGCGCACGAAGCGCAGCGGCAGCGCGCCTTCGTTGCAATAGCGGTGCGGCTGATTGCTGGGAAACATGAAAAACTCACCCAGCCCGATCAGTTGCGCTGCAACCGGTTCGGCCAGGCGCAGGGTCAGTTGCCCTTCCACGACATAGACCTGCTCGCTCCAGCCATCCGGGTCGGCTTCCGATGCGTAGATGTCTCCGGGCGCCAGGCAGAACTCCCACAGCTCGACTTCGCGCCGGGCAATCGCCCTGGCCAGCAACACCGCCTTGCTGCCAGCACGCGTACCTTCCCAGGCCAACTCGTTGATGCGGCTATGATCGCGGCTGTCAGGGGCCTGAATCAGGTCACTGAAGGCCACGTCGAGTGCTTCGGCGACGCGGTCCAGGGTCGCCAGGCTGACGTTTTTTTCCCCGGCCTCGATAGCCACCAACATGCGGCGGCTCACGCCGGACTTATCCGCCAGAGCAGTCTGGCTGAGATCTGCCGCGTTCCGCAGACGCCGGACGTTCTGGCTGACGTGTTGCAGCACGGGCGCGCGGCGGTGATGTTCTGGGTGCATGGATGTACTCACGTGAAACCATTGCGCAGTATACTGCCCACTTCTGGGCGACCATCAAGGTGCTCAGTCTCTCATCCCGCGCCTCGTAATGAACAGGAATCTGAAGCCGACATGAAGTCTATCAGCCGCTTGCCCCGCATCAGTAAAGCAGAAGCCGTATTGATTCTGATCACCATGCTGTGGGGGGGCACGTTCCTGCTGGTACAACATGCGATGACGGTCAGCGGCCCGATGTTTTTTGTCGGCCTGCGTTTCGCCGCCGCAGCAGTGATCGTCGCACTGTTCTCGATGAACGTGCTGCGCGGCCTGACATTGCTCGAACTCAAGGCGGGTGTCGTGATCGGCACGGCGATCATGCTTGGCTATGGTCTGCAGACCATCGGCTTGCAGACCATTCCCAGTAGCCAGTCGGCATTCGTTACCGCGCTTTATGTGCCCTGCGTGCCATTGCTGCAATGGCTGGTACTCGGTCGGCGGCCGGGGCTGATGCCGACCCTGGGAATTGTCCTGGCGTTCATCGGCCTGATGCTCGTCTCGGGCCCCGAAGGTGCCTCCATGGATTTCAGCTCGGGGGAAATCGTCACACTGATCAGCGCTGTGGCCATCGCCGCTGAAATCATCATGATCAGTGCCTATGCTGGCAGGGTCGATGTACGCCGAGTGACGGTGGTGCAACTGGCGACCGCTTCGGTGCTGGCGTTTCTGATGATCGTGCCGACCCAGGAAAGTCTGCCGGCATTCTCCTGGTTGCTGGTGCTCAGCGCAGTGGGCCTGGGGGCGATGAGTGCAGCGATTCAGATTGCCATGAACTGGGCGCAACGCAGCGTCTCGCCCACCCGCGCGACGGTGATTTATGCCGGTGAACCGGTCTGGGCCGGGATTGTCGGAAGACTGGCCGGTGAGCGCCTGCCGGGGATTGCCTTGCTCGGCGCGGCGTTGATCGTGGCGGGCGTCATTGTCAGCGAACTGAAACGGCGCTCGCCTGCCACCGAAGAGCTTGATAGCAGGGAGCCAGGCGCACGACAAACCGACTGAAAAGGCGTGGGTCATGGATGAAGAATGATTGTTTACCGCAGCCTGGATTGTCTGATGTAAAAATATCAGACACTTTTTGTAGGAAATTTCGGAAAGTGTTCGTTTGGTATTGGGTTCTCTGGCACGTATGATGCCTGACATTCTCCTGCAGATTAGAAGCCTATGTCTCTGATAGTTCTACTGCTTCTGCCTTTCATCGGCAGCTGTCTGGCGGCCTTTTTGCCGCACAACGCACGTAACGCAGAATCCTTTCTGGCGGGTCTGGTTGCCTTGGTCGGCGCAATTCAGATGGCGTTGTGGTTTCCGCAGATTGCCGATGGTGGCGTGATCCGGGAAGAGTATTTCTGGCTGCCCAGCCTGGGAATGAATTTTGTCCTGCGTATCGACGGCTTCGCCTGGCTGTTCTCGATGCTGGTGCTGGGCATCGGCGCGCTGGTGTCCCTGTACGCGCGCTATTATATGTCGCCGGACGATCCGGTGCCACGCTTTTTTGCCTTTTTCCTCGCGTTCATGGGCGCCATGCTCGGGCTGGTCATGTCCGGCAACCTGATCCAGATCGTGTTTTTCTGGGAACTGACCAGCCTGTTTTCCTTCCTGCTGATTGGCTACTGGCACCACCGTGCCGATGCCCGGCGCGGTGCCTACATGGCGTTGATGGTCACCGGTGCTGGCGGGCTGGCGCTGCTCGCGGGGATGATGATTCTCGGGCATGTAGCCGGCAGTTATGATCTGGACCGCGTACTGGCGTCTGGCGATGCGATCCGCGCGCATGCCTTGTATCCGGTGTTGCTGACCCTGATCCTGATCGGCGCGCTGAGCAAAAGCGCGCAGTTCCCTTTCCACTTCTGGCTGCCCCACGCGATGGCAGCACCGACGCCGGTGTCGGCGTACCTGCACTCGGCCACCATGGTCAAAGCGGGTGTGTTTCTCATGGCACGCATGTGGCCGTCGTTGTCCGGCAGCGAACAATGGTTCTGGATGGTCAGCGGTGCGGGTGCCTGCACGCTGATTCTGGGTGCCTACGCGGCCATTTTCCAGAATGACCTGAAGGGCCTGCTGGCCTACTCGACCATCAGTCATCTGGGGCTGATCACGCTGTTGCTCGGCCTGAACAGCCCGCTGGCGGCAGTGGCCGCCGTGTTCCACATCCTTAACCACGCCACGTTCAAGGCCTCGCTGTTCATGGCCGCAGGGATCATCGACCACGAAAGCGGCACGCGGGATATCCGGCGTCTCAGCGGGCTGGTCAAGCTGCTGCCTTACACCGCAACCCTGGCGATGGTCGCCAGTGCGTCGATGGCAGGCGTGCCGCTGCTCAACGGTTTCCTGTCCAAAGAGATGTTCTTCGCTGAAACGGTGTTCATCTCGGCCACCGCCTGGGTGGAGATGGCGCTGCCGGTGGTCGCGACCATTGCCGGCGTGTTCAGCGTCGCCTACTCGCTACGCTTCACGGTCGACGTGTTCTTCGGCCCGGCCGCCAAGGATCTTCCGCACCTGCCCCACGAGCCGCCGCGCTGGATGCGTGCGCCGGTCGAGTTTCTGGTACTGACCTGCGTCGTGGTCGGCATTTTCCCGGCTCAATCGGTCGCGCCACTGCTGGCAGCGGCGGCCCGGCCGGTGGTCGGTGGCACACTGCCCGAATACAGCCTGGCCATCTGGCATGGCTGGAACGCGCCGATCATCATGAGTCTGGTGGCGATGGCGGGCGGCATCATTTTGTATCTGTTGTTGCGCAAGCCGCTCAAGCAAGAGCGTATCACCGCCCCGCCGCTGGTAGGCAGGCTCAACGGCAAGCACCTGTTCGAACGCAGCCTGGTGGTGGCGATGCATTGGGCACGCCGTTTCGAGCGCAAAGTCAGCACGCGTCGCTTGCAACCGCAGTTGTTTCTGCTGGTGATGGCTGCAGCGCTGGGCGGCTTTATTCCGATGTATTTCAGCGGCCTGACGTGGGGCGACCGGCCGAAGATTCCGGGTTCCGGGGTGTTCGTCACACTCTGGCTGATCGCGATTGCCTGCGCGCTGGGCGCGGCATGGCAGGGTAAATACCATCGTCTGGCGGCACTGGTGATGGTCAGCGTCTGCGGGCTGATGACCTGTATCACCTTCGTCTGGTTCTCGGCTCCCGACCTGGCGTTGACGCAACTGGTGGTGGAAGTGGTAACCACGGTGCTGATCCTGCTCGGCCTGCGCTGGTTGCCGCGCCGCAACGAAGACGTCGCCCCGCTCAGCGCCCGCCTGCGCGCCCGCACCCGGCGTATTCGCGACTTCGGCCTCGCGGTGCTGGTCGGCGTCGGGATGGCGCTATTGTCCTACGCCATGCTGACTCGCCAGACTCCGAACGCCATTTCTTCGTTTTACCTGAGCCGTGCGCTGCCTCAGGGCGGCGGCACCAACGTGGTCAATGTGATGCTGGTGGATTTCCGTGGTTTCGACACGTTTGGCGAAATCACTGTACTGGCTGCCGTGGCATTGACCGTTTTCGCTCTGTTGCGCCGCTTCCGCCCGCCCAAAGAAAGCATCCTGTTGCCTGCGCAGCAACGCCTGCTGGCACGCGATGTGGTGACCGACCTGATCAACCCGCGTAGCGCCAGTGACACGGCGCTCGGTTTCATGATGGTCCCGGCAGCACTGGTCAGATTGCTGCTGCCGATTGCCTTCATCATCTCGATGTACCTGTTCATTCGTGGCCACAATCAGCCAGGCGGCGGATTCGTGGCCGGGCTGGTGATGTCAGTGGCCTTACTGCTGCAGTACATGGTCGCCGGAACTCAGTGGGTCGAAGCGCAGATGAGTCTGCGGCCGCTGCGCTGGATGGGCACCGGCCTGTTGGTTGCGGTGCTGACCGGAGCCGGCTCGATGGCGTTGGGTTATCCGTTCATGACAACCCACACTGCGCATGTCGATCTGCCGATCCTGGGTGACATCCACATTGCCAGCGCGCTGTTTTTCGACGTCGGCGTGTATGCCGTGGTGGTCGGGTCGACCTTGCTGATTCTTACCGCGCTGGCTCACCAGTCGGTACGCAGCCATCGTCCGACCCAACTGCCCAAGCCTGTCGCCAACCCGCAAGGAATTCTCTGATGGAAGAAGTCATCGCAGTCGCCATCGGTGTTCTCGCCGCCTCGGGAGTCTGGCTGATCCTGCGCCCGCGAACCTTTCAGGTGGTCATGGGCCTGTGCCTGCTCTCTTACGGGGTCAACCTGTTCATTTTCAGCATGGGCAGCCTGTTCATCGGCAAGGAACCGATCATCAAGGACGGTATTCCCCAGGACCTGCTCAATTACACTGACCCGCTGCCGCAGGCACTGGTGCTCACCGCCATCGTCATCAGCTTTGCCATGACCGCGCTGTTTCTGGTGGTGCTGCTCGCCTCCCGAGGCCTGACCGGCACCGACCACGTCGATGGCCGGGAGCCCAAGGCATGAGCTGGATGAATCAGCTGATCATCGCGCCGATCCTGCTGCCGTTGCTGACCGCCGGGCTGATGCTCTGGCTGGGCGAAAAGCACCGGCCGCTCAAAGGGCGCATCAACCTGTTCTCGAGTATCCTCGGGCTGGGCATCTCGGTGGTGTTGATGCTCTGGGTGCAGCACAGCGGCAGCAGCGGATCGATCGGTGTCTATCTGCCGGGCAACTGGGGCGTGCCGTTCGGTATCGTGCTGGTCGTCGATCACCTGTCGGCGCTGATGATGGTGCTGACCGGCATCGTCGGTGTCTGCGCGCTGCTTTTCGCCCTGGCGCGCTGGGATCGGGCCGGGGCCAGCTTCCATGCTTTGTTCCAGATCCAGCTGATGGGCCTGTACGGCGCGTTTCTGACCGCTGACCTGTTCAACCTGTTCGTGTTCTTCGAAGTCTTGCTCGCGGCGTCGTATGGCCTGATGCTGCACGGCTCCGGGCGGGCGCGCGTATCGGCCGGCCTGCATTACATTTCGATCAACCTGCTGGCCTCGTCGCTGTTTCTGATCGGCGCCGCCTTGATCTACGGCGTGACTGGCACCCTGAATTTCGCTGACCTGGCGATCAAGATTCCGCAGGTGTCGGAAGCCGATCTGGGCCTGCTGCACGCCGGCGCGGCGATTCTGGCCACGGCCTTTCTGGCAAAGGCCGGAATGTGGCCACTGAATTTCTGGCTGGTTCCGGCCTACTCGTCCGCCAGCGCACCCGTAGCGGCGATGTTTGCGATCATGACCAAGGTAGGCATCTATACCCTGCTGCGCCTGTGGACGCTGCTGTTTTCCGGGCAGGCCGGCGCTTCGGCGTTTTTCGGCGGCGACTGGCTGATCTTTGGCGGCATGGCGACGATCTTTACGGCGGCGATCGCGATCATTGCGGCCCAGCGTCTGGAGCGTCTGGCCAGCCTGAGCATCTTGGTGTCGGCGGGCATTCTGCTGTCGGCAATCGGTTTTGCTCAGCCCAGCCTGACGTCAGGTGCGCTGTTTTATCTGGTCAGCTCGACCCTTGCCCTGAGCGCGATGTTCCTGCTGGGCGAATTGATCGAACGTTCGCGCTCGGCCAACGAAATCCCGCTGGAGGAAGACGCCGACCAGTTGCCACGCGCCGTGGAGTCGCTGCATCCGCCGCCCGGCACCAACCTGGACGACGAGCAAAAAGTCGTGGTCGGCCAGGTCATTCCCATGACCGTGGCCTTTCTGGGCCTGAGCTTCATCATCTGCGCGCTGCTGATCATCGGCATGCCGCCGCTGTCCGGGTTCATCGGCAAGCTGACGCTGCTCAGCGCCTTGTTGAACCCGCTGGGGCTGGATGTTGCCAAGGACGAGGCGCTGCTGCCCCGCTCATGGATGTTGATCGGCCTGCTGATTTTTTCCGGACTGGCGTCACTGATTGCCTTTTCCAGGCTCGGCACGCAGCGCTTCTGGACACCCCACGAGCGCCCTTCGCCACTGTTACGGCGCAATGAGTGCCTGCCAATCGTCATCCTGCTCGGCTTGTGCATTGCGCTGACCTTCAAGGCCGAGCCGCTGCTGCGTTACACGCAAGACACCGCTGCCGCACTGCATGAGCCCAAACAGTATGTGCAGTCGGTGCTCGCGACACGACCGATCCCCGGCCCGACCAGTCGTGACGTGAACCCGGAGGGGCAACCATGAAACGTCTGTTTCCGGCCCCCCTGCTCTCACTGGCGCTCTGGATGTTGTGGCTGGTGCTGAACCTGTCGCTCAGCCCCGGTCACGTGCTGCTGGGTGCTCTGCTGGGGTTTCTGGCACCGCTGTTGATGGCACCGTTGCGTCCGCTGCCGGTGCGCATTCGCAAACCGGGAACGATCCTGAAGTTTTTCTGGATGGTCGGCTGCGACGTGGTGGTGTCCAACCTGCAGGTCGGCCTGAGCATCTGGCGGCTCAAGCGTCGTCCGCCGCGCTCGGCCTTCGTGCGAATCCCGCTGGACCTGCACGACGCCCACGGTCTTGCCGCACTGGCGATAGTGACCACGGTAGTGCCCGGTACAGTCTGGTCGGAACTGGCGCTGGATCGCAGCGTGCTGCTGATGCATGTCTTCGATCTGGAGGACGAGGCGCAATTCATCGAACACTTCAAGACCACCTATGAGCGTCCATTGATGGAGATCTTTCAGTGAGTGCACTGCTCGACAACGCGATTCTGATCAGCCTGCTGATCTTCGCCCTGACCATGGTTATCACCCTGCTGCGCCTGATCAAAGGCCCTTCCGCGCAGGACCGGGTACTGGCGCTGGACTACCTGTACATCATCGCCATGCTGATGATGCTGGTATTGGGTATCCGCTACGCCAGTGACACCTATTTCGAGGCGGCGATGCTGATCGCTCTGTTTGGCTTCGTTGGCTCGTTCGCACTGGCCAAATTCCTGTTGCGCGGAGAAGTGATCGAATGAACGAACTGTCCGGTTCCGTCCCTTTCTGGGCTGAAATACTCACTGCCGGGCTGCTGATCGTCAGCAGCCTGTTCGCCCTGACGGGCGCCATCGGGCTGTTGCGCCTGAAAGACTTCTTTCAACGCATGCATCCACCGGCACTGGCGTCGACACTGGGCGCGTGGTGCGTGGCATTGGCGTCGATCATCTACTTCTCGGCACTCAAGTCAGAGCCGGTCATCCATGCCTGGCTCATTCCGGTGCTGCTGGCGATTACCGTGCCCGTGACGACCCTGTTGCTCGCGCGCACTGCGTTGTTCCGCAAGCGCATGGCCGGTGACGATGTACCGGCCGAGGTGAGCAGCGGTCGCGTCGACGGCGAATCAAGCGGAGGCTGAAGGCGGAGGGGCGAGCGTTACTCGCTGGCCTTGAAGGTCAGTTCGCCCTTGCGCCACTTGGCGGCCTTGCCCACTGCGCTTTTCAGGACCTTGCTCATACCGGTCTGCAGTTGCTCTTTCGCGGCAAAAACCATCACCACACCCTGCCCTTCCTTGAACACGATGCCATGGCCTTCAGGCGTGTCGACGAAGGCATATTCACCCAGTCCGTAAACCGTGACCTTGACTTCACGGAACTTCAGTTCGAGCTTTCCGCCTTCCCGGCTCGGCAGAACCGCAGCCCGAAAATGATCGCCGACCTTGAGTTCCAGGCGCGGCTTGTCATCGACCACCAAGGCAGTTTCAGTATCGATTTCAGCAATGTAGATGCCTTCGGCTGATTGCTCGGTGAGATAGACGAAGCGGGATTGAAACTGCTTGACCAACTGTGCGCGAAGATCGCCGAGCACGAACAAAGCATGGGTATCCAGGTTACTTACAGCCAAAGTCCAAACCCTCAAACATGAAAATGAGGCTGCCTGAAGTTCAGGCAGTCGATAAATGATTCATTCACAGGCCGTATGGCACGGCCAGATACCTGCTGACGCGCTGCACTCGGGGACGACGAGTCGGCCACTGCCGAACCGTGCAGGCTGGTGGCGGATTCTACCGGCTCATTGCCTCTACGGGATATATTCCTTTTGTACACATCGATGTCACCACAGCCTGACGGCACAGGAATGCCCTGTCATTCAGGCCTCGTTCAGTGGCTGGACAGGCTCATGCCTGCGCTCCTGCAGACATCCGGCGCAGCGGGAACATAGCATTAACTTTCGGCGCAAAAAAGATTGCTGTTTCACGACCGGCAAATGCATCGAACTCTTGCACGCGACGGTCACTCCCATAAAGGACTGATGACAATACGGGGACCCCCTCGTCGAGGAGATGATATGGAACTGAACACCAACACCCTGAATGACCTGTTCACGCAACTGGGGCTCGATTCCGAAGACAAGGACATTGACGCTTTCGTCGCGGCGCACCGCCTGCAAGACGGAGTCAAGCTGATCGACGCTGACTTCTGGACCCCGGCACAGGCGGCGTTTCTGAAAGAGGGCTTACATCAAGACGCCGAGTGGGCACCGGTGATCGACGATCTCAATGTACTGTTGCATGACGCACCCGAGTGAGCAGACCGGGCATCGGTTTTTACTGCGGGTAGCCGGGCTGCCCGATGTTGGGGTGCAGTATCCGGCCGCCCGGTTCAGGTGCGTGAACGAACACTGCATCACTGAGGCTGCCCGTTCGACCCAGTGACGCGCTCCAGTGCGCGGACTGATGAATGTAGCGCCAGCGCAGAACCTGCTCTTCGTCGCTGGTCAGCGTGTAAGGACCGCCCCGCGCGTAATCGATCAGCTTGCGAGCGATGCCCTCCAGCTCGGGAGGAAGCTGAAAGTACGGTGCCTGCGGAACGGGGCCGATCGGCACGCCTTCATCACAGGCCAGCGCATGCATGATCTGCAGCGAAACCCGTGACAGATGCCCAAAGACCTGCCGATGCATGCCCACCGCAGCCACAATCATCCCCAAGCCACTGAGCGGATTCTTACAGATATGACCGTTGCTTTCGCATGACTGCACCTGTAATGACGCCTGGTTATCGAGCGGATCGATCCAGTGATTCAACTCCATCCTGTTCAGTTCGGCCTGTGCTTCCTGCCAGCAGGTCGCCGTTTCAGGAGCGCTGCCGCGCCGCACGGTGCTCATACGTGGGCGGGTCAACAAGACGTTTTCATCCATTTGCGGCGGATAACCACCGCCGATATCGGAATGTGCCCCCGGCAGGATGATTTCTGCGGGCCATCCGGGGGTAATGCTATTGAGCGCAAAATTGCGCCGGTTTTCATCGCGAGCGACCAGATGCAGCACTTGCTGGGCACAGCCAGGCGGCAAGTACAGATTGACCCGCCGATTGCTGGCGTCGCTCGTGTTGCCCAGGTCTTTGACGCTGCCGATAGCGGCAACAGTGTCGAACAGGCCAATGACCTTGAGCCGCACACAGCCGTTGTGCCAGGCAAAATTCTCGCTCAACCGCACTTTGCGACTGCGCAGTATCGGCTCAAGCATGCCGACTTCACGCTTGAGAATTTCGTTGACGAAATGTCTCGCCGACGCAGCACCGCGACTGAAGCCGAAGACATCGAATTCCAGCGCCTCCAGCGCACAGCCCGGATTATCCACCGGAAACATCTTGAGTACCGATTCGAGCTTTCTGAAAGCGTTTTGCACCTTGGCCACCACACCCGTGGTGCCACGGCCCAGACTCTGCCCAGGCCATACCGAATCACGCTCACCTGATGTCGTCCCGGCGCCGCTTATATAGATCGGGTAGCAGACGTTCAAACCCTGCCCGTCGTTGGCAGCGACCGCTTGTCGACGATAAAGCCCTGCCAGCAAGGCGATATTACTTAATTCATTACTGTAACTACTGCCCGGATCGGCATGTCGTCCGGCGCACTCCTGGATATGCTTGCCGTTATTGACTTCCAGCAGTGCGCGGCAATCAGCACCGATCTGACTGTTGACCCGATTATTGCCCGTACCGTCGAAAAATATGCCGATACGCGCCGTAACCTGTAAAACCACTGCACCCGAAATCTCGGATGACTGTTTGACACTCCATGTACTTTTCATAACTCTTTCGTCCGTAGAGGCGCCCTTGGCAAGGCCGCTCATGAATCAAAAATTGATGCCATTGATTCAAGAGATTGCTCAGGGCGCATCGACAGTCAAGCCTATAAGAGTTATTTAGAAGTTTCCTACAACCCACATCCACATACTTAAAAAATCTATAAACAAATACCTACACGGCAGTGCATATCAAAGGTAAAGAACAGGTCGAGCAGACTTCAACATCTCTGCTCGCCTCCCTCAAACTTGCCAGACCGGTTTACGGGTTTGAACCGCCCTGCGGTTTATAACCCAGGCGCAGACCACCCCAATGACGCCCCTTGACGATAATGGGTACGGAGAGGTCGTGCATCAGCTCCCCGGTGTCCCGGGTGTAGGTTTGCAGCAATACCGGTTGCTGATGGCTACCGCAGCGAATGCCGGTCCGGTCATCGAACTTGCGCTTGCTGCGATTGCGCGCATTGTCCAGCGTCGCGTCCCCGGTCAGAGGCTGGTTGAACGCGTTGTTATGCGTGGGCACGTAGCCTTGCTGGGTGCAGGCGATGGCAAATACCAGGCCTTCGTGCCGCGCGAGCAGTGGCTCCTGCAGCGCCGGGAGTACCTGATCGGTGTAGCGGTCGAAGCGCGTGGTGAACCGGGTCGGTGAGGTGTTGGCGACTGGCTTGTAACTACGGTCAAACAGATCATCCAGACTGGCGCGCCCCTGGTCGATATCGGCTTCGAACTTCTGGCCGATGAGTCGTGCCCCTTCACGGGCCAGATCGTAGATGCGCTGGTGATAGTCGTCGAGCCCCACTTCGGCCAGACGCTGACTGATGGTCTCGGCCTGCCCTTCCATCTGCACCGCGGCCTTGGCCAGGTGCCGGGTCTGCTCGTCGCTGACCGCCAGATCACTGCGCATGTGCTCAACGGCCTCGAACAGGCTCGCCAACTGATCCTGATTGCTCTTGGCGCCCTGGGCAATCTCGCTGACCTGGCTTTCGACCTCGACGGCAAGGCGGGCGATGTTACCGAGGTGCTCGCCGGTAAGCTCAACCTGTTCGACGCCGCTGTCCAGGTCGGTAGACAGCTGACGGATCTGTTCGACGACCTGCGCAGTGCGTTGCTGGATATCGGCCACCATCTGCCCGACTTCTCCGGTGGCACTCGCCGTTCGCCCGGCGAGCCCGCGCACTTCATCGGCGACCACTGCAAAACCACGCCCATGCTCGCCGGCCCGGGCAGCCTCGATGGCTGCGTTGAGCGCCAGCAGGTTGGTCTGGCTGGCGATCGACTGGATCACCAGCGTCACCCGCTGGATCTCCTCACTGCGCTGGCTGAGCGCTTCGATCAGCTCTCGACTGGCGACGGCCCGCTCGCTCAATTGGTGCATACGGTCGATCGACTCATTCAATACGCCACTGCCCGCCTCGCTGCGCGCCCGCGCTTCGCTGGCGGCAACCAGTGCCTGCTGGCTGAGCTGGGCGGTCTGCTGCTCGGTAGCGATCATCAGCTCCGCACTGTTGACCACCTGCCCGGCAGCCCCAAGCTGCGATTGCACGCGCCCCGCCAACTGGCGCACGGAAAACGCCACCTGAGCGGCCGACAGCGCGTTATGGCTGGTGGTGCGGGAGAGATCGCGGGTCAGGCGCGTTATGTCCGCGTCGACCGCCTCGGCCGAGAATGCTGCAGGCCGGCGGAGTAACCATCGCGGCAGCCAGATCACCAGCAAAGCGCCGGGAACAACGATATAGAGGGGCAGTCCGACAACGCTTATCGCTGCCAGCAACAGGCACAACGCAACACTTTGTACCGCAGGCACCCACCACCTTACTGCAGTGCCCGGCGCACTGGTCAGCGGCAATCCGGCAGCCATGGATAAGTTTTCGGCCATGTTGCGTTACCCCGTCTGTATTTATCGTTATTGCACCTATTAAACGTCAGATAACGGCGATGTGCCATGCGCTAATGGTCTTATCGGTCGGCGTTGATTCAATAAACTCCGGACACAACGAAACCGGGAGGCAATTGCTTGCCTCCCGGTCTGGTTGCTCAACCCCTGTCGCCTGAGAATCAGGCCTGGCGTTGGTGCTTGTCGATCTGCTCGTGGCGCTCTTGCGCTTCGATGCAGTATTTGGTGGTCGGGCTGATCAGCAGGCGTTTCAGGCCAATGGGCTCACCGCTGTCATCGCACCAGCCGAAGGTGTCATCGGCAATGCGCGACAGGGCCATTTCCAGCTGAGGCAGCATGCGCTGATCACGATCGATCACGTTGACCAACCAGTGACGCTCTTCTTCAACCGAGGCAGCGTCGGCCGGATCGGCAGGGGTGTCCAGGCTTTCGATGGCAATACGGCTCTGCTCGATTCGCTCGTGGATCTCGACCTTCATGCCCTGCAACAGCTCGACGAAGAAAGCGTGCTGCTCGGCGTTCATGTAGTCATCGGCCGGCATGGCCAGCAACTTTTCCTTTGTCATTTATTTCTCTATAAAAAAACGTGCATTGAGGAGCGGCTTGACGTTGTCGTAAAGCCAATAATCTCCAAGCGCCACCTGGCACTCAATTTACGAGGGGCGGCAGTCTAAGGCCGGCTTGCAGGCTCGGCAACACAAATTGAAGGGTTTTCGTACAGCAGTCACAGTAAAACCCCTTGAAACACGGGTATGAAACCCGATCACGTGCGGTGTGATGAGAGTCTGACCCATAGACCACCCATCGGTTCCTCCAATATGTAACGCACAAAAGGGCCTGTATACAGACTGTGTGAAAACCTAGCAATCTGCGCAGCGCTCAAAGAAAATGCTCCGTATCGAAAGATACAGAGCATTTTTCGTTATGGCCTACATCCAAGGTGAGTCCCGCAGCCAGACCAGCCTATTCCCGGTCTCGCTGGAAGAGTTGATCCCCGAGGATCACCTCGTTCGTGTCATTGACCTGTACGTTGCCAGGCTCGATCTGGTGCAACTGGGCTTCGATAAAGCGATTCCAAAAAGCACGGGGCGCCCTGCTTATGATCCCGCCGATCAGCTAAAACTCTACCTCTACGGCTATTTTCAGCGGATTCGCTCATCGCGACGTCTTGAAGCCGAGTGTCAGCGCAACATCGAAGTGATGTGGCTGATCAACCGGCTCAAGCCCGACTTCAAGACCATCGCCGATTTTCGCAAGAACAATAAACCCGCCTTCATCGCGACCTGCCGTGCTTTCGTTCGGTTTTGTCGCACGGCAGGCTTGATCGCCGGTGAGTTGGTGGCCATCGACGGCAGCAAGTTTCAGGCGGTCGCATCCTCACGGCGTCATGTGAATTTGAAGCAGCTCAAGCGCCAGGAAGAAAAACTGGATAAGCGCATCGCTCAGTATCTGGCCGAGCTGGATGAGGCCGACAAGGCTGAAACCACAGATTCAATTGATCGCAGCGCAATCAAGGTAGCCCTGGCACAGCTTGAGGCTCGACAACAGGATAATCAGAGTTGCCAGGCACTGATGCGTTCGATGGGCATCGAGCAGTTCAACACCCATGAAAGCGATGCCCGAATGATGCGCACGGCCAAAGGGCCACGTGTGGCCTACAACGTGCAAACCGTCGTGGACGCCGAGCATTGCCTGATTTTGCATCATGAGGTCACCCAAGATGGCGATGACCGAAAGCAACTGGAGCCGATGGCCAAGGCCGCCAAAGCAGAGTTACAGCAAGATGATCTGACGGTCACTGCCGATGCCGGCTACTCCAATGGCAAGCAGTTTCAGGCCTGCGAGGATGCTTCGATTACGGCCTATGTACCGCCCAATCGTTCGAAAAACCCTGGCAGTCAGGAAGAGCAGCTCTTTGAGCGAAAAGACTTTATCTATGAGACCGGACACGATCGTTTCCAGTGTCCGGCAGGCAAATGGTTAACGCTAAAACAGCACAACAAAGGTGATCGGATCTATCAGGCTGAGGTCGATGACTGCGCCAACTGCGCGCTGAAAACGCAATGCACTCGAGCCCGGCGCCGTTATGTCTCACGACATGCCCATGAAGAGGCTTTCGAGCGGATGGAGCAAAGAATGCAGGCGCATCCTGAGATGATGGCCAACCGAAGATCCATCGTTGAGCACCCCTTCGGCAACCTCAAGCAATGGCTATTTGGTAATGGCCGTTTCTTGCTGCGACAACTGGAGGGTACAAAAGCTGAAATGGCCTTGGCGGTGAATGCCTATAACCTGAAACGAGCGATTAAAGTGCTCGGTGTGCGCCATCTGATGGCTTTGATGGGCTGAGCGGACATTTTTTTCGTCTGCTGCCAATACAAAAAAAACGCCCCGAACAAGTCGGGGCGTTTGCTTGGGCCTTCATCAGTGTGTTTTCACACAGTCTGTGTATAAGGCCCTTTGTGTCACTGGAATCCAGTCAGCGCTTGGTCTTGCGCTTGTTGCGATATTGATCGATGACTACTGCAACTACAATGATCAGCCCCTTGATGATGTCCTGAACGTAGGCATCCACGCCGACAAAGGTAAAGCCGCTGGCCATGACGCCGAGGATCAACGCACCGATCACGGTACCGGTGATTCGCCCTACGCCACCGGCGAGGCTGGTGCCGCCAATGACGGCCGCCGCGATGGCGTCCAGTTCATAGGACATGCCCATTCCGGCCTGACCGGTTGCGGCGCGTGCCGACGCCACCACACCCGTCAGCCCGGCCAGCAGCCCGGCAATGCTGTAGACAATTACCAGATGACGTTTGACGTTGATGCCCGAGGTGCGCGCCGCCTGCATGTTGCCGCCGATGGCATAGGTATATTTGCCGTACTTGGTGTAGCGCAGGGCGATGTGGAAGACGACCGCCACCACCAGAAAGATGATCACCGGCATCGCGCCCTGGCCGATAGCCGTGTAGGAATCAGAAAGCATGCTGACCGGCTGGCCTTCGGTGTAGAAGCGTGCCAGGCCGCGTGCAGAGACCATCATGCCCAGCGTGGCGATGAAGGGTGGAATGCCGGTAATCGCGATGATGCTGCCGTTGATCGCGCCGGCCAGCAACCCGACCCCAAGCCCGACCACGATCGGAATCCACACGGGCAGGTCGGTCAACGAAGGAAACACCGCACGGGAAAAGTCCGACGTCTGCGCCAGACTCGCGGCAATCATCGCCGACAACGCCAGCACCGAACCGGACGACAGGTCGATGCCCGTGGTGATAATCACCTGCGTGACGCCAATAGCCAGCAGGCCGATGATCGACACCTGAAGAATCATCAGGACCAGGCGCTGGGAGTTGAGCAGAAAGCTCTGATCGCGGACGATCCAGCCGAACAGTTCAAAGATCAGGCCTATGCCGATCAGCACCAGAAAAATACTCAGCTCGGTCGGCAGTCGTCTTTTTTTCCCGGTCGGCGCCAGGGCCGGCTTGTTTTGCAGAATCGCATTGCTCATGTTCGTAACCCTCTTGTTCTTTTTTTACGAGTCCATTTACCGAACCGTGTGCTGCATACTCAATGAACCCGATGACCGGAGGCCAGGTGCATGACTTTTTCCTGGGTCGCCTCAATTCGGTCGAGGATGCCCATCATTTCGCCTTCGTGCATGACCATGACCCGGTCGCTCATACCGAGCACTTCCGGCAGTTCGGAAGAGATCATGATCACCGCCATGCCTTCGCTGGCCAGCATGGAGATGAGCCGGTAGATTTCCACCTTGGCGCCCACATCGATACCGCGCGTGGGCTCGTCGAGAATCAGTACGCGGGGATTGGTCATCAGCCAGCGTGCGAGCAGTGCCTTTTGCTGATTACCACCCGACAACGTATCAATGCACTGTTCCAGCGACGGCGTCTTGACCCTGAGTTTTTTGCACATGTCCTCGCACAAGGCGCGCAAGGCCTTTTGTTGCACGAAGCCGTTGCCGGCGTAATTCGCCAGCACGGCCATCTCCATGTTTTCCATCACTGACAGACACGGAAACAGCCCGGTCAACTTGCGGTCTTCGGTCAGCAATGCAAAACCCAGCTCGATGGCCTGATGAGGATCGCCGATGCGTACGGCCTTGCCATCGAAGTGAATCTCGCCACCGTCACTGGGCGTGATGCCGAACAGTGTCTCGGCGACATTGGTGCGCCCCGAGCCCATCAGCCCGGCAATGCCCAGGATCTCTCCGGCACGCAGGTCGAAGGACACGTCCTTGAAAATGCCGTTCAGGCTCAGGTCACGGACTGACAGCAGCAGGTCCCCCGCCGGCTTGTCACGTTGCGGAAACAACTGGGTCAACTCGCGGCCGACCATCATGGAAATAAGGCTGTCGCCGTCCATGCTGTCGGCGCTCTGCAAGCCGATATAGGTGCCGTCGCGAAACACCGCCACTTCATCGGCGATCTCGAAGACTTCGTTCATCTTGTGGGTGATGTAAATGATGCCTTTGCCCTGTGCGCGCAGGTCGCCAATGATCGAAAACAGATGAGCAACTTCGGTTTCAGTGATTGCCGAGGTGGGTTCGTCCATGATCAGCACGTCAGAGTCATAGGAAACCGCCTTGGCGATCTCGACCATCTGCCGTTCGGCGATGCTCAGGTTGCCGACCAGCTCTTCGGGATCCAGCCGGATGCGCAAGCGCTCCAGCAACTCGGCGGTACAACGGTGCATTTCCCGATGATCGACCATGTGCAAGCCGTTGAGCTGCTCGCGGCCGATCCAGATGTTCTCGGCGATACTCATGAACGGCATCAGGTTGAGCTCCTGATGAATCATGGCGATTCCGGCCTGCAACGCTGAAAGGGGCGTTTCGAAGCGCACCGGCTTGCCGCGCAAACGGATTTCACCTGCGTCGGGCTGGTAGATGCCGGCGATGATTTTCATCAGCGTCGATTTCCCCGCTCCGTTCTCGCCCATCAGCGCCAGCACGCTGCCCGGACGGACCCGGAGCTGGACGTCGTCAAGCGCAACGACCCCCGGAAAACCTTTGCTGATATGGCTGATTTCCAGCAGATAAGGGGACGAGGCCTCTACATTGGCTGGCGCGGGCGGATGGGCAGTGGCAGAACCGGACATGATCACAAACTCCTCAAGCGGCAAACCCAGGAAGATCGGGGGATCTTCCCTGGCCGGTCGACTGTTGTTATTTGAAGGTGGAGACGTTTTCAGGCGTGATCAGACGATACGGAATGACGATTGCCTGTGGCTCGACCTTCTCTTTTTTAGCCAGCTTCACCGCTGCATCGATCGCGCCGTCGGCCTGCCCCTTGGCGTCCTGAAAAACCGATACCGTCAGATCACCTTTGGTGACCGCGTTGAGGCCGTCGGGCGTGCCGTCGACACCGGCAACAAACACCGTGCCTTTGTCGACACCCGCCTGTTTCAACGCCATCGCAGCGCCAATGGCCATTTCGTCGTTATTGGCGAAAACCGCGTTGAATTTGCGCCCTTGAGTGAGCCAGTCATTGGTTAGGTCCATGCCTTTCTGGCGCAGCCAAGTGCCGGTCTGCTCCTGGTCAATCTTGATATCGGGGTATTTGGCCAGCACCTCTTTCACGCCTTTGGTACGGTTTTGCGTGGAGTTGTTGGCCAGGTCCCCCAGCAGAATCATCACACTGCCCTTGCCGCCCATCTTGTCGGCGACGTACTGCGCCTGCAGCCGGCCAGCTTCGGTATCGTCGGATGTCACCGTGGCAACGCCTGCCGGCAGCTTCGGGTCATCCGGGCGACGGTTGACATAGACCAGCGGAATGCCGGCGGCGACGGCTTCCTTGGTGATACGCGCCGTGGCGGCGGTGTCTACCGGGTTGACGATCAGGGCGTCGACTTTCTTGTTGATGAGTTCTTTGACCTGATCGATCTGTTTGTTGACGTCGGCGCGGGCATCGACAAATTGCAGGGTCACGCCGTCAGGCATGCTTTTGGCCTTGGCGCCCATGTCCTGACGCAGGTAGGTCAGCCAGGTGTCGTCGAACTGCGACATGGCAACCCCGACCTTGATATCGGCCAGCGCAGCGCCGCTGCCGAGCATCAATGCCAGGGCGAGTGAAGTGAAAGCAAGCTTGGTGTTCATGAGGGGCTGTCTCCAGATTCTTGTTGTTGTTTGGATCTGATAACACGGTGTTAGAGCTGCTTGTCAGGACGACGGTGAAGCGATCAGTGAGGCAGACGAATGCCTGTTGCACCCGGGATGCAGAACAGTTGAGCGTCCTTGTGCCGTACGCACATGCCACGAGCAACGATCGTGAGAAATCGCTCCATGAGGCGGATCCAGAATGACGAGGTGACAGAACGCTTGGCGGGCAAGCCAGAAGTGGGGGTTTTCATCGACAGTACCTATCTTTTGTTTTGTTTTTGTTGGCTTGTTCCCCGTAGCCTGAAAAATGACTTCATGCCCGGGTGATTCGATAGTCGGTAACCTGAAAACGACTCTATTGGAAAATATTTTCCAATTCAACTGATTTTAGAATTTTATTCCATTTCATTTTTTGTCGGGTGCAGTTCGTGACGTTCTGCGTCACACGGCGGTTCTGCGGTGTCATTGATGTTTGTTTCTGACTCAGGTCACCTTTGCGCCCCACCCCGGCGAACAGCATCAGGCGGAGCATAGATACTTGTGGGAGTGAGCTTGCTCACGAAGACGCTGGTCCAAACACCCTATTCCTGGAGGCTGCACCGAACTCTTCTCCGCATCACACAGCGGTTCTGCGATGTCAGTGATGGTTGTTTACGGCTCAAGGCACCTTTTCGCCCCTCGGCGAGTGACTTTGAAGGATCAAAGTAACCAAAATCCCGGCTCCGTTTCCGGCCCGACTTCGTCGGGTTCCTTCGCCCTGACACTGATCCGGGGGTAGCCGCAACGGGCCATCCATGGCCCGAATGCGGCTTGCTCGACGTCCTGCCTCGCATCCCCCGGATCAGCGCCAGGACTCAGCCGTCACTTACGTCGCAATCGGCGTCGTCAGTGCCATCGTGGTTGAAAAGCACATCAAAAACACTGTGGTGCGAGTATGACTATCGTGCCGATGCTCCGCGTCGGCATGCAGTTCGTGACGCTCTGCGTCACACGGCGGTTTTGCGATGGCAGTAATGTTTGGTTACGGCTCAAGGCGCGCAGTGAATCATGAATATGTATGCCTACAGCACCACAATCCGTCCTTCGCGGGCGCTCAGGCGTGCTGCGTCCATGACTTGCGCTGACGCGATGGCATCGTGAGGGTTGACCGGGTTGCTGCCCTGCTCGTCCACTGCACGCTGCAGTTGCTGGTAGAACTCAAGCCAGCAGCCACGCTCCGAGGGCACGCGCTCGCGATGATCACCCTGTTCGAACCAGCCCCAGCGCCGATGCTCTTCGACGCCCCAGCGCTCGCCTTCTGACCGTGGCGTCAGCCCGGCAAACGCCGCGTCTTCCTGGCCGTCCAGGCCGTCGACGCTGTAACAGCCTTTTGATCCACTGACCCGAAACCGTGGTTTCGGGCTGCTTTGCAGGCAACTGCCGGACAAATGCGAGACCACGCCATTGGCGTGGGTCAACGCAACGAAAAACGTGTGGTCCAGCTCCTCGTCCGCAGGGGCGAAACGCAACTCGCCGTACACCCGCTCGACCGGGCCGAACAGCACCAGCGCCTGATCCACCAGGTGACTGCCCAGGTCGCGCAACATGCCACCACCGCTCGCCTTGCCCACGGAGCGCGGCGAGTAGCGCTCGATACTTGATTCGAACCGACTGATCTCGCCCAGCGCCTGGCTGTCGATCAATTTGCGCACCGTGAGGAAATCGGAATCCCAACGCCGGTTCTGATAAACACTGAGCAACACGCCACGCTTTTCGGCAGCCTCCACCAGTTCACGCGCCTGCGCGGCGTCATGGGCAAAGGGTTTATCGCTGACCACCGCCACGCCCAGTTCGAGAGCCTCCAGAATCAGTGCTCGCCGTGAGGCCAGCGGTGTGGAAATCACCACCACATCAACCCCGGTAGCCACCAGCTCGGCCAGCGTGTCGAAGGTCGCAACGCCCGGATGATCTTTGGCCACGTCCTGTTTTCGTTCTGGCGAACGGGTAACGACCCCTGCAAACGTGGCACCGGGCAGACTTGAAATCAGCGTCGCATGAAAGTAACGCCCCCCTTTGCCGTAGCCCACCAGCCCTGCTCGCATGGATATCTCCTGTGGTCCATGAACCTCAGGCCGTAGCCATCGGTTGTGTATTCACTGCCACTGTATCAGCGCAGCAACTCGCTTTTGACCCGTTCGAGCATGAATCGGCTCGACTCGTCGGCGCGCTCTTCCCAGGCAAACACGGCCACCGTGGCGATGCCGTCGAACTTGATGTCCCTGAGCGTCGAGAAAAACGCCTCCCAGTTCACTTCGCCCTGCCCGATGTCCAGATGCTGATGCACCGTCGCCGTCACGCCGGGCGGGTTGACGATGTAGCGCAGGTTGGAAGAAGCCCGGTGATTATAAGTGTCGGCAATAATCAGGTGCGTAAGTTTGTCACCTGCGTAGCGCAGCATGGAGGCGATATCACCTACGCCGTCATCGTAGAAAAAGGTGTGGGGCGCGGCGTACAGGTAGTTGATCCAGTCACGATCAAGCCCGCGAATGATGTCCACCGACTCGTTATTGCGCTCACAGAAGTCATAGGGATGCGCCTGGATATCGAGCTTTATACCTTCGCGCTCGAAATGCGGCATCAGTTCGTCCATCGACTTCATGAACTGGTTCTCGCAGACCAGCGCATGATCGGATTGCCCGCTGAACTCGGTGTTCATCAGGTCGCAGTCCATTTCCACCGCCACCTGAATGGCGCGTTTCCAGTTGCGTACTGCGGCAATGCGCAGGTCTTCATCCGGCGCAGCCCAGTGGTACAGCGGCAGCAACGAGGAGAGTTTCACACCCGCATCGCTCAGGGCTTTGCGAAACTCCCGGATCCTCGCCCGGTCCACGCGTGGGTATTTGTAAAACGGCATGAAGTCTTCGCGCGGTGACAGCTCGATGTAGTCGTAACCCAGCTCTGCGGTTTTATCGACCATCGCCCCGAGGGACAGATGGCGGTACATGTAGGGGTCCAGTGCAATGCGCATGATGCCTCCCTTATTATGCTTGTCGAGAAATGTCTCGGTTGCCGTAAAAACCGTCAGGCATAGAACGCCGGACGCGTAGCGAGGCTGATCGGCACCACGGCGCCATTATTCTGCGCCAGCACACAGGCATCGGCGGCAACGGCGGCGGCATAACCGTCCCAGGCGGAGGGGCCGTTAATCGTCCCGGCTTTGACGCCGTCGATGAAGTCCTGCAACTCGACGTCATAGGCGGCAATGAAGCGGTCTTTCCAGTCCATCAGAATCGCGTTCGACAATTTGGCTTCGCTGCGCAGTTGCACCTGGGAAGGCTCGGGCAATCTGGCTATACCGCTCTCGCCGACCACTTCACACTGGATGTCGTAGCCGTACTGGCAGTTGACGAACACTTCGACATCGATGCGCGTGCCCCGGGCGGTTTCCAGCATCACGATCTGCGGGTCTTTCATGTGCGCGAGGGCTTTGCTGGTCTTGCGCGGGAACACCACCTGCACCGACACATAGTCATCATTGAGCAGCCAGCGCAGCACATTGAGCTCATGAATCAAGGTGTCAGTGATCGCCATGTCGGTCTTGTAGTTCTCGCCCACACGCGGGTTGCGGTGGGCGCAATGGAGCATCAGCGGCTCGCCGATCTGGCCGCTGTCGATCACTGACTTGAGCGCGCGATAGCCCTGGTCATAAGGGCGCATAAACCCAACCTGGACCAGCCTTCTGCCGCTGGCGATCTCGGCTTCGACAATATGCCGGCAGCCCTCGGCGGTGACGGCCAGCGGCTTCTCGCAGAACACCGGCTTGCCCGCGGCAATCGCTGCCAGCACGTACTCTTCATGGCTGGGACCCCAAGAGCAGACCAGCACCGCCTCGACATCCGGCGCGGCGATCAATGCGTGCCCGCCGGCATACACTTCGGCGCTGATGTCCAGGTCACGCACTACGTTGGCTGCCTGTTCGAGATTGATGTCGGTGACGGCCACCACCTGACTGCCGACCAGTGTCTTGCTGCACCGGCGGATATGATCCTGACCGATTGCGCCTGTGCCGATCACGCCGAGTTTCAATGCCATGTTCATCTTCCTTTTTGTTATTGGATGTTGCCGTGAACGGATCACGGGCGCTGAACGATAAAAGTGATCAGTACTGACGCGCCTTGGCCAGCTCGCGGTTGAGTTTGTCGTACACCTGAGCGGTGGTACCGGTGGTCGAGACTTCGGCGACACCGACCCGCCACCAGGACAGGTATTTATGAATCATGGTCTTGGGCAGCACTTTGATGTCGATCAGCGTCGAGACGGTCTGAAGCCGGGCATCGGCGAGCGCCTGGTGCAGTTGCTCGGCGGTGCTGACCTTGTAGGTCTTGCAACCATAAGCCGCCGCGCTCATGGCGAAATCCACCGGCACGAAGTCGCCATCGAGCTTGCCGGTCTGCGGGTTGCGGAAACGGAACTCGGTGCCGAAGCTGTTCATGCCGTGTTCCATCTGCAGGTTGTTGATGCAGCCAAAGGTCATGTTGTCGAGCAACACCACGTTGATCTTGCGCCGCTCCTGAATCGAGGTCGCCAGCTCCGAATGAAGCATCATGTAGGAGCCATCGCCAACCAGCGCGAAGACTTCCCGGTGCGGCGCCGCGAGCTTGACGCCCAGTGCGGCATTAACCTCGTAACCCATGCACGAGTAGCCATACTCAACGTGGTAGGTATCAACGCCGGTGCTGCGCCAGGCCCGCTGCAGATCGCCCGGCAGGCTGCCTGCGGCGGCAACGATGACCGCATCGGTCGGCAGGCTCTGGTTGAGAATGCCCAGCACGCCACTCTGGGTCAGGCACGAGCCGGTCAGCTCGATAAAGTCACGCAGTACGGCCGGGTCCATGTGGTCGTTGATTTCCGGGACGAAACCTTCGCTTTGGTACTCGACCGCATAAAGGCGGTCGACCTCGGCGTCCAGTTCGGCACGCGCCTGTTGCGGGGCGTCGCCCCACGCCGCACGGTAGTCGCTGGTCTGCAACGCTTCGCTCAACGCCTGCAAGGCGAACTGTGCATCAGCCAGCACCTGCACACCATCGAGTTTCTGCACATCGAACGCACCGACGTTGATATTGAGAAACTGCACATCCGGGTTCTGGAATAGCCATTTCGACGCCGTGGTGAAATCGCTGTAACGGGTGCCGACGCCAATGATCAGATCAGCCTCTTTGGCCAATCGATTGGCCGCCACCGTGCCGGTTTCGCCGATCCCGCCCATGTTCAGCGGGTGCGCCGACACGATGGCGCTCTTGCCTGCCTGGGTTTCCGCAAAGAGGATGTCAAAGCGCTCGGCGAAGGCTTGCAGCGCTTCAGCCGCGCCCGAATAACGCACCCCGCCGCCGCAGATCAGCAAGGGTTTGCGCTTGCCCGCCAACAGTTTCAAGGCATCGTCGAGCATCGCCTTGCTCGGCGGGCGACGATCTATACGGTGCACGCGTTTTTGCAGAAAGCTGTCCGGGTAGTCGTAAGCCTCGGCCTGCACGTCCTGAGGCAATGCCAGGGTTACCGCGCCCGTCTCGGCCGGATCGGTCAGCACGCGCATGGCATTGAGCGCCGCACTCATCAGTTGCTCGGGGCGGTTGATGCGGTCCCAGTATTTGCTCACGGCCTTGAAGGCGTCGTTGGTGCTGATGCTCAGGTCATGAAACTGCTCGATCTGTTGCAGCACCGGGTCGGGCTGGCGGCTGGCATAGACATCGCCCGGCAACAACAGCAGCGGAATCCGGTTGGCGGACGCCGTTGCCGCAGCGGTGATCATGTTCGCCGCGCCCGGCCCCACCGAGGAGCTGCACGCGTAGATCTTGCGGCGCAGGTGCTGCTTGGCAAAGCCGATGGCGGCGTGGCACATGCCCTGCTCGTTACGGCCTTGATGAACCACCAGATCGCCGCTGTCCTGCTCCAGCGCCTGCCCCAGGCCGAGCACATTGCCATGGCCAAAGATGGTGAAAATGCCCGCGACGAACTTGCTCTGCACGCCGTCGACTTCGACATACTGATTATCGAGAAACTTCACCAGGGCCTGAGCCATGGTCAGTCGGGTTGTACTCATGTTCGCACCTTGTTCTTGTTTGAGGTGGCCGGGGTTTGAGGTGGCCTGACGGCTGAAATCAAATCAGTGACGCTGCGAAACGGCCCGTGACAAATGCGCCATGCTTGCCGAGATCGCCTGCGGAATGTCTTGCAGCGCATGAACACTTTCGGCGAACGGCTCGAACGACAGATGCCCCGTATACCCGCTGTCCAGCAACCGTTCGATCTGTGCGGCATTGCCCAGAATGTCAGCCTCCCCGACCAGCACGCGGTGGCCGTCGCGAATGCTGTTGAGCGGTGCCTGCGCATCTTCGACACCGGAGATATGCACCAGCCCGGTCAGCTCGGGAAACAGCTCGACCTCGCCGGCCAGGTGGTGATGAAAGGTGTCATGAACCAGACGGTAGACATCCAGCCCGCCGACGGCCTTGATTGCATCCACGGCCTGGCGCTTGAGGCGCAACGAGCATTCTTCGAAGCCCAGCGGCTCGACGAACCCCAGAATGCCGTGCTCACGAAGGATCGGTGCCAGTGCGGTCAACGCCGTGCGCAACCCGGCGGCACGCTGCGCGCTGTTGCGTGGGTCGGCGCGGTCGTTGAGCGGGCATAGCACCAGCCCTTTGGCACCGCAGGCACGTGCGTATTGCGCCAGCTTGGTGGCCTGGGCACTGCGCTCGTCATTCCAGACATCGAACGGATAAAGCGCGTTGATTGAAAGCACCTGCACGCCTTTGGCAGCACACAGATCAGCGACGGCCTCAGGCGCGGTGCCGTCTTCGATCTCGATGCCCTTAAGGTCGTTGCGGATCTCGATGGCATCGGCACCCAGCTTCACAGCCAGATCGACAAACGCCTCAAGCGACAGGCGCGGCGCGACCATTCGATTAAGAGCGAAACGCAGGGGATGACTCATTGTTATTGTTCTCCGCACATTCCATTGATGAAGACTATTTAGCGGTCGGCATGCTGAATTCCGGCCCTTTGGCGATGCTGTCCGGCCAACGCTGCATGACGCTTTTGTAGCGGCTGTAGAAGCGCAGCCCCTCTTCGCCATAGGCGTGGTGATCGCCGAACAGCGAGCGCTTCCAGCCACCAAACGAATGCCAGGCCATCGGCACCGGAATCGGCACGTTGATACCGACCATGCCCACCTTGATGCTGCGGGCGAATGCCCGCGCCACGCCGCCATCGCTGGTGAAGCACGACACGCCATTGCCGAATTCGTGGGCGTTGATCAGTTCAACCGCGCTGGCGAAGTCCGCCACATGCACGATGCCCAGCACCGGACCGAAGATTTCTTCCTTGTAGATCTGCATCTGCGGGGTAACGTTGTCGAACAGCGTTGCGCCGACAAAAAAACCCTGCTCGGCACCCGGCACGCTGAAATTGCGCCCGTCGACAATCAGCTTCGCGCCTTCTTTCACGCCCTGATCGATGAACCCTTCGACCTTGGCCTTGTGCACGGCGGTGACCAGCGGCCCCATGTCCGAATCGGCTTGCATGCCATTGCCGACCTTGAGCTGGTCGATGCGTGGCAACAGTTTGTCGATCAGTTTCTGGCCCACGTCGCCCACCACCACGGCAATGGAGATGGCCATGCAGCGCTCGCCAGCCGAACCATAGGCGGCGCCGATCAACGCGTCGGCGGCCTGATCCAGGTCTGCATCAGGCATCACGATCATGTGATTCTTGGCGCCGCCCAGCGCCTGCACGCGCTTGCCACGGGCGGTGCCCTGCTGATAAATGTACTCGGCAATCGGCGTCGAACCGACAAACGAAAGGGCTTCGATGTCCGGGTGTTGCAGCAAGGCATCGACCGCCACTTTGTCGCCCTGCACCACGTTGAACACGCCATCAGGCAGCCCGGCCTCTTTCAACAGCCGCGCCATCAACAGGCTGGCAGAAGGATCGCGTTCGGAGGGTTTGAGGATGAAGCAGTTGCCGGTTACCAGCGCCATGGGAATCATCCACAGCGGCACCATGACCGGAAAGTTGAACGGTGTGACCCCGGCGCAAACGCCCAGTGGCTGACGCAGGTTCCAGTTATCGATACCGCCACCAATGTTGTCGCTGAAATCACTTTTCAACAGGCTTGGCGCACCGCAGGCAAATTCGACGATTTCGATGCCGCGTACCACTTCGCCGCGCGCATCGGACAGCACTTTGCCGTGCTCGCGGCAGATGATCTGCGCCAGCTCATCGTGGTGCCGGTCCAGTAGCTCTTTGAACTTGAACATCACCCGCGCGCGACGCAGCGACGACTGATCGGCCCAGCCAGGAAACGCTGCTTTGGCCGCTGCAACCGCTTCATCCACCGTCTTGACGCTGGCCAGTGCTACACGCGCCTGAACCGTGCCGATGGCCGGGTTGAAAACGTCGCTGTAGCGCTGACCATCGCCGTCGTTTACCTGGCCGTTGATGTAATGGCCGATCACCGGTGACTCGCTCATTGGCATGACTCCAAAGCAAAAAGGGGATTAAAGATCCAGCAGCCAGCTGTGCTGCGGATCGTTGTGGAACTGCCACGCACGGGTCGGGCCGGCCATGACGTTCAGGTAATACGATTCGTAACCGTAAGGCACCGAAACCGGGTGGTAGCCCTTGGGCACGGTGACAAGGTCGTTGTTTTCCACGGCCATGGCCTGATCGATGCTGCGGTCGTCGGTGTACACACGCTGAAACACGAAGCCCTGCGGCGGGTTGACCATGTGGTAGTAGGTTTCCTCGAGAAAGCTCTCGTGCGGCAGGTTGTCCTTGTCGTGCTTGTGCGGCGGGTAGCTGGAGGAATGCCCGGAAGGCGTGCGCACCTCGACCACCAGCAGCGAATGCGCCGGTTCGCTGTCTGGCAGGATGTCGCACACGTAGCGGGTGTTGGCGCCTTTGCCACGTACGCTGCGCTTCATGCTGCCGGGCATGATCAACCGTGCCGCAAGCTGTTTGCCAGCATCGCCGGGAGCACGGCAGACACCCAGATGCACCGGCCCGCGAGCGACCAGCTCGACCTGACTGTGCGGCGGCAGATACACCGCGAACGGCGACTTTTCTTCGAACACCGACTGCCGGTCACCGATGTTTTCCCAACTGAACGCGCCCTGCCCCGGCGCCTCGCCACTGACACTGGCGTGCCCGCCGAGCAGCACCACACACAGTTCGTCCTCTTCGGCGCTCAGAGACAAGTGCTCGCCTCCCTCCAGCCGATAGGCCGCGAAACCCACGTATTCAAGCGTGCCTGGCGCGAGCGCCACGATGTCGCGGCCCCGGGGTTTGCTTTTGGTCAACAGACTCATGGTTCAATCCTCCTTATCGCGCATCAGCCAGCAACTGGCGCAGGGTGTCATAGCCTTTTTTGGCATACACGTAGCTGGGCGCTACCGCCGGGTCCTGTTCGGCCTCGACCACCAGCCAGCCGCTGTAGTCGGCCTGCAACAACACCTTGAGCAGTGCCGAAAAATCGATGTCGCCATCGCCCGGCACCGTGAACGTGCCGTTGATGATGCAGTCCGGAAAGCTCCAGAGATTGTTGCGCGCCAGCTGCACCACCGGTTTGCGCACGTCCTTGAAATGCACATGACAGACGCGTGCGATGTGTTTGCCGAGTACCTGCAGGGGCTCGCCGCCGCCCATGTAGCAATGCCCGGAATCGAACAGCAGCCCGACTTCATCGCCGGTCAGCGCCATCAGCCTGTCGATGTCCTGGGGTGACTCGATGTAGGCACCCATGTGGTGGTGATAGGCCAGACGCACCCCGCGTGACAGCGTGAAACGCGCCAGTTCGGTCAGTTTGTCTGCGTACTCGCGCCAGGCCTGATCAGTGTGAAAACGCGGCCGTTCGACCAGCGGAATGCGCTGACCCTGAATGGAATCGGCCACTTCGCCATACACCAGCACTGACGCGCCGTTTTCGGCGAGCAACTGAACATGCGGGGTAATGGCCTCGATCTCTTCGGCCACGGATCGCTGCGCCAGCCGGCTCGAGTACCAGCCGGACACCAGCGCCAGGTCATAGGGCCGCAGCACATCGCCGACGCCCTTGGCGTCCTTGGGGAATTTACCGTTGAGCTCGAACCCTTCGTAGCCGATGGCTTTGCCTTCGCTCAGCGCGGTGCTCAAAGGCGTCTCTCCGCCGAGAGCCGGCAAGTCGTCGTTGCTCCAGGAGATCGGGTTGATACCGATGCGGATCTTGGGCGTGGAAGCTGAAACAGGCATGGCTGCACCTTTTTGTTGTTATCGCGTTCTGTAGTTTTCGCTGCACCAATCAAAAACGCTTCAGGCGCGGCTTTCGCGCCACGACTCGATCAGCCAGTTGAACGTGCCTTGCACCCGGCTGACCAACGCCGCATCGTCGATTTCACCGGCCATCCAGGCCCGGCTTGGCTCGCGAAAGATCGTCCGGCCCACGGCAAAACCTTTGCAGGTACGGCTGTGACGAGCCTGTGCGAACCCTTCGGCCAGCGCTTCGACCGGCGCATTGAGGCCCAGCAGCACCACGCCACGGCAGTAAGGGTCACGCTGTTGAATCAGCTCGTCCAGTTGCTGCCAGACGTCAGCCGTCTGCGCCTCGATCTTCCACCACGCCGGGTAGATACCGAGGTTGTACAGGCGCTTGACTGCACGGAACATCACATCCGGATGAGGCGACGGGTGATCCTTGGGCGGAATGATTTCCAGCAGCAGTTCGTGGCCGCTGACTTTAGAAGCGTCGTACAGCGCCTTGATCTGTGCTTCCTGTTCCAGACGCAGCATCGGTTCGTCGTCAGGGTGATATTGCACCAGACACTTGATGATCTGCTCCTGCGGCCAGTTGATCAGATTGCTGCCGATGGAGCGGCCGTGCTCGAATGCCAGCGGCCTTGAACCCTGCACCTCCACCGGGCGCGCAATCCACCAGCCTCGCCCGGTGGCCGCATTCAGCGAATCCTGGCCGAAGCGCTGATCGGCGAGCAGGCCCACGTCGGCTTCGATGCCCCGTTTGCGCAAATCGGCTTCCACCCGCTCGACCGCTTGCACGAACAGCTGCTTGAGCTGGCTGATGCTGCTCAGATCACGCCCGGCCTGCTGTGCCAGTTCGACCAGTTGGCCGCGGTGATCGAACGCAAAGATGAACAGTTGTTTCCATTGTTTGCGCGCCACGCTGACCTGATGCAGGCGCTGCAAAGCGACATCCTGATCAGGCCGGGTGATCGGCTCGGGGCTATTGAACAGGTAATCGAGTTCGGCCGACGTCGGCATCGCCGGGGCGCACGCATGGCGCGAGACCACCAGACCGCCGCAGGCATTGGCCAGCTGGCAGCAACGCTCATCACTGGCGTCGTTGAGCCAGCCGCTGAGGAAGCCGGACATGAACGCATCGCCAGCACCCAGCACGTTGAGCACTTCGACCCGTACGCCTGGGTAGATCGCCCCGTCTTCAAGGCGCGCCGGAATAGCACCGTGAATCACCGTGCAACCTTGCGGGCCGAGCTTGACCACCAGCGTTGCGGCAGTCAATTCACGCACAGTGCGCAGCGCGGTCAGCAGATCAGTGGAGCCACCAGCGATCTGAAATTCTTCTTCGGTGCCGACGATCAGATCGAAGCGCGGCAGGATGCGTTGCACGTGCTGGCTGACCTGTTGATCAGCAACGAAGCGTGTCTCGCCATCGGCCTTGCCCGCCAGGCCCCAGAGCACCGGACGATAGTCGATATCCAGGACCCGTTTGACGTTGTGCTTCTCGGCATACTCCAGTGCCTGGCTGCTGGCCTTGAAGACCTGATCGGTCGAAAAATGCGTGCCGGTGATCAGCAACGCCTTGCTGGACGCGATCTGTTGCTCGTCAATGTCTTCGGCGCGCAGGGCCATGTCGGCGCAGTTTTCGCGGTAGAACACCAGCGGGAATGTTTCGCGATCTTTCAGGCCCAGCAGCACCATGGCGGTCAGGCGTTCAGGATCGCGCTTGATGGCGCTGACGTCGCAGCCTTCTCGCGCCAGTGACTCGATCAGAAAGCGCCCCATGTGGTCATCGCCCACCCGGCTGAGCATGGCAGTTTTCAACCCCAGCCTGGCTGTGCGGAAGGCGATGTTGGCCGATGAACCGCCGAGGTATTTGGCGAAGCTGGAAACGTCTTCAAGTCGTGCGCCGACCTGCTGCGCGTAAAGATCGACGCCAAGGCGTCCGAGGCAGATCAGATCCAACTGACGCCCGGTGGCAAAGCGAGTCTGGCCCATGGTGGCTCCTGTTATTTTTATCAGCCTGGAGCACGCACATCTGGGTGCACGCGCTACCTTTTGTGAATGCAGCCTAAAACGTCACGCGGCATCAATCAATATTTATTCTATAATTATTTTTAGTGGAATATTTTTTCTACATCGCTATTCATGAGCTGTCACAATGCGCAGGCAGGTGCTATATAGTCGCCCGCGCTGGTGAACACAGCCTCTATCATCAGGGACACGCCTCTGCGTGGCCCCGAAAAGAACAAGCAGGAAGGATTTGAATATGACCAGCACCGAGGCGAGTGTCGACATGCCGCCCAGCAGTGCCGAAGGTTTGCTGCGCTTGATCACCGACGAGTACGACAGCCTGCCCCGCCAGCTCAAGCGCATCGCCAGCTACATGAGCCAGCAGAGCGACCGGATCATGGTCGACCGGATCAGCGATATCGCCCGTGAATGCGAGGTTCATCCGTCGGCCATCGTGCGCTTCTCGCAGCGCTTCGGGTTCAGCGGTTTCAGCGAAATGCAGGCGCTGTTTCGTGAGGCTTACACCCACAAGACCACGCCGGTGCAGAATTACCAGCAGCGCATCCGCAGCATGATCGCCAACAAGTCGCAAAAGGCCAGCGCAGGCGATCTGGCCCGCGAATGCGTGGACGCGACCCTGTCCGGGCTGGAACGCCTGAGTGCCGAGCTGGATGACGTCGAGTTCGAAAAGGCCGTGGATCTGGTGGTCAACGCCGACAACATCTATGTAGTGGGTGTACGGCGCTCGTTCGCAGTGGCGGATTATCTGGTTTACAACCTGCAACACACCAACAAACGCATTCACCTGATTTCAGGTCTGGGCGGCAGTTATCGTGAGCAGATGCGCAGCGTGCGCGCCAATGACCTGGTGATCGCGATCAGCTTCACGCCTTACGGCAAGGAAACCCAGCACTGCCTGCGCATCGCCCAGCACCATCAGGCCAAGACCCTGATCATCACCGACAGCAACCTGTCGCCTTTGGCCAAGCGCGCCAACTCGGTGTTGCTGGTCAACGAAGGCAGCTCGTTCGCCTTTCGCTCCCTGAGCGCGACCCTGTGCCTGTGCCAGGCGCTGTTCATCGCCGTGGCCTATCGGCTGGAGCTAAAAGTTGACGAAATACATGAGCAGGTGGGGTTTGATGATTAAAGGCGCCGCCCCGGTCGCTCCCACAGATAGCCATACTTTGTGGAACTGATCGCTCAGGACTTCGCCTCCTCGCCCGTCCGCTGCTGGTTTTTTTCACCCATTTTCTTCGCGCGTTTTTCCAGAACCAGATACACCACCAGTGCAATCAGCAATGGCAGCAGGAAGTAAATGGCGCGGTAGCCAATCAGCGCGGCCAGCAGGCTGCCTTTTGAAAACTGATGCGAGAGCAAGGTGATGAACACCGTTTCCAGCACGCCGAGCCCGGCCGGGATGTGGGTAATGACGCCCGCGATGCTGCTGATCAGCAGCACACCGAGAATCGCCGGGTAGAACGCGCTGTCCGGCAAAAGGGTGTAAATCACCGCCGCCATCAACGACCAGTTCAAAGCGCCCAGGCTGGCCTGCATCAATGCTTGCTTCATCGACGGCAGATTGAATTCCTGATCACGAATCGTCCATGAACGTCGTTTGGAAAACCGGCACGCCAGCAGGTAAGCAAAACACACGGCCAACAGCCCGAAGCCGATCAGTTGCAGGGTTGTGGTGCCAATCGACCATTCCTCGGGCAATTCCAAAAAGCGCATCGAAAACACGAAACCGGCCAACAGCATGTACCCCAGCCAGTTGGTGATCAGGCTCAGACTCAGAATCCGGGTGATGGTCGAAACGTCGAGCCCAAGCCTTGAATACAGCCGATAACGCAGCGCGATCCCGCCGACCCACGAGCTGAGATTGAGGTTGAACGCATAACAGACGAAGGTCACCGGCACGATCTGCTTGATCGCCAGCTTATGACGGGTGTAATAGCGCGCCAGGATGTCGAACCCGCAATAGGTCGCGTAGCTGGCGAACGCGACAACAGCGGCGATGGCCAGCGTGCTGGCCTTGTAGGAAGCCAGCGCCTTCTTGACCTCTTGCCAGTCCAGGTTCTTGACCAGCAGAAACAGCAACACCGGTACGGCAATGAAGAAAAACACATTGAAGATCCGTTTCGCCCATTTCCACTTGGCTCCATGGGCGCTTTGCGGCGCAGCGCTTGTGGCTCGGGTCATGACGTTTTCTCCTGGTCCATCTGGTCGTTGTTTTGCCGTTGCTCAATCACTTTGGCCTCCGGCACTACATCGCCAGCACGCAGCGGTTTGAGACGCACGCCATGCACCGGAAACAGCCCGGCGATGGCCGGAAAGCGGCGCAGGAAAAAGAAACTCAGTACGATCATCGGTGCACGCCACCATTGACCGCGGGCCGCGCCTTTCAAATTCATCTGGGTGCTGTGCGCAGCGGCAAGCTCCATCAGGTGGTCCTGCAGATGCTGATTCAGTTGCGGATCACGAATGAACAGGTTGGCTTCCAGATTCAACGCCAGGCTCAACGGGTCAAGGTTGCTGGAGCCCACGGTGGACCACTCCCGATCAATCAGCGCGACCTTGCCGTGCAGTGCACGCTGCTTGTATTCATGAATGGCCACCCCGTCGCGTAACAGGTAGGTGTAGGTGAGACGCGAGCAGACCCGCACGAACGGCATGTCCGGCTGGCCTTGCAGGATCAGCGTGACGTTCACGCCGCGCCGCGCCGCGTTACGCAATTCACGCAAGAAGCGGTAGCTGGGGAAGAAGTAGGCGTTGGCCAGGGTAATCCGCTCGGTCGCGCCGCGAATCGCCTCAAGGTATTGTTCTTCGATGTCGTTGGTGTGCTCGCTGTTGTCACGCTCGGCGAGCAACATGCTGGCATTCCCGGCACGCTCGAGCTTGAGCGGGATCGGCGTCAGTTTCGAGCGCACCGCCTCGCTGAGCATGCTCATCGCGCTCTTATGGATGTCACCGACAATAGGGCCGCGCACCAGCACGGCGTAATCCTGCTTGGCCGTCAGGCCGGTGTCGGTCATGTGATCGACGCTGTAATTGATGCCGCCGATAAAGCCCAGTTCGCCATCGATCACCACGACCTTGCGGTGCAGGCGGCGGAACAGGTTGGTGCGCATCCCCATGAACCGGGGGCGCGGGTCGAACAGCTGAATCTGGATACCGGCATCGATCATGGTTCTGACGAACGTCGAGCTCAGGTCCGAGGTGCCGTAATCATCCACGGTGACCACGACCCTGGCGCCATTACCGGCCGCCTCGATCAATGCCTGTTGCAGGCCCTCGCCGATCCGGTCTTCGAAAATGATGAAAGTCTCGATCAACACTTCCTTGCGCGCGGCACGGATGCACTCGAAAACCCGACTGTAGAAGTCTTCGCCGTTGATCAGCAGCTCTACCGAATTGCCATCGCGCCATTGCCCTGTCGGTTTTTTCATAACGTTAACTCCACCGCCAAAGGTGCATGATCGGAAAGATGAGACCACGGTCGACTGGACAACACTTTCGGTCGGTGGGAAGTGGCATTACGGACGTAGACCCGATCCAGCCGCAGTAACGGCAAGCGGGCCGGAAAGCTTTTTGCCGGCGCCCCGAAGTGCTCCACGAACACCTCGTACAACCCGGTGCCCTGTAGCAAGGCATCGGCGCGCTGGCGCCAGTCATTGAAATCACCGGCAACGATCACCGGCTCGCCCTCAGGCAGCCGCGCCATCAGTTCGGCGAGCAGTTTCAATTGTTGCCGCCGATGACTTTCAAACAGCCCCAGATGCACACAAACCGCGTGCACTCGCCCCGCGTTCGGCACGTCCAGAATGCAGTGCAGCAAACCGCGCTGCTCGGTACCGTCGATGGAGATATCGAGGTTCTCGTGTTGAATGATCGGGTACTTGGACAGCAGTGCATTACCGTGATCGCCGTCCGGATAAACGGCATTGCGCCCGTAGGCGAAGTCGCTCCACATGGCGTCGGCAAGAAACTCGTACTGTGAAATCGTCGGCCAGCCCTTGACGCTGCGTGCGTGACTCTGTTGTTCGCCGTGCACTTCCTGAAGAAATACGATATCGGCCGATACGCTGCGCACGGCTTCACGTAATTCTGGAAGAATGAAGCGACGATTGAAAATGCCAAAGCCCATGTGCATGTTCATGGTCAGTACATTCAATGAAACACTGGCCGATACCGGCGTTACCGGGCCGACAGGCGGGTTGGCACTGGTCAAGACTCGCTCCTGGGTGAATATCCACGTCATATGAAGCCACCCATGCACACAGGTTCCCTTCTGTGCCGACCATGCTGTTAATTAGCCATATTCGCCCTTGGCGGTATCGACAATGAAATAAATCTGTCCGCAATGAAACACATGCCTTCAGGCGAAGGCCTAAGCTGCAAACCGAGCCTGTAAAAAGCCACAAGGAATCCAACCGTGGATACACTGACTTCTCAACGCTACAGCCAACGCGCGCGGTGGCTGCACTGGATCATGGCCATTCTGATTGTGCTGGCGTACACGCTCATTCTGAGCCGCACGCAGTTCAGCAAGGGCTCCGACTACCGTACGCTGGTCGTGCAGAGCCATTTCTGGGTAGGGATTGTGCTTCTGGTCATGGCGTTTTTTCGCGTTGCCGAGCGTCGACGTCATCGTCCGCCCGGTATTACGCCGCCGCTGGAAGGCGTACTGCACGTGGCAGCCACCTTGTCGCATTACGCGCTGTATGCGTTTCTGTTCGCACAACCGGTGCTTGGCCTGCTGACGGTGATGGTGGAAAAAGGCGCACTGCCCATCCCGTTCACCAGCCTGCAAATACCCTGGCCGCTGCCCACCTCGGACCGCACGGCCGAATACTTTGAAGACCTGCACAAGCTGCTGGGCTCGATCTTCTACTACGTGATCGGCCTGCACGTGGTGGCCGCGATCTGGCATCACCTCGTACGCAAAGACAATACCCTCAAGCGCATGCTGTAAATCAGGAGGCGGACAGCACCCGGGCAAGCGTGGCCTTGACCTTGCCCATGCCATCGCGCAACGCCTGCTCGATTTCAGCCATGGTGATGACCGCCGTCGATTTGCCCGCCGCAGGATTGACCACCAGTGCCAGGCAGGCGTAATCCAGCTCCAGTTCACGGGCCAGCGCCGCCTCGGGCATGCCAGTCATGCCGACGATGTCGCAGCCATCGCGCTCAAGGCGGATGATTTCCGCAACGGTTTCCAGACGCGGCCCCTGGGTGCAGGCATAAACGCCCCGCTCAGAGAACGCGCACCCTTCGGCAGCCAATGCCGCGATCAGCCGCGACCGCAGCGCTTCGCTGTACGGGTAGCTGAAGTCGATGTGCGTGACCTGCTCCAGATCATCGGCAAAAAAGGTGTGCTGACGGCCACTGGTATAGTCGACCAGATCGTGTGGCACACAAAAATGCCCGGTGCCCATGTCAGGATGAATGCCGCCCACGGCGTTCACCGCCAGAATGGCCTCGGCACCGGCCTGCTTCAGGGCCCAGATATTGGCCCGGTAGTTGACCTGATGCGGCGGCAGGCGGTGCGGATGGCCGTGGCGCGCGAGAAACATCACCTCGCGACCGGCGTAATCGCCGATCTGGATTTCACCTGACGGCGCGCCATAAGGCGTGTTCATCGGCAACGACTGCCGAATGTTCAGACCTTCCAGCTGGGTCAGGCCCGTACCGCCAATAATCGCGTAAACAGTCATCACAAATCCTTAATCGATCAGTTGAGCGCCGCGCAGCGCTTGTAGCGCGGCCAGCCAGCGCGGATGTTGCCGATATTCAGTGCCGGCAGATGCCTGCCCGCGCATGCGCGCGATACGCGGCGAAGGTTTGACCCGCATACGCTGCACTGCGCTGAGTGCCAGCTCTGCAGCCGCACGGTCGTTACAGACCAGGCCCATGTCGCAGCCCGCCGTCAGCGCCGCTTCGATCCGGCTGGCAGCATCACCCACTACATGAGCACCGGCCATCGACAAATCATCACTGAAGATAACCCCGTCGAATTTCAGTTCGTCGCGCAGGATGTCCTGCAACCAGCGCCTCGAAAAACCGGCCGGCTGCGAATCGACTTTCGGGTAGATGACATGGGCCGGCATCACCGCCGCCAATTGCTGACTCAGGCGCGCGAATGGCACCAGATCATTGGCGCGAATCTGCTCCAAGCTGCGCTCGTCATTCGGGATGGCCACATGAGAATCGGCTTCAGCCCAGCCGTGGCCGGGGAAGTGCTTGCCGGTGGCAGCCATGCCGGCCGCATTCATGCCACGGATGAACGCACCGGCCAGCAAGGCTGCACGCTCGGGATCGCCCTCGAAGGAGCGCGTCCCGACAACTGCACTGCGCTGGTAGTCCAGGTCCAGCACCGGAGCAAAACTCAAGTCCAGCCCGACCGCCAGCACTTCGGTTGCCATCACCCAGCCGCACTGTTCGGCCAACGACTCTGCCTCAGGCTTGTCGGCAATTGCGCGCATCGGCGGCAGACGCACAAAGCCCTGACGCAGACGTTGCACCCGCCCGCCCTCCTGATCCACTGCCAGCAGCAGGTCGGGGCGAATGGCACGAATCGACGCACTCAGCTCACGAACCTGGCGCGGATGCTCGATATTACGGGCAAAGATAATCAAGCCGCCCACTTCGGGCTGACGGAGAAACTGACGGTCTTCGCTGGTCAGCCAGGTACCGGCGACGTCGACCATCAGGGAGCCTTGCAGGCCAGAACTCATAGAAAAACCCTTACACACCAGTGCCAATGTCCAATCCGGGCATGGTGCTTGATCCTGAAGCGCGACGCAATGCGACCGGGCGCGCAGTCCTCAGGCCTTGGCGACCGCAGGCGTGCCGGAACTGCGCTTGGTGCGCGGCTTGAGCTGCGCGGCGATCATGGCGGGGTCGGTAACACCGGTGTCGGCGCGCATGCCGGCAGCCAGAAACGGCACCATCAGGCGCATGACCTGTTCGATGGAGGTGTTGACGCCAAAATCAGTCTCGGCAATCGCGCGCAGGGCCTTGATGCCCGACATGCTGAACGCGGCAGCGCCAAGCATGAAATGCACGCGCCAGAACAGCTCGATGGGCGGGATACGCGGGGCGGCCTCGTTGACCAGCGTCATGTAGCGACGGAACACCTTGCCGTACATGTCTTCCAGATAGCGGCGCAGGTGACCCTGGCTCTGGCTGAAGGCCAGCCCCAGCAGACGCATGAAGATCGACAAGTCGTTGCCACTGCGCGGCTGCACGACCAGGGCCTGTTCGACGAGGATTTCCAGCAGTTCTTCCAGACTCGGCTTGCGCTCGGGTTGTGCCTGACGACGCTCCAGCTCGCGATCGAGACTGATGCAGAACGGACCGAGAAAGCGCGAGAAAACCGCCTGAATGAGCGCCTTTTTCGAGCCGAAGTGATAGTTCACCGCAGCCAGGTTGACCGAGGCCTTGCTGGTGATGAGACGCAAGGAGGTTTCAGCGAAACCTTTCTCTGCGAACAACTGCTCCGCAGCATCAAGAATGCGTTCAACGGTTTCCGACTGGGCCATGGCTCTCTGCCTAACAAACGAACGTTTGAAACATACGTATCAGGCAGCCCGCTTGTCAAGCAGGCCCGTTCATTTTGTAGCCGAACAGTCACGAAAACGGTCAGTCCATGATGGAATACGGCACGATCAGCTCCTTTTACACACGTGTTGACCGGCTTGCCGGTAACCACTCGGCGGGGAAACTGAAATGGATGATTGCCAACGGGCCTTCACTGTATATAATCCCAGTCACTGTATAAAAAGCCAGAGCGCCCCTCATGATCAAACTGACGCCACGCCAAGCTGAAATCCTGGGTTTCATCAAACGCTGCCTCGAAGACAATGGCTTCCCGCCAACACGTGCGGAAATCGCTCAGGAGCTGGGGTTCAAATCGCCCAACGCAGCGGAAGAACACCTCAAGGCACTGGCTCGCAAAGGCGCCATCGAAATGACGCCCGGTGCGTCACGCGGCATCCGCATCCCCGGCTTCGAAGCGCGTCCGGATGAAAGCAGCCTGCCGGTCATCGGTCGGGTCGCAGCCGGTGCGCCGATCCTGGCTCAGCAACACATAGAAGAGTCCTGCAACATCAACCCTGCCTTCTTCCACCCGAGCGCCAATTACCTGTTGCGCGTTCATGGCATGAGCATGAAGGACGTCGGCATCCTTGATGGCGACCTGCTCGCCGTGCACACCACTCGCGAGGCCCGCAACGGTCAGATCGTGGTTGCCCGAATCGGTGACGAGGTCACCGTCAAACGCTTTAAACGTGAAGGCAGCAAGGTCTGGCTGCTGGCTGAAAACCCTGATTTCGCCCCTATCGAGGTCGACCTCAAGGATCAGGAACTGGTGATAGAAGGTTTGAGCGTCGGCGTCATTCGCCGCTAAGGAGACGTTATGCAGTTCCATCAAGCACCGCATTCGCAATTGCCATTGTTCGAGGCGTTTCTGGCTCAGCCCATCGCCCCGATGCTGACAGACGCAGTCGAAACACCCTGGAGCAGCGAGCCAGAAGTTTTTAGTGAGCTGTCTTTGCGTGGTGCAGCCGGGAACTGCCTCAACCTTCTGGCGCCGATCCTCAGAGACCTGAGTGAAGAGACAAACGCACGCTGGCTGACCCTGATCGCCCCGCCCTCAAGCCTGACCCAGACCTGGCTTCGCGATGCGGGGCTGAACCGTGAGCGCATCCTGCTGCTTCAGCCGCGCGGCACACAGAGTGTGCTTGAGCTGACTCGCGAGGCGCTCAGGCTTGGAAGGAGTCATACAGTGGTGAGCTGGATCAACCCGCTTGGCGCAGCAGCACGTCAGCTATTGATCAATGCAGCAAAAATCGGTGAAGCGCAAAGCCTGAACATCCGACTGGGCTGAAAACCCGGTCACGGTCAGTGCAGAACGTGTGGCACATCATCCTTCTCGACTTCACCTTCGGCCAGGCGTCCAGCCATCTGCACGCCCACGCTCAACATGGCCTTGGCAACTTCAACATGCTGTCCTTGCATGAATGCTTTCGCATCAGCCGAGAAATCCAGTGTGACCAGCGAACCTTCGTCGTCAGCGCGACGCAGCTCGATACGGCCGTCCGGTAATTCGACAATTTCAAGAAAAGAGGTAGGCATTGTTACAGTTACTCCGCAGTAGGCGGGCATTGTAACAGCCTGCCAGCCTGTACTTCATGGGTTTTCAGCACTCGCTCAGGCCTTCGCGAAAACGAATCGCCAACCCTTTCAACTGTTGGCGCCAGCTTTCCAGCTCTTCACGTTCAAGTTCAGACTCCGGCTCGGCGTCCAGGTTCACCGCCACAATCATCGGCTGGGTGACATCACCTTTGGGCTTTCTCGGTGCTCGCGGCGGCTCGAACAGGGCGTTGTAAGCTGCGATCAATTGCGCCAGCCAGGTATGACGATGCTGGGCCAGCTCGACGAGTTCTGCCAGCTCGGGAATCGCGAGGGTGCTCAGCACTTCTTGGGTCAGCACGTCTTCGGCGCGACGGGCGTTCGCTTGAGGCAGACGGTAGTACCCGGCAATTTCGTGGCACAGGCCCAGCAACGCTCCGTACAGATGGAACAGCGCCGACTCACGCTCGGCCTGCAACAGCGCTGGCGAGTTGACCGCCTGGCCCTGCTCTGCTCTGCCGAGCGCTTCAAGCGCGAGCCCGGCAAAATAAATTTTCTGGTTGGTGCGGGTATAGAGTTCACGAGCCATGGCGATACGCTCCATAACGATGGGATAAGACCAGCATAGCCGGTGCCATCAGGTTCTCATCATGGCAGCCGCCAGCCCCGTTGAAAACCGCGTCCGGCGCTCATGCACCGGACGCTCGTGATCAACGCTTGTCTTCGACCTTCCAGGCGCCGCCGTCGTAAAACGCACGCCAGCCGGTAGGTTTGCCTTCCACTTCAGTCTGGACGTACTGCTCTTTGGTCTTGCGACTGTAGCGGATGACGGTCGGGCGACCGTCCGGGTCTTTCTTCGGTGCTTCGCAGAGGAAGTGGTACTTCGGATCGATTTCATCCTTGTGCGGCGCGATCTCCATGACCAGCGGTGCACGGGTTTCGCGGTTTTTCGGGAACTGGCTGGCAGCCAGGAACAGCCCCGAAGCGCCATCACGCAGGATGTAAGTATCGTCGACCTTGTCGCACTTGAGCTCCGGCATTTTCACCGGGTCCATCTTCGGTGGCGCCGCATCACCGCTTTTCAGCAGTTTGCGGGTGTTCTTGCACTCAGCGTTGGTGCAGCCGAAGAACTTGCCGAAACGACCGGTCTTGAGCTGCATCTCGCTGCCGCACTTGTCACACTCGAGGCTCGGGCCTTCATAGCCCTTGATGCGATAAGTCCCTTCCTCAATCTCGTAGCCGGTGCAATCCGGGTTGTTACCGCAGATATGCAGCTTGTGCTTTTCGTCGAGCAGATAAGCGTCCATCGCCGTGCTGCAGATCGGGCAGCGATGCTTGCCGCGCAGTACACGCGACTCGGACTCACCCTCATCATCGTCGGCAATCTCGTCGCCAGGCGTCAGGTTGACGGTCGCCTTGCAGCGCTCCTTGGGTGGCAGGCTGTAACCGGAACAGCCAAGGAACACGCCAGTCGAGGCCGTGCGGATCTGCATTGGCCGACCACAGACCTTGCACGGGATATCGGTCATCACCGGATGGTTGGCACGCATGCCGCTGTCTGGTGCTTCGGCGACTTCCAGCTTCTTGCGGAAATCACCGTAGAACTCGTCGAGCACGTTCTTCCAGTCGCGCTGCCCCTTGGCCACGTCGTCGAGGTTTTCTTCCATGCCGGCGGTAAAGCCGTAGTCCATCAGGTTGGAAAAACTTTCAGACAGGCGCCCGGTGACGATGTCGCCCATCTTTTCCGAGTAGAAGCGACGGTTGTGCAACGCTACATAGCCACGGTCCTGAATGGTCGAAATGATCGCTGCATAGGTCGACGGGCGACCGATCCCGCGTTTTTCCATTTCCTTGACCAGGCTCGCTTCCGAGTAACGCGCAGGCGGCTTGGTGAAATGCTGACTCGGGTCGAGCTTGTTCAGCTTCAGGACTTCGCCCTGCGCCATGTCCGGCAGCACGTCGTCATCACCGGGCTTGGCCCTTTGCGGCAGCGCACGGGTGTAACCGTCGAACTTCAGAATACGGCCCTTGGCACGCAGCTCGAAATCGCTGGCGGCAACGGTAACGGTGGTCGACAGGTATTGTGCCGGCAACATCTGGCAGGCCACGAACTGACGCCAGATGAGTTCGTAAAGACGTTCGGCGTCACGCTCCATGCCGGTCAGCTTCGAAGGATGGGTGTTGACGTCGGACGGACGAATCGCTTCGTGCGCCTCCTGCGCGCCTTCCTTGCCGCTGTAGACATTCGCTGCTTCCGGCAAGTACTTCTTGCCGAACTCGGTTTCGATGTAGTCGCGCGCCATGCTGACGGCATCGGCCGACAGGTTGGTGGAGTCGGTACGCATGTAAGTGATGTAGCCCGCCTCGTACAAGCGCTGAGCCATCATCATGGTCTTTTTCACGCCGAAGCCCAGACGATTGCTGGCAGCCTGTTGCAGAGTCGAGGTGATGAACGGTGCCGACGGTTTGCTGCTGGTCGGCTTGTCTTCACGCTTGACGATGCTGTAGCTGGATGCCTTGAGCTTTTCCAGGGCCGCCATGGCCTGGGCTTCGTTCAACGGCTTGAACGCTTCGCCTTTCTCGCGGGCCACTTCAAAGCGCACGTTGGCACCTTTGGCAGTGCCCAGGTCGGCATGAATTTCCCAGTATTCTTCGGGGTTGAAGGCACGAATTTCGCGTTCGCGCTCGACCACCAGCTTCACCGCGACCGATTGCACACGTCCGGCGGACAGACCACGAGCGACTTTCTGCCAGAGCAGCGGCGACACCATGTAGCCGACGACGCGGTCGAGGAAGCGACGCGCCTGCTGAGCATTCACCCGCGCTATGTCCAGCTCGCCCGGCCTGGAAAACGCTTCCTGGATGGCTTTCTTGGTGATTTCGTTGAACACCACGCGCTTGTAGCGGCTGTCATCGCCACCAATGGCTTCGCGCAGGTGCCAGGCAATGGCTTCCCCTTCGCGATCCAAGTCCGTCGCGAGATAGATGGTGTCGGCATCTTTGGCGAGCTTGCGCAGCTCTTCGATGACCTTTTCCTTGCCGGGAAGGATCTCGTATTTGGCTTTCCAGCCGTGGTCCGGATCGACGCCCATGCGCGAGACCAACTGACGCTGCGCCTTTTCTTTCGGCGTCAATACCGGGCCTTCGCCCGCAGCGGCCTTGCCACGCTTGGCGGCAGGATCTTTGGCAGCACTCGCCGAACCGCTGGTGGGCAGGTCTCGGATATGGCCGATACTCGACTTCACCACGTACTGGTTGCCCAAATACTTGTTGATGGTCTTGGCCTTAGCCGGGGATTCCACGATGACCAGCGATTTGCCCATGGATCAGAAAATTCCTGAATACTAGATGAAAGACAATGAGGAGCTTGTAAAGGCCACGCTATATATAGTGGCTACAAGGTGAGGTCAAGCACAGCCTGTTGTGCCGTTCCGTCTCATGTTCGGGAAAACAGGCTCGGTTCGGCCTCAATCAAAGCAAAGCGCGGGACGTGCTCCCCGTCAACCTCGACCGACTCGATAAACATGCTCAAGGGGCGCACCCACATACCGAAATCGCCGTACAAAGCCTGATAGAACACGACTTCCTCTTCGGTCTCGGAATGCCTGGCAACACTGAAAACCCGGTACTGCGGGCCTTTATAGTGGCGATAAAGCCCTGGTTGCAATCGCATGCGACGTCCTCTTGTAACACGTGCAAAACATTTGGTTAAAAAACTGTTTTTTCAAAAAACAAAAGCCGGAGCACGAAGCCCCGGCTTGCATCACACTCGGGAAATCAGACGCGTTCGAAAACGGTCGCGATACCCTGCCCCAGACCAATACACATCGTCGACACGCCAAACGTGCCGCCATTTTGCTTCATGACATTGAGCAAGGTGCCGGAGATGCGTGCACCGGAACATCCAAATGGATGGCCCAACGCGATGGCGCCGCCGTGCAGGTTAACCTTCTCATTCATCTTGTCGAGTACTTTCAGATCTTTGAGCACCGGCAAGGCCTGTGCAGCGAAGGCTTCGTTGAGCTCGAAGAAGTCGATATCGGCGATGCTCAGACCGGCACGCTTGAGCGCTTTTTGCGTTGCCGGAACCGGACCATAGCCCATGATAGCCGGGTCGACGCCTGCCACTGCCATAGAACGAATCACCGCCATCGGCTGGATACCAAGGTCCTGGGCACGCTGCGCAGACATGACGATCATGCACGATGCGCCGTCGGTAATCTGCGAGGAAGTGCCTGCGGTCACAGTCCCGCCTTTTGGATTGAACGCCGGTTTGAGCGCCGCAAGACTTTCCAGCGTGGTATCCGGACGGATGGTTTCATCGTAGTCGAAGACTTTGAGGAAGCCGTTCTCGTCGTAGCCCTGCATCGGGATGATTTCGTCCTTGAACTTGCCTTCCAGCGTGGCCTTGTGGGCAAGCTGGTGGGAGCGCAGGCCGAAAGCGTCCTGCTGCTCGCGGGTGATGCCGTGCATCTTGCCCAGCATTTCGGCAGTCAGGCCCATCATCCCGGAAGCCTTGGCGGCGTACAGGGACTTGTGCGGGTTGGGGTCTACGCCGTGCATCATGCTGACGTGGCCCATGTGCTCCACGCCGCCAATGACGAACACATCGCCGTTGTTGGTCATGATGGCTTGTGCCGCTGTGTGCAGCGCGCTCATCGATGAGCCGCACAGGCGGCTGACGGTCTGGGCAGCCGAGGTGTGCGGGATCTGGGTCAGCAACGACGCCATGCGCGCGATGTTCCAGCCCTGCTCCAGGGTCTGGTTGACACAGCCCCAGATCACGTCTTCGACCTCGGCCGGGTCAACCTTGCTGTTGCGCTCCAGCAGCTTGCTGATCAGGTGCGCGGACATGTCTTCAGCGCGGGTGTTGCGGTGCATGCCGCCTTTGGAGCGGCCCATCGGTGTACGACCGAAGTCGACAATCACGACGTCTCTTGGATTAAGGCTCATACGTTCATACCTCGGAAGACGCTTGACCGAAAAAGCTCTGGCCATTGCGGGCCATTTCACGCAGCTTCGCGGTCGGTTGATACAGGGCACCCAGCTCGGCGTATTGGTCAGCCAGGGCAACGAATTCGGCCACACCGATCGAGTCGATGTAGCGCAGCGCACCGCCACGGAATGGAGGGAAACCAATACCGTAGATCAGGCCCATGTCGGCCTCGGCGGCCGTGTCGACGATGCCGTCTTCCAGGCAACGGACCGTTTCCAGGCACAGCGGAATCATCATCCAGTTGACGATGTCTTCGTCAGACACCTCACGCTGTTCGTGGACAATCGGCTTGAGCACTTCCAGCACAGCCGGATCGTTGACCTTCTTCGGCTTGCCTTTCTTGTCTGTTTCGTAGGCGTAGAAACCCTTACCGTTTTTCTGACCCAGACGATTGGCTTCGTAAAGCGCATCGATGGCCGAGCGGCGGTCGTCCTTCATACGGTCCGGGAAGCCTTCGGCCATTACGTCACGACCATGGTGGCCGGTGTCGATGCCGACCACGTCCATCAAATAGGCAGGCCCCATCGGCCAGCCGAATTTTTCCATGACCTTGTCGATGCGCACGAAATCCACCCCTGCGCTGACCAGTCTGGCGAAACCGCCGAAGTACGGGAACAGCACGCGGTTAACCAGAAAGCCTGGGCAGTCATTGACTACAATCGGGTTCTTGCCCATCTTCTTGGCATAGGCAACGGTCGTCGCGACCGCTTCTTCGCTGGATTTTTCGCCACGGATGACCTCAACCAGCGGCATCATGTGCACCGGGTTGAAAAAGTGCATGCCGACGAAGTTTTCCGGACGCTTGAGCGCCTGCGCCAGCAAGCTGATGGAGATGGTCGAGGTGTTGGACGCGAGGATGGTGTTTTCACCCACGTTGGCTTCGACTTCAGCCAGCACAGCCTGCTTGACCTTGGGGTTCTCGACTACCGCTTCGACCACCAGATCGACCGTACCGAAATCGCCGTAGGACAGCGTAGGACGAATCGCATTAAGCGCTTCAGCCATTTTCGCAGCCGTCAGACGACCTTTTTCCAGTCGGCCACCCAACAGTTTGGAGGCTTCGTTCAGACCCAACTGAATGGCTTCTTCGCGGATGTCCTTCATCAGGATCGGCGTGCCTTTAACAGCCGACTGATAGGCAATGCCGCCGCCCATGATCCCGGCGCCCAGCACGGCAGCCTGTTTCACGTCGCGGGCAACTTCGTCGTAGCCCTTGGCTTTCTTTTTCAGCTCCTGATCGTTCAGAAACAGGCCGATCAGGCTGTGGGCTGCGGAGGTCTTGGCCATTTTCACGAAGCCGGCGGCTTCGATTTCCAGCGCCTTGTCACGACCGAAGTTGGCGGCTTTCTGGATGGTCTTGATGGCTTCGACCGGCGCCGGATAATTTGGCCCGGCCTGACCTGCGACAAAACCCTTGGCGGTTTCGAAGGCCATCATCTGCTCGATGGCGTTCAGTTTGAGCTTGTCCAGTTTCGGCTGGCGCTTGGCCTTGTAATCGAACTCGCCGGAAATCGCGCGCTGGATCAGGTCGAGTGCGGCGGCCTGGAGTTTTTCAGGGGCGACTACGGCATCGACAGCACCGACTTTAAGCGCGTCTTCTGCGGCGTTTTCCTTGCCTGATGCAATCCATTCGATTGCATTGTCAGCGCCGATGATGCGCGGCAGACGCACGGTGCCGCCGAAACCCGGGTACAGACCCAGTTTGACTTCGGGCAGGCCGATACGGGCGCTGCTGGAGATGACGCGGTAATCCGCGGCCAGGCACATTTCCAGGCCGCCACCCAGCGCGATGCCGTTGATGGCGACGACGGTAGGCACGCCCAGATCTTCGAAATCGCTGAAGATTTTGTTGGCTTCAAGATTGCCCGCCACCAGTTCGGCTTCCGGCAACTTGAAGTTGTCGACAAACTCGGTGATGTCGGCGCCGACAATGAACGAATCCTTGCCACTGCTGACAATGACGCCCTTGACCGATGCGTCTGCCTTGATGGCATCCACCGCCTGGCGCAGTTCATTGAGGGTGAGGCGGTTGAACTTGTTGACGGACTCACCCTTGAGGTCGAAATTCAATTCGACGATGCCACTTTCAAGAGCCTTAACCGTGATGGCTTTACCTTCGTAAATCATCAACTGATCTCCACGATATGGAAGCTGAACAATACTCGCCGGACGTTAACGTCCGACGAGGCTACGACGTCGCCGTCGATGAACACGCCAAATCACACGTACACCCGCTGCGACGTGGTAGCCAGGATTCTGTAAGAGCTGTCTGGCGACCAAACGCTCATTTCATACGCCCGTTTGATTTGGGTACGCACACCATCGGGCAAAACAGGTCGATTGTCAATTCGACAAAACACTCAGAAAATTGCAGATCTGTTGGCAGATGCTGGCGCTTCATAATGCCCACGAGCGCTTCCGATCCGCCATCATTCGCCGGAGTGATAATAGCGCCTGGGGGAGTGACCCGGCTGAACCGCAGCATCAGGCGGATAGATCCATGCGGGGATGAGCGTGCTCACGAAGACGTTGGTCCATACGCTCTGTTTATGGAGTCTGTACGGGCCTCCTCAAAAGCAAAGCGGATCGCTGCCCCGGTCGCTACCACGAGACCAATGTGTAACGCCAAGCGCTCCGCGTGGGCATGCAGTTCGTGACGCTCTGTGTCATACGGCGGCTCTGCGATGTCCGTGATATCTGTTTACGGCTCAAGGCACCTTTTCGCCCCTCGGCGAGTGACTTTGAAGGATCAAAGTCACCAAAATCCTGGCTCCGTTTCCGGCCCGACTTCGTCGGGTTCCTTCGTCCTGACACTGATCCGGGGGCCGCCGCAACGGGCCATCCATGGCCCGGTGCGGCTTGCTCGGCGTCCTGCCTCGCATCCCCCGAATCAGCGCCAGGACTCAGCCGTCACTTACGTCGCACTCTGCGTCGTCAGTGCCATCGCGTATAAAAAGCATGCTGTGGCAACGGTTGCAGGCAAGGCATTACGTTTGCTGCAGCTGCTATTGATGCGGAGCTTACGAACACAAGAATCAGTTGGCTTTTCGTGCTTTCGAACACAGGCCATGAGTGCATTGCGCGTTAAGAAACCCCGCTGAAATGCACCATAACAGAGCACCGAGAAAATATATTTTCAGGAACCGCGACAAAAAGAAGCAAAAGGTCTAGAGTCGGAACACTGCGCCACAAGAGGCTCGCAATGCAGCTGATTTGCGGGTGCGCAACAGCGATGGCCGACATGGTAGTCATACCTGTCGGCACGCGACGAATTATCGGCCTGCCTGGCCAACCCCGGCCCGATGTTGCTATCGGGCTTTTTATTGCCTGCAATTCAGGGTCAGGCCAGTGCCCTGAGCACGGCGTTGATGCGCTGCAGGATTTCCGCTTCTCCCTTCTCCGCCCAGTACACCGCGACCATCTGCGGGTCGACTTCGACCTTGAAGACGTCGGCTGGCAACGTGCCGAAATGGCTCAGCAGCTTCTCGTCTTCGCAAACTTCCCGCCAGCGATTGAGCCACACGCCAGGCTCGCTCTGCCAATATGCCCAGGCGTCGGCATGCGAACCCAGACGCGGACGGTGGTACTGCGCGCAGGGGCTCGGCGGCTGCCGGGCGAGCCAGTGTGGCCACTCCTGCGGCGCCAGTTGCATGCCCAGCCCGATGCGCCGCGCCTCCATGCGCAGCGCCATTCTGCCGCTCTGATGACGCGAGGGACGCAACCAAACCAGCGGACTCAACATGACACAAATGATTGACAGGATTATCCAGACCGTCATATTTCTTGCCCCCGGCCCGTCATCAGGCCTTTCACAACATTTTTTGAAAACAGTGGCTTGCATAACCCGCCGCTTCTGCTTCGGCATACACGGTGCTTGAGCGGAAACCGCTCTGGGGTCTGCCCAGATGCCGACGAAAGCGCCATACTCCCTGCCATTGCAATTCTCCCGGAGGACACCTTCATGCCGTATACACACGTTCTGGTTGCCATTGACCTCACCGATGAGTGTGACCCGGTCATCCGTCGCGCCAGCATGCTGGCAAAAACCAACGGCGCGAAATTGTCGATCGTGCACATCGTCGAACCCATGGCCATGGCCTTTGGCGGCGACGTCCCCATGGACCTGTCCCAATTGCAACAGCAGCAGTTCGATCAAGCCAAGGAAAAACTAAGGCAAGTAGAAGCCAAGTACAGGAACCTGGATGTGGCCCAGGGCGAAAGCCATCTGGTCTACGGTCAGCCACGCCAGGAAATCCATCAGTTGGCCAAGAACAAGGGATGCGACGTGATCGTGGTCGGCAGCCATGGTCGCCACGGTCTGGCTTTGCTGCTCGGTTCGACCACCAATGACGTTGTGCATGGCGCACCCTGCGATGTGTTGGCCGTGCGCCTCAAGAAGCAGGAAGACAAGAAACCTGAATGACCTGAGGTCGCACTAGCAAAAAGCCCGGTCACCCGGGCTTTTTTGCATCATGGCGACGCCCTGGACGATTACTCGTCCAGCTCGGCCCAGCGCTCCAGCAGCGCATCCAGTTCAGCCTGGAGGTTTTCCAGCTGCGCCAGCACTGCTGCGGCCTGCTCTGCCGAACGCTGATAGAAGCCCGGCTCGGCCATTTCTGCATTCAGGGCCGCCATCTTCCCTTCCACTTCATCGATCTGCGCCGGCAGGGCTTCCAGCTCGCGCTGATGCTTGTAGCTGAGTTTCTTTTTTGCCACCGGCATGTCCTGCGCCGCTACCGGTGCAGCCTGCACCACTGCACTGGCAAGCTCGGCCTTGCCTGACTTGGTGTCGGCAACGCCCAGCAGACGCGGCGAACCGCCCTGACGCAGCCAGTCCTGATAACCACCGACGTACTCACGAACCTTGCCTTCGCCTTCGAACACCAGGGTGCTGGTGACGACGTTGTCGAGGAATGCCCGGTCGTGACTGACCATCAGCACAGTGCCCTTGAAGGTCAGCAGCACTTCTTCGAGCAGTTCGAGGGTTTCCACGTCCAGGTCGTTGGTCGGCTCGTCGAGCACCAGCAGGTTGGCCGGTTTGCTGAACAGCTTGGCCAGCAGCAGACGCGCACGCTCGCCACCGGACAGCGCCTTGACCGGCGTGCGGGCACGCTGCGGGCTGAACAGGAAGTCGCCGAGGTAACTCAGGACATGACGGCTCTGACCATCGATGTCGATGAAGTCGCGGCCTTCGGCAACGTTGTCGATCACGGTTTTTTCCAGATCGAGCTGGTGACGCAACTGGTCGAAGTAGGCAACGTCCAGACGCGTGCCCACTTCAACTTTGCCCGCAGTCGGTTGCAGGTTGTCGAGCATCAGCTTGAGCAGCGTAGTCTTGCCGGTACCGTTGGCGCCAAGCAGACCGATGCGGTCCTCGCGCTGCAGGACCATGGAGAAGTCCTTGATCAGCATCGGCCCGCCCGGGTGAGCGAAGCTGACGTTCTCGAGGATCATGACCTGTTTGCCGGATTTCTCGGCAGTATCCAGCTGGATGTTGGCCTTGCCGGTACGCTCACGGCGCTCGCTGCGTTCTACGCGCAGTTCTTTCAGGGCACGCACGCGGCCTTCGTTACGGGTACGACGCGCCTTGATGCCCTGACGAATCCACACTTCTTCCTGCGCCAGACGCTTGTCGAAGAGCGCGTTAGCGGTCTCTTCGGCGGCCAGCGCGGCTTCCTTGTGAACCAGGAAGCTGGCGTAGTCGCCATTCCAGTCGATCAGGCCACCACGGTCCAGCTCCAGAATGCGCGTGGCAAGGTTTTGCAGGAATGCCCGGTCGTGCGTGATGAACAGCACGGCACCCTGGAAATCCTTGAGGGCTTCTTCAAGCCAGGCGATGGCGCCGATGTCCAGGTGGTTGGTCGGCTCGTCGAGCAGCAACAGGTCCGGTTCGGAAACCAGCGCCTGAGCCAGCAGGACGCGACGACGCCAGCCGCCGGACAACTCGGCGAGTGTCTTGTCGGCAGGCAGCTGCAAACGGCTCAGGGTGCTGTCGACCAGTTGCTGCAAGCGCCAGCCATCGCGGGCTTCGAGGTCCTGCTGAACATGCATCAGCTTGTTCAGGTCTTCCTCGGTCACGCAGTTCTGGGCCAGATGATGATATTCAGCGAGCAAGGCGCCGACGCCATCCAGACCTTCGGCCACGACGTCGAACACCGTCCGTTCGTCGGCTACCGGCAATTCCTGAGGCAATTCGCCGATCTTGAGGCCCGGCGCGCGCCAGACAGCGCCCTCGTCGGGCTTCTGAACGCCTTTTACCAGCTTCAACATGCTGGATTTGCCTGTGCCGTTACGGCCGATGATGCACACCCGCTCACCACGGGCGATCTGCCAGGACACCTTGTCCAATAACGGCATGGCGCCGAAAGCAAGGGACACATCGCTGAATTTGAGCAGGGTCATGAGCTTCTCCAAAAACCGGGCGCACATTCTACCTGAGATAGCCTGCGGATGTCGGGTTTCCTGGCACCCGTGTCAACATCAAAACATCTTTATAACCGCTAATTATTTCTACATGAGTCAAGCATGTCGGCAATGCTTTCACCAAGAGCTGGCAAAAGGCTAAGCTAGTCATACTTTTCACCGACTCATCTGCTCGGAATTCTCATGCGCAGTCGTTTGTTCAGCTTTTTATCGTGCCTGCTCCTCTCCGCCACTGCCGTTCAGACTGCTCATGCGGCCGACCTCAACCAACAACGCAAGTATTACGACGAGGCCAAGCGCGCACTGGCCAAGGGCGATTCAGGGCCCTATCAGATGTACGCCACGGCATTAGCCGACTATCCGCTGGAGCCGTATCTCGAATACGACGAGCTGACCGCGCGCCTGAAAACGGCGAGCAACGCCGAGATCGAGAAGTTTCTGGCCGAACATGGTGACCTCCCCCAGGCCAACTGGATGAAGCTGCGCTGGTTACGCTGGCTGGCGGAGCGCGGTGACTGGCAACCCTTCGTCAAGTATTACGACCCGAAAATGAAGTTCGTCGAGCTGGACTGCCTGTATGGGCAGTATCAGTTGAACAACAATAAACGCGCGGAAGGCTACGCCAGTGCCGAAAAGCTCTGGATGACCGGCAAGACCTTGCCGGCTGCCTGTGACGGATTCTTCGCCCAATGGGCCGCAGCAGGCCAGCTGACGGAACAGAAGCGCTGGCAGCGCGCCAAGCTGGCGGCGCAGGCCCGCAACTACAGCCTGGCCACCATCCTGGTCAACAGCCTCAATTCACTGGCCCCGCAAGGACGCCTGCTGCTGGCGGTCGCCCAGAAGCCGGAAATGGTCAACAACCCCGGGCAATTCGTACCGGTAGACGAAGCCATGTCCGATGTGGTCGGTCTGGGCTTGCGCCGTCTGGCCAAGCAGGACCCGCAGAAAACCCTGTCGATGCTCGACAGCTACGCCGCGACCATGCACTTCTCGCGTGAAGAGCAAGTCGAGATCGCCAAGGAGATCGGCCTGACCCTGGCCCGTCGTTACGACGACCGCGCGCTCGAAGTCATGACCCGGTACGACCCCGAGCTGCGCGACGACACGGTCACCGAATGGCGTCTGCGCCTGCTGCTGCGCCTGGGTCGCTGGGAAGACGCCTACGAACTGGCACGTCGGCTGCCCAAGGATCTGGCGGCGACCAATCGCTGGCGTTACTGGGAAGCCCGTTCGCTGGAACTGGCCCAACCCAACAGCCCGCTGATTGCTGCGCTGTACAAGGACGTTGCCAAGGAACGCGACTTCTATGGGTTTCTCGCTGCCGACCGCACCCAAAGTCCGTATCAACTCAATAACAAGCCACTGGTGCTCAGCCAGGCGCTGATCAACAAGGTCCGCAACACGCCGGGCGTGCGTCGCGCGCTGGAGTTTCATGACCGTGGCGAGATCGTCAACGGCCGACGCGAGTGGTATCACGTCAGCCGCCTGTTCAATCGCGACGAAATGGTCGCGCAGGCCAAACTGGCCTACGACATGCAATGGTATTTCCCGGCAATCCGCACCATCAGTCAGGCGCAGTATTGGGACGACCTGGACATCCGCTTCCCGATGGCGCATCGCGACACACTGGTACGCGAAGCCAGGGTACGAGGGCTGCACTCGAGCTGGGTGTTTGCGATTACCCGTCAGGAAAGCGCGTTCATGGACGATGCCCGCTCGGGCGTCGGCGCTGCCGGCCTGATGCAACTGATGCCGGCGACCGCCAAAGAGACCGCGCGCAAGTACAGCATCCCGCTCGCTTCACCGCAGCAGGTGCTGGACCCGGACACCAATATCCAGCTGGGCGCCGCCTATCTGAGCTCGGTGCATGCCCAGTTCAACGGTAACCGGGTGCTCGCTTCGGCCGCCTATAACGCCGGCCCCGGACGCGTGCGGCAGTGGCTCAAAGGCGCGAACCACCTGGCCTTCGATGTCTGGGTAGAAAGCATCCCGTTCGACGAAACCCGGCAGTACGTGCAGAACGTGTTGTCTTATTCGGTGATCTACGGCCAGAAGCTCAACTCGCCTCAACCGCTGGTCGATTGGCACGAGCGTTTCTTCGACGACCTCTGACTGCTCGGCAGCGCTACCAGGTAAAGCCTCATCCGAGTGCTTTACCCTGAGGTCGGCGCTATTCCAGTATTTCGACCGGCATGCCTACTTCCAGCTCTCCAGGCCCGTCGTTGACCATGTTCTGGCCGAACATGACGTTGCCCTCCACTTCCCGGTAGCTTTTGAGCGTAGCAAAAGGCTCGCGATCCGCACTGCGCTCCCCGGTAGACGGGTCGATGGTGGTCAGAATGCAGCGCGCACACGCCTTGAGCAGATGGAATTCGATGTCGCCGATCTGGATGCGCTTCCAGCCATCTTCAGCAAAAGCCTCGGCCCCTTCGATCACCAGATTGGGCCTGAAACGCAGCATTTCCATGCGCCTGCTCATCCGCGCCGACAAGTCGTCGAGCGAGCCCTGACCAATCAGCAGCAGCGGAAAACCATCGGCGAAATTCACCTGACCTTCGTCGCGACCATGGCCACCGGGCATCCAGCGCGCCCGCTCGGCAGGCATGTACACCATGCGCGTGGGCTTGCCGATAAAGCGACTGACCCACTCGGCCGCCATATCACCCGCATCAGGCACTTGCAGGGAATCGCGCCAGACAGTCACGCCTCGCAGATTGGCCTCGATATCCAGCGGCACCGCCACATCCAGCGCATCGAAACCGGGCGCAGAAAGCGTCACGCCGCCACTGGCATTCCACAGCACAGACAATTGCGACATGTGCGCGATGGCGCGCTGCGTGAAGAACCGGCCCGTGCTCTCATCGACCAGCATCCAGCGGCGGTCACCTGCCAGGCCCATCTGATCGAAGGATGCGCGCTGCAACGTCTCAGCCTTGCAGGACTTGAGCGGGAAGCGATAGAGCGAGCTGAGACGTAACATGAGGGCCGGTTCCTTGAGTGGCACGATAAGCTTTGATGCAGACATCAAAGCTTATACGAAGCAGACCCGGCGGGCATCACGCGCATGGAGCGCTGTCGCTTCAGATGATCATCAGAAGACGTTCGCGCACCACTTCGACCAGCTTGTCAGGCTGGAATTTGGAAAGGAAATTGTCGCAGCCGACCTTCTTGACCATCGATTCGTTGAAGCTGCCGGACAGCGAGGTGTGCAGCACGATGTACAGCGCGCGCAGGCGCGGATCGCTGCGAATTTCGGTGGTCAGACGATAGCCATCCATTTCCGGCATCTCGGCATCGGTAAACACCATCAGCAGTTTTTCCTGCACGTTCTCGCCAGCGTCCGCCCAGGCCTTGAGCATGTTCAGCGCCTTGAGACCATCGCTGGCCACGTGCAGCTTCAAGCCCAGCTGAGACAGGGTGTCGCGCAGCTGCGCCAGCGCCACCTTGGAGTCGTCGACCAGCAGCACTTCGCGACCGCGGGCATTTTCCAGCACTGGATCTTCGAGCTTCTCGCGGGATACCTTGGCGTTGTACGGCACGATCTCGGCGAGGACTTTTTCAACGTCTATGATCTCGACCAGTTGATCATCGACCTTGCTGATCGCCGTCAGGTAATGCTGGCGACCGGCACTGGCCGGTGGCGGCATGATCGCGTCCCAGTTCATGTTGACGATACGATCGACACCGCCGACCAGGAAGGCCTGAACCGAGCGGTTGTACTCGGTGACGATGATCGTGCTGCCAGGCCCCGGCACCAGTGGACGCATGCCGATGGCCTGGGACAGGTCGATCACCGGAAGGGTCTGACCGCGCAGGTTGACCACACCGCACACGAACGAGTGTCGTTGCGGCATAAGGGTCAGCTTGGGCAACTGAAGGACTTCCTGGACCTTGAACACGTTGATCGCGAACAACTGCCGACCGGCAAGGCGAAACATGAGAATTTCCAGGCGATTCTCGCCCACCAGCTGTGTGCGTTGATCTACTGTGTCGAGAATGCCTGCCATTTTAGCTCCAGAAGCAATGGTCATGATGAGTCTGCAAAAGCTGTATCGGCTGAAAAGCGCCGGACCTTAATAGCGATAAAGGTCATGTCCAGGCATTGATGTCACTTTAGCACTACACTCTGCGGGTACAGCACTGCCTGTGTGCAGACGAGGCTGCCAGGGTCGCTGCTTCAGCCGGAGATTTCTGACATGACGCTGCTTCTTTTCTGGTGAAGCCAAAAAAGTCAATCAGGGATCACCTGATATGATCGACATATAATTGCCACTATCGTGCAGGTATTCCCATTGCCTGAATGGAGAGAGCGTGCGTAGTCGCTTTCAAATCCGGCAATCGAGCGGCATCGTCGTCTGGTGCGTCGGTTCTGCCGAGTGTCGCGCAGCCTCTGGAATGCCATATGCCGACCACGGCGAAGCAATCGAGTGACTCAGGGCTGCCCGTATGACCCCCCTACATCTCCGTTATCTGCAACATTCGGAAATGCCCTACAGACTTTTGTTTGGAATCGACATTTACTGTCAACCATCCGCCTCAAGCGGAAGTTTGCGATCCATGATCTGTGGAGACAAAGGATGTTGAGCAGCAATGATTGGCAGCAGAAACACGACCAGTTCCTGAGTACGACTCAGGCACTTCTGTACAAATCAGAAGAGTGCCTGGCGCATCTGGAACTGATCTCCGACGACGAGGACGCTATCGGCTGCCTCGTGACCAGCCTGCGCAAACTCGCCCAGGAAGCACAAGCCGCCTCGGTGCCCTGTATTGCCGACTTTTCGCGGCAACTGTGTCAGCGCCTGGAAACGGACAGTCAGCCCCACGCTCTGTCTCACGAGGCATTGCTGACGGTTAAAAATTGCCTGACGCTCATCTCGTGGCAGGTCGAATTGCTCGACCCGAACACGGGAGAGCTGAAAATGGATAATCAGGAACAGCTCGAACTGCTGGAAAAACTTGCCAGCGCTTCCAGATCGCCTGTTTCTTCCACGGATGCCACACGCCAGTAATCGCAGGCGCCCAGCCAGCTCTCTGTCGATCATTACGGCAGCCTGCCATTCAGCAATTGTCGCAGGCACATCATTCGGCGTCCGACAGGTGAACACTGACTTGCCTTGCCACTGAGGTAGTATTGCCTGCATCAGAAACGTCCGTGCTGCCCTCGGCAATGGCAGACGGTTTTCTCGCTGCCATGAGCTGGCCCATCTACACAAAGAGCCACGATGACCTGCAATCTGTTGCTGATCGATGACCATGCACTGATCAGAGCCGGCGTGCGAGCGCTGGTTGCGAATATTCCGGGCTACGCAATTATTGGCGAAACCGCCGACGGCGCGCAGCTGGCGAGCCTCGCGCAACGACTTCAGCCCCACATCATTCTTCTCGACATCTGCATGAAAAACGTCGACGGCCTCGGCGTATTGCGGGAGCTGAGACGCACGCAACCGCACTGCAAGGTTCTGATTCTTTCGATGCTCAGCGACCCGGAGATGATTTTGCGTGCGCTGGAGGCAGGCGCTCATGGCTATTTGCTCAAGGATGCTACAGCCACCGAACTGGAGCGGGCGCTGGATGCACTGCGCAACGACGAGCGTTACCTGAGCCCGGCGATTGCCCACGTTGTGATCGAGCGCAGCAACGACGCCACACCACACGACGGGCGCCTGGAATCGAAGGAACGCTACAACCTGACGGCGCGCCAGCTTGAAATCCTGCGCCTGATCGTGCGCGGCAAATCCACTCGGGAGATCGCCGCTGGTCTGGGGCTCAGCATCAAGACCGTCGAAACTCATCGCTCGCAGATCATGAAGCGCTTGCAGATCTACGATGTCGCCGGTCTGGTGCTGTTTTGCGTCCGCGAGCGAATTATCAGTCTGGATGATTGAGCAGCGGCGTGCGACTCAATAGCGGTGAGTCCAGCGGTAAATGGACGTGCAGCGCGCCCGGACGCGCGACAAAACGCAGATCCTCACCGGACAGCGGCTCGCCGTCCAGGTTGATGTCCAGACCCTGCGCAGACTTGAGTTCTACCCAGGGCAAACGAGCGCGGATGAACATGTTGTCGATCCCCAGCCCGCCTTCCAGCAGCCGCCTGAACGTGCCGACTACCTCTTGCGGGGCGGGCAGGATGCTGATGTCGAGCAGGCCGTCATCGGCCAAAGCAGTGGGACACAGTTCATGTCCGCCACCTGCTTGCCGGCCGTTGCCGATACCCAGCGCCAGCAGGTCGCCGCGCCAGTGAAAATCAGGACCGGTGAGCTCCCCATGCGCAGCATGCAGCTCGCTGAAACGCGTCAGGCCGGTAAACAGATACGCGGCGCCGCCGAGGACCTTCTTCAGGTCTTCCGACGTGTTGGCGGTGACCTGGCTGCCGAAGCCACCAGTCGCCATGTTCAGGAACAGCTTGCCGCCCACTTCACCCAGATCGACCGCGCTTGGCTCTACATCCATCAATCGCAGGGCTTGTGACACCTCAAGCGGCACCCCGGCAGCGCGGGCAAAGTCGTTGGCCGTGCCCAGTGGCAGAATGGTCAGGCTGGCCTGCGGTTCATTGGCCAGCGCCAGAGCTTCGGCAATATCGCGCAAGGTGCCGTCGCCGCCGCCCGCGACGATATGCCGATGCCCGGCGGCCAGCGCCTCGCTGACCAGACGCTGTGCATCGCCGCCTTCCCAGGTGACCCTGACGTCGAGCTCCCAGCCCTGATTGCGTTTGTCGGCGACAGCGTCACGCACGTCTTCGTTGAGCGCCTGTTTGCCGTGAAGAATGAGCATTGCCCTGCGTTGTGTCATGACACCTCCTCTGATGAACCGTGCAGATGAAACCCGATGAGCAATGCTCTTTTCTGTCCGTAAGCGCGCGACTGCATTCTGTCGCGGCGCATGAGTGTGACCCCAGCCTGTCTAGTCCTGAAATAGGTTTACACCTGTTTCACGCTCAAAAACGCCCGATGCACCGCATCGGGCGTTTTGTATTTCAGGGATAAGTGTGGTCGCTCCCCATTGTAGATCTGCACCGATTCATCCACCATTTTCACTGCATCTGCCAAGTCTTTAGGCCGATGGAGTAGAAACTCGGTCTTCAAAATTCCGTTTATTCGCTCGGCCATAGCGTTCTGGTAACAGTCATAACCATCAGTCATCGAGCACCGGATTTCATGCCTGGTATGCAGCCGCTGATAGAGGTCGGAACAGTACTGGGCACCGCGATCTGAATGATGAATCAGCATCTGATCGGTTTTTCGCTCTCCTACCGCTTTTTCCAGTGCCTTTATCACCGACTGGGTATGCAGGCTTTCATGCACATGATGACCAACGATCTTGCGTGAGTACGCATCTGTCACAAGGCTCACATAGGCCACGCTTTCCTGTGTAGGCAGATAGGTGATGTCTGCAACCCAGACCTGTTCGGGTCCATTGGCCACGACTTGTTCAGGACCTGCTTTGAGCAGGTTGGGGTGGCGGCGAAAGCGATGATGACTATGAGTGGTCTTGTGATAAGCCCGTTTGCGCGGAACCAGCTCGCGCGCATCACGAAGGATGGTAAACAGACGGTCTCTACCCACGCACAACGACGCAGGAGCTTCGACGCTCATCAAGTAGTGCAGCTTGCGCGTTCCCAGCCTGGGCTGGCGACGCCGCTTTTCCAGGACGAAGTCCACCACCTCTTGGTCTTGGCGGACCTTCGCGTCAAAAGCGCGATTACGCTTGTAATACGCTTGACGCGAAATACCCATGAACAGGCAAGCCCTGGTAATGCTCAGGTCTTGGATTTGCCCTTGCGAGAGGACTTGCCGGGTCGCTTTTTTACGATGGAAACACCGTAGTCATTTTTCAAGACGTTCACGACAGCTTCAAAGAACTGGGCCTTCTGATTGCTCAGCACCAGCTGTTCTTCAAGCTCTTTAATCCGCTGCTCAGGTGTCGGCGGGAGTGTTGGCTCGGTCATGGACCTGTTCCTCGGCTCTCGAATTGATGCGCCTTGGCTCCAATCCTGTCGACCGTGCTTTCGTAACCAGACCAGCACCGTCGACCGGCCTTGGATGCCATAGCGTCGCTGGGCTTCTTTATAACTCAACTCGCCTTTTTCAACCTGATCTACGACCGATAATTTAAAGGCTAGCGTGTAATCGCGCTGGCTGCGCCTTTTGCCCGAATTCATTGAGTCCTCCTGAGGAAAGGTCAGAAGGTGTAAACCTTATTCAGGACGGGACAGCCAACTGAAAAAAGCCCATCGACGTCAGAAAATTTTTCCGGCCTGGCCAATGTGCGTTTGCGCCCGTCAGCGCGGGGCCTGATTACAATGCGCGGCGTTCGAACTAGGGCTTGTTTCAGAAATGAAACACGTTAGGCCTGACGTTTTCGGATCCATAAGCTTTACTGACAGCACAAACCATTCATTTGAGGGATTTTCATCCACAAACGATTGAAAAGTCTTAAATAAAATTCGGAAGCGGACGACATATATAAAGTGTTATTCACAAAAGACAGTCCCAATTAGCCACCACGCTGACATGGCAATGGCTACGCTACAACGAAATCAGCACAAAGATTCTTTTCCGACGCTGCATGCAGGCGATCAGAAACCTCGGGAATCAGCTGGAACCGGGCGTTTACAGGAAGTAGAGGAGTTTTATGAGGTTACAACCGGTTGACAGTCTTTCGCTCACCCGTACCAGTCTGGTCGAATACTTTCTCTTCGGTATTCGCCTGACCCACGGCATCGCCTGCATGCTCCCCGGTCTGCTGATCATGCTGCTGACCAAGGAAAGCAGAGTCGACGCACCCGAGAGCTACCTGGCCATCATGTTGTTCTTCGGCTTTGTCGGTGTGCTGGTGTTTCAGGCCATGGGGATCTATTCCGAAGCGCTGTTCAGCAACGACTTGCGCATGGGCACAATTGCCCTGGCCTGGTCGGCTGCATTCGGCCTGCTGCTGTTCATGCAACAGGCCTTGGGCATGTTCGGCTACCTCACTCATGAAGAACTAGTCATCTGGTATCTGGGCAGCCTCGCTTTGTTCGCCATCACCCGCCTGTTGCTGCTGATGCTGTTCAAGCACCAGATGCGCAAAGGCGTGTTCCTGCAGCATGCGGTGATTCTGGGCGCCACTGAAAACGGCCAGCGCCTGGCCGAGTACCTGCTCGAGCATCAAGACATTCGTTCGGGCGTGACCGGCTTTATCGATGACCGCATCGGGCGCATGCCCAAGACCGTCGCCAACCTGCCGATGCTCGGCAACACCAGCGATCTGGAGCGGCTGATTCGCGAAGAGAAAGTCACTCAAGTGCTGGTCGCCCTGCCCTGGACGGCGGAAAACCGCATGGACTACATCATTCGTGAACTGCGCAGGCTACCGGTGAACGTACTGCTGGTGCCGGACATGATCGCCTTTCGGCACACCCACAACCGCATCACCGAAGTCGCCAGACTGCCGATGTTCAATGCGTCCGAGGTGCCGCTCAATGGCTGGTCGCCGTTCATCAAGCGTGCCGAGGACATCGTCCTGTCGTCACTGGCATTGCTGGCCTTGTCGCCCGTGATGCTACTGGTGGCCCTGGCGATCAAACTCGACTCCCCGGGCCCGGTGCTGTTTCGGCAGAAACGCTATGGCTACAACAATCGCCTGATCGAGGTGTTCAAGTTCCGCTCCATGCACCAGCACCAGGCTGATGCGACCGCCGAACAACAGACCACCCGGGGCGACGCCAGGATCACGCGGGTTGGCCGCTTCATTCGCAAGACCAGCCTGGATGAATTGCCCCAACTGTTCAATGTGGTCGCCGGCAGCATGTCGATGGTCGGGCCGCGCCCGCATGCGACCGCGACCAAGGCGGCAGGCATTTTGTTCGAACAGGCGGTGAAGGAGTACACGTCGCGCCATCGCGTCAAACCCGGTATTACCGGGCTGGCGCAGATCAACGGCTATCGTGGTGAAACAGACACCGTGGAAAAAATCGAAAAACGCGTCGAATTCGATCTCGAGTACATCGAAAACTGGTCCGTCTGGTTCGACCTGTACATCCTTATGCGCACTGTCCCGGCAGTGATTTTCACTCGCGAGGCTTATTGATGAGCATCCTTATTCCCTGCATCATCGCCGGTGGCTCCGGCACCCGTCTGTGGCCAGTCTCGCGCGAAGCCATGCCCAAGCCGTTCATGCGCCTTCCGGACGGCGAAAGCCTGTTACAGAAAACCTTCAAGCGCGCGGTCGGCCTGCCCGGCGTCGATCATCTGCTGACCGTCACCAACCGCGAAGTGTACTTTCGCACTGTGGATGACTATCGCCAGCTCAACAAGGGCAAGGCACGTCTGGATTTCATCCTTGAGCCCTTCGGCCGCAACACCGCCGCCGCTGTTGCCGCCGCCGCGCTGCACATCAGCCAGCATTACGGGGATAATGCACAACTGCTGGTGCTGCCTGCCGACCACCTGATCACCGATGTCAATGCATTTTTCCGGGCCGTGACGGCTGCGCAGCAACTGGCTGCCCAGGGCTGGCTGGTGACGTTCGGCATTGTGCCCAGCACCCCGGAAACCGGCTTTGGCTACATCGAGAAAGGTCAGGCGCTCAGTGCAGAAGGCTGCCAGGTGGCCCGCTTTGTGGAGAAACCCGATGCAGCCACCGCTCAGGCCTGGCTGGATGGTGGCCTGCACCTGTGGAACGCCGGGATGTTCTGCATGCGCGCCGATGCCGTGTTACGCGAATTTCAAACCCACGCCCCCGAGGTGCTGAGTGCCGTGCAGGCGTGCCTGGCAGCAAGCCAGCGCAAGGAAGGCAACCGCGAACTGCAAATCGAACTGGACAGCGACGCGTTTGGCCTCGTCCCCGACATTTCCATCGACTACGCGCTGATGGAGCGTTCCGAAAAAGTTGCCGTCGTGCCGTGCGAACTCGGCTGGAGTGACATCGGTTCGTGGCAGGCCGTGCGCAAGCTGACGGCCGCCGACGCGCAAGGCAACCAGTGCAATGGCGAAACCGTGCTGCATGACGTCAGCAACTGCTACATCGACTCGCCCAAACGCCTGGTCGGCGCCATCGGCCTGGATAACCTGATCATCATCGACACCCCCGACGCTTTGCTGATCGCAGACGGCCGACGCAGTCAGGACGTGAAGATCATCGCCCAGGAGCTCAAGCGTCAGGGGCACGATGCGTATCGTCTGCACCGCACCGTCACCCGCCCCTGGGGCACTTACACAGTGCTCGAGGAAGGCAAGCGCTTCAAGATCAAACGGATTGTGGTTCGCCCACAAGCCTCCCTGTCATTGCAGATGCACCATCACCGCAGCGAACACTGGATCGTGGTCAGTGGCATGGCCACTGTGACCAATGGCGAGCGCGAATTCATGCTCGACACCAACGAATCGACGTTCATCAAACCGGGCTTTACCCACCGGCTGGTCAATCCGGGCGTAATCGATCTGGTGATGATCGAAGTCCAGAGCGGCGAGTATCTGGGCGAGGACGACATCGTACGCTTCACCGACATTTACGGACGTGTACCCGAGCAGGCTGTAAAGAGCTGAGCAACACCCCGCCACCATGAATTTATTACCCGCAAGGGAGCCGTATTTGTGCATGACAGGAGTTCAGGAACAATGAAGAGCATGATGCTGATCGCCAGCTTATTGCTGTTGAGCGCGTGCAACACCCCCTCGAGAATCGGCCTGCCCGATGACCGCGCGCAGATTGAAGCCAGCCAGGCCGCGGGACGGGCGCTGGCCGGCAAGCCTTTACCACCGGAGCGGATCAGGGCCGGCGACACGCTGCGGATTGTGCGCAACAGCGGCGAGGCGCCCTCCATCTCGGCGTTCACCGCCAACTCCATCTATGAACTGACACTGTTTCAGGTGCTCAACGACGGTACGTTTTCCTACCCGTACATCGGCACCGTCAAAGCAGCCGGCCTTACGCTGCCACAGCTCAATAACCTGCTGGAAAGCAAACTGCAAAACGTCTACCGCGAAACGGCGCTGACCATCAATATCTCCCAGTCTCCGGGCAATACCGTGTTCGTGGGCGGTGCGGTACGCAACTCGGTCACCCTGTCTACCAGTATCGCCACCAGTCTGGAGCAAGCGATCGTCGGCGCTGGCGGTGTGGCACTGGATGCAGATGCCGGTCAGGTCGCACTGTTGCGTCAGGAAGAAAACGGGCTCTACAAGACCTACCTCTTCGACTACAGCAAGTTCCTCTGGGCAGGTGCGGGAGGCCCCACGGCGCCGGTACTGTTGAAACGCGGCGACATCGTGTTCGTTCCCAAATCATCGGTCGGCAACAAGGTTGACGGCGTTTCCCTGTATTTCAACCAGCTGATTCCCTTCGCGAAGTCAATCGGCCTGGGCTTGAACTACGAGTTGCGCAACAACAATTAATTGTCAGGGAAACAGACATGATCAACATCCGTTCATTCCGCGACTTGCTGCGCCTGTTTTTCATCTTCAAGCGCGAAGTCCAGATTACCGTGCTGGCGACTTTCGTCATCATCCTGCTGGGCGCATTTCTGCTCCCCAACCGCTATGAATCGACTGCGCTGTTGCTGGTCAAGCCCGGCCGTGACAGCAGCACCGTGCCTATCGAGCTTTCCGACCGCCAGTCCATCGTGCTGCCCAGCGGCCTGCGTGATCCATTGCTGGACGAGGAACGCATGCTGACCGGACGCCCGATCATGCGTGCGGTATCCGAGAAATACCTCGCCGAGCTGTCCATGGCGCAACCTCAAACCGGTGTGCTGGCCTCGGTGAAGAACGGCATCAAGACGGTTGTCGGCGGCATCGTCGAAGGATTTCGCAGCGTGCTGCAGTTCATCGGTCTGGTGGAAAAACGCTCGCAGGCGGAGCGACTGGCCGAAGACCTGGAGAAAAACTTCAAGGTGAGCCACGACCCGGGCTCATCGGTGATGGAACTGACTTTCACCTGGAACGACCCGGCTACTGCGCAGACCGTGCTCAGGACCTGGATCGAAGAGTACCAGTTGCAGCGCACCAAGACGCTGGGCCGGGTCAGCCTGTATGCGTTCTACGAGTCGGAAGTCAAAACCACTGCCGAGAACATCATCGAGTACAAAAAGCAGATCCAGAACTACCTCAATCAGTTGAGCGCGGTGAGCATCGCCCAGCGCCTGGCTGATACGTCGCAGGGGCTCAATGACCTGCGTACCGAGCGCAACAACACCACCCGCTCCATCGCCTCGACCAAAGCCGGCCTCGACCTGCTGAAAAAGCAGCTGGCCGAGCAGCCCAAAACCGTTTCGGCCGGACGCGAGCTGGCGCTCAATCCCAATCGTCAGGACCTGCAGAACCGTATCAACGGCAAAGAAGTGGAACGTCAGGAAATGTTGCGCTCGTTCAAGGAGCAGGCGCCACCGATTCGTGCGGTCAATGAAGAAATTGCCAACCTGAAGAAACTGCTCAACGAACAGGACGCGACGGTCCAGCGCTCGGAAAGCATCACGCCCAACCCGATCTACAACCGCATGCAGAACGTGTATGCCGACCAGCAGACCAGCTATGCACGTTTGCAGACTCAACTGGCCCAGCAGAACGCACAAATTGCCCAACTGGAAAACGACCGTCAGCAGGCACTGAACCTGGAACCGGAACTGTCGCGCCTGCAGAACGAGCTGGACGCAGCCCAGAAAAGCTACGCGTTGTACAAGGACAGCCTGGAAAAGTCGCGCATCGACCGCGAACTGGACAACAGCCAGATCAGCAACATCGCGACCATCGAAGAAGCCACCTTCAACCCCAGCCGGGTCTTCCCGAAGAGCCTGCTGATGCTGCTGCTGGCGATTCCGTTGAGCCTTGTGGTCGGCGTTCTGGCGCTGTACTTCTTCTACCTGCTCGACCAGCGCATTCATGACGGCGACAAGATCGAAAGCAGCTTCGGCGTGCCGGTCTGGACCAGCCTGCCGGACCTGGAGCGGGCTCAGGAACGCAGCGCCGCCTTCACCTCCAACCTGCACCGGATCTACGGCATTCTGCCGCTGGATCAGGTCGACGGGCACGGACTGACCATCGGTTTCACGTCGGTCAAATCTGGTGCGGGCGTATCGTTCGTGATCGAGCGGCTGAGCACACTGTTGACCGAACAGGGCCATCGGGTGCGTTCCGAAGGCCCCGGCCCGGCCAGCCCTGGCGAGATCGTGTTGATCAATGCCTCGGCCCTGGCCGCAAATCAGGATGCCTTCGTGTTGCTGCGCAAGGCCGATCTGATTGTGCTGGTGGTACGGGCTCAGGAAACCACGGTGCCGATGCTGGAAGACACCTTGCATAACCTCAACACCGCCTTCAAGAAAGTCGACGGCATCATCATCAACCGCCGCCGTTTCGAAGTGCCGGAGCGGGTCTTGAGGTTTCTCAAGCGGATCGGGAGCCGTGGCTGATGCGCATTGCCCTGCTGGCCCCGCTACCTCCTGAGCAGAACGGCATCGCCGACTATGCCGGGCACCTTCGCCAGGCGCTGGAAGGCCTCGGGCTGCAAATCAGCACGCCATTGCAGGGGATCGGCAACGACCCTCGCGCGGTCGGACAGCGAGTGGCGGACACCGACTGGAGCGGCATCGATCTGGTGCATGCCGAGCTGGGTGGCGGGCGGCTTGCGGAGTTTCAGGCGTTGCGCAGCCTGCGTCGGCGCTTTCCGACACTGCCACTGACCGCCACCGTTCATGACCCCGAACGACTGGTCTGGCGTCGGGAAAAACTGCCCTGGCCGCTGTCCATCGCCAGCGGCATGCGCTCGCCCTTGCCGGAGATCGCCACGGTGCTGGCCGATCCGCTGTGCTTGCATGAAGAACGGCAACTGGCCCGGCACATGACGCGCCTGATCACCCTCACCCAGGCCGGCAGTCGCAGCCTCATGCAGCGCATGGGCCTCAAGCCGGAGCAAATGGTGGTGATCAATCACGGCAACGTGGCCATTGAACCGCAACCCCTGCCACCGTTGAAACCGCTGCGCCTGCTGTACTTCGGGTTTATCTATCGCGGCAAGGGGATCGAAGACCTGCTGGACGCGCTGGCCAGCGTGTTCACCGCCCAGCCAGCGTTGCGCTCGAACGTGCGCCTGACGCTCGCCGGGGGCAGCGAGCCGGAAATGGCGTTCGGTCCGTCCGGCAGTTACCTGGAACAGTTGCGGTTGCATATCCGTCGGCTGGGCCTGACCGACCTCGTCGACTGGCAACTGGACTTGCCCGCCGAACAGATCCCGAAGGTGATTAAGGCCCACCATGTGATGGTGCTGCCCTATCGTGAATCGAGCAAACTGAAGATTCTCGGCCAACTGCGCGGCACCAGTGGCGCCTTGTCCTGGGCTGTGGCCTGCGGACGCGGCGTGATTACCTCGGATGCCCGCTCGTTTGCCGAAGAAGTCTCGCATGGCAACGGCATGATTTATCCGCAGGGTGACGTCGAGGGCCTGGCGAATGCCTTGACGCATGTCTGCGCGACACCGGATCTGGTTGTGCAATGGGCGGAGAAGGCGCTGGACATGGGCAGGTCCCGGGTCTGGAGCCTCACTGCTGAACGTTTTCGGGATGTTTTCCGACAGGCCTGCGAGGTGAAATGATATGCAACGTCCGTCCAGATTCCGGCAGCCCCTCACGGCTGCGCTGATGACCACCCTGCTGAGCTGCGCGGTTCAGGCAGCGACCGTCCTGAAAGCGCCTCGCGAGGTGGTCTGGAAGGATTTTCTGGGCGTCAACGTGCAGTTCCAGTATTTCGCCCCGGACATTTACCAGCAACAGATGAACCGTCTCGACGATCTGGGCCTGAACTGGGTGCGACTGACTATCCACTGGCCGATCATCGAGCCCAAAAAGGACCAGTACGCGCTGGCCGAACTGGACGCGGCCATGGCCGCGATCAAGGCCCGCAATTACAACACACTGGCGTATCTGGTGGGCTCGGCGCCCTTCGCCAGCAGTGCTCCGGCCGACGCGGCCAGCCGCGATCAGTACCCGCCCACGGATTTCAACCTCTTCGCGGCACGCATGGCCGCCCTTGCCCAGCGTTATCCGCAGGTCGGCAACTGGCAGGTGTGGAACGAACCGAACATCATCTGGCTGCCCAAGGAAGACCCGGCCGCCTATGGCCGATTGCTGACCACCACGGCCAACGCGATTCGTTCGGTGCTGCCGGACAAGACCATCGTCACCGCCGGCATGGCCTATTACAGCCAGATGCACAGCACCTCTGGCTACATGCTGCAGACTTTGCTCGAAAACGGCCTCGGCAAGCAGAACATCGTGGCCGCCTACCACCCGTATTCCGAATACCCGGAAGGCGACTCGGTGCCCGACCGGGATTTTCTGGTGCGCGCCAATGCCATGAACAACCTGCTGCACGGCAACGGCGTCACCCAGGTCTGGGCCACCGAATGGGGCTGGTCGAGCTACTCGGGCCCGGTGGAAATGCAGCGCCTGATCGGCACCAATGGTCAGGCAGATTTCACCCTGCGGCGTCTGGCGCTGATGAGCGCGATGGATTTCCAGCGCATCTTTCTGTTCAACCTCAGCGACCTCGATGAGCGCGCCTCGGCCCGCGACCAGGGCTACGGATTGCTTGACCTGCAAGCCGACCCCAAGGCTGTCTACGGTGCCTTGAAAAACTTTCTGACGATCACCGGTCCGCGTTTGCAACCTGCCGACGCGCCTGCCGTCAGCCGTGTACCCGATGATTTGTACGCTGTGCCCTGGAGCCGCGCCGATGGCACGCGCTTGCTGATGTTCTGGAGTGCCGCGGGCACGTTTCTGACCTTTCCGGACATCACCGCCGCCGTTGTGCACGATCCGCTCACCGGCGGGCGTACGCCGCTGTCCGGCAGCGAGGGCATTACGTTGTTGCTCAAGCCGACGCTACAGATTCTGGAATGGAAACCCTGACGCATGCGAATTCTATGGACACTCCCCTACCTGCCGTGGCCGACTACCAGTGGCGGCAAGACCCGGGAATATCACTTGCTGCGCAACCTCGCGGCGCGTGGTCATCGCATCACCTTGCTGGTGCAGTCCAAAACCCCGCTGGATGACAGTTGCCGCGCCGCAGTCGAGCCCTGGCTGGAACGCCTGATCGTGGTCGACCGCCGCCCGCTGTTCAGCCTGCGCACCTTGCTGGCCATAGCCTTTGCGCCGCCTCCCATGCTGGCCAGCATCAATGGTTACGCACCACAACTGGAACAGGTTTTCGCAGAACTGCTCAAGGAAGACTGGGACATCATCCAGTTGCAGCACACCTATTCGTTCCAACCCTTCGAACGCGCCCTCAAGCGCTCGGGCAAGCCGTTCGTGCTTACCGAGCATAACGTTGAGTCCGACCTTGGCGCGGCCAGTTACGACCGTTTGCCGCGCTGGGCCGGGCTGTTCGCCGTGTACGACCGCTGGCGTTACCGGCGCTGGGAAAAACGCGTATTCAAGCAGACCGGCGAGCTGATTGCCGTGACCGAAGACGACGCCAAGGCGCTCTCACGCCTGAGCGGCAGGGCGACGTCGTACGTGGTCAACAGCGTCGATTGCGGCCACTACGCCAGCGTTCATGCCAACCGCACCAGCCACCGCCTGCTGTTCATCGGCAACTATGAATACGGCCCCAATATCGACGCCATCGAGTGGGCTCTGGACGAAATCATGCCCGAGGTCTGGGCTCAGGCACCGGAGGTGCGCTTCGCCATCGGCGGCTTCGGCATGCCTGAAACCTGGCGTGAGCGCTGGCCCGATCCGCGCATCGAATGGCTGGGCTTCGTCCCGGATCTGCGCGCGTTGCAGGCCACGGCGGCGATGTTCTTCGCGCCGTTGCGTCAGGGCGGCGGCTCCAAACTCAAGACGCTGGAGGCCATGGCCGCCGGGCTGCCGGTGGTCACTACGGCACAAGGTGTTTCCGGCCTGTCGGTCACCAATGGCGAACATTATCTGGGCAGCGAAGAAGCCTCCGGGCTGGCGACGCTGATCGTCGAATATATCGACAAACCTGCCCGGCTCGAGCAGATCGGTGAAGCTGGCCGTATTTACGTACGCGCCCGCCACGACTGGTCTGTGTCGGCCGCTCAACTGGAAGTGATCTACAACCGTTTTTCGCTCCCCAAGCAAGGATCGCGCTCATGCGTATAGGACTTGATTACCGCGCGGCAGCCGGTTATCCCATCTGCGGCATCGGCCGCCAGAACCTGGCCCTCGAACGGGCGTTTCGCGCGCAGCCGGACGTCCAACTGCAACTGTTCGGCGTGGCGCCTTATGACCATCCGGTACGCCGCCTGATGCACGCACCGCGCTGGGCCGCGCCACTGGATTCGGTGCATCGCCTGCCGGACCGGCTGCGCTTCGAAGGCGCCTGGCTGCCACAGGCACTGCGCGACGCCGGGATCGAAATCTACGTTGCCAACATCAATATGGGTTTGCCACTGGGCCGCAAACCGGCGGGAATGCGCTACGTGTTGCAACTGCACGACCTGTTTCAGCTCACTCAGCAGAACAATCACGGCTCACGCCTGAAAGCGCGCATCTATCGGCTGACCGATTACCTGTCGATTGCCTGGTCGCTGAAAGTCGCTGACCAGATCTGGACCCCGTCGCAGTTCACCGCAGACGAGGCCGTGCGTCTGTTCCCACAGATCAAGGACAAGCTGCGCGTTGTGCCGCTGCTGGTGGAAAACTTCAACGGCGAACCGGCCGACATCAGTCAGCTGCGTCTGCCTGTGCGCTACTGGCTGGGCGTGGGCACGCGCGAGCCGCGCAAGAACATCAAATGGTTCGTCGAGGCCTGGCAGACCGCACGCATGCAGTTCGTCGACACGCCCGAGCTGGTGCTGGTCGGTGGCGATGAACCGCTGACCGAAGCCCAGCGTCAGTTGCCGGGGCTGCACGTGCTGACCGGCCTGAGCGACGCTGAGCTGCATGCGGTCTATCGCAATGCCGAGCGGCTCTGGCAGCCGTCGTGGTGCGAAGGCTTCGGCCTGCCGGTGATCGAGGCGCTCAATGTGGGTACGCCGGTCGCCGTCGCCAGCGGTTCGTCGCTGGATGAGGTCGCCCCACCCGACAGTCCGCGTTTTTCACCCACCGACAGCGGCAACCTGATTCGCCTGATGGGTACCCTGGCGCAGGCACCTGAAGAGGACCCCGCCGTGGCTCGCGACTGGACCGAACGTTATCACCTGGATGCCTTCTGCACACGCGTGCGCGCCGCGCTGGAGGAATTACGCTGATGCCGTTGGCCTTGCCTGTGGGATTACTGTTCAGCCTGATGTTCGGCGTGATGGTCTGGCTGCTGCCAGCGCCTTTCGTGCTGCTGGCCGCGATCGGCCTTGCGGCGGCCGCCACGGTGATTCGTCGCCCGGTGTTGGGCCTCTTGCTGTTTTGCCTGATCGGGACATTTCTGCCCTACTCCACGGTGCAGATCGGCATTCGCACCACGGTGTCCGAAGCGCTGATCATGCTGACCTGGGGCAGCTACCTGTTGCAGGCCATGTTTCAGGAACAGGCCCGCGTGCCGAGCATGCTGCGCACCGAGAAGCTGCTGGTGGCGCTGATGCTGTTCAGTGCCTTCCCGTTTCTGGTTGGCCAATTGACGGTGGTTGCCGAGGGCAACGGACCGATCAACTGGGTGCGCTGGCTGTTCAACCTGTCGATCCTGTTTCTGGTCCCGCGCTTGCTGACCGACAGCAAAAACCTTGAAAACGCGGTCATGGCGCTGCTCGGCGGGACCCTGCTGATGCTGCTGCTGTCGATTTCGCTCTATGTGGCCAAAGGCACGGCGACCGCCATCATCCCGATCCTCGGCAGCTTGGGCTACAGCGGCGCGGACACCCTCACCCAAAGCCTGCAATCGTTTTCCAGCCGCATGGGCTCGCCGTGGATGCACCCCAACGTGGCGGGCGGTGCGCTCGCGATGCTGCTGCCGCTGGCGTTCTGCTTCGGCATAACCCGCAGCGGCTCGGCGCGCAAGCTGGGCCTGGCGGTGGCGATGCTGGGCGCCATCGGGCTGTTGTTGACCGGTTCACGCGGGGCACTGGTGAGTCTGCTGGCCTTGATGTTATGGATGGCGCACCGCCGCATTCCACACCTCGGACGCTTGCTGACGGGCGGCAACGTCGCCGGGGTCTTGCTGTTGATGTTCTACCCACCGCTGCAAGAGCGGCTGATGGGGCTGTTCACCGATGACGACGTCAGCACCGCGATTCGCTTTCTGGAGTACAGCCACTTTCCGGACGCCATGGCCACCTTCCCGTTCGGCATCGGCTTCAAGACCGATCCGCCGGTTATCGGCTACACGCAGTTCGGTATCTCCAACCTGTGGTTGAACTTCATCTACAAAATCGGCCTGCCCGGCATGCTGTTGTTCATCGCCGTGACGGTCAGTTGGTGGAAAGAGGTGCGCCCGTTCAGCGGACGGATCGTCCTGACCCGCGACAACGCCATCGCCCTGGGCTGCATGATCGGCGTGCTGGCCGCGCTGTTCAGTGGCCTGTTCGACCACTATTTCAGTTTTACCAGCGTGCTGGCCGCATTGTTCTGGCTGTTCATCGGCATCAGCCTGCACGAAACCAGACGCATGCGCACCCTGAACGCAAAAAGCGCCGTTGCACCTGAAAGCCACCCTGTTGCCTCACCCAAGCTGGAAGCCTCCGTATGAAACACCGCATGCTGCACTCACACAACCTCAGAGAGGCGCTGCCTGACTACGCACGCAAGATGGCTGTGCCGCTCGAAGAGCTGGAAGCGGCCTACCAGTGGATGCTGGACAACGAAGTGTGTTTCGAGACACGTATCAAAGAGCGCACACTGTCGTTCATCTGCTACCTGAATATCGAGCCCCGAATCGAACACCCGCTGGCGCGGCGCTTCTACAAACTGCTGGCCAGCGAAACCCTTGGCGCGCTGATTCCCTTGTACGGGATCAACTGGCCAACCCTGCGCGACCGCATGCTGCGCGTCTGGGAACAGACCTACAACATCCTGATCTGCAAGATTCCGAGCCACACCCTGCGCCTGCTGTGGCTGCGCATGGGCGGGGCGAAGATCGGCAAGGGTTCGACCGTCTGGCGCAACACCGAAGTGCTGGGTGTCGACAGCCTGCGCATCGGCAATGACACCACCGTGGGCTGGCACTGCCAGCTCGATGCCCGCGGCGGGCTGGTGATCGGCGATCACGTCACCATCGCCTCGCACGTGCTGATCATCGCTGGCGGCCACGACCTCAACGAGCCCGAGTTCTGGGCCGTGGGCGGGCCGGTGTTCATCGGCGACTACGCGTGGATCTGCAGCCGCGCACTGCTCTCGTTCGGCGCCGACATCGGTGAAGGCGCGGTGGTCGGCGGCAACAGCGTGGTGTCCAAACCCGTCGCGCCTTACGTCATCGTCAGCGGCCCGAACGCCGAGGTCAAAGGCGAACGTGCGCGTAACCTCAATTACAAGGTGGGCGGCAAAGGCCTGTTCACCTTGTTTCACTGATCAGCGGCGCGCGCGATGCTCGGTTCGACACTTTGGCTGACGCTGGCCACCCTCACCGGCCTGGCCGCCGGATTTGCCCGTGAATGGCTGCTGGTAGCGGCCTGGGGTGCGGGCAGCCAGAGCGATGCCTTTCTGGTCTCGATGTTTTTGCCTGAAGCGCTGCGCATGTCGCTGGCGGCGGGCCTGCTCAGCGCTGCCGCCTTACCGCTTTATCAGCAGCGCTCTGCGGACCGGCAACAACGCTGGCTGGGCGGCATGGCCCCGCGCCTGATGCTGGTCGGGGTGGCGTTAAGTCTGTTACTGGCAATCGGCGCAGACGGACTGGTGCGCCTGATCGGCCCGGGGCTCGACGCCGATGGCTATGCGCAGTCGGCCAGCGGTTTGCGCTGGCTGGCCTGGAGCGCGCCGGGTTTCCTGCTGCATGCGCTGTTCTGCGTGCCACTTCAGGCCCGTTCACGGTTTGTGCTGGCCGGGCTTGGCTCTTTGCTGTTCAACCTGCCGCCGGTGATCTACCTCGCTGTATTCGGCCACGCGTCCACCTCCACCGGCCTGGCCAGCGCCTGTGTGCTGGGCAGCGCGTTGATGCCGGGCATGTTGTTGCCCGCTGTGTACCGTTCGGGCTGGCGTCCATGGCAATGGCAGTCGGAAGCCGGTGCAGTGCGCGAACTGTTGCAGCGCATCGGGCCTTTGTTAAGCAGCAATCTGGCCAGTCAGGGCCTGGCCTTGCTGGAGCGCATGATCGCCTCGCTGCTCGGTGAAGGCGCGGTGACCTGGGTCAATCTGGCGCGCAAGCTGATCAACCTGCCACTGATCGCCCTGATGAGCCTGAACCAGGTGCTGCTCGGGCTAATGAGCGGCAGCGCAGGCGACCAGCGCCTGTCGCTGCTGAGACGCGGGTTGGGCAGCGCTACCTTGCTGACCTTGCCGGCCGTCGCCGGTCTGATCGGCGCGGCGGGCGCACTGGTCACTCTGCTGCTGCCCGGCCAGACCCATGGCGGCCCGTTGCCGGGACTGCTGGCCTGGTTCGCCGTGCCGCTGATGTTCGGCGCGTGGAACGCGCTGCTGGCGCGCTATGCCTACGCCGCCGGTGACACGCGCCTGCCGCTCAATTGCGAGCTGATCGGCAGCCTGTGCAATGCGGTATTGCTCGGCACCTTGCCTTTTGTGTTCGGTCTGACCGGCATTGCCATTGCAGCGCTGGGCGGCGCGCTGGTGACCGGTCTGCTGTTGATGCGTCGTCAGGCATTGTTGCGCGCCTTGCCGTGGCGCAGTCACTGGCTGCTGGCCAGCCTGTTGATGGTGATCGCCGCCCTGCTGCTGCATCCGCTGCAAAATACCTGGCTGCAACTGGGGCTGAGCTGCGCTTACGGCGCAGCGCTGCTGGTCGGGCTGGCGCTGTGGCTCAAGCCGTGGCGCAACGTGGTCGTCTGATCGGCGGCCTGGCGACAGGCTTCCCGGAACCTCTCCAGGCTTGGGGAAATGAACTTGTCGCGATGCCGGATCATGAAAAAGCGTCGGTTCAGCGGCGGCAACGGGCTGGCAAGCGTCTGCAGCTGCCCGCTCGCCAGCAGGTCAGCCACCACCCGACGGGACAGGCAACTGATGCCGATGCCCTGCGCCAGGGTGCGTTTTATCGCTTCGGAACTGCCGATCTGACGCATATCTTTCAGGTCATGCAAGTGCCTGAGCAGCAAGTGCTCGACCTCCTCGCGAGTGCCCGACCCAGGCTCGCGCAGTAGCCATTCGGCGCTCTGCAACTCGCCCAGCGACACCTGTTTCTGACGGGCCAGCGGATGGCTGCTGCCCGCCACAATCAGCATCTCATCGACCCGCCACGGCTCGGCGATCAGTTCCGGAAGATGGCATGGTGCTTCGATCAGCCCCATGTCGATCTCGAACCGGGCGACCTTGTGAGCGATCAGCGCGCTGTTGCCGATGTCCACGTCCACCCGCAGCAACGGTGCCGAGGCACGCAGTGCACCGACAATCGCCGGCAAGTCGTAATTGCCGATGGTGCTGCTACTGCCAATGCGCAAGCGCGCATTCAAGGCGGCGTCGGGCAACAAAAAGCTGTCTTCGATCTGCTGGGCGTTCTCCAGCATCTGCATGGCGCGGGGCAATAACATCTGGCCACTGTCATTGAGCAGCAGGCGCTTGCCCACCCGGTCGAACAGGCGGATGCCCAACGCGCTTTCCAGCTCGTTCAGCGCCGCACTGGTTGCCGATTGAGACAGCGCCAGCGCATTGCCCGCGCGGGTGGTGCTGCCGAAGCGGGTGATCGCGCAAAAAATCTGCAACTGACGCAGGTTAAGCCTCAAGACCGAACTCCACTTTATCTAGCTGAAAGCAAATAACCTGAAAATCAGGTAACGACGACCGAGATTACCCGTTTAGAGAATTCATTGTCGATCCTTAAACTGCGCACAGCTTCCACCGCCGCCCGCAGGAGAACTTCATGAGCAGTTTTGTCACTGCCATCACCCGCAATGCGCCCTTCGCCGAGCTGGCAAGCCCGCGCGAAGCTATCCGCCAATTCACTCCCAACTGGTTTGCCGTCACCATGGGCACCGGCATCCTGTCGCTGGCTCTGGCGCAACTGCCGGGGAATCTGGCCGTGTTGCGTGCAGCAGGTGAAGCGTTGTGGTTTTTGAATATCGGCCTGTTCGTCCTGTTCAGCGTGATGTACGCCAGCCGCTGGCTGATGTTCTTTGACGAAGCCCGGCAGGTCTTTGGCCATTCCACGGTCTCGATGTTCTTCGGCACCATTCCCATGGGGCTGGCGACCCTTATCAGCGGTCTGCTGGTGTACGGACCCGCGCGCTGGGGCAATGCAATCGTGCCGCTTGCCGAGGCCTTGTGGTGGCTGGATGTGGCGATGGCCATGGCCTGTGGGGTGTTGATCCCGTTCATGATGTTCACCCGCCAGGAACACAGCATCGAGAAGATGACCGCTGTGTGGCTGTTGCCCGTGGTCGCAGCGGAAGTCGCCGCCGCTTGCGGGGGATCGCTGACAGCGCATCTGGCCGACGCGGATTCGCAGTTCACCGTGCTGATCACCAGTTATGTGCTGTGGGCCTATTCGGTGCCCGTCGCGTTGAGCATTCTGGTCATCCTGCTGTTGCGTCTGGCGCTGCACAAACTGCCCCACGAGAGCATGGCGGCGTCGAGCTGGCTGGCACTCGGGCCGATCGGCACCGGCGCGCTGGGCATGCTGGTCATGGGCAGCGAAGCCCCGGCGATCTTTGCCGCGCATGGGCTGGCGTCGGTCGGCACGGTGGCCGCAGGCATCGGTGTGATGGTCGGCACGCTGTTCTGGGGCCTGGGTCTGTGGTGGATGGCGCTGGCGGTGCTGATCACGGCGCGTTATTTCAGGCAGGGTCTGAAATTCAATCTGGGCTGGTGGGCGTTCACCTTTCCGCTGGGCGTATATGCGCTGGCAACCCTAAAGCTTGGCGCGACCTTGCAACTGGGCTTTTTCGACCTCTTCGGCATGGGGCTGGTCGCGCTGCTGGCGGTGATGTGGTCAATCGTATCGGTGCATACCCTGGCAGGTGCCTGGCGGGGCAATTTGTTCGTCTCGCCATGCATTGCAGCAGGCGCCTGTGCCGGTGGGTCAATCTCCTTGAACTAACTTCAAGGCCAGGGCGCCTGAGATAGACACCTTCCGGACAGAGAGTATTCATGCATACCTCAGCACTTGCAGACAATCACGGCGACCGTGACCAGAACATCGTCATCAATTCTTACACCACGGTACTGCGCAGAAATGGCGTGCCGCACGAGCTGTTCGCCACGTACTGGCGCGACGTCCACGGCCCGTTGTGCGCGCGGCTTCCGGGCCTGGGCTGGTATGTCCAGCATCACCTGACGCGTGAGAAGGACGCTCATCAGTGGCCGGTCATCGAGGGCGTCGAGCCGCTGCCGGGTTACGTGCTGGATGGCGGCGTGGAAATCGGTTTTCTGTCTGCCGCAGACCAGAAGCAGTTCAAGGAGGCCAGTTCGCTGCTGTTTTCAGACGAGCAGAACATGTTCGAAGAAACCATCGCCTACGACGTCCTCGATGGTTCGAATACGCTGGTAGATCGCCTGCCCGATCCGATTCCCAATGATGCGGCCGTGCAGGACAAGATGCACCTGCACTTCCACCTCGCCAGCGATAACCTGCCGACCGCACGCGAAGCCGTGGCAAAGCTCGCTCGCGACATGGCCGCGTCCGATGCCGTTATCAAGCTGCGCCTGCACCTTGCGCAGCCCTACGACAATGCGCAGCCAGCACCGCCTGCGCCGGATGTGAACCACCAAATCGAAGCGTCCCGTCTGCACATTGTGATGATGGAGCTGGTCTTTGAATCGGCCTGGACGCGCAGAACCTTTTACGCCAGCGAGCACTTCAAGACGATCACCAAGGGCCTCAGTGGGCATGTGCGTCATGTGACGCCGTTCGGTGTCAGCGGTGTTTACACGTATGTCCGCGACGCGATCATGACCACTGCCGGGGTGCGTGGCAGTCGGCAGGCCGAGTTGATTCGTCAGTTAGGCGCCATCAATCAGACCCGGCCCGAGATCGTCAGCCTGTTTGGTGCAGGGTCGCCGATGCTTTGAAAGAAGTTTGCTTAGGTTAACTGTTTCATCAGTGTTATTCGGCATGATCCGAAATCGTGCTTTACTCTGGGCTAATGAGATTGGGTGAAGCCGATGAGAGCGTTGACCACGCGTGAGGTGTACCAGCAACTGCGAGATGCCGCGATGGGTACGCGGTCGTTGCGGCTTGTCGGCCTTTCTTCGGAGGATGGGTTGCTGAAGGTCGATATCGACGGCTGGCTGTTGACGCTGGAGGTGACGCATAGCAGCCCGAGCCGCTGTCGCTATTGTCGTTGTCCGGAGGGTCGGGAGGGTTCGTTCGAAAGCTGGCTGCGCACTGATCCGGTCAGTTTGCTGAGTGCCTGGGAGCATGCGCAGATTGAGCGGTTGCTGGGTGAGGCGGGAGAGTGAACTCTGTGGCACGAGTTATGACTGTCGTGCCGCGGCTCTGAAGTGATTCGAAGAACTGACTATCGTGCCGATGCTCCGCGTCGGCATGCCTTTCGTGACGCTCTGCGTCACACGGCGGTTCTGCGAGGTCAGTTAGATATGTTTACGACTCAAAGCACCTTTTCGCCCCTCGGCGACCTACTTTGATGGGGCCAAAGTAGGCAAACCCCTTGGCTCCGTTTCCGGCCCGACTTCGTCGGGTTCCTTCGCCCTGAAGCTGATCCGAGGGTCGTCAGTGCCATCGTGGTTGAAAAGCACATCAAAAGCATTTCTGTAGATGCATACCGGCACATACTCTGAAATACCACTCCACAGCCGCTACCATTTTGGCTAGACTCAATCGATTGCTGAATCGTTTAACTGTTCGACGAACGAGTTCCGCAAAAATCATAATTCCAATAATTTCAGAAGGACCACCGCCATGAAATCCCTTCCCCTGCTCGTAGGCCTCGGTGCGTTGACTGCCGCTTCCAGTGTTTTTGCCTGGGATTATGTGCTGCTCGACACGGACAAGGCTGCGCAGAATCAGCAGATCACCAGTCAGCAATTGGGTGTCAAGACTGACAAGCCGTTCACCATCACGATGCGTACGTTGCACGGCGGGCGGCAGGAAGGTGTGAGCATCATCGATATCGACAACGGTACGATGAAGCTGTCGGTGGTGCCGACGCGTGGCATGAATGTGTTGCAGGCGTCGGTTGGCGATGTGCGCATGGGGTGGGATTCGCCGGTCAAGGATGTGGTCAATCCGGCCTTCATCGAGCTCAACGGGCGTGGCGGGTTGGGCTGGCTGGAGGGTTTCAATGAACTGGTGACCCGCTGCGGCTATGAATGGGTCGGCCATCCGGGCATGGATAACGGCGAGTTGCTGACCCTGCACGGTCGCGCGGCCAATATTCCGGCCAGCAAGGTGACGTTGCAGATTGACGAGAAACTGCCTTACGCGATTCGCCTCAAGGGTGAGCTGAAAGAGCAGGCGTTCAAGAAAGTCGATTTCTCGGTACAGACCGAGCTGGTCACCGAACCGGGCAGCACGAGTTTCTCGCTCAACGACACGCTGACCAACAACGGCGACTATCCGAAGGAATATCAGGCGCTGTACCACAGCAATTTCAGCACGCCGTTCCTGGAACAAGGCGCGCGCTTCGAGGCACCGGTCAAGCAGGTATCGCCGTTCAACGAGAAGGCCAAGGGTGATCTGGGTGACTGGCAGACCTATCGCGCACCGACGCCGGACTATGACGAAACGGTCTACAACGTCGTGCCCTATGGCGATGCCAAGGGTGACACGCTGACGGTGCTGCACAACAAGGCAGGCAGCCTGGGCGTAGCCGTGGGTTTCAACACCAAACAATTGCCGGTGTTCTCGCTGTGGAAAAACACCGACACCGAAGGTCAAGGCTACGTGACCGGGCTGGAACCCGGCACCAGTTTTTCCTATAACCGCCGCTTCCAGCGCCCGTTGAATCTGGTGCCGACCATTGCACCCAAGGAGCAACGCCAGTTCCAGATCAGCTACAGCTTGCTGGCTGACAAAGGTGCAGTCGAGAAGGCACTTGGACAGATCAAGACGATCCAGGACGGGCGCAAAACCGAAGTCCGCAAAGAGCCGCTGGTGGACCTGACCAAGGAACAATGATCGGCGCCTGAAGCTGCTCAGCGCTGCTCATCAAAACAAGGCCGGATTTTGACGCGAACCGCTGCGTCGATATCCGGCCTTGTTCGTTCAGGCAGTGAAAAATTCTCACAACACTTGAGATTTTCGCTTGTCTACACCCTCTCAACCCTTCAAAAACGAGCATGAATATGAAAATCCTGATGGTTTTGACGTCCCATGACCAACTGGGCGACACCGGCAAGAAAACCGGTTTCTGGCTCGAAGAGTTTGCCGCACCGTACTACGTGTTCAAGGACGCGAACGCAGAGGTCACGCTGGTTTCGCCCAAAGGCGGCCAACCGCCGCTGGACCCGAAAAGCGACGAGCCTGATGCTCAGACCGCTGAAACCGAGCGTTTCGCCAAAGATGCTGATGCTCAGAAAGTGCTGGCCAATACGGAGCTTCTCTCTGAGGTCAACGCCGCCGATTTCGACGCAGTGTTCTATCCGGGCGGTCACGGCCCGCTGTGGGACCTGGCTGAAGACCCGCACTCCATTGCGCTGATCGAAGCATTCGCCAAGGCTGACAAGCCGCATGGTCTGGTGTGCCACGCACCCGGCGTTCTGCGTAAAGTCAAAGCGCAAAATGGCGAACCGCTGGTCAAGGGCCGTCGCGTTACCGGCTTTACCAACACCGAAGAAGAAGCAGTTGGCCTGACCGAGGTCGTACCGTTTCTGGTCGAAGATGTCCTCAAGGAACTGGGTGGTGACTACTCCAAAGGTGACGACTGGAGCGTTCACGTGCTGACCGATGGCAAGCTGGTCACCGGACAGAACCCGGCCAGCTCTGCACAGGCAGCCAAAGACGTGTTGACCCTGCTGGGCTGAGGCGTTTTTGCGCGGTTCGGTGCCTGGAGTGACCACACCGGACCGCGCGTCATATAAATCGAATCATGCTGAGCGCCCACAGCCCAATATCCAGATAGCCCAACCTTCTGGAGAACAGTCATGAAAGATGAATCCACACGCGAAGACCTCGACCACAAGCCGGAAAACGCTGGCAAAGTGGGCGAGAAAAACAAAGAACTCAATCAACAAGGTGAACAGGCGCGGCCTGCGACCTCACCTGATCCGCAGAAAGACAAATCTGGTCGTTGAACGCTGGTTGCTATGCATAAGTTCTGAAGCGTTCAAAGAACGGGCTTCTGCCCGGAGGGCGTGGGAGATTCAGGAGGTTACGACGGCTGCGATGGGCTGCGAAGCGGCCCCAAGGCAGACCACCTCGGCTGTGTCTGATACACCGAGGTGGATGATTTTGCTGTCGGTTCCCGGCAGTTCGCGGACAAGTCCGCTCCCACAAAGTGGACTGCCCCCTGTTCCTCAGTACATTCAGGCAATTCGCGGACAAGCGAAGCGTCGCCCGTCTGCTCACACAATTGCTCAAAGCAATCCGCGTTCGGCACAGACTTTCACGATTTGCTCGCGTAACCAGCCGTTGGCCTCCTCCTGATCAGCCTGGGCACTCCAGACCATGTCCAGACTGAAACCGGTCAGGTCAGGCGGCAGTTCGAAAACCGAAACCCATGGTTCGTTACCCAGTAAGGTCTGGATGCGCCGTGGCAATACCAGGATAAAATCCGTGCCTTCCAGCAATTGCAGCGCCTCATGGTAACTGTTGGCGCGGGCGACGATTTCGCGCTCCAGCCCCTGCCGCTGCAACCAGCCTTCGACCATGTTGCTGTCGGAAATCCACGGTCTGGGGTACACATGGCGTCGTTCGACGAAGGTTGCCGTGTCGAGCAGCGCACTCTGCGGCGCGAACCGTGTGTCCATGACACCCACCAGGTCATCTTCCAACAGTACGAGCGACAGCAGACTTTCGGGCACTTGGTGGAAGCCTGGACCGAGGCACAGGACAAGATCGACGCGACCGTCATTAAGCTGCTCGATCGGCAGTTGTCTGTCCAGCGTCTGCGCGTTGACCGTAACCGAGAAGCCCGCCGCCACGAAATCGCGCATCAGGTGCGGTAACACCAGCAGCTCGAAATACTCGGGTGCGCAGACGTTGAAGGTGGTCTGCCGACGGGTCGGGTCGAACAGCTTCAGGCCGTCATGACACAGATTGACGGTGCGCAGGATCTGCCGCACGTGATCGAGCATGGCCAGTGCCTTGCGGGTCGGGCGCATGCCGTTGCGGGTGCTGATGAACAGGTCATCTTCGAAGTTGGCGCGCAGCTTCTTCAGGCAGTAACTGACCGTCGACTGGCTGACCTGCAACGCCTCGGCGACCAGGGTCAGATTGCGCTGCTCATACACCGAAACAAAGACCATCAGGTCCTGCATGTCCAGCTTTCGCAAGGCATTACTGTTAAGCATGAGGCATCTCGCTGGCGCTGCGATCGGAGGATCAGGTCTGCACGAGCAAGATAGCATCAAAAGGCAATCAGACTGCCCTTTCGCGAAACCGGTCCAGCCTTTCGACAGTGTCTTCAGGCATTTTGCCGACGGCAACTGCAAGACCTGGCCGTGTCGACGCGTCCTGCGTCGGGCTCGACGACCTCATCGACACCCAGCCACCAAGTCATGCCGCGACACGGAAACTGCACATAGAACGGCTGGCCCATCATCGGCGTGGTGATCGATACGTTCTGCTCCCAGGCCAGTGCCAGAATCCGGTCGAACGGCTCGTGCCAGGCATGCATCGCCAGGTCGAACGTGCCATTGTGAATCGGCAACAACCAGCGACCGCGCAAATCCAGGTGCGCCTGCAGGGTTTCTTCAGGCTGCATGTGCACTTGAGGCCATTGCACGTTATAGGCACCGGTTTCCATGAGGGTCAGATCGAACGGCCCGTACTGCTCGCCAATGGTCTTGAAACCGTTGAAATAGCCGGTGTCGCCACTGAAAAAGATGCGTTGATCACCGTCGATCAATACCCACGACGCCCACAGTGTGCGGTTGCTGTCGAGCAATGTACGCCCGGAGAAATGCTGCGAAGGCGTGGCGACAAACTCGATGCCTTCAATCTCGGTGGACTGCCACCAGTCGAGTTGCCGGACCTTGTGCGCGGGCACGCCCCACTCGATCAGCGTGTCGCCCACGCCCAGCGGTGCCAGGAAGTGCTCGGTCTTGTCGGTCAGCGCCTTGATCGCCGTGCGGTCGAGGTGATCGTAATGATTGTGCGAAAGAATCACCCCGGTGATCGGCGGCAGGTCTTGCAGGCTGATCGGCGGCTGGTGAAAGCGCTGCGGCCCCGCCCACTGCACAGGCGACGCGCGCTCGGCGAACACCGGGTCGGTGATCCAGAAGCGGCCCCGCAGTTTGAGCAGCACTGTCGAGTGGCCGAGGCGATACACCGTGTTGTTCGGTGCCGCGAGCAATTGCTGGCGCGACAGCGGTTGCACCGGAATCTCGCCTGCCGGGCGCGTATCCTTGGGTTTGTTGAACGTCTGGTCCCAGAAAATACCGAGCGTGCGGAAAAACCCCAGCGGCTTCACAGGCGCATGATTGCGGTAGCGCCGTGCCGAGACAGGACAGGCAGTGAAGAGACATCCTTTTTCTGATGGGTCGAGGCCATGATTTGCTGACTCCTGGGGACAGGTTGAGGCTCCAGCCGTGCATACTTTGTACGTGAATCCCGTTGCGGGATGTCCGATGAAAATATGTAACAGTGTTTTACACTACACGGTGTAGTTTTAAGCTTGCATGATCCTTGGCGACAAGTAAACTGCTGAGTGTAAATTTCTCTAAACGCACGTTTGAAGCGAACCTATGACCGCACCCATGCGCCTTACCGATCAGAAACGCGAAGCCATTGTTCTGGCAGCCATTGCCGAGTTTGGTGACCGTGGCTTCGAGATTACCAGCATGGATCGCATCGCGGCGCGGGCTGAGGTTTCCAAACGGACGGTCTACAACCATTTTCCCAGCAAGGAAGAGCTGTTTGCGGAAATGCTGCAGCGTCTGTGGAACTGCGCCCCGCCGCAATCGGAAGTGATTTATCGCGCAGAAACCGGCCTGCGCGAGCAATTGCGAGACTTGTTATGGGGCAAGATGCGCAACCTCACCAACAGCAGTTTCATTGATCTGGCACGGGTCGTGGTCGGCGCCACCATTCATTCGCCCGAGCGGGCGCAGGTGTGGATGGCCCGCATCAATGAGCGCGAAGAAACCTTCAGCGCCTGGATTCGCGCTGCGCAGAAGGACGGTCGTCTGAGGCCCGTCGAACCGGGCTTCGCCGCCACGCAGATGCACGCCCTGCTCAAGTCCTTCGCATTCTGGCCGCAGGTCACGTTCAACGCGCCATTGCTGCCCCCCGCAGAGCAGGACAATGTCGTCGAATCGGCGCTGAACATGTTCCTCGGCTGGTATGAAATAACCCGCTGATACGCCACGAACGCTGGTTCAACCCAACACGGTGCCCCGGCACTCGCCGAAGCCTATCGACACCTGCCCTTGCCGATGGCAGCGCGCACGCAGGATCACCTCGTCGCCATTCTGCAGAAACGTGCGCTGCTCGCCACCCGGCAGGGTGATCATGTGTTTGCCGCCTTCGGTCATCTCCAGCAGGCTGCCAAACTGACCCGGTTGCGAGCCGGACAAGGTGCCCGTGCCGAGCAGGTCGCCCGGTTGCAGTTTGCAGCCGTTGACGCTGTGGTGCGCAACCATCTGCGCAACGGTCCAGTACATGTTCAGCGAGTTGCTCAGCCCCAGTCGATACGGCGCCATCCCCAGCGCGCTCATGCGTTCGGTGCGCAGCAGGACTTCCAGTTCGATATCCAGCGCGCCCTGTAACTGATCGTTCTGATCGAGCAGGTATGCCAGCGGCTGCGGATCGCCTTCGGGTCTCGGCGGCTGGGGGCTGCGAAACGGTTCGAGGGCTTCGGCAGTCACCACCCAGGGCGAAAGCGTGGTCGCAAAACTCTTGGACAGAAACGGCCCCAACGGCTGGTATTCCCAGGCCTGGATGTCGCGCGCCGACCAATCGTTGAGCAGGCAGAATCCGGCGATATGCTCGGCTGCGTGATCGATGCCAATGGCCTCGCCCTGCGCATTGCCGGTGCCGATCCACACGCCCAGCTCCAGTTCGTAATCCAGCCGTTTACACGGACCGAATTCAGGAATCTGCTGACCGGGCGGCAGAGTCTGCCCATCAGGCCGTTTGATCGATGTGCCGGACGGGCACAGGGTGGACGCCCGGCCGTGATACCCGATAGGCACGTACTTGTAGTTGGGCAACAGCGGGTTGTCCGGACGAAACAGTTTGCCGACGTTCAGCGCGTGGTGAATGCCGACATAGAAATCGGTGTAGTCGCCAACCCGCGCCGGCAGGTGCATGGCGCACTCGCGCATCGGCAGCAGCACATTCGTTGCCGCTTGCAGGTCTGTGCGCTGCGGGCTGTCTTCATCCAGCAATTGCAGCAGTGCCGAGCGCAGCGCCCTGCGCGCAGCAGCGCCCAGTTCAAAGAAATCGTTGAGTTGATCACGGCTCGCGACCTCGGCAGCTTCAGCGGCGGCCCCCTGAAAAAAACCACCATTTACCGCGGCATGCAGGTCGAGAATCAGATCGCCAATCGCCACACCGCCACGCGGCTCTGCGCCATTGTGACTGAACACGCCCAACGGCAGATTCTGCAATGGAAAATCGCCATGACCGTTGGCTGACGCTACCCAGCTGCGTCGATTCGAAGAGCTGCTCATCAAAGCGATTCCTTATTGAACGTCCTGGCCATGCCGTTCCAGCAGGCATCGTAATCAGTCTGCAATTGCGGGCAGTCCAGCGCGTGGCGGCTGGGGCGCAGCACTTTGCCGGTTTCGAACATGAAGGCCATGGTATTTTCGATCTTGTGCGGTTTCAGGTCGGCCGCGATGGCTTTTTCGGCCGTGACATTGTCCGGCCCATGGGCGCTCATGCAGTTGTGCAACGACGAGCCGCCGGGCATGAAGCCTTCGGCCTTGGCGTCGTAGGCGCCATCGATCAGGCCCATGAACTCGTTCATCAGGTTGCGATGAAACCACGGCGGGCGGAAGGTGTTCTCGGCCACCATCCAGCGCGGCGGGAAGATCACAAAATCGATGTTGGCCTGCCCGTGAACAACGCCTGGCGAGGTCAGCACGGTGAAAATCGATGGGTCCGGGTGATCGTAGCTGACCGTGCCGAGGGTATTGAAACGCCGCAGATCATACTTGTAAGGCACGTTGTTGCCGTGCCAGCCCACCACGTCGAAGGGTGAATGCTCCAGTTGCGTCACCCACAGTTCGCCGAGGAATTTCTGCACCAGGGGCAGCGGCTCGTCGAGCTCTTCGAAGCAGGCCACCGGGCTCAAGAAATCACGCGGGTTGGCCAGACCATTACTGCCGATCGGCCCCAGTTCCGGCAGGCGCAAGGCACAACCGTGGTTCTCGCAGAGGTAACCCCGTGCGCTGTCGTCGAGCAGTTGCACGCTGAATTTCAGGCCGCGCGGCAACACGGCTATTTCCAGCGGCTCGATGTCCAGCACGCCCAGCTCGGTGACGATTCTCAGCCGCCCTTGTTGCGGCACGATCAGCCACTCGCCATCGGCATTGAAAAAGGCTCGTTGCATCGAGGTGTTGGCTGCATAGACATACACGCTGACGCCTTCGGCCTGATCGGCCGCCGAGCTGCTGGCCAGGCAAATCAGACCATCAATGAAGTCGGTGGGCTCGGCCGGGATATCGAAAGCGTTCCAGCGCAGGCGGTTGGGATTGATCGGGCCCTGGGCATGGCCGACGATTTGCCGGTCCATGCGCTGATAGCGCGGATGCGTCGCCGAAGGTTTGATACGGTACAGCCAGGTGCGCCGGGCTTCGCTGCGCGCGACGGTAAACGCGGTGCCCGAGAATTGCTCGGCGTACAGCCCGAGCGGATGCCGTTGCGGGGAGTTCTGGCGTCGCTGGGCAAGCTGGATGTGCTGAAAGTGTCGGCCTCCTGGCTGGCCAATCTGCGCGACGAACTGAACCAGACCTGTTTTCTGGCGGTGTGGGGCAACAAAGGCCCGACCGTGGTCTATGTCGAGCCCTCGACCGGTGCAGTGACGCTGGTGACGCAAATCGGCTCGGTGCTGCCGTTGCTCAGTTCGTCGACCGGGCTGGTATTCGACAGCTTTCTGGCCGAGGGTGAAACTGCGCTGCTGCGCAAGCAGGAAACGCCGCATCTGGGTGCCGGTCAGTTACGCGAAATCGAACGCCACATCGAGCAGATCCGCAGTACTGGCGTCCACCAGATTCAGGGCATGCTGATGCCGGGTATCAACGCGGCGTCGTCTCCATTGTTTGCCGTGGGCAACAAATTGGTCGGCGTGATTACAGTGGTGGGGCCGGGGTCAGTGCTGACTGATGAGGCGCAGACCCTGGCGGCCAGGCGTCTTTTGGAGACAGCGGTGGCGATCAGTGAGCGTATGGGGGGTAGCCGTCCCGCTGGTTATCAGAAAACGAGCTGAATGCGAGGACGGCGCTCTTCGATTGCAACGGGTTAGCGCTGATCTGGCGTAAACACGTCCGCTTCTACATCCGTGTCACCACGCTTGCGACTCGGCGCGGCAGCATCGTAGACAATCAGCAGCTCATCACCGGCCTGTTCATCCGTGCCGAACAGGCACATGCCCTCGGCATGATCGACGCCTTGCCCGAAAGGCACCTCCATCACGAGCTCCAGTTGATCCGAGAAGATCACGCTCTCTTCGCCGGCAAAGCCACCGCGCCAGCGAAAGACTTTCACCGGACCGTCCAGCTCCATGGTCGGCCCCGCCAGAATCAGCAAGTCGTCGCCAGTGGTGCACAGGTCACGCACACCCAGGCCATTCAGCTCGAAGAAGTGTTTACGGTATCTGCGTCTATCTGGGCCAATCTTCTTGAGCACCAGCGTATCAGTCGAGTCTTTATTCAGTTCGGGTTCGATCTCCAGAAGGGTGGCCCAACCGCGGAGTACCGGACCACGCAACCCTAACAACAGGCGCGAGCCGATGACCGCCAGCCCTTCGATATCAAAGCCATTGTCTTTACCGGGGATGCGCAGAAAATCCTTCAGTTGATCGTCTTTTGCAATTTCCTTGATCAAGTCATTGCCGAATTCATTACCGTTCAATTGCGCGGCCGTGCGCGCATCGGTCTCCACCTTCTTGGCGAGTACATAGCTGTCGCCCTCCTGAACCACCGGGATGCGGGCTAACAAATAACGATTGCCATCCGCCTCCACCGTCGATAGCTGCTTGATATTCTTCTGCACGGGATTGTCGGCTTTGGCCTTCTTGCGCTTCAGGCTATGGGAGCCCGTCACCCAGAGGTAACCCGTGTGCTGATCATAGGCCAGCCCCTCGATATCGATCTCCGCGTCCGGCTTTGGTATGGGCAACTTCAAATATTCGATGAGTGAAAATGATCGGTGCTCATCGCATATCACCTCCTCGCCTGGCGCAGTATTTTTAACGGTCAGCCGTTCCAGGCTTGTGGTTTCATCGTTGGCGACCCAGAGCGTGGCACCCATCCGTTGAGCTGCCGAAATGCCGTCGCGCAATGAGACAAGCGCTGGATCGAAACGCAATAGCGCAGTCCGTTTAAGCATAAACATCCTCCTTTCAGGTAAAGGCGACAGAGCGCGGAACAAAAGACAGCCGGGCTAAACCTCTCGGGCCAGTCAATCCGGCGTCAGCACGCCGCGCTGGATCTGGTCGCGTTCAATGGATTCGAACAGTGCCTTGAAGTTGCCTTCGCCAAAGCCGTCGTCGCCTTTGCGCTGAATGAACTCAAAGAACACCGGCCCCATAAGGGTGGCGGAGAATATCTGCAGTAACAGCCGGCGTTCGCCGCCCTCGGACGAGCCGTCCAGCAGGATACCGCGGGATTTGAGTTCGGCTTCCGGCTCGCCGTGATCGGGCAGACGCCCCTGAAGCATTTCGTAATAGGTATCCGGCGGCGCAGTCATGAAGCGCATGCCCGTGGCTTTCAGCGCGTCCCAGGTCTTGATCAAATCATCGGTGAAGAAGGCGACGTGCTGAATGCCTTCACCGTTGAACTGCATCAGGAATTCTTCGATCTGCCCGGCGCCTTTCGACGACTCTTCGTTCAGCGGTATGCGGATCATGCCATCCGGCGCGGTCATGGCCTTGGAGGTCAGGCCGGTGTATTCGCCCTTGATGTCGAAGTAACGCAGCTCACGAAAGTTGAACAGTTTTTCGTAGAAGTTCGCCCAGTACGCCATGCGCCCGCGATACACGTTGTGGGTCAGGTGGTCGATGAATTTCAGACCTGCGCCGACGGGATGGCGGTCGACGCCTTCGATGAAATTGAAATCGATGTCATAGATCGACGTGCCTTCGCCAAACCGATCGATCAGGTACAACGGCGCGCCGCCAATGCCCTTGATGGCCGGCAAACGCAACTCCATGGGCCCTGTGGCGATTTCCAGCGGTTGCGCGCCCAGTTCCAGCGCCCGGTTGTAAGCTTTTTGAGCATCCTTGACGCGGAACGCCATGCCACACACCGAAGGCCCGTGCTCGGCGGCAAAGTACGACGCCAAGCTGTGCGGCTCGTTGTTGAGGATCAGGTTGATCGCGCCCTGGCGATACAGGGTCACGTCCTTGGAGCGGTGGTTCGCGACCTTGGTGAAGCCCATCATCTGGAACACGGGCTCAAGGCTGCTGGGGGTCGGTGAGGCGAATTCGATGAATTCAAAGCCCATCAGGCCCATCGGATTTTCGTACTTGTCAGCTTCGTAAAGATCAGCCATGACTGGCTCCTTGCAGGAAAGTGAGGGTGAATAAACGACGCAATCACTGTCCTGCGGGCGGCGCACACGGAATACCTCGCACGCTGCGAGCGAGGAAATCACCGAAAATCAGTTGCAGACCAAGAATCTTCATGAGGGCAGCCTACTCCGGCTTGTCCGATTGTGCATCAGGATGCGCTTGCTGAAAGGCCGGTGCTGCATGGCCAGGCGCTCGACCCGCTGAATGCGCGGCTACACCTCCAGCCCTGCACCGTAACGACGTGCCGCGTACAACCGAGGCAACAGGTAAACATCAGCAACACGCATCAGGTTGACCGGGATCACGGTGTGATCCAGCCCTTTCAGCGCCAGTGCAATACGCACGCGATGACTGGAGGTTGACCGGTAATAAGTGAAAAGGTCCACGGAGTCGCTTGCTGAACGCATGGGTGCTGACTGTTGTTTTTTTCATAACTCCATTACGTAATGCGTAAATTGAGCGATCTCTGCAAGGCTGTCAACTCTGGCCACGCGCTGAATGAGCTAGGATGGGTTGACCCGATAAAAATAATGCTGGGGGCCTGATGAATATTCTGTACGACGAACGCATCGATGGCGTGTTGCCTGCTGTCGACAAGCACCAGCTGCTGCATGACCTGCAGCGCCTGTTGCCCGATCTGGATATCCTGCATCGCCCCGAAGAGCTGCGGCCTTACGAATGTGACGGATTGTCGGCCTATCGCAGCACGCCGATGCTGGTGGTCTTGCCCCGCCATTTCGAAGAGCTGCAAACGTTGCTCAAGCGCTGCCATCAACGCGCTATTCCCGTGGTGGCACGCGGCGCGGGCACAGGTTTGTCAGGCGGCGCGCTGCCGCTGGAAAAAGGCGTGTTGCTGGTCATGGCGCGCTTCAACCAGATCCTCGACATCAACCCTGCGGCCCGCCTCGCACGCGTACAACCCGGCGTGCGCAACCTCGCCATTTCCCAGGCCGCCGCGCCACATAGCCTGTATTACGCGCCCGACCCGTCCTCGCAAATCGCCTGTTCCATCGGCGGCAACGTCGCGGAAAACGCCGGCGGCGTGCACTGCCTGAAATACGGGCTGACCGTGCACAACCTGCTCAAGGTCGAGATCCTGACGATTGAAGGCGAGCCCATGACACTGGGCGGCGACACGCTGGATTCGCCGGGCTTTGACTTGCTGGCATTGTTTACCGGCTCTGAAGGCATGCTCGGCATCATCACTGAAGTCACCGTCAAGCTGCTGCCTCGCCCGCAGGTGGCCAAAGTGCTGCTCGCCGCCTTCGACTCGGTCGAGAAAGCCGGGCGCGCGGTGGCCGACATCATCGCAGCAGGCATTATTCCCGGCGGGCTGGAGATGATGGACAACCTGTCGATCCGCGCGGCCGAGGACTTCATCCACGCCGGCTATCCGGTCGATGCCGAAGCCATTCTGCTGTGCGAACTCGATGGCGTCGAAGTCGACGTGCACGCCGATTGCGAACGCGTCCGCGAGGTGCTGGAACGCGCGGGTGCCACCGAGGTGCGACAGGCCAGAGACGAAGCTGAGCGCGTGCGTTTCTGGGCCGGACGCAAGAACGCTTTCCCGGCTGTCGGGCGTCTTTCGCCCGACTATTACTGCATGGACGGAACCATCCCGCGGCGCGAACTGCCAGGTGTGTTGCGCGGCATCAGCGAGCTTTCCGATCAATACGGCCTGCGCGTCGCCAATGTGTTTCATGCCGGCGATGGCAATATGCACCCGCTGATCCTGTTCGATGCCAATCAACCCGGCGAACTGGAACGTGCCGAGGCGCTGGGCGGCAGGATTCTGGAGCTGTGCGTCAAGGTCGGCGGCAGCATCACCGGGGAGCACGGGGTCGGGCGCGAAAAGATCAATCAGATGTGCGCGCAGTTCAACAGCGACGAACTGACCTTTTTTCATGCCATCAAGGCAGCGTTCGACGCCAGCGGCCTGCTCAATCCCGGCAAGAACATTCCGACCTTGCAGCGCTGCGCAGAATTCGGCGCCATGCACATCCATGCCGGTCAGTTGCCATTCCCTGAACTGGAGCGTTTCTGATGAGCACAGCAGACCGGGACGCCAGCCAGACACTGCTCGAACAGGTCAGTCAGGCACTGCACGACGGCAAACCGCTGCGCATTCAGGGCGGCAACAGCAAGGCGTTTCTCGGGCGCCCGGTCAGCGGCGAGCCACTCGACACCCGCGAGCACCGAGGCATCGTCAGTTACGATCCCACCGAACTGGTCATCACCGCCCGCGCCGGTACGCCATTGAACGAACTGATGCAGGCGCTGGACGCGGCGGGCCAGATGCTGCCGTGCGAGCCGCCCGATTTCGGCATGGCGACGCTCGGCGGCATGGTCGCTGCCGGGCTGTCAGGACCGCGCCGCCCATGGAGCGGCTCGGTACGCGATTTCGTGCTGGGCACGCGGGTGATCACCGGTCTTGGCAAGCACCTGCGCTTTGGCGGCGAAGTGATGAAAAATGTGGCGGGGTATGACGTTTCGCGGCTGCTGACAGGCAGTTTTGGCTGCCTCGGGCTATTGACCGAAGTGTCACTCAAAGTGCTGCCCAAACCCCGTCTGTGCAACAGCATCGCCCTGGAGATGGACAGCGCCCGCGCCCTCGCCCGCCTGACTGAATGGGCTCAGCAACCCATGCCGATCAGCGCTGCCAGCCACGACGGTCGGGTGCTGCGGCTGCGCCTTGAGGGCGGCGAAGGCTCGGTGGCGGCCGCGCATCAGCGACTGGGAGGTGAGCTGATCGATACCGGGTACTGGCAGCAACTGAACGAGCAGCGTCTGGCATTTTTTCAGGACCCTCGCCCGCTATGGCGTATTAGTCTGCCTGCCGACACCGGCGTGCTGAGTTTGCCCGGCGAGCAACTGATCGATTGGGGCGGCGCGCAACGCTGGCTGAAATCGGATGCCGACAGTGAAACCATTCGAACCCTGACGGCCAGCGTTGGCGGGCATGCGACCTGTTACCGCCACAACCATGTCGACAGCCCTTTTCAGCCGTTGGCCGTGCCGCTGCTGCGCTACCACCAGGCACTCAAGACCCGGCTCGACCCGCAGGGCATTTTCAACCCCGGCCGACTGTACGCGGAGCTTTGAAGCATGCAGACCACCTTGAGCGACCACGCCAGAACCCTGCCCCGCGCCGCAGAAGCCGAGCGCATCCTGCGTAGCTGCGTGCATTGCGGTTTCTGCAACGCCACCTGTCCCACGTATCAATTACTGGGCGACGAACTGGACGGCCCACGCGGCAGAATCTATCTGATCAAGCAGGTGCTGGAAGGCCACGAAGTCACCGAGAAAACCCAGTTGCACCTCGACCGCTGCCTGAGCTGTCGCAACTGCGAAACCACTTGCCCGTCCGCTGTGGATTATCACAACCTGCTGGACATCGGACGCGCTGCGGTGGATGCCCTCGTGCCACGCTCGACAAGCCAGCGAATGTTGCGCGAAGGCTTGCGCCGGGTTGTGCCCAACGCCGGGCTGTTCAAGGTGCTGATCGGGCTGGGCAACACCTTTCGCCCTCTGCTGCCGGGCAACCTGCAAGACAAGCTGCCTGCAACCACGCCCGCCGCCGGTCTGCGCCCGGTGCCACGGCACGCTCGGCGGGTGCTGCTGCTTGAAGGCTGCGTGCAGCCCGGTCTGTCGCCCAATACCAATGCAGCAACTGCGCGGGTGCTGGACCGCCTGGGCATCAGCGTCAGTCCGGTCAGTACGGCTGGCTGCTGCGGCGCGGTGGATTACCATCTGAATGCGCAGGACGCCGGCCTCGAGCGCGCGCGTCGCACGATCGAAGCCTGGTGGCCAGCCCTGGAAAACGGTGCCGAAAGTATCATCCAGACCGCCAGCGGCTGCGGGGCTTTTATAAAGGATTACGGCCATCTGTTGCGCGACGATCCGCTCTATGCCGACAAGGCCGCAGTGATCAGTGCCCGGAGCAAAGATCTGGTCGAGGTATTGCGCGACGAGCCGCTGGAAGCCCTTGGGCTGAGGACGGACACACGTCTGGCCTTTCACTGCCCGTGCACCTTGCAGCACGCACTGAAACTCGGCGGCGAGGTCGAGAGGCTTCTGCTCCGGCTGGGCTTCAACCTCACCAGCGTGCCGGACGGTCATCTATGCTGCGGCTCGGCGGGCACCTATTCCATCACGCAACCGGTGCTGGCGCGCCAGTTACGCGACAACCGCCTGAACGCGCTGGAAAGCGGTAACCCCCAGGTCATCGCCACCGCCAATATCGGCTGCCAGACCCATCTGGCAAGCGCTGGCCGAACGCCCGTGCGGCACTGGATCGAACTGATTGACGAGGCCATTGGCACTCCTGAATCGCGCTGAACTCCTATTGAATAACCCCTGCTGCGGAGAACCCTCATGAAAATCAAAGCCGTTCTGACCCAGACCGAAGTCAGCCTGATGCTCGGCGCTGCGCGTGATGAAGCCCAGACCAATGGCTGGGCAGTTTCCATCGCTGTCGTCGACGACGGCGGCCACCTGCTGGCCTTCGAGCGCCTGGACGATGCCACGCCTATCAGCAGCTACATCTCGATTGAAAAAGCCCGCACCTCGGCACTTGGCAAACGTGAGTCGAAAGGCTACGAAGAGATGGTCAACGGTGGCCGGACCGCGTTCCTCAGTGCCCCGCTGCTGACCTCGCTGGAAGGCGGCGTGCCGGTCATCGTCGACGGCCAGATCATCGGTGCAGTCGGTGTTTCCGGCGTGAAAGCCGAGCAGGATGCCCAGGTCGCCAAAGTCGGCATCGCCGCGCTGAATGCGGATTGAGGGTTCACCTTGCTCCCCCCATCCGGGAGCGACCGGGGCGGCGATCCGCCTTCTTCACGAAGACTGCCTGTCAGACGACCAAACGATGCCCACGACAGGCAGCGCGACCTCTACACGGAGCCAACTGAATGACCGATTTCGTCAAATGCCACCGCCTGAAGGTGGCCGTCAATCTGCACCGATTCATCGAAGAGGACGTATTACCCGGCACTCACCTGGACACGGAAGCATTCTGGGAAGGCTTCGATGCGCTGGTCCACGACCTGGCCCCGCACAACCGCGAACTGCTCGCCGAACGCGAGCGCTTGCAGGCCGAGCTGGACACCTGGCACAAGGCGCATCCCGGCCCGATCAGAGACATGCCCGCGTATCGCAATTTTCTGAGTGCGATCGGCTACCTGCAACCCGAGCCGCAACACGTCAGCGCCACCACCGCCAACGTCGATCTGGAAATCAGCGAGCAGGCCGGTCCGCAACTGGTGGTGCCTGCCAGCAATGCGCGCTATGCGCTGAACGCGGCGAACACGGCGAACGCGCGCTGGGGCTCGCTGTACGATGCCTTGTATGGCACCGATGTGATTTCCACCGCCAACGGCGCGGAAATCCGTGCCGGCTACAATCCGTTGCGCGGGGCCAAGGTGATCGCTTTTGCCCGCAACCTGCTCGACACCAGCGCGCCGCTTGCCAAGGGCAGTCACAACGATGCCACCGGTTATCACATCGAACACAGCGAACTGCGCATCGCCCTGGCCGATGGTTCGAACACCGTTCTGCAACAACCGGAAAAGTATGTCGGTTTCAAAGGCGAACCGGGTCAGCCAGAAGCGGTGCTGCTCAAGCATCACGGCCTGCATATCGAAATCCGGTTCGACCCGCAACACACGGTCGGCAGCACTGACCCTGCCGGAATCAAGGACCTGCTGCTGGAGTCGGCGCTCTCGACCATCATCGATTGCGAAGACTCGGTCGCCGCGGTGGATGCCGATGACAAGGTGCTGGTCTACCGCAACTGGCTGGGCCTGATGAAGGGCGATCTGACCGAAACTCTGGACAAGGGCGGCAAGCCTGTCACCCGTCGCCTCAACCCTGACCGCACCTACCACGCAGCAGCCGGCGGCGAACTGACGTTGCGCGGGCGCTCGCTGCTGTTCATTCGCAACGTGGGCCACTTGATGACCCATCCGGCCGTTGTCGATCAGGACGACAACCCGATTCCCGAAGGCATCCTTGACGGTGTCGTCACCAGCCTGATCGGTTTGCACGACCTGAGCCGCCGTGGCAACTCGCGGGCGGGCAGCATTTACATCGTCAAACCGAAAATGCACGGACCGGCCGAAGTAGCGTTTGCCGATCAATTGTTCAGCCGCATCGAAGACCTACTCAAGCTGCCGCGCAACACCTTGAAAATGGGCATTATGGACGAGGAGCGACGCACCAGCGTCAACCTCAAGGCCTGCATAGAGGCCGCGTCGGCACGGGTAGCGTTCATCAACACCGGCTTTCTCGACCGGACCGGCGATGAAATCCACAGCGCGATGCAGGCCGGGCCGGTATTGCGCAAAGGCGAGATGAAAAACGCGCCGTGGATCAAGGCGTACGAGCACAATAACGTGCGGGTCGGCCTCGCGTGCGGCCTGCGCGGTCGGGCGCAGATCGGCAAAGGCATGTGGGCGATGCCTGACCGCATGGCGGACATGCTGGAACAGAAAATTGCTCATCCCAACGCCGGCGCGACGACGGCCTGGGTGCCCTCGCCGACTGCCGCCACGCTGCACGCGCTGCATTACCATCAGGTCGATGTGCGGCAGATTCAGCAGCAGCTCGAGCAACAGGCACGAGCTGATGTCAGCGATTCGCTGCTCGACGACTTGCTGACCATCCCGGTGGTGGCCAGCCCGGCGTGGACGCGGGAGCAGATTCTCGAGGAGCTGGAAAACAACGCTCAGGGCCTGCTGGGCTATGTGGTGCGCTGGATCGAACAGGGCATAGGCTGCTCCAAAGTGCCGGACATCCATAACGTCGGCCTGATGGAGGATCGGGCAACGTTGCGCATCTCCAGCCAGCACATGGCCAACTGGCTGCTGCACGACATCGTTGGCCGGCAAGACGTGCAGAACGTGCTGGAGCGTATGGCCAAAGTGGTGGACAAACAGAACGCCGGAGATGCGCATTACCGTCCCATGGCCCGAGACTTCAAGCACTCCACGGCGTTCAAGGCCGCGTGCGCGCTGGTGTTCAAAGGCGTCGAACAGCCCTCGGGCTATACCGAACCGCTGTTGCATGAGTTCCGGCTTGCGTTCAAGGATCAGCACTGATCGTTTGCGGACATACTTGAACATCAACGGCAGGCTGCAAACCCGCCTGCCGTTGACTAATAGCACTTCGTAGAGGTCTGCGTTATCCGCTGACTGGCGCTGTGCCGTTCGGTGGCGTTTCATGGAGCTTGCTTACCCAGCAATAAAAACCCGTCGGTCCAGCGAATATCCATATTTTCAACTTTTTTCAAGGCGGTGAGCCGCCCGTTCCCCAACTGTAAGTAATCATAAAGAAGATCATAAACAAACACGCCGTTCGCACATTTATTTTCAGGCTGGTATTTGTCTTTCAGGTCATCCTGCCTGAGACTTTCTTCAATATCCGCGTAACGCTTACAAGACTGTTCAAGGGCAGACTTCAGTTTCTCTCGATCAGGAATATCGCTGTTGAAAAAATTGAGCGTGTAGTACAGCGAACTCAATCCAACGAAATCAGTTTGAGCATAGTCACTTGATTTGACAATAGGGATCAGCTTGTTGATTTCAGACTGGTAGTGGGCGGCTATAGCATCATCGTAAGCACGGTCGCACTCTGCGAAATCAAACTCGCCCGTCGTGGGCACTTTCATTACAGGCGCACCTTCTGGGTAACAACGTTGGTCCTGCAGCTTTATTTTGTTCATGGACGTCCTGGCAGCATCGGCACCCAAGCCCAGCAGGCTTTCACTCATAACTGAATAGGTTTTTCCATTCCACGTTACGGTACGGGCATTTTTACTGACGTCTGTTTCATCTGCCGATGGAGACTTGAGCGCGAAAGTGATTTGACTCGAAGCACCGCCCATTTCGATGATGCCCAACGTGTTGTCAGACGTTGCCAGCCCTTTTAAAAAGTTGAGGTGCACCCAGGCAAATATTCCCTCATCCCTGCCGTCTATCGTGCCCACTTCCCCCAACGCCCAGCCCTTGGCCAGAATCGACGTGTTCACAGCCTTATAAATAGCCTCTTGCTGACCCGCAGACAACTCGCGCATGCCAGCGGTACCCAGAACATTCACAAGAACAGTATTTTTCTCCAATGCGTATTTCTTGTCAGCGGCCAGCCTCTCCAGCGCGTCCAGCAAGGGCGCTATTAACAGGGTGCCTGAGTCGTCAGGCACACGTGCATAACTGGCCAGTGGCAGTTTGGAGTTGTATTCCACAACCGGCGTCACTGTGTCGGCGGATAACCGATAAAGAATACCGCGCGTTTTGCTGCTTCCGGCATCAACAACCACCTGCCATGTCTCTGGCTGAACATCTGCCCTGACCGTTGCAAGCGGCACGTTCAAAACAAATAACGCAACACAGACAGCTCTGAAATACCTGAACCCGAATAATAAAATCATGGACATCACTCCTTGTGAAGTTTAACGGCAGTCTGTAAAGACAGGCAATTCAAGCACCCGATAACGACTGAATCCCTTCCAAAAAAACACCGAACTATGTTCAGCTTACCGACACGTCTCTCCCACCGCCTCTCGCTTGGCAGCCAGTAAATAACAGCCTACAACTTGTAGATCGAAATCCAGCTCATGTCCGCGTGGGTGGTGTAGATGTAAGTACCCGCTTTGTTCAGCACCGAACCGCCCACGGAAGGGAAATAAGCAATGCAGGTCGTGACGCCCTTCACCGTATCGATTCTGTAGACGTCGTAATTACAGGTGTAGACGGCATAGACATAGCGATTGTCCGGGGTGATGCCGATGACTTTGACCGGGTAGCCTTGCGCACCGATTTTTTCCCGGTAGAACATCCGGTTGGTGGTGGCGTCCACCACGTAGACCTCGTCGATCCCACCCACGTAAAGGCGGTCACCATCAGAACTGATGACCATGGAGCGAGGGTCGGCAAAACCGGGAATGTCATGCTGCAGGTAATCGAGCGTGCCGATGGCGAGAACGTCGGTTGGCGCCTGCCGATCCAGCAGGGTTGTGGCGTAGACCCGACGATTGTCGGGGCTGACCGCCAGGGCCAGCGAAGCCATGGACAGCGAGCCCAGATCGAAATCGTTTTCGACCGTGTAGTTTTCCGTTTCGATCACCCGGATGAGTCCCCCCGGCGCATCCTGAAAGGACAGACAGATGAATCGGCCATCCGGGCTGCACAGAATCCTGTTCACGTTGGCCGCAGGGATGATGCGGATCACTTCGCGCAGACGGGTGTCGACCACGTAGCACTTCTTCTGGCCGATCGTGTACAGCCGTTTTCCATCGGGACTCAGCGTAATGGCGCCTGCCCCGGCGCGCTTTACCGCACCCACCACGCTTGCGGAGGCAATATCGACCACGCTGACCTCGCGACCGCTTTCATGGGCGACATACAGCGTTGTTTCATCGGGGCTGATGACGATCTCTCCGGGGACGAAGCCCAAGGGAATGATGCCGGTCAGCCATGCAATATCCAGGGGTACTCCTGCACCGACCGGATCTGCGACGTGTATCAAAGCTCTAACGTCCTGAGATGCTTTTTTTTGCATTTTTCCCACCAGTCAATAGGTCTTGCAAGACCGCCAGAATGGGGACTGGATACGAAGAGATGTCCCCAACATCCAACGATGCGGCCAAGACAGTTATGCCGCTCCGATCCAAAAACATATGGTCATTGAATACTCAACAAGAGGGGTTGGGTACTGACAGAAATAACAGTCGAAGACCCCGAAAAACGCTCGAACGGGGGTGCAGGATGCGTTGAAAGGCACAGCGCAGGGGCCATCCAGCCAGACCCTGTGCAACGTGCGAAGCGGGGTAACCATTGGTCAGGCGTATGCCGTGTCGGTTGCTCGCAACGGCAGCCGCCGAGGTGGCTCAGGAACTTTGCCGGACCACCAGTTCGAACCCCAGATCCACCTGGGATTCCTGAGTGATGCCGTCGAGCAGTCCCAGCAACAATTGCGCTGCGCGTTGCCCCACGGCTTGCCGGGGTGTGCGGATCGACGTCAGGCGCGGGACCATGTGCGCAGAGCCCGGCAAGTCATTGAAACCTACCAGCGACACCCGCTCGGGAATCGCGATGCCAAGGCGCAGCGCCTCCAGCGCGGCGCCCTGTGCCAGGTCGTCATTGCAGAAGAACACCCCGTCGACATCCGGATGTTCATCGAGCAAACGCGCGAACAGCTCACCACCCAGCGCAATCGAGGATGCCTCGCGGGTCATGACTTGCAGTTGAGGGTCAAACACCCCCGCCTCTTCGAGCACCTGACGAAAACCTGCGCCGCGTTGCAGCACACGCGGGTCAAGTTGCGCTGCCATATAGGTCAGGCGACGGCGGCCACGGCCCAACAGATGACGGGCTGCCTCGGCCCCCGCCTGCTGCTGGGAAAAGCCGACACAGTAAGCGCCACGACGCGCATCCAGTTCCATCATGTGTACGCAGGGCACACCGCTGGTTTCCAGCATCTGTCGCGCCGCGGGCGTGTGATCAAAACCGGTCAGCAGAATGCCACGTGGCCGATTGACCAGATGGTTGCGCAGCAGTTTCTCTTCTTCTTCGGGCGAGTAATGATAATTGCCGATCACCACATCCAGACCGCGCACGCGCAGCACGTCCTGAATGGCTTCCAGCGTTTCGATGAATAACTGATTGGATAGCGAGGGCACCAGCACCACGACCGTCTGGCTGAAGGCAGAGGCCAGGGCTCTGGCCGCCGGATTGGCGACGTAACCCAGGCTTTGCGCCGCAGCACGGACCTTTTCGACCAGTTCCGGTGCCACGGTGGCGACACCGCGCAAGGCGCGTGAAGCGGTGATCGGCGAGACGGCAGCCAGTCGTGCAACTTCATTGAGGGTCGGGCGACCCGTAGAGCGGGAACCAATGCGTGTCATGCGTTGCCAACTAACATAGGGGTTGCCAAGTATGTCGAATGCCCCATAAGGTAGCGCTGTCTCATGGAACGTGACAATGCTTTATCGCTGGTTTCACATTCGGGTGCCCTGCCAAGTTACCCCGGAGAACAGCCTCCGATGGTTAATGATGAACCCAAAACAACGACAAGAACTGGAACAGCCCAGGCTGAGCCTGATGTCCACCGGACAAAGACAGCGCTGTCTCCAGATGAGGTGCCTACTGTGACAACTGCGAATACTGCTATTTCCGCCATTGTGGTGATGGGTGTGTCGGGCTGCGGCAAAAGTGCCGTCGGTGCCGAAATTGCCCTCAACAGCGGCGGGCGCCTGATCGAAGGCGATGCGTTCCATCCCCAGGCCAATATCGACAAGATGAGCGCCGGTACCCCGCTCAACGACGAAGACCGCGCCGGCTGGCTGACCCGCCTCGGCGAAGAGATGGTTGCAGCCCTTGCCAATGGCGAACATCCGGTCCTGACCTGCTCTGCCCTCAAGCTCATCTATCGCCAGCGTTTGCGCGATGCCGTACCGGGTCTGGGGTTCGTTTTTCTGCAACTGACCAAAGAGCTCGCAACCGAACGCTGCTCGCATCGGCCCGGTCACTTCATGCCCGCCAGTCTGGTCGACAGCCAGTTCGCAACGCTCGAATCACCGGCCGGCGAGCCGCTGACACTGGTGGTCGATGCGACCCAGCCTATCGATGTGATTGGCAAACAAGCCGCAGCATGGTGGAAAGGCTCCCACGCCTGATAAAGGCGTGAACGCGAAAGACAGCGCTGTCTTTCGTACACACTACAGAGCGACGGCGCTCTTGGCAGCGACCTAGGCTCTGTACGAAAAGTCGGCGAGCGAAGGTCAGACAAGGCAAAAACAGGCAAGGAAGCGGAGTCTACGGGTTGTAAATGAGCATTCCGCGCCTGTTTTTAACGCAGCATCACCGAGCGCAGCCACTTTTCGTACAGAGCCTAAAATAATAACCGGAGAGACACCCATGTTCGGTATGACCCATGAGACGTTTTTACTCGTCGATGCACTGGTGACCATCGTCGGCCTTGTGCTGTTGATCACCACTTTCAAAGTTCACCCCTTCGTCGCGCTGACTTTGGCGGCAGGCTTTCTCGGCCTGACCTCCGGTATGCCGGTGGAAAAAGTCATGAAGTCGTTTCAGGACGGCTTCGGCGGCGTACTGGGCTTTGTCGGTATCATTCTTGGTCTGGGCACCATGCTCGGCAAGCTGATGGCCGATTCGGGCGGTGCCGACCAGATCGCGCAGACCCTGATCCGTGTCTTCGGCAAGCAGAAAGTGCATTGGGCAATGATGTTCTCGGCGTTTCTGGTGGGCATCCCGCTGTTCTTCGAGATCGGCTTCGTGCTGCTGATCCCGTTGGTGTTCATCGTCGCGCGCCGCACTGGTGTGTCCATCGTCAAGATCGGTATTCCGCTGCTGGCGGGCCTTTCGGCGGTCCATGGCCTGGTACCGCCGCATCCGGGTCCATTGCTGGCCATCGGCATTTTCGGTGCGGACATCGGCAAGACCATTTTCTACGGCCTGATCGTCGCGCTGCCGACAGCAATTATTGCCGGGCCGATTTTCGGCAACTGGATTTCCAAACATATTCCCGGTACCCCTTCTCAGGAACTGATGGATCAGATCGCCAAGGAATCGAGCACTGAAAACCTTCCTGGCTTCGGCATCACGCTGGTCACCATCCTGCTGCCTGTTTTCCTGATGCTGCTCAAGACCTTTGCTGACGTAGTGTTGCCTGAAAACAACATGTTCCGCATCTGGATGGACCTGATCGGCCACCCGATTACCGCGCTGCTGGCAGCGCTGTTGCTGGCGTTCTACACGTTTGGCGCGGCACGCGGCTTCGATCGCTCGAAAATCATGAAACTGCTCGACCAGAGCCTGGCACCGGTTGCAGCCATCGTGCTGATCGTTGGTGCGGGTGGTGGTTTCAAGCAAATGCTGGTCGCCAGTGGTGTGGGCGATGTCATCGGCCACATGGCGGTGCAGGCGCAGATCAACCCGATCATGCTGGCCTGGCTGGTGGCGGCAGTGATTCGCATCGCTACCGGCTCGGCGACCGTCGCGACCATCACTGGCGCCGGGATCGTCGCTCCGGTGGTCGGCCTGATTCCCGGCGTCAACCGTGAGCTGCTGGTCCTGGCCACCGGCGCGGGTTCACTGATCCTGTCGCACGTCAACGACGCAGGCTTCTGGCTGGTGAAGCAATACTTCAACATGACGGTTGCCGAGACGTTCAAGACCTGGACAGTGATGGAAACCTTGCTCTCGGTGGTCGGCCTGATCTTCATCATGCTGCTGTCGACGCTGGTATAACCCGCAAAAGACACCGGCCTTCGCGGACTCCGACCCGCGAAGGCCCGTATCTCACCTGAAGCCGCAGGGCTGCGACAATGCCAGCCTTACACGACCTGCGTTGATATTCCCCGCACAGCCATGCCCCCGTCCTACGCCTCCTTACGCCTCATTCCATTCGATTTTTCAGAAAGCCCGGGCAAGTTTCGCAAGTCGAGCCTACGCTTACATTCATGTGGAATTTGGCCAGCCTGACCTCGTCTACCACGGCGAGAGCTGCCTGAACGTGCTCATCCGTTCGCGTTACTTTTCATGTAGCGCCAGTAAACACGGGCATTTTCACGTCAAAACGGGCAGAATTGGCGCACTCGTCGTATCGGGCATGCAAATCCCGATGACAAGAAAATGAACCGAGGGAATTAAATTCACCTGTGCAACGTCATAAGACGGATGCATTTGGATGCACTCGGCAACAATCACCACGCAAAGGCAAACGCCAGCCTCTTGATAGAGGCGTTTTCAAGAGGCCATCAAGGAAAAGATTATGTTGATACTCACTCGCAAAGTAGGCGAAAGCATAAACATTGGTGACGAAATCACCGTCACTATTCTTGGCGTTCAAGGGCTGCAGGTCCGCCTGGGCATCAACGCGCCAAAAAATGTTTCTGTGCACCGCGAAGAAATCTACAAACGCATTCAGGCAGAACTGGCTCCGAACCAGGACCCACAATAAATCCTGCCACCCCCTTATTCAATGTAGACCTGCCAGCCATTGGCGGATCTGCCGTACGGCGCCCCTGGGGCGCCGTTTTTTATGCCTGGCGTAATACGAACGTCAGCGGACGCCTTCTGACGTAGCCGGGTGAGGACGGCTTCGATCACTGCCCGGCTGGCGTCGTGGTGAAATAGCCAGACACCGTAGATACGCCCATCGAAGGCCGGTTCGCTGCCCAATTGTGGATTGACCCCGAGCCCGGCGCCCAGACCGAACAGATGCAGCCCGCTGAGTCGCCGCCCGCTCTGATCCATGGGGCATCCGGCAGGGTCGGAGTCAAGCCCGCCTTTGATCTCGCGCAGGCTGATCAGATTGCCATCGCCGTCACGCATGACCGGCAGCAACGGCTGATACCCCGAGCATTGCACCACCACACTGGACTCGGCCAGCGCCAGCCGGGCTTGCTGGTGATCACCGCCCCGTCCTCCAGCTATCTGCAGCAACTGCACGCGCACGCCGGTTTTGCCCACGTGGCCACTGAGCATCGCCTCACGTCCGATATCCAGTGAGCGATAGCGCAAGCCGCCAGAGCGATTGATGCGCCCTGACACCGGACACCGGTCGAGCTGCGGGTCAAACTCGTAGCCGGCAGCCTGCGCCTCCTTGATGCTTTCATAGAACAACCTGATCCGGCTGCGGTGTATGAGTGTCAATTCCTGCAAACCGGCGAACTCGAGCGCATCTGCCAGGTTTTCCAGCATGGAAAACGCAGTGTGCGACCCGCCTACCAGCGTGATTCGACCTTCACTGGCCAGCGCCAGCGCGAACACTTCACGCAACTGCACGGCATTCATGCGCAGCAGCCTGTCGGCGCTTTGAATATTCATGGTCTCGGACAGCGGCAAATCATGACGCGCCAGGCTGGCGATCATGTGCTGTGGAACCTGTCGACCACCCGGATTGAGCACCAGGGTCCGGCTGCGCACCCAGCGAGTGACGCCGGCCCTCTCGACGCGCAGGCAGAACAGATCGTCGGCGCTGATGACTTCAGTAATAACGGTGCCAGACCAGACCTCCACGCCGTAATGATTCACGAGATGGTCCAGTACCAGCCTGGAAGCCTCGGCCATGAGCAGGCCGACGTCCGACAGTTGCGGTGCGCTCTGCGCCTGCGCGGCGATCCGCCAGTAGGCCGCTGAGTGCTCCAATGGCTTAAGCACGTCACGTAACGCAGGGTCACGCAGACAATCGATGAATACGTTACCGATCGAATTGGCCGTGATCCGGTAGTGACCCAGCGTGCCCATCCCGGGCTGATCGCTGGCATCAATGACAATCAGCCCGTTTGCCGCAATCTCTTTCATTGCCCCGCTCTTCAGGGCATTGAACAGAAATCCCATGCCGGCAAGGCCCGCGCCTCCCACAACACAGGCGCAGGTTGTTTCCATACGATTTTCAGACATGGTGATGCTCCATCGTCATTGCGTACGTTGGTGCAATCCGGAAAGACTGGATGATCGAATACTCGACTGATTGAGACGAACCAGCGTCCATGCACGATTCAGGTAAAGACAGGGCAGGCTTCAAGGTCCGGGCGTAGTTGCAGATGTTACAGGCTGTTAAACGCCCGAACGTTATAATACTTTAGGGAGACGCTGATTTATTCTAAAACCCAGCTGTTGCCCCCAGATAAATCAAGGCCTCCAGAGCGTTGCAGGGACGAAAAATCGAATAAATCAGCGCCTCCTTAGGGAAGGTCTGAAAAAGCCTTTTCTTCAAAAGTCGAAGCCAGTAAATACAGGCGCTCCAGCCCGGTTCCTCTCCAAAAAAATGGGCTTTTTCAGAGGATACTTAGGGAGGCGCTGATTTATTCGATTTTTCGTCCCTGCAACGCTCTGGAGGCCTTGATTTATCTGGGGGCAACAGCTGGGTTTTAGAATAAATCAGCGTCTCCTTAGGGGGTACTGACGGGTTGAGGGATCAGATTGCAATGTTGACGGAACAAACGCCAAGGCTACCGCCAGTCCCTTCAATTAAAGTTTTTTGCAACTACTGCCTGCTTGCAAGGTATTGCGGATGCAACCCACGCATTGATAGTTGCAAACAATACAGAATGTGTCAAATAAGACCGTTCAGGCAGACGTCTTTGAGATCATCCTGCAACCTGATGATTTTGAATGACATTGTTATTTTTATTGTGTTTAGGGACGTTGCGCTGATGACGTTGCGACGCGGCCCAGGTGCTTTATATTTTTTGATCGCAGCCGTAAAAAAACACCTTCTTCCAGCGCCGACAATTTGACGAGCCGTTCGGCGCTCGTCATCCGTTACCTGTGCAGGCAAATCACCTGAAAGGCCGAGCATCCGGCAGACATGAAAAAGCCCCGGTCGAAGAAGACAAGGGCTTGGGTCTATCTGCAAGTCATGCCGCGTCGCTAAAGGGCTGGCGCTGATTCACGCGGTGCGGTAGTGGACCTGAACCGTTCCATCGTGAGCAAGCCCGTCACGAAGCTTTGCCACCAGAGCGGAGATGTCGCGGCTGTTCTTCAAGCGGTTTAAAGAGATGCCTGTTTCCAGCAATTCCACTCGCCCGGAAGACGGGTCTTTGACCTGCACCGTCATTGACTGGTCTTGCGCGATGGTGCAAGTGCACTGTAAGGGCAGAAAAGCACCTTCGACAATGCTGCGAAGTTCCAACGTAGACAATCCACTGGCAATCATTTTTTATCTCCTTATGTGTCAAGTTCAATCAAACAGTGGTTGTTCGCGATTTTTATTATTAATTGACACTTTAACGCAACCCGGAAAGGTCAGCCAATTATTTGTCGCCACGCGCCTGATTCTTAAAACACTTATACGCCCAAACCCGATTGCCAGGCAACTTCCACATCTGAATATAAATAGAACGGTTACAACCAGGCATTGACAGAAACAATAGAAAAAACGATTCACTGTAGTGTTATCAGGCAGTAAACCGCTTGATGTGGATCAACGCGTCTAAACGCACCCTCACTTTTTAAAAAATCGGGCGACGAACGGTTGTGAATTCACATTCAATACATCCTGAAAACACCACGGCGACAGCCAGGTTTTCACCCGGCTGTCGTCAGAAAGGTTGCCTGTTTCACTCAGCCGACCCTGAAAGACGCAGATGGATCAATGCCACGCGGGCACCTTGCTTGTCACGTCGCTCTTCGATGGCATAAGGGCGGAAACCCATTCGCGGGTAGAACAGTAGCCCGGGTACGTTGTGGTTGTAGCAGGAGGCGATCAGCTCGGTGGCCTCATGCTTGTCGAACGCAATGCCCATCATGGTCGTGATCATGTAACGCCCTACCCCTTTGGCGCGGGCCTTGGGCGCGATGATGACATTGCCCAGCGTGCAGCGCCCCCGGAAATGGCACTGCGCGAAGTTGGCAAAACCTACGACTTCGCCGTCCATCTCGATGACGATCGAATCATGCCGGGTCTCCAGCGCGTCGCGCAGTTGTGCGGCATCCAGCGGGTAGGTGGCTCTGGGGAACATATAGAACAGTTCATCGGCGTTCTGCGGCAGCTCGCAAACCGCGGCTATGTCTTTTTCTTCCAGGGGACGGTGATCGAACATAAGGCGGTAACCTCTTGAAGAAATTGGAAAAAACCATGAGTGGCAGCGTGGATGAAGCAGCGAATCGAGCGTCGGCAAATGACCAGAACACAGCGCCCGCGCCGCTACAGCATAATCCCCGGCTATCTAAAAGGGCTACCTCCATAACGAATCGTGCTAACGAGTGGCTTTGTTGACGCTGATGGCAAGCTGACAGTGCAAGGTATTGACCCGGCGAGAATTATCGTTCCCCTGCGCTTACCATGAGGAATAAAAAGCGCCCGGATGCCAGACCACTCACCTCGCGACCGCGCAATATCCTGTAACCGATGTTTCATGGCTGGTCTTGCAACCAAGGCGCATAAACGGCATTTATTTCACTTTGCTAACCGGGATGTTCACGCTATGCCGATTTCTCCTCTGGCTCGCTTCAAAGCGCGTCCACTTCGATGGATCGCCGTTGCTGCGATCATTCTCGGCCTGCCGGTCGGTTGCTCGGTGCTCGAACATAAAGAACGAGAGCTGGTGTTTCGCATCGAACCCGGCACTGCCAGCTGGTACAGCGGGCTGCCCGACGATGTGCAGGAGATCGAACTCAGTACGCCGACATTCGGGACATCGCAGAACATTCATGCGTGGTGGTGGCCAGCGGCAGACAAGCATGCCCCCGCCGTGCTGTACCTGCACGGTTCACGCTGGAACCTGACCGGCCAGCTGTTCCGAATCCAGCAACTCAAGGCGCAAGGCTTTTCGGTACTGGCCATCGATTACCGAGGGTTCGGCCAAAGCATGGGCCAGCTACCGTCCGAGAAATCCGTTTATGAGGATGCGCGCATTGCCTGGGAACGTCTGAAGCAGTTGCAGCCCGACCCGCAACGCAGACTGATCTACGGACATTCGCTGGGCGGTGCGGTCGCCGTGGATCTGGCTGCCGAGCTGGGCCAGGATGCCGAAAAAGCCCCCACGCAGCTTCAGGCCCGTGGGCTGATCATAGAGTCGACCTTCACCAATCTGGCCGACGTCGCCACCGCGCTGGCCAACACATCGCTGCCGGTACGCTGGCTGCTGTCACAAAAATTCGACTCGCTGGACAAGATCGCCGACATTCACATGCCGGTACTGATCGTCCATGGCACCAACGACAGGTACGTGCCCTCGCGCTTCAGCGAGCAACTGTTCGAAGCGGCCAGGGAGCCGAAAAAACTGTTGCTGATACCGGGCGGCACGCACAACAACAGCATGCAACTCGGGCAACCCGCCTATGGCCGGGCCATTCAGGCGCTACTCAATGCTCCGGCTTCATCGCCACAGGTCAGCACACACGATCAGGCGCAGCAGAACGCCGGTTAGACAGCGCCAGGCATGGAACAGTAATCTGCCAGCCCTCACTCAAAGACTGTGCTGTTTTTTGTGGCTCTGCTGAACGGCGCAGTGGTCGGGACCATTCTTGCCGGCTACGACGGCCAATGAAAGCGGACACAGAAAGAATCATTTATTTACATGAGAATCAATATCAAATTACAATTATTGCTATTAACGTCCTGACAGAGCACCTTCCTTGAGCACCTCCTCCCACCGCATTCGCCCTAAAGGCCCTTTCCTGCTGTCCGCGATGTCGCTGGCCATGCTGTCCAGCGGCCTGGTCAACGCCGCAGAAACCGCTACGTTGCCCGCCACTCAGGTTTCTGCTGCGGCCACCGAAAGCCAGGAAGGCTACAGCGCCAGGAGCAACAGCACCGCTAGCAAGAGCGATGTGCCGATCAAGGAGGAAGCTCAGTCGGTCAACGTCGTGACGCCGCAGACCATTGCCGATTACAACGTGCGCTCGCTGGACGACGCCATGAAATTCGTCAGCGGCGTCAGTCAAGGCAACACGCTGGGCAATACCAAGGACTCGCTGGTCAAGCGCGGCTTTGGCACCAACGATGATGGCTCGATCCTGCGCGACGGTGTGCGCTCGGTGGTGTCGAAAAACTTTGGCGCGACCACCGAGCGTGTCGAGGTGCTCAAGGACCCGGCCTCGCTGCTTTACGGCGCGATGGAACCGGGCGGCGTGATCAACGTGATCAGCAAGCAGCCGCAATATGTGCAAAGCACCACCCTGAGTGGTTCCGCCTACAGCGAAGGCGGCGGCAGCTTTGGCGTCGACACCACCGGCCCGCTGGGCGACTCGGGGCTGGCCTACCGCCTGGTGGCCGAACGTCAGAGCGAAGATTACTGGCGCAACTATGGCGTTGATCAACACACCCTGATCGCCCCTTCCCTGTCATGGACCGGCGAACGCGCCAGCCTGACGCTGGCCTATGAATACAACGATTACATCAGCCCGTTCGACCGCGGCACCGTCTTCACTAACGGTCATCCGGCCGATATCAGCTATAAAAAGCGGCTGGACGAAAAATGGGCCAACACGGTCGGCATCAGCGAAACAGCGACCGCACGGTTCGAGTACCAGCTCAGCGACGACTGGAAAACCCGCCTCACCTACGGCTGGAACAACGACCGTTACAGCCTTTCGATCGCTCAGCCCAGCACCCTGTCCAGCAGCGGTGTGCTGCGTCGCCAGGCCAATGGCGGTCATTATGATTACGAAACGCGTTATGCCAGCTGGGACTTCATCGGCAAGCAGGACATTCTGGGCCAGCAACATGATCTGTTGATCGGTGCCGAGCAGGAAGACTCCGACAAGTATCGCGGCAAGACCTATCGCAATGCGATTCAGGGCGGTTTCAATATTTTTTCGCCCAGCTATGGCAGCCTGGCCGAACCGAGCACTGTCAATCGGGCCACCAGCAACCTCAGCAATCAGCTGACGTCCACGTCGCTGTATATCAAGGATAACTGGCACCTTAACGACCGCTGGATTCTGGTCCTCGGTGGCCGCTATCAGCACTATGACCAGTATATCGCGCAGGGAATGGGTGCCAGCCGCGACACCAACCTGGACAAAAATGACGATATCTTCCTGCCGATGGCAGGCCTGGTGTTCAAGGTCAACGACGATCTTTCGCTGTACGGCAACTACAGCCGCTCGTTCGTGCCCAACGAAGACGTGAACGACGACGGCACAACGTTCGACCCTGAAGAGGGCCGCAGTTACGAAGTCGGCGCCAAATATGCGCTGGCACCGGAGCTCAACGTCAACCTCGCCGTGTTCGACATCGAAAAGAAAAACGTCGAGACTGCCACCGGCGTTACCGGCGTCAGCGAAGCGGCTGGCAAAGTCGGCTCGCAGGGCGTGGAACTGGACGTGACCGGCCGTATCGCAGAGCGCTGGGACATGATCGGCACCTACGCCTACACGCACACCGAAGTGCTCGATGACCCTGAAACCAAGGGCAATCGTTTGAGTCAGGCGCCGAAACACACCGCCAGCCTGTACCTCACTCATCACCTGCAAGTTCCGTCCGGACTCGGCGACTGGCACGCCGGCGGCGGCGCACGCTACGTTGGCGAGCGGGCTGGCGACGCCGCCAATACGTTCTACATGAGCAGCTACACCGTGGCCGATGCGTTCCTGCGCTGGGACGTGCCGATGGCGGGCTACAAGACACGTCTGCAATTGAACGTCGATAACCTGTTCGACAAACAGTATTACCCGTCCAGCACCGGTAGCCAGCTGCAGGTCAACGTCGGTGAACCCCGCACTGCGCGCCTCAGCGCCAGCGTCACGTTCTAGTTGGCCGGCTTCAGCGCCTGAACGATGAGTTCAGGCGCGCACTGTTTGCCATTGCTGGAATCAGCACTTCATTCTATAAAAGCTGATCAAGGTTTCATTGGCATGGATGTAGTCGATCTTGCCGATGAAGGCGCTTTTTTCCAGCCATTCATTAGGGAGACGCTGATTTATTCTAAAACCCAGCTGTTGCCCCCAGATAAATCAAGGCCTCCAGAGCGTTGCAGGGACGAAAAATCGAATAAATCAGCGCCTCCTTAGGGCCCAGGGAAACCCGAAAGCGAGGCGTACACGTGCATTGATAATGGCCTTCGCTGATTGGCCAGACGCCGTTCTGCAGTTCTTGCTGCCCGGCTTCATCCATGCACAACACGCCCCTGCTTTCAACGTTGATCAGTTCGCCCAGTCGGGTAATGAGCGTAAAACGAGTGTCCAGAAAGGCGAGTTCGGATGACAACTCGACAAGCGAGTTACTGCCGCCGGAAAGTACCGTACCGCTGATGAACTCGCCGTGGAACTCACCGCCCAGGATCAGGCTGTTACTGCGCAAACCATCGCTGCAGATGCCCATGAGCACAGGAACGTCGGTTTTCAGGATCACGGTCAGTACTTTCTCGAGCACCGGTGCTGCTGACGTATTTCCACGAAGGGAGCTTTTAACGGGTTTCTTGAAATCGATGATGTTCATGGACCTGTTCACTCCATCGTTGAACACGTGTCAATTGGCAGAATTAAAGGAGCATCCCTCTATCGGCATTTATCTGGGCCTCCTTTTCCAGTAAGCTCCACGCAACCGGCTGAAATCGTACCGAACGGTTCAGTTCCAGTCTAGAGAATTTTGTGATTACTGTACCGAACGGTTCACTAAGGGATTGAGGATATCAATGAAGGTGCGTACTGAAGCTCGCCGCGAAGCCATTATCGATGCGGCTGCAAGCGTCTTTCTTGAAATGGGCTACGAGCGCGCTTCGATGAATGAAGTCACCAAACGCATGGGCGGCTCTAAAGCAACGATCTACAGCTACTTCCCTTCCAAGGAAGAACTGTTCATTGCGGTGGTCAACAGGCTTGCGACAGCGCACCTCGCCGACGCAGTCTCCGAGCTGGCGATTCGCGAAGATACGGAGATCGACTTAAGGACGCTGTTCACCCGGTTCGGTGAGCGTATGCTTATGGTGCTTATCAATGATGACAAGGCACTTGCCGTCTATCGCATGGTGGTCGCTGAATCAGGGCACTCGGACATCGGCATGATGTTCTATGACTCAGGCCCCAGAGAGTGCCTCCAGACGGTGACCTCGCTGATGACCCTGGCCATGCAACAGGGACAGTTGCGTGACACTGATCCGCACATTGCAGCGCTGCAGCTTACCTCGTTGTTGACTGCAGAGACCGACATTCGCCTGTACCAGCAGGCGCCCATGCCGCTGAGCATCGAGCAGATCCGCGCCATGGTCGAGCGTGCAGTGGATACCTTCATGGCGGGTATGGAAAAACGTTGATTCAGAGGATTGCACCCAATAGCTACAGGTGCGGAATCTGATTTTGCAACCACCCTGAAACATTTGGTCACTCTTTTACAGCCAAGTTAATCCGTTTGAGGGCGATAGCATTTTGCCCCCTCCGGAGAAATATCCATGATCCTGCGAAAACTCAACCTGGCCCCACGTTCGGCACTTTGTTTCGGTGTCTTCTGCCTGATGATCATTGCCTTGGGACTGCTTGCTTTGCGTCAAGCGGCTGAACTCAACGCTGCGGAAAAATTTATCGAAAACAATGTGCTGCCGAGCGTGAAACTGCTCGCTTCGATGGATCGCGAGTTCGTGACTATCCGGGGTAATAATGCTCGCGTACGAAACCCGATCGAACCGCAGGATCGAAAGACCAAGGCGCTCAACGACATCCAGCAGTCACGCTCGCTGATCGCAGGCTTTTCTGATGCACTGGGCAAGTTGATCGTGACCCCGCAAGGACGCGAAGCCTTCGGCGAGCTTACTAAAGCCAATGGCGATTACCAGGTGACACAGGATCGCTATCTGGCCCTGGTTGCCGCAGGTAACCTTGAAGCTGCAGTACTAATATCCAACGGCGAAATGAAAAATTCGGCCGATCAGGTCGAAAACACCCTCAAGAAACTGATTGCGATCAACGACGGTAAAGCTGAAAAAGCCGGTGATGCCGCAGACACTGCCTATCAGCAAACCTTGTGGCTGGTGGGTATTTTCATCGCAGTGGGTGTCATCACCACCCTGCTCCTCGCCTGGCTGTACACCCGCAGCCTGACCGGGCCGATTGGCGAGTCGCTGAGCATCGCGCAACGCATTGCCGGCAATGACCTGAGCAAGGACATTCCAGAGAATGGCACCGATGAAGCGGCGAAACTGATTGCTGCACTCGCGGCCATGCAAACTAACCTGCGCAGTGCCCTGACCTTGATTGGCGACTCCTCCACGCAATTGGCCGCCACCTCGGAAGAAATGCATGCAGTGACCGAAGACGCCTCCCGCACCATTCAGCGTCAGAGCAACGAGATCGAGATGGCTGCAACCGCCGTCAATCAGATGAGCGCTGCGGTTGAAGAAGTGGCCAGTAACGCCGCATCGGCCTCGGAAGTGACCTCGCAATCCAGTGCGGCGGCCATGGCCGGGCGTGCGCAAGTGGATGAAACGGTTACAGCAATCAATCTGATGGTCTCCAAGGTGCAGATCACGTCCACCGAAGTGCAAGGTCTGGCCGTCATGGCCACCGACATCAGCAAGGTTCTGGATGTGATTCGCGCCATTGCCGAGCAGACCAACCTATTGGCGCTCAACGCGGCGATTGAAGCTGCGCGCGCCGGGGAAGCCGGGCGAGGCTTCGCCGTGGTTGCGGATGAAGTCCGGGCACTGGCGCACCGCACTCAGCAATCGACCCGGGAAATCGAACAGATGGTCGGCTCGATTCAGACCGGCACCGGCAATGCGGTGACGGCGATGGAGCAAACCAGCGTGCAGGCACACAAAACCCTGGAAATGGCCAACGGCGCTGGCAAGGCACTGCTTGAGATCACCAACTCCATCAGCCAGATCAACGAGCGCAACCTGATGATCGCGACCGCTGCCGAGGAGCAGGCTCAGGTCGCTCGTGAGGTCGACAGAAGTCTGGTCAGCATCCGCGACTTGTCCAGCCAGACATCCGAAGGATCGAATCAGACCGCTATCGCCACTGCCGAATTGTCGACGCTGGCTTCTGGCTTGAATCGCCTGACCAAACAGTTCCGCGTGTAACCGCCACGTGCCGGAAAGCCTGCTTTCCGGCACACCTGCTTGTCAGATCGACGTCCCTCCTCTAAGTTGTACGACAACAGATGAAATATGCGTCTGTTCGAGTGTGCTCAGGCATCCCACAATGCCAACACCTACAATGACAAGAAAAAGGGACGATCATGAAAAAGCTGACACTGCTGATAGGCTTGCTGTGCCTGTTCACGGGCTACGCCGCTGCCGCACCCTCCGATGAGGCCGACGTGGCCCAGGCGGTCGACAAGCTGACTCAGGCCATGTGGCACAAGGATATAACGCAACTCAAGGCGCTGACTGCGGATAACCTCACCTACGGCCACTCAAGCGGCACGATCCAGGACAAACAGGCTTTTATCGCCGACATCGAAACCGGCAAAAGCGCATTCAATGAGCTGAAAATGCTCAATCAGAACATCACGCTATCGGGCGACGTCGCGATGGTTCGCAATCACTTCTCGGCGCAAGCCGTGAACAGCGGCAAAGTGGTGCCGACCGAAATCGAAAACTTCCAGATCTGGCAGAAACAGAACGGCCAGTGGCTATTGATTGGCCGCCAGGCGTTCCGCTTCTAACCCTTCACTGCTGCTGCGTTCCAAACATCGCTGTCCAGTAGATGCCCGCATCGCTTTTCGGGTCCATCGCATAAGCCGCGCCCAGTTCGCGAAAACCGGGGTTCATCAGGTTGGCGCAATGACCGGGGCTGGCCAGCCAGCCATCAACCACCTTGCGGGCGGTGTCCTGGCCAGCGGCAATATTCTCACCGACCTGCTGGCCGGCATACCCGGCCAGCTCGGCGCGATCACCCGGCATGCGCCCCTCACGATCCTTATGGTCGAAGAAGTTATTGTTGGCCATGGCCTGCGAATGACTTTGCGCTGCGCTGCCCAGGGCCTGGTTCCAGGCCAGCGGCGTGGTGGCCGCGTAGGATTGCGGACCGCACTGGCGCGCCTGAGTGCGGGCGGTGTTGACCATCTGCAGAATCTTCTGCCCTTCTGCCTGCCAGTCGCCCAGCCGCGAGGCCACCAGCGAGCGCGCCAGCACGATGCGCCAGTCGCGCCCTTCCCGGCTGACACCGACATCGACGAATTGCGGGTCCAGCACCACTTGGCAGAAGCTTTCCTGAACGGCTTTCATGGCCGCTGCCGAATCGCGCGGCCCGGACAGGCTGATCGCTTGTACGGTGACCATCGGATAGGCCGCCCGGGCCAGCGACTGCTGCAGGTCCAGATTGCCGTTGGCAGGCAGGACCAGTCGCGGATCGGGCGCAAGGGGCGGCAACTCCATGGAGACCTGCTCGCCACAGCGTTGCGCCTGTCCCCGGTAGGCGTTGAGGGAGTCGACCAGTTGCGTCTCTTCACTGGCCAACACAGCGTTGGCACACATCATTCCCAGTGACAGTAATGAAAGGCGCAGAACGGATGCAATGACAGGCATGAAAAGTCTCTCTCGGGCTGATGACGCCTATGATGCGCGAAATCACCCGGTCAAGCGCAACGCCTTTTTCATCGCGCGACGAACGCCATCGTCCGCTCACGTGCGCCATCGCGCCTGACCAGCGCCCGGCAAGCCCGGCTCAAAGCTTGAAATTGGCAACCAGTGTATTGAAGGATGTTGCAAGACGGGACAGTTCCTGGCTGGAAGCGCTGGTCTGATTGGCACCCGCCGCGCTCTGGGTGGAGAGGTCCTGAATGTTGATCAGGTTACGGTCCACTTCACGCGCTACCTGAGCCTGCTCTTCGGAGGCAGAGGCGATGACCAGGTTGCGATCGTTAATGGTTGCCACGCCTTGGGTTATTTTTTCCAGCGCCGCACCGGCACGTAGCGCCAGATCCTGAGTGTTGGTCGCCAGCGACAGACTTTTACCCATCGCCGCCACGGCGCCGTCGGCACCGGACTGCACCGTGCTGATCATGCCTTCGATTTCCACAGTCGACGCCTGGGTACGGTGAGCCAGTGCGCGGACTTCATCGGCCACCACCGCGAAACCGCGCCCCTGCTCGCCGGCACGTGCTGCCTCGATGGCAGCGTTGAGCGCCAGCAGATTGGTCTGCTCGGCAATGCTGCGAATCACGTCCAGCACCTTGCTGATTTCCCGCACATGCCCGGCCAGCTCGGAAACGGCACCGGTGGACTGGGTGATTTCCTGCACCATGGTCGTGATGCCTTTGACCGTGTGATCCACCTGACCGCGCCCGTCGATGGCATCATCAGTGGCAGCCTTGGACGCTTCCGACGTGGACACCGCATTGCGCGCCACTTCCTCGACCGCGGCAGTCATCTGGTTCACCGCAGTGGCCGCTTGCTGGATTTCGTCATTCTGGCGAGTCAGTCCGCGCGTGCTTTCATCAGTCACCGCGCTCAGTTCTTCGGCTGCGGAGGCCAACTGGTCAGCGGCACTGGCGATCTGCAGAATGGTGTTTTTCAGACCGGTCTGCATACCCGACAACGCATCGAGCAGTTGCCCTGCCTCGTCGCCGCTGGTGGAAACGATCGGCTGAGTCAGGTCACCACCGGCAATGCGTCGAGCGCTCTCGACCGCGACGGCCAGTGGCCGGGTAATCATGCGAGTGATCAACACGCCCAGCATGATCGCCACCAGAAAGGCAATCACCACGCCCGCCTCCAGCATCGACACCGAGGTGGACTTGAGTTCGGCAGCGGCCGCCGCCCCTTCCTTGATCTGACGATTATTGGATTCGATCATGGTCCGCAAGTAACCACGCGCCTTGGCGAAGCCTTCCGAGGACAGCGAGTTCAAACGGTTGCGAGCGTTTTCGTAATCGCCAGCCCTCATCAACTCGACCACTTGCTGGGTGCCGGCGATGTAAGCAGGCAGCATTTGCTCCAACTGGTCACCCGCCACGCGTTCGTCGTCTTCCAGGGGCGTTGCACGGTAGATCGCGAATACTTTCTGCGCTCGCGCCAGGTCATCGCCCAGCGCCTGACGGACACGCTCCTTGTCAGTCTCGGGCACGCCGCCGTCCTGCGCGTCCAGCAGGCGGTAAAGGCCACGGTTATGCGCCGTGAGGCTGGTGAGTGTCTCGTTGGTGTTGCTCACAGAAACCAGGTTATTGGAGAACGTACGCTCCAGCGCATCGGCCAGCCGTGTAACACCCACCATACCCAGGCCGCCAACGGCCAGCGTGATCAGTGCGCACGCGATGAACGCCGAGAGAAGCTTGGTCGAAAACGTTAACTGACGCAGGAGATTCATGAGGCTTACCCGAGGGTGATGAAGGCTGACATGGGCGCTGAAAGGATTTTTCAAACAGCAGTGATATCATAATGACTTCACCCCAAATCGATCGTTCAGCCACACCCCGAAGTTATTTGAAAATAACTTTGACAAATCGAAAATTGCGACTAGCAGATGAGAATGAAGCGCAGTTCGCCGCGCTCGACGCTTACTGCTCGACTCCTGCCGTCAATGCAACCGAAACGTCTTGGTTGCCACATTGCCGAGACGCCCCTCGGCGTACGCCTTGGCCTGGCGCGTCAGTTCGTCAAGATGGCGATCGCGCTGTTTCTCCGCGTCGAGCATCGCCTGCTCGCCATGCTGCTTGAGCAAGTAGGCATGGATCTGCCGCACCTCCACCGAGCTGTAGATGGGCGCGATGTCCATGACCGCCAGCAAGCCGTCCGTGCCGTGGTCTCTGGTGTTCATGATCACCTGCGGCCCGCGTGCGCCCTGCACCTGAAAACCCAACGCTTCAAAGCAAGGCACTTTGTCGACGGTGCAATACAACTCGGCATGCGGATAACGAGCGACCATTTTCTCCAGCATCGCGCGTGCAATACCTTGCCGACGCTGGCTTTCGCGTACCGCCATGTAAGCCACGGCGCACGCTTGCGGGTCGTTCTGCACGGGCAGGTACAGCAGAAAACCCGAGACGATTTCCGGGTCGTCATCGTCCAGCGCCACGATCAGTTCGACGGTCAGGTCTTGCGACCCGTCCATGGCATTCAGATATAGATGCACCTCATAGCCCACACCATACTGATAAAGGTTGTACAGCGGATTGCTCGGCACAATCGCGACCAGACTGATGTCGGTAACATAATCGACGACCATTTGCTGAATCTGGCTGCGGATGAACTCCGGTGGCGGGGTTTGGAGCAGCATGACGGTGGACATGGGAAGGCGGACTCCGCAATATGAGGTTTGCCTGTTCAGGCGCAAAAAGCATGATAACGCTATCGGAAGCACAACGCCGATTCGGTATTGCCCTGATTGCTCACGTTCCAACTTGACACGCATCCATCTAAGGAGACGCTGATTTATTCTAAAACCCAGCTGTTGCCCCCAGATAAATCAAGGCCTCCAGAGCGTTGCAGGGACGAAAAATCGAATAAATCAGCGCCTCCCTAAGCAACCATCAAATAGCCATCACGGCATTGCTTTTTCAGGCAGTAATCAGTACGTTCGTTCCATATAACATCACTGGCCTGGCGAACGATTGGCCGCAAGAAAAGTTGATAATCATTATTATGTAATCTTTATAGGCACAAGAAATCAGGTTTCTGATTAGAGGCGACATTCAATATAAATCCTTTTTTATTCATAGAGATAGAGAACTAACAGCGGTGCAAGGCGGCTCTTTGCCATGATCCTGACTGATCGCTACTTAAACTTTTCCAGCGAAAAGGCAACGACTTTCCAGGCGCTTGAGCGCATTTTTATCAATCAACCCGATGCATTTTTATAATCACAGTTTTTCCCTCGCCCGCCTAAGATCACTCCGCTTACTAAAAAAATATGAGGGATTCAAAATGCCGTTATTAAACTGGTCCAGACACATGGTTCGTTTAACTGCAGTCGGCCTTATCAGCATGCCGGCCGCCTACGCAGCCGACACCCTGACTCGCGACAATGGAGCCGAAGTCGGCGATAACCAGAATTCCCAGACCGCAGGCGCCCAAGGGCCAGTCCTGCTGCAAGACGTGCAATTGCTGCAAAAACTGCAGCGGTTCGATCGTGAGCGCATCCCGGAGCGTGTGGTTCACGCGCGAGGCACTGGCGTCAAAGGCGAATTCACTGCATCGGCCGACATCAGCGACCTGAGCAAGGCTACGGTCTTCAAATCAGGCGAGAAAACACCGGTTTTCGTGCGTTTTTCTTCCGTGGTGCATGGCAACCATTCGCCTGAAACCCTGCGCGACCCTCACGGTTTTGCCACCAAATTCTATACGGCTGACGGCAACTGGGATCTGGTGGGCAACAACTTCCCGACCTTCTTCATCCGCGACGCCATCAAGTTCCCGGACATGGTCCACGCGTTCAAGCCTGACCCGCGCACTAACCTCGACAACGATTCGCGTCGCTTTGACTTCTTCTCCCATGTTCCGGAAGCCACTCGTACGCTGACCCTGTTGTATTCCAACGAAGGTACGCCAGCAGGCTATCGCTTCATGGACGGCAACGGTGTTCACGCCTACAAACTGGTCAACGCCAAAGGCGAAGTGCACTACGTCAAATTCCACTGGAAGACGCTGCAAGGCATCAAGAACCTCGACCCGAAAGAAGTCGCTCAGGTTCAGTCCAAGGACTACAGCCATCTGACCAATGATCTGGTCGGCGCGATCAAGAAAGGCGACTTCCCGAAATGGGATCTGTACATCCAGGTCCTGAAGCCTGAAGACCTTGCCAAGTTCGAATTCGATCCTCTGGATGCCACCAAGATCTGGCCTGACGTGCCGGAGAAGAAAATCGGCCAGATGGTGCTGAACAAGAACGTCGACAACTTCTTCCAGGAAACCGAACAGGTCGCCATGGCCCCGGCCAACCTGGTACCCGGTATCGAACCTTCCGAGGACCGCCTGTTGCAGGGTCGTGTGTTCTCTTATGCCGACACCCAGATGTACCGTCTTGGCGCCAACGGCCTGAGCCTGCCGGTCAACCAGCCTAAAGTGGCCGTGAACAACGGCAACCAGGACGGCGCGATGAACAGCGGCCACACCACCAGCGGCGTGAACTACGAGCCAAGCCGTCTGGAACCGCGTCCATCCGATGACAAGGCGCGTTACAGCGAACTGCCGATCAGTGGCACCACCCAGCAGGCGAAGATCACGCGCGAGCAGAACTTCAAGCAAGCGGGCGATCTGTACCGTTCTTACAACGCGAAAGAGCAGACTGATCTGGTGCAGAGCTTCGGCGAGTCGCTGGCCGACACCGATACCGAAAGCAAAAACATCATGCTGTCGTTCCTCTACAAAGCCGACCCTACCTACGGCACTCGGGTAACCGAAGTGGCCAAAGGCGACCTGGCCAAAGTCAAGTCGCTGGCTGCCAGCCTCAAAGACTGATGAGCTGACGTCCCGCCCCGGCGCCTGGTGCGTCGGGGCGGTTCAAGCCAGGAGAACGCCGTGAAAAACCTCATCTACGGTTTGCTGCTGATTGCCGCAGCTGCCAGCGCAGCGCAACCTTCGCCACCTCCGGAACTTACTCCAGAACTTACCCCTGAACAGACCGCCAGCCAGCTGCGCACTCTGTTCTTCGATGCCTCTCGTGAAGGCAACAACCAGATGCTCGACACCTTCATCGACGCTCATTACGACCTCAACGTACGAGACCCGCAGGGCTACACCGGCCTGATTCTGGCCGCCTACCATGGCCACGAAGACTCGGTGATTCGCCTGATCGATGCCGGCGCAGATCCCTGCGCCAAGGACAACCGCGGCAATACTGCGTTGATGGGCGCAATCTTCAAGGGTGAACTGAGTATCGCCAAGCGTCTGGTGCAAGCCGACTGCGGCGCGAACCTGACCAACAATGCCGGACAGACCGCAGCCATGTATGCGGCCCTTTTCAAACGCACTGAGGTGCTCAAGGCGTTGACCGACAAGGGCGCCGACCTGAGCATCCGCGACAGTATGGGCAACGACGTGCAAGGCTTGTCCAAAGGCGAGTTCCAGGCACCGCCCACGCGCTGAGATCAGTCGGCATGTACATTTAACGGCGCGCAGGTCCGGCCTTAGTCCACCGCTGAAGCCTGCGCCCGAATCCTCAGCCACTCGTCTGCAACCTGGCCCATGTCTTTGGGCTCGGCGTTTTTGATCCACGCCATGAAGGCCCGATCGAACCTGAACAGCGGGCCGCACTGTTCGAGCAGGAAGCGCCGTACGTTCTGCGTATTCCGATAGTGGGCATCCACCGGCGTGTCACGTGTGATCAGGTCAGAGTGCCAATCGAATGCCATGCGCAGATCCTGTGCGGTCGGTGCGAGAAGACTCTTTTATAGCGCAATTGCGGGAGCGTCGCGATTGCAGAGCAGCCTCACTCCCCCGCAAACGGCACCAGCGAGTCCAGCAACCAGGCGCCTGCCGGCCCAAGACTGCGCTGAAACGACCAGATGATGTCCACTGCAGAACGTCGCGGCCAGCCGGAAACGTTCAGCTCCTTCAACAATCCGCCCGAGTACCGCGACACCAGCCAGCGCGGCAATGCCGACCAGCCAAAACCGAACGCCGCCATGTCCATCAGCAACAGATAATTCGGTGCCGACCAGTGCCGGTGGCCGCTGGTCGGCAGGTCATCGGTAGGAATGCTGTGTTCGACCAGTGTGTTGAGGCGCAACGCGCGGTAGCGCGCCAGTTGCTGGTAATCGACCCGTTCCAGCGCAGCAAGCGGATGCTTGTGCGAGACGAACAGACCGAAATCGGCACTTTCATCGATGGTCGCATGGCCGATCTCCGGCGGGTAACTGGCTTGCGCCGACAACAGACCCAGCGAAGCCCGGCCCGATTGCACCAGATTGATCGCATCACCGTGCTCGGCAAATACGCACTCCATTTCCAGCTCCGGAAAACGCTGGTCCAGCTCGGTCATCAGCCGCTCGAAATCCGCAAACTGATTGGCATCGGACAACACCAGCGTCAGCCGCGGCTCGACACCCGCTGACAGGCGCGCAGCAGCACGGCGCAGCCGGTCGGAAGCGCACAGCAGATCGTCGACACGACCGAGCATGGCCCTCCCCGCTTCGGTCAACACCGGTTGCCGCGACGAACGATCGAACAGCTCCAGCCCTAGGTCAATCTCCAGGCGGGCAATCGCTTCACTGATGGTCGACTGGCTTTTGCCCAGGCGGCGTGCGGCAGCGCTGAACGAACCCAGTGCGGCAATCTGCACAAACGCTTCCAGCGCTTCGGGGGAATAACTCATGACGGTCTCTTATCGGCTTTACCGATGGTAGTGATTTTCAGATTAACGCAAACACCGATGACAATGCTGCCATGAATGAACATCAAGGACAGCCCGATCATGAGTCAACACACACTGCACGCTGAATCATCCCCAGCCGTGGCGCCTAAAACCCTTCGCGAACGCGCACTGCATGCCGCCCTGTTCGAGATCGGCGGGGTGCTGCTGGTCGCGCCGCTGCTCGCCTGGCTGATGGACCACTCACTGGCCATGATGGGCCTCATGACCGTGATGATTTCCACCGTCGCCATGCTCTGGAACATGCTCTACAACGCCCTGTTCGACCGCCTTCGGAAACGCTTCGGCTTCGCCATGAACCTGACGATCCGCATCCTGCACGCCATGGGCTTCGAAGCCGGACTCATCCTCGTCGTGGTGCCACTGGCCGCATGGTGGCTGTCGATCAGCCTGCTGCAAGCCTTCCTGCTGGACATCGGCCTGCTGCTCATGTTTCTGCCGTACACCCTGCTATTCAACTGGGCTTACGACACTTTGCGCGAACGGCTGGTCGAGCGGCGGTTGTCGAGGTGTGAGGTGCTGTGAGCGGAAGGGTTTGCGCGGGCGTTCAGGCGTCTGCGCTGCTAGTATGTGCGAACGTCGTTCAGCCAGAAGAGACCTATGAACCTGACCAGACTTTGCCTTAAGAACTATCGCCGCTTTGCCGAGTTCGATATCGAATTCGATCCGCAATTGACGATAATTTCCGCGCGCAATGGCCAAGGTAAGACGTCGGTTCTGGAAGCCATTGTTGCGGCTCTGGGCCCCTTCGTCGGCTCGTTCGATCAGGGAGTGTCCAGGCATATCGAGCGTACTGATGCTCGGTATGCGCGGGTAGGTGAAGGGTTTGAAAGCGAGCAGCAATTTCCAGTGGTCATCAGTGCAGAAATGTCCAACCCTGCAAAGCGTTGGCAGCGAGCGCTTAATGGTCCGAAAAGCCGCACTACCACCAAAGAAGCCGATCCACTGGCTGCCTGGGGAAAAGAACTCCAGTCCATGCTGCGTAGCGATTCGGCGATTTCGCTGCCCGTTGTGCGCTATTACAGCTCCAGGCGCCTCTGGGTCAGTCATAAAAACGTGTCCAGCAAAGCAGTCCTGACTGAGAGCCGTACTGCCGGTTACGAAGATTGCCTGTCCGCGTTCTCTACTTATGCGCAGTTACAGGAATGGATGAGAAAGGCAACGCTGGCCGTCATTCAACAAAAGCAGCAGGCCGGTTACGAGCATTCCAACCTTGAACCACGTTTGCAGGGCATCAGAAATGCAGTAAATGAGGTGATGGCAGACGAAGGCTGGAGTGACTTCCACTACAGTCTGACGTTTGAAGAGTTGTCCATGTCTCACCCTGATCACGCGGCCCTGCCACTTGGCCTTCTCAGTGACGGTGTGCGCGCCATGATTACGCTCGTTGCTGATCTGGCGTTGCGTTGTTCCCGCCTGAATGGCCATTTCAAGGAATTGGCGTCACTGCAGACAACGGGCGTCGTATTGATCGATGAAGTCGACTTGCATTTGCATCCAGCCTGGCAGCAACGTGTAATTGGCAGTCTTCGCAAAGCGTTCCCGAAGATCCAGTTCATTGTAAGCACACAAAGTCCGCAGGTACTTTCGACGGTAAAGCGCGAATGCATACGCATGGTGTTTCAGGACGCCAACGAAAACTGGCAAGCTGCATACCCGCCGCAGGAAGTCAAAGGCGTTGAAAGTGCCGTAGCGCTCAATGACATCATGGGTGTAAACCCCATTCCGCCAGTCGATGAAGCATGCTGGGTCGCCGAATACATGGCAAAGATCGAGAGCGGTACCCATGAAGATCGCGACGGCCTGGCATTGCGCAAAAAGCTGCTCGATTTCTATGGAGCGCAGCATCAGGTGCTTCTGGACGCCGACAGGCTGGTCCGCTTTCAGGCGTTTAAATTGCAAAAACACTCTAACAGCAAGGGCTGACTGTCGTGCTCAAACTGGATCGAGCGTCTGTAGATGCCCCGCCCTGCCTCGCCGACTACGATCATCTGACCCACACATGGTCAGATTTTCGCGGAACCTGCAAAAAACAGCTGCGCTTTGCGCTCGTGCAGCTGCAAGGCATCTTGGGTGTTACGACAGAAGACGCAGCTGAGTACGGCGTCCGGTGCGCTTATTGTGAGAGGGCCATTTTTCATGACGGACATATCGAGCATTTTCGACGAAAGAATCCTGCGCACTACCCAGAACTGACATTTGCCTGGAGTAACCTTTTTCTTGCATGTGGCAGTCCGCAACATTGCGGCCATCACAAGGATCGACGCTCGGCTCCTGCCTATGACCCCGGCCTTCTCATCAAACCTGACGAACATGATCCAGAGCATTACCTGCATTTTCATTCTTCCGGGAAGGTACTCGCCCGTAACAACCTGAATGATCACGAGAATAGCTGCGCGACGGAGACCATTCGCGTGTTTAGTCTGGACCATCCAGCGCTTGAAGGTGCCCGTGCGAACGCAGTGCGCAGCTACCGCAACCTGCACGATGCGGATCTATATGAGATAGCTTCATGGTCAGACGCTGACCGTAACGATTATTTTCGTCAGGAGATTGAAGCCACCCGCTGGCTTCCCTACGCTACGACGATCAGACACTTCTTGCAGAAGTGACAGCAGTGTTTCCATATCCTTCCCGCCTTTCTCACTGGCTTATCCCCCCGTCTACAAAGCACACTGTCCGCCACTGACCACCATGGCAAGGACCTTGGCCCATGAACACTGAAATCATAAAACTGGCCGCGTTCAGCGATGGGGAGCGCGGCGGCAACCCGGCAGGCGTATGGATAGGCGAATCGCTGCCCGACGCCGCCGTCATGCAACAGATTGCAGCCGACGTCGGTTTTTCCGAAACGGCTTTTGCCGCTCCCACCGAAAACGGCTGGCGGGTGCGCTACTTTTCGCCGCTGGCCGAGGTGCCGTTCTGCGGGCACGCGACCATCGCGCTGGGTGCAGCGCTGGCCGCGCAACACGGCGACGGCGTGTACGATCTGACGCTCAATCAGGCACAGATCACGGTGGAAGGACATGCTCGGGGCTCGCTGACGTCGGCAGCGCTGCAGTCGCCGCCCACCTTCAGCAAGCCAATCAATGCGCACTTGCTGGAAGAAGCTCTGGCGCTGTTCGGCTATACGTCCAGCGATCTGGATCAGCGCATCACGCCGGCACACATCAACGGCGGTGCCGGGCATCTGATTCTGGCGCTGAACAGTCGTGCAGCACTGAAGGCCATGCGTTACGACCAACAGGCCGGGCGCGAGTTGATGGTGCGTGAGGGCTGGGCAACGATTCTGCTGGCCTGGGCAAAAACCGATCAGATGTTTCATACCCGCAACCCGTTCGCGTTCGGCGGGGTTTACGAAGATCCCGCCACCGGTGCCGCCACAGCTGCGCTGGGCGGCTATCTGCGTGACATCGGCTGGCCGCACGGCGGGCTGATCGACATCCTGCAAGGCGAAGACATGGGCAGCCCGTCGCGTCTGCGCGCCGAAATCCCGGAGCAACCGGGCAGCTCGATCCGGGTCTCGGGAATGGCACGCAGGTTGTAGCGTCTATCAGGTCCTGAGTTTGCTGCCGCCACTTGCCACGCCCAGCAACATCACGGCAACGATCATGAACGCCAGTTCAAGGCTGCTGATGTGGGCAATGAAACCAATGGCCGCAGGGCCGATCAGAATCCCGGCGTAGCCCACAGTGGTGATCGCCGGAATTGCCACGCTTTCCGGCATGGTTTTCTGTCGACCGACCGCGCTGTAGCAGACCGGTACGATGTTCGAACAACCCGCGCCCACCAGCGCATAGCCCAGCAGCGCCGCCTGCCAGACCGGAATCAGCGTAGCGACGGCCAGACCGGCCGCTGCACACAAGCCACCCAGAATGATGACCCGGTTGGAGCCAACCCGTTTCACGACCGCGTCGCCGAACAGTCGACCCAGGGTCATGGTTGCGGCGAACACCGCGTAGCCCAGCCCGGCATAGGACGCTTCAACGCCGCGCAACGAGGTGAGGAACACCGCGCTCCAGTCGAGCATTGCACCTTCGGCCAGAAAAACAGTGAAGCACAGCAGCCCGATAAACAGCACCACGCCACGCGGGACCGCAAAGGCCGGCCCATCCGATGGGCTGCCGTACGGCAACAGGTTCGGCGCAGCCTTGGCCAAAGCAACCAGCGTCAGCACGACCACCACCAGCATCGAATAGAACGGCGAGATGCCGAGGCTGAGCAAGCCAGCAACCCCGGCTGCGCCGACGATTCCGCCGAGGCTGAACAGGCCGTGAAACCCCGACATCATGGTCTTGCCGCTGTTGCGCTCGACAATCACCGCCTGGACGTTGGCCGTGCAATCCACCCCGCCCATGCTTGCGCCGAACAGAAACAGCGTGGCGATCAATAACGGCAGACTGGAGATCGTCGCCAGCAACGGCAGGCACAGGCAGATCAACAGCGTTGAACAGACCAGCAAGCGCCGACACCCGAACCGCGCGGCCAGCGCGCCCGCCAGCGGCATAGAAATGATCGAGCCCACGCCAAGGCACAGCAGCAACAGGCCCAGCGTGCCCTCATCGAGCCCCATCCGTTGCTTGACGTAAGGCACCAGCGGCGCCCATGACGCCACACTGAAACCAGCAATGAAAAATGCGATACGCGTCGAAGACTGTTCCGCCCGAGCCTTGGCATCCTGGGCTGCGGTGCTGAAAGAGGTCATGCATGCTCCTTGTGATTGCCGGACAAAATCGCGCCAGCCAGCGCGACAGCCTAGCAAAGCTGATCGTTTATCCAAAACCTCTGATGCGCTGAAAGGGAGCGCGTTCCGTTGCGGTTGCATCAAGTCCGCCTATCGATGTGTGTGAGGCAAAAATAGTGGCACGCCGAAGAACAGCGCTTGCGGACGCAGGACTTACAGCTTTTTGTACGCCAGCGCACTAAAATGGCGACCGCCTGCCCCCTACCGGGGCAGACTCGATTCAAGAGGCGGTCGTGTACAAAGGTGTCGTGCTGTCGGTTCTGGCTTCCGTGCTGTTCGGGGTCATGTATTTCTATACCTCGCTGATGGCCCCGCTGGATGGCGAGGAGATCTTCGGCTGGCGCATGCTGCTCACCGTGCCGTGCGCCACGCTGTTCATGCTGGTCAGCGGTGACTGGCGGCGCGTTCGCGAGCTGGCTGCCCGACTGCGGCAGCAGCCGCTGCTGATCTTCGGGCTGCTGCTGTCGTCACTGCTGCTCGGCGCGCAGTTGCTGATCTTCATGTGGGCGCCGCTGCATGGGCGCAGTCTGGAGGTGTCGCTGGGTTACTTCCTGCTGCCCCTGAGCATGATTTTCACCGGCCGTCTGGTGTATGGCGAACACCTCTCGTACCTGCAAAAAGTCGCCGCCGGGTTCGCCATGCTCGGTGTCGGCCATGAAATAGTACGGCTGGGCAGTTTTTCCTGGGAAACCCTGCTGGTCGCGGGTGGCTACCCGCTGTATTTCGTGTTGCGCCGCAAACTCAAGACCGATCACCTGGGCGGGCTGTGGTTTGACATGCTGCTGATGCTGCCCATCGGCCTGTGGTTCATCAGCAACGGGCACCCGCAGGCGATTCAGCAGACACCGCTGCTGTATCTGTTGATTCCGTTGCTCGGGGTCATCAGCGCCTCGGCGCTGGTCAGCTACATCATCGCCAGCCGCTTGCTGCCGTTCAGCCTGTTCGGACTGCTCAGCTATGTCGAGCCGATCCTGCTGGTGGGGGTCGCCTTGCTGCTGGGCGAAAGCATCAGCCGCGATGAATGGCTGACCTATCTGCCGATCTGGCTGGCGGTCGTGGTGCTGATGATCGAAGGCGCCAAGCACATGCTGGCCCAGCGCCGTCGGGATGCGAGCTGAGCCTCACGTTTCGGTGAAGCGCTCCAGCTGCATTTCCTGCAACGGGCTCAGGGTGCGGCGGAAGGCGAATGACAGATAACCCTGGGTGTAAAGCTCGTCCATCGGCACCGGCGCTTCGACATACAGCGGGATACGTCGGTCGTAACACTCGTCCACCAGCGCGATGAAACGCCGCACGCCATCATCGTTGGGCGACAACTGCGGCAGTTCCCTATCCCCCGCCGTCACCTGCTCGACGCCATCCTCGGTGCCACGGGCAATCTTCGCTTCGCGCTGTGCGGCGCCCAGAACCGGCACTTCGCTGAGCAAAATCACCGAAAAACGATCACACAGGGCAATGAAGTCCATGGCCGCCAGCGGTTGCTCGCACAGGTCGCGATAACGGCACCACACTGCCGTGTCGGAATGCTGCATCACATTGATACTGCGATATCCCAGCATGACCTGCGAATCGTGAACCGGCTGGCCTGCACTCAAGGCTTCGAATATCCCTTGCAAGGCACTCGGCTGCCCGGCTTCGGCAATCCAGTAGCGCTGATGCAACTGGCCAGGATGCAGGCGATGATCCTCGCCCCCGTCCACCGCAACGATATCCATGTATTTGTGGATAGCAGCGACGGCAGGCAGGAAGAGCTCGCGATTGTGCCCATGGCTGTACAGCTGGTCCGGCGGCTGGTTGGAGGTGCAGACCAGCACCACGCCGTGTTCGAACATCACTTGCAGCAGCCCGCCGAGGATCACCGCGTCGCCAATATCGGTCACGAACAGTTCATCGAAACACATCACCCGAACTTCGCGTGCCAGCTCTTTGGCGACCACGGTCAGCGGCTGAGGCGTGCCGATCAGCTTGAACATGCGCTTGTGGACCCAACGCATGAAGTGGTGAAAATGTTGACGTCGGGCTGGCACGCTCAGGCTGTCGAAGAAGCGGTCCATCAGCCAGGTCTTGCCACGCCCGACCGGGCCCCACAGGTAGACGCCGCGCGCCTGACCACGAGACTCGGCCAGCGCCAGATAGCACGCCTGCAACTGCTGCACAGCCTGCCGCTGCGCCTGGTCGGGCTGAAAACCACGCTGAACCGCACGTTCGTAAGCATCCAGCGGAGAGAGCACATCCATCAGGCATACACCTTCGGTTCAGGGAGCACGATTGAGCCTATACGAGAATATCCATCAAGCGTGCTGCACACCGGCGCGCTTGAGCAGCCGCTTGCAGCGCTCGGACAGGTGCACCACCCGCAAATGCTTACCTGCCTTGGCGTAGCGCTCACGCAAGGTTTTCAGCGCAGCAATGGCCGAGTAATCGACAAAGCTCAGGTGGCGACAGTCCAGAGTCACCTGCGCCGGGTCTTCAGCCGGCTGAAACTGATCCAGAAAAGGTGTGGTCGAGGCGAAGAACAGCGTGCCGTGCAGGTGATAAACTTTGCTGCCGTCCGGCTCGATATGGCTGTCAGCATACAGCTCACGGGCCTGCTGCCAGGCAAAGTTGATCGCGGCAATGATAATGCCGAACACCACTGCGGTGGCCAGATCGGTCAGCACCGTGACCACGGTCACGGCAATGATCGCCAGCACGTCGTTGACCGGTACTTTGCGCAGCACGCGCAGCGAGGCCCAGGCAAACGTCTGCTGGGCAACCACAAACATCACGCCGACCAGCGCCGCCAACGGGATGCGCTCGATCAGCGGCGACAGGAACAGCACGAACATCAGGATCATCATGCCCGCGACCACCCCGGACACCCGACCGCGTCCGCCGGAACTGAGGTTGATCACGGTCTGGCCGATCATCGCGCAACCGCCCATGCCGCCGAACGCACCGGACACCATGTTGGCAGCGCCCAGCGCCACACATTCGCGGTCCGGGTAGCCACGGGTTTCGGTGATCTCGTCAGTGAGGTTCAGGGTCAGCAGGGTTTCCAGCAGGCCGACCAGTGCCATCAGGATGGCGTAAGGCGCGATGATGCGCAGCGTCTCCAGACTCCACGGAATGTCCGGCAGGACGAAGACCGGCAGGCCGCCGGCGATGTGCGCCATGTCGCCGAGGGTGCGGGTCGGCAGGCCGAGCAGGTACACCGCCAGCCCGACACTCAGAATTGCCACCAGCGCCGGTGGTGCGACGCGGGTGATGCGTGGCAACAGGTAGACAATTGCCATGGTCAGCGCCACCAGGCCGAGCATCACGTACAGCGGCGTACCGCTGAGCCACGCTTCACCAACTTTGAAGTGCTCCAGTTGCGCCATTGCGATCACGATTGCCAGGCCATTGACGAAGCCGAGCATCACTGAATACGGCACCAGGCGTACCAGCTTGCCGAGCCGCAACAGCCCGAACAGGATCATGATCAAACCGCCAAGCAGCACCGTCGCCAGCAAATATTGCACGCCGTGTTGCACCACCAGCGCGACGATCACCACCGCCATCGAACCGGCTGCACCCGAGACCATGCCCGGACGGCCACCGAACAACGCCGTCAGTGTGCAGATGATGAACGCGCCGTAGAGCCCCATCAGCGGATTGAGATGGGCAACCAGCGCAAAAGCAATGCACTCGGGCACCAAGGCAAAGGAAGTGGTGAGCCCGGCCAGCACTTCGGCACGCATACGGATAGTTTTCATGGTTTACCTGCGCCGCGCTGCCTGGAGGAAGCGCAAAAAAGGGGGCATATTACGCAAACCTTTGACGACCGACCACCGCAGCCGGGTTTATGCATAAGCCTCCTGATGATCGGCACCTCCCCATAAAACAAGGAATTATCGAATGCAACGCCATGGAATGCTGCTCTGCGCAGGGCTGGTGCTGGTCAGCTCAATCGCTTGTGCCGAGGACGACACAGGCGCTTTTGACACGTTCGTGCGCACAGAAGCCGGCAAGGTGATGCAGCAAAACACGATTGCGGGTCTGGCCATCGCCATCACCCGCAATGGCAAACAGCAGTTTTACAACTACGGCGTGGCCTCGAAGGGCGAGGGTCAGGCGGTGTCCAGCGACACGCTGTTCGAACTCGGCTCGATCAGTAAAACGTTCACCGCCACGCTGGTCAGCTGGGCGCAGGCCAACGGGCAGCTATCACTGGCGCAGAGCATCGACACTTATATTCCGCAGTTGCAGGCAACGCGTCTGGGCAAAGTACCGGTTTACCATCTGGGTACGCACACGGCGGGTGGCTTCCCGCTTCAGGTGCCCGACCAGGTGCAGAATGCTCGCCAGTTGATGGCTTATTTCAAAGCCTGGCAGCCTGAGTATTTGCCCGGCACCCACCGCACCTATGCCAACCCCAGCGTAGGGCTGCTCGGCATGGTCGCGGCACGCAGCATGAAGATGCCATTTGAAGACGCCCTGCAACAACGGCTGTTTCCGGCGCTGGGCCTGAACAGCACGTATGTCACGGTGCCTGATGAAAAGCAGGCGCTTTATGCGCAGGGCTACAACAAGCTCGACGAACCGGTCAGGGTCAACCCGGGTCCGCTGGCGGCTGAAGCCTACGGCGTGAAATCAAGCAGCCGCGACCTGATCCGCTTCGTCGAAGCCAACCTAGGCCTCGGCCAGTATGACGCCCCGTTGCGACAAGCCCTTAACGACACACGAATCGGCTATTTCAAGATCGGCGGCATGACCCAGGACCTGATCTGGGAACAGTACCCGATGCCGGTGCGCCTGGAGCAACTGCTTGAGGGCAACGCCAGTGCCATGCTGAACACCATCAAGGCCGATGCCATCGAACCACCGCAGGCAGCGCAAACTGCCGCCTGGGTCAACAAGACCGGCTCGACCAACGGTTTTGGTGGTTACGTGGCGTTCATACCGGAGAAGCAGTTCGGCATTGTGATTCTGGCCAACAAAAACTACCCGAACGAAGAGCGGGTCAAGCTGGCCTACCGGATTCTGCAACAAGCCGCGCCATTCAATTAAACAGCCCTGTCTTACCGCCCGATTCGATTTCAAGCAGCTTGCGCTTGCGCTCGACACCCCAGCGATAACCGGACAACGAGCCATCGCTGCGCACCACGCGATGGCACGGGATGGCGACGGCGAGCGTGTTTGCACCACAAGCGTTGGCCACAGCGCGAACCGCGCTGGGCATGCCTAACTGAGTCGCGATCTCCGTGTAGGTGGCGGTGGATCCGGCAGGTATGTTTCTGAGCGCCTGCCAGACCCGCTCCTGAAACACCGTGCCGCGAATGTCCAGCGGCAGTGCGAGACCCGTGGCGGGCGATTCGACAAAACCCACAACCGTCGCGATCAGTGCTTCGAACTGCGCGTCCCCGCCGATCAGATTAGCGTTGGGGAATTGGTCCTGAAAGCGCTCGATCAAGGCGCCGGGATCGTCGCCGAGCGAAATGGCGCAGATGCCTTTGCTGCTGGTGGCCACCAGAATGGACCCCAGCGAACTTTCGCCCAACGCGAAGCGGATATCGACATTGGCGCCGCCCGCGCGGTATTCGGAAGGTTTCATGCCGAGCATATCCTGTGAAGCCTCATAGAAACGACTGCTGGAGTTGTAACCCGCCTGATAAAGCGCACGGGTAATCGTCACGTCGTCGGCCAACTGGACCTTCGTGCGCGAGCGCATCGACGCCAGGCTATAGGCCTTGGGTGTCAATCCGGTGAGCTTTTTGAAAACACGGTGAAAATAGAAGCTGCTCATGCCGACCTGCTCGGCCAGCTCAGTCAGATCAGGCATCGAAACGGCGGCATCCAAGAACCTGCAAGCTTCGGCAACGGCCGCCGCGTGTTTGAGCGCTACCGTTTGCCGGTCACTGCCGCTGCGTCTGGAGGGACGAAAACCCGCGGCTTCGGCTTCGCCCGCGGTGGCAAAAAACACGACGTTTTCCGGACGCGGAAGCCTGCTCGGACTGTCGGGCCTGCAATAGACACCGGTTGTCAGCACGCCGTAAACAAAATCAGCGCTGGCTGCCGAGCGGCGGTTAACCAGCATGACCCAGCGCGGATCGTCTTCAGTCCGTTTCATGCTGTCCATCGTGTGCCCCCGCTTTGATTTCTGGTGAGCCTATCCCTGCCCGGCCCGTCAAACACTCCGGGTCTTGCTTTTAAATTCGAGAAACGTCGATCTCGCTGAAGTCCGTCGGTACACGCCACAAATACCAGGCAGCAATCGTCCGGTAAGGCGCGAACCGTTCGGCAAGCCGTGACATTTCCCGGTGGTTCGGTTTGAGGGCCAGAGCATACAGCCGTCGATAACCTTCGCACACGCCGAAGTCGCTGGCAGGCATGACATCCAGTTGACCAAGCCCATAGATGAGCATCATTTCGACCGTCCAGCGCCCTACCCCCGGCAACTGGATGAGGCGTTCGATGAGTTCATCGTTGCTCATCGCAAGCGCTACGCTGACGTCAGGCACAAGACCGTCCAACCGCGCAGCGGCAATTGCCTTGATCGCCCGGCATTTCGATGCCGAGAAACCACAGGAACGCAGTGCCTGATCATCCAGCGCTACCAGCGACTGAGCATCCGGAAAACGCTCGTCGGTAAACAGCGCACGTAGCCTCATGACCATCGCGTCACCCGCCCTGGCGTGCAGTTGCTGATAAGCAACGGCCTTGACCAGCGCCTGAAACGGATCCTGCGCCGCCGTAACCGGATGCAGACAAGGGCCGACGTGCTCGATCAGTGATTGCCAATGCCTGTCGATGGCCCTGAGCGATTCGACAGCTTGGGCATGCGGCGCCTCGGTCTGGTCAGTGTGCTGGTTACGGTCGCTGCCAAAGGTGTCTGATTCTGCTGACATCGGATTTCCAAATGAATTGAGGCGAACGACACACTCACCCGGTGCTACATCATGCCCAACTTCAACGAAGATCCCGCAAAGAGCAGTAAAAAGCGCACGAAAAAAGTGCAGGCCCGGCGATCAGCCAGCTGAACCTCGCCTGAACAACCTGCCAAAAACCACAAGCAGACCAAAAACAACTACCCGCATTCAAGAATGAGTATCATTATGTTACGCAGTGTTTCCGGCTGACGGCTCGCCGAACCACGCTCACTCTTCTGTCTCGACCCGGTGGGATATGCTCGTTCCGTTTTTGATCATGCTGCGCGAAGGCATCGAAGCTGCGCTTATTGTTGGCATCATCGCCAGCTACCTGAAACAGACCGGTCGCGGCGAGTGGATGCCTGCGGTGTGGGTTGGTGTGTTCCTCGCCGCCGCGCTATCGCTGTTTGTCGGTGGCGGGCTGGAGTTGATGAGCGCCGAATTTCCGCAAAAGCAGCAGGAATTGTTCGAAGGCATCGTCGGCCTGATCGCGGTAGGCATTCTCAGTTCGATGGTGTTCTGGATGCGCAAAGTGGCGCGCTCTATCAAGCACGCGCTGCACGAATCACTGGACGCCGCCCTCGCCGGCTCGAAAAACCAGACCTACGCGCTGATCGCCATGGTGTTTTTTGCTGTGGCCCGCGAAGGGCTGGAAACCGTATTTTTTCTGCTCGCTGTATTTCAGCAAAGCGAAGGCTCGGGCGCGCCGCTGGGTGCCCTGCTCGGCCTGTTGCTGGCCGTCGGTTTCGGCGTGGCGATCTACAGCGGCAGCATGCGCCTGAACCTGGGCCTGTTTTTCCGCTGGACCGGGCTGTTCATCCTGGTGGTGGCGGCGGGCATACTCGCCAACTCCGTGCAGGCGCTGCATGAAGCCGGCGTGTGGAATCACCTGCAAGGCGTGGTCTTCGACATCAGCGCGCTGCTGCCGATGGACGGCCCGGCCGGCTCGGTCCTGGCCGGCATGTTCGGCTATCAGGACGCGCCGACGGTCAGCACGCTGAGCGTTTATCTGATTTACCTGATCGGGGCACTGGTGCTGTTTTTCATGCCGCACACCCCAAAGGCCAGCAAACCGCTTCAGCCGCACCCATCTTCCGTTACGAACGAATAAGGGCACTCATGTCTAACCGTCCCTCAGGGCTTTCCGGGAAAGCCCGGCCGCCCCGTGTCCTGCGATTGGCCGTTGCAGGCTCAGTAATCCTGATGAGTGCAGCAGGCGGGCTGTTCTATTACGCCTCGCAAGTGGCCGCCAAAAAACGTGCGGCCAATGCCGGCACTGAAACCGTGGTCAATATTCACGCACATAATTGCGAGCCGAACGCTCTGACCGTGGCGGCAGGCAAGAACGCCTTCCGTATCGTCAACCGCTCCGAACGGGCCGTCGAATGGGAGATTCTCGACGGTGTGCTGGTGATCGAGGAGCGGGAAAACATCGCGCCGGGTCTGAGCCAAGTGATCAACGCCAATCTGGCACCGGGCGATTACGCCATTACCTGCGGCCTGCTCAGCAACCCGCGTGGCACTTTGCACGTCACGCCGACCGCCGAGTCCGACGCCAAGGCCAAGGCACGCCCGTCGATGACCGCATTCATCGGCCCGCTTTCCGAATACCGGGTGTACCTGAGCCTGCAAGGTTCGGCACTGATCAAGGCCGTCACCGCGTTGCAAGAGGCCATCGACGCTGGCGACCTGAGCGCCGCGCAGGCGGCCTACCTGCCCGCCCGCGCGGCTTATCAGCGTATTGCGCCTGCCGCACAGCGCCTGTCGGAACTGGACAATGCGATCAACGCCCGCGCCGATTATTACGAGAAGCGTGAGCAGGATCCGGGCTTTACCGGCTTCCACCGCATCGAATACGCGCTGTTCGAGCGGCACAGCGTCGAGGGTTTGTCGACGGTCGCCCAACGGTTGCAGGCGGATGTTACCCAGCTCAAGCAACAGTTGCTGGCGCAATCCCTGAAGCCGGAACAGCTGCCAGCCATTGCGACCCGCACACTGCGCAGCCTGGCCGATGTACGCAGCAACGGCGAGGAGGAACGCTATAGCCACAGCGACCTCAACGGCTTCGCTGCCAATCTGGACGGCACGCGCAAGATTGTCGATCTGCTGCGTCCGCTGCTGACCCGCAGTGCAGAGGAACTGCTGCAGAAAATCGATGCCGCGATGGCCGATCTGGATACCACCCTCGATGCGTTGAGCACGGCGGACGGCTACCGCCCTTACGACCAGGTGGACGCCGCGCAACGTCAGCAAATCGCGGCCAAGGCTGGCGCACTGGCTGACGCACTCGACGGTATCGACTCGGCTCTTGGCCTTTCTGACCTCTGATCCACTGGAGCACAGCACCTCACGATGAAAAATCCGGACAGCAATCCAGACGCCACTAACGCCCCCGCCTCCCTGCAGCGTCGCCGAGTCCTGATGGGCCTCGGCGCTGCCGGTGCGGCGCTGGCTGGAAGCAGCCTGAGTGGCAACGCGCTTGCCGCAGCGCCCGCGCAGGTCGCAGAAGCGCCGAACAGCGAAAAAACCCGGGATCGCAATACTTATTACGGCGTGCATCAGACCGGCATCGTCAACCCGCGCCCGGCCGCTGGCATGCTGGTGGCCTTCGACGTGTTGGCTGCCGACCGTGACGACCTGGAACGCCTGTTCCGCACGCTCAACGAGCGCATCGCCTTTCTGATGACCGGCGGGCCGGTGCCGGAAGTCGATCCGAAACTGCCGCCGCTGGACTCAGGCATCCTCGGCCCGGTGGTGACGCCGGACAATCTGACCATCACGGTGTCGGTGGGCGAATCGCTGTTCGATGAGCGCTTCGGTCTGGCCTCGGTGAAACCCAAGCGTTTGAGCCGCATGACCGGCTTTCCCAACGATGCGCTGGACCCGGCCAGCTGCCATGGCGACCTGAGTATCCAGTTCTGCGCCAACAGCGCAGACAGCAACATTCACGCCCTGCGCGACATCGTCAAAAACCTGCCCGACCTGCTGCTGGTGCGCTGGAAGCAGGAAGGCAGCGTACCGCCTCAGGCCCCGAAAAAACCTGGCCAGCCGCCCGAAAGCGCGCGCAACTTTCTCGGCTTCCGCGATGGCTCGGCCAACCCCGATTCCAACAACCAGAAGACCATGAACGAACTGGTCTGGGTACAACCGGGCAGCGACGAACCGGCCTGGGCGGCCAACGGCAGCTATCAGGCGGTGCGCATCATCCGCAACTTCGTCGAGCGCTGGGACCGCACGCCGCTGCAGGAACAGGAATCAATCTTCGGCCGCAGCAAAACCACCGTCGCGCCCATGGACGGCAAGGTCGAGACTGACGTGCCGAACTATGCGGCTGATCCGGAGGGCAAGAAAACCCGACTCGATTCGCACATCCGTCTGGCCAACCCGCGCACCGCCGAGACCCAGCGCAACCTGATCCTGCGCCGCCCGTTCAACTACTCCAACGGTGTGAACAAGAACGGTCAGCTGGACATGGGCCTGCTGTTTATCTGCTATCAGGCCGATCTGGAAAAAGGCTTTATCACGGTACAGACCCGTCTCAATGGTGAACCGCTGGAGGAATACCTCAAGCCGGTCGGCGGCGGCTATTTCTTCACCCTGCCGGGGGTTACCGGCGAACAGGATTTCATCGGCCGCTCGCTGCTGGCGGCCGCATCGACCCGGCAAACCGCATGACCTATCCACTCCTGACCCGGAAGACACTCATGAAAAAAACGCCTTTGGCCCTGCTCCTGACACTTGGCCTGCTTCAGACCCCGCTGGCCGCCCTCGCCGCCACCGCACCACTGGACCTGGTGGGCCCGGTGTCGGATTACAAGATTTACGTGACCGAGAACATCGAAGAACTGGTCAGCCACACCCAGAAATTCACCGATGCGGTGAAGAAAGGCGACATCGCGACGGCCAAGAAACTCTACGCCCCGACTCGTGTGTACTACGAGTCGGTCGAGCCGATTGCCGAGCTGTTCAGTGACCTGGATGCGTCCATCGACTCGCGTGTCGACGACCACGAGCAAGGTGTGACGGCTGAAGATTTCACCGGTTTCCATCGACTGGAATACGCGCTGTTCTCGCAGAACAGTACCAAGGACCAAGGCCCGATTGCCGACAAACTGTTGAGCGACGTCAAGGACCTGGAAAAACGCGTGGCCGAGTTGACCTTCCCGCCTGAAAAAGTCGTCGGCGGCGCGGCAGCCTTGCTGGAAGAAGTGGCCGCGACCAAGATTTCCGGTGAAGAAGACCGTTACAGCCACACCGACCTGTATGACTTCCAGGGCAACATCGACGGCGCGAAGAAAATCGTCGACCTGTTCCGTCCGCAGATCGAACAGCAGGACAAAGCCTTCTCCGCCAAAGTCGACAAGAACTTCGCCAGCGTGGAAAAAATACTCGCCAAATACAAGACCCAGGACGGCGGCTTCGAGACCTACGACAAGGTCAAGGAAAACGACCGCAAAGCCCTGGTCGGCCCGGTCAACACCCTGGCCGAAGACCTCTCGACCCTGCGCGGCAAGCTGGGGTTGAATTGAGCTGACGTTTTGCTGCCGGTTCCCGGCAGTTCGCGGACAAACGAAGCGTCGCCCGGTCCGCTACCCACAGCAGCCTGGAGTTTCTGTCCGCAGCGTGGGAGCGGACTTGTCCGCGAAGACGGTAGTTCAGACAATATATTTTCGGAGGATGTATCGGCCCTTTCGCGGACAAGTCCGCTCCCACAAAAAAGCGAAGCGTCGCCCGGTCCGCTCCCACACAAGCGAAGCGTTGCCCGGTGCGCCTCTAGATCCCGCTGAACCAGTTGTAGCCCTGATCCTCCCAATACCCGCCGCGGTTTTCGTTGCTGACGAAGATCTCGACGATGTGCTTGGGGTTCTTGAAGCCCAGCTTGGTCGGCACCCGCACGCGCAGCGGGTAGCCATAGTCCGGCGGCAGGGCGACTTCGCCAAAGTCCAGTGCCAGCAGGGTTTGCGGATGCAGCGCGGTGGGCATGTCCAGGCTCGAGTAATAGCGGTCGGCGCATTTGAAACCGACGAAACGTGCGGTGGTATCCGCGCCGATGTACTCGAGAAACGTCTTCAGCGGCACGCCGCCCCACTGCCCTACCGCACTCCAGCCTTCGATACAGATCAGCCGCGTGATGTCGGTGCGTTGCGGCAATTTGCGCAGTGCTTCCAGCGTCCACGGCTGCTTGTCACGCACCAGCCCGGACACCGCCAGCCGGTAATCGGCGAGTTCCAGCTCGGGCACGTTGTACTCGGGGTAGAACGCATTGAACGGGAACGGATTGGTCAGCTGCGCCTTGCTGTAGGTCGGGGCCAGTTTCTGGCCGTTGAACAGCCAGGCCTGAACCCGGTCGTTCCAGCGCGACATGGCCCACAGCACCTTATCGACCTGATCGCCGTCCTGCAGATTACAGCCGGTCAGCATCGACATCGCCCCCACGGTCAGCCCTGCTCGCAGGAAAGAACGACGCTGAATATCGATCAACTGGCTTTGCTGCGCGGGCTCCAGGCGGATGCGCTGGGTGATGCGTTTACGAGGTTCGTTCATGGTTTGGCAGTTCCATCTTCGTTCGGCTGGCGACCGCCGGTAATCATCGGTAACAAGGTACTGGGCACCAGCACTACCAACAGCAGGTGAACCACAACAAACGCGCCGATCGCCGCCATGGCACCAAAATGCACCCAGCGGGCAAAATCGAAACCGCCCAGCAACGCAACCAGCCCCTGAAATTGCACCGGTTTCCAGATGGCCAGCCCGGACACCACTACCAATACGCCCATGATCAGCACCAGCCAGTACATCAGACGTTGCACGGCGTTATACCGACCTTTGACATGGGCCAGCCGAAAATGCAGTGCATCACTCATGTCACGCTTCACTTCCGAAGGCCGGACCGGCAGCAGGTCGCGTTTGAAATGGCGACTGAACACGCCATACAGCACATAAATCAGGCCGTTGATGACCAACAGCCACATCACTGCGAAATGCCAGGCAATGGAACCGCCCAGCCAGCCGCCGAGTGTCAGGAATTTGGGAAAGGTGAACGGCATCAGCGGCGATGCGTTGTAAATGGCCCAACCGCTCATGAACATGCAGACCATGCCCACCGCGTTGACCCAATGAGTCAGACGCACCGGCCAGGGATGAATGGGGCGGGTTTTCATGTCGAGATCCTTCTGAATCAGGCATAGCCGCACTGTGCGCGGGCAGGCGACCAGCGCCGCCTGCCGTCACGCTGTCGGCTGCAATTACATCGGCGGGGTGAAACCGTCTTTGCCGACCGCCACACCACGTGCCGACTTGCCGTCGTCAGCCGGGAACAGCACGACTTTGGCACCGGCTTTCAGCTCGCTGCGCTGGCCTGGTTCAACGTAGGCAATCGGCACGTCTTCCGGCACCACCAGTTGCTTCTCGCCACCCTTGTATTGAACGGTCAGGGTGCGGCCATTGGCCTTGGACAGCGTGCCCACGGTGCCATTAGTCATGGTGCCGGTCGTGCCGTCGGCATTTTCCCAGCCATAGTGACCCTCACCGCTGCCCTTCAGGCTCGGCTCGAAAACGGTGACCTCCAGCGCTTTCAGCGTGCCGTCGGCCTGTGGGATAGCCGCCGAGCCGACAAAGCTGTCGGCCTTGATCGACTCCAGATCAGCCTTGGACACCAGGCGGATGCCGGTCTTGTCGGTCAGTTGAATGCTCTGGTGCTGGCCCGCACGGGTAGTGAAATTGAGGGTGTCGGCCTGCAGGCTATCGACGGTCCCGCGCATCGGCTTGACTACCGGCATGTCGGCAGCCTGGGTCATGACAGCGGCGCTGAGCAACAGCAGGCCAAACGTGGTGGAGAGTGCAGTCTTCATCAGTACTTCCTTGGCAGTTGAGATCTGAAAGCCATCCTTGCACCGCTACCGGCACCGCAAAATGACCGGGCAATGACATTTTTGTCATTCGCCGGACACCTTGTCGGCAACTGGTTAGACTCCGGCATCGGCGCAGCGAGGGCGCCTGCAACAGCGTAGCGGACAAAACGATGCATATCCTGCTGATTGAAGACGACACCAAGACTGGCGAGTACCTGAAGAAGGGCCTCGGCGAATCCGGCTACGTGGTCGACTGGACCCGGCACGGGGCCGACGGCCTGCACCTGGCGCTGGAGAACCGCTATGACCTGATCGCGCTGGACGTGATGCTGCCGGGCATCGACGGCTTTCAGATCATCGAAGTGCTGCGTGCCCGGCAGGACGTGCCGGTGCTGTTTCTGACCGCCCGCGACCAGTTGCAGGACCGGATTCGTGGCCTGGAGCTGGGCGCCGACGATTACCTGGTCAAACCGTTTTCCTTCACTGAGCTGCTGCTGCTGCTGCGCATCCGCACCATCCTGCGCCGTGGCGTGGTGCGCGAGGCCGATCATTTTCATTTGGCAGACCTGGAACTCGATCTGCTGCGCCGCCGGGTGACACGTCAACAACAGGTCATCGTGCTGACCAACAAGGAGTTCGCCCTGCTGCATCTGTTGCTGCGCCGCGAAGGCGACGTGCTGTCACGGGCACAGATTGCCTCCGAGGTCTGGGACATGAATTTCGACAGCGACACCAATGTGGTGGACGTCGCCATCAAGCGCCTGCGCAGCAAGGTCGACCTGCCCTACCCGGTCAAGCTCATCCATACGGTGCGCGGCATCGGCTACGTGTGCGAGGTGCGGCCATGCGACGTCAGCCTTCCCTGACACTGCGTTCGACCCTCGCCTTTGCGCTGGTGGCGATGCTGACCGTCAGCGGCGCGGGCCTGTACCTGTATCAGTCCATCGAGCAGACCGTCATGCAACGCAGCGACCACGCGGTACTGGCGCGGCTCGACCATTTCCGCAAGCTGCTGCGCTACGACCTGAGCCTGGACACCCTCAAAGGCAGCCCGCAACTGTTCGAGAACATGCTCGACAGCGAGGAAGACATCTTCATCATTGGCGAGCCGGGCAAGCCACCGGTGATATCGGTCAACCCGCAACACGCGCCGTTGCCGGAGCTGCCCACCGTGGCGCAAGACCAACCGTTGCAAGTCGATGACCTGCGCAGCGGCATGAGCCTGCAAGGTGTGCCATTGCGCGCGGCGGCGGCACAGTTCATGTCCAATGGCGTCGAGGTGCGTTTGCAGGCCGCGCACCTGATGGTCAAGGAAATGGCCATGCTCGCCAGCTTTCGTCAGCGCATCTACATCGCAGTGGCGCTGGCGTTTCTGATCACTGCGGCGCTCGGCTATGTGCTGTTGCGACGTGGCCTGCGGCCATTGCGCAGAATGGCCGCGCACGCGGCGGCGATCACCCCGGCCAGCCTGCATAAACGCCTCGACAGCCGGGATACACCGGTCGAGCTGCAACAACTGAGCGACGCTTTCAATGCCATGCTGGACCGGCTGGACGACGGTTATCGACGCCTGATGCAGTTTTCCGCCGACCTTGCCCACGAGATTCGCACCCCGGTCGGTTCGCTGATGGGCCATTGCCAGGTTGCCCTGAGGCAGAACCGCAGCGTCGATGAATACCAGGCGCTGCTGGCGTCGAATCTGGAAGAACTGGAACGCGTCTCGCGGCTGGTGGAAAGCATCCTGTTTCTGGCGCGAGCCGACGAAGCCCAGGCGGCGCTGGAACGTCAGTCACTGGACCTGCACGATGAGCTGCAGCGGGTGGCAGGCTATTTCGAAGGGCTGGCGGAAGAGCGCGACCTGACACTGAGCATCCATGGGCACGGCACGTTGCGGGCCGACCCGATCCTGCTGCGCCGCGCGCTGAGCAATCTGGTGGCCAACGCCATTCGCTATGCGGATGAAAACAGCGAGATTCAGCTGCGTGTCGCAGTTGTTGATCGAACCTGGAGAATCGATGTGCAAAACCGGGGGCCGGTACTGCCGGAGGCCACCCTCGCCCGGCTGTTCGACCGTTTCTACCGTGGCGACGCTTCGCGCCATGAAAGTTCGGACTCCAATGGTCTGGGTCTGGCGATTGTCACAGCGATCATGCATTTGCATGGCGGTCGGGTCGAAGTCGCTCAACCCGCCGCTGGCAGCATCTGCTTCAGCCTGATTTTTCCAGCGACGTGAGGCGTGCGGCGCATCAGGATCAAGTCTTCTTCTCGTGGGCAATCGCCAGTTTGTAGAACGTGGCCGAGCCGCCTTCAGTGGTGTAGCCCGTGTTGTCCTGGGTGTAGACCCCGGCTTTGAAGTAGAACAGCTTGCTCGCCCAGGCAGCATCCAGTTTGGCGTACCAGACCGCGTCAAAGGCATTGACCGTCAGATCACCGGTAGACGACAGGTTGATGGTGTAGTTGAACTGCTGATCGAGCGGTACGCCCTGCGCAATGGTGATGACTTCGATTTCCGAGTCTGGCGTGCGGCGAAACTTGGCGACGATGTTGCCGGTCTTGAGCTTCTCCTTGTACTGGTACTCCACCTTCAACAGCGGCTCAGTGCTTTGAAAGCAGTGAATCTGGCCGATCACGATTTTGCCGCTGGACGGCACCTGATCGACTTCCAGGGTCGCGCGCAGAAAATTGTTGGCGCTGGAATAAGCCCAGTTGAAGACCCTGCCGTCGGACGTTGTCTCGCGCAATTCAGAACGCGGGTACTTGGCGTTCTCGGTGGTCGAGCCGGTCACCGGTGCCCAGAAAAACAGGGTGTCCCCTGATTGGAAATAACCATCCCGATAGCCCTTCATCAGCTTGGGGGTTTCGATGATGGTGGCAGGACTTCCGGTAGGGACGGAGAGATTCTAGGTGGCAAGGTCAATCATGGGGTAGCTCGCAGGGTACGCGTTGCGCACCAGCAGGATGGCTCTGGAACGGGCATGCAAGTCCGTTGCGTTCAGCCAGACTATCGGCTCAATCGTTTAATTTTTAAACAGCGGCGACAACGATTTGGCGTCAACAAAATGCCTAGAAATGCGCAATGCCATTGTTTCAATATCATTTGTACGAAAAAGCCAAGTGCCACCACTGAGCTACAGACTGTGATTAACGTGAGAATGGTTCTTGCCGACAGCGTCATTTTTTTGAACATGGCGAGGAAAATCTAGGCTAAAACCGTGCAGATTACCGACAGACGGTAGCGATTATTTTCAGAATAAATGAACTCCGGGCGCTGGATACGGACAAAGCGCCCCTTTTATTGCGGCGTTTTGCGGCCAAGCCTGCTTCTGGCGAAGGTTGATTCATGGCGTCCACGCAAAATCCCCCACCGCTGGGCAGCTCCGGGTTGACTGTAAGCAGTTGTTACGAGATATTAGTTAGCAGCCTATTTATATCCTTGCTAACAATGTTTCTCCTAACTAATTCCTGGTGTCTTCATGTCTGTCGAATCACTGCATAGAGCAATCAGCAGTGGTCTGGTAGCGGCCTCTCGCCAATGGCGACGCATCTGTCAGAACACGCTGGTGACCTACGGCATTTCCGAAGCCTGCGCAGGGCCGCTGCTGGCCATCGCGCGCCTGGGCGACGGTGCGCATCAGGTGAAAGTGGCTCAGGCGGCAGGCATGGAAAGCCCGACACTGGTTCGCTTGCTCGACCAGTTGTGCAAAGCCGGCATCGTCTGCCGCACCGAAGACCCCAACGATCGCCGCGCCAAGGCCTTGAGCCTGACGCCGAAAGGCCGCGCGCTGGCCAGCTCGATCGAGACCGAGCTGACACGCTTGCGCGCCGATGTGTTTCAAGGCCTGCAACCCGCTGACCTGGAAGCCACCTTGCGCGTGTTGCAGGCGTTTTCCGAAGCGGCGCAACGTGAACACGGGGGCCAGGCTTGAAAGGTTTTTTCTCCAGCGTGCCTCCGGCGCGCGACTGGTTTTACGGCGTGCGTACCTTCGGCGCTTCGATGCTGGCGCTGTATATCGCGCTGCTGATGGAAATGCCTCGCCCTTATTGGGCAATGGCCACCGTGTACATCGTCTCCAGCCCTTTCGTCGGCCCGACCAGCTCAAAAGCGCTGTATCGCGCCGCCGGAACGCTGGCCGGTGCCGCGGCGTCCGTGCTGCTGGTGCCGATGTTCGTGCAGACACCGTTGTTATTGGCCATCGTGGTCGGGCTGTGGACCGGCACGCTGCTGTTCCTGTCCCTGCACCTGCGCACCGCGAACAGCTACGCGCTGATGCTGGCGGGCTACACCATGCCGCTGATTTCCCTGCCGGTGGTCGATAACCCGCAGGCGGTATTCGATATCGCCGTGTCGCGCACCGAGGAAATTTTCCTTGGCATCATCTGCGCCTCTGTGGTCGGCGCGATGTTCTGGCCACGGCGTCTGGCACCGGTGTTTCTGGCGACGACGGAGAAGTGGTTCAGTGACGCCTCGACCTACAGCGAGCGCTTCATCAGCCGCACCTGTCAGGCCGAGGAAATCGGCACGCTGCGCAACGCGATGGTCGGCAGCTTCAACTCGCTGGAAATGATGATCGGCCAGTTGCGCCACGAAGGCGCGCGCAAACAGACCGTGCGCAACGCCAACGAACTGCGCGGCCGGATGATTCATCTGCTGCCGGTCATCGATGCGCTGGACGATGCACTGTGGGCGCTGGAACGGCGCATGCCGGATCTACTGGCCAGCGTTTCGCCGCTGTTGCAGCACGTCTGCGACTGGCTGAAAAACACCGCCGACGGTCCGCAAGACGAGCAATGGCAGCAGTTGCACAACGAGCTGGAGCAGTTACAGCCGGGCTCCGCGCAACTGGACGATCGTGATCAGTTGCTGCTGTCCAACACCCTGTTCCGTCTCTGCGAATGGATCGACCTGTGGCAGGACTGCCGCACTCTGCAATACGCGATCAAGACCGACGACCAGTCGCAGTGGCGCGCGGTGTATCGCCATTGGCGACTGGGCCGGCTGACACCCTTTCTCGACCGCGGCCTGATGCTCTATTCAGTGACCTCGACCTTGCTGGCGATCATCGCGGCGTCGGTGCTGTGGATTCTGCTCGGCTGGAAAGACGGCGCCAGCGCGGTGGCGCTGGCGGCGGTGTCGTGCAGTTTCTTTGCGGCCATGGACGACCCGGCCCCGCAAATCTACCGCTTCTTCTTCTGGACCCTGCTCTCCGTGGTGTTCGCCAGCCTGTACCTGTTCGTGGTGCTGCCCAACCTGCACGACTTCCCGATGCTGGTGCTGGCCTTCGCGGTGCCATTCATCTGCGTCGGCACCCTGACCGTGCAGCCGCGTTTTTTCCTCGGCACGTTGCTGACCATCGTCAACACCTCGTCCTTCATCAGCATCCAGAGCGCCTACGATGCGGACTTCATGAACTTCCTCAATTCCAATCTGGCCGGCCCGGCCGGATTGCTGTTCGCGTTTATCTGGACTTTGGTGTTTCGCCCGTTCGGTATCGAACTGGCGGTAAAACGCCTGACCCGCTTCAGCTGGCGCGACATTGCCCTGCGCGAACTGCGGGTCGCGCTGAACATGCTTGACCTGATTGCCTACACCCGGCGCGCGACACCGGCAGCACGACTGCAATTGCACCAAGTGATCGATGAGGTCAGCGGCTATTTCAAACACTGCAGCAAGGCCGGTGAGCGACTGCCCGCCCCCCGAGGCCTGTTAATGGCCATGGACCGCGCGCGCCGCGCACTGACCGATCAGGAAATGGGCGATAACCCGGCCCGCGTCCATCTGCTGCATGCGCTCAGCGGCTTGCGTCTGGCGCTGTTGCCGGGCGTGGAAATCGTCACTGTGGCCGGGGAAATGACCGAGCAACTGCCACACAACATCGATGGAGCGCCGCTGTGATTGGTGATCTGGACATCAGCGGGATCTTCATTCCCACGTTTCTGGCAATGATGGGCGTTGCCTATGTGCTGTTTCTCGGCGTGCACGCGGTTCTGCTGCGTGCGCACTTCTACCGTCTGGTCTGGCACCGGGCTTTGTTCAACGTAGGTCTATACGCTTTGTTGCTCGGCGCCGTGGATACTCTCAGTCGATACCTGATGACATGAAAAAACCGATACTGACACTGGGCCGCGTGGTCCTGACCCTACTGGTTGTCACCCTGGCCGCCGTCGTCGTGTGGCGGATGGTGATGTATTACATGTATGCGCCCTGGACGCGCGACGGCCACATTCGCGCCGATGTCGTGCAGATCGCACCGGACGTGTCCGGGCTGATCCAGAAGGTCGAAGTGACTGACAATCAGCCGGTGCACAAGGGCCAGGTGCTGTTCAGCATCGATCAGGACCGCTTCCGTCTGTCGCTGCGTCAGGCACAGGCCACTGTCGCCGAGCGTCAGGAAACCTGGGAACAGGCGCGCCGCGAGAACCGGCGTAACCGCAGCCTGGGCAATCTGGTCGCCCGTGAGCAACTGGAAGAAAGCCAGTCTCGAGAAGCCCGCGCGCTGTCGGCGTTGGGTGAAGCACGGGTGGCAGTGGACGCTGCGCAGCTGAATCTGGATCGCTCGGTGATTCGCAGCCCGGTGGACGGCTACCTCAACGACCGCGCGCCTCGCGAGCATGAACTCGTCACCGCCGGGCGTCCGGTGCTGTCCGTGGTCGATTCGGCTTCGTTTCACATCGACGGCTATTTCGAAGAAACCAAGCTGGACGGCATTCATGTCGGCCAGGGCGTGGACATCCGCGTCATCGGCGATAACGCGCGCTTGACCGGCCATGTGGTGAGCATCGTCGCGGGTATCGAAGACCGTGACCGCACCAGCGGCTCGAACCTGCTGCCCAACGTCAACCCGGCGTTCAGCTGGGTGCGCCTGGCGCAGCGGATTCCGGTGCGCATCGCTTTCGATGATGTCCCGAAAGACTTCCGCATGATCGCCGGGCGGACCACGACGGTGTCGATCGTCGAAGATACGCAGGAGACCACCCGATGAAACGCGCTGCACGCCTGAGTGCGCTGGGGTTGAGCGCTCTGCTGTCGGCCTGTCAGATGGTCGGGCCGGATTACCAACTGCCGAAAGACGGCGCGATCAATCGCCCGGATTTACAGGGCGAACTGGCGGGCCGCTCGGTGAACACCGTTTCGGCCCCGGTGCCCGTGCATTGGTGGCGCTTGTATCAGGATGCGCGTCTGGATGAGCTGGTGCGCCAGGCCATGGCGTCGAATACCGATCTGCGTGTGGCGGCCGCCAACCTGCAACGCTCGCGTTATCGGAACGCCGAGGCCGAGGCGGCAGGTGGCTTTACCAATGGCGCGAAGATCGGTGCGCAGCGTGTGCAGGAATCCGGCGAAGCGTATCTGCTGACCGACAAGGTGCCGGTGTCCAATGTTGGTGATGTGGGTATCACCACGTCGTATCAATTCGACCTGTTCGGCACCTTGCAGCGGGGCATCGAAGCGGCGCAGGCCAATATCGATGCCAATCAGGCGGCGGTCGATACGGCGCGTATCACCGTGGTCGCTGACGTCGTGCGGGCTTATACGCAGATCTGCGCGGCCAACGAAGAGCTCGACATCGCCCACGAGTCGCTGGCCTTGCAACAGCAGAGCGTGACCCTCAACCAGCGCTTGCGCGATGCCGGGCGCGGTGATGAAACCCAAGTCACGCGCTCGCAGACGCAGTTCAAATCGTTGCGTGCCGAAATGCCGCGTTACGAGGCTCGGCGTCAGGCGGCGATGTTCCGCCTGTCGATGCTCCTGGCCAAGCCGGTCGAGCAATTGCCGGCCGGGGTCAGCACCTGCAACGCGCTGCCACATATTGCTCAGGTCATGTCCGTGGGCGATGGCGCCGCGCTGCTCAAACGCCGCCCGGACGTGCGTCAGGCCGAACGGCAACTGGCGGTGTCCACGGCCCAGATTGGTGTCGCGACCGGTGAGCTTTATCCGGACATCAGCATCGGCGCGAGCATCGGCACCACCGGCCTGATCGAAAACCTCGGCAAACCGGCCGCCAACCGCTGGGGCTTCGGGCCGCTGCTGAACTGGACCCTCCCGTCCAATGGCTCGCGGGCGCGTATCCATCAGGCAGAAGCGTCGGCACAAGCGGCACTGGCGCGCTTTGACGGCGTGGTGCTCAGCGCCATCCGTGAAACCCAGACCGGGCTGGCGCAATACACCGCCCTGCTCGACCGTCGCGATGCGCTGAAAGATGCCGAACAATCGGCCAAAGAGGCCGCTGACCAGACCCACCGTTTCTACCAGGCCGGCCGCGCGTCATTCCTCGCCGACCTGCAAGCCACCCGCACCTACACCGACGTCCGCGCCCAACTGGCCGAAGCCAACACCGAAGTCGCGATGGGGCAGATCAACCTGTTCCTGGCCCTGGGCGGCGGCTGGGAGAAAGATGACGCGGCCGGGAAATAGGACGCGTCGCTTGTCCACGATTTGTCGGGATGTAGGGAATTGCAGCAGCAAGAGGACGCAGAGCGTCCCGAACGGCATGCGACGCAGAGCGTCGCACGATAGTGGTTTCTCGAACGCCATGCCGCAGAGCGTCGCACGATAGTGGTTTCTTCGAACGTCATGCCGTAGAGCGTCTGCATGATAGCTGAGGCGATCGATCGTTACGTCCCATCTGTCCGAATGCACGGGAATGTAGGAGCGGACCGGGCGACGCTTCGCTTGTCCGCGATCTGTCGGGAACCGACAGCAAAACCGGTGCATACGATACATCAGACACTCCCGAGGCAGCCCATCGCAGCCGTCATAACCTCCTGAAGCTCCAATGCACTCCGGGCAGAAGCTAAATGACGTCACCCGGATGAATCAACGCTCGCAATACATGATCTTCCCAAACCCCGGCAATGTTCAGGTAGGCACGCGCATAGCCTTCTTTTTCAAAGCCCAACGACTGCAGCAGTCGCTCACTTCGTACATTGGCCGGCATGTGGTTGGCCATGATCCGGTGCAGGCCCATCTGTTCAAAGCAATAGCGATTGGTAACCTCAAGCGCCCTTCTCATCAAGCCCCGGCCCTGAGCCGTTTCCGCCAATGAGAAGCCGAGATTGCAGGCCTGGAAAGCGCCCCTCACGATGTTCGTGTAACTGCACCGCCCCAGCAGCTCGCCGCTCTCAGGCTCCGTGACCAAGAAAAAAATCGCGTTGCCGGTCTGCATGCTTTCCCATTGCTGCTGAACCCTTGATCTGGCGTTTTCGAGGACGAAATAGTCGTCGCCCCTCAACGGTTCCCAGGGCTGCAGGTGACTGCGATTGGCCTGCTCATAACGTTGGATCAACTCAGAGTCATCAAACGCCAACGTTCTGAGAGAAAAGCCTTCGCCTGAATGCTGCATGTGTCCTTCCCTCTCCCACCTGGCTTGTCATACGCGCTTGAGTGTGCGTTCACGACACTCTGCGTCGCAAGAGGACGCGGAGCGTCTCGAACGGCATGACGACGCGGAGCGTCGCACGATAATCGTTTCTGGAACGGCATGCCGCGGAGCGTTTGCACGACAGTTGAGGCTATCGTTCCTTACGCTCCAGCGTAGGAACGCAGTTTTGGACGCTCCGCGTCCGATCTTCGCCATGGTGCTTGCACTTGCCGAGCCATGCTCCTAGGCTCTGCCGATCTTTGCATCGGGAAGCATCATGGACACCTCTCTCAGCCGCCGCGAGCGGTTGCATATCGTTATTTTCGAGGCCAATACGCCTGCCGGGCGGACGTTTGACAAGATCGTGCTGGTGGCGATTCTGCTCAGCCTGCTGGTCACGATCATCGACAGTATCGAGAGTATTCACCGCGATTACGCGATGCTGTTCGCCTGGATCGAATGGGGTTTTACGCTGCTGTTCGCGATTGAGTACATCCTGCGCCTGTACTGCTCGCCCCGGCCGCTGAAATACGCCTTCAGCTTCTACGGCCTGGTCGACCTGCTGGCGATTGTGCCAGGCGTGCTGTCGATTTATTACAGCGACGCGCAATACCTGCTGATCGTGCGGATCATTCGCATGCTGCGGATTTTCCGGGTGCTCAAACTGGGCACCTACCTGCGACAGGCCAACTACCTGCTGGCTGCGCTACGCGGCAGCAAACAGAAGATCATCGTGTTTCTGGTCACCGTTTCGACCCTGGTCACGGTGTTCGGCACGCTGATGTACGTGATCGAAGGCCCGGAACATGGCTTCACCAGCATCCCCAAAGGCATTTACTGGGCTATCGTGACCCTCACCACCGTCGGTTTCGGCGATATCGTACCCAAAACGCCGCTGGGTCAGATGCTCTCGTCGCTGGTGATGATCATCGGTTATTCGATCATCGCCGTACCCACCGGGATTTTCACCGCCGAACTGGCCAATGCCATGCGCGGCGATCAGTTGAAACACGATTGCCCGGTCTGTTCGAAGAACGTCCACGAGCATGGCGCGGCGTTCTGTTCCCGTTGCGGCAATCAATTGTTTGCGAAAGTAGAGCACACGGCATAAGCAAAGACCTTTTCAGTCTTTAAACTGCAGACACGATGCTGATAGTGTCACGGCATTACGCCATCAAGCTTCATTAAAACAATCTCAAGGACCCTGCAGTGAATAAACTCTTCGCCGCTTCGCTACTGGCCGCCGGCCTGGCTTTTGCCAGCGCCGCCCAGGCAGCCCCGACACTGCTCAACGTTTCCTACGACGTCATGCGTGACTTCTACAAGGACTACAACAGCGCCTTCCAGAAACACTGGAAAGCCGAAAAGAATGAAGACGTAACCGTGCAGATGTCGTTTGGCGGGTCGAGCAAGCAGGCGCGTTCGGTGATCGACGGGCTGCCGGCTGACGTGATTACCATGAACATGGCCACCGACATAAACGCGCTGGCTGACAATGGCGGGCTGGTGCCGAAAGACTGGGTCACGCGCCTGCCGAACAACAGCGCGCCGTTCACTTCAGCCACGGTGTTCATCGTCCGCAAGGGCAACCCCAAGGCCCTGAAAGACTGGCCCGACCTGGTCAAGGATGGCGTCGAAGTCATCGTGCCCAACCCGAAAACCTCGGGCAACGGCCGCTACACCTACCTGTCGGCCTGGGGCTACACCCTGAAAAACGGTGGCGATGAAGCCGCTGCGAAAAAGTTCGTCGGCGACCTGTTCCACCATGTACCGGTGCTCGACACCGGCGGCCGTGGCGCGACCACCACCTTCATGACCAACCAGATCGGCGACGTGCTGGTGACCTTCGAGAACGAAGCCGAAATGATTGCCCGCGAGTTCGGTCGCGATCAGTTCGAAGTGGTTTACCCATCCGTGTCGGCCGAAGCCGAGCCGCCGGTGAGTGTGGTCGACAAGGTGGTGGACAAGAAGAACTCCCGAGCGCTGGCCGAGGAATACCTGAAGTACCTGTGGTCGCCTGAAGGTCAGGAGATCGCCGCCAACAATTACCTGCGCCCACGCGATCCGCAAATTCTCGCCAAATTCCAGGATCGCTTCCCGAAAGTCGACTTCCTGTCGGTCGAGAAAACCTTCTGTGACTGGCGCACCGTGCAGAAGACCCACTTCATTGACGGTGGCGTGTTCGATCAGATCTATCCGGTCAAATAAGCAGCTTGCGTAATGCAAAACGGCGACCTCAAGAGGTCGCCGTTTTAATTTGAAGATTGAATCAATTGCCAAACTGTTTACCCAACCCTGAGGGTACACCACTGGCATCGGTCGCCTGCCAAGGGCCGTCTGGATTCGTGGCCCAGCTCCAGCCATTGTTCCACTGGTAATACGTGCGCTGGCGGTAAAACGTATTAGGCTGATCGTCCATCACATAGACGCCCAAGCGCGGATCCCAATGGCTGCCACCGCCCGGCGGTGGCGCAAAACTGGCCGAGGTTTTCGGCCCTGCGACAGGCGCCTTGGCGGGCTCCGCCGGTGCAGGCGGTGGACGCGGAGCCTCGGGCTGCTGGCCGCCCGGCAGGGTCGGAATCGGCTCCTGGCTGTGTGGCGGTGCCGGATGCTGGACTGCACAGGCACTCAGGCCAACGACCAGACCCAACAAGGTGATGCGTGCGGTATGGTACATAAGCGATTCTCTATTTATCCGGACTGTCGATGGTCACTACCTGCTGCGCCTGGGTATCGCTGGCCAGCGGCTGACTGCGGCCGACCCACTCACCGGTGGTTGGCTGCCCTGCGCGAGACACTCGCGCCATCAGTTGGACTTGCGCAGAGGTCGACAGTTTCAGTTGCGGCAACATTGCGTCGGCATCACTGAGTTCGACCTCGGCAGGCAGGTCCGCCACGGTGATGCGCTTGACCGCCAGCGGCGCGGCCGGGCCGTTGATTGCGCGGGCAAAGATGAACACGCTGTCAGTTGGCTGTACTTTACCTTCAAGCGATGCAGCCAGCGCAACACGCACTTTGAGTGACTTGGGTTTAACCGACGCGCCCTGTTGCGCAAGATGCTCTCGGGCCCGGGCAATCCCGCCTTCCAGCGCCGAGCGTGAGGCGTCCTGCGCAGGCAACGCCGCCAGCAGCCGGCTCCAGTAATCCACCGCGGCCTGATAACGCTGTGTTTCAAACGCGGCAATCCCCAGAAGGCCAAGGCTGGTGACTTCTTTCGGGTCGGCCTGCAGCGCTTCGTCGGTCAGCGCCTGCACCTGAGGCGTGAAATGCTTGTCACTGGCGAAATACAACGCCTGCGCCCATTGCCCAAGCAGTTCCGGCTGCCTTCCCGCCAGCGCGACTGCCCGTTCGAACAGGTGCGCCGCATCACCAGGGCGATTTTGCGCCATGTAGCTGCGCGCCAGAAAATACAGGTTCTCGGCAGAATCCGGCTGCGCCTGCACGCTGCGCTCCAGCCGCCGGGTCATGTCGGCCAGCGAGGTTGGCGGCTTGGCAAATTCGCGGCTCAGCTCGACCCGGTCGCTGGCCCCCAGATGCAGATAACCCGCCAGACCGAGCATCGGCACCAGCGCGGCCGCCAGCAACAACACCGGCCTGCCCAGTCGTGATGCACGGACAGGCTCTGCGCCTTCGGTGTCGGCAAGCAACTCCCGAGCGGCCTCGGCGCGGGCGTCCTGTCGCTGCTGCACCGACAACATGCCCTGCTCGTGCTGCGCCTGCAACTCGGCCAGGCGCTCCTGATACAGCGCGACATTGAGCGCGGTGCGGTCTTCTTCGCGCTGCGCACGATGGTCGCGCAGTACCGGGATCAGCAGAAAGCCCAGCGCCACCAGCAGCAACAGCCCGGTTGCCATCCAGAAATCGATCATGGGCGGTTATCGTCCAGCAATCTGGCGAGGCGCTGCTGCTCGTCTGCGGACAACCCAACGGCGTCCTCAGCACGATGATTGCGACGACGCACGACAATGAAGCCGATCACCACAACACCGCCGAGCAGCAGACCGGCAGGGCCGAACCAGAGCAGCCAGGTACGGGCATTGAGGCTCGGTTTGTAACGCACGAAATCGCCATACCGATCCACCATGAAATCAATGATCTGCTGATTGCTCTGCCCCTCGCCCAGCATGCGGTAGATTTCCTTGCGCAGGTCGGCAGCAATCGGCGCGTTGGAATCGGCGATGTCCTGATTCTGGCATTTGGGGCAGCGCAGCTCGCGGGTCAACTCGCTGTAACGGGCGCGCTCGGCATCGTCGCGAAAGGTGTAGGCGTCGATGGCCGCATGGGCGATGCCGCACAGAGACAGGTTCAGCAACAGGAGGGTCAGGCAGCGTTTCATGGCCTGCCCTCGTCAACCAGCGCCTGATAGCGCGCTGCTAATTTTTCGCGCCAGACCGCATCGTCGATGACCCCGACATGTTTGTAACGAATGATGCCCTGACGGTCGATCAGGAAGGTTTCCGGTGCGCCGTAAACCCCAAGATTCAGGCCCAGTGAGCCCTCTTCGTCGCGGATATTCAACTGATAAGGATCGTGAAATGCCTTGAGCCACTTGATCGCATCGGCGTTGACGTCCTTGTAGTTCACGCCGTAGATCAGCACGCCTTGCTGCGCCAGACGAGTGAGCAGCGGATGCTCGACCCGGCAGGCCACGCACCAGGTGCCCCAGACATTGACCAACGCGGGTTTGCCCAGCAAATCAGCACGGCTCAACACCCGTTCGCTCTGCACTTCACGCAGTGAAAACTCAGGAAAAGGCTTGCCGATGAGCGCCGAGGGCAGCTCGGCAGGGTCGAGATACAAACCGCGATACAAAAACGCCGCCACGCCGAGAAACAGCGCCAGCGGCAACAGCAGAATCCAGCGTTTCATGGGGTCGCTCCCGACATGCCCAGCGCCTCACGCACCTTGCTGTTGACCCGCGTGCGATAACGCAGGTCGAGCGCCGCCAGCACCCCGCCCAGCCCCGTCAGCAAGCCGCCGAACCAAATCCAGCGCACGAACGGCTTGACGTGAACCCGCACCGCCCAGGCACCATCGCCCAGCGGTTCACCCAGTGCCACGTAAAGATCACGGCTGAAACCGGCGTCGATACCCGCTTCGGTCATCATCGATTGCTGCACCGTATAAAGACGCTTCTCCGGGTGCAGTTCAGTGAGCGGCGCGCCGTTGTGCAGGACGCGCACGGTGCCGCGATCGGAAATAAAGTTCGGCCCTTCGTAGTGTTTCGCGCCTTCGAACACGAACACATAACCGCCCAGTTCGGTGGACTCGCCGGGGGCCATGCGCAGATCGCGCTCGGCGCTGTTCTGGCTGGATAACACCACGCCCAACGCGCACACCACGATACCGAGATGCGCCAGTTGCATGCCCCAATAACTGCGGGTCAGGCTGCGCGCGCCCTTGAACAATCCTTTGTGACGCGTCTTGTCGAACAGGTCACGAAGCCCGGCCAGCAGCACCCAGGCGGCGAGCATGAACGTCGCCAGCACCGCCCACTGAAAATCGCCCAGGACCAGCCCGGCGATCACCGCCAGCACGGCGCTGCCGATCAGCACCGGGCCGAGCATGCCCAGCAGCCATTTCAGCGGCGTGTCCTTCCAGCGCACCAGCACGCCGACCGCCATCACCGCCAGCAGCAGCCCCATCAACGGCACGAACAAAGCGTTGAAATACGGCGGACCGACTGACATCTTGTCGCCACTGATGGCGTCGATCACCAGCGGATAAAGCGTGCCGAGCAAAATCATCGACGCGGCCACCACCAGCAACAGGTTATTACCGAGCAGCAAGGTTTCCCGCGACCACAGGTCGAAACCGACGTGACTTTTGACCACCGGCGCCCGCACCGCGAACAAAGTCAGCGAGCCGCCTACCACAACCAGCAGGAACATCAGAATGAACACCCCGCGTGCCGGGTCCGAGGCAAAGGCGTGCACCGAGGTGAGTACCCCGGAACGGACCAGAAAGGTGCCGAGCAGGCTCAGGGAAAACGCCGCAATCGCCAGCAGCACCGTCCAGCTTTTGAACACCCCGCGCTTTTCCGTGACTGCCAGCGAATGGATCAGCGCCGTGCCGACCAGCCAGGGCATGAACGAGGCGTTTTCCACCGGGTCCCAGAACCACCAGCCGCCCCAGCCCAGTTCGTAATAGGCCCACCACGAGCCAAGGCTGATGCCGATGCCGAGAAACGCCCAGGCGACCAGCGTCCAGGGTCGCGACCAGCGCGCCCAGGCGGCGTCGAGTCGCCCGCCAAGCAGCGCCGCGATGGCGAACGCAAAGGCCACGGAAAAACCCACGTAGCCCATGTACAGCATCGGCGGATGCACGATCAGGCCGATGTCCTGCAATAACGGGTTGAGATCGCGACCGTTGGCTGGCATTTGCGGCAACAGGCGGGCAAACGGGTTGGACGTGAGGATCAGAAACAGCAAGAAACCCAGGCTGATCATGCCCATCACGGCCAATACCCGTGCCAGCATCACCTGGGGCAATTGCCGGGAAAACACCGACACGGCGAAGGTCCAGCCACCGAGAATCAGCGCCCAGAGCAGCAGCGAGCCTTCATGCGCGCCCCATACGGCGCTGAATTTGTAGTACCAAGGCAGCTCGGTATTGGAATTCTGCGCCACGTAGGCGACGGAAAAATCATCGGTCATGAACGCGTAAGTCAGGCAACCGAACGCGAAGATCAGAAAGCTGAACTGGCCCCACGCCGCCGGACGCGCCAGGCTCATCCACAGACGGTCGCCGCGCCACGCGCCGATCAGCGGAATGATGGCCTGCACCAGTGCGAAGCCCAGCGCCAGAATCATGGCCAGATGGCCGAGTTCGGGAATCATCGATCAGCCTGCCTAGCGGGCATAGAGGGCGCAGCCGGTGCCGGCTGGCCGCTCTCGCGCAGCGCTTTGGTCACTTCGGGGGGCATGTACTTCTCGTCATGCTTGGCCAGCACTTCATCGGCCACTACTACACCCTGAGCGTTGAGCTTGCCCAACGCGACGATGCCCTGCCCTTCGCGGAACAGGTCGGGAAGGATGCCGCGATAGGCGATGGTCACCGACTGGTTGAAATCGGTGACCACAAAGCGCACGTCCAGCGAATCCGCGGAGCGCTGCAACGAGCCTTTTTCGACCATGCCGCCGGCGCGAATACGCGTATCCAGCGGCGCTTCGCCATTGGCAATCTGGCTCGGCGTATAGAACAGATTGATATTCTCCTTCAATGCACTGAGCGCCAGGCTTACGGCCAGACTGACGCCGACCAGTACGCCAAGAATGATCAGCAGCCGCTTTCTGCGCAGCGGGTTCACGACAGCTTCTCCCGCTTCAGGCGCAACGCCTGTTGCTTCAGATAACGCCGCCGCGCCAGCACCGGCAGCGCCACGTTGATCAGCAGCACCAGCAGACACAGGCCGTAAGCCGACCAGACGAACAGACCATGACGGCCCATGGCGAGAAAATCACTGAATGACTCAAAGCTCAAGGCTTGCCCTCCGGCGCAGGGGTTTGCCCCAGGCTGCGCAGAACCTCGGCGTTGACCCATTGGGTGCGCGATTCGCGACGCAGCACTTCCAGGCGCATGCGCAACAGCAGCACAACGCCGAAGAAACAATAAAAGCCCGACACCGTAAACAGCAGCGGCAGCCACATTTCGGCTGGCATGGCCGGTTTTTCCGTGAGGCTGAACGTGGCGCCCTGATGCAGGGTATGCCACCACTCCACCGAGTATTTAATGATCGGGATATTCACCACACCGACGATGGCCAGCACGGCACAAGCTTTGGCGGCACTGTCGCGGTTGCTGATCGCATTGCCCAGCGCGATCACGCCGAGATACAGAAACAACAGAATCAGCATCGAGGTCAGCCGCGCATCCCAGACCCACCAGGCGCCCCAGGTCGGCTTGCCCCAGATCGCCCCGGTCGCCAGCGCCAGTGCGGTCATCCACGCGCCAATAGGCGCAGCGCAGTGCAGCGCGACATCGGCCAGTTTCATCTTCCACACCAGCCCGACCACGCCGCACACCGCCAGCATTACGTAGCAGGACTGCGCGAGCATGGCGGCGGGCACATGAATGTAAATGATCCGGAAGCTGTTGCCCTGCTGGTAATCCGGCGGCGCGAAGGCCAGGCCCCAGACAATACCGGTGCCCAGCAATAGACAGGCGGCGACACTCAGCCATGGCAGCAAACGTGCGCTGATCCGGTAGAACCCTTTCGGCGAGCCGAAGGTATGAAACCAGGCCCAACCGATGCTGCTTTTCATGGCGTTGCTTTTCATCAGGTGTTTCCAGGGTTTTACCGGGCCTCGGCGTTACCGATCCCGGAACCTCGTTTATTCACCGACGCTGATCTTCAGGCCGGCGGCTATTGCAAAAGGTGTCAGGGTGATCGCCAGCACGCTCAGGCTGCCCAGCCACAAAAGGTAGCCGGTCGCGGGCATGCCCTGCAGGGCAGCTTGCAGCGCCGCACTGCCCAGAATCAATACCGGGATGTACAGCGGCAGGATCAGCAAAGCGAGCAACAAACCGCCGCGCTTCAAACCGACTGTCAACCCCGCGCCCACTGCACCCAGCAAGCTGAGCACCGGCGTACCCAGCAACAGCGACAGCATCAATACCGGCAGACAGTTGCCTGGCAAACCGAGCATCAGCGCCAGCAGCGGCGACAACAGTACCAGCGCCAGCCCGGAAAAAACCCAGTGTGCCAGTACTTTGCTCAGAACCAGAAGGGCCAACGGGTGCGGCGAAAGGACCCACTGCTCCAGTGAGCCGTCCTCGAAATCGCTGCGAAACAGCCCGTCCAGCGAAAGCAGTACGGCCAGCAGGGCCGCGATCCACATCAGCCCCGGCGACAAGGTTTGCAACAATTGCGCGTCCGGGCCAATGGCCAGCGGGAACAGGGCGATCACCAGCGCAAAGAACACCAGCGGATTGGCCAGGTCAGCCGGACGCCGTGCCAGCAGCCGCGCCTCGCGCACCATCAGCAGTACGAAGACGTTGTTCATGCCGACCCCTTTGCCAGGTCGATGTCGCGATAGCCCGCAGGCAGTCGGCTCAAGGTGTGGTGGGTGGTCATGACAACCATGCCGCCCTGCTCGCAGTGCGCTGCCAGATGGTTTTCCAATTGCGCGATGCCTTGCCGGTCGAGGGCGGTGAACGGTTCATCGAGCATCCATAATGAAGGACCGGGCAGATACAGACGGGCCAGTGCCACCCGACGCTGCTGTCCGGCCGACAAGGTGTGACAGGGCATATCTTCAAAACCTGCCAGCCCCACCGCATCCAGCGCCTGCGCAATCTGCCCGGCGCTGGCTGGCTGATGCAAGGCACACAGCCATGCCAGGTTTTCCAGTGGCGTAAGCAGGTCCTTGAGCGCTGGCGCGTGGCCAATCCACAACAGGCTGCGGCCAGGTTCTGCTCGCTGTCGGTCCAGCGGCAGCCCATTGAGCAGTACCCGCCCGGCGCTCGGCTGCATCAACCCGCACAACACCCGCAGCAGGCTGGTCTTGCCGCTGCCATTGGGACCGCTGATCTGCAGCATGTCCCCGGCGTGTAATTGCAGATCGAGGTTTTCGAACAGCATCCGCCAGTCCCGCTCACACGCCAGAGCCTTCGCTTGCAAAAATGGGGGGACGGGTGTCATCGAGCATTTCCAGTGTTGTTGCGTCGCGAAATGTGTCAAAACAGGCACATACGGAGTAAAAGACGGTTCAAGTCGGGGTTGATGCAGCCGTTACATGAAGAGAAGTTAATGGCGGCAGGCCCGCTTTCGGCCGGTATTATACATGCGAGTCCTGTTATCAAAGGGGCAATTTCCTCAGGTCGACATTTCAATGACAGGCGACATCACCAGCGTTCCGGCGACAACCCCCATCACGACACTGCTGCGCGCCGGCGTCTCCCCCGCGCAGGTCCTGACCCTGCTGCACTCGTCGGAAAACCTGATTCCCGAAGGCGAAACGGTCGACGCCGAAGTGCTGACCCTCAAGCAGGTCAACCAGAATTTCCAGTTGCTGCTGCGCCTGGTGCTTGCCAACGGCACCCAGACCAACCTGCCGGTCAGCAGCAGCGTGCCGTTCACGCCCGGCAGCCTGCTGCAAGTGGCACAGGCGTCGTCCAACGAACTGACCTTGAGCCTGCAACAGATCAACAACGCCCTGAAGAACTCGATGACCAGCATCGACACTCGGCAATTGCCCGCCGGTACGCTGTTGCAAGGCAAGGTGTTGACCAGCCAGGAACTCAGCCCGGCGCCCAATCCGACGAGCATACCCAACCCGGCCGCCACGACGCCGGTTTATCGCTCTATCGTCATGCTGCTCAACACCGCACTGGCGGGTTCCAGCCTGACCATCGAGAGCCCGCAACCGTTGACGGTCGGCAGCCTGCTCAGCGCTCAGGTGCAAGGCAGTCAGGCTTTGAACTTCGTCGCCCTGCCCAGCCGTCTCGATCAACTGGCGCTGGCCCAGCAACTGACCACCCAGCAAACTCGCCAGGGCTCGCTGGAAACCCTGATCAACGCCCTGCAAAATCTGCCGGGCAGCCAGCCGGTCAGTGGCAACCCGGCCAGTTCCCCGATCAGCGCACAGTTGCAAGCGAGCATCAGCCAGTTGCTGGACGACTTGCCCGATATTCAGCAGATGACCACGCCCAAAGGCGTCGCTCAGGCGCTTAATGCCAGTGGTGTATTTCTCGAAGCCAAGCTGCTGGCCGGGCTGAATCCGATGCAGGCTCCGGACATGAAAGCCAACCTGATGCGCCTGATTGGCCAGATTCTGCCGGGGCTGCCGGAAAACCAGTCTTATGGCGCGGCAGCGGCCTCCAACACCCTGGCGCGCGCCATGCCCAACGCGGTTCGCTATGCACTGGGCACGTTGGGCATGGTCGCCGCGCGGACTCAGCCAAGCAGCTTTCCGCTGCCCTCACGCACGGTCGGCGGCGGTGAGCAGGAAGACGATCTGGAACTGCTGCTGAAGCTGGCCGCCGCTGCTGTTTCACGCCTGCAAAGCCACCAGTTGGGCGGCCTTGAACAGACGCGAACCAACGCTGACGGCACCCAGGTGACCACCTGGCAGTTGGAAGTGCCGATGCGCAATGCCCATGACATCGTGCCGTTGCAGGTCAAAGTGCAGCGCGAAGACAAGCCGGACGCGGAAACCGGCGAAGAGCGGGAGGCTGGCGAGACCACCGAAAACCGCGAAAGGCTCTGGAAAGTCGATCTGGCGTTCGATCTCGAACCGCTCGGGCCTATGCAGGTCAATGCACAACTGCTGCGTGGCACGCTGTCCAGCCAGCTGTGGGCCGAGCGTGCGCAAAGCGCAGCGTTGATCGATCATGAGCTGGAATATCTGCGCGAGCGGCTGACCGCCTGCGGTCTGACGGTCGGTGAGCTGGCCTGCAACCATGGCACGCCGCCCCAGGGACCACGCACTGCCCTCGAACAACGCTGGATCGACGAGAACGCCTGATGACCCCACCCGACCACAGCCCGCGCCAGGCCATCGCCCTCAGTTATGACGGGCAGAGCGCGCCGACCCTCAGCGCCAAAGGCGACGACCAGTTGGCCGAAGCCATTCTGGCGATTGCCCGCGAATATGAAGTGCCGATCTACGAGAATGCCGAGCTGGTCAAACTGCTGGCCCGCATGGAGCTGGGCGACAGCATTCCCGAACCGCTGTATCGCACGATCGCCGAAATCATCGCCTTTGCCTGGCATTTGAAAGGCAAGTTTCCGGCAGGTCAGGACCCCGACGCGCCGCCCGTGGAGCGGGATATCACGCCACGCAGGTGACCGGGCTCACAACGCTATCGGTTTGCGCCCTGCAAACGAGTGCGCGAGGGTGCCGCCGTCCACCAGATCCAGCTCGCCACCCAGCGGTACGCCGTGGGCAATCCGCGAAGCGACCAGCCCTTTGTCGTTCAGCAACTGCGCAATGTAGTGCGCAGTAGCCTCGCCTTCCACGGTCGGGTTGGTTGCCAGAATCACTTCCGTGAACGTGCCCTGTTGAGCGATACGCTCCATCAGTTGCGGGATGCCGATGGCGTCCGGCCCTAGACCATCGAGGGGCGACAGGTGGCCCTTGAGCACGAAATAGCGACCGCGATAACCGGTCTGCTCCACCGCATACACATCGGTCGGGCCTTCGACCACGCACAGCAGCGTGTCGTCGCGACGCGGATCGGCGCACTGCGGGCAAAATTCCTCTTCAGTCAGGGTGCGGCACGACCGGCAGTGGCCGACGCCATCCATCGCCTGCCCCAACGCCAGCGCCAGCCGCGAACCGCCGCTGCGGTCGCGCTCCAGCAGCTGCAACGCCATCCGTTGAGCGGTTTTCTGACCGACACCCGGCAGCACGCGGAAGGCATCGATCAACTGGCGAATCAGGGGGCTGAAGCTCATGGAGAAAAATCCGACAAAAACACAAGACGCGGTTTATACCCGTGCGCTGGCGTGAGCGTCAATTGAGGTGTTCGATACTGCGACCAACAGCGCGAAGGTCGTTGCGCAATTACACCTTCAACGCCGTTTCCAGAAACTCCGTCAACACCTGCACCCTGGCACTGCGATGCTTGCGCACGGGCACCAGCAGGTTGATCGGCGCACTGGCCAGTTGCCAATCGGCAAGGACGCGCACCAGACTGCCGCTGGCAATGGCATCGCTGACATCCCATTGCGAGCGCAGCACGATGCCCTGCCCCTGCTCGGCCCAGCGCCGGGCCACCGAGCCGTCGTTGCTCAGCAGCGCAGGTTCGACGCGCAGGGTCTTTTTCGTAGGCCCCTTGCTCAAATGCCAAAGGGTGACGTCCTCATCGTTTTCGCGAATGCAGATGCAGCGATGAGTGGACAGTTCGTCCGGCGTCGAAGGCACGCCGTGCTGCTCAAGGTACGCAGGGCTGGCGCACAGCCAGCGGTGGTTCTGCGCCAGAGGCCGGGCGATCCACAGACTGTCGTTGAGGCTGCCGATGTGAATCACCGCGTCGCTGTCATGACGATCCGGCCAAGGCGTTTCGCGCAGGTCCAGGTGCAGACGCAACTGCGGGTGCAGTTTGGCAAAGCGCGACAACAGCGGCGCGATGCGTTGCCGACCGTAACCGAACGGCGCAGCCAGGCGCAGGGTGCCGACCAGTCGTTCATCGCGCTGCTTGAAGGATTCCGGAAGCGCTTCCAGTTGTTCCAGCAAATGCGCACTTTCCCGGGCGAACCGCTCACCATCGGCGGTCAGGCTCAGGCGTCTGGCGTCGCGATTGGCCAGGGTGATGCCCAGTTGCGTCTCCAGCTTGCGCAAGCGCATCGACAGTGCAGGCGGCGAGACATTCAGGACGCGGGCAGCCGCGCTGAGGGATTCGCAACGCGACAGGGTTACGGCCAGGCGCAGGTCTTCGATGGCAATCATTCAGTTCAGCTTAAGGATTGATGACAAACCATTGAACCACAGCTTTATCATCAACCCGTAGAGTGGCTTTCGTACTCAGCCATGCGAGCCGTGCTCATGTCAGCCTCTTTGTTCTCTCTCGATACGCCCGTGGCGCTGCTGGATGTGCCACGCATGCAGCGCAATATCCAGCGCATGCAGCAGCGCATGAATGAGCTGGGCGTGCGCTTGCGCCCGCACGTCAAGACCAGCAAGTCGCTGCCGGTCATTCAGGCGCAAATTGCTGCGGGTGCCAGGGGTGTGACGGTCTCGACCCTGAAAGAAGCCGAGCACTGCTTCGCCGAGGGCATCGAAGACGTGTTCTACGCGGTCGCCATCGCGCCCGGCAAACTGGATCAAGCGTTCAGGCTGCGACGTAACGGCTGCCGCCTGAGCATCCTGACCGATAGCGTGGTCGCAGCGCAGGCCATCGTGGCCTTCGGCCAACAGCATGACGAACGCTTCGAGGTGTGGATCGAAATCGATTGCGATGGCCACCGCTCGGGGCTGGCTGTGGAAGACAGCGCGCTCATCGACGTGGCGAAAACCCTCGTCGACGGTGGCATGCAACTGCGCGGCGTGATGACCCACGCTGGCTCCAGCTACGACCTCGACACCCCGGAAGCCTTGCAGGCATTGGCCGAGCAGGAGCGTGTACTTTGCGTCAGCGCCGCCGAACGCATTCGCGACGCCGGGCTGCCCTGCCCTGACGTCAGCATCGGCTCGACGCCGACTGCGTTGTCCGCACAGAACCTGGAAGGCGTCTCCGAAGTGCGCGCGGGCGTGTATGTGTTCTTCGACCTGGTGATGCACAACATCGGCGTGTGCCGTTCAGACGAGCTGGCCTTGAGCGTGCTGACCACGGTGATCGGTCATCAGCAGGACAAGGGCTGGATCATCGTCGACGCCGGCTGGATGGCCATGAGCCGGGATCGCGGCACCCAGCGCCAGCGCCAGGATTTCGGTTACGGCCAGGTCTGCACCGAGACCGGCGAGTGGATCGACGGCGCACGGGTGACCGGCGCCAATCAGGAGCACGGCATCATCACCCTGGCTGCTGGCGACAGCAGCGACATCACGGGCCGCTTCCCCATCGGCAGCCGTCTGCGCATTCTGCCCAACCACGCGTGCGCGACGGGCGCACAATTTCCGGACTACCACGCCTGCGACGCCGAAGGCACTGTCCATACCTGGAGTCGTCTGCATGGCTGGTGATATCGAGCTGATTCGCACACCCTCCGCCGCCGCGCCGGGCGGGCATTATTCCCAGGCGGTGCTGCATCAGGGCATTTTGCATGTGTCCGGGCAATTGCCGGTACGCGCCGATGGCAGCCACAGCGTTGACGAGCCGTTCGAGGTACAGGCGGCCATCGCGCTGGACAATCTGGTCGCGATACTGGGCGCAGCAGGCGGCGACACAGATGACCTGCTCAAAGTGACGGTCTACGTCGCAGGCATCCAGCACTGGCCCGCTTTCGACCGGATCTATGCGGGTTATCTGGGCGAGCATCGCCCGGCCCGCGCCGTGGTGCCGGTTCCGGAATTGCACCACGGCTATCTGATTGAAATCGAAGCCCTGGCGCGCGGCGCAAGATGATTATTATCGGGAGCACTTCATGCCCCCACAAAAAAGCGACGTTCTGATCATCGGCGGCGGCTTCATGGGCTCGTCATCGGCGTTTTTCCTGCGCCAGCACGGCCGCTCGGTGACCCTGCTGGAACGTGACCAGATCGGCCAGTACGCCAGCGGCGTCAACTTCGGCAACGTGCGCCGTCAGGGACGGTTTCTCGGTCAGCTGGAACTGTCCAATCGCTCCTGGGCGTTGTGGAAGCGCCTGCCGGAACTGATCGGCGAAGACCTGGAGTTCATTCCCAGCGGCCACATGCGCGTGTGCTATCGCGAAGACGAGATCGCCGAACTGGAAGCCTACGCCGCTGCGCCAGAAGCCCGCGAACTGGATTTACAGGTGATTCGGGGCAAGGCCTTGCATGAGCGCTTTCCGTTTCTCGGCCCGGAGGTCAAAGGCGGTTCTTATGCGCCCCACGATGGACACGCCAACCCGCGGCTGGCAGCGCCCGCCTTCGCCCGTGCGGCGATTCGCGCCGGGGCAAGAATCGAAGAGCGCACTGAAGTGGCCGAACTACAGAAGGTCGGTGGCGAGTTTCACGTCACCACCACCGACGGCCAAGTGTTCGTGGCCGAGCAACTACTAATCACGGCTGGAGCCTGGGCAGCGAAACTGGCCGAACAGTTCGGCGAGCCGGTTCCGCTGGAACCCAACGGGCCACAGATGTCGGTGACCGAACCGGTGCCTTACGCCCTGCCCACCGTGATCGGGGTATTCACCAAAATCAAAGAAGAAGTGATCTATTTCCGGCAGATTCCGCGCGGCAACATCATCATTGGCGGCGGCAATCGCAACAAGCCGGACATGGTCAACCGGCGTGCTTATTTCAAGCCGGAAAGCCTGATCAATCAAATGAAGCAGATGAGCCGTCTGCTACCCGGTGCCGAGAAGCTCAACATCATTCGGGTCTGGAGCGGCATTGAAAGCTACACGCCGGATTCCCTGCCGATCATGGGCCGCAGCGGCAAAGTCGACGGTCTGTTCTACGCCTTCGGTTTCTGTGGCCACGGTTTCCAGCTGGGCCCCGGCGTCGGCGACGTGATGGCCGAACTGATCAGCACCGGCAGCACCCGCACCCTGATCAGCCCGTTCGATATTCGCCGCTTTACCGACCCTGCCGCCATCGAGATGCCGTTTGTCTCCAGCCTGATGAGTGCAGGCAAGTTGATATGAGCCCCACCATTCATTCCCAAGGAGGCGCCATGCCCACGACTTCCGATACCCGCTATCAATATCGTCCTGTAGAAGCTGCAGACATTCCTGCCGCCCACGCCCTCTCGGTTCATCTGAAATGGCCACATCGCGAAGAGGACTGGGCGATGGTTCAGCGCACCTCCGAAGGCTTTGTCGCCGAGTGTGACGGACAACTGGTGGGCGTCGCCTTCACCTGTCATCAGGGCGACTGGTCGTCGATTGGTCTGGTGATTGTCAGCGACGAGCATCAGGGCAAAGGCATCGGTCGTCGCCTGATGAATCTGTGTCTGGAAGCCACCGCGCCACGCACGCCGATCCTCAATGCCACAGAGCTGGGCGCACCACTTTACCGGAGCCTTGGCTTCGTCGATTTCGCGCGGATTCAGCAACATCAGGGCATTGCCAAACTGCCCGAGACTGAAATGCCGTGTGCCGGTTTGCAGATTCGCACGCTGGATTCTGCCGACCATCCGCAACTGATCCGGCTGGCCAACGCAGGCAGCGGCCTGGACCGCACGGTCGTGCTGACCGATCTGCTGCGTGACGCCGAACAGGCGGTCGGCATCGAGCATGACGGTCACTTGCAAGGTGTCGCCCTGCTGCGACGCTTCGGTCGCGGGCATATCATCGGGCCACTGGTTGCGCGGAATCTCGGGCAAGCCAGGCAAATGATTAGCCACCTGTTGCAACTCATACCCGGGCAGTTCGTGCGCTTCGACATTCTGGCCGACTGCGGGCTGGCGTCATGGCTGGAAAGCCTGGGTTTGCCCTGTGTCGACCGCGCGCCGCGCATGGTTCTGGGCACGCCTCCGCCAGCGAACCCGGAAGTGCAGCAGTTCGCGCTGGTGACGCAGGCCATCGGCTGAAATCAGGCCGGATGGCGTGCCGAAACAGGTCCGCAACGTCAGCGCGCGGCATACAGCAGATTATTCTTTGCAGCCCGGCAGATCAGCGCTTTTTATCCAGACCGCTTTGTTAGCGTATGGGCATCAAATCATTATCGCTCCGGGGAGCCCGCTGGATGACCACTCAGTCCTTGAACAGCCATCGCGTTGATCCGAACACGGCGCAGAAATTCTACATTGACGGTCAGTGGTGCGCGCCGCTCGAGCCGGCCAGTATCGCGGTGGTCAACCCGGCAACCGAGGGGATCGTGGCGCATGTCGCCAGTGGTTCAGCCGCCGATGTCGACCGCGCAGTGGCAGCAGCGCGGGCAGCTTTTGCGAGCTGGTCCGGCACCTCGCCTGAGGCACGCGCGCAGGTCATCGGCCGGATTCATGAGCTGATCATCGAGCGCAAGGAAGAACTGGCCCAGGCGATCTCGCTGGAAATGGGCGCCGCTATCAGCTCTGCCCGCGCCATGCAGGTGCCGCTCGCAGCCGAACACGTGCGGGTTGCGCGTGATCTGCTGACAACGTATCGCTTCCAGACCGTGGAAAACGGCACAGCGATCAATCGCGAACCTATTGGCGTTTGCGGGCTGATCACGCCGTGGAACTGGCCGCTGTATCAAATCACCGCCAAAGTCGCGCCGGCCATCGCGGCGGGCTGCACGGTGGTGCTCAAGCCCAGCGAGTTGTCGCCGTTGAGCGCCCTGCTGTTCGCGCAACTGGTGCATGACGCCGGCCTGCCGCCGGGGGTGTTCAATCTGGTCAATGGCAGCGGTGCAGAAGTGGGTGGCGCGATGGCTGCGCACCCTGATATCGACATGATCTCGATCACCGGTTCCAACCGTGCGGGGGCATTGGCCGCGCAGGCCGCAGCGCCGACCGTGAAGCGTGTCACTCAGGAACTGGGCGGCAAATCACCGAACATTCTGCTGCCCGACGCCGACTTCGCCAAAGCAGTACCGCCCGGTGTGATGGCTGCCTTGCGCAACGTCGGCCAGTCATGCAGCGCACCGACGCGCATGATCGTGCCGAGAAACCGCCTGGCAGAGGTCGAAGCGCTGGCTGCCGAGACGGCCAGGACGATCATCGTCGGTGATCCGCAATCGGAAGACACTGTCCTGGGCCCTATCGCCAACGAGGCGCAGTTTCATCGTGTGCAGGCGATGATCGACGCCGGTCTTAGCGAAGGCGCGAAACTGGTCTGCGGCGGACCGGGCCGTGTGCCGGGTCACGAGCAGGGTTTCTATACCCGGCCGACTGTGTTTTCCGAGGTGGATTCATCGATGCGTATCGCCCGGGAGGAGATTTTTGGTCCAGTGCTGTGCCTGATCGCCTACGACACGGTCGATGAAGCGATCGCGATTGCCAACGACACGGTTTACGGGCTGGGCGCCCACGTTCAGGGCCAGGATCTGCAACAGGCCCGCGCGGTTGCGTCGCGCATCCGTGCCGGCCAGGTGCACCTGAACTATCCTGCCTGGAACCCGATGGCGCCGTTTGGCGGCTACAAGCGCTCAGGCAATGGCCGCGAGTATGGCGTGCATGGGTTCGAGGAGTATCTGGAGATCAAGGCGATTGTGGGGTTTGGTCCGGCTGGCTGATGCACGCCTGCGCTCATAGCTATACAGCCTGGATGAGTACGTAAAACAGGACTTTCATGCTTCTGCCCGGAGGGCGTGGGAGCGAGCTTGTTCGCGAAAGGGCCGGTGCATCCACAAAAGCTCCAGTGCCGAAACCACGCCTTCGCGGACAAGCGAAGCGTCGCCCGGTCCGCTCACACAGGCCGGAGGCAGTGGGAGAGCGCCCAGCGTCATGCACAAATCCGCTTTTGATTCTGGCCGAAGGCCGTGGGAGCGAACTTGTTCGCGACGGGGCCGGTAGAGTCGCCGAAAATGCTTCGTCTTAAACATATTATCTTTCGCACAGACTATGCATTTCGTGACGCTCTGCGTTAAACAGCGGTTTTGCGATGTCAATGCTGTTTGGTTATGGCTCGAAGCACCTTTGCGCCCTTACGGCGCCCTACTTTGAGGGACCAAAGTAGGCAAAGTCCCAGCTCCGTTTCCGGCCCGACTTCGTCGGGTTCCTTCGCCCTGTCACTAATCCGGGGGCCGCCGCAACGGGCCATCCTTGGCCCGGTGCGGCTTGCTCGGCGTCCTGCCTCGCATCCCCCGGATCAGTGTCAGGACTCAGCCGTCACTTACGTCGCACTCTGCGTCGTCAGTGCCATCGTGATAAAAAAGCGCTTTCCGTTTATGTGCAGTGATTTTGAGCAAGGCATGACAGTGTGCCGCAGCACGGATAGTCGCTTATCGTTGTACACAAGTCTGCCTGGGATTCTGGCCGGAGGCAGTAGGAGAGCGCCCAGCGTCATGCACAAATCCGCTTTTGATTCTGGCCGAAGGCCGTGGGAGCGAACTTGTTCGCGAAGGGGCCGGTAGAGTCGCCGAAAATGCTTCGTCTTAAACATATTATCTTTCGCACGGACTATGCATTTCGTGACGCTCTGCGTTAAACAGCGGTTTTGCGATGTCAATGCTGTTTGGTTATGGCTCGAAGCACCTTTGCGCCCTTACGGCGCCCTACTTTGAGGGACCAAAGTAGGCAAAGTCCCAGCTCCGTTTCCGGCCCGACTTCGTCGGGTTCCTTCGCCCTGTCACTGATCCGGGGGCCGCCGCAACGGGCCATCCTTGGCCCGGTGCGGCTTGCTCGGCGTCCTGCCTCGCATCCCCCGGATCAGTGTCAGGACTCAGCCGTCACTTACGTCGCACTCTCCGTCGCCAGTGACATCGTGATAAAAAAGCGCTTTCGTTTATGTGCAGTGATTACGAGCAAGGCATGCCATTGTGCTGCAGCACGGATAGTCGTTTATCGTTCCCTACGCTCCAGCGTGGGCAAGCAGGTCGCGACGCTCCGCGTCGCAAAGAGGACGCGGGGCGTCGCACGATAGTTGAGACCGGCGTAACGGCACAGAGTGTCAGCGCATTGGCACGAGTTCGATGTGTATATGAGAGACGCACGCAGAAAAATGCCAGGCACCTGGCCTGGCATTGATCATCGCGCAACTACCGTCAGAACGGCAGTTTCATGCCCGGTGGCAGTTGCATGCCGGCGGTCATGGAGGCGGTCTTGTCCTGGCTGGCCTGTTCGATCTTGCGCACGGCGTCGTTGACGGCGGCGGCGATCAGGTCTTCCAGCACTTCCTTGTCTTCCTGCATCAGGCTGTCATCCAGATTGATGCGCTTGACGTCGTGACGACCGGTCATCACGACGCTCACCAAGCCTGCGCCCGATTGACCGGTGACTTCCGCGTTTGCCAGTTCTTCCTGCATCTTGGCCATTTTTTCCTGCATTTGCTGCGCCTGCTTCATCAGGCCAGCCATGCCACCTTTCATCATGGGATATCTCCTCGAAAATGGATGGTTCGTTTGCACGGCGCCAAGGGCGCCAAATCCTGGGTCATTGAGGCTGCACTTCGGGCGCATCCACTGGTTTGATAGTGTCTTCGCGGATCACCGCGCCAAATTGTTGCAGCATCTGCTGGATGTACGGATCAGCCTGAATCGAGGCTTCAGCCTGGCGCTGGCGTTCGGCACGCAAGCGCGACGCGGCCTGCGCCGGGGTTTCCTGCTCGGACTTGATCAGCTCGATACTCAGATTGATCGTGCGCCCATGGTACTGGTTCAACGCATCGTTCAGACGGCGCTGCTGCGTCGAGTTGAACAGCGCACTGTGCGCCGGATCGAGGTGCAGCAGCCAGTTGTCGCCATCGACCGCCATCAGCGTGCAGTTTGCCGCAATACTGCCGGTCATGCCGGAGATCGGCAATTTTGGAAACACTTCCAGCCACTCGGCAGCGAGCCCCGTGGCCGGCATGGCAGCGGGCGCCGGTTCGGGCTCGACCGCTTCCAGTTCCACGACACTTTCGTGTGCCAGTTCGTCCAGATAGCTGTAGGAGGCCGGATCGATGTCGATATCCGGCTCGACGTAATCGTCGTCCGCTGGCGGCTCGTCATCGCGATCCATAGGCGCTGACAGGTAGGCTGAATCCGGAATCGCTTCGAGCATCGCAGGCGTGACTTGCTGTTCCTCGACCGGCGAAGGCTCGGCCTCCGGCGCATCCGGCACCGGGCTGGCGAGCGCAGGGGTCGGCATCGGCGTGAGGTCGGGCTGCTCGGAAACGGTTTCCAGTACCGGCTCGGCGACCGGCTCTGCCTCGGGCTCGACTTCGGGCGCTGCGTCGGGCGCTTTTTCGGCAACCGACGCTTTGGGTTCATTCCACGGCAGATCGACTTCTTCGACCGGCTCGGGCTTTGCTTCTGGCGCTGACACCGGCTTGGGCTCGGGCTCGGACTTTATAGCCGCCGCCTGCGCAGGCGGCACCGCTTCAAAAGCCGGATCGGGAGCGGCCATCACCGGCGCTATCGGCGGCGCCGATGCAACAGGTGTCGCATCAGCCACTGCTTTTCGGGAATCAACCGTGGCCTGGCTGATCCCCACCGGCTTTAGTGGCTGCCTGGGCGCGTCTTCGCTATCGGCCGGACGGAACGCCAGCATACGCAACAGAACCATCTCGAAACCGCCACGCGGGTCAGGCGCCAACGGCAGATCACGACGACCGATCAGGCCCATCTGGTAATAGAACTGCACATCTTCGGCAGGCAGCGCCTGCGCCAGGGCCAACACCCGGTCGCGGTCGCCATGCCCGTTGTCGACCCCTTCGGGCAATGCCTGGGCAATCGCCACACGGTGCAGCACGTTGAGTATTTCCGAGAGCACGCCGTTCCAGTCAGGGCCCTGCTCGGCCAGATGGCGCACGGCCTCCAGCACACCGCGCGCATCACCTTCCAGCAGCGCGGTCAGCACATCGAAGACCTGACCATGATCCAGCGTACCGAGCATGGCACGTACATCGGCGGCCATGACCTTGCCTTCGCCGAAGGCAATCGCCTGATCGGTCAGGCTCATGGCATCGCGCATCGAACCGTCGGCAGCGCGGCCCAACAGCCACAGCGCGTCGTCTTCGAACGGCACGTTCTCGACGCCCAGCACATGGGTCAGGTGTTCGACAACACGCTCGGGCGTCATGTTTTTCAGCGAAAACTGCAAGCAGCGCGACAGGATGGTCGCCGGCAGTTTTTGCGGGTCGGTGGTCGCAAGGATGAACTTGACGTAGGGCGGCGGCTCTTCGAGCGTCTTGAGCAAGGCGTTGAACGAGTGGCTGGAGAGCATATGCACTTCGTCGATCAGGTAGACCTTGAAGCGGCCGCGACTGGGCGCGTACTGCACGTTGTCCAGCAACTCACGGGTGTCTTCGACCTTGGTGCGGCTGGCGGCGTCGATCTCGATCAGGTCGACAAAACGCCCTTCGTCGATCTCCTTGCACACCGAGCAGGTGCCGCAGGGTGTCGAGGTAATGCCGGTTTCGCAGTTCAGGCACTTGGCGATGATCCGCGCAATCGTGGTTTTGCCGACGCCCCGCGTACCGGTGAACAAGTAGGCGTGGTGCAGGCGCTGGCTGTCCAGCGCGTTGATCAGGGCCTTGAGCACATGAGCCTGGCCGACCATTTCGCGGAACGAGCGCGGACGCCATTTACGTGCAAGGACCTGATAACTCATTGAAAACCGTCGCGACTGGTAAGCGGAAGACCGCCAATGCTAGCCGAGCAGGGGCAAAATTGCATCTGGTGTCCGTCTCTATTATGTCTACGCTGTGCAAATGAACGTATTGACGCGCTGTATTCGTGCTTTTGCAATGCCTCGGCGGCTGCGTGGGATCGCGGCGCCGGTGCTGTTGCTATGCGCCTGCGCGGGCAATGCCGCACCGCCGCCGCTACGCTTTGCGGTGAACGAAGGCTGGACCATGCCGATGATGCAGATCGTCAACCATGAGCCGCGCGCCGGCATCCTGTTCGACATCATGCAAAGCATCGCGCGTCAGGTCGGCCGCGAAGCCGAATACCATGTCATGCCGCGCCTGCGTATTCAGCAAGCGCTGGAACGCGGCGAAGTGGACATGCATTGTTACAGCGCCCAGGCATGGTATCCGGATCTGTCCGGCGATTACCTGTGGAGCTCGCCGATCCTTTACCAGCGCGACTGGCTGGTGGCGTCTGCGCAGACGGCTGCCGGGCCGTATCCCGAGCAGTTCGACAACGAAACTGTCGGCACGGTGCTGGGCTACAACTATCCGGCCCTGCAGCACCTGTTCGACAGCCATCAATTGGTGCGTGAAGACGCCCGCACACAGACGCAGACGCTGGGCAAGCTGATGGCCGGACGCTACAACTACGCCGTGACCAACCAGTTGATCCTCGACTGGGTCAATAGGAGCCTGCCAGTCGACAAGCGACTCAAGCCCATCTCACTGGTCTCGGAACAGCCTGCCGCGTGCATGATTCGCAACAATGCAGACCTGCCGACAGGCGCCGTCCTGCGTACATTGGTGCAGATGCAATTGTCAGGCGAACTTCAGCAAATCATCGATCATTACACTGCGTTGCCAGTGCCCTGACCTTCATCCGGGCTGTAGTAATACCGTCATGTTGCGCCGTTACGCTCGCCTGAGATCTTTGGTAACACATAAACTCAGGCACGTATCAGGCGATGAGCGACAGACCGGACGACGAAGACAATAACGAGAACCCCAGCCGTCGTCGCTTTCTCGGCGGGATGGCAGCGCTGGGCGCGGGCGTCACCCTCAGTGGCTACGTGTCAGCTCACGAACGGCCCCCCGCCGAACCGGAACGGCATCATCTCAGCGGACCGGCGCTCGACCGGGCCCTGCGGGAAAACGTGAAAACGGTGGTCGTGATCTACGCCGAAAACCGCAGCTTCAATAACCTGTTCGGTGACTTCCCCGGCGTGCAGAAACCGCTGTCTTCACTCAGGCCTGCCGAGTATCAGCAGCGCGACCGCGACGGTTCGATGCTGGACAAGCTGCCGCCAGCCTGGGGCGGCGTGTTGCAGGTCGGGCCTCAGACGGTTGACGGCGTGACCTATCCGGTCGGCGTGCAGTTTCAGGAAAACCTGCCCAACGCGCCCTTCCCGCTCAAAGGCCCGAATGCCGAAGACCTGCCGATGAGCCTGGTCACCCGCGACCTCTGGCACGTGTTCTACCAGAACCAGATGCAGATCAACGACGGCAAGAACGACCGCTTCGTGGCCTGGGCCGATGCGGGCGGGCTGACCATGGGCAACTACGCGCAAAGCCAGTACTCGTTGCGCCTGTGGGACGTCGCCAGAGAGTTCGTGCTGTGTGACAACTTCTTTCAGGGCGCATTCGGCGGCTCGTTCCTCAACCATCAATACCTGATCTCGGCCACTGCGCCGGTCTATCCGAACGCCGCCGATTCGCCTGCAAAATCCCAGATCGCCTCGTTGCAGAGCATGAACCCGCTGGACCCGCGCCTCAAACCGCTGGACAAGTCGCCCGCCAGCGCCATGGAAGGTCCGCCGCAATTCGGCCCCAGCGCGATCACGCCGGATGGTTACGCGGTCAACACCATGGCCCCACCGTACTGGCCAACCTGGCTGCGCGATCCGCAAAACCCTGATTACTCGAAACCTGACCTGGCCAACGTGCTGGTGCCACAGAGCCACGAGCACATCGGTGACAAGCTGTCGAAAAAGGGTGTCGAATGGGCCTGGTACGCCGGCGCCTGGCAGGTGACGCTCGACGAGTTCAAGGACTCGACCGGCATCCCGAAAATCCCCAACTTTCAGTACCATCACCAGCCGTTCAACTACTTCAAGCAGCAAGGCCCGCAGAACCCGACCGAGCGTAAAAAACGCCTGCGCGACGGCGGCCTGGGTGACGAGTCCAGCACCAACCGCTTCCTCGCCGATGCCGAGGCGGGCAAGCTGCCAGCGGTGACTTTCTACAAACCCCAGGGCAACCTGAACATGCACGCCGGTTATGCCGACGTGGCCTCGGGTGACCGACACATCGACCGGGTCATCAAGGTGCTGCGCAACAGCGCGCAGTGGGACAACATGGTGATTGTCGTCACCGTGGACGAAAACGGCGGCTGGTGGGACCACGTCGCACCGCCGAAAGGCGACCGCTTCGGCCCCGGCACACGTATTCCGGCGCTGGTCATCTCACCGTTCGCCCGCAAGGGCAAGGTCGACCACACGGTTTATGACACCGCCTCGATCCTGCGCCTGATCACCCGCGTCCATGGCCTGGAAAAACTCGACGGCCTGAAGCGCCGCGACGACGCCATGGTCGCGCGCGGCCAGGCGCCCATGGGCGACCTGACCAACGCGCTGCATTTTCCAGCCTGATACTACTGCTTACGCATTGGCGTCGGCAGCTTCCAGCGCGGTGTGCCGTGAGGTCTTCACGGGTGGCAAGGACGCCACGTACACCGTGCGCGACGGGAACGCGAAGCGCACGTCCATCTCGGCAAAGGCTTCCATGATCTCGAGATTGATGGCCTGCTGCACATCCATATAGACGTTGTAGCTGGGGTCGAGAACGATGAAGACAGTCTCGAACTCCAGTGATGTCTCGCCAAAACCCCGAAAATGCGAACGGTCGAAGCGCGCCAGTTTCTGCGCATTGATGATCTGCTCGACCTTCTTCGGCACTTCCCGCACCTGATCGACCGAGCAGTCATAGGTCAGCCTGAAATCGAAAACGATGCGCCGCTCTTGCAGGCGTTTGTAGTTCTGGATGGTGTTGCTGATCATGTCCGCGTTGGCCATTACAATCTGCTCGCCGCCCAGACTGCGAATGCGGGTGGTCTTCAGACCGATATGCTCCACAGTGCCCGCCAGCTCGCCGACGACAATGAAATCGCCGATCTCGAATGGCTTGTCCACGGCAATCGACAACGACGCGAACACATCGCCAAGAATGTTCTGCACGGCCAGCGCCACCGCGATGCCGCCCACGCCGAGACTGGCGACGAACGCCGTGATATTGACCCCGACGTTCGACAGCATCGCCATGACCACGGTGGCCCACAGCAACACCTTCGCCCCCCCACAGAGTCAACGTCGCGAGGGCACTGCCCTGAAAAGTCCCGCTGGTGTTGTGTCGAACGAAGTAGCGCTGCAGCGCCAGCGCAATCGCTCGGTTCGCCCACAATCCGACCTGCAAGGCTGCGACCACGAACCACAGGCTGCTGACCCGCCCAAGCCAACGCTCGGGCAGATCGAGCATGCCGACCCCGATCAAAATCGATGCCAGCAGCAACAAGGTGTTACTGGTGCCCGACAACACCTGCACCACGATATAGCTCATGTGCGTACTCGGCGCAGCGGGTCGCGCACGCATCTTTCTCAGCACAAAGCCGATAACACCCCGCACCAGCACAAAGCTGATGGTCGAAGCAAAGACAGCGAGTAGCCAGTTAGCGAGCGAAATGCCCAGAAATTGTGAGTCTGTAAAAAATCTGATGATGTCCTGTTCCATCCGGCCCCCGGCTCCAATGCTGCGAGACGCCTGACCGAAAAGCCTGTGACACCCGCAGCGACCTGAATTGCCCCTTGCCGTAAAACGGTTTCAAGCGACGCGTAAGGGGGTTAGGTGGTGTGTGGGGGTGAGGGTTCAGTTTGATTTGGCTTCTGATTGGACGCCAGAAGACGCAATACAACATACAGTGTTAGAAAATGAGCAATATTTGAAGGTGCTGCTGCGTCGAGGACCGACTGAAGACTCGTTAAGGTGGTGCCCCCACCAGCCACACCCCGGCACACAATGTTCCCGCTGTGGCTGCTTCCTTCCGGATCTGACCAGGTTCACGGGTAATCGTTGCGGGGGGACCGATGGGGTCACCATAACGACACTCGCCAGTGGCGAGCCGCGCCATTGTACCGGTCTTGCGCGAGTTTACAACCGTTGCCCCGGATAAAAATTTCGATAGGGCTCAAGCACTTGTGTGCAGGGGCTGAAACGGGAGTCGACGTTCGCCGGTGGCGCGGCAATTCCTCGAAACACCCGGCGCCGATCAGGTACCCTGCCCGCCTCAACAATCATCAGCCAGCAGGTCGCTCATGCAGACTCGATTGGTCGGCTACGAAGACCTTACCCACACCCAGCGCCAGCAACTGGACCAACTGGAGGTCACGCGGGAACAGACGCAGTTCTCCGGCGACATCTATACCGCGCTCAATACCCTTCTGGTCAACCCCAGTCCGAACGTGCGGGGCTTTGTGCTTCTGGCGGATGAAAAACCGGTCGGCTTTTTCCTGCTCAAGCGTGGCGACTGCCTGCCACACTGGGCAGGGAAAGAACTGGCGGCGACGCTGCATGCGCTGCAGATCGATCACCGCCAACAGGGCAAAGGGCTGGGCAAGGCGTGCCTGCAAGCACTGCCGGCAGCACTCAGGCTGAAATGGCCGGACATCACGCACATGATGTTATCGGTGGACGCAGACAACAGCGCTGCCATCGGGCTGTATACGGGTCAGGGCTGGATGGATACCGGAGAGGCGTACCGCGGGCGAATCGGTTTCGAGCGCAGATTGGTGCTGACGCTTTGAGATTGTGAAGCTGTGACGCGGAGATTGAACAAGCGCCTGACACGTCAGAGTGTCAGGCGCTCGACCGGTTACTGAGCCTGCAAGACTTCGTCAGCCTTGCCGCCTGTATCCTGAATCACCAGATGGATGAAGTGCAGTTTGGCAATCACTGCAGGTGGCAGCACAAACGGGTAGAAATCCGGCTGACCCATGCTGCGTGATAGTTCGTTGAGCATGCTGGCCAGCTCGATCCAGGCGTTGACGAACGACAGGAAGGCCGGCCCACCGGGGTGCTGTGGATCGTAGAGGACATCCAGCGGGAATGGCTGATAGTCGAGTTCCATGTCGCGGGCGCTCATGCCAAAACCCAGCGCGGTATCGACCGCGTCCATCATGTGCAGGTAGTGAGCCCAGGTTTCGGCCCAGTCTTCCCACGGGTGCATGGTGGCATATGCGCTGACGAAGCTTTCCTGCCAGTTGTCGGGCGCACCGTTCTTGTAGTGGTGATCGAGCGCATCGGCGTAGCTGGCACGCTCGTCGCCGAACAGGTTGCGATAGCCCTCCTGCCAGCGGGTATCGGCGATCAACCGATCCCAATAGTAGTGGCCGACTTCATGGCGGAAGTGGCCGAGCAAGGTGCGATAGGGTTCGTGCATCTGCACACGCATTGCTTCGCGGTGCGCATCGTCGGCTTCTTCGATGTTCAGGGTGATCAGGCCGTTGGCGTGGCCAGTGGTCGGCAGCTTGCCTTCCAGATCGACGCCGACAAAATCGAAGGCCAGGCCGGTCTCTTCGTCAACGCTCTTGGGGATGACTTGCAACCCTAGGGAGATCAGTTGTGCGACCAGACGACGCTTGGCCGTTTCGACCTTGCGCCAGCGCTCGCCGTTTTCGGCAATCGACAGGTCGGGAATGGTGCGATTCAGGCTGCACGCGACGCAGAACTCACCCGCATTGTGCTCCGGGAACAGCCAGTTGCAGGCCGCAGGTGTATCGAGGTTGGCGCAACGTCGATACAGCCCTGCGCCCGGCTCGTCACTGAGGCGCCAGGTGGTCGGCGCCGGACCCGCTTCGAGTGTCGCGACCCGCCCCTGCTCTGGCAGGTAGCCCAGCGCTGCCGAACAGGCAAGGCATTGGGAATTGGGGAAAAACACCGACTGGCCACAGGTGCACTGCCAGACCTTGCTGTTACGTTTGGTTTCGCCGCCAAATGGGGCGGTAATGCGTGAACTCAATTGCTCGAAAAAGCGATACATGGTGATCTCCCGTTGACCTTGCATGGACTAGATCATACCGATGGTTCAGGGGTTCAAAATATTATCGGGCGGCATGCGCGGACCGGGTTGACGGCGATTTTATGGGCTAAAACGGTGCATTGCACGATAGTTGAGATCATCGTTCCAACGCTCAGCGTTATACACAAGCCTGCTTTAGATTCTGGCCGAAGGCCGTGGGAGCGAATCGGCCGACGCTTCGCTTGTTCGCGAATGCGGTAGTTCAGACGATACATGTCCGGTGACTTTACCGGCCCTTTCGCGGACAAGTCCGCTCCCACGCGTGCGGGGAAAAGCCTGAAAGCCGCGCTCAAGGGCTCTTCAGGATTTGTGTATAACAAAGAGCGCTCCAGCTTACGAATGCCTTGGGTGAAATTTTCGTGCCTATACCATGCGCTCAGCGGTGATACACCACCGGCCTTGCTCAATCAACCGCCACGCCCAGCTCGGTCAGGCGTTTGAGCAGTGCCTCTTCATCCAGCACGGTCAGGCCCAGTTCGTTGGCTTTGGTCAGTTTCGAGCCAGCACCGGGCCCTGCGACGACGGTGTGGGTCTTGGCCGATACCGAGCCGGACACCTTGGCACCCAGGCTTTCGAGCTTTTCCTTGGCGACGTCGCGGCTCATGCGTTCCAGCGTTCCGGTCAGCACCCAGGTCTGGCCCGCCAGTGGCAAGCCTTCGACGGCCTTTTTCTCGCTGCGCCAGTGCATGCCGAAGTCTTTCAATTGGGCTTCGATAGCGCGGGCGCGCTCGGCGTTGGCGTTGGCGTCGAAGAAGTCGCGGACCGATTTGGCCTGTTTCTCGGGCAGCGCCTGGCGCATGTCCAGCCAGTCGGCGCTGATGATGGCTTCCAGCGTATCGAACTTTTCGGCCAGCTTCTGCGCAGCGCCCGGCCCTACCGATGGAATGTGCAGCTTGTCGATCAGCCCCTCCAGCGTGGTGCTGGCGGCAAACTCGGCCCCCAGCTCGCCCTGATCCTGAAGTTGCAGACCGCACTCGCCCAGCAGCGCGTCAATAACGTTACGGTTGTGCTCGTCCTCGAAAAAGCTGTGAATCTCGTAGGCGACTTCCAGACCGATGTCCGGCAGGTAAGTCAGTACTTCCGGCAATGCCTGTTTCACGCGATCCAGCGACGCCAGCGAGCGCGCCAGCACCTTGGCCGTTTCTTCGCCGACGTCGGGGATGCCCAGCGCATAGATGAAGCGCGCCAGCGTCGGCTGTTTGCTGTCGGCGATGGCCTTGAGCAGCTTGTTGCTGGAGATTTCGGCGAAGCCTTCCAGATCGATGATCTGTTCGTATTTCAGCGTGTACAGGTCGGCAGGCGAGCCGATGAGCTTTTCATCGACCAGTTGCTCGATGGTTTTGTCGCCCAGGCCTTCGATGTCCATGGCACGACGCGACACGTAATGAATGATCGCCTGTTTCAGTTGCGCGCCGCAGGCCAGACGCCCGACGCAGCGGTACACCGCGCCTTCGCTGATGGTTTCCTTGCCCTTGCTGCGCTTGACCAACTGCGTGCGCTCGACCTGCGAGCCGCACACCGGGCAGGTCTGCGGCACTTCGACCGGCTTCGCGGTTTGCGGACGGCGCTCGGCAACCACCTGCACCACCTGCGGAATCACATCGCCAGCGCGACGAATGATCACGGTATCGCCGATCATCAGCCCCAGCCGCGCCACTTCGTCCATGTTGTGCAGCGTGGCGTTGGCGACCATGACGCCGGCCACCTTGACCGGCTTGAGACGCGCAACCGGCGTCACGGCACCGGTGCGGCCTACCTGAAACTCAACGTCCAGCAGTTCGGTCAGTTCTTCCATGGCCGGGAATTTGTGCGCAATCGCCCAGCGCGGCTCACGGGCACGAAAACCCAGCTCGCGCTGAGCGGCCAGGCTGTTGACCTTGAACACCACGCCATCGATCTCGTAGCTGAGCGACAGGCGTCGTTCGCCAATGTCTTTGTAATAGGCCAGACACTCCTCGACGCCATTCGCCAGTTTCAGCTCGCGACTGACTGGCATGCCCCACTTCTTCAGCGCGTTCAGCACGCCGATGTGAGTGTCGGCGATTTCTGCCGAGGTCTGACCCAGACCGTAGCAGCAGAATTCCAGCGGGCGGTTGGCGGTGATCTTCGAGTCCAGTTGGCGCAGGCTGCCAGCCGCTGCGTTACGCGGGTTGGCAAAGGTCTTGCCACCGACTTCCAGCTGGCTGGCGTTGAGCCGCTCGAAACCGGCCTTGGACATGAACACTTCGCCGCGCACTTCCAGCACCTCCGGCCAGCCCTTGCCTTGCAGCTTGAGCGGAATGTTGCGCACCGTGCGCACATTGACGCTGATGTCTTCGCCGGTCGTGCCGTCCCCTCGCGTGGCGCCGCGCACCAGCGCCCCGTCGCGATACAGCAGGCTGACCGCCAGACCGTCCAGCTTGGGTTCGCAACTGTACTCGACCGTGCTGCCCGCGCCGAACAGATCGCCAGCAGGCAAGTCCAGCCCCTCGGTCACCCGGCGGTCGAACTCGCGCAGGTCGTTTTCTTCGAAGGCGTTGCCCAGGCTGAGCATCGGCATTTCGTGACGCACCTGAGTGAACGCCGACAACGCGGCGCTGCCGACCCGCTGGGTCGGCGAATCCGGCGTGACCAGATGCGGGTTTTCTGCCTCAAGGGCCTTGAGCTCGTGGAACAGGCGGTCGTACTCGACATCCGGGATGCTTGGCTCATCCAGAACGTGATAGCGGTAGTTGTGCTGATCCAGCTCTGCACGCAGTTCGAGGATTCGGGTTTCGACGGCCTTCATAAGGGTGTTCTCTCAAAAAGCAAAAAAGCAGCCGAGGCTGCTCATCTGTTGGTTCTGTTCTGCTGCGCTCCGGCTCCCCTTGAAAGCGCGCCAGGGCGCGATTTCAGTCAGGGAGCGGCGCAAGAAAGCGCTTATCCGCGACGCTGGGTCAGCGCACGGCGCTCGAATTCAACGATGCGCTGGCGATAGTGCTCGATGGTCTGCGCGGTCATGACACTGCGCTGATCATCTTTCAGTTCGCCATCCAGCTCGTGAGCCAGCTTGCGTGCTGCGGCCACCATGACATCGAATGCCTGCTTCGGATGACGCGGACCTGGCAGGCCGAGGAAGAAGCTCACGGCACGGGTGCTGAAATGATCGATATCGTCGAGATCGAACACGCCCGGCTTGACGGCGTTGGCCATCGAGAACAGTACTTCGCCATTGCCTGCCATGCTTTCGTGACGATGGAAGATGTCCATTTCGCCGAAACGCAGGCCGCTTTCCAAAATGTTCTGCAACAGCGCAGGGCCCTTGAAGCCGCCTTCGCTGCGCGAGATCACGCTGATGACTAGCACTTCTTCGACCGGAGGCAGATCCTTGTCTTCGGTAATGCGCTGGGCTGGCTTGTCGTCCGGGAAATCATCGTCACGCCCCGTGAACAGGCTCGGGCCGTCGATGTCCAGATTCAGGTCGCCCTGCTGCGGTTCATCCTTGCGCTTCTTGTCGCTGCCACCACGTTTTTCGCTGCCGCGCTTGTTGTCGCGCGGGCTGGCGCTCATCGACGGCAGGTCGTGCTCGTCCAGCTGCGGCTCTTTGTGGGTATCCAGCACACGGGGCGGCCCCAGCACCTCGGCCGACGTTGGCTCTTCTTCCTCGGGAAGGTTGGAAAAGCTTCGATCCAGCCTGAATTTCAATTTACCTTTGCTGCCGCGCATACGGCGCCAGCCATCAAAAAGAATACCGGCGATGACTATTATGCCGATGACGATCAGCCACTCGCGCAGACCGATTTCCATGTAATCCAGTGCCTCTAATGAAGAAATCTGAAAATAAGGGCCTAAACCCCTTTAAAACGTGGTGCCAAGTCTATGTTCTGACTGGCATTTTGCCCACGCAAAAATAAAAAAGTGGTCACTAAACTAGCACGACCAAAGGCAACTTTACACCGTCTGTTACGTCTCTTTGCTACCCGAAGTGCCATCTGGCGCACAACCGTGACATTTTCCGGCTTTTTCACGCGGTTTTCGCCGCGCTTGTCGACATTCGCTCAGGCATCCACCAGCGCCATGGCCTCTTCCACATCCACAGCCACGAGCCGCGAACAACCGGGCTCGTGCATCGTCACCCCCATCAGTTGATCAGCCATTTCCATGGCGATCTTGTTGTGGGTGATGTAGATGAACTGCACCGTTTGTGACATTTCTTTCACCAAACGCGCATAACGGCCCACGTTGGCATCATCCAGCGGCGCATCCACCTCATCGAGCATGCAGAACGGCGCAGGATTAAGCTTGAAAATGGCAAAAACCAGCGCCAGCGCAGTCAGGGCTTTCTCCCCACCGGACAGCAAGTGGATGGTGCTGTTCTTCTTGCCGGGGGGGCGCGCCATGATTGTCACCCCTGTATCGAGTAGATCTTCGCCCGTCAGTTCCAAATAAGCAGAGCCTCCACCGAAAACTTTCGGAAAAAGTGCCTGAATTCCGCTATTTATCTGATCGAAGGTATCTTTGAAGCGGTTTCGGGTTTCCTTGTCGATCTTGCGGATCACGTTTTCCAGGGTATCGAGCGCTTCCACAAGGTCGGCGTCCTGCGCGTCCAGATAACGTTTGCGCTCGGACTGCTGCTGGTATTCGTCGATGGCCGCAAGGTTGATCGCGCCCAGACGCTGAATACGCCCGGCGATGCTTTCCAGTTGCTGCTCGGCGGCCTGCTCGCTGGCCTCCGGGGTCAGCGTGGCGAGCACGCCGTGCAAGTCGTAGCCGTCTTCCTGCAACTGATCCTGCAAGGCGGTGCGGCGTACGGTCAGCGACTGCCATTCGAGCCGTTGCTGTTCCAGCTGGCCGCGCAGCAGTTGCGCTTGCTGCTCAGCCTGGGTGCGGCGCTTCTCTGCCTCGCGCAGCTCGCGGTCGGCGTCTTCCAGCGCGTTCTTGGCGATGCGCATTTCGTCGTCGACCACCATGCGCCGCTCCAGCAGCTCTTCCAGCTTGAGGCGCAGCTCTTCGAGCGGTGCCTCGCCCTCCTCCAGATTGAGGCTGAGCTGTTCGCGTTTTTCCGTCAGCCTTTCGGACTGCATGCGCAGGCGCTCGAGCGCCTGACGTGTCGAATCGTATTGTGCTTTGATCGAGCCCAGGCGCACCGCCAGTTGATGGCTGTGGTCCTTGTGCTGACGGGCATCCTGGCGTATCCGGTCCAGACGCTCGCGCAACGAGTCGCGTTGCGCCTGCAGCACTTCGCGCTGCTCGGTGTCTTGCGCCATGGCGTCCAGCGCGTCCTGCAATTGCAGGCGCGACTCGCCGAGCTGTTCGTGCTCGGCGGCACGCTGTTCGGCCAGTTCGGCCAGCTCTTCGTCCAGACGCGCGCGGCGCAGGGTCAACTGTTCGACCTTCACTTTGGCCGCCGACAATTGCGCCTTGAGCTCGCTTTGCTGACGGGTTTCGTCCTGCACCCGACGGCGCAGTTGCTCGCGGGCATCTTCCTGCTGCGACTGTTGCTCGCGCAGGCTCAGCAACTGTTCTTCCAGCGTTGCCAGGGTCGCTTCGCGCTCGTCGCGTTCCAGCCCCAACCGCTGCAATTCCTGGCCACGCGCCAACACGCCGCTCTGTGCTTCGCTGGCGCGCCTGACACGTAAAAAATGCCGACCGACCCAATAGCCATCACGGCTGATCAGACTTTGCCCGGCGCTCAAGTGCGTGCGCCGCGCCAACGCTTCGTCGAGGTTCTCAACCGGAAACACCTGACCCAGCCAGGCCGACAGATCGACCGTACTTTCGACCTTTTCCAGCAAGCTGCCCGGCACGCGAACCGTGTCAGCACCGGCGCTCAGCAAACGCAGATCGCCCTGCTGGAAACCGGCCAGATCGAGCCCGTCAAAGTCATCGACTAATACCGCCTGCAAATCGGCCCCTAAAACCGTTTCCACCGCCAGCTCCCAGCCAGCCTCGACACTCAGCCCCTCGGCCAGACGCGGGCGCTCGGTCAGCTGCTGATCGCGCAGCCATTCGGCAGTGCCGGTATCCGGATCGAGCGCCGCCTGTTGCAGGGCCTCCAGCGAGGCCAGTCGGCCATTGAGCCGCTGCAGCTCGCCTTGCGCCTGCTGCTGCGCCTGACTGGCGTTTTGCAGCGCCTCGCGCAATTGTTCCAGACGCTCGACCGCCTGCTCTTCGCCCATGTGCAGCTCTTCAAGGGTCAGGTCGCGGGTGGCAAGGTCTTCACTCAGTTCAAGAATGGCCGCGTCTTCCGGGTCGGCCGCCAGCAACTGCCGCTCCTCGGCCAGACGTCGCTGGCGCTCGGCCAGTCGCTCGATGCTCTGTTCGAGTTGCTGAATGCGCGATTGCTGAACTTGTGCCTGGCGCTGCGGCTCGGCAGATTGCTGATTGAAGGCGTCCCACTTTTCCTGCCAGCCCTGCATGGCGGCTTCGGCGTCTTCCAGCGCGATGGCTGATTCTTCGGCGGCAGCACTGGTCATTTCCTGCTCGGGCTCGAGCATTTCCAGCTCTTCGCCGAGGGTCGCGAGCAAGGTGGTGTCGTGGCCCAGGTGCGATTCGGTTTCCAGGCGGGCGCGCTCGGCTTCGCGCAGATCGTCCTGCAACTGACGCAGGCGTTGCTGGCCGTGCTGGATGCTCTGCTCGACGCGGGCAATGTCGCCGCCGACCGAATAGAAGCGCCCCTGCACCAGATTGAAACGTTCGGACAAATCATGATGGCCGTCGCGCAGCCGCTCGATGCTGGCATCGGCACTGCGCTGATCGGCCACCAACGCTTCGAAGCCGACTTCCTGATTGCCGATCACCGCCTCACGCTGACCGACCTGCTCGTTCAGCGCCTGCCAGCGCAAGGCCGACAGCTGTGCCTTGAGCTGACGCTCCTCGGCCTTGTACTCCTGATACTTCTCGGCGGCCTGAGCCTGGCGGTGCAGGCGCTCCAGCTGACGCTCCAGCTCTTCGCGAAGGTCGGTCAGGCGCGCGAGGTTTTCGTGGGTGCGGCGGATGCGGTTTTCGGTCTCCCGGCGTCGTTCCTTGTACTTGGAGATCCCGGCGGCTTCTTCGATGAAGTTGCGCAGATCCTCGGGCTTGGCTTCGATCAGCTTGGAGATCATGCCCTGCTCGATGATCGAATAGCTGCGCGGCCCCAGGCCGGTGCCGAGGAAGATGTCGGTAATGTCGCGGCGACGGCATTTGGTGCCATTGAGGTAATAGCTGTTCTGGCTGTCGCGCGTCACTTTGCGGCGAATCGAAATTTCCGCGTAGGCCGCGTACTCGCCCACCAGCGTGCCGTCGGAGTTGTCGAACACCAGCTCGATGCTCGCCTGGCTGACCGGCTTGCGGCTGGTCGAGCCATTGAAGATGACATCGGTCATCGACTCGCCACGCAGGTTCTTGGCCGAGCTCTCGCCCATGACCCAGCGCACGGCGTCGATGATGTTGGATTTGCCGCACCCGTTAGGGCCGACGACAGCCGCCATGTTGCTGGGGAAGTTCACCGTGGTGGGGTCGACGAAAGATTTGAACCCCGCCAGCTTGATGCACTTCAGGCGCATGGCGTCAGCTCGCTGCCAAAGCGGACAGCACGAGCTGACAGCTGCGCTGGCAATAATTAGCCACTACCACGCGGATCTGCGCCAGATCGCGCGCTATGACAGCCGCCAGCAAGTCGCCGAACAGCACCAGGTATTCGCTCATTTCGGCCTTGCGCTGTTCAAGCGCGAGAAAGTAGCTGCGACTCATCGAAGGCTGCAGATTCTCGACGGTTTCCTCCAGGTACGGGTTGTTGGCGAACGGATAGGCCGCGCGCATCACGTTGAAGCTTTCTTCAACGAACAGCCTGACGTCCTGCTGCTCGAAGCTGGCCTGCAGGCGCTGCTGGATCTGCCGAAACGGGGCGAGATCCTCTTCGCTCTGCCAGCGTTCGCCCACAGCCTTGGCCAGCAGAATGTACAACTCGCTCATCAACGTGCACAGGCTGGTGACGTTGTGCGCGTTGAGCACCGTCACCTGCGCGCCACGACGCGCCAGAATCACCACCAGATGACGGCGTTCCAGAATCAATAATGCTTCGCGCACGGAGCCACGGCTGACGTTCAACGCCTGCGTGACTTTCTGCTCCTGGATTCGCTCTCCAGGCTTGAGCTCACCGCGAATGATCCGCTCGGCAAGGTGATGAGCAATTTGCTCAGCGAGGCTGTCCGGTGCCTTGAACGTCATGACTATCCTTCAAAAAAACCAGTTTTGCTGCTAGCCGCGAAGTGTATCGCAACCGGCATGAGTGGCGCAGGGCCATAAACGCGGAAACTGGCATGAAATGAGCAAAACCTTGAACATCGCCCGGCGGACGATGCAAGAACCACGCTGCCTTTGATCGGCAGATTGACGAAAAATCCGTTTTCCTGACTTTCAGGTCAGAAACAAATTGACCCCCTAAGCAGAGCTGATAGATTCATCGACATGTCTGATGACAATAAGTGTGAGGGCTTTGCGCCGTGATTCAGTTCCTTTTGAACCAAGAGCTAAAAACCGAGCGCGCCCTGAACCCGAACATGACCGTGCTGACTTACCTGCGTGAGCAGGCACATAAGCCCGGTACCAAGGAAGGTTGCGCCAGCGGTGACTGTGGCGCGTGCACGGTGGTCGTCGGCGAGCTGCACAGCGACGCGCACGGCCAGCAACAGTTGCGTTATCGCAGCCTCAATTCCTGCCTGACCTTTGTGGCGTCGCTGCACGGCAAGCAATTGATCAGCGTTGAAGACCTCAAACATCAAGGCCAGTTGCACAGCGTGCAGAAAGCCATGGTCGAGTGTCATGGCTCGCAATGCGGCTTCTGCACCCCGGGCTTCGTGATGTCGCTGTTCGCCCTGCAAAAGAACAGCAGCGACGCCGACGCGCATCAGGCCCATGAAGCGCTGGCGGGCAATCTGTGCCGCTGCACCGGTTATCGACCGATTCTGGCCGCTGCCGAACAGTCCTGCGCCCTGCGCGTGCCTGACCAGTTCGATCAGCGCCAGGCGCAAACCATCGAGCGCCTGCGTGCAATCACGCCGGAGCAGACCGGCGAACTCAACGACGGTGAAAAACACTGTCTGATTCCGCTGACCGTGGCCGATCTTGCCGACCTGTATCAGGCCAACCCTCACGCCCGGCTGCTGGCCGGCGGCACCGATCTGGCGCTGGAAGTCACGCAATTCCACAAAGCGCTGCCCGCCATGATTTACGTCGGGCATATCGCCGACATGAAGCGCGTCGAGCGCTTCGATGACCGCCTGGAGATCGGTGCCGCCACACCGCTGACCGATTGCTACGCCGCGCTGAAGGCTGAATACCCGGACTTCGGCGAATTGTTGCAGCGCTTCGCTTCGTTGCAGATTCGCAATCAGGGCACGCTGGGCGGCAACATTGGCAACGCCTCGCCGATTGGCGAATCCCCGCCTCTGCTGATCGCCCTCGGCGCACAGATCGTGCTGCGCAAAGGCGCTACCCGGCGTACCCTGGCGCTGGAAGATTACTTCATCGATTACAAGGTCACCGCCCGACAGGAAAGCGAGTTCATCGAAAAGATCATCGTGCCGACCGCCAACCCTCAGCAGACTTTTCGCGCCTACAAAGTTTCCAAGCGCCTGGACGACGACATTTCGGCGGTCTGTGCGGCGTTTTGCCTGACGATCGAAGACGGCGTGATCCGCGAGGCGCGTGTCGCGTTTGGCGGCATGGCGGCGATTCCGAAACGTGCGGCGGCCTGCGAGCGGGCCTTGCTCGGCGAACCGTGGAACAACGAAACCGTCGAGCAGGCCTGCGCGGCCCTGAGCGACGATTTCACCCCGCTGTCGGACTTCCGCGCCAGCAAGGAATACCGGTTGCTGAGCGCACAAAACCTGCTGCGCAAATACTTCATCGAAGTGCAGCAGCCAGCCGTTGCAACGCGGGTGACCGACTATGTCTGAGCACAAAATCCCACTGACCCAGGCCGACATGCTGGCTGTGTTTCAACAGGGTTTGAGCACTGGCGTGGGACGCAGCGTCAAGCACGACAGCGCCGACAAGCACGTCTCCGGCGAAGCGGTGTATATCGACGACCGCCTGGAATTTCCCAATCAGTTGCATGTGTACGCACGACTGTCGGACCGCGCCCATGCACGGATCATCAGCATCGACACCTCGCCCTGCTTCGCCTTCGCCGGCGTAAGCATCGCGATCACCCACGAGGATATCCCCGGCCTGAAAGACATCGGACCGCTGTTACCGGGCGATCCGCTGCTGGCCATCGACAAAGTGGAATTCGTCGGCCAGCCGGTGCTTGCCGTGGCCGCGCGGGATCTGGACGTTGCGCGCTAGGCGGCAATGGCGGCAATCATCGAATACGAAGACCTGGAGCCAGTGCTGGACGTGGTTCAGGCCCTGCGTCAGAAGCATTTCGTGCTCGACAGCCACACCCACAAGCGCGGCGATTCGGCGACGGCTCTGCAAGGTGCGACCCACCGTTTGCAGGGCAACCTGCACATTGGCGGCCAGGAACATTTCTACATGGAAACCCAGATCTCCTCGGTCATGCCGACTGAGGACGGCGGCATGATTGTCTATTGCTCGACCCAGAACCCCACGGAAATCCAGAAGCTGGTGGCCGAGGTGCTGAACGTACCGATGAACCGCATCGTGGTCGATATGCGGCGCATGGGCGGTGGTTTCGGTGGCAAGGAAACCCAAGCGGCCAGCCCGGCCTGCCTGTGCGCAGTGATTGCGCGCCTGACCGGTCAGCCGACCAAAATGCGCCTGCAACGCTTCGAAGACATGCAGATGACCGGCAAACGCCACCCGTTCTATATCGAGTACGACGTGGGCTTTGATGACGATGGGCGGTTGCAAGGCATCGAACTGGATCTAGCCGCCAACTGCGGCTATTCGCCAGACCTGTCGGCCTCGATTGTCGACCGTGCGATGTTCCATGCCGACAACGCCTATTACCTGGGCGAAGCGACGATCAATGGCCATCGCTGCAAGACTCACACGGCGTCCAACACCGCCTATCGCGGCTTTGGCGGGCCGCAAGGCATGGTTGCCATCGAAGAAGTCATGGACTGTATCGCCCGTTTTCTCGGCAAGGACCCGCTTGCGGTGCGCAAGGCCAACTACTACGGCAAGACCGAGCGCAACGTCACGCATTACTACCAGACGGTCGAGCACAATCTGCTGGAAGAAATGACCGCAGACCTGGAGCAGAGCAGCCAGTACGCCGAGCGCCGCGAAGCCATTCGGGCCTTCAATGCCAGCAGTCCGATCCTGAAAAAAGGCCTGGCACTGACGCCGGTCAAGTTCGGCATTTCGTTCACCGCCAGCTTTCTCAATCAGGCCGGCGCGCTGATTCACATCTACACCGACGGCAGCATCCATCTGAACCATGGCGGCACCGAGATGGGCCAGGGTTTGAACACCAAGGTCGCGCAGGTCGTGGCAGAAGTGTTTCAAGTTGATATCGAGCGTATCCAGATCACCGCCACCAACACTGACAAAGTGCCGAATACTTCGCCGACGGCGGCGTCCAGCGGCACTGACCTGAATGGCAAGGCAGCGCAGAATGCCGCGGAAATCCTCAAGCGGCGTCTGGTTGATTTTGCCGCGCGGCATTACGCAGTGGCAGAAACCGAGGTTGAATTTCGCAACGGTCATGTGCGGATCGGTGAGATTGTTTTGCCCTTTGCCGAGCTGGCTCAACAGGCGTGGATGGGTCAGGTGTCGCTGTCCAGCACCGGCTACTACAAGACGCCGAAGATTTTCTATGACCGCAGCCAGGCGCGCGGTAGACCGTTCTACTACTACGCGTTCGGTGCAGCCTGCGTCGAGGTGATCGTCGATACCCTGACCGGTGAATACAAGACCTTGCGCACCGACATCCTGCACGATGTCGGCGCGTCGCTGAACCCGGCGATCGACATCGGCCAGGTCGAAGGCGGCTACATTCAGGGCGCGGGCTGGCTGACCACCGAAGAGCTGGTGTGGAACGACAAAGGCAAGCTGATGACCAGCGGTCCGGCGTCGTACAAGATCCCGGCGGTGGCTGACATGCCGCTGGACTTGCGCGTCAAGCTGGTGGAAAACCGCAAGAACCCGGAAGACACGGTGTTCCATTCCAAGGCCGTGGGCGAGCCGCCGTTCATGCTCGGCATCGCGGCGTGGTGCGCGATCAAGGACGCCGTGGCGAGCCTCGGTGATTATCGTCATCAGCCGAACATCGACGCTCCGGCGACGCCGGAAAAGGTGTTGTGGGGCTGTGAACAGATGCGTCAGTTGCACACGGCAAAGGCTCACCCCTATGAATAACTGGATCAGCGCTCTGGCCGAGCTTCAGGCCCGCAGTGAACCCGGCATTCTGGTGACGATCATCGAAGAGCTGGGCTCTACACCGCGCAACGCCGGCTCGAAAATGGTCGTCTGCGCCGAACGCATCTACGACACCATCGGCGGTGGCCATCTGGAATACAAAGCCATGGAAATCGCCCGCGAGATGCTCGCCAGCGGCACCCGGCAGACGCGGCTGGAACGCTTCAGTCTGGGCGCAAGCCTTGGTCAGTGTTGTGGCGGCGTCAACGTGCTGCTGTTCGAGCCGATGGGCGAGCCTGTTGCGCACATCGCGGTATTCGGTGCCGGCCATGTCGGCCGCGCGCTGGTGCCACTGTTGGCCAGCCTGCCCTGCCGGGTACGCTGGATCGACAGCCGTGAACACGAATTCCCCGAAACAATGCCGGAAGGCGTGTTGAAGATCCTTAATGACGAACCGGTCGATGAGGTTGCGCAGTTGCCCGTCGGCACTTACTGCATCGTCATGACGCACAACCATCAACTCGACCTGGAACTGACTGCCGCGATCCTCAAGCGCGGGGACTTCGGCTATTTCGGGCTGATCGGCTCGAAAACCAAGCGGGTCAAGTTCGAACACCGCTTGCGTGAACGCGGGTTCGACGCCAGCCTGCTGCAACGTATGCGTTGCCCGATGGGCCTGGCCGAGGTCAAAGGCAAACTGCCCGTCGAGATCGCGGTGTCCATCGCCGCCGAGGTCATCGCCACTTACAACGTCAGCTTTGGCCAACAGAGCGCCAATGCCAAACCTATCGCCAGACTGCTGCCTGCCTCACGCCGCAGCCAGTCGCAATAGCCGCAGTCAGTCACAACGAGAATGCCATGAGTTCAGTTTCCAACCGTAAGGCCTACCGCGCCGCCATCGTTCACAGCATTGCCGACCCGGCTGAAGTGGCAATTGAAGCGTCTTATGAATATTTCGCCGACGGCCTTCTGCTTGTCGAGGATGGCAAGATCGTTGCGCTGGGCCATGCCGCCGACCTGCTGGGCAGCCTGGGCAGTGACGTGGAGCTGATCGAGTATCAGGACGCGCTGATCACGCCGGGCTTCATCGACACGCACATTCACCTGCCGCAAACCGGCATGATCGGCGCGTATGGCGAGCAATTGCTGGACTGGCTGAACACTTACACCTTCCCCTGCGAAAGCCAGTTCGCCGACCCCGAGCATTCTGCCGAGGTGGCGGGTATCTTCATCAAGGAATTGCTGCGCAACGGCACCACCACGGCGCTGGTGTTCGGCAGCGTGCACAAAGAGTCAGTGGAGGCGTTTTTCAGTGCGGCGCAGGCGCTTGATCTGCGCATGATCGCCGGCAAGGTGATGATGGACCGCAACGCGCCGGACTATCTTATCGACACACCCGAATCCGGCTATGCCGACAGCAAGGCGCTGATCGAGCGCTGGCATGGCCAGGGTCGCCTGAGCTACGCCGTGACCCCGCGCTTCGCGCCGACCAGCAGCCCGGAACAGCTAGGCCTGGCGGGCCAGTTGTTGACTGAATACCCTGGTTTGTACATGCAAACCCACATCAGCGAAAACCTTCAGGAAATCGAGTGGGTCAAGGCGCTGTTCCCCGAACGCAAGCACTATCTGGACGTCTACGACCACTTCAACCTGTTGAGCGAGCGCTCGGTGTTCGCCCATGGCGTGCACTTGTGCGACGAACAATGCGCGCGGCTGGCGCAAACCGGCTCGACCATCGCCTTCTGCCCGACCTCCAATCTGTTTCTGGGCAGCGGCCTGTTCAACCTGCCGATGGCCGAGAAGCACAAGATCAACGTCGGCCTGGGCACCGATGTGGGCGGCGGCACCAGCTTTTCGATTCTGCAGACGCTGAACGAAGCCTACAAAGTCATGCAGATGCAGGGCGCACGCCTGAACCCGTTCAAATCGCTGTATCTGGCTACCTTGGGTGGCGCGCGGGCGTTGCGCCTGGAAGACAAGGTCGGCAGCCTCAAACCCGGCAACGAGGCCGATTTTCTTGTGCTTGATTACGACGCCACACCGTTGCTGTCGTATCGACTGAAACAGGCGAAGGGCATTGAAGAGATACTGTTTGTGCTGATGACGATTGGCGACGACCGGACGGTGAAACAGACTTGGTCGGGGGGGCGGCTGGTGCATGAGCGGGGCTGAACCCTCGTCTCGCGCGCGCCAGTGGACGATAGTGACTTATCGATCCCTACGCGTGGGGAATGCAGGTCGTGACGCTCTGCGTCGCAAAAAGGACGCAGAGCGTCCGGAACGGCATGACGACGCGGAGCGTCGCACGATAGTTGAGGTGGCATACTGACACAGAATCTCGGCACGATAGCTGGATGGATGAGCCGCCTCAACGCGCCGGCTTTTTCTTGCCCGGCACGTGCGAGAACACGGCATGCAAATCAGCCGAGGCGCTGTCTTCGTCGAGGTTGAGTTTGCTGTCGATGTGGTCCATATGGTGCATCATCAGCTCGACGGCCAGCGGCGCATCGCGAGCTTCGATGGCGTCGATCAGCTGGCTGTGCTCATCGTAGGAACAGTGCGTGCGATTGCCGGTTTCGTACTGGGCAATAATCAGTGAAGTCTGCGACACCAGGCTACGCTGGAAGCTGATCAGCGGTGCATTTTTTGCAGCCACCGCCAGTTGCAGATGAAACTCCCCGGACAGACGAATGCCCGCACCCCGGTCCCCTCGGGCGAAGCTGTCGCGCTCGTCGCTGACCATCTGCCGCAGCTCGGCCAGTTGTTCGGCGCTGGCGTGTTCGACGGCCAGTTCGGTGATGGCCCGCTCGACCATACGCCGGGCGAAGAACACCTGGCGCGCCTCTTCGACACTGGGGCTGGCGACCACTGCACCGCGATTGGGGCGTAACAGCACGACCCCTTCGTGACCCAGCCGCGACAGCGCGCGGCGAATAATGGTGCGGCTGACCCCGAAAATCTCACCCAGCGCCTCTTCACTCAATTTGGTGCCCGGTGCCAGACGCTGCTCCAGAATCGCATCGAAAATATGCTCGTAAACGATATCGTCCTGGGTCACGCTGCGGACGCTGTCGAGGCTGCGCGGCTGTTTCTTGAGAGGCAGGGACTGATCGTTCATGAATACTCGTGCGCGGATAGAGGGCGGCCTTGGGGCTGACGCATTGTACACGGGGTGCAACAGGAAGCAGGTCTGGACGAAACGCACGCGAAAAAAAGCCCGCAGTGTGGGGCGGGCAAGAGAATCAGCTGCCTCTGTACGTCGAGTAGCTGTACGGCGAGATTAACAGCGGCACATGAAAGTGTTCCTGACCTGCATCAATACCGAAGCGCAGCACCACTTCATCGAGAAACGCCGGCTCGTTCAACGCCACGCCTCGTGCACGGTAATAATCGCCTGCCTGAAAGTGCAGCTGATACACGCCAGACTGATAGTCGTCGCCTTGCAGCAGAGGCGCATCACAGCGCCCATCGCTGTTGGTGACTGCGCTGAGAATGTGCAGCAATTGCTGATCCTGCACCCGATACAAGTCAACGCGAATAGAAGCGCCGGGGCAGCCGCGAGCCGAGTCCAGCACGTGTGTAGTCAATTTTCCCAAAACTTCGCCCCTTTGTATCCGAGTGATCACATCAGCGCACCAATCAGGTGCCCGGCAGTGCGCCATCGCGACCGATTAAGACACCTTTGCAAAAACCTGTACACAATAAAATCATCGCGGGCTATCCAGTTACGCGCGGCGCAGCGCCAAATCGTCGATTTCATTGAAGCCAAGGAAAAGCATCAGGTTTTTTTGCTTTAACTGACCAGTCAGGCAGGTTTCTTGCTTCACTCATGAGCAACAATCGCATTCGATGAAGAAAAGTTCAGGGTTACAACCCGCAAATCAAATTGTATACAATCTTTACTTTGCAGTGCCTTGCCTGCTTCTCGCAATGCACCTGATATCACGCACATAAGGAAGCTTGCAGTGAGTGCTGACTACCCACGCGACCTGATCGGTTACGGCAGCCACCCGCCTCATCCACGCTGGCCGGGCAATGCGCGCATTGCCTTGTCGTTCGTGCTCAATTACGAGGAAGGCGGCGAGCGCAATATTCTGCACGGCGATAAGGAATCTGAAGCCTTTCTCTCCGAGATGGTCGCCGCGCAGCCACTGCAAGGCCAGCGCAACATGAGCATGGAGTCGCTGTACGAGTACGGCAGCCGTGCCGGTGTGTGGCGCATTCTCAAGCTGTTCAAACAGTTCGACATTCCGCTGACCATCTTCGCCGTCGCCATGGCTGCGCAACGTCATCCGGACGTGATCCGCGCCATGGTCGCCGACGGACACGAAATCTGCAGCCACGGCTACCGCTGGATCGATTACCAGAACATGGACGAAGCCGAAGAGCGCGAGCACATGCGCCGCGCGATTCAGATTCTCACCGAAATCAGTGGCGAACGCCCGCTGGGCTGGTACACCGGGCGCACCGGACCTAACACGCGCCGGCTGGTCATGGAGGAAGGCGGCTTTCTCTATGATTGCGACACTTACGACGACGACCTGCCGTACTGGGAACCGAACAACCCGACCGGCAAGCCGCATCTGGTGATCCCGTACACGCTGGACACCAACGACATGCGCTTTACCCAGGTGCAGGGCTTCAACAACGGCGAGCAGTTTTTCCAGTACCTGAAAGACGCTTTCGACGTGCTGTATGCCGAAGGCGAAGACGCGCCGAAGATGCTTTCGATTGGCCTGCATTGCCGCCTGATTGGTCGCCCTGCCCGCCTTGCCGCGCTCAAACGTTTCATTGAGTACGCCAAAAGCCATGAACAGGTGTGGTTCACTCGCCGGGTCGACATTGCCCGGCACTGGCACACTGAACACCCATTCACCGGCGAGGCAGCGCAATGAGCGGGTTGCAGAATCCGAAGCCCTCGAGGCTGAGCCGCGACGAATTTGTTGCGACCTTCGCCGATATCTACGAGCACTCACCGTGGATCGCAGAACGGGCATTTGACCAAGGCGCAGGCCCCGAACTGGATCAGCTCGAAACCTTGCACGCGCGCATGAGCGACATTTTGCTCAAGGCCACTCACGAGCAACAACTGGCATTGATCAATGCTCACCCGGACCTGGCAGGCAGAGCTGCCGTTCAGGGTGAACTGACTCAGGCCAGCACCGATGAACAGGCGGGTGCCGGCATCCACCTCTGCACGCCTGAGGAATTTCAGCGCTTCACCGGGCTGAACGAGGCTTACAAGGCCCGCTTCGGCTTTCCGTTCATTATGGCGGTCAAGGGCAGCGACAGACACAAGATTCTGGCCGCGTTCGAACAACGCATCCACCACTCGCCCGAGGCCGAGTTCGCTTGCGCCCTGGCCGAGATCAACAAGATCGCACTGTTTCGTCTCCAGGCGCTGCACGCGTCGCAGGCATAACCGAATTCAGAAGGCAGACAAAAAGCATGAAAGTTTACGCCGCACCGTTCGAGAAGTTCGTCAACCTGGCCGACGCGCGCTTAGGGACCAAGATCCTGTCGGTCACCGATGACTGGTTCGCCGATGCCAACCGCTTGTTCCAGCCAACGCCTGCGGTCTGGAAAGAAGGCGTGTTCGATGACAACGGCAAGTGGATGGACGGCTGGGAGTCGCGGCGCAAGCGTTTCGAAGGTTACGACAGCGCAGTGATTCAACTCGGCGTGGCCGGCACCCTCAAGGGCGTGGACATCGACACTTCCTTCTTTACTGGCAACTTCCCGCCTTCCGCATCGTTGGAAGCCTGCTTTCTGGCATCGGGCGAGCCGGACGAAAATACGGCGTGGACCGAAGTGCTGTCGTCAGTGGAGTTGAAAGGCAACACCCATCACTACCATGAGATCAGCCACGACCAGCCGTTCAGCCATCTGCGCTTCAATATTTATCCGGACGGCGGCGTCGCGCGCCTGCGGGTGTATGGCGTGCCACACCGCGACTGGTCGAAAGTCAGCGAAAGCGAGCAGATCGATCTGGTCGCAGCACTCAATGGCGGCCGCTCGATTGCCTGTTCAGACGAGCATTACGGCAGCATGAGCAACATCCTCAACCCTGGCCGTGGCGTGAACATGGGCGATGGCTGGGAAACCGCGCGCCGTCGCACACCGGGCAATGACTGGGTGATCGTGGCGCTGGGGCATCAGGGCGAAGTCGAGAAAGTCATCGTCGACACCCTGCACTTCAAGGGCAACTACCCGGACAGCTGCTCGATACAGGGCGCATTCGTCAAAGGCGGCACCGACAGCCAGATCGAGACCCAGAGCCTGTTCTGGCGCGAACTGCTGCCAAGCCAGAAACTCACCATGCACGCCGAACACGAGTTCGCCGAGCAGGTAAAAGCCATCGGCCCGATCACCCACATCCGCCTGAACGTGTTTCCGGACGGTGGCGTGAGCAGGTTGCGGGTGTTGGGTAAGGTGTCCAGATAAAGACACCTAAACTCTCGTCACCACGCTCCGCGCCCATCTACAGGCCTGATTTTGATTCTGGCCGAAGGCCGTGGGAGCGAACTTGTTCGCGAAGGGGCCAGTACAGCCCCTGAAAGTGGGTCGTCTGGACCACCGTCTTCGTGAGCAAGCTCACTCCCACACTCGGCGTTATGCACAAGTCCGCTTTTGATTCTGGCCGGACGGCAGAAGCAGGCGAGCACCGCATTCCAGGCAGCGACGAATGCGATAAACCCTGAAACCATTAAAGAAGAATCCGCATGCGCACACTGACAATCGAGCCGCTGACCAAGGAAGCCTTTGCCCCTTTCGGTGATGTCATTGAAACCGATGGCAGCGATTACTTCATGATCAACAACGGCTCGACCATGCGTTTTCATCGCCTGGCCGAAGTCGACACCGCACAACCGGATGACAAGGCAATCATCAGCATTTTCCGCGCCGAAGCACTGCCGATGCCCCTGACTATCGGCATGCTGGAGCGTCATCCGCTGGGCAGTCAGGCGTTCATTCCGCTGCTTGGTCATCCGTTTCTGATCGTGGTCGCCCCAGTGGGCGATGCACCTGAATCGGCCCTGACCCGCGCCTTCGTTTCCAACGGCAGGCAGGGTGTCAACTATCATCGCGGCGTCTGGCATCATCCGGTGCTGACCATCGAAAAACAGGATGACTTCCTGGTGGTTGATCGCAGCGGCTCCGGTAACAACTGCGACGAACATTATTTTGCCGAGAACCAGTTGCTGGTTCTCGATCCCAACCCACTGGAAGGGTAAACACCGTGCTGGCACATCTGATGGAATGGCTGAATCTCGGCGTGCGCTGGATTCACATGATTGTGGGTGTCGCCTGGATCGGCGCATCGTTCTACTTTGTCTGGCTGGAAAACAACCTCAACCGCAGCAACCCGCGCGAAGGGCTGTCGGGGGATCTGTGGGCAATCCATGGCGGTGGCATTTATCACCTGGAAAAATACAAGCTCGCGCCGCCGACCATGCCGGAGAACCTGCACTGGTTCAAATGGGAAGCCTATTCGACCTGGCTGTCCGGGGTCGCGCTGCTGTGCGTGGTGTTTTACGCCAACCCGACGCTGTACCTGCTGACACCGGGCAGCAGCCTGAGCGGCGCTGAAGGCGTGCATATCGGCCTCGGTTCGCTGTTCGTCGGCTGGTTCATCTACAGCTTTCTGTGCGACTCGCCATTAGGAAAGCGCCCTGCCCTGTTGGGCGTTGTGCTGTTCGTGCTGCTGGTGGCGGCTGCTTACGGCTTCAGCAAAATATTCAGCGGGCGCGGTGCGTACCTGCATGTCGGCGCGATCATGGGCACCATCATGGTCGGCAACGTGTTCCGCATCATCATGCCGGCCCAGCGCGCACTGGTCGCCGCCATCGCCGAAAATCGCACCCCGGACCCGAGCCTGCCCGCCAAAGGCCTGCTGCGCTCGCGGCACAACAACTACTTCACGCTGCCGGTGCTGTTCATCATGATCAGCAACCACTTTCCGAGCACCTACGGCAGCGAATACAACTGGCTGATTCTGGCGGGTATCGCGCTGCTGGCGGTGCTGGTGCGGCACTATTTCAATACCCGGCATGACAGCCATCGATTTGCCTGGACCCTGCCGGTCGCCGCGCTGGGCATGATGTGTCTGGCTTACGTCACCGGCCCGGCGCAACCTCCTGCGAAGATCGTCTATCAACCGCTGCCGGGTACCGCTGTCGGCGGGCACCGGGCCGACGAGAAACCGCCCGAGCCGGTGGCGCCGCCTGCCCAGGCAGAGCCTGCCAAACTGGCGGGCGCGGATTTCAGCAAAGTGCACGACGTGATCCAGCAGCGTTGCTCGGTCTGTCACTCGGCCACGCCGACCAGCCAACTGTTCAGCGTCGCCCCGGCAGGCGTGATGTTCGATACGCCCGAACAGATTCAGCAACAGGCGCCGCGCATCAAGGCCCAGGCGATCACGGCCCCGATCATGCCGCTGGGCAACATTACCCAGATGACCCAACAGGAACGTGACCTCGTGGGTGCCTGGATCGATCAAGGCGCACACATCAACTGACACCACGGGGCACTTGCCCTGTTTTCGCTCCAGACGCCCTGCTCTGGAGCACTTGAGCACGGCGACGCGAGTCAGTATTCTCCGCCGCCGCTGCCAACCCGCCTTCTGATTTTCCTCATCGTCAAGTCTGAGCGGGCAGCCAACGGGCTAACTGAGCATTCGGGATCCTATCCGCTCGAAATTTGACTTGAAACCGACCCGTCAGTGCCGGTTTCACGATTGGTTAAACTTTTTTCACTGATTGGCGCAGCTCTTGCTAACAACACAAAGCTGACCAGACAGACAAATAATTGCAACGACAGACAAGGCGTCATTCATAGAACGCCGGTCTGCAAAATCACGATCCATACCAAGGGGCTCACCGCATGAACCGTACGTTTTCCAGTGTGTTACTGGCCAGCAGTCTGCTGTCCACCGCACCCGCCATGGCAGAGGATATCTTCCAGTGGCAGAGCAATAGCCTGACCTATCTCAATGGACGAGACTTCACTGTCAATCCAGAGAATCAGCAGACGTTCACGTTCGAGCATGCGGACAGCTGGAAGTACGGCGACAACTTCTTTTTCGTCGACAAGATTTTCTATAACGGTAAGAAAGACGCCACGGCTGGCGATAACACGTACTACGGCGAGTTCTCGCCACGGTTGTCGCTGGGCAAGATCTTCGGTCAGAAGTTTGAATTCGGCCCGATCACTGATGTGCTGATTGCGGCAACTTACGAGTTTGGCGAAGGCGATAACGAGTCGTACCTGATCGGTCCGGCGTTCGATTTGAAGATTCCGGGTTTCGACTATTTCCAGCTGAACTTCTATCAGCGTCAGACTGAAGGCAATCGTCCGGGTGATGGCGTATGGCAGATCACTCCGGTCTGGTCCTACACCATTCCTGTCGGCAAATCGGACGTACTGATCGACGGCTTCATGGACTGGGTCGTGGACAACGACAAGAATTCACGTGGTACTTACCATTCCAACCTGCACTTCAACCCCCAGATCAAGTACGACCTGGGCAAGGCACTGAATTACCCTGAGCGTCAGCTGTATGTAGGCATCGAATACGACTACTGGACCAACAAGTACGGCATCAAGGACACCCGCTCTTTCGATACCGATCAGAACACCGCGAGTTTGCTGGTAAAAGTGTTTTTCTAAGCGCGTAATGATGTGGGTGATGACGATCGTTCCCGCACTCCGCGTTATACACAGGTCTTGAGATGACTATCATGCCGATGCTTCGCGTCGGCATGCAGTTCTCGACGCTCTGCGTCGCAAGAGGACGCAGAGCGTCGCAATCTGCGGCGCTCATGCCATCGCGATCAAAAAGCAGCCGCAATCACTCCCTCGCCGCTTTCCAGATCTTGCTTACCAGCGTCACGATCAGCACCAGCACCGCGCCAGCGATAATCCCGGCGATGGCATCGATCAGGGTCGGGACGATCATAGACAGGCCACCTACAGCAGCAGATGCTGCCTCGGTCACGCCTTCGACCCAATGGTGGGCGAACGACAGGCCGTGAACCAGAATCCCGCCCCCGACCATGAACATGGCCGCGGTACCGACGATCGACAGGACTTTCATCAATACCGGCGCCAGCCACAGCAGAGCACCGCCAATCTTTTGCGCCGCCGAACTTGCGGTCCTTTTCAGGTACAGGCCCAAATCATCGAGCTTGACGATACCCGCCACCAGTCCATAGACGCCGACGGTAATCAGGACCGCGACGATGACCAGCACGCCGACCTGATCCATGAAGGGCCGGGCCGAGACCACGCCCAGCGCCAGCACGATGATTTCTGCCGACAAAATGAAGTCCGTACGAATCGCGCCCTTGATGCGCTCTTTTTCGAACGCAACCCTGTCCACTGACGCATCCGTAGCGGCCTGCTTGCGCTGGTCGTGCTCTTCGCCGGTTTCAGGGTGCAGCCATTTATGGGCGATTTTCTCGAAGCCCTCGAAACATAGAAACGCACCGCCGACCATCAACAGCGGCAGAATAGCCCAAGGCGCAAACGCGCTGATCAGTAACGCCGCCGGCACCAGAATCGCCTTGTTGAGCAGCGATCCTTTGGCCACCGCCCAGACCACCGGCAGCTCATGATCAGCGGTGACGCCGGTGACCTGCTGGGCATTGAGCGCCAGGTCATCACCCAGCACGCCAGCGGTTTTCTTGGTGGCCAGCGCCACGTCATCCAGCAGGGTCGCAATATCGTCAAGCAGAGTAAGCAAGCTTCCAGCAGCCAAAATGAAAATCCTTGAGCAAATAAAAAACAACGGCGTTTATTGAAACACACGCCAAGGGTCAATCGTGTTGCACCAGACAACTCTGACCTTCAGCAATCACGAACGTTTGACGCCACAAGCTCCATCGCAGACACGTTGAGCAATGATCAGATCGGCAAATGCGTGGTCGACAACACCTGACGCAGGCCCATGAACGAGCGGATCTGTCTGACGCCGGGTAAATACAGCAACTGTTCGGCATGCAGGCGGTTGAAACTCTGGCTGTCTTTAGTGCGCAACAGCATGAAATAGTCGAACTCGCCGGTGACCACATGAAACTCCATGCAACCGGAAACGTTCTGCGCCGCCGCCTCGAATTGCGCAAACGAGTCCGGCGTCGAGCGGTCCAGCACGACGCCGATCAGCACCACCATCCCCGCCTCCAGCACCTCGCCGTTCAGCAGCGCGACAACGCCCTTGATAACGCCCGTTTCTTTTAACCGTTCGACACGTCTCAAACAGGCCGGCGGGCTCAGCTTGACCTTTTCCGCGAGTGCCACATTGGAGATGGAAGCATCGCGCTGCAGTGTTTTGAGGATGGCGCGGTCGATTCTGTCCAGCAGCGGTGCCGTATCAGCACCAGGCTTTTTAGTGCGTTCATTTATTGCTTTCATAGTCAATTTCACAAAATAAAAGTTCGCTTTGATACCCGGACACTAACGCTGATTTTGCAAATAGACAATTCTTTGCAACCACGATTATCGAGCGATTTTCTATGATAGGAGCCATCTCAGGCACGTCGAGTTGCGCCTGACACCTGACCTTTAACGCACGAGCCCCTTCTCAACGGAGACCCGACATGAACCTGAGCCAGTTCAAACGCTACCCTCTGACCTTCGGCCCCTCGCCCATTACCCCGCTGAAACGCCTGAGCGAGCACCTGGGTGGCAAGGTCGAGTTGTATGCCAAGCGTGAAGACTGCAACAGCGGTCTGGCCTTTGGCGGCAACAAGACCCGCAAACTGGAATACCTGGTGCCTGAAGCCATCGAGGGCGGGTACGACACGCTGGTGTCCATCGGCGGCATCCAGTCCAACCAGACCCGTCAGGTCGCGGCCGTGGCGGCGCACCTGTGCATGAAGTGCGTGCTGGTGCAGGAAAACTGGGTCAACTACTCCGATGCGCTGTACGACCGGGTTGGCAACATCGAGATGTCACGCATCATGGGCGCCGACGTCCGACTGGACTCGGCAGGCTTCGATATCGGCATTCGTCCAAGCTGGGAAAAAGCCATGGCCGATGTCGTTGAAAGCGGCGGCAAACCGTTCCCGATTCCGGCCGGTTGTTCGGAACATCCCTACGGCGGACTGGGTTTTGTGCGCTTTGCCGACGAGGTCCGTCAGCAGGAAGAAGAGTTGGGCTTCAAGTTCGACTACATCGTCGTCTGCTCGGTCACCGGCAGTACCCATGCCGGCATGCTGGTGGGCTTCGCCGCCGATGGCCGTGCACAACGGGTGATCGGCATCGATGCCTCAGCCAAACCGGACAAGACCCGCGAGCAAGTGCTGCGCATCGCCCAGAACACCGCCAGACTGGTCGACCTCGGCCGCGAAATCACTGCCGAAGACGTCGTACTCGACACCCGATACGCCTACCCCGAATACGGCCTGCCCAACGACGGTACACTGGAAGCCATCCGCCTTTGCGCGCGGCTCGAGGGTGTATTGACCGACCCGGTCTACGAAGGAAAATCCATGCACGGCATGATCGACATGGTGCGTAACGGCGAATTTCCGGAAGGCTCGAAAGTGCTCTACGCCCACCTGGGCGGCGTTCCGGCGCTGAATGCGTACAGCTTTTTGTTCAAGGATGGTTGAGGCGTCGGCGTGGTAAGCCTGAGACACAGTTGCAGCAAAACCGGCTCCGTGACTAAACCCGAAAATGCTTCTGCATCGCCTGCGCCAGCAGACTCACCGCCTCGTCGGTCTGTGACGCAGGCGCTCGCAAAAAGACGATCTCGTGCTCGGCTATTTCAGGCAGGTCACTGAGGATCTGCATGGCGTCTGTCACTCCGCTTCGATCAATGAGACTGATCGCCAGCCCCGCTTCCACGCAGGCTTTGACCGCCTGATTGGACGGGCTCTCCAGTACCACGCGGGTTTTGCGGCCATCCTGTTTGAATGTCTCCACCATCGCTTCACGATAGGGACATTGCGCGGCATGCATGGCAAGCGGCAGTGGGTCTGTCGACGCCAGCATGGTGTTTGCTGGCCCGACCCAGACGGGCCTGGTGGAGACCAGAAACACTGTTTCAGCCGTTAGTTGCCCTTTGGGCTGGGCGATGACCGCTGCCTGTAGCTTGCCGCGCAGTACCTGCTCGCGCAGGGTGAGGCTGGGCGCGGTTTTCAATTCCAGCACGACGTTGGGCCAGGCCGCCGCGAACACTGGCAGGATGTCGCGGATGACATGCACCGCGTATTCGTCCGGAACGCCTAGCGTGATGCGCCCCGCCAGATGGGTGCCATGCAGGTCGGCCAGCACCCGGTCATGGATGGACAGCAACTCGGACGTGGACAAAAGCAATCGCTTGCCCAGCGCCGTCAAGGACACCGCCTGATTGTCGCGATTGAGCAGACGCCCGCCTGCCACGGCCTCAAGCCGCTGAATATGCACGCTTACCGCCGCAGCGCTTCTGTGCAACTGCTCTGCCGCGGCGGAAAACTTACCGATTCGCGCCACGGCATGAAAGGTGCGCACCAGTTCGATGTCGAGTATCGCCGTCATTCTTTAGTATTCCTGAATAACTAATGCATATAATTTTGATTTATTAGATTACGCCGATCACTTAGCGTGTGTCGATGAATCATTACCTGTCGATCTCCCCGAACGTATCGCGGCCTGCCTGGCACCAGGCCATTCCTCTGCCCTTACTCGAGGCGGCATTGCTGCTGACCTGGAGTTCCGGCTTCGTCGGCGCGCGTTTTTCTCTGGACTATGCGCCGCCGTTGCTGGTGGTGTTCTGGCGCTGTGTGGTGGTCACCTTGATTCTGCTGCCCTTCGTGGCACGCCAACTGATAAGGATCGCGCCTGCCCTGCTGCTCAAAAATGCCGGCATTGGTCTGCTGGCAATGACCGGCTACGTGGCAGGCGTCACACAAGGTATTGCGCTGGGCGTACCGGCAGGGCTCGCGGCACTGTTGGCCGATCTGCTGCCGCTGGGCATGGCGCTGCTGGCTGCGGTATTTCTCGGGCAGCGACTGAGCTGGAAAATCTGGGCGGGACTGCTGGTGGGTCTGGTCGGCGTGGTGCTGGTCACTCACAGCGCACTGGCCTGGGGTGATGCGCCTTTATGGGCCTACGGCCTGCCCTTGCTGGGGATGTTCTCGCTGGCCATCGCGACGTTGTGGCAAAAACGCTCCAGCGCATCACCAGCGATGGACCTGCTTCCCAATCTGTGGCTGCAATGCTGTGTCTCAAGCGTCGCATTCGCCATTATTCAGGGGACACAGGGCAGTCTGGCACCGATTCCCAGCAGCGGCTTTGCACTGAGCGTGTTGTGGACGGTAGGGTTGGCGACGCTGGGAGGTTACGGGCTGTACTGGACCTGCCTGAGCCGCGCGACGGCCACCCGGGTCGCCAGCGTTCTGTACCTCAGCCCTCCTGTGACCATGCTCTGGGCCTGGGCGATGTTCGACGAACCGCTGTCCTGGCAGATCGCGTTTGGCATGGCGGTGTCTGGCCTCGGGGTGTGGATGGTTGTGCGGGCGGAGGCGCGGCAGCGTGCCTCGTGAATGCATCACGAGGCACGCTGAGCAAACGTTTAAATCCTGAAACGCGCGACCATGCTCTGCAGATTGCTGCCCAGACGAGCCAGTTCCACCGTCGACGCTGCGCTCTGCTCGGTTGCCGAGGCAGACTGGTCAGCAATGTCGCGAACGCTGAGCACGCTGCGGTTGATTTCGTCGGTCACCGCACTCTGCTGCTCGGCGGCGGCAGAGATCTGCTGGCTCATCTGCTCGATCGTACCGATCGACTGATTGATTTCCACCAGCGCCTGCTCCGCCTGGCGAGCGAGTATCACGGTGCCTTCGGTGCGTTGCAGGCTGGCGTCCATCAGGCCCGAAGCGGCACCCGTGCCCTGTTGCAGGGTCAGGATCAGTGCTTCGATTTCAGTGGTGGAGTTCTGGGTGCGCTGGGCCAGCGAGCGCACTTCGTCGGCCACCACGGCAAACCCGCGACCCTGCTCACCCGCACGCGCGGCCTCGATGGCAGCATTGAGGGCGAGCAGGTTGGTCTGTTCGGCGACCGCTTTGATCACGTCGATCACGCTGCCAATCTTGCCGCTGTCTTCGGTCAGGCGTTGCATGGCCTCACCCAGTTGTTTCACTTCACCGGCCAGTTGGCCGATTTCCCGCGTGGCGTGCTGCACCACGCTGCTGCCATGGGCGGCGCGTTCGCTGGCCTGCTTGGCGGCCCGTGAGGCATCTTCGGTGTTGCGCGCCACTTCCTGCACCGTGGACGACATCTGGTTCATGGCCGTCGCGACTTGATCCACTTCGTTTTTTTGCAGGGTGACACCGGCGCTGGTCTGTTCGCTGACTGCAGACAACTCCTCGGCGGCGGTGGCGATCTGGGTCACACCGTTGCCGATGCCGCCGATCAGGCCGCGCAGGGAAACGGTCATGTGCTGCATGGTGTTCTGCAACAGACCCAGTTCGTCCTGACGGGTCGTGTGAGTGTCCTGGGTCAGATCACCATCGGCGATCCGGCGCGCCGCGATGACCGTTTCGTTCAGTGGAACGGTGATCTGACGGGTAATCAGGAACGCAGCGAAGATGCCGATCAGCAGTACGACCACCGCGACACTCAGCAACTGCATGACAGCGGTGTTCTGTTCTTTTTTGGCACTGATCACCTGCTGGGCTGCCAGATCGTCGGCACGGGCTGCAGTCGCGATGGATTGCTGTTGCAGACTGTTACGGATCTGATCGGTTTGCTGCAGCATGTCCGAGATCGAGGTCATCAATATTTTGTACTGCTTGAGCGCGTTCAGCGCGGCATCCACAGCGGCATTTGCCTGGCTGGGCAGCTCACTGCGCGCGGCAGCGACCTGAGCGATCAGTGCGTCCGCCGCGTTATACGTGGCCTGACGGTTATCGGCAGACGGGATACTCAAGTAGCGCCGAAACACCAGGCGAAAGTTGGTCATGCCGTTACGCAGGTCGCCAGCGATCTTGACTTGCTTGATACCGGTTTCGTCCGGCGCGCGCAGGGTGTCGTCAATGGTCTTGTTCAACAGGTTCTCGAAGGTCCCGCTGACATCATCGGAAACCTTGATGATCGGTTTCAGCGCGTCATCGACCTTCTGATTGATGCCGACCAACTGTTCGAAGGTCTGCTTCAGGCCCCCTACCTGCTCCTTGATGGCGCGCAGTTTTTCCAGGTTGCTCGATACCACGAACAGCCCCAGGCCCTCATCGACGCTGCGATTCAGCGTGTCCAGTGCGCTTGCGTAAGTCTGCACGCCAGCCGGGCTCGGGCCTGTCGCGTAGGCTTGGGCAGCGATGCGGGCACTCAGCACATCAGCCTTGATTTCGGCAACCTTGCTGCTTTTGCCCATGCGCTCGATCAGCAGGTTAGTGCTGGAATAGCCGATGGCTGCGACCGTCAGTACACCCAGCAAAATAGCGGCAAAGCCTAGCCCTAGCTTCTTGCTGACCTTCAAGTTATCCAACCATTTTGCGCTCATGACGTGTATGCCTTTGATTTTCCGGAATGCCCGTGAATCGGCGCTGAGGGGGTTAACTTGATAGTTATATTCAGTTGAATGGCCGGGGAACTAATGTGGCACGCTGCAAGCACCCCGTATTCAGGGGCGATGGCGGCATCATTAAGATTTATTTAACCGATATGAAACATTGTGTTTCGGATGACCGGTGGTGTGCCACTTTGTACTGTGAAGCTCGAAAGCCTGTCGACAGATGGGTCATTTGGCGCATGCCGGGTAAAACCTGCCCTGCCCTTTGAGGTTGGAGACTGAGCACGAGGGTCATGCCGAGGCACCGTCGTACAGCCCGCTCAATCCTGCAATAACGCCTCTCTATCCAATGGTGTGTAAATATCTATTTGGCAGGCTCGCCGCTCAAGCATACTGTCTGGCTTTCCGCTATTAGTCTGACGCCATGATCCTGGCGCCCCTTGCTTATTCCTTCACGAGCTTATCTCATGAAAAAACCGGTTTCTCTGGCAACTCGTATCGGCCTGGGATTTGCTGCCGTGGTGTCGCTACTAATTTTGATCACCGCAGTGGGTATCCAGCGCGTGGGTTTTATCGACAGCACGCTGGAGGACGTCGGAGAAAATGCCGCGAAGGTTCAGCGCTATGCAATCAACTTTCGCGGCAGCGTGCACAACCGGGCGATTGCTCTGCGTGACGCGGTGCTGGTCAACAATGATCAGGACGTGGCTACCCACCTCGCAGAAATGACCCGGCTTGAAAAAGACTACGTCGACTCGGCCGTGCCAATGGACCAGCTGTTCACCAAGCCGGGCGTGACGGGCGAAGAGCGTCAGTTGCTGCGCAGCATCAAGGAAATCGAGCAGCAGACGCTGGCGTCCACCAAAAGCGTGATTGAACTGCGTCGGGCGGGTGACATTGCCGGCGCTCAGGCGTTGTTACTGCGTCAGGTTTCCGGTGATTACAGCGAGTGGCTGAAACGGGTCAACGCGCTCATCGACCATGAAGAAGCTGCGATCAGGGCGCAACTCGATGACGTGCAGGCCACCGCCAGCCAGTTCCGTGGCCTGATGCTGCTGGCCACTGCATTTGCCGTGCTGCTGAGTATCGTGCTGTCGGTATTCATCATCCGCTTTGTCAAAAAAACCCTGGGGGCAGAACCGTTCGACGTTGCCCAGGCCATCAGGCGTCTGGCCGATGGTGATCTGCAGCAGAACATCTCAACGGAGCACCCCGACAGTGTGATGGGCGTGCTGAAAACCGCGCTGGGCCGTCTTTCCGAGACAATCACCCAGGTGCGAATGGCCGCGCAGGAAGTCAGCCAGTCATCGACCGTGCTGTCGGCGGCGTCCTCGACCAACAATGCGCAGGTGATGGTGCAGACCCGCGAAGCCGAACAGGTCGCGACCGCCATCAGTCAAATGGCCGCCACGGTCAATGAAGTCTCCGGCTATGCGGCCCAGGCAGCAGATGCAGCGCGTCTGGCCGACACCGAGGTGGAAACCGGCAACAGTCTGGTGGAAGGCACGACCGCCGCCATCGAACAACTGGCGGCGACGCTGGTCGAGACGACCAACACGGTGGAACAAGTGTCCAGGCATGGCGAGCAGATCGAGACGGTCATCGAAGTGATCAACTCGATTGCTTCGCAGACCAACCTGCTGGCCCTCAACGCTGCCATCGAAGCGGCCCGCGCGGGAGAGCACGGTCGGGGCTTTGCCGTGGTGGCCGATGAAGTGCGCTCCCTGGCAACCCGTACCCAGCAGTCGACTCAGGAAATTCAAGCGATGATCAGCACGCTTCAGGGCGGCACGGAAACCGCCGCGCAGAACATGCGTGACAGTTGCGAACTGGTCAACAAGGCCGTGGCGCAGACGCGTAATGCGCAGAGCGCTCTGTCGAAAATCAGCAAGGAGGTCGGCGCGATCAACCACATGAACGCGCAGATCGCCAGCGCTTCAATCCAGCAAAGCTCGGTGGCCGAAGAGGTGGCGATGAATATCAACAGCATCCATGACTCGACACTCAAGTCGGCCAGTGGCTCTCAGCAAGTTGCAACCGCCAGCGAAGACCTGGCACTGCTCGCGGACCGCCTGACGCAGAAAGTGGCGTTTTTCAAAGCGGGCTGATGGCTGGACTGTCTCAACCTGCGCAGGTGACTCGCTTTGACCTACGCAGCGACATGCCCACCGTCGCCACAGACAGCGCGGCACACACCGCGCCGGTCACTATCGCAGCGCTGAAGCCTGCACCTTCGGACACTAGCCCGCCGATGAAGGCACCGCCGCCAATCGACAGGTTCACCACACAGACCAGCAGCGCCTGAACCCCTTCCACACGTCCGTTCGAGGCGTCGAAACACCATATTTGCGTGGTGATCGGAATCATCCCGAAAGCAAATCCCCAAACCAGAATGACGGGCCAGAGCAGCCAGGGAATACCGACGAACAGCAGCAAGGCAGTCAATGACCCCAGCATCAGCAAGGTCATGATCAAAACCGAGGACGGCGCATTTCTGGCCGCCATCGCACCGCCCGCCAGATTGCCTGCAACCGCCGCGAGGCCGAAAGCAAACAGCAACAATCCCAGCGCCTGACCTTTTATGTTTGCGGCGTCCTGCACGAAGGGGGCAAGGTAGGTGTAGGCCGCGAAGTGCCCGACATAGATCAGCAATGCGGCAGCGAACATGCAGCGGATCTTTTGCTCGCCTGCCAGCGAAAGCATCTGGCTGAGACCGGCAGAACGCTCGCCCGGCAACGCAGGCAGCAGCGTTGTAATCAGCATGCCCACCATCACTGTCACGACCGCCGCCGTTTCGAACGCGGTGCGCCAGCCAAAGGCCTCGCCGATCAAGGTGCCGGCAGGTATCCCGGCGACTGTGCCAATCGAGACGCCCGCGAGGACATAGGCCGTTGCCTTCACGCCCTCCCTGCCCGGCCTCAATCGAGGCCCGAGCGAGCCGGCAATCGTCCAGAACCCTCCCAATGCGAAGCCGAGCAACACCGTGGCAGCCAGGGTCAGCCAGAACTGTTCCGAGAACGCCACGATCAGGTTGGAGGCCAGCAATATCGACAAGAGGCCGAGCAATAGACGTTTGCGGTCGACATGGCTAAACAGGGCGATACAGGAAGGCGCAGAAATCGCTGCGAGAAGCCCGCGTACAGCCATCATCAAGCCAGCGTGGCTGACCGTCGTTTCAAGATCACGAGCGATATCGGGCAACAGCCCTACGGGGAGAAATTCAGTGGTGACGGTGGCAAACGATCCGAGCGATACGCTGCCGACGGCCCACCATGAAGCGGGCCGGGTTTCGAGGTTTGCAGCAGTTTCAAAGCGACTCACAGCAGTTCCAGAATTCAGGTTTTTCGGCAACGGGCCGGTTTGGCCAGTGCATGGGTGCGAACAACCCTAACGTGTAAGCGGGTGCTGAATCCACCTTGTAGAACGTGTGGAGAATGCAGCTCGCGATGGTCTGCTTCGCAAAAGAGGACGCGGAGCGTCCGGAAAGGCATGCGACGCGGAGCGTCGCACGATAGTTGAGATTATCGTTCCGCACGCTCCAGCGTGTGGAATGCAGCTCGCAACGCTCTGCGTCGCAAAAGAGCACGCAGAACGTCTGGACCGGCATGCGACGCAGAGCGTCGCATGATAGTCGAGAACAACGTAAGCCCGGTTATTTATTACGGGTCACTCTCCAGACGGTGTTAGCCAGGTCGTCAGCGATGATCAGTGCACCGCGCGGGTCAACCGTGACACCCACTGGCCGACCGCGAGTCTTGCCGTCAGCACCGCGGAAGCCTGTCGCGAAGTCCACCGGCTCACCTGCGGGGCGGCCATTGGTGAACGGAACGAAGATCACCTTGTAGCCGACCGGGTTGTCGCGGTTCCAGCTGCCGTGCTCACCGACAAAGACGCCGTCGGCAAACTTATCACCCATGGCCGGAATGGAGAACGACACGCCCAGCGCGGCAACGTGTGAGCCCAGGCTGTAATCAGGCTTGATCGCCGCCGCGACTTTGGCTGGATTTTGCGGCTGGGCACGGGTGTCCACGTTCTGGCCCCAATAGCTGTAAGGCCAACCGTAGAAGGCCCCCTCTTTCACCGAGGTCAGATAATCCGGAACCAGGTCAGGCCCCAGTTCGTCACGCTCGTTGACCACCGTCCACAACTGCCCGGTGCCCGGCTGAATAGCCAGAGCAGTCGAGTTACGCAGGCCAGTCGCATACGGTTTGTGAGCGCCCGACGCAGCGTCGATCTGCCAGACCATCGCGCGATCGATCTCGACTTCCATGCCGCGCTCGGTCACGTTACTGTTCGAACCGATGCCGACGTACAGGAAGCGTCCATCAGGGCTGACGGTCAGCGCTTTGGTCCAGTGGTGGTTGATTGCCGACGGCAGGTCAGTCACCTTGACCGGCTCGCCGCTCGCCTTGGTCTGGCCGTCCTGATAATCGAAGCTGACCAGCGCATCCTGATTGGCGACATACAGTTTGCCGTTCGCAAACGCCAAGCCATAAGGTGCATTGAGGTTTTCAGCAAAGACGGTCTTCAATTCATACTTGCCGTCACCATCCGCGTCACGCAACAGCGTCAGGCGATTGCCACCTTTGACTTTGGTGTTGCCCTGCGCCTTGATGACACTCGCGATCACATCCTTGGGTTTGAGCTTGGCAGCACTACCGCCGCGCCCTTCAGCAATGATGATGTCGCCGTTCGGCAGCACGATGGACTGACGCGGAATACTCAGATCGGTGGCAATCGCCGTAATGCTGAAACCTTCAGGCACAGTCGGCTTCTGATCGCCCCAGGCAACCGGGTCGGCGATTTTCATGCTGGGCAACAGGCCACGTTGCGGCTCGGGCAGCTTAGGGTCCGGGCCGCGTGCCTGGGTGCTGTCCGCCTCGCCACCACATGCGCTCAACAACAGCGCCATGCTCAATGCAGTCAGTGCGTGGATATGTCTCATTCTGCACCTCCGGAACGCAGGCTGGTCAGCCCGGTCCACGTCGCAACGCAGGCCAGAACAGTAACGATGACTGACAGAATCAGGCCCGACGGCATGACCGCCCAGGCATCTTTGGCGTGTTCGAACGCGTTGACCAGCCCCAGCAAAAAAGTCGCCAGCAACAGCAGGAAGTACGCCACGGGACGCCCTGCCTTGTGAGTGGCACGGATCAGATTTGCCAGCGCAAACAGCAGCGCCAGCCCGCAGAACAACAGGCCCCCGGCAATCAACCAGGCCGCAAAGTTGCTCCATTGAATCTGAAAGGTCTGGTAGTAAGCGATATCACTCAGCAATCCGCCGAGAAACAACGGGACAGTGCCTGCCAGCAAGGTCGCGTGTAGCGGGCCCGGCGTGCAGCGGTAGACGGGATGGGTGGTAACGGTCATGACAGCTCCTTATCGTTCGGCGACCCTGGATCGATACTCAGTGCGAATGCACTGGCCTGTCGGGGTCACGCTGACTGCGCATAAGGAAGGATCATGTTGCTGAACCGATAGTTCAGCGCTTTTCATTTCGAAATATTTTGAAAGCGTTACGGGCTGACCGACGACTTGTTCCGACGGCACCGTTCCGAGCAGTAGCGAACCTCGTCCCAGCAACGCGCCCACTTCTTGCGCCAAGTGAACGGCAGCCCGCACACCACGCAGGTTTTGACCGGCAGCTCACTCTTTTTCAAAGCGCCTCTCCAGCATCCAGTCTGGCCAGCAGATGCTCGCCCCGCGCCCACAATGCCTGTTGCTTGGGCTCCGCCATACGGTCGAGATTTTTATAGATAATCGCCATGCGCTGATTGCGACGCAAAAGGTCACCATGGCGCATCAGAAAATGCCAGTACAGCGCGTTGAATGGACAGGCATCGTCGGTCGTGCTTTCAGTCACTTTGTACGCACAGCCACGGCAATAATCGGACATGCGCTTTATGTACTGGCCGCTGGCACAATAAGGCTTGGAGCCCAGATAACCGCCGTCGGCGTGCATGACCATGCCCAGCGTATTGGGCAACTCGACCCAGTCGAAGGCGTCCATGTAGATCGCCAGATACCACTCGCAGATCTGCTCCGGCACGATACCGGCGAGCAAGGCAAAGTTGCCAGTCACCATCAGGCGCTGAATGTGGTGGGCGTAGGCATGCTTCAGGCTCTGGCCAATCGCCTGGCTCATACAGTTCATCTTTGTTTCGCCGGTCCAGTAAAACTCCGGGAGCGGTCGACTGTTGCCGAACAGATTACCGCTCGCATAATCAGGCATCTTCAGCCAGTAAACGCCGCGCACATACTCGCGCCAGCCAATCAACTGACGGATAAAACCTTCGGCGGCATTCAGCGCCACCCTGCCCGACCAATACGCCGACTCGACGTCGCTGCAAATCTGGCGCAGGTCCAGCAGACCGATGTTCAACGCGGCACTGATCCGCGCATGAAACAGAAAGGGCTCATCAGTGGCCATGGCGTCCTGATAATCGCCAAACCCTGCCAGGCCGAAATCCAGGAAGTATTCCCACAGCGCCTGAGCATCGACGTGTGTGACCGGATAGTCGAAGGCCTCCAGCGAACCGTAATGGCTGGCGAAGCGCTCCCCCACCAGGACCAGCACATCGCGCGTGATGGCATCCGCGGAAAAACGCATCGGATAAGGCGCCGCCATGCCCTTGGGCAGCGCCTTGCGATTTTCCGCATCGAAATTCCATGCTCCCCCGACCGGCGTGCCGTCGCCATTCAACAGCAGCCTGCTCTTGCGGCGCATCTCGCGGTAAAAAAACTCCATGCGCAGTTGCTTCTTGCCGTGCGCCCACGATGAGAACTCTTCACGGGAACAAAGAAAACGCGTGTCGACATGCCAGTGGATCGGCAAGCCGCAGTCCTTGATAGACTGCTCCAGCCGCCAATCACCGCACTCGGTAACGTGCAACTCGTCAGCGTTCAACAAGGCCTGCCAACGACGCAATTCGCCGGGCACCGAACCTGTGTTTTCCGGATCATCGAGCGTCACGTACTGCACCCGAACTCCACGCTCGCGCAACGCCTCGGCAAAATGACGCATGGCACTGAAGATCAACGCGATTTTCTGCGGATGATGCGGCACATGACTCGCCTCGTCCATCACCTCGACCAGCAAGACCGTGTTGTGCTCGGGGTTCAGGTCTTGCAGGGAGGCGAGGTCGAAGGAGAGCTGGTCGCCGAGAACGAGGTGGAGGCGATGGGTTTGGGTCATTGACTGATGCTCCGCACGGCTTGGACAAGCAACTGAAGAGGCGCGACGGTAAGAATGCTTGCCATGGGATCTGTCCGATGAAATGTTTGAAGCGTCGACGGGCTAATGCTGACGCATGCAGGCGTGTAAACCGGAGCACGCTACCCAGCAGCCACAGCCACAGCCACAGCCACAGCCAAAAACTTGTACCAATGTAATTTCATGTACAAGATTTTCATAGCGGTTTTTGATGGCTCACATGCCATGGCCCGCTCTTGCGTGACATGCGAAACACCCTCTGCAAGACAAAACCTCCCGGAACCCGGGTTTTGAGGCCGCCTTCTGCGCCTCCCTGACCAGACCTTTGTTCGCAGCCACCTGAATGCACGCGCGCTTCAAATGTGAAAATTTTGTCAACTATTTGGCCGAAGTGTCTTTTTCTGGCTGAAACAACCTGTCACACTAATGCGAACAGTTATCAACATTATTATCATCCAGCCACGGACGGCTTCAGGGAGTGTCGGGTTCATGCCGGGGCAACAATCGCAAAGCCGTTTTCTTTTCACCCCAGCCCTGCTGACAATGGGCATCTGGCTCGCAACCTCTCAAACGGCCTACGCCGCGCAAGTACAAGACGCCGAAGCCGCGCCAGTCACGACGATGGAACTGGGCGCTACGCAAATCAGCAGCGATCAGTTGGGCTCGACCACCGAGGGCAGCGAGTCCTACACCACGGGGCCCATGCAGACGGCGACGAAATTGCCGCTGAGCATTCGTGAAACCCCACAGTCGGTGACCGTTGTCACTCGGCAGCGTATGGACGATCAGGCCATGACCAGCATCAACGATGTGGTCAGGTACACGCCCGGTCTGTTTCTCGATCAATCCAGCGGGCCCGGCCGTCAAACCTACACGTCACGCGGTTTCGATATCGACAACATCATGTACGACGGCCTGCCCGCCTCGTACTCGGGCTACACCGCAGGCGTGCAGCCGAACCTGGCCATGTTCGATCACGTGGAAGTGATTCGTGGCGCGACCGGTCTGATCACCGGCGCGGGCAATCCCTCGGCAGCGATCAACATGGTGCGCAAACGCCCTACCGCCACTACGCAGGTCAGCCTTACCGGCACAGTTGGAAGCTGGGACGATTACCGCGGCGTCTTTGATGCTTCCGGCCCGTTGAACGGCAGCCGCACGGTGCGCGGACGGATCGTAGGTTCTTATCAGGACGCGAACAGCTTCCGCGACAAGGAAAAAAGTGACCATGGCGTGTTCTACGGCGTGGTCGAAGCGGACCTGACGGATGCGACCACGGCGACCTTTGGCCTGTCGCGTCAGGAAGACCAGACCAACCTGTTCTGGGGCGGTCTGCCGCTGGGCACGGATGGCCACCACTTGAACCTGTCGCGCTCGACCTATCCCGGTTCCGACTGGGAAAACAAGAAAATCCAGATCGACACGGTGTTCGGTGAGCTGGAGCATCGCTTCGACAACGACTGGAAACTGCGCGTCGCAGGCTCCAGTTCCTCGCTGGACGGCCTGTTTTCGGGCACCTATCTCTCTCGCTACAACGGCCCGCTGGAGACCACGGCCTATCAGTCAAAGGCGGATGAACAGCAGACCGCGTTCGATGTCTATGCCAGCGGCCCGGTCGAAGCCTTTGGCCGCACCCATGAAGTGGTGGTCGGCACCAGCAGGCGCGTCTATGACAAGACCAGCAAGGAATACAGCCCTTACGATACCGGCCTGCCCATCGGTGCGCCGAAGCCGGACTTCGTTCGCGATGGCAAAATCCATAACATCGCCACGCAGGATGCGGTGTACCTCACCACCCGCCTGAGCCTCGCCGATCCGCTGACGCTGATTCTTGGCGGCCGTCTGGACTGGTACGACTACGACGACCGCTCGGGCGACGAAGACTTCAAAGTCACCCGCAACCTGACACGCTACGCGGGCCTGATCTACAAACTGGATGAGCAGCATTCCGTGTACGCCAGTTACACCGACATCTTCAACCCGCAGAACTATCAGGACCTGTCCGGCAAAGTGCTCGACCCGGTGGTGGGCGAGAATTATGAAGTCGGTATCAAGGGCGAGTACTTCAACGGCGCGCTCAACGCCAGCCTGGCGGTGTTTCAGATCGACCAGAAAAACCTCGCAACGCAGGCGTCCACCCAGCAGGGCTGCGCGGTACTGACGTGTTACGACGCCGCCGGACTGGTGCGCAGCCAGGGTATCGAACTGGAACTGCAAGGCGCACTGACCGAGAACTGGCAGGTCGGCGCAGGCTATACCTACGCCCGTACCCACTACCTCAAGGACTTCGATCCGACGAAAGAAAATCAGCGCTTTAACACCGACACCCCCGAGCATCTGTTCAAGCTCTCGACGGTCTATCGCCTGCAGGGCGCTCTGGAAAAAATGCGTGTCGGCGGCAACGTTTACTGGCAGAGCCGCATGTACCACGACATCGCCCTTACCGACAGCAGCTATCGTCTGGAACAGGGCAGCTACGCAGTCGCCGATCTGATGGCCGGTTATCAGGTCAGCAAGCACCTGGATCTGCAACTGAACGCCAACAACATCTTCGACCGCGTGTACTACACCGCGATAGGCAGCAGCAGCGTCTGGGGTTCGACTGATACCTACGGCAACCCGCGCAGCTATGCGTTGACGGCGAAGTACAGTTTTTGACTGGAAACACGTCGCTACCGGGCAGGCTCGGTAGCGACGTGAACAGTGTCTCGCCTACACCCCAAACACTTTAGCCATAGCGCCCAGCCATGGCAGTTGTTCATTGCTGCAACGCTCAGCGAGTTCATGTACAGGAATTTCAATAATGCCGATACATGAAACGGTTGGAACTTAGATAGGGTGTCGTACCACTCATCGGGATCACTGTCTAAGGGGACTCCATGAAAAACTCATTTGACCGCTTAATCGACGGGCTCGCAAAAGACTATGGCATGCCTGGTTTTCCTGAGAAAAAACATGAGCACGAAATTTATTGTTTTGAATTCAAGACCGGCGTCTCAATCAAAATTTACCAAGACACATTTCGCTGGGTGTATTTCGTGGCCGAAATCGGTCAGCTCCACGAAACCAATGCCGATGCGTTGATGAGCATGCTTTATCTCAACAGTTTCAGTTTTAGAACGCCTTTTTTTACACTGGGTTTGAACAGTAAAAAAATTGGCGAGTTACATGCGCGCACCCCTTTGGTGGAGGTTGATAACGTCCAGATGCGAGAGATATTTGAGAACTTGCTAGGCATAGCAGCTGACATTAAAAAATCGTTCGGCTTTGATTGAGAGGTATTGTCTATGGGTAATGTTTGTGGCACTTCCGGCTCCCATTATGTATACAGTCCGCCAGTCAGCCCTCGACACGTATCGGGTTCGTTCACACCGGCGCACAGTGTAAGCGGCCAAACCCTGACCTCGGCGTATCAACTTTCCGCCGAGGCACGAGATGATTTTCTTGATCGCTCTGACCAGATGCGAAACCTAGGGAGACGCTGATTTATTCGATTTTTCGTCCCTGCAACGCTCTGGAGGCCTTGATTTATCTGGGGGCAACAGCTGGGTTTTAGAATAAATCAGCGTCTCCCTAGGCCTGAACTCGGAAACGCCGCTTCGCAGGACAACGGATACCCGCTGGCGCAATGTTATTGCGCAAGTAAGAAATCCTGACAAAGATCCGCGCATCGACCATCTGCTGACAATGGCAGAAGAGATCTACAAAGCATCAAGCACGTTCAGAAAAAGAATGAACACCGTTGCGGGCGAAGGGGGTGTCACGATAAGGATCGTGCCAGACAGTGAGATCGGTCATTCCTTTGGGCATGCCGCAACAGTACCGGCAACTCGGTCTATTGCCTTGACAGAGACAACAGCAAGCAACGTTCAAGGAAGCCACTATCAATCGCTCAATATATTATTGGTTGAACTCTCCAACCTGAGCCGGGCCAAGGAAATTGCGGAGATCCGCTCCAGCTTCCAGCAGGGACGAATAGGTCAGCGGCGCGCGGCTCATAACGCCGAAAGAGCAGAGTATGGAACGATCGAAGACATGGTCAACTATTTTAAGGAGGCTCGACCTGTCATAGAATCACTGGGCTATGGGAATCCGTCGATGTGGTACGCCACACACGACTACGGCGGCGGAATCGTGCCAGTTTACCGATCATTCGAAGATTACTACGCAACAGCGCTTTCAAGCGGCCATACCGACGTTCACCTTAACAACTATTCTCGGTCTGATGGATAGCTGCGTTGGAGGTCGCGGGTGATCGTGGACACCACGGTGCAGGAAAAGGCGATGACCTGTCCAATCGACAGTCGTCTGCTTGATGTATAGGAATTTCAATGATGCCCATACGAAAAGGCCCCTCGGCGTGATACCAACGTGGCGCTGAGGCTGGGTGTTTCGTGAATGTCAGGTGCACCTCTCCCGCATCAGTCCCGCACGTACCTCAATTGCGCGATGTTTTGGGCATTGTTGACCAAGCCCTGCACTGTCAGACCCACCACCGCCCCGGTATAAACCATCCGCGCTCCGCACAGCACGCAGCTGAACGGATCACGGTTTAAAAATCCTTTGCTCATCTGCGCAACCTGGCCGCTGCGATATCGCTCGGGCTGATTGTACAGGTCGAGTTCCCCCTCAGCAGGTGGCCCGCGTGCTGACATTGACGCTGGCCGCCGGTATTCAAGGGCTGGCCATACTTGCGCTCATCCGCGGTGCGCGCTCGTCTGCAAAGGACAATTAACCGCAAAAACAGAGCGAACACTCTGTTTTGATAAAAGAATAATAATTTCTTTTAAACCAATAAAGATGGTGACTTATTGCGGTAAAAAACAAAAAACCATTAAATTAAATCGAATTTAGCAAACAAATCAAGATCACAAAAAATCAATTTTCAGCTATTTAAAATCGCATTCGTGTATTTTTATTCCTCTGTAGTTTTTGCTCATCACCTGTATTTGAAACTATCCGCTAACTGTCCTGAGCTGCTGGCGGACCTACCCATGTGCCTCACACTTCTATTCGGAGATTGTCCCGATGGCCAGACGCTTGCTGCCTGTTGTTGCCACCTTGCTGACTTGCCTCAGCGCCTTTTCCGTGTCCGCCGCTGACAAGGATAACCCTCTGCCCGAGACATCCAGCGAGCGCCGCGTGCAGGTCGATACCCAGCGCGAGCGCATCACCGGGGCTGATAGCGCCGCTCAAAAAACACCCGGCGGCGCTCAGACCATTGTCGATGCCCCGATCGAGACGGCAGACGCCCCCGCCGGCAATGAAAAGCGTTGAGCCGGTCGTTGTTGCACCCCACTTCTCCAAGGCCTTACGTAAGGAATAGCTCCGTGTCCATGATCAAACAAGGCTTAAGCTTGAGCGTACTCGCGCTCAGTGTGGCCCAGGCGAGCACCGTGCTTGCCGTGACGCCGATGACCGGCAACGAAGTCGAGGCGCGCGTAGGCGCTATGCTCGATAACATGACGCAGTCGGAGAAGATCAACTTCTCGCGCGTCGACGATGGGCGAATGATCCCCAAGCTGGATAAATTCAACCTGCAAGGCACGGTCGCCTATGACTCGGCAATGGGTGTACTGGTCGGCGGCAAGACGTTCGGCGCGCAATATCCTTCGCCCTCCGCCCTCGCAGCCACCTGGAGCATCAACCGCGCCAAGGAATTCGGCCTGGCCATTGGTTATGAAACCCGCATCGAGGGCGGCCAGCAAATGCTTTCACCCGCCATCAATCTGTACCGTACGCCGTTCAACGGGCGGTCAGCCGAGTACATGAGTGGTGAAGATCCGTTCCTCGGCGCGGTCCTGGCGCCTGCGGTCACCAACGGTATTCAGGTGCAGGGCGTGCAGGCCGCGGCCAAGCATTACCTGATGAACGAGCAGGAAGCGAATCGGCACTATCTGGATGTGAAGATCGATGAACGCGCGATGCAGGAGCTGTACCTGCCCGGCTTCGAATCGCTGGTCAAGAACGCCAATATCGCGTCGATCATGTGCGGCTACAACAAGATCAACGGCGAATACGCGTGTGAAAACCATCACCTCATCACTGACATCCTGAAAGGCCAATGGGGTTTTCAGGGCAACGTCATGAGCGATTTCAACTCGGTTCAGGACGCCTTCAAGGGTGCCTGGGCAGGCACCGATATCGACATGCCGAGCGGGCTCCAGTTTACCGAAGCCAAGCTGCTGCCTTATGTCTGGAACGGTCAGTTGCATCAGAACGTGATCGACGACAAAGTGCGCAGAAACCTGCGGGCACTGGTCAGCTACGGCTTTGACAAAGGCATCAACAAGGCGCAACCACTCGAACATCGTGAATACGGCCAATTGGCCGCACTGAACGTTGCCCGGGAAGCCATCGTGCTGCTGCGCAATGAACCCGTCGACGGTCAAAAGCCGCTGTTGCCGTTGCCAGGAAACGCAAAGATTGCTGTCATCGGTGACATGGCCGTGCAGCCGCCCACCGCGCCGTTCGGCACCGCGTACTCCGCACCGGCCAGCTACGTCACTGAAGTGAGCGGGCTCAAGCAATTGGCCTCAAGCGCGTCGAATGTCGACTACCTGCCACAGATGAGCCTGAATCCAAAGTCGTCCGTGTGGTATCAGCCCGGTACCGACAAACAGGCGATCAGCAATACCGGTGTGAAAGCCGAGTATTATGCCAATACCTCGTTGTCGGGCGATCCGGTGGCAACCCGCATCGAACCGGGTGTCAATCTGGACTGGATCACCAGTACCAACATGACCGATAACGGTGCCAGCACGGTCAGCGGTTATACCCCTGCGCCGGGTGCGTTCTCTGCCCGTTTCACCAGCAAGATCAAACCGACGATCTCCGGCGCCCATGTGTTCAAGGTGCGTGCCGACGGGCCTTACAAACTCTGGATCAACGATGAGCTGGTGCTTGAAGATGACGGCGCGCAAGTCTCGTTCGACCTGATTCCGGTCGTGCCGCGCACCGTCAAGACGGCAAATCTCAAGGCCGGCACCGAGTACAACGTGCGTCTGGAATATCGCCGGATGAAGGGTAACTTCACCCCGGTACTGGGCGGCATGAACGGCGTGCAGATGAGCTGGGCGTCGTTGCGTCCACCGAAAAACCTGGCCGATTACGACGCTGTCGTGGTAGCCGCAGGCAGCAACTTCGAATACGAAGGCGAGTCGCTCGACCATCCGTTCGAACTGCCACAATTCCAGTCCGAGCTGATCAGCTTCATTCAGAAAGCCAACCCGAAAACCATCGTCGTCATGCATGGCGGTGGTGGTATGGACATGCAGCCATGGGCCGACAAGGTCGCCGCCTCTCTGCACGCCTGGTTCCCGGGTCAGCAAGGTGGCCAGGCCTTGGCCGAGATTCTGTACGGCAAGGTCAACCCGTCGGGCAAGCTGCCTATCACGCTGGATAAGAAGGCGCAGGACAACCCGAGCTACGCGTCGTTTTCAAACCCGGTGCCGTACTACTTCAGCAGCCCTAACCCGCCGACTGAAATGACTTACAGCGAAGGCCTGTACCTGGGCTACCGCGGTTACGACAAGAAACACACCAAGCCGCTTTACCCATTCGGCTTCGGGCTTTCCTACACCACGTATGCGTACAGCGATCTGAAGCTGTCGAGCAACGTACTGGCACCGGGCGCGACCATCCAGGCCAGTTTCACGGTCACCAATACGGGCGACAAAGCCGGTTTTGAAGTGGCGCAACTGTATGTGCAGCCGTCAAAGCCTCAGGTTGATCGTCCGGAGAAAGAGCTGAAAGGCTTTTCCAAGGTTTACCTGAAGCCGGGCGAAAGCAAGACAGTCACAATTGCGCTGGACTCACGCTCGTTCGCTTATTACTCGGCCGATTCGGTGAGCTGGAAGGTTGACCCCGGCAAGTTCAAAGTGCTGGTGGGCAAGGATTCGGAAAGTCTGACCCTCGACCGCACGGTGGTAGCACTTTACCCCGAGCAGTTGACCACTCGCGATTCCAACCCCCTGCCGATACCGCTGCGCAACGCAGTGCAGGTCAAGCCAGAACAGGCTTATTAAGCTGTAACCGCTTAATAGCAGTGATCGGTGGTCGAAAGACCACCGATTGCATGGCCTTCAATCGATGCTTGTCAGATCCCGCTCCAGCCGCTCCAGAAACCTCGCAAACGCCCCTTCGATCGGCACGTCTCCCGGCGACCTGAGCCACTGAATCTGCATACCGTCCATCATCGAAGCAATCTCGATACTGATCTGCTTCACATCGATGTCCGCCCGGATGGCACCTGCTTGCATCAGCGAACTCAGATGAGCCTGAAGATGACCGTGAACAATCCCGAAACGCTCGCTGAACCAGCGGTGCGCCGGGTGAGTGACCGACAGGCTTTCAGTGTTGATGATCATCAGCGCCTGGCTGACTGCGGCGTCCTCGATGCTGAAACTCATGACCAACTTCAGGAACGACACAAAACCTTGCAATGAGCCGTCTTGATCCGCCTCCTGCAATCGGGACGCGACATACTGGTCTCGATGCTCGAGAACGGCCTGCAACAGGGCCAACTTGTTTGGAAAGTGATGCAACAAGCCTACCTGTGAGATACCTGCAACTTTGGCGATATTCGTCAATGAAGCACCCGCGTATCCATCACGGGCAAAAATGATCATGGCAGCGTTGATGATCTCGACCTTGCGCAGATCGCCTTTGGGGATTCGACGCTTGGCTGGCAGAGGTGCATCGGACTTCACAGACATAGGGGTCGTACTGTTCGCATCAGGGTCATCATTCCTTCTCCTCGTTAACCGCCTTCAGACTCTGGATCTCAGGCAGACAGAGAGGCCATATCGCGTCTTTGCCAATATGAAATCGTAGCACGTAGCCGTCCCAGGCTCTGTACGAAAAGTCGGCGCGCGAAGAAAGGTGGCCGGAACAACGCTTATCGTGCCAATGCGTTGGCATGCCGTTCCTGACGCTCTGCGTCGTCTGTCCTTGGCCAATGAGAAGTGTTAACGACCGCACGCTTTGATGCGCAAAATGCTGCGCATGCACCAGCCTGGCAAAAACAGGCAACGACATACATCTCACGCCCTACGGAGATAAACGGCACTTGCGCACAGGTGCGCATACGTCTGCGCGCTATTCAGGGCTTTTTTGCTTGAAACTGATCATCTTCTTCGCACTTGTTCGCTATGTCTTTGTTTTAAAACAATAAAATCATTTGCGGCACGTATTTTGGAACGTAGCTCTCACTTATCTCGGGCGAAATGACCCGTTTTCTGCGCAGAGAGCACCTCGCATGACCGAAAAACACGGCACCCGCCAACAGCGACTGGCGACCCTTTTCCCCAAAACACCCGCCACTGCCACCAGTCTTTGCCCTTTCCGAGGTCCGAACATCGCCATCGTGCCGGTGCGCTATGCGCTGGATCGCTCGCGTTACGACGTCGCGCCCGAAAAGCTCAGGCCACTGTCCAAAGATGGCAAGTGGACACGCCTGCCAACCTTGAAAACACGCAGTTACAACCTGCGCCAGCTGTACGACGGTTACGTTTACGTGTTCGACGAAACGGCTGATATGCTGCATGAATACAAGGTCTCAGCCATCGACGGCCATCTGAGCCGCATCGTCTGGACCGACGCGCACATCGGCAGCGACCAGCGAAACGGCACCGGCGACGGTCAGCCCTTTCTGCTCTACCCGCGCGATAACCGCCTGCACATCGCCTTTTCCCCCGTGCAGTGGACATGGCGCCTTTGCGAGCACATGCGCTCCAACCCGCCAAGCCGTGCGCTGTGGATGAAGGCGCTGGACCTGAAACGCTATTGCATCACCATGGCCGAGCCCGACACCCTGCCGCTGGATCGCATCGCCGAGGCGGTCGCGGATATCGACGAAGGCAAGGTGGTTGAGGATGGGCGCTTTGCAGATTCGGCGATTCCGACTCTACAACCCTCATCAAGCGACGAGGCCGCATCACTGTTTTCACCGCTCGGCGCCGACGTTTTCTGGCGGGGCAGCGTCGACGATCAGGACAGTTCGCTGTTCATCGCCCTAGACGACCCGCTCGCCGTTTTCAACGACCTGGGCATGCAACTGGCCACCGATCAGGCGGCTTATCGCAGCTGGCAAGCCGAACACGAACACAAGATCCAGATCGCCCAGACCGTCACCACGCTGTGCGGCGCAGAAGGCGAACCGGAGAAACTGCCCGCCTCGGTGCGTGGCGATGCGCTGCTCACACACCAGTATTTGAGCGAGATTGAAGCTTACTTTGAGCAATGCGATTTTGAAGAGGCGCAGATCGGCGGCAACACCGTCCCCGGAGGCCTGCTGTTGCTGCCGGACGTGTTCAAGAGCCCGGACATGCGCAGGACGATTCACACGCGTTACGGCAGCGCGCCGACCGATGAGGGCGCGCAGGCGTGGAAAGATCGCCACAAATGGCGGCGCGAAGTCGATCTGAGCGGTGCGCGTCAGTACCTGTTGCAGCACCTGCCGACCGGAGACAAACTCCTGCAACAGGTGCGTGATACGCAAAGCGATTTCCAGCACTGGGCGACCCACTTGGGCACTGAACCGCTCAAACTGTTCATCGACACCACAAACCCGAAAAACCTGCTGTATTTGCAGATGATCATGCTCAACCTGCAAATCATCTACGCCCAGGATGACGCGGCCACGGCCTGGCTCGCCGAGCAGGAAGCCAACACCAGCAGCCTGTTCGGCACCTTGAGCTACGGCTTTTCGCCCGCGCTGAAACATGCCCTGCATCAGGAAGCCGATGCACTGTTGAACGGCCTCGGCGACGTCACCAATCTGGCCACCCGCATCGGCGAACTCAACAGCGCGCTGAATCATCAGGGCTTTGCCGACAAGCCGTGGATGAAGGCGCTGAAACAGCCGGTTCAAGACACCTTCAAAGCCCTCGGCGAACTGGCTCGCGGCACAGGCAAAGCGACACTCGAAAGCATCCTGCTGGCCTGGGTGCCCATCGACAGCCGCCTCGCGATGGGCAAACAGCAAAACATCGTCGCACTGATTCGTACGCTGCTGATCGGCCAGGTGCTGCTCGACTCGCCGGCGCACATCGCGATCAATCAACACGTCATTACCCAATTGAAACAGTGGCTACGCCAGTGGCGGGTGCTCGACCAACAGATCCGTGATACGCGCCGCAGCTGGCAGTACCCAACTGCCTACAAATCCCGAAAAAGCATCGCGCGCGACCTGGCGGCCCATCAACAGAAACTGCGCGCGCACGAACTGAGCCTGCCCACCCTGCTCGACTTCCAGAACAACGAGTACGCAAAACAGTTGCAGAACGAGATTCGCCAATACACCCAGACCGGCAAAGCGATAACCAAAGACTGGCTCGCCCAGGCCAAACGCTGGCTCGACAACCTGGGCGGTATTGCAGGCTCGATCACCTGGGGCGTGATCATGCTCAACTTCATCAACACTGCCCTGACGTATCGTGATCTGACCACGGATGGCGATTTCAGTGTGAAGGATATCGGCAAGGTTACTTACGGTTTGGGGTACAGCTTCAACCTGTTGATGGCGGTGTTTGTCGAGGCACCGTGGAACGTGATCAAGGATGCGAAGCCGGTACTGATCGATGGCAAGAATGTCGGGATTCTCGACAAGTCGGCGGGGTACTGGAAGGCGAAGGGCAATGTTGTATGGGGCGAAGCGATAAGTGGGTTCAGAGGCTCAATGATAGCGATGGGGGCGTTAGGGATAGCGGCGGCTATATTAGAAATATTTGACATCTTGGATGATTCAGCGGGGGTTAAAACGTCAGAAGAAAAAAACTGGCTGGATTTAAGGAGACGCTGATTTATTCTAAAACCCAGCTGTTGCCCCCAGATAAATCAAGGCCTCCAGAGCGTTGCAGGGACGAAAAATCGAATAAATCAGCGCCTCCTTAAAGATCATCTCTGTAGGCTTAATGGGAATAGGGTCAGCCGCTCAGTTGATCGCAGGTTTTTTTCCTGCTAGCACTCTTACATTTATCGTTGTGAATCCGTGGTTCAGCGTAGCGCTACTAGTAACAGGCTTAAGGAGACGCTGATTTATTCTAAAACCCAGCTGTTGCCCCCAGATAAATCAAGGCCTCCAGAGCGTTGCAGGGACGAAAAATCGAATAAATCAGCGCCTCCTTAATTTATCTTTTTACTACGATGGCGCTCAATTACTTTAAGCAAGACAGTGTTGGCTGGTGGCTACGCAAGTGCTGCTGGTCCAGAACTATAGACTATCGCTATACCGAAACTACCAACGGTGAGAGCTAAGAAATACGCGCACTGATGGAAATCCAACTATCTCCGCAGATACATGTCAAAGGCACCGTGCATTATGAAAATCGTTATCTTGGCAAGGGCGATTACTACAGCGTGGCGGTACAAAATGGCGCAGCAGTACAAGTGCGCTTGCCCAATCTGGTACGTGGACACTCCGTGCATTTCAACGTCATTAGCAGCAAACGGCCATGGGGCGTATTACCTGTGAAAAAAATAGACCACCCGCTACATGAGAGTTTTCTAGACCGTGGGCAATTCAGGAACGTCGAACACTTCGGAACGCTCACTAACAAGCCTGCTGGCAAAGCGAGTGAAGATTTCACTTTCCCCCGGATGCCACCTGAAGACGAAGACATCATCTGGGAAACCTGGGTGCCGCTCGACAAGGACGCAACGTATCTTGAGCTGCAATTCTGGTACCCGGCCAGTCTTTTCAAGACTGGCGAGGATGATAGAAGCTATCTGTTTCAGATGGAGCTTGGCACAAGAGGCGATATCGCCATTGATGGCTTGGCTGCAGTGGAACTCGAGGTAAAGGCATCAAGCAGGATTGGCACCCTGACCCTGGAAGTCGCAGAGAGTACACCCGTATGACGCAGCAAGAAAAAGCCTTGGATCTTTCAAAAGGCAACGACATTCTAAACTGGAAAATCAAAACGCTTGCGAGGTCACCTAAAGAGATCATGTTCACACAGCTTGGATTTACCGCCATTCATTTAATCGTCGGCTTATTTCTTATTTGGGGAGGCTGGAATCGCATTTTAGAAAGCCCTAACTTTCTCATTACTATACTATTGACGCTTGCGGGAAATCTTGCTTACTACACAGGCCTGCTCATCCGCCAAAAAACCATCTACCACTACACCATCAAGACCGACCGGGCCTCTGTCGAGTATTACCTCCACTACCCCGACTTCGCGTCCGGCCTGTTCAAAGGCATCGCTTTGTTCGTCATCATGCTGTTCGTTCTCGTCGCCCTGATCACCGGCTCGCTACTCTTCCTGGTCGGCCCGGTGGCCATCGCGTTTGTCGCAGCCATCAAACTCTTAAACTGGGAAAACCCGATCCACCACGAACACAGCCTGCCATGGGGCGAGTACAACTTCGTCACCGTCGACCGCAAGCGTCTGATGATCGTCACTCACCGTACCGACATCACGCTGGGTTTCGAGGCCCGATTCCAGCATGACGTGCTGTTCAACAAATACCTGAACTTCCTCCACACCGTACTTCCCTCTACTGCTGGGTTCAGCGAAAAAGCCTGGAAAGGCTGACCGGTTTCTATCATCCAGATATCGGTCAGGTCTTCGAGCAGCACGTTCCTAAAGAAACCTGACCAAAAGCCGATGGCTACTGACGAACTCTGGCTGTGATTTTCCAACTGAATCACAGCGGTTTTCGCAACGGACTGGCAAAAACACTGAATTTGCCGCCCCTTGGTCGTTTGGGGTTTCGATCCATAGCACAGTGCTCAAGTGGCATTGTATGGTGATCGCAATAGCAAGCATCTTTACCTGATCGGAACCGCAACACGCTTTAAACTGCGTCCAACGGAAAGCAAACGCAGACCTCGACAATCCTGATTTCATTGCGCAACGCAGGTCGTGGACACGCCACAGCCTGCAATACGATTTACCCGTGTGAGCCGGAGGCGCTCTGAAATACCTGACCCGAGAAGAGTTGCAAGCGCAGGTTGCGCGCTTGCAAAAGGCTCTTGAAGAATCCGGCATCGATAGCGAGCCTGACCCCAGCCAAGAAGCACGCCATCGCGCAGTCTTCGAAAGCGCGGTGGACTTTGCCATGATTCTGACGAACCCTGTGGGCGTCATCACTGACTGGAACCCGGGGGCCAAGCATATTCTGGGCTGGACCGCCGCGGAAATGCTCGGTCAGTCTGCCGAGCGTTTTTTCACGCCCGCAGATCGGGCCAGCGGTCAGATCGAGCATGAAATGCACGTCGCTCTGCACGCGGGCCATGCCGCAGACGAGCGCTGGCATCTGCGCAAGGACGGTCAGCTTTTCTGGGCGTCAGGCGAAATGATGCCCCTGTACGGTGACAGCAACGAACATCTTGGTTTCGTGAAAATCCTGCGCGACCGGACCAAAGAGCACTTGGCGGGCCGCGCGACCGAGGAAGCTCAGGAACGATACCGGTTAGCCGCCAAAGCGACCAACGATGCGATATGGGACTGGGATTTTGCCGCCAACCACGTGCTCTGGAATGACGCGCTGGAACAGGCTTATGGCCACCCGCTTGCCACGCTGGACACCTCGAGCGAATGGTGGATTGCCCAGATTCACGCCGATGATCGGGCACGCATTGACGCCTCTATCCATGCGGTGATCGATGGCAGCGGCACGGCGTGGAGCGATGAATACCGTTTCCGCCGTCTGGACGGGTCGTACGCCGATGTTCTGGACCGTGGCCATGTGATCCGCGATGACGAAGGCAAGGCCGTGCGCATGATCGGCGCGATGCTCGACATGTCACAGATGCGCAAGGCCGAAACCGCGCTGCGCCGGAGCGAAGAACGCTCCAGAGCCATGCTGGAGACCATCGAAGCCGCGTTTGCCATCATCGAGGTCAAATTCAACGCCGACGACAGCCCGGTGGACTATCGCTTCATCGAAGCCAACCCTGCGTTCGAACGCCAGGCAGGCGTCGACCTGCGCGGCAAATGGGTGACCGAGTTCGCACCGGACCTGGAACGCTTCTGGTTCGAAGCCTATGGCCACGTGGCAAAGACCGGCGAACCTGCCAGCTTCGAGAACTATGCCAAAGCGTTCGAGCGCTGGTTCGAAGTCAAGGCCGTGCGGGTCGGTGATCCGGCGGAACGACAGATTGCGGTCATCTTCAGTGATGTCACGGCGCGACGGGACGCCGAGGAACGCCTGCGCACCAGCGAGGCGCTGGCGCGCGAGAACGTCGACCGCGTTCAGCTTGCCCTGGCGGCGGGTGCGATCATCGGCACCTGGCACTGGGACCTGCCGACTGATCGCTTTACGGTCGACGAAGCATTCGCCAGAGCGCTTGGCCTTGACCCTGCGCTAGGCCGCGAAGGGCTGAACCTGGAACACGTCATTGCCACCGTGCACCCCGAGGACAGGCCGGGCCTGATCGATGCGATCAACGCGGTCATCCGCGACGGCCGCGTGTACGCCCATCAGTATCGGGTGCGCCGCGGCGACGGCCCTTACTACTGGATCGAGGCGAACGGTCGCGTCGACCGGGCTGTCGACGGCACACCGCTGAGCTTCCCGGGCGTGCTTATCAACGTTGACGAACGACGCACCATCGCAGCCGAACGAGACCGCGCCACCGCCGCACTGCGCTCGCTCAACGACACGCTTGAACAACGCGTGGCCGCCCGCACCGCCGAGCTCATGCAGGCTGAAGAGAAACTGCGTCAGTCACAGAAAATGGAAGCGGTCGGGCAATTGACCGGCGGTCTCGCCCACGACTTCAACAACTCGCTGGCGGGCATTTCCGGCGCGCTGGAACTGATGGGCACGCGGATCGAACAAGGCCGCTGGAGCGAAGTGGACAAATACATCGTCACCGCTCAGGGCGCGGCAAAGCGCGCTGCGGCATTACACACCGGCTGCTGGCCTTCTCTCGTCGCCAGACCCTGGACCCGCAGCCAACCGATGTGAACCGGTTGATGAGCGGAATGACGGATCTGATCCAGCGCACCGTGGGGCCCAGCATCCTGGTCGAGACCGTCGGCACCCTCGGGCTCTGGCCTACGCTGGTTGATGCCAGTCAGTTGGAAAATGCACTGCTGAACCTGTGCATCAATGCCCGCGACGCGATGCCGGATGGCGGGCGCATCACCATCGAGGCCGGCAACCGAGTGATCGAGGGCGGTGCAGCGCAGGTCCACGACATGCCGGCGGGGCAGTATTTGTCGTTGTGTGTGACCGACACCGGCACCGGCATGCCGCCGGAAGTCATCGCCAAGGCATTCGACCCCTTCTTCACCACCAAACCCATCGGCCAGGGCACAGGCCTCGGTCTTTCGATGATCTACGGCTTCGCCAATCAATCTGGCGGGCAGGTACGTATCCAGTCGGAGGTGGGCAAGGGCACGGCGATAACCATCTATCTGCCACGCTACAACGGTGCGGCGGTGAAGGATGAAAGCGCTGTCGACAAAGCGCCGGTCGAGTTCACCCGGTCCGGAGAAAACATTCTGATCGTCGACGACGAACCCACCGTGCGCATGCTGCTCACGGATGCGCTGGGTGATCTCGGCTATACGCTGATCGAAGCCGCCGACAGCCTGGCCGGCCTGAAACTGCTGCGCTCGGATGTCCATATCGACCTGCTGATCACCGACGTCGGCCTGCCGGGCGGCATGAACGGACGGCAGATGGCCGATGCCGGTCGCGAAGTCCGCCCGTACCTGAAGACTTTGTTCATCACCGGTTACGCAGAGAATGCGGCGATTGGCGACGAGCAGCTCGGGCCGGGCATGCGCGTGCTGACCAAGCCGTTTGCGATTGATGTGCTGGCGTCCCGCGTGCAGGAACTGATGAACGCCTGACCCACTGGCGGCGCTCATGCCCGATGGAGGTGAGCGCATGCCGCTTGATACCGTGGAAACAGTCGAAAATGAGCGGATCCGGCAGGCAGCAACCCCGCCCTGCGCGTGTGCATTGAGCGCTGCGCAGAGCCGGTGCTAACATGCGCGACCGCCATGCAGGCAAGGGAATAACCGGGTCATGAGCAGTATCCGCGAGCGCAACAAAGAACTCATCCTGCGTGCCGCCAGCGAGGAATTCGCCGACAAGGGTTTCGCTGCCAGCAAGACCAGCGACATCGCCGCCAAGGCCGGTGTGCCCAAGCCCAACGTCTACTACTACTTCAAGTCCAAGGAAAACCTCTATCGCGAGGTGCTGGAAAGTATCATCGAGCCCATTTTGCAAGCGTCGACGCCCTTCAACCCCGACGGCATCCCGGCCGAGGTGCTCAGCCGTTACATCCGCTCGAAAATCCAGATATCCCGTGAGCTGCCCTTCGCCTCGAAAGTCTTCGCCAGCGAAATCATGCACGGCGCTCCGCACCTCACGCCTGAACAGATCGAACAACTCAATGACCAGGCCCGGCACAACATCGCGTGCATACAGGCCTGGATCGACAGCGGGCAGATCGCCCCGATCGATCCTCACCATCTGATGTTCACTATCTGGGCCGCAACCCAGACCTACGCCGACTTCGATTGGCAGATTGCGACGGTTACCGGCAAGGCGAAGCTGGAGGACGCGGATTATGAAGCGGCCACGCAGACCATTCTCAGGCTGGTGCTCAAGGGCTGCGAGCCGGATCACTGAACAGACAACCGCCGAGCAACCCGCTTTCCTGCAGACGCAAAAAACCCGCCGAAGCGGGTGGTTTTGCAACATGACCATTCCGACATCCTGTCAGTAGCCTCCTGGCAATGGTCGATCCTCCCTGATCACTGCGGCGTTCCTTCGCTGCAGCTGTTGAATTGGATCCTACATGGACAGCAGGTGAGTCGATAGCGCCAATGGCGTCTCTTGGTGTAAGCCATTCGCCATACCTGCCTGTTCCGATAAAAAATGTGATCTTGATCTCATGTTTCCCGCCAACGCGCCGAGATGCTTGAAAGGCTCTGCGGTCCGGCTTTGCGCCGGTCAGCCGCCAAGAAGAAAAATAACGGATAGGGTGAAGATCATGAATATGCGCAGTTTGTCCATCAGCCGCCGCTTGTGGCTGATTCTTATCGTTTCTGTGCTGATGCTTCTGGTCCTCGCAGCGGTCCTGCTCCGGCAGACTCATGAAGATCTATATCGGGCAAAGGCTGAAAAAACCATGCATGTGGTGCAGACAGCCAGCGGCATCCTGACCTTCTATCAGGGGCTTGAAGCGGCAGGCAGCATGACCCGCGAAGCGGCCCAGCAGCAGGCGCTGAAAGAGATAAAAAGCCTGCGCTACAGCCAGAGCGACTACTTCTGGATCAATGACCTGCAGCCGGTCATGATCATGCACCCCACCAATTCCAAACTCGAAGGGCAGAACCTCTCGGCTATCCGTGACCCGGACGGCTTTGCGGTGTTCAACGAAATGGTCACCATTGTCAAAAGCAAAGGCGCTGGCATGGTCGATTATCGCTGGCCGAAGCCAGGCGCCAGCGAGCCGGTGAAAAAGACCTCTTACGTGCAACTGTTTCAGCCATGGGGCTGGATTCTCGGCTCCGGCGTGTACGTGGATGACGTGGCGGCAGAGTTCAAGGCCCAGTTATGGAATGCCGGGATCTTCATTGCAGGTATCGTGGCGGTGATGGTGCTGCTGCTCGTCATGATCGTGCGCAGCATCGTCCGGCCCCTGAGAGCGGCGGTCGATGCCATGGCGAACATCGCCAGCGGCGAAAGTGATCTGACCCGCACCCTGCAAACCCACGGCAAAGACGAAATCACCGAGCTGGGCACGCATTTCAACGGCTTCATTGCCAAGCTGCGCAACGTGGTCGGCCTGTTGCAGAACTCGTCCGTGGCGCTGGGCCAGGCGGCAGGCGAACTGGGCGGCAACGCAGAGCAGGCGCAGAACCGCAGCCAGCAGCAATCGCAGCAAATGGACCTGGTGGCCACGGCGGTCAACGAAGTGACTTATGGCGTGCAAGACGTCGCCAAGAATGCCGAGCACGCCGCCAGCGAAATGCGCGATGCCGAATCGCAGGCGCGCCAGGGTCAGGTCAACATCGATAACAGCCTGCGCCAGATCGAACACCTCTCCGGGACCATCGGCCAGGCGGTGGACGTGATGCAGAGTCTGGCCAGCGAAAGCACACAGATCGGCAGCGTACTGGAGGTGATCAGCTCAATTGCCGAGCAGACCAACCTGCTGGCACTCAACGCTGCCATTGAAGCCGCGCGCGCAGGCGAACAGGGCCGCGGCTTTGCCGTGGTGGCCGATGAAGTGCGCCTGCTGGCTCAGCGCACGCAGAAGTCGACTGCAGAAATCCAGGCCATGATCGAGCGCCTGCAAAAGCATTCCGATGCAGCGGTCAAGGTCATCGGCGACAGTAGCCGCTCATCGCAACTGACCATCGAACAGGCCAATCAGGCCGGGCAAAGCCTGACCTCGATCAGTCAAGCCCTGCGCAACCTCAACAGCCTGAACGCCTCGATTGCCAGCGCCACGCTGCAACAGTCGCATGTAGTGGACGACATCAACCAGAACGTCACGCAGGCGGCACAGCTATCCCAGAGCACTGCGCTGGCTGCCGAGCAGTCGACCTCCGCCAGTCTGCATCTGAAAGGGTTGAGCGAAGAACTGACCACGCTGCTGAAACAGTTCAGGGTTTAGTCGTTATTCCCGTGGGCGCATGGAACCTAGTGCGCCTCCTGTTGCCTGAGACCTGTTTGCTTAACCGCTCACATATTGATCATTTATCTGCGGGGGTCACATGCGCACACTGGAATTGGCAGGCAACACGGTACCAGTGTTGGGTCAGGGCACTTGGCACATGGGTGAAAAAGGTCATCTGCGCTCGGCAGAAATCGCCGGGCTGTGTCTGGGCATCGAACTGGGCCTGACCCTGATCGACACTGCCGAGATGTACGCCGATGGCGCCGCCGAAGAAATCGTCGGGCAGGCCATCGCCGGGCAACGTGGCAAGGTGTTCGTGGTCAGCAAGGTCTACCCGCACAACGCCAGCCGCAGCGGAATTCCGACCGCCTGCGAGGCCAGCCTGCGACGGATGAATACCGATTACATCGACCTGTATCTGCTGCACTGGCCGGGTCAGTACCCGTTGACCGAAACCGTCGAGGCCTTCGAGCGCCTGCGCGAAGCCGGCAAGATCGGCGCCTGGGGGGTGTCGAATTTCGACGTGCCGGACATGATCGAGCTCAACAACCCGCGCTGCGCCACCAATCAGGTACTGTACAACCCGGAACAGCGTGGCATCGAGTTCGACCTGATGTTGTGGAGTGCAGACCGCCATCTTCCGCTGATGGCGTACTGCCCGATCGGCCAGGCTGGCGACATGCTTTACCACCCTGCCCTGCATGAAACCGCCCGACGCCACAATGCGACCCCGGCGCAGATATCTCTGGCCTGGGTGTTGCGTCAGGACAACATGATTGCCATCCCCAAGGCGACCAACCCGGAACACATTCGGCTGAACATTGCGGCCGAGCAGATCCGATTGACCGAGCAAGACCTGGCCGACATCGACCTGGCGTGGCCGGCGCCTACACGCAAGCAGCCACTGGCGATGGTTTGACCGCTTGCGGTCAGGCTCAGGCAACTGAATGGACGCTGAACGCGGCCAGCATTACGCCAGGTGAGGAAATACTCGGCAACAAGCTGTCACAAATATGAAATAACCCGTTGTCATCATGCGCCAATCGCCTCGCCGTTCGGGCCGGGCAGCATGTGGACAGCCATGAATCACAGCATTGTGCACCATCAGGATTCCGACCTCTTCGGCCTGCTCTATGGCTTCCGCTTTCGTCACGGTGAAAGCGGTCAGGAAATCGGCGCGACCGCCGCACTGGACTACCTGCAAAACCCGCCGGATGAAAATGACTTTATCTGGCTGCACCTGAACCTCTCGCACGCTGCCTGCGAGCGCTGGATGAAAACCACGCTGGATCTGCCGGAGGAATTCTTCGAGGCGCTGCATGAAGGCTCGCGGTCGACGCGTATCGAACACGTCGACGCCACCTTGCTGGCGGTGGTCAACGATGTGGTGTTCGACTTCAACCGCCTGTCGACCGATATCTCGACACTGTGGGTCTGCGCTCGCCAGCGCCTGCTGATCACTGCGCGGCTGCAACCGCTGCGCTCGGTGGACAAACTGCGCTCGGCAGTCAAGCATGGCGAGCAGTTCGATTCGCCCATCGAGTTGCTGGCGCATCTGCTCAGCGATCAGGGCGAAGTTCTGACCCAGTTCCTGCGCAAGACCAGCGTCAATGTCGACCGTATCGAAGACCAGTTGCTGTCACAACGTCTGAGCAACAACCGCTCCGAACTCGGTGCCATGCGCCGGGTACTGGTGCGCCTGCAACGCCTGCTGGCGCTGGAACCGGGCTCGCTGATGCGCCTTCTGCATCGCCCGCCGCAGTGGCTGCGCGAGCAGGATGCACAGGCGCTGCGCCAGTCCATCGAAGAATCGTCGCTAGTGATCAACGACCTCACGGCCCTGGGCGAACGCATCAAACTGTTGCAGGAAGAAATCGCCGCCAATCTCAATGAACAGAGCAGTCGCACCCTGTTCACCCTGACCGTGGTGACGGTGCTGGCGCTGCCGATCAACATCGTTGCGGGCTTTTTCGGCATGAACGTCGGCGGCGTGCCATTGGCCTCGGACCCTGAAGGCTTCTGGATTCTGGTTGCACTGGTGGCGACCTTCACACTGGTCGCGGGGCGCTGGGCCTTCCGTAAACGCGGCGACTATTAAGTCAACGTAAGCGCATTTCTTGCACCGGCTGCAACGCTGCGCCGGTTGTCAGAAAACCGCCACAAGCGGGCGATCATTCGTGACTTGTCGCATCTCTGTCACATTTTGCAATGACCATGTCAGTAATCTTTCAACCCAGGATTGCACACATGGCTACCAATGCACTTTCTCCCGATGCCGGCGGCCGGGCGAGCCTGTCGGCCACTCAATTCGGCCGCAAGCCCAGCCGGATCACCATGATTCTTTTCTTCGTGATACTCGTTTCGGGCCTGCTGTTCACTGGCTACAGCCTCAAACAGGACGTAGACGACATGGGCACGGTGGTCACCACCTGGACGCCCTTCGTGTTGCTGGGTGTGGCGCTGCTGATCGCGTTGGGCTTCGAATTCGTCAACGGCTTTCATGACACCGCCAACGCCGTCGCAACGGTGATCTATACCCACTCCCTGCCACCCGGTTTTGCGGTGGTCTGGTCGGGTTTCTTCAATTTCCTGGGTGTCATGGTGTCCAGCGGCGCGGTGGCGTTCGGCATCATCGCCCTGCTGCCGGTGGAACTGATTCTACAGACCGGCTCATCGGCAGGCTTTGCGATGATCTTCGCGCTGCTGATCGCCGCCATCATCTGGAACCTCGGCACCTGGTGGCTGGGCCTGCCCGCCTCTTCGTCACACACACTGATCGGCTCGATCATCGGTGTCGGCATTGCCAACGCCTTGATGCACGGGCGTGACGGCACCAGCGGTGTGGATTGGTCACAGGCCACCAAGATCGGCTACTCGCTGCTGCTCTCGCCCTTGGTCGGCTTCGGCTGCGCCGCCCTGCTGTTGCTGGCCATGCGTATGTTCATCAAGAACCGCGCGCTGTACAAGGCACCCGAGGGCAACGCTCCGCCGCCGTTGTGGATTCGCGCCATGTTGATTGTGACCTGCACCGGCGTGTCGTTCGCCCACGGCTCCAACGACGGGCAGAAAGGCATGGGCCTGATCATGCTGATTCTGGTCGGCACCCTGCCGATGGCCTATGCGCTGAACCGCACCATGCCTGCCGAACAGTCCACCCAGTTCGCGGCCGTGGCGGAAGTCACCCAGCAGGCGCTGATCCGCAACGTCTCTCAACCGGCACCGGCTGACCCGCGCAAGACGCTGTCCGATTACCTGGTCAGCAAACAGGCCAGCCCGGAGCTTATCCCGGCGCTGGCCGTGATGGCCGGCAAGATCGGCAACGAGGTGGCCAGCTATGGTTCGCTGTCGAAGGTGCCGGCAGAAGCCGTGACCAACGTGCGTAACGACATGTACCTGACCTCGGAAACCATCCGGGTGATGGAAAAAAACAAGGTGGGTGATTTCGACGCTGACACCAAAACCAAGCTTGAAGCCTTCAAAGGGCAGATCGACAGTGCCACGCGCTTCATTCCGACTTGGGTCAAGATTGTGGTCGCCATCGCGCTCGGGCTGGGCACCATGGTGGGCTGGAAGCGTATCGTGGTGACCGTCGGTGAGCGGATCGGCAAGACCCATATGACTTACGCACAGGGCGCGTCGGCAGAAGTCGTGGCAATGTTCACCATTGGCGCGGCGGACATGTACGGCTTGCCGGTGTCCACCACCCACGTGCTGTCCTCCGGCGTGGCGGGGTCGATGGTCGCCAATGGCTCTGGCTTGCAAATGCGCACGTTGCGTAACCTGGCCACCGCCTGGGTGCTGACCCTGCCTGCGGCCATTCTGCTGTCGGGCTCGTTGTACTGGGTGTTCAGCAAGCTGTTTTGAGGTCTATTGTGGGGGTAATGTCGGCCGAAGGCCGCGGGAGCAAAGCGCAGCCTCCGTGGGAGCGGACTTGTCCGCGAAAGGGCCGATACATTCTCCGAAAAATACATCGTCTGAACTACCGCCTTCGCGGACAAACGAAGCGTCGCCCGGTCCGCTCCGACAAGGGGCCAGATGCCTTTCGTGGACTGGTCCGCGATCTGCCGGGGGCTGTCAGCAAAGCGCAGCCTCCGTGGGAGCGAACTTGTACGCGAAAGGGCCGATACATTCCCCGAAAATATATCGTCTGAACCACCGCCTTCGCGGACAAACGAAGCGTCGCCCGGTCCGCTCCGACAAGGGGCCAGATGCCTTTCGTGGACTGGTCCGCGATCTGCCGGGAGCTGTCAGCAAAGCGCAGCCTCCGTGGGAGCGGACTTGTCCGCGAAAGGGCCGATACATTCTCCGAAAAATACATCGTCTGAACTACCGCCTTCGCGGACGCATCGAAGATTTGTGACGCAGAGCGTCACAAAGTGAACATTGTTACGGGAATCACCGTGCCGCTGGGTCCGGCGGTACATCGCCCTCGGCACTGGTATCAATACTCACCACCACTGACATTCCCGGCCGTAGATGATCGAGCATCGGCTTGTCGGCGTCGACGACGATGCGCACCGGGATGCGCTGGGAGATTTTCACGAAGTTGCCGGTCGCGTTGTCGGCGGGCAGCAGGCTGAACTCCGAGCCCGCAGCAGGCGATATCCTTTGTACATGACCGTGCATTTCGCGACCGTCCAGCGCGTCCACGGTGAAACTCACTGGCTGGCCGAGGCGAACGTTGGCCATTTGGGTTTCTTTCATGTTGGCGACGATCCAGCGTTGCTCCGGCACCAGCGCCATCAGTTGCGCACCGGAATTGACGTAGGCGCCCAGACGCACGCCGATTTGCCCCAGCTGCCCGTCACGCGGCGCGACGATGCGGGTGTTGTCCAGGTCGATGCGTGCCAGTTCGAAAGCCGCTTGCGCATTGGCGACCGACGCTTCCAGCGAGCCGCGATTGACGATCACCGTTTGCAGGTCCTCACGGGCGATCAGCAATACCGCTTTGGCTTGTGCAACCGCCGCGTTGGCCTGGGCATCGGCAGCTTCGGTCACGTCCAGCTCGCTTTTGGACACCGAGCCATCGGTCACCAGCGCCTTGTTACGACGCAGGTCGGCGGCGCTCTTGCGGCTCTGCGCCATGCTGTTCTGCAACTCGGCCTGACGCTGACCGATCGTCGCCTCGGCGCTGCGACGCTGTTGCAGGTTATTGGCCAGCGAGGCCTTTTGCACCGCCAGTTGCGCCTCGGCCTGATCCAGGCGCTGGCGATAGATGCGGTCATCCAGACGGACCAGCAAGTCGCCTGCCTTGACGAACTGGAAGTCCTGCACCGGCACGTCATAGACATAACCACTGAGTTGCGGGCCGATCAGTGTGGTCTGGCCTTTCACCTGGGCGTTTTCAGTGCTCTCGATCGGGCTGCCAAAGGGCGGCAATTGCCATGCGTACAGCACCACCAGCACACCGACCAGCGCAACAGCCCCGAAAATCACCGAGGAGACGATGCGCTTGCGCGCCGAGCGCGGTCGGCTGGTGACCGGCGACTTCAACGGTGCCGGGGCCGGTGAAGACGAGCTGCGAGGTGCTTCAGTGTCGGGGGTAGTGGATTCAGTCATGAAGATCTAACGCCGGAATGGGGTACGGAAGGCGCAGCGGCAGGTGCAACCAGGGCCAGCGCCTGATGTTGGGTGGTCATTTTCAGCCACAGCATGCGCAGTGAAATCCAGATCATGGTCAGCACGGCAATCAACGCAATCAGCATGAACACGTCGTTATAGGCCAGCACATTGGCTTCCCGTGTCGCCGCCGCGGCCATCGCGCGGATCCCCTGACTGTTGCGCAGTGTCGGGTCGGCGATGACTGAGCCGTAACTGGCGCTGTAGCTTTGCAGCCGAGCCTGCACCAACGGGTCGATCAGCGTCAGGTGCTCGACGATGTGGCTGGAATGAAATTTTTCGCGCACGACCTGAAAGGTGCCCAGTGCAGCAGACCCGATCAGGCCGCCGATGTTCTGAGCGATCCCGAACAGCACAGAGAAACTCACCATGTTGCGCGGGTTGGCCAGCACCCCACTGATGCCCAGCACCAGCGTCGGCCCGAGGAAAAACGTTCCGCCAAAGGCCAGCAGAAACTGGCTGAGGTACATGTTCGATTGCCGTGTCAGGTTGGTCGAGTGGCTGTCCATCCAGGCACCCACCGCCATCATTGCCAGTGCAATCAACAGCGGCTTGATCAGGTGCGCGGGATTGATGGTCAGCGCACTGACCGCCAGGCCTGCAACGCTGCCCAGCAACATCACCAGATACAGCGTATGCAGTTGCTGACTGCCCATGTTCAGCGCCTGCAGAAACCCGACGGCACCTACCGACTGTTCGGACAGCACTACGCGAAAGAGGATGACCGCCAACCCGAGGCGCAGGATCGCCCCGCTGCCCAGCCAGCGAGTGATCAGCAAAGGGTTGCTGCGGTTGTGTTCGATGGCCAGCCCGGCGCAGATCAGCGCAATCGACGCCGCCGAGGCGATGCCGATCCACGGCGCCTCCAGCCACCACTCGATACGCCCCAGCGACAAGACCGCGCAGAGCAACGCAAAACCGGATGCCAGCAGTCCGAAGGTCCGAAAATCCAGCTTCTCGAACGCCTTGAAGCGATCACCTGGCGGCAATTTCAAGAGCAGCACGCAACCCAGCGAGAGCAGCGCCATCCCCAGTTCAAACAGGTAAAGGCCCCGCCACTGGGCAATTTGCAGCAGATCCTCGGACACCAGTCGGGCCAGCGGCGTGGCCAATTGAGCGGTGCCCAGCCCGAGCACCAATGCCTTGAGCCGCCATTTCTGCGGAAAGGCCTGAATCATGTAATACAGCCCCAGCGTACTGAGCGCAGCGCCAACCATGCCATGCGCGGCCCGCACGGCGATGGCTGAATCGATGTCATTAACGAACAAATGCGCCAGCGTCACCAGCGAATAAAGCACCAGAAACAGCTCGGTGAACGCGCGCAAGCCGAATTGCTGACGAAACTTCACCAGCAAGAGGTTCATCGACACATTGGTCATGATATAGGCGGCCGGTAGCCAGGCGATGTCCTGCGACGTCGCACCCAGCGCACCTTGCAGATAAGGCAGGTTGGCGATGACCAGCGCGTTGCCGAGGCCGCCGGTCAACGCGACGATCACCCCGACTAGCGCAAACGCCCAGCGCAGCGCAGTGGAATGCAGCGGCGTCGACGGCGAGCCCGGCATGGTCGGGCGCTCGTGGGCCGCCCATTCGCGTGGCGCGTATTTATCGCTCATGAAGCGCGTTCATGGAAGAAGTCTGGCATGGTCAGGACCTGTGGAATGCCCTCGTGTGACACTGCCAAGCATGAGAATACTCATCCGCTCGCAATGATTCCTGTGCAAGCGCGTATACAGTCGGCGAACATTGAAAAATGATGGCTATTTGAAACTTCTGGTTATGCTTAAACGCAGTTTTGCTTTGCACATTTGCGCTGCTAGGATCTGCTGCGATGCCGCGACACTGCGACAAACGCCAGAACAAGAAGAAAGCGCAATCGAACAAGGAGTTCAGAATGAGTTCACAGGTTTCATCCGCCCGCTCGGTCCGGCAGCCCACCAGCCGTAATGCAGTGGCTATCGAGGTGCGCAATCACATCGGCCATTTGACCCTGAATCGCCCCGAAGGCTTGAACGCCATCGATCTGGACATGGTTCGCACGCTGCAACGCCAGCTCGACAGCTGGGCTGATGATCCGTCGGTCTACGCAGTGGTTTTGCGTGGCGCGGGCGACAAGGCGTTCTGTGCCGGGGGCGACATCCGCTCGCTGTATGAAGGCCACCAGAGTGGTCAGGACCTGCATTACACTTTCTTTGCCGAAGAATACGCGCTCGACCTGAGCATTCACCGCTACCGCAAGCCGGTTCTGGCGTTGATGGACGGCCTGGTGCTCGGCGGCGGCATGGGGCTGGTTCAGGGCGCGGACCTGCGTCTGGTCACCGAACGCAGCCGTATCGGCATGCCCGAAGTCGCCATCGGTTATTTTCCGGACGTGGGCGGCAGTTATTTCCTGTCGCGACTGCCCGGCGAACTCGGCACGTGGCTAGGCGTCACCGGATCACAGATCGGCGCGGCCGACGCGCTGTATTGCGGTCTGGCCAACTGGTCGACCAACAGCGAGCAACTGCCGCGGCTTGACCACATGCTCGATCATCTGAAATGGAAATCGACTCCCCTCAAGGACCTGCAAGGCGCACTGGCCAAACTGGCGACCCAGCGCCTGCCTGAGCCGCCGCTGGAAGCCCTGCGTTCGGCCATCGATCATTTCTTCGGCCGACGGGACATCCCCGGCATACTCGAACAATTGCAGGAAGTAGCCATCGGCGACACCCGCCAGTGGGCGCTGGACACCGCCTCCCGCATGCAAAAGCACTCGCCACTGGCCATGGCAGTCACTTTGGAGATGCTGCGCCGCGGGCGTCATCTGCCGCTACAGGCCTGTTTCGCCATGGAACTGCATCTCGACCGCCAGTGGTTCGAGCGCGGAGACCTGATCGAAGGCATACGGGCCCTGATTATCGATAAAGACAAGAAGCCGCAATGGAAGCATCGCAGCGCGCAGGACGTCAGTGCCGCGCACGTCGACAGTTTCTTCAGCGGCATGGAGGGTTGAGCCATGCACGATCTGGAACTGAGTGAAGAGCAGGTCATGATTCGTGACATGGCGCGCGAGTTTGCCCGTAACGAAATCGCCCCGCACGCGCAGGCCTGGGAAAAGGCTGGCTGGATCGACGACGCGCTGGTGGCAAAGCTCGGCGAACTGGGCCTGCTGGGCATGGTCGTCCCGGAACAATGGGGCGGCACGTATATCGACTACGTGGCCTACGCACTGGCGGTCGAGGAAATTTCCGCCGCCGACGCCGCCACCGGCACGCTGATGAGCGTGCACAGTTCGGTGGGCTGCGGGCCGATCCTCAACTTCGGGACCGACGAGCAGAAACACACCTGGCTGGAAAAACTCGCGAGCGGTCGGGCAATCGGCTGCTTCTGCCTGACTGAACCGCATGCGGGCTCCGAAGCGCATAATCTGCGCACGCGCGCCGAGTTGCAGGGCGATGAATGGGTCATCAATGGCGCCAAGCAGTTCGTCAGCAATGGCAAACGCGCCGAATTGGCGATTGTGTTTGCCGTGACCGATCCTCAACTGGGCAAAAAGGGCCTTTCCACGTTTCTGGTGCCCACTGAAAACCCCGGTTTCACCGTCGACCGCAGCGAACACAAAATGGGCATTCGGGCGTCTGACACCTGTGCGGTGACGCTCAATGACTGCCGTATTCCTGCAGCCAACCTGCTGGGCGAGCGCGGCAAAGGGCTGTCCATCGCCCTTTCCAACCTGGAAGGCGGCCGCATCGGCATCGCCGCTCAGGCGCTAGGCATCGCGCGTGCCGCCTTTGAAGCGGCGCTGGCCTATGCGCGGGAACGCGTGCAGTTCGACAAGCCGATCATCGAGCACCAGAGCATTGCCAACCTGCTGGCCGACATGCACACCCGGATCAATGCCGCCCGACTGCTGACCCTGCACGCCGCGCGTCTGCGCAGCGCCGGGCAGCCGTGCCTGTCGGAAGCCTCCCAGGCCAAACTGTTCGCTTCAGAGATGGCTGAATGGGTGTGCTCCAAGGCGATCCAGATTCATGGCGGCTATGGCTATCTGGAGGATTACCCCGTCGAACGCTATTACCGCGATGCCCGTATTACTCAGATATACGAGGGTTCCAGCGAAATCCAGCGCCTGTTGATTGCCCGCGAACTGCGCCACTATCTGGTATGAAGCGCGATCACCCCGACGACGTCTGTCGCCGGGGTACGCTTTCAGCGTCGCATGAATCGAACTCGCCCCAGCAACGTAACCAGCAACGTCAGTGAATCGGCGTTTTTGAGCATGATTTTCGCTCGTTTCTGCACGTCGGAATAAAACACGTCCTTGGCCTGATCCAGTGTCGGCTTGCCGGTAACGCGCAGAATCGACTGCTTGCCATCGCCATCCCTCCTTCGCAGATCACGAATCTCTCCATCTTCGAGCTTGCTGAACAACTGGCTGCGATCGGTGTTGTAGGACAAGGTTTTCTGCTGGAGCGTCACCTGCTGGCTTATGAGCTTTTTGCGATGCTCCGATGCGTCATCCAGCAGGTCCAGATACGGCGCCTGAGAGTCGACATAGGCAATATCAGCGGTGTCGAGCGCGAGATGAGACAGCTCATGAAGCAGGATGGCGGCGCGATAATGGCTGCCGAACCTGAATTCACCCGAGCGCATCGCACTGATCTTGAATCGATACTCCGGGGCGTGGAAGAACAGTTCGGTCAGGAAAATCCTCTGGTGGGGGTCAGCCGGGATGACAAAACCGCTGGTCGACTCATGGCCAATCCGATTGATTCCCACGACATAGCGCGGCGAGTCTATCGGTGACAGAGACGGGTCCATTAGCGCCTGATAGACGTCGGTGACTGGTGTTCTGGTCATTTCGTAAAGACCGACATCCCAGACTGTGTGAAAACACACTGATGAAGGCCCAAGCAAACGCCCCGACTTGTTCGGGGCGTTTTTTTTGTATTGGCGCAGACGAAAAAAATGTCCGCTCAGCCCATCAAAGCCATCAGATGGCGCACACCGAGCACTTTAATCGCTCGTTTCAGGTTATAGGCATTCACCGCCAAGGCCATTTCAGCTTTTGTACCCTCCAGTTGTCGCAGCAAGAAACGGCCATTACCAAATAGCCATTGCTTGAGGTTGCCGAAGGGGTGCTCAACGATGGATCTTCGGTTGGCCATCATCTCAGGATGCGCCTGCATTCTTTGCTCCATCCGCTCGAAAGCCTCTTCATGGGCATGTCGTGAGACATAACGGCGCCGGGCTCGAGTGCATTGCGTTTTCAGCGCGCAGTTGGCGCAGTCATCGACCTCAGCCTGATAGATCCGATCACCTTTGTTGTGCTGTTTTAGCGTTAACCATTTGCCTGCCGGACACTGGAAACGATCGTGTCCGGTCTCATAGATAAAGTCTTTTCGCTCAAAGAGCTGCTCTTCCTGACTGCCAGGGTTTTTCGAACGATTGGGCGGTACATAGGCCGTAATCGAAGCATCCTCGCAGGCCTGAAACTGCTTGCCATTGGAGTAGCCGGCATCGGCAGTGACCGTCAGATCATCTTGCTGTAACTCTGCTTTGGCGGCCTTGGCCATCGGCTCCAGTTGCTTTCGGTCATCGCCATCTTGGGTGACCTCATGATGCAAAATCAGGCAATGCTCGGCGTCCACGACGGTTTGCACGTTGTAGGCCACACGTGGCCCTTTGGCCGTGCGCATCATTCGGGCATCGCTTTCATGGGTGTTGAACTGCTCGATGCCCATCGAACGCATCAGTGCCTGGCAACTCTGATTATCCTGTTGTCGAGCCTCAAGCTGTGCCAGGGCTACCTTGATTGCGCTGCGATCAATTGAATCTGTGGTTTCAGCCTTGTCGGCCTCATCCAGCTCGGCCAGATACTGAGCGATGCGCTTATCCAGTTTTTCTTCCTGGCGCTTGAGCTGCTTCAAATTCACATGACGCCGTGAGGATGCGACCGCCTGAAACTTGCTGCCGTCGATGGCCACCAACTCACCGGCGATCAAGCCTGCCGTGCGACAAAACCGAACGAAAGCACGGCAGGTCGCGATGAAGGCGGGTTTATTGTTCTTGCGAAAATCGGCGATGGTCTTGAAGTCGGGCTTGAGCCGGTTGATCAGCCACATCACTTCGATGTTGCGCTGACACTCGGCTTCAAGACGTCGCGATGAGCGAATCCGCTGAAAATAGCCGTAGAGGTAGAGTTTTAGCTGATCGGCGGGATCATAAGCAGGGCGCCCCGTGCTTTTTGGAATCGCTTTATCGAAGCCCAGTTGCACCAGATCGAGCCTGGCAACGTACAGGTCAATGACACGAACGAGGTGATCCTCGGGGATCAACTCTTCCAGCGAGACCGGGAATAGGCTGGTCTGGCTGCGGGACTCACCTTGGATGTAGGCCATAACGAAAAATGCTCTGTATCTTTCGATACGGAGCATTTTCTTTGAGCGCTGCGCAGATTGCTAGGTTTTCACACAGTCTGATCCGGTGTCTTTTCGCTGAAAAATTCAGCAAGAATGCGCTCCACCCGTGCGTCGACCGCGCCTTCGGGCGAGCGAAGGGCAAGATTGGCCAGGCAGTTTTCCAGATAGCGCTGCGCCTGAGCGTGCGCCTCTTCGATCGACTGCGCCATTTCCCGGTAGATACGGCGAATCTCTGACATCCCTCTGGCATTGACGACCATTGCTTCATCGACATCGTCATCCACGATATCGCGGTACAAGCGGGTGACCATCCCGCCGCCGCCCTTCAGCCCGCTATGAATATCGAGTCTCCAGCGCTGGTTTTCGTCAAGGCGCACAGACGGTCCGGTTTTGCCATGAGCAACGATGAACCAGCCTTCCGCATCAGAGCGCAACTCATACACTTTGCCCTCAACAGCGGCATAGGTGCTACCGGTCACCAGATCGTTGTAGGTATTCATCAACTCATCGCGCGACAGTGTGTTCAGCGCGACAGTGTGGAATTCGAACTCGCGCAACCGGGCCCGTACCTGCTGACTCAGCGAACTGTTGCCCCATGAAAACTCCAGCGGTGACGGGTTATTTTCATCCGAGTCATCAGACGCAGCCTCTTCCGCCAGCGTACCCACCTCCTCATCCAGTTGGGCGACCAGCGCACGCGGGTTTTGCCGGGCGGAAATCATTACGCTCAGCGCCGCCATGAACTCTGAAAACGCCTTGCCCCAACGTTGTTCCCCGGCCGACACCGCCGACGAGTTCAATAACGTCTGGCTTTGCCATACTCCGATAAGCACACCCAGCCGCCCCGGCATGAGTGTCATGATCTGCTCGGCGCCCATGCTGAACAGGTATTGCGAGGCGCTGCGTCGGTGCTCGGCATTGGTGACACTCTGCTGCCGAACCTCCAGCTTCAACGCATCCAAAGCGCCGTTGAACAGCAACTCGGTAGCATTGCCCTCAAAAGCCTCGACACTCAGGCTGACCGACGGAGGTCTCTCCCAGGGCACGTCGAACGAAGACTCGACGCTGAACGGCACGTGCGGCTCCACGAACCCACCGTTGTCATAGATCTTACGAACCTCGGGATCGATCCGACTGAGAATGAAGGCCTGAAGACTGACGGAGGTTCGAATGTCTTCAAGCAACGCGGCCTGATGCGGGTATTCCCTGAAAACAAACTCGTCATGCATCAGCGTGTAGAGTATCCATGGGCCAACGTATGGCTCGGCAGGTCCGATCAGGTAAGTGTTCGCCACCACGGCCGGGGCCCAGCCTTGCGTGGCCGGGAGCAGTTGCAACGGACTGAGCACCACCTTCACTCCCTGAACCGGAAGACGTGCGACTCCATCGGGCATATTCAGTACGCCTTCGATGAAACGGTAGGCCTGATCGGACAGCTCGTTCCTGAGCTTGAGGACCAGTGCCCGCAAGGTGTCCAGCGCTGGCATCTGTTCGGTGAACAGCTGCTTGCGCTCAAGATAGGTCGGGGAGGTCTGCGCCAGCGCCGACGTCAGCAACACCCGATAACCTGCGGCGACATCCAGCGACTCGGCCAGGCTGCGGATGTAGAGCGGTGTCAGCGTTGCAGGCAGGGGCCGACCGTCCGCAGAAGCCAGTGAAATGACGCCGTCTTGCCTGGACATGAAGCGCTTCGCCGCAAACTCGACCAGATTTTCATTGATTCTTTGAGTCGCCGCAGGTATCGACGCAGGCACCTGGCCCGGGGCGACAGGCACGGGAACATAATGGGTCAGCGTGACCTGGATCGCTTCGGGGTCAAGGTATTGCTCGGGAAAGTCCGCTTTGAGGCGGGCGATCAGTTGTGCCAGCGAGTACTCGTAAAGGCCGGGGATATCGAATAGAAAGTCCTTTCTACCGACACAGATGACATAGAACCGACGCATGGCCTCGACGAGAGAAACCTGATCGAGCATCGGCGCCTCGCTGATCCAGACGGGTACCACCGCCTTGTAGATAATGAACTGAATGGCAACACCCAGATTGCTCAACGCCTGACGGTTGCGGTCGTCGCGCTCGGCGGCACTTAGCAGATAAGTGAAAGTGCTCGATGGCAACTGCCAGGTCACTGCCTGCCGGTAAAGGTCAGCGGCGGTAAGCTGTTGACGCTCGACTTCCTGATGCTGCAAGGCCTTGATGAAATGCCCGTCGATCCGCTGCAGGGTCAGCTTGACCTCCGGCGCTTGAACTCGCCCGAAATAAGCGAGCAGCGCCTGTTGGTCCGCAGGGGTCAGAAGGCCGGACAGTGGTGCGCCTTCCGTGCTGCCGAGCAAATGAGAAAGAACATATTGCTCAAGCGTCGCGACGTTTTCGAACAGCGTCAGGCCTCGGCCCAACGACCACAGGACCGGATCGAGCGGGCCGCCCACCACGAAGGTGTTGGGCAACATGATGGAAGGCATGTGCGCGTCGTAACTGATCGACAGGGTATAGGCTTCCACGCGCGCTTCGCCGAGCGCAGCACGCATGGATCGCAGCGGCCTGTCGAGCACTTGCTGAACGCTCTGCAGCGTCGACTCCGGCAACGTGGCGATGCGCTGTTCCATCAGCAGCTCGAGACGCAATGCGTACTCGCGGATCAGACTGCATAACACGCCTGGGTGCACCGCCATGTTCATATAGCGGCTCGATTTTACGAAAAACTCACCCACTTGCCGCTCGAAACGCGCTGGAAAGTCCGTCAGTACACAGGTGAGTATCTGTTCGAGCAAAGACACAGGCAAACGCCGCACCGGTCGGTCTGACATCGGTGCTGCCAGCCCTTCAAGCACCTGCCCGGTAGAACGCGCTGTCTGCACATGACCACAGGCCCGCTCGAGTGCAACTGACAGCAGAGGCAATGGCTGTTCATCGCCAGCGGTCCCGGTAACCCAAAGCGCCTGAGCATCCAGGCGCGGTCCGTCAACTTGTGCCAGATAGCGGTTCAGCGCGTGCAGCATGCAGCCGTCCACCCCAACGTGCAAAGCATCCTGACGCGCCAGTAACGTTTCGATTTTTTTCAGTTTGCCAAGCCAGGTATCGGACGCCTCGTGGCTGATGCGCACCGCACTTTGCGCCGCTGCGGCGGATGCGCCCCAGAGCTGATCGAAGGCGACCGGCGAAGAACGCCAGCGCCCCGGGTCTTGCAGGCTCAACAGCCGACCATCCAGATAAGCCCGTATATCCAGGGCGTCATCAATGCGCACCGGTGTCTTTTCGAAACCGATGGCAGGTAGCCCCAGCACATGGCGCAAATTGCGTTGCTGCAGCGCAATCAGCGAATCCATGCACTCGCTGAAAAAATCTGCCGTGGTCAGCTCTTGATACAGCTCGACACTGCCTGGCGTTCTGACGGTGACGTGATCGTTCAACGATGAGTAAAACAGTAGCGCGGCGCGATCAGGGTCACTGGCCAGAAAGGCCACCAACTGCTCCGAACCGTCAAAATGACTGAGACCTGAAAGGGATGAATACAGGTACATGCCAGACGACGCATCTGCCGGGAAGTCGATCAACAAAAGCCCGACCAGCTTGACGGGTTCCTGACCGGCTACGATTGCTGACAACCGTCGCCCCCTGATCGATTGTGGATCGCTTGCGACTCGATGCGAGGGCAACAGGTCAAGCAGGCGATGGTATTCGGCATCGCCAAGCGAGCCGTCTGCACGGCTGGCCAGCAAATGTTGACGAAAACACTCGGCCAGCGCATAAATCACCGATTCACGCCGGGTCCGGCCATCCGCCTGCGCCGACGTCCAGTAGTCCGCCAGTAACAGTTCGTAAACAGTACCGATGTCGCTGACTGCACCGCTCAGTGCTTGCCGGAACAGGCTGGCCTCCGCATCAGCCAGCTCGCGGCCCTCATGATCCATGAACTGATGGAAAAGGCCGGGCGGCAAGCGCTCGGAAACGATTGCATCCAGCGCCGAATCCGCCAGATACTGGGCGCCCACGACGGCTGTCAGTACCCGATCAGTGAGCGGCCTGCTGTCGACGATTTGCAGAAGATGGCTGAAGACATCAATGCCCTCTCCCGCCCCTCGCCGGGTCAGACCCGCCTGAAAAGCCACGCCCGCTGCCATCCGCAGATCAGGAAGGTCATGCAACTGTGACCAGAGGCCCTCAAGATGCCCGGCCTGTTGGCGCATGATCGAGAGGGTTCGCGCTTCGAACAGGGGCCCCTCCACCAGCTCGGCATTGATCGTGACCTGAGTACCGATTTCATCGAACCGCTGTTGCAGGACGGCGAGCAACGCAGCGCGCTGCTCGAATCGCTCGATTCCGAACGTCAGAGTGCTTAAAAAGACCGCTGTGTCGCCTGCATCCTGACTGCTGAACAGCAAGGCGCCCGCCAGTTCGGCATTGACCGCCGAACCATCGCTCGTGACCAGCCTGTAGACCTCAGGCTTTGGCGCTGAGAAATCTGGAGTAGCAGGTTCGCTCGTCAAGCCAAGCAGCCACTGGCCCTGACTGAGACTGATGCGCGTCTGCTCGACGGCGTCCTGAATATCCAGGGCAAAGCGCGCACGCAGGGTGTCGCTGAAAAAATACGGAGGTGTGTCTGACATTTGCTGTTTCCCTTGGTCCAGCCTCACTGCACACGAAACCTGAGCGCATGGGTGAGGACAAAAGGAAACAGCTTATTGCGATAACCTGCGGCAACTGCGTTACATAAAGCAGCTTAGCAGTATCGGCTCAGTTGGCCGCTACCCGGGCGTTCTTTTCGACCCAGGCGGCGAACGCGTCGATGAAGGTCTGTAAAAACGGTCGGGTTTTCTCGGACAGCACACCAGCCTCGTCGAAAAAGCTCCCGGCACCGCCCAGATAGGCTTCAGGCTGTTGCAGACACAACACGTCCAGAAACACCAGTGACTGACGCAAGTGATGGTTGGCACCAAAGCCGCCGACAGCGCCTGGCGAAGCACTGATCACAGCGCCCGGCTTGCCACTGAAGGCGCTCTTGCCATACGGACGCGAGCCCACATCGATGGCGTTCTTCAATGCACCCGGTACCGAGCGGTTATATTCCGGGGTGATAAACAAGACGCCGTCGGCCGCGCCAAGCTGCTCGCGAAAGGTGCTATACGCTGGCGGCGGTGAGGCGCCGTCGATATCTTCGTTGTACAGCGGCAAGTCGCCGATCTCGACGATGTTCAATTTCAGGCTGGCAGGTGCCAGATCTGCCAGAGCAAGCGCGATCTTGCGGTTGATGGAGTCTTTTCGCAGACTGCCGACCAATACGGCAATGGTATGAACCTGGCTCATGAAAATATCGTCCTCTGATTCAAGGGAAAGTTGGGTGGGGAACAGAAGCAAGGTTTAGACGCCCCCCGCTCCGGTCAATTCCCGAGTACTATCCCGCAGCCCCGATTATTTTTTCGCTTCGGGCAAACTCCCCTATAGATCAGTGGTCTACAAACCTCGATAGTTTTGTAAACCAGCAGTTATATTCAGTTTCAGAGGTTAGTGAGCAAATGGCTTCAGTTCTCGTCGGACAATTTCATGCCAGAGACGTCGAAGGTCGCGTCTACCCGGTGCATGAGTTCCAGGAATCGCAGCCGGATGAGGCACAGAGCGGTCAGCCGGTGATCACCTACAGATTGGCGATCGGTGACCGGGTCAGGCATCTGGGTGGGGACAGTTTCGAGTTGGTCGGGTCCGGCGTGCAGATGACCCGTATTCCCGGGTAATCAATGCTTTCCTTGTCTTGGGCCCGCCCGCATCATGCAGCGGGAAAGATCAGGTACCAGAAGATAGCGGTTTCACGAGTGTGTGGATCAATGCCTCGATAGCGCATGTGGTCCACCCCGCCTACCACGTAGCCGCAACGTTCGTATAAACGACAGGCCGCCAGGTTGTTGTTCTGGGTTTCCAGAACGATACCGGGCAGATTGCGCTTGCGACTCCAGAACTGCGCCACATCGAGCAGCGATCGGGCCACACCATGGCGCCGCGCCGACTCATCCACGGCCAGTTCATCAATATAGGCAAAGCCGCTCCAGTGCGTGCTCATGACGATGTGCCCGACCGCACGTCCGTCCAGCCAGGCCACCATGACCGAGCTGGACGCCGCATCGCGATGATCGGCGAACTCCTGAGAGTCGATGCCGTAGTTCTTGCGGTACGGCTCGACCGGTTCGACCTGCCACGACTCGACACTTTCACCGATCCGCGCCTGGGCAAAGCCGGACACCGTGAAGGTGAATTCGCTGTTGAGGATGTAGTCCTCGAAGCACTCGTCTGCCACCCGGATGCTCAAGGCAGGATTTGCCAGGTTCATGTCAACACTCGCCGATTACCGTCAGGAAGAGGCCTGCGCCTCGGCTTCCAGCATCTGAACCCATAGCGCAGGTGCCCCGCTAGCCTTGGCGATCGTGTTCATACGCACTTCGTGCTCGGCCAGTTCACTTTCACTGGCACGAATGACGCGGCAAGGCAGGCGATCCGCCGGCAACCGGCGAATTTCACTGCCACGACTGCTGCCGCCCTCGCCCGAACCGTTACCGTCAGAGGCATTGCCGGCCAGCGACAGGCTGGTCTGCCCGCCCGTCATGGCCAGATAGACTTCCGCCAGAATCTCGGAGTCGAGCAACGCGCCGTGCAGTTCGCGGCCCGAGTTGTCGACGCCGTAGCGTTTGCACAGCGCATCGAGGCTGTTGCGCTGACCTGGATGACGCTCGCGGGCCATCATCAGGGTGTCGAGAATCGAGCAGTGGCGGGTGATGTCTGCCTTGTCCTGCGCACCCATCAACGCGAATTCGTTGTTGATGAAGCCAACGTCGAACGCCGCGTTATGAATGATCAGCTGCGCGCCTTTGATGAACTCGAAGAACTCATCGGCGACTTCGGCAAACCGGGGCTTGCCGACCAGAAACTCATTGGTGATACCGTGAACGCCGATTGCGCCTTCGTCACTTTCACGGTCGGGTTGCAGATACACGTGAAAATGCCGCCCGGTCAGGCGGCGGCCGATCAACTCGACACAACCGATCTCGATGATGCGGTGGCCATCGGTGACCGGCATACCGGTGGTCTCGGTATCGAGTACGATCGATCTGTTATCCAGGTTTTGCACTGCCATTGACTCTTGCCTCATCTACAGGCCGCGATCTTAGCACGTCGCAGCCACTGCAAGCCTGCAACCCCGACGGGGATCAGCCGTGTTTGATGCCGCGCACTTCATCGACACCACGGTTGGCCAACTGATCGGCACGCTCGTTGCCGGGGTGGCCGATGTGACCGCGCACCCACTGCCATTTGACGGTATGACGGCTGACCTGCTCATCCAGCAATTGCCAGAGGTCGGCGTTCTTGACCGGCTCCTTGGCGGCCGTTTTCCAGCCGCGCTTCTTCCAGTTGGGCATCCATTCGGTGATGCCTTTCATGACGTATTGCGAGTCGGTGACCAGCGTGACTTCACAGGGACGCTTGAGTTCTTCGAGCCCGCGAATGGCGCCGGTCAGCTCCATACGGTTGTTGGTGGTATTGGCTTCGCCACCCCACAGTTCTTTCTCGACCCCTTTGCAGACCAGCAAGGCTCCCCAGCCGCCGGGACCAGGATTGCCTTTGCAGGCGCCGTCGGTGAAGAGTTCAACGCTATCACTCATTACAGTCTTTTCCACAATGATGGGCTTCGTTACAGGACACGCGCAGCCGTCGGGGCTTGCGCTCTATCGTCAGGGCTCCGGATCCAGAGCGTTGCGACTGACCTTGGCCATCGGCATGGGAATCAGTTTGCCGATCGGGTCGCGGCGCACCTGACGCACGGGCCGCAGCCCCACCACCAGCTTGCGCGCAACCAGAAGATAGAAGCCGCCGCCGGGGCTCCGACGTCCGTCGCCGAGGCTTTCGAGGCCTGCCAGGCGTGACTGCCATGCTGCTGAAGCAAGGGGCGGACGATAGCATCCGAAGCGCCGTTTCTCCAGCGCGAAGCCCAGCAGATTCAGCCAGTCGGCAACCCGCGAAGGCGAAATGCAGCGGGCCTTGCGCAGCGCGTCACGCGCAAAAACGTGCCGCACTCCCCAGGTGCTCCAGGGGTTGATCCCGATGATCAGCAAATGCCCACCGGGGCGCACGCTGCTGGCGGCTTCACGCAGCAGGCCGTGGGGCGACAAACAGAAATCCAGGCCGTGCTGCAACACCACCACATCGGCCGCGTGCTCGCTCAAGGGCCAGGCCTGTTCTTCACAGACAATCTCGACACCCGGCAGCGGTGCGCCGAGCCTGACGTTGCGCTGTACCTGCGGCGCGACCGGCGGCGTCTCCGCCGACGGTCCGTAATGCACCAGATAGCCGCCGAAATAACGCCCGAGTTCCTCGTCGAGCACCCGTCGCTCCTCTTCTAGCAGAAGCTGTCCCAATGGCCCTGAAAGCCATTCACGGGCAGCGCGGATCAATGCAAGCCACTCAGGATCAGCCTGAGCGAACGCTTCATCGGTCATGAGTTCTCCTCCAGAGGTGCTCGCCTACAGCGGCAACTGACTCTAAGATGCACCATTGTCCGCCGCTATGCGAACTGCGCCATGATACAGATACACGCCCTTCCCGCTTTCAATGACAACTACATATGGTTGTTACAAGACCTTTCGAGCCAGCGCTGCGCGGTGGTCGATCCGGGCGACGCGCAACCGGTCCTGGACTGGCTGGCGCAGCATCCGGAGTATCGGCTCAGCGACATCCTGATCACTCATCACCATAACGACCACGTCGGTGGCGTGGTGCAGCTCAAGCAGGTCACTCAGGCACGTGTGCATGGCCCGGCCACGGAAAACATTCCGGCACGCGACGTGGAACTGGCCGACCATGACCGGCTGAACGTGCTCGGGCTCGAGTTTGTGGTCCATGCCGTGCCCGGCCATACGCTGGGCCACATTGCGTTCTATCATGAAGACGCCACGACACCGCTGCTGTTCAGCGGCGACACCCTGTTTGCCGCGGGCTGCGGACGCCTGTTCGAAGGCACACCGCAGCAGATGCACGACTCGCTGCAACGCCTGGCCGGGTTGCCGGACAGCACGTCGATCTACTGCGCTCACGAGTACACACTGAGCAACCTGCGCTTTGCTCGGACGGTCGAACCGGACAACCGGGACATCGCCGAACGCCTGGCGGAAGTCACCCGCCTGCGTGCCGAAAACCGCATCAGCCTGCCGTCCACGCTGGGCCTGGAAAAACGCACGAACCCGTTCCTGCGCACCCACGAAACATCCGTTAAAGAAAAAGCGGACGAACGGAACGGCGCGCAAAACACCTCGCAGAGTGCGGTCTTTGCTTGCTTGAGGGCCTGGAAAGATAAGTTCTGAAGTGACCGTGAAACCGCAATAAAATTCTGAATGGTTGACCAGCGGCGGGCTGCTTCCTAGAATCGCCCGACATTTTCGTCTGGATGTACCCCCCGAACAATGTCGTCATCTATCAGCAAGCCTTCACATCCGGACGCATTGACTCGGTTGGCTCAGGCCATGGCCGTCACCGCGAGTGCGCTTCTGGCCGGTTGCCAGAGCACCGCCAGTGTCGACTCTGCCAGCAGTCACCGCACGCAGAACCTGGCCGCCGGAATCAAGCAAAAACCGATTTTCCTGACCCACAAGCCCACGACCCCGCTGGCGCCGCCCCAGGATGTCTGGGAGCGCATGCGCCAGGGCTTTCAATTGCAGCAAGGCAACGATCAAAACCCACGTATCGACCAGCAGCGTCTGTGGTTCGCCAACAACCCTTCCTTTCTGGAAAACGCTGGCGAGCGCGGCAGCCTGTACATGCATTACATCGTCGAGCGCCTTGAAGAACGCAACATGCCGCTGGAGCTGGCCCTGCTCCCGGTGATCGAAAGCGCCTACAACCCGATGGCGGTGTCCCGCAGCCAGGCCGTTGGCCTGTGGCAGTTCATCCCCTCTACCGGCCGCTACTTCAACCTGCGGCAGACCAGTTTTTATGACGGACGACGCGACATTCAGGCCTCGACCGTTGCCGCACTGGATTACCTGACCCGTCTGCATGACATGTTCAACGGCGACTGGCTGCTGGCTCTGGCCGCTTACAATGCGGGCGAAGGCACGGTCAGCCGTGCGATCGAGCGCAACGACAAGCTCAACCTGCCGACCGACTACTGGAACCTGCCGCTGCCGCAGGAAACCCGTGACTATGTGCCCAAGCTGCTGGCCCTGTCACAGGTCGTGCTTTCGCCAGAGGCGTATGGCGTCAACCTCAATCCGATTGCCAACCGGCCTTATTTCGAAGTGGTCGAGCTCAACAAGCGCGTTGATCTGTCCAAGGTCGCCAGCGCCGCCGACATCGACGAAGACGAGCTGATCCAGCTCAACCCGGCCTACAAGAAGCGCCTGACCATCGACGGGCCTCAGCATCTGCTGGTGCCGACGTCCAAGGCGCAACTGCTGACGGCCAGCCTGTCGACCATGAAACAGGAAGAGCTGGTCGCCTGGCAGCCTTACCGGGTGCGCCGAGGCGATACGCTCGAAAGTCTGGCCAGCCGTTATCAGGTCACGGTCAGTTCGCTGAAGGGCAATAACAAACTGGCAGGCAATCGCCTGAAAGTCGGTCAGTCACTGAGCATTCCGGTCAGACCGGGCATGGAAACCTCGCAGCCGGTGTTTGAAGCACTGGCCAGCAACGACAAGCCATCACGTACACGCAGCTACAAAGTCCGCAGCGGCGACAACCTGACCACCATCGCTCAGGCCAACAAGGTTGACGTCGAAGACCTGCAACGCTGGAACAAGCTGTCCGGCAAAAAACTCAGCGTCGGTCAGACACTGGTCATGCAGGACACCACCAGCAAGAGTGCCAGCAAAACCGGCAGCAAGGCCGTTGCCAGCGCCAGCACAAAGGACGGTGACAAGAAGTCCATGCAATACAAGATTCAGAAAGGCGACTCGATGTACCTGGTTGCCAAGCGCTTCAACGTCGAGATGCAACATCTCAAGCGCTGGAATCCACGCAGCGGCCAGGCCCTCAAGCCCGGTCAGACCCTGACCGTCTACCTGCCGCATTGATGACGTCGGCCGCTTGCCCTCGAATCAGCTCGGGGCGGGCGGCCCTCACACTCGTTGCAACGCCCTCGCCTGTAGTCTTTTTCCTGCAAGGACAAGCTGTTACTGTTAGCGACCCGAAAGCCCAAGTCGCCTGGATCGTGATACGTCCCTTCCTGCTAATCGTCAGTCTGGCCTTGAGCTTCTGCGCCAACGCAGCCATAACCGAAAGCCATGGTTATGCGCAGTTTGGCGTGCTCAAGTACCCGGCCAGTTTCACTCATTTCGACTGGGTCAATCCCGAGGCGCAGAAAGGTGGCACCTTGCGAATGATGGCATTTGGCACATTCGACACGCTCAACCCTTACACCTTCAAAGGCAGCAGCCCGATTTCAACGGGGAATTTCCTGCAATACGGCGTCAACGAGCTCAACGAGCCGTTGATGGTAGGCACCGGCCAGTACGACCCGTCCGGCGATGAACCGACCTCCAGCTACGGTCTGATCGCACAGTCGGTGGAATACAGCGAAAACCGTAGCTGGGTGGTGTTCAACCTCCGTCCACAGGCGCACTTTCATGATGGCAAACCGATCACGGCCTACGACGTGGCGTTTTCCTACCGGACGTTGCTCAAGGACGGTCACCCCCAATACCGCACCGCTTTACAGGAAGTGCAGCGCGTCGACATTCTCAACCGGCATCGCATCCGGTTTGTCTTCAAGCGCTCCGGCAACCCGCTGCTGATCCTGCGCCTGGGCGAAATGCCGGTACTGCCCCAGCATTACTGGAAAGACCGCGATTTCAAGGCCACCACCTTCGAACCGCCGCTGGGCAGTGGCCCGTATCGCATTACCCGTGTCCAGCCTGGACGCCAACTGGTGTTCGAGCGCGTCAAGGATTACTGGGGCAAGGACCTGGCGGTCAATCGCGGCAAATACAATTTCGACCGCGTCGAAGTGGAGTTCTACCGCGACAGCGACGTGGCGTTCGAGGCCTTCAAAGCCGGCGAGTTCGATATCTACATCGAACATCAAGCCAAAAACTGGGCGACGGGCTACAACTTTCCGGCCGTCACCAACGGCGAGGTGATCAAGGCGCAGATCCCGCACCGGATACCGACCCAGACCCAGGGCCTGTTCATGAACACCCGGCGGGCCGCATTCGCCGATATCAGGGTGCGTGAAGCCCTGGGCCTGCTGTTCAACTTCGAATGGACCAACCGCACGCTGTTCAGCGGCGCGTATGACCGCTCGACCAGCTACTACCCCAATAGCGAGTTTTCCGCGACGGGCCTGCCGACCGGCGCCGAATGGCTGCTGCTGGCGCCTTACCGCGATCAACTGCCCGCCAGCCTGTTCACCCAGCCGTTCACGCCGTCGAAGACCGATAGCGGCGGCATCCCGCGCGAAACGCTGCGCAAAGCCCTTACGCTGCTGACCGATGCAGGCTGGACACTGACCGATCGCGGTTTGCTCAACGCTGAAAAGCAGCCGCTGCGGTTCGAGATTCTGCTGGTCAACCCCAACCTTGAACGCATCCTGCAACCCTACATCGAAGACCTGCGTCGCCTGGGCATCGATGCCGGTCTGCGCACCGTTGATCGCGCGCAGTACAAGCAGCGTCTGGACCGTTTCGACTTCGACATGATTCTCATGACCCTACAACAGACGCTGAGCCCCGGCCTTGAGCAGTGGCAGTACTTCCACTCCAGCCAGGCCACGATCAACGGCAGCAAGAACTACGCCGGCATCGCCAACCCGGCGGTCGATGCGCTGCTGAACAAACTGCTGGCCGCGCAGACCCGCGATGAGCAAGTCGCCGCCGCCCGTGCGCTGGACCGCGTGCTGCTGTCCCAGCACTACAGCATTCCCAACTGGTACCTGAACAATCACCGGCTTGCCTATCGCAACCGATTCGCCATGGTCACTACCCCGCCCTACACCCTGGGGCTGCGCGCGTGGTGGCTCAAGACTCTGGAGAAGCCCCGATGAACCGATTGCACTCTCTGCGCTCGCAGGCAGCTGCCCTGCTGCTGGCCAGCCTGGCCTGCGCGGTGCACGCTGCACCGCAGCATGCCGTGACCCTGTACGACGAAGCGCCAAAATACCCGGCCGACTTCAAGCATTTCGACTACGTCAACCCGGATGCGCCCAAAGGCGGCACGTTTCGGCAAGCGGGCTTCGGCGGCTTCGACAGCCTCAACCCGTTCATCAACAAGGGCGTGCCGGCAGATGACATCGGCCTGATCTACGACACCCTGGCCCGCGCCAGCCTGGACGAACCGTTCAGCGAATACGGGCTGGTGGCCGGCAAAATAGAGAAAGCGCCGGACAACAGCTGGGTACGCTTCTATCTGCGCCCCGAGGCGCGCTTTCATGACGGCCACCCGATCCGCGCCGAAGATGTCGAATTCAGCTTCAAAACCCTGATGGAACATGGCTCCCCCATGTACAAGGGCTACTATGCCGACGTCGATCAGGTCATCGTCGAAGACACGCTGCGGGTGCTGTTCAAGTTCAAGCACAAGGGCAGCCGCGAAATGCCACTGATCCTCGGCCAGTTGCCGGTGCTGCCCAAGCATTTCTGGGCGGACCGCGACTTCAGCAAGGGCAACCTGGAATTTCCGCTGGGCAGCGGACCGTACAAGGTGGTCGATGTCAAAGCCGGACGCTCGGTGCGCTACGAGCGGGTCAAGGATTACTGGGCCAAGGACCTGCCGATCAACAAGGGCTTTTACAATTTCGACGTGCTGACCACTGACTATTACCGCGACAACACCGTCGCGCTGGAAGCCGGCAAGGCCGGGCAGTTCGATTACTGGATTGAGACCAGCGCCAAGAATTGGGCAACGGCTTACGACACGCCCGCCGTCAAGGATGGTCGACTGATCAAGGAAGAGTTGCCCAACGGCAACCCGACCGGCATGCAGGGTTTTGTGTTCAATCTGCGCAAACCGGTGTTTCAGGACGTGCGGGTGCGTGAAGCGTTGACCTTGCTGCTGGACTTCGAGTGGACCAACAAACAACTGTTCAACGGCGCCTACAGCCGCACCAAGAGTTACTTCGACAACTCGGAGATGGCCTCCAGCGGCCTGCCGTCTGCCGAGGAACTGAAAATCCTCGAACCGTTGCGCGGCAAGATCCCGGACCGGGTATTCACCGAGCCCTTCGAGTTGCCGGTCACCGACGGCAGCGGCATGATCCGCCCGCAGCAGCGCCGCGCCTTTCAGTTATTGCAGGAAGCCGGCTGGAAAGTGGTCAGCGACAAGATGGTCGATACGCAGGGCAATCCGGTGAAGCTGGAGTTCCTGATCGCGCAGACCGAGTTCGAGCGCATTCTGCTGCCGTACAAGCGCAACCTGAGTGATCTGGGCATCGAACTGGTGATTCGCCGGGCGGACGTGTCGCAATACATCAACCGCCTGCGTTCGCGGGACTACGACATGATCGTCAGCAGCTTTCCGCAATCCAGCTCGCCCGGCAACGAGCAACGCGTCTATTTCGACTCCTCCAGCGCTGATAATCCGGGCAGCCGCAACGTCATCGGTTTGAAAGACCCGGCTGTCGATACGCTGGTGAATGGCCTGATCAACGCCGACTCCCGCGCCAGTCTGATCACTTACACCAAAGCCCTTGACCGGGTATTGCTGTGGGGTTTCTATGTGGCCCCCAACTGGCACATCAAGACCTGGCGGGTGGCTTACTGGAACCATCTCGATCACCCCAAGGCCAAAGCGCTGTCGGATATCGGCTTGATGACCTGGTGGGCGAAACCGGACGTCAAGCCGGTGATCGCAACCCCGTCAGCCTCTGATCAGGCCAAGCCTGCGAACGCGGAGCAATAACATGCTGGCTTATATTCTGCGGCGGCTGCTGCTGATCATTCCGACCCTGCTCGGCATCCTGATCATCAACTTTGTCATCATTCAGGCGGCCCCCGGCGGGCCGGTGGAACAGATGATCGCCAAGATCGAAGGCTTCGACGGCGCCACCAGCCGGATTGCCGGTGGCGGCGCAGAAGTCTCGGTGGCGGGCTCCAACTATCGCGGCGCGCAAGGTCTGGACCCGGCGTTGATCAAGGAAATCGAACGCATGTACGGTTTCGACAAGTCGGCACCGGAACGTCTGTGGATCATGATCAAGAACTACGCCACGCTGGATTTCGGCGACAGCTTTTTTCGTGATGCCAAGGTCATCGACCTGATTGTCGAAAAAATGCCGGTGTCCATTTCCCTCGGGTTATGGAGCACGCTGATCATGTACCTGGTGTCGATCCCGCTGGGGATCGCCAAGGCAACGCGCCACGGCAGCCAGTTCGATGTCTGGACCAGCTCGGCAATCATCGTCGGCTACGCCATCCCGGCGTTCCTGTTCGCGATTCTGTTGATCGTGGTGGTTGCCGGTGGCAGCTATTTCAACTGGTTCCCGTTGCGCGGGCTGACCTCGAACAACTACGAGGAGCTGAGCACGCTGGGCAAGATCTTCGATTACTTCTGGCACCTGGTGCTGCCTGTCACCGCGCTGGTAATCGGCAACTTCGCCACCATGACCCTGCTGACCAAGAACAGCTTTCTCGACGAAATCAGCAAGCAGTACGTGACGACTGCCAAGGCCAAGGGCCTGAGCAATCACAAGGTGCTGTACGGTCATGTGTTCCGCAACGCCATGCTGCTGGTGATCGCCGGTTTCCCGTCAGCGTTCATCGGCATCTTCTTTACCGGTTCGCTGCTGGTGGAAGTGATCTTCTCGCTGGACGGCCTGGGCCTGATGAGCTTTGAGGCTGCGATCAACCGCGACTACCCGGTGGTGTTCGGCACGTTGTTCATCTTCACCCTGCTGGGGCTGGTGGTGAAGCTGATCGGCGACATCACCTATACCCTGGTTGACCCGCGCATCGACTTTGAAAGCAGGAAGCATTGATATGAAGCTGTCTCCTCTCAATCGCCGCCGCTTCGAACGCTTCAAGGCCAACCGCCGTGGCTGGTGGTCGTTGTGGCTGTTCCTCATCCTGTTCGGCCTCAGCCTGGGCGCCGAGTTGATCGCCAACGATAAACCGCTGGCCGTGCGCTATGACGGCCACTGGTACTTCCCGGTGTTCGAGCGTTACCCGGAAACCACCTTTGGTGGCGAATTTCCACTGGAAGCCAATTACAAGAGCCCTTACATCAAGGAACTGCTCGCTGCGAAAGACGGCTGGACCTTGTGGGCACCGATCCCGTTCAGCTACCAGAGCATCAATTACGACCTGAAAGTCCCTGCCCCCGCCCCGCCGTCGCGAGACAACCTGCTGGGCACCGACGATCAGGGCCGTGACGTGCTGGCGCGGGTCATCTACGGCTTCCGGATTTCCGTGCTGTTCGCCCTGACCCTGACCATTCTCAGCTCGATCATCGGCGTGATCGCCGGTGCCCTGCAGGGCTTTTATGGCGGCTGGGTCGACTTGCTGGGCCAGCGTTTTCTGGAAGTCTGGTCCGGCCTGCCGGTGCTCTACCTGCTGATCATTCTGGCCAGTTTTGTGCAGCCCAACTTCTGGTGGCTGCTGGGCATCATGCTGCTGTTCTCGTGGATGAGCCTGGTCGACGTGGTGCGCGCCGAGTTCCTGCGCGGCCGCAATCTGGAATACGTGCGTGCTGCACGGGCGCTGGGCATGGAAAATGGCGCGATCATGTTCCGCCACATTCTGCCCAATGCAATGGTCTCGACCATGACCTTTCTACCGTTCATTCTGACTGGCGCCATCGGCACGCTGACCGCGCTGGATTTCCTCGGCTTCGGCTTGCCAGCCGGCTCGCCGTCGCTGGGCGAACTGGTGGCGCAAGGCAAATCCAACCTGCAGGCGCCGTGGCTGGGCATCAGTGCCTTCGCGGTGCTGGCCATCATGCTGAGCCTGCTGGTATTCATCGGCGAGTCCGCCCGCGATGCATTCGACCCAAGGAAATAAGATGAACAATGACAATCTGATCGAAATCCGCGATCTGGCAGTCGAGTTCGTGACGGGCGAAGCGCGGCAGCGGGTAGTCGAGAACATCAGCTTCGACATCCGCCGTGGCGAAACCCTGGCACTGGTGGGCGAAAGCGGTTCGGGCAAATCCGTGACCGCGCACTCGATCCTGCGCCTGCTGCCCTACCCGATCGCCAGCCACCCGAGCGGCACCATTCGCTACGCGGGTGAAGACCTGCTGACCGTCGAAGAGAAGACACTGCGTTCGATCCGTGGCAACCGCATTGCCATGATCTTTCAGGAGCCGATGACCTCGCTGAATCCGTTGCACTCAGTGGAAAAACAGATCAACGAAGTGCTGGGCCTGCACAAAGGCCTGACCGGCAAAGCGGCCACTGAGCGCACGCTGGAGCTGCTGGAACTGGTCGGCATCCCCGAGCCCTGCAAACGACTCAAAGCCCTGCCACACGAGCTGTCAGGCGGCCAGCGTCAGCGTGTGATGATCGCCATGGCCCTGGCCAACGAGCCCGAGCTGCTGATCGCCGATGAACCGACCACTGCGCTGGACGTCACGGTGCAGCTGAAAATCCTTGAACTGCTCAAGCATTTGCAGGCGCGACTGGGCATGGCACTGCTGCTGATCAGCCATGATCTGAACGTCGTCAGGCAAATAGCCAACCGAGTATGTGTCATGCAGCGCGGTTGCATCGTCGAACAGGCATCGTGCGAAGAATTGTTCCGTTCGCCGCAGCACCCGTATACCAAAGTTCTGCTCAGCGCAGAGCCCAGCGGCGGTCCTTCGACCAACCCGGCCGGTGCTCCGCTGCTCGAAGTCGAGGACCTGAAAGTCTGGTTCCCGATCAAGAAGGGCCTGCTCAAGCGCACCGTCGATCACGTCAAGGCGGTCGACGGCATTCGCTTCAGCCTGCCTCAGGGCCAGACGCTGGGTATCGTGGGCGAAAGCGGCTCGGGCAAATCGACGCTGGGGCTGGCGATTCTCAGACTGATCGGCAGCCAGGGCACCATACGTTTCAAAGGCAACCCGCTAGACTCCCTGTCGCAACAGCAGATTCGTCCGCTGCGCAGGCAGATGCAGGTGGTTTTCCAGGACCCGTTCGGCAGTTTGAGTCCGCGTATGTCGGTGGGGGAAATCGTCGGCGAAGGCCTGCGCATCCATGGCATGGGCACAGCTGACGAACAACAGACAGCGATCATCGAAGCGCTCAGGGAAGTAGGTCTGGACCCGGATACCCGGCACCGCTACCCCCACGAGTTCTCCGGTGGTCAACGTCAGCGGATCGCCATTGCCCGGGCACTGGTGTTGAAGCCGGAGCTGATTCTGCTGGACGAGCCGACGTCGGCCCTCGACCGGACAGTGCAGCGCCAGGTAGTCGAGCTGCTTCGCTCGCTGCAAACCAAGTACAACCTGACGTATTTGTTCATCAGCCATGACCTGGCTGTCGTCAAAGCGCTGAGCCACCAGTTGATGGTGGTCAAGCAAGGCCAAGTGGTCGAACAGGGTGCCGCGCAGGAAATCTTCGCGGCACCGCAACATCCTTATACACAGCAGCTGCTGGAGGCCGCTTTTCTGGCCCCCGTAGCTGTCGATTAACCTGAACCTGAAGAGGAACAACACATGGGTTTTCTCGCCGGTAAGCGCGTCCTGATCGTCGGTGTCGCCAGTAAACTGTCCATCGCATCCGGTATCGCCGCCGCCATGCATCGTGAAGGTGCTGAACTTGCTTTCACCTACCAGAACGACAAACTCAAGGGTCGCGTCGAAGAGTTCGCCGCAGGCTGGGGTTCAGGCCCTGAGCTGTGCTTCCCTTGCGATGTGGCCAGCGACGAAGAGATCAACAAGGTCTTTGAAGAACTGAGCAAAAAGTGGGACGGCCTGGACGTCATCGTTCACTCGGTTGGCTTCGCTCCGGGCGACCAGCTGGACGGCGACTTCACCAACGCCACCACCCGCGAAGGCTTCCGCATCGCGCACGACATCAGCGCTTACAGCTTCGTGGCGCTGGCCAAGGCCGGTCGCGAAATGATGAAAGGCCGCAATGGCAGCCTGCTGACCCTGTCTTACCTGGGCGCAGAGCGCACCATGCCCAACTACAACGTCATGGGCATGGCCAAGGCCAGCCTCGAGGCCGGCGTTCGTTACCTGGCCGGCAGCCTCGGCCCGGAAGGCACACGCGTCAACGCCGTGTCGGCAGGTCCGATCCGCACCCTGGCCGCTTCGGGTATCAAGAACTTCCGCAAGATGCTGGCAGCCAACGAAGCGCAGACCCCTCTGCGCCGCAACGTGACCATCGACGAAGTCGGCAATGCCGGCGCGTTCCTGTGCTCGGACCTCGCGTCGGGCATCAGCGGTGAGATCATGTACGTCGACGGCGGTTTCAACACCACCGCGATGGGCAGCATGGACGAGTAAGACGGCAAGCGCCGCTCCTCGCGAGCGGCACTTTCCAGCACTCAAAAAGAAGGCCGCTCAGTGAGCGGCCTTCTTTTTGCGCGGGTTTCGAGCTTAGAACTTCTCGATCTTCGCCTTGCTTTCCAGCTGTGCACGGTACGCTGCGAAATCCTGCTGACCGGCACGCGACGCGAGGAAACGGCGATATTGCGCCTTTTCCGCATCAGTCGGCGCGGTTGCCTGATTCACACCATTGAGACGGACAATCACTAAGCTGCCATCCGCTGCAGTAATGCTGGCGAATTCCGGCTTGTCCTTGCCATTCGGCTTGGGCATGCGGAACAGCGTCTGCAGAACCTGAGGGTCAACCCCTTCCTGACTGCGAGTGACCGCTTCCATGACTTTCCAGTCCTGACCTTGCTGTTTGGCAGCCAACGGAATCTTGCCATCGCGCAGACCGGCCAGCAGTGCTTCGCCCTTGGCCTTGGCCGCCGCCGAAGCATGCTCCTTGACGAGTTGCGCGCGAATCGAGCTGGCAACGCTCTCAAGCGGCAACTGTTGCGGTTGCAGATGCTCTTTGGCGCGCACAACCACGACCGTTTCCGGGTCCAGCTCCAGCGTGTTGCTGTTGGAGCCTTCTTCCAGCACTTCCGGGCTGAATGCCGCCTGGATGACCGCACGGTTGGCCGTCAGGCCTTCACCGCCTTCACGACCGAATGGCGCAGTAGTCTGAACCTTGAGGCCCAGATCCTGAGCCGGCTGATTCAGGTCGGACGATTCGAATGCCGAATCTTCCAGCTGCTTGGTCACTTCGACGAACTTCTGCTCGACCTGCTGCGACTTGAGGTCGTTGGTCAGCTTGTCCTTGAGGCTGGCGAAGGTCGGCACCGACGGTGCTTCAACGCCCAACAGCTTGATCAGGTGCCAGCCGAAGTCGGTACGTACCGGCTGCGAAACCTGGTCCTTGTTCAACGCATACAACGCGTCTTCAAAAGCCGGGTCGTAAACGCCTTTGCCCGCGTACCCCAGATCACCGCCCTTGTTCGACGAGCCAGGGTCCTGCGAGTACTCCTTGGCCAGCGCAGCGAAGTCTTCACCCTTGGCCAGACGCTGTTGAATTTCTTCAATCTTCGCCTTGGCCTGCTCTTCGTTCAGCTTGTCGTTCACTTCGATCAGAATGTGCGCTGCACGACGCTGCTCAGCGAGGTTGGCGATTTCTTTCTGATACGCCGCCTGCAAATCCTCATCCTTGACCTGAACCTTGTCGAAGAAAGACGATTTCTTCAACTCGATGTAATCAAGCACGACTTGCTCAGGGCTCATGAACTCCTTGGCATGCTGGTCGTAGTGAGCCTTGACTTCATCGTCGGTCACTTTCACTGCCGCCGGGTCGGCCGGCAGGGTCAGCGAAGCGAAATCCCGCGTCTGTTTTTCCAGACGGGCAAAGGCTTCAACCTGTGCGTCGGTTACGAAGGCACTGCCCGCAACACCCGCACGCACCTGACCGATGAGCATTTCCTGGCCCAGCATCTGGCGGAACTGCAGACGGCTGTAACCGAGCTGACGAATCACCTGATCGAAGCGGTCGGCGCTGAATTTGCCATCGACCTGAAATTCAGGCGTCTGCAACAGTTGCTGATCCAGCGCTGCTTCGGAAAACGAGAATTTGGCGTCCGCTGCACCTTGCAGCAGCAGCTTGCGATCGATCAGGCCTTTGAGCGCCGATTCACGCAGCAGCTTTTCATCGAGCATGGCAGGATCGAAATCCTTGCCCAACTGCTGCGAGAGCTGTTGAGCCAACTGACGACGCTGCATGTCGACGGCCTGGCTCAACTCGCTCTGAGAGATGTCCTCGCCGTTGACTTCAGCTGCGTTCTGCTTGTTGCTGGTAGCGGTAAACAACGCCTCGATGCCGGTGAAGGCCATCAACGCGATGATGATTCCGATAATGGTTTTGGCAATCCAGCCTTGTGAATTGTCCCTGATGTTCTGCAGCATTTGCGTCCCCCAAAACGGTGGTACTGACTAACCAACCGCGGAGCGTGGGTAGAAAGCGGATAGAAGAAAGGCGCATCCGAGGATGCGCCTTCTCGTAACTGACGGAGCGGGAGGGCTCGAACCCTTCGGTGTTGCAACCGAATGCACCACCGCTCCGCTACTGGATCAGACTTGGTCCGACCCAGCGGGCAAAGGCATCGAGAGGCTTAGTTGACAGCTTCTTTGAGGGCTTTACCGGCTTTGAAACCTGGTTTTTTAGCAGCAGCGATTTCCAGCGTTTTACCGGTCTGAGGATTACGACCGATGCGAGCAGGACGATCAGTAACGGAGAACGTACCAAAGCCAACCAAAACAACCGAGTCGCCAGCCTTCAGAGCGCCAGTGACGGATTCGATCACTGCGTCCAGCGCACGGCCAGCAGCAGCTTTCGGGATATCAGCAGATGCAGCGATAGCATCAATCAGTTCCGACTTGTTCACTCTAAGTCCCCTTATCTCTATTTTGAGTACGTTTTTAAGTTTTAGGTGTTAAGCAAAACGAGCGCAGGAAGGCTTGCTGGTGCTTGCTTTAAAGAGCCGCTTTATAACAAGGGCTCTAAAAAGCTGTCAAGGAAGCCTGTCCAGTCTTAATGCGTGCTAATTCTGTCCTTAGAGTCAGTCTCGCGTTTTTCGTCCTTTGCAACCAGATCGGTTGCTGTTTCCGGCAACGGCTCCGGCGCGTATTGCAGCGCAATTTGCAGGACTTCGTCAATCCATTTAACGGGCTTGATCTGCAGATCCTGTTTGATGTTGTCAGGAATCTCCTTCAAATCGCGTACATTTTCTTCCGGAATGATCACCGTTTTGATGCCGCCGCGATGCGCCGCCAGCAATTTTTCCTTCAAACCACCAATCGCCAGCACTTGTCCGCGCAAGGTGATTTCACCGGTCATTGCCACATCCGCACGCACCGGAATCTGAGTCAGCGCCGATACCAGAGCTGTACACATCCCCACGCCGGCACTCGGACCGTCCTTCGGAGTCGCCCCCTCAGGCATGTGAATATGCGTGTCGTGCTTCTCGTGGAAATCGGCCGGAATGCCCAGACTGCGGGCCCTGCTACGCACCACGGTCTGCGCTGCCGTGATGGACTCGACCATCACATCGCCCAGCGAACCGGTCTTGATCAACTGGCCCTTGCCCGATACGACAGCCGCTTCGATGGTCAACAATTCGCCGCCCACCTGCGTCCACGCCAGCCCGGTCACCTGACCGATCTGATCCTGCTGCTCGGCAAGGCCGTAGCGGAATTTGCGCACACCCAGGAAGTGCTCAAGCATCTCCGCCGTGACGTGCACGGAGAAACGTTTTTCCATCGTGTGTTCTTTGACTGCCTTGCGGCAGACCTTGGCAATCTGCCGCTCAAGCCCGCGCACGCCCGCTTCACGGGTGTAATAGCGAATGATGTCGCGGATCGCTTCCTCGTCGAACTGGATCTCGCCCTTCTTCAGGCCGTTCGCCTGAATCTGCTTGGGCGAGAGGTACTTGACGGCGATGTTGATCTTTTCGTCTTCGGTGTAGCCCGGCAACCGAATGACTTCCATCCGGTCCAGCAACGCTGGCGGGATGTTCATCGAGTTCGAGGTGCAGAGGAACATCACGTCCGAGAGGTCATAGTCGACTTCCAGGTAGTGATCGTTGAAATTGTGGTTCTGCTCGGGGTCAAGCACTTCCAGCAGCGCCGAGGCCGGATCGCCACGCATGTCGCTGCCCATCTTGTCGATTTCGTCGAGGAGGAACAGCGGGTTGCGGACGCCCACCTTTGTCATCTTTTGTATCAATCTTCCTGGCATCGAACCGATATACGTACGGCGATGACCACGAATTTCCGCTTCATCGCGTACGCCACCGAGCGCCATGCGCACGAATTTGCGGTTGGTCGCACTGGCAATGGACTCCGCCAGCGAGGTTTTACCTACACCGGGTGGCCCGACCAGGCACAGCACAGGACCGCGAATTTTCTTCACGCGCTTCTGCACGGCGAGGTATTCGAGGATGCGCTCCTTGACCTCGTCGAGACCGTAATGGTCGGCGTCGAGAATCGCCTCGGCACGCGCCAGGTCCAGGCGCACTTTGCTCTGTGCCTTCCACGGCACTTGCACCAGCCAGTCGATGTAGGTGCGCACCACGGTCGCTTCGGCAGACATCGGCGACATCTGTTTGAGCTTGTTCAGCTCAGCCGTCGCCTTGGTCAGTGCGTCTTTCGGCAGACCGGCAGCATCAATGCGCTTTTTCAGCTCTTCGATTTCGTTATGGCCTTCGTCGCCATCGCCCAGTTCTTTCTGAATGGCCTTCATCTGCTCATTCAGGTAGTACTCGCGCTGGCTGCGCTCCATTTGTTTTTTGACACGACCGCGAATGCGCTTTTCAACCTGCAACAGGTCGATTTCAGCGTCCAGCAAGGCCAGCACGTGCTCGACACGAGCCGACAGGTCGATAATCTCGAGGATTTCCTGCTTCTGCTCGATCTTCAGCGCCATGTGCGCCGCCATGGTGTCTACCAGGCGACCGGGCTCGTCGATGCTGTTAAGCGACGACAGGACCTCTGCAGGAACCTTTTTGCCCAACTGCACGTATTGCTCGAATTGAGCCAGCAGGCTGCGTACGAACACTTCGGATTCACGATCCGGCGCGTCGACTTCGTCGATCAGCGCCACATCGGCACGGTAATGACCATCGACTTCGATGAAGCGCTCGACCGAACCGCGCTGCTCGCCCTCTACCAGCACCTTGACGGTGCCATCGGGCAGTTTGAGCAACTGCAGGACCGTGGCAATGGTACCTACGCTGTACAACGCCTTTTCGTCAGGGTCGTCGTCAGCCGGGTTTCTTTGCGCGAGCAGCAGGATCTGCTTGTCGCCTGTCATTGCCGCTTCAAGGGCTTCGATAGACTTCTCGCGCCCCACGAACAGCGGGATAACCATATGCGGATAAACCACGACATCACGCAATGGCAAAAGAGGCAATTCAATAGTGGTCTTCATGATTTCGCCTCTACAGCGGCCAATCGGCCGGGACAGATGGAATTAGCTTGAAGCCAAGATGGGGGTAGCGTTCAAAAAAAACAAGCTCTAGTGAGGTGACCCGCCAAGATCAGATTCTTCATACAAGACGAATGAACTGGCTAAAAATGCAAAAGGGGACCTCAAACAGACTGTGTGAAAACCTAGCAATCTGCGCAGCGCTCAAAGAAAATGCTCCGTATCGAAAGATACAGAGCATTTTTCGTTATGGCCTACATCCAAGGTGAGTCCCGCAGCCAGACCAGCCTATTCCCGGTCTCGCTGGAAGAGTTGATCCCCGAGGATCACCTCGTTCGTGTCATTGACCTGTACGTTGCCAGGCTCGATCTGGTGCAACTGGGCTTCGATAAAGCGATTCCAAAAAGCACGGGGCGCCCTGCTTATGATCCCGCCGATCAGCTAAAACTCTACCTCTACGGCTATTTTCAGCGGATTCGCTCATCGCGACGTCTTGAAGCCGAGTGTCAGCGCAACATCGAAGTGATGTGGCTGATCAACCGGCTCAAGCCCGACTTCAAGACCATCGCCGATTTTCGCAAGAACAATAAACCCGCCTTCATCGCGACCTGCCGTGCTTTCGTTCGGTTTTGTCGCACGGCAGGCTTGATCGCCGGTGAGTTGGTGGCCATCGACGGCAGCAAGTTTCAGGCGGTCGCATCCTCACGGCGTCATGTGAATTTGAAGCAGCTCAAGCGCCAGGAAGAAAAACTGGATAAGCGCATCGCTCAGTATCTGGCCGAGCTGGATGAGGCCGACAAGGCTGAAACCACAGATTCAATTGATCGCAGCGCAATCAAGGTAGCCCTGGCACAGCTTGAGGCTCGACAACAGGATAATCAGAGTTGCCAGGCACTGATGCGTTCGATGGGCATCGAGCAGTTCAACACCCATGAAAGCGATGCCCGAATGATGCGCACGGCCAAAGGGCCACGTGTGGCCTACAACGTGCAAACCGTCGTGGACGCCGAGCATTGCCTGATTTTGCATCATGAGGTCACCCAAGATGGCGATGACCGAAAGCAACTGGAGCCGATGGCCAAGGCCGCCAAAGCAGAGTTACAGCAAGATGATCTGACGGTCACTGCCGATGCCGGCTACTCCAATGGCAAGCAGTTTCAGGCCTGCGAGGATGCTTCGATTACGGCCTATGTACCGCCCAATCGTTCGAAAAACCCTGGCAGTCAGGAAGAGCAGCTCTTTGAGCGAAAAGACTTTATCTATGAGACCGGACACGATCGTTTCCAGTGTCCGGCAGGCAAATGGTTAACGCTAAAACAGCACAACAAAGGTGATCGGATCTATCAGGCTGAGGTCGATGACTGCGCCAACTGCGCGCTGAAAACGCAATGCACTCGAGCCCGGCGCCGTTATGTCTCACGACATGCCCATGAAGAGGCTTTCGAGCGGATGGAGCAAAGAATGCAGGCGCATCCTGAGATGATGGCCAACCGAAGATCCATCGTTGAGCACCCCTTCGGCAACCTCAAGCAATGGCTATTTGGTAATGGCCGTTTCTTGCTGCGACAACTGGAGGGTACAAAAGCTGAAATGGCCTTGGCGGTGAATGCCTATAACCTGAAACGAGCGATTAAAGTGCTCGGTGTGCGCCATCTGATGGCTTTGATGGGCTGAGCGGACATTTTTTTCGTCTGCTGCCAATACAAAAAAAACGCCCCGAACAAGTCGGGGCGTTTGCTTGGGCCTTCATCAGTGTGTTTTCACACAGTCTGTCAAAGGCCCCCTTTTGTGTCACTTCACACGCAAACACACACCGTGGTTTACGCGTCAGGAGCAACCTTGGCGGGCGGCTCGCTGTTTTCGTAGATCAGCAACGGCTTGGACGTTCCATCGATCACGCTCTCGTCGATCACCACCTTGCTCACATCGCTTTGCGACGGGATCTCGTACATGGTGTCGAGCAGAACGCCTTCGAGGATCGAACGCAGACCACGAGCACCGGTCTTGCGCTCGAGCGCACGACGGGCAACCGATTTCAGCGCATCGGTGCGGAATTCGAGGTCCACGCCTTCCATCTCGAACAGCTTGGCGTACTGCTTGGTCAGCGCGTTCTTCGGCTCGGTGAGGATCTGGATCAGAGCAGCCTCATCCAATTCGTCGAGCGTTGCAAGCACCGGCAGACGACCCACGAACTCCGGGATCAGACCGAACTTGACCAGATCGTCAGGTTCGACTTCACGCAGGGACTCGCCCACCTTCTTGCCCTCCTCCTTACTGCGAACTTCAGCGTTGAAGCCGATGCCGCCACGGGTGGAACGGTTCTGAATGACCTTTTCCAGGCCCGAGAAGGCGCCACCGCAGATAAAGAGAATGTTACGTGTGTCCACTTGCAGGAATTCCTGCTGTGGGTGCTTGCGCCCGCCCTGAGGAGGCACGGAAGCCACGGTGCCCTCGATCAGTTTCAGCAAGGCTTGTTGCACGCCTTCGCCGGACACGTCACGAGTGATTGAAGGGTTGTCGGATTTGCGCGAAATCTTGTCGATTTCATCGATGTAGACAATACCCATCTGGGCCTTCTCGACATCGTAATCGCATTTCTGCAACAGCTTCTGGATGATGTTTTCGACGTCCTCACCCACGTAACCGGCTTCGGTCAGGGTGGTGGCGTCAGCGATGGTGAACGGGACATTGAGCAGACGAGCCAGCGTTTCGGCCAACAGCGTCTTGCCGGAACCCGTCGGGCCGATCAGCAGGATATTGCTCTTGCCGAGCTCGACATCGTCGTTTTTCTTGTCACGCTGGTTCAGACGCTTGTAGTGGTTGTACACCGCTACTGCGAGAACCTTTTTGGCACGTTCCTGACCGATGACGTACTGGTCAAGGATGCCGCTGATTTCTTTAGGCGAAGGCAATTTATGCGCGCTGCTTTCGGCCTGGGCTTCCTGCACCTCCTCGCGGATGATGTCATTGCACAGGTCGACGCACTCGTCGCAGATAAAGACCGAGGGGCCGGCAATCAATTTGCGCACTTCATGCTGGCTTTTGCCACAGAAGGAGCAATAGAGCAATTTGCCGTTGTCCTCGCCGTTGCGGGTGTCAGTCATTCGATCGATCCAATCCGGTAGGCTTGCAACACAAGATGAAGGCTCTTGCGGGCTTTTTCAAGTCCGCAGGCGGTCGGTTGTGCCGACCCCCTACATTTTGAGCCGCTTAGGCAGGCATTTGACGCTTGTTGATCACGGAGTCGATGAGGCCGTATTCAGCCGCGCGCTCTGCGCTCATGAAGTTGTCACGTTCGGTGTCGCGCTCGATGGTCTCGAGGCTCTGACCGGTGTGATGCGCCAACAACGAGTTCAGGCGGTGACGGATGTGCAGGATTTCCTTGGCATGGATGTCGATGTCCGACGCCTGACCCTGGAAACCGCCCAGCGGTTGGTGAATCATCATCCGCGAGTTGGGCAGGCAATGACGCTTGCCTTCTGCACCACCCGCCAGCAGGAAGGCACCCATGCTGCACGCCTGACCGATACAGATGGTCGAAACGTCGGGTTTGATGAACTGCATGGTGTCGTAGATCGACATGCCCGCAGTCACCGAACCGCCCGGTGAGTTGATGTAGAGATGGATATCCTTGTCCGGGTTTTCCGCTTCAAGGAAAAGCAGTTGCGCCGCGATAAGGTTGGCCATGTAGTCCTCTACCGGACCAACCATAAAGATGACTCGCTCCTTGAGAAGGCGCGAATAGATGTCATAGGCGCGTTCGCCACGGGCGGACTGCTCGATAACCATCGGGACCAGGCCGCCAGCGGCCTGGATGTCAGAGTTCTGCTGAATATAAGAATTGCGGGACATGTCCTGCATTCACTCCCAAATAGTCGAGTCTTGAATACGCACAAGCCAGCGCGAAGGCTGGCTTGTGGGTGTTTTCGCACGAAAAGAGAAATCAGTCGGCTTTTGGAGCTTCCACCGGCTTGACAGCTTCTTCGTAGGAGACCGATTTGTCGGTCACGCTAGCTTTCTGCAAAACAGTATCTACAACTTGCTCTTCAAGCACAACAGAACGTACTTCGTTCATTTGCTGCTCGTTCTTGTAGTACCAGGCCACAACCTGCTCTGGCTCCTGATAAGCGGAAGCCATTTCCTGGATCATCTCGCGTACGCGAGCGTCATCAGGCTTGAGATCGAACTGCTTGACGACCTCGGCAACGATCAGGCCCAGCTCGACACGACGCTTGGCTTGCTCTTCGAACAGCTCGGCCGGCAACTGGTCAGGCTTGATGTTGCCACCAAACTGCTGAACGGCCTGAACGCGCAGACGATTGACTTCGTTTTCCAGCAGCGCTTTAGGCACTTCGATCGGGTTGGCAGCCAGCAGACCGTCCATCACCTGATTCTTGACCTTGGACTTGATCGCCTGACGCAGCTCGCGCTCCATGTTCTTGCGAACTTCGGCGCGGAAGCCTTCGATGCCGGTTTCCTTGATGCCGAACTGCTTGAAGAACTCTTCGTTCAGCTCAGGCAGCTTTGGCTCGGAAACGGTATTGACGGTCACGGTGAACTCGGCTGCTTTACCAGCCAGCTCGAGGTTCTGATAGTCCTCAGGGAAGGTTACGTTCAAAACGCGCTCTTCACCGGCCTTGGCGCCGACCAGACCGTCTTCGAAGCCCGGGATCATGCGGCCGGAACCCAGAACCAGCTGGGTTGCAGTGGCAGAACCGCCAGCGAAGACTTCGCCGTCGACCTTGCCCACGAAATCGATGTTCAACTGATCTTCGTTCTGAGCGGCGCGATCGGTGACTTCGAAGCGAACGTTCTGCTTGCGCAGCACTTCCAGCATGTTGTCCAGATCGCTGTCAGCCACCTCGGCGGACAGACGCTCTACCGCGATGGTCTCGAAACCGGCGACGGTGAATTCCGGGAATACTTCGAAAGTAGCCACGTATTCCAGATCTTTGCCTTTCTCGAAGGACTTTGGCTCTACAGCAGGCGCACCGGCCGGGTTCAGCTTTTGCTCGACCACAGCTTCGTAGAAGGTCGCCTGAATCAGATCGCCCAGCGCTTCCTGTCGTGCACCGTCTTCGTAACGCTGACGGATGACGCTCATCGGCACTTTGCCTGGGCGAAAGCCCGGGATCTTGGCTTTGCGCGCGGTCTGCTGCAGACGCTTGTTGACTTCAGTCTCGATGCGTTCGGCGGGCACGCCAATGGTCATGCGGCGCTCAAGAGCGGAAGTGTTTTCAACAGAAACTTGCATGGATATTCCTCGTTGCACAGACGTTAGCCGGCCGTTTCCGACCCCAGAATCAAGGGCATGCATTCTAGTGGGTCATACTCAAGAAGTCACCCTACTGAAAAAGGGTGGATTTATAGGACGAAAGCGGAGCACTGCGGTGCCAGGAAGAAAAAAGCCCTGCACCCTCGGCGACGCGTCTGGCACGGCTTCTATATAAGGAAGCATCAGCACCGGAGACGACCGACTCCGTCCACGTAGCACGCCCCACTCGACCGACGGCGAGAAGCCAGCCGATCAGCGAGACGGTAGAGCGAATACGCTGAAACAAAAAAACCGCTCAAACAGACTGTGTGAAAACACACTGATGAAGGCCCAAGCAAACGCCCCGACTTGTTCGGGGCGTTTTTTTTGTATTGGCAGCAGACGAAAAAAATGTCCGCTCAGCCCATCAAAGCCATCAGATGGCGCACACCGAGCACTTTAATCGCTCGTTTCAGGTTATAGGCATTCACCGCCAAGGCCATTTCAGCTTTTGTACCCTCCAGTTGTCGCAGCAAGAAACGGCCATTACCAAATAGCCATTGCTTGAGGTTGCCGAAGGGGTGCTCAACGATGGATCTTCGGTTGGCCATCATCTCAGGATGCGCCTGCATTCTTTGCTCCATCCGCTCGAAAGCCTCTTCATGGGCATGTCGTGAGACATAACGGCGCCGGGCTCGAGTGCATTGCGTTTTCAGCGCGCAGTTGGCGCAGTCATCGACCTCAGCCTGATAGATCCGATCACCTTTGTTGTGCTGTTTTAGCGTTAACCATTTGCCTGCCGGACACTGGAAACGATCGTGTCCGGTCTCATAGATAAAGTCTTTTCGCTCAAAGAGCTGCTCTTCCTGACTGCCAGGGTTTTTCGAACGATTGGGCGGTACATAGGCCGTAATCGAAGCATCCTCGCAGGCCTGAAACTGCTTGCCATTGGAGTAGCCGGCATCGGCAGTGACCGTCAGATCATCTTGCTGTAACTCTGCTTTGGCGGCCTTGGCCATCGGCTCCAGTTGCTTTCGGTCATCGCCATCTTGGGTGACCTCATGATGCAAAATCAGGCAATGCTCGGCGTCCACGACGGTTTGCACGTTGTAGGCCACACGTGGCCCTTTGGCCGTGCGCATCATTCGGGCATCGCTTTCATGGGTGTTGAACTGCTCGATGCCCATCGAACGCATCAGTGCCTGGCAACTCTGATTATCCTGTTGTCGAGCCTCAAGCTGTGCCAGGGCTACCTTGATTGCGCTGCGATCAATTGAATCTGTGGTTTCAGCCTTGTCGGCCTCATCCAGCTCGGCCAGATACTGAGCGATGCGCTTATCCAGTTTTTCTTCCTGGCGCTTGAGCTGCTTCAAATTCACATGACGCCGTGAGGATGCGACCGCCTGAAACTTGCTGCCGTCGATGGCCACCAACTCACCGGCGATCAAGCCTGCCGTGCGACAAAACCGAACGAAAGCACGGCAGGTCGCGATGAAGGCGGGTTTATTGTTCTTGCGAAAATCGGCGATGGTCTTGAAGTCGGGCTTGAGCCGGTTGATCAGCCACATCACTTCGATGTTGCGCTGACACTCGGCTTCAAGACGTCGCGATGAGCGAATCCGCTGAAAATAGCCGTAGAGGTAGAGTTTTAGCTGATCGGCGGGATCATAAGCAGGGCGCCCCGTGCTTTTTGGAATCGCTTTATCGAAGCCCAGTTGCACCAGATCGAGCCTGGCAACGTACAGGTCAATGACACGAACGAGGTGATCCTCGGGGATCAACTCTTCCAGCGAGACCGGGAATAGGCTGGTCTGGCTGCGGGACTCACCTTGGATGTAGGCCATAATGAAAAATGCTCTGTATCTTTCGATAAGGAGCATTTTCTTTGAGCGCTGCGCAGATTGCTAGGTTTTCACACAGTCTGCAAAGCGGCCTTTCTTGCAACCCGAGCCTTCACTCGCAATCGCATGTGTAATGACCAAAGGAGAGTACGAAAGAATCTCCATCGACCTGCCATGCAAAGCTTCAGGCTCGAAGCCTGGAATCGATGCACTTTTGCGCGACTGATTCGATCCGCCGGGCAGCTTCGAGCCTGATCCGGCCCGGCGCGCATCGTACACAACGTGGCCGTGGCGCGCCACCCATTGCAAGCATTTGACAGGGCTGACATTTTCCATACGAATAACTTCAGCAACCCGCCGGCTGGAGCCCTGCACCGAAAACAACCCCAGTGGGCGATCAATGACCTCTCCGCCCAGGGAACACTTGACAGTCGAGCCAACTTATATTCGCTGAACGCTGCAGCCAGCACACCTCAAACTGTAAAAAAGCAGCACAACTTCAAAGGCAAAAATGTGCGACCTGCCCCTCTGCAAACCGCTTACTAAAAAAACATTAATAGTTGCAGAAACATCATTTCATTCGTATCACGCCCGCATCAGCAAGACGTTCGTTCGCACTGTTACGCAGCCTTGTTTTAGAACACGCAGGACGCTATGCAGGGCCGGCGACCCGCTACCCGCGAGTCGACGTGATGCTCGACCAGGGCCAGCGCCGCCGCCAAGGCGCTGCTGCGCCCTTGTACTGCACGGTTATCCACTCCATAATCAACACCCTGATTTCGCCGCTTTCTGCTGCATGTACGAACGCTTCGCTACCGATGAGCCGCATAATTTTCGCGTCGCGCCGACAGCACTTCCGAACGTTTGAATAGTCAAGAAGTCTATGCCCTATACACCGCGTCATTCCCCAGGAAAAACCATGTACAAGATAATGGCTGCACTTACTTTTCTCGCGATTACCTCAGCAACACTTACGGGATGCAATGAAAAAGAAGGAAGCCAGGGAAACGCAGCAACCGCCAAGACTACTTATTACTCATCCGATAAATGCGCCATTGACTCAATTGCCGGAAAGACAGGCGCGAGCGTTTATGTACCGCGAGGCCTGGTGGAATTCAGCGGATGGGCAATCGATACCGCCAACCAGGACGCTCCAAAGGAAATCAGACTTCGCCTGTCCGGCTACAAAGGTACCCCCACCACATTCAAAGACCCTGTCATTGTCGATCGCCCAGACCTGGTGAAGGTTTTCAACAATGAAAAATTGTTGAAAACAGGTTTTGCGCTCAAGGCAGATTTGTCGCCACTGGAGTCCGGGGGGTACAGCGTTGTCATTGAGATCCCTGGCACGACCTCATCCACGCTGTGCCAAACCAAGGTTCTGCTGGTTATTGAATAACCAGCAACGTTGCTGCCAGCGTTGAAATCGCAACCAACAGTGTCGCGAGCATGAGCACCCCGCTCGTGACGCCCCGACTCGAAGATATTCAGATCATCGACTACGCAACTCAACGCCACATTAAGCCTGTCCTGCCCGGCTCAATTTTCCGAGCCCTTACTCAGCTTACTCATGGGCTTACTCTTTCGACTGCAAGGGCTGCTTGCCTGCCATCAAAGCCTTGGGCAGCAGATCAGGATGCTCATTTGTCGGGCTATTTCAGCACCAACTGCACCCTTCACGCCCTGCAAAGCCGGGTACGACCTGTGCAACTCCCGACAACACATTACAACCAAAGGAGTGTTATGAAGTCCCTTCCTTTTGATTTCTCTGCAGCAGAATACCTGCGTCTGAACCCCGATCTAGCCTCAACAGGCCTGCATCCAGCGCAGCATTATCTGGATTACGGCCACGCCGAGGGCCGCAAATACCAGGATATTTCCGTAGAAAAAAAGCAATTGCTCAATCTCGGTATTTTTGATCCTGACTTTTATCTGAGCCAGTATCCGGACGTGTCAAACGCCGGCCTTGATCCGGCCGAGCATTTCCTGTCAAGCGGATGTGCCGAGGGCCGATGGGCCAGCCTTTTCTTCCGCTCCGACTGGTATATGGATTGCCATCCCGAGTCCAGATCACACCACAAGAACTGTCTGTTTCATTACTCGGAGACAGGCAGTCGCCTGGGGTATGAGCCAAACCCTTTTTTTGAACCTGAATATTATTCAACAAAATACAAGGACCAAATCGGTCTTCAGGAACCCTTGGCGCATTTCATCAAGCACGGCCATGAAGGCCTGAACCCGTCGCCCAGGTTCGATGCCGCAGCTTATATAAAAGCCACAGGCTGCTCTGGAAACCCACTGAAGCACTACCTGGAAACCGGCATGCAAGCCGGTGCTCCCCTGCAGCGGGCCGAACCTCTTCGATGGGATGAGAAAGTAGAATCAGCGACCCTGACTGTGCTTAAAACTTCAGCGCCCGCCGAGCGCGTTGCATTGCTGATCACGCACAGCGCTAATGGGCACATAAAACCGCATGTAGGCCACTATGCAACAGAACTTGCCAGCGGCGGACTGTCGGTATTTTTGATAGTGGCCTCCGACGTCAGCGACGTGGTGATACCCGAACATCTGGCGAGCGCCTGCTCAAACATTGTTGCCAGACAAAATACCGGGTTTGATTTTGCAGCATGGGCGCACGTCATCAAAGCAAACAGCTGGTTACAGAACTGCAAAGAAATCACCCTGACCAACGACAGCATCATTGGTCCTGTCGGCATTGGCGGGCCGGAGCTCATGAGGAAAATCCGCTCCAGCACTGCTGACGTCATCGGACTGGTTGAAAACATTGAACATGCTCGACACCTGCAAAGCTTTTTTTGGTGTTTCGCGAGAAAACCATTCAGTCGAAGGCATTCAAAGACTTCTGGTCAACGGTGATCAACCATAACGACAAGAGCAAAGTCATTCGCGATTACGAAATAACGTTCACCAGCAGACTTCAAGCCTCCGGACTTGAGACGGACTGTATTTTCCAGAAAGCAGGGGAAAACAATGCCACCATTTTCAAATGGGAAGAATTGCTGAACGATGGCTTCCCTTTCCTGAAGTTTGAAGTGGTAAAAAAAGCCAGCCAGCAGAACCTGCAGCATATAAAAGCAACGCTGAGCGCAGCGTCTTATGACACCTCGCTCATCCCCCAGCTCAACGAATACGAATAGCGCCATGCGTTGGCCGCGGCACAGAGCCTTGTTGTGCCCGCGACCTGCGTCGCTCTGGCTGGAGCGGAGGGGTCACCGCGATGCAGCTGAGAAATTCAACACAACAAAAAGCCCGCACAAGGCGGGCTTTTCCGGGCTTTCGCGGCTCTCAATGGAGCCCGGCGAAAGTATATCTGGTGCGGACGGAGAGACTCGAACTCTCACACCTTGCGGCGCTGGAACCTAAATCCAGTGTGTCTACCAATTCCACCACATCCGCATTTCAAACTGTTAAAGCAAAGGCGCCAGACTATGAATCTGGCGCCCTTTTTAATATGGGGTGGACGATGGGGTTCGAACCCACGACCGCAGGAGTCACAATCCTGTGCTCTACCAACTGAGCTACGCCCACCATATTGCATGTGACGGTAAAACTTACTTGCTGTGCCAAAGCTGCCTTTAATGGCGCACCCGGCAGGACTCGAACCTGCGACCATCCGCTTAGAAGGCGGATGCTCTATCCAGCTGAGCTACGGGCACTTATATAATTCGTATTCTTGCGATAACAAACTAAAAGGCTATCAATCACACCGAGCTGATTTGCAACTCTGCCTGACCGAATCAACCAGTGCTAGCTTAACCAGTGCTGGGCTCTGCCCGGCAAGTGCGACGAATCTTATAGACGGCCCCTGGGGTCGTCAACCTTTTTCTGAAAAAAATTCAGCTAGATAAAGGAGTTAGCTGAATAACCGCCGCATGCGCCTTTGCCCTCGCGCCATGTCATGCGAGAATGCGCGCTCATTTTATTTCCTCTCGATGGTTAATCACGCGTCATGACTGCAAAACTAATCGACGGCAAAGCGATCGCCGCCAGCCTGCGCCAGCAGATCGCCAAACGTGTCGCCGAACGTAGCCAGCAAGGCTTGCGTACGCCGGGCCTCGCGGTGATTCTGGTGGGCAGCGACCCCGCCTCTCAGGTTTACGTTTCGCACAAACGCAAGGATTGCGAGGAAGTCGGCTTTATCTCCCAGGCCTACGACCTGCCCGCCGACACCACCCAGGTTGCGCTGACCGACCTGATCGACCGCCTCAATGAAGACCCGGCTGTCGACGGCATCCTGTTGCAGTTGCCTTTGCCTGCGCACCTGGACGCGTCACTGCTGCTGGAGCGCATCCGCCCGGACAAGGACGTGGACGGTTTCCACCCTTATAACGTCGGCCGTCTGGCCCAGCGTATTCCGCTGCTGCGACCGTGCACGCCAAAAGGCATCATTACCCTGCTGGAAAGCACCGGTGTCGATCTGTATGGCCTGGATGCCGTGGTGGTCGGCGCTTCGAACATTGTCGGCCGCCCGATGGCGATGGAATTGCTGCTGGCGGGCTGCACCGTCACCGTGACCCACCGCTTCACCAAGGATCTGGCGGGCCATGTGAGCCGTGCCGATCTGGTGGTGGTTGCCGCCGGTAAACCGGGCCTGGTCAAAGGCGAATGGATCAAGCCGGGCGCCATCGTGATCGACGTCGGCATCAATCGACAGGACGATGGCAAGCTGGTCGGCGACGTGGTTTACGAGACTGCCCTGCCCCGCGCCGGCTGGATTACCCCGGTTCCAGGCGGCGTCGGGCCGATGACCCGCGCATGCCTGCTGGAAAACACGCTGTACGCGGCAGAAACCCTGCACGACTGATCAACCTGTTGCCCCAATGAAAAACGGCACCTGAGGTGCCGTTTTTTTATTCCCGAAAAGCCTTACTTCTTGGCCGCTTCCCAGCTTTTCAGCAGGTCGGCGTAGGCGATGGTTTCACCTTTTGGTTTTTCGTTGGCCAGCTTGCGTTGTGGCGCGAGGAACTTGCCGCCGCTTTGCTCGGCTTTGGAATACCACTCTTCAGCCGACGTTTCAGGATTCATCTTCGGCGCACACTTGCTTTCATTCTGAACCTTGGAACGCTCGATGCGCGTCATGATTGCATCCTGATCCTTGGCCAGACCGTCCAGCGCCTGCTGCGCCGTTTTTTCGCCAGTGACCGCTTCGGCAACGTGGCTCCACCACAGTTGCGCCAGCTTCGGATAGTCAGGCACGTTGGTGCCAGTTGGCGACCACTGAATGCGCGTCGGGCTGCGATAGAACTCCACCAGACCACCCAGTTTCGGTGCCAGTGCGGTCATCTCCTTGGAGTTGATATCCGACTCGCGAATCGGCGTCAGGCCGACGATGGTTTTCTTCAACGAAACGCTTTTCGACGTCACGAACTGCGCATACAGCCAGGCCGCCAGACGTTTTTTCTCATCGGAAGACTTCAGGAAGGTCCACGAACCCACGTCCTGATAGCCGAGCTTCATGCCTTCTTTCCAGTACGGCCCTTTAGGCGAAGGCGCCATGCGCCATTTCGGCGTGCCATCAGCGTTCATGACCGGCAGCCCCGGTTTGGTCATGTCAGCGGTGAAGGCGGTGTACCAGAAAATCTGCTGCGCAACGTTACCCTGCGAAGGCACCGGGCCGGATTCAGAGAAGGTCATGCCTGCCGCTTCCGGCGGTGCATAGGCTTTCAGCCAGTCGATGTATTTCTGAGTGGCGAACACCGCAGCCGGGCCGTTGGTGTCGCCACCGCGGGTGATGCTGGAACCGACCGGATGGCAATCCTCGACGCGGATGCCCCACTCGTCCACCGGCAGGCCGTTAGGCAGGCCCTTGTCGCCGCTGCCTGCCATGGAGAACCACGCATCGGTGAAACGCCAGCCCAGTGATGGGTCCTTCTTGCCGTAATCCATGTGACCAAAGACTTTCTTGCCGTCGATTTCCTTGACGTCTTCGCTGAAGAATTTGGCGATGTCTTCATAAGCCGACCAGTTGACCGGAACGCCCAGCTCGTAACCGTATTTGTCTTTGAATTTTTTCTTCAGGTCAGGACGTTCGAACCAGTCGGCCCGGAACCAGTACAGGTTGGCGAATTGCTGGTCGGGCAGCTGATAGAGCTTGCCGTCCGGCGCGGTGGTGAACGAGGTGCCGATGAAGTCTTTCAAATCCAGGGTTGGAGACGTGACTTTGCTGCCTTCAGGGCTGGCCATCAGGTCGGTCAGAGACATGGCCTTGCCGTAACGAAAGTGCGTACCGATCAGGTCCGAGTCATTGACCCAGCCGTCATAGATGCTCTTGTCCGACTGCATGGCGGTTTGCAGCTTCTCGATGACATCACCCTCCTGCAGCAGGTCGTGGGTGACTTTGATACCGGTGATTTCGGTGAACGCCTTGGCCAGGGTTTTCGACTCGTACTCGTGGGTGGTCAGGGTTTCCGACACCACCTTGATGTCCATACCTCGGAACGGCTCGGCCGCCTTGATGAACCACTCCAGCTCTTTCAATTGCTCGGCATCGGAAAGCGTGCTTGGCTTGAATTCGCTGGCCGCCCACTTCTTCGCCGCATCCTCGTACTGATCCGCCCATGCCGACACACTCAACCCGCTGAGCATGATCATGGTTGCCAGCGTCACGCTATGTTGCAGCTTGTTTTTCTTATTGAACATAGTCATCTCCAGTGTTGCTTTTATGTAGTCCCGCTTTTTCGAATACTGCCGAGCGGATCACGTTGCTGATCACGCCCGACCGCCGCCTAACCCCAACGCATCACCACCAAAAGCCACACCAGGGAAATCCCTGAAGCGACCCAGATATTCCAGTCAGTCACGCCAATGACCAACAAATGCAGGTAGGCGCTGCCCAGAAGGCCAATGAACAAGCGGTCGCCACGCGTGGTGACAATCGGCAGAAGGCCACGGCGCTCGATGCTCGCCGAGCGCAATTCCCACACGGTCATGCCCACCAGCAGCAATCCGATACTGATGAAGAACGCCGCAGTCGGCAGTGTCCAGGACATCCACTCCATTTTCTCGACTCCTCAGACACGACCAAGAGCAAAGCCCTTGACCACGTGGTTGCGAACAAACCAGATCACCAGCATGCCCGGCAGGATGGTCAACACCCCCGCCGCTGCCAGCACCCCCCAATCGATGCCGGACGCGGAGACCGTACGGGTCATCACCGCGGCAATCGGTTTGGCATTGACCGATGTCAGGGTGCGCGCCAGTAACAGCTCGACCCAGGAAAACATGAAGCAGAAAAACGCTGTGACACCGATCCCCGAGCCAATCAGCGGGATGAAAATCTTCACGAAAAATTTCGGAAAACTGTAACCGTCGATGTAGGCCGTTTCATCGATTTCCTTGGGAACGCCAGACATGAAGCCTTCCAGAATCCACACCGCCAGCGGGACGTTGAACAGGCAGTGCGCCAAGGCGACGGCAATGTGTGTATCAAACAGCCCGATGGACGAGTACAGCTGGAAAAACGGCAGCAGAAACACCGCCGGTGGCGCCATGCGATTGGTCAGCAGCCAGAAAAACAGGTGCTTGTCGCCGAGAAAACGGTAGCGTGAAAACGCGTAGGCTGCCGGCAATGCAACGCTCAGCGATATCACCGTGTTCAGGCACACGTAATACAGCGAATTAAGGTAGCCGCTGTACCAACTCTCGTCGGTGAAAATCACCTTGTAGTTGGCCAGGGTGAAATCCTGCGGCCACAGCGTCAGGCCACCGAGAATCTCGGTATTGGTCTTGAACGACATGTTGACCAGCCAGTAGATCGGCACTAGCAGGAACAACAGGTAAATCCACAGCGGTATGATTTTGCGCAGACTCATGACCAGCCCCTTAATTCTTTTCGCTGTGAGTCATGGCGGTGTAGAACACCCATGACACCAACAGAATGATCAGGAAATACACCAGCGAGAACGCCGCCGCCGGGCCCAGGTCGAACTGGCCCAAAGCCATTGTCGTCAGTGTCTGGCTGAGGAAGGTCGTCGAGTTGCCCGGTCCGCCGCCGGTCAGTACGAAGGGCTCGGTGTAGATCATGAAGCTGTCCATGAAACGCAGCATCACCGCGATCAACAACACGCTCTTCATTTTTGGCAACTGGATATGCCGGAAGATGGCCCAGCCGGACGCACGATCGATCCGCGCCGCCTGGTAGTACACGTCCGGAATGGCGCGCAGCCCCGAATAGCAGAGCAACGCGACCAGCGAAGTCCAGTGCCAGACATCGATGACCAGCACCGTTACCCACGCGTCCGAGGCATTGGCGGCATAGTTGTAGTTGATGCCCAGCACGTTGTTCAGCGTGTACCCCAGCAAACCGATGTCGCCACGGCCGAAGATCTGCCAGATGGTGCCGACCACGTTCCACGGGATCAGCAGCGGAATGGTCATCACGATCAGGCACAACGACGACCAGCGGCCTTTGGTGGGCATGGTCAGGGCAATCGCGATGCCCAGCGGGATCTCGATCAGCAGCACGCAGCCCGAGTAGATGAACTGGCGCAACAGCGAATCGTGCAGGCGCGGGTCCTGCAAGACCTGCCTGAACCAGTCGGTGCCCACGAAATAGCGGCTGGACTGGTCGAAGATGTCCTGCACCGAATAGTTGACCACGGTCATCATCGGAATGATGGCGCTGAATGCCACCAGCAGAAACACCGGCATCACCAGCCACCAGGCCTTGTTGTTCTGCACCTTACGCATGGGGCACCTCACTCGCAGGACCGGCTTCAAGCAGGTAATCGTCGGCATACAGCATCAGCCACTGCCCCGGAAAACTGACCCAGGCCTGACCTTGCGGCACCGGCTTGTCTTCCTGCAGACGGACTTTCAGCAACTGGCCGGCCAGTTTCAGGGTGATGATCTTGTACGTTCCCAGGTCCTCGACGTAGGTCACGTCAGCACACATCGCATCGTCATAAGGCACGTCCCAGACGTGCACAAACTCGGGGCGAATGCCGACTTTTAAACTTTTCCACGAGGTATTGGCGAGCTTTTGCTGCAGAGACTCAGGCAGCGGCAGGCGAATGTCGGCAAAACCGACACCACCCGGTTGCGGCGTGACGTCGATCAGGTTCATGCCCGGGCTGCCGATGAAATAACCGACAAAGGTGTGCGAAGGCTTTTCAAACAGCTCGCGAGGTGTGCCGAACTGCACGATCTGTCCGCCATACATGACCGCGATCTTGTCGGCGAAGGTCGAAGCCTCCAGTTGGTCGTGGGTGACGTAGACCATGGTGATGTTGAACTGCTCGTGAATCTGCTTGAGCTTGCGGCGCAGCTTCCACTTCAAGTGCGGGTCGATGACCGTCAGCGGTTCGTCGAAAAGGATCGCCGACACGTCATCGCGCACCAGACCGCGGCCCATCGAGACCTTCTGCTTTTCGTCCGCCGAGAGGTTGCGCGCCTTCTTTTTCAGCAGCGGTTGCAGGTCCAGCACATCGGCAATTTCGTTGACCTTAGTGAGAATCCGCGCCTCGTCCATGCCCTGATTACGCAGCGGGAAGGCCAGGTTGTCGAACACGGTCATGGTGTCGTAGATCACCGGAAACTGGAAAACCTGCGCGATGTTGCGGCGCTCTGGCGGCAGCTCGTTGACCACTTTGGAATCGAACAGCACCTGCCCTTGAGACGGGCTGAGCAATCCCGAGATGATGTTGAGCAATGTCGACTTGCCGCAACCGGACGGTCCGAGCAGCGCGTAAGCACCACCCTGCTCCCAGATGTGGCTCATTTCCCGGATCGCGTAATCCTCGGGGCCAGGGTTGGCGCTGTAACTGTGCGCCAGGTTCTGCAAGCGAATCTCGGCCATCAGGCAACCCTCGCCACACGCAGGCCCGGCGCCTGAATCAGGCCGCCCTGCTGATCGAATACAAATAATTTATGAGTCGGGATGTACACCCGAATCGATGCGTCAACGTCGTAGGCATGCACGCCGGGCAAATGCAGGACCAGCGAGAACAACTCGTTGCGCACATGCAGGAAGGTTTCCGAGCCGCTAATTTCCGCCAGCTCGACCGTGACCGCCAGTTCCAGATCGTCATCATTGGAAGGCACCAGACTCAGATGACTGGGCCGCACGCCAAAGCGGTACTCACCGTCGCCGACTGCACGCAGGTCGACATTGAGCGGGAAATGCACGAAGTTGGCGAAACTGACCTCATTGCCTTCAATGCGCCCCGGCATCAGGTTGATCGGCGGCTCGGAGAACAGCTCGGCCGCCAGCACTGTGGCGGGCCGGTGGTAAACCTCAGGGGTCTTGCCACTCTGCACCACCCGGCCTTCGTGCAGGATGGTGGTGGTGCCGCCCAGCGCCAGCGCTTCGTTGGGCTCGGTGGTGGCGTAAATGGCGATGGTGTGACGAGCTGCAAACAGTTCGCGCATCTCCTGACGCAGTTCTTCGCGCAGCTTGTAGTCGAGGTTGACCAGCGGCTCATCGAACAGAATCAGCTCGGCATCTTTGACCAGCGCCCTGGCCATCGCCGTGCGCTGTTGCTGTCCGCCAGACAATTCGAGCGGGTGGCGTTGCAGGTATTTCTCGATACGCAGCATCTTCGCCGTTTCCTGCACGCGGCTGTGGATCACGTCCCTGGACAGACCCGCCTGGCGCAGTGGCGATGCGATGTTTTCAAACACCGTCATGCTCGGGTAATTGATGAACTGCTGATAAACCATCGAGACGTTGCGCAGACGAACCGGTCGTTGTGTGACATCGACGCCGTTCATCAGCACGCGTCCGGTATCGGGCTTGTCCAGCCCGGCCATCAGGCGCATCAGGCTGGTCTTGCCGGACAGGGTTCGCCCCAGCAGAACGTTGAATGATCCCGGCTCAAAGCTCAGGGAAGCGTCGTCGATCCAGATCTGGCCATCGACGGCGCGACTGACATGCTCCAGCGTGAGTGACATGGCGTGCCCTTTTGTTGTTTTTTTCTTCAGGGTGAATGCGTGGCTCTTTGCCAATAGCGACATTCGTGCCAGATCAACGATATTCGAGCCAAGGCCCGAAACAGAGCGTTCGCCCGTATCCAGGTGACCAAAGCCATTTCGCAGTTGAACAAAACTGAACAGAAAATATTGAACAACTGAACAAAATGAACATTGACTTTGAGCAATTCTGAACGACACTGGACGGACGTTGCGGGCAAGGATGGTCACGCTGACGGGACCTAAAAACAAAAACAACACGTCATCTTCGCAGGCATCCTCATGTCTCAATCCAGCGCTTCGCTTGCTCACGACATCATCATTCAGGATTCATGGACTCGCTGCCGGGACTTCGGTCTCAGCCATCAGACACGTCCGTCGTTTGGCCAACTGCCCGGCGCAAAGGTCTCCCGGCTGCTGGAACGCCATCACGGGCTGGTGCAAACCACCCATCAGGAGGTGTTGCCGGTCTATGAAAACATCCTCAGCAACTCGAATTGCCTGATCATGCTGGCTGACCCCCAAGGCCAGTTACTCAGGTCGTGGGGCAATCAGCGTTTCGTCGAAGCTTCGCAAACCCAAGGCTTCATGGCCGGGGCCAGTTGGAGCGAATGCGGCACCGGCACCAACGCCATCGGCACAGCGCTGGCTTGCGAACAGGCGATCCATATCGAGCCGGATGAACACTTTCTCAAGGCCAACCGCTTCATGACCGGTTCTGCTTCGCCGATCTTCGATGCCGACCGACGCATCATCGCCGTGCTGGATGTGTCCAGCGACAGCTTCCTGCCGCCCTCGCACACGTTGGGCATGGTCAAGATGATGAGTCAGTCGGTGGAAAACCGCCTGATCCTCGATCAGTTCCGCGACACCCACTTCCAGTTGATCTTCAACACCGGCCTGAACAACCTCGACAGCCAGTGGGCGGGCCTGCTGATTTTCGATGAGAGCGGCCGGATTGTGTGTGCCAACCGACGTGCCGACAATTTGCTGGGGACCAGGCTTTCAGGCGTCAATATCGAAACGCTGTTCAAGTGCCCGATCCTGCAATTGCTCAGCGAGACGGAGGCGCGGCCGTTCGCGCTGCATGCATTTGGCAACAATCGCTTTCAATGTTTGCTCAAGCGTCCGACCCGCAAGCCGCTCAAGCTGTACAGCGTTCAGTCTGTTCAGCCTGCTGTGGTGCCGCGAAGTCTAGATCTGGAAGCAATCAGCCTGGGCGACGCGAACGTTGAAAAAGCCGTGCTGCAAGCCCGGCGTTTGCTGGAAAAAGACATCCCGTTGTTGATTCACGGTGAGACCGGGGTGGGTAAGGAAGTGTTCGTCAAGGCGCTGCATCAGTCCAGCTCACGCGCCAGTCAACCGTTGATCGCCGTCAATTGCGCAGCGATCCCCGCCGAACTGGTCGAGGCCGAGCTGTTCGGCTATGAAAGGGGCGCGTTTACCGGCGCCAACCAGAAAGGCAGCATCGGCCTGATCCGCAAGGCCGACAAAGGCACGCTGTTTCTCGACGAAGTCGGCGACATGCCGATGCCGGTGCAGGCGCGATTGTTGCGCGTGTTGCAGGAACGCTGCGTTCAGCCGTTGGGCAGCAGCGAATTGTATCCGGTGGACATACGCCTGATATCTGCCACCAATCGCAGTTTGCGCGAGCAGGTGCAGGCGGGGCACTTTCGTCAGGATCTTTATTACCGGGTCAGCGGCCTGAGCATCGAGCTGCCACCCTTACGCGAACGCACTGATAAACATGCCTTGATCCAGCGTATCTGGGAGCGGCACCGCGACGCACATCAACGGACGGGGTTTTCCAGAGAAGTGCTCGAGCTGTTTGAACATCACCCTTGGCCGGGCAATATTCGCCAGCTCAACAGCGTGATTCAGGTGGCGCTGGCATTGGCGGATGAACAGCCGATCAGTACCGAACACTTGCCGGCAGATTTTCTGCTGGATATGAGTATGGATGAGGAATGCCGGGGGCCTTTGGAGGCCGGTCCGTTGCCATGCAGACAGCCATCGACGGAAAACCTGAGCCACCAGTTGCAGGCGGCTGGCGGAAATATTTCACTGCTGGCGAAGCAGTTGGGCGTGAGCCGCAACACGCTGTATAAGCGGTTGCGGGAACAGCGGATTGTTTAGTCTCGTGCCAATGCCCTGCGCTATGCAACGGTCCTGAAAAGGCCGCAAAACAGGCTTCTGCCCGGAGGGTGTAGGAGCCGGACCGGGCGACGCTTCGCTTGTCCGCGATGGGCTGCGAAACGGCCCTGAAACCGTTCACCCCGGTACCGTCTGATGTACCGTATGCATAGGTTTTGCTGCCGGTTCCCGGCAGTTCGCGGACAAGTCCGCTCCTACAAAAATCGGCAGTTCGCGGACAAGCGAAGCGTCGCCCGGTTTTTCCGGGCTCAGCCTGTGTTTATCAGTCCGCCAGACGCCAGGTCGTGCCGCCTTTGCCGTCTTCCAGAAGCACGCCCATGGCGGTGATCTGGTTGCGGATTCGGTCGGACTCGGCCCAGTCTTTGGCTGCACGCGCTGCCAGACGCGCCTGAATCAGCGCTTCTACCTCTGCTGCATCGACCCGCCCTTCCGCGCCTGCGCGCAAAAAGTCGTCGGCTTCCAACTGCAACACGCCGAGCACGCTGGCCAGTTGCTTCAAACGCGCCGCCAGACCCGCCGCTGCCGCAACGTCGGATTCACGCAGACGGTTGATATCGCGGACCATCTCGAACAGCACAGCACAGGCTTCAGGCGTGCCGAAGTCGTCATTCATTGCAGCGCTGAAACGCTCGACGAACGCCTCTCCACCCGCTGGTTCGGCAACTGGCAACCCCTTGAGCGCATGATAGAAGCGCTCCAGTGCGGCCTTGGACTCACGCAGGCTGTCTTCGGAGTAGTTGATCGCGCTGCGGTAGTGGCTCGACACCAACAGGTAACGCACCACTTCCGGGTGGTATTTCTCCAGCACATCGCGAATGGTGAAGAAGTTGTTCAAGGACTTGGACATCTTCTCGCCATTGATGCGAATCATTCCGCAGTGCAACCAGGCATTGGCGTAGGTCTTGCCAGTGGCCGCTTCGCTCTGGGCGATTTCGTTTTCATGATGCGGAAACTCGAGATCGCTGCCGCCGCCGTGAATGTCGAAGGTGTCACCCAGGCAGCAGGTGGACATCACCGAGCATTCGATGTGCCAGCCCGGACGCCCGGCGCCCCACGGCGACTCCCAGCTCGGCTCGCCGGGCTTGACGCCTTTCCAGAGCACGAAGTCCAGCGGATCTTCCTTGGACTCGTCCACTTCGATGCGCGCGCCGATGCGCAGGTCTTCGATCTTCTTGCGCGACAGTTTGCCGTAACCCTGAAACTTGCCGACCCGGTAATACACGTCGCCGTTACCCGGCGCATACGCATAGCCCTTGTCGATCAACGTCTGGATCATCGCGTGCATGCCGGGAATGTGATCGGTGGCACGCGGCTCCATGTCGGGCTTGAGGATATTGAGGCGCGCCTCGTCCTCATGCATGGCATCGATCATGCGGGCCGTCAGTGCGTCGAACGACTCACCGTTGTCCCGCGCACGATTGATGATCTTGTCGTCAATGTCGGTGATATTGCGCACATAGGTCAACTCGTAACCGCTAAAGCGCAACCAGCGGGTCACCAGATCGAACGCAACCATGCTGCGGCCGTGGCCCAGGTGGCAGTAGTCATACACGGTCATCCCGCAGACATACATGCGCACCTTGTTGCCATCCAGCGGCTTGAAAACTTGTTTGCTCTTGGTGAGCGTGTTGTAGATAGAAAGCACTGGCTCCCCCCTCAAACGTACAGCATCAGGTCCAGGAATCCCGCAGCGTCACCGTGCGGTTGAAGACGGGTTGACCCGGTTTCGAGTCCTTGATGTCCGCGCAGAAATAACCTTCGCGTTCGAACTGGAAACGGTCTTCCGGTTGCGCTTGCCCCAATGAAGGCTCGGCACGACAACCGGTCAGTACTTGCAGGGAATCGGGGTTGATGTTGTCCAGAAAGCTGGCACCGTCTTCGGCTTTCTCCGGGTTCGGGGAACGGAACAGGCGATCGTACAAACGCACTTCGCATTCAACGCTTTCTGCCGCTGGCACCCAGTGCACGACGCCCTTGACCTTGCGGCCTTCCGGGTTCTTGCCCAGCGTGTCCGGGTCATAGGAGCAACGCAGTTCGACGATGTTGCCGTCGGCATCCTTGATCGCTTCGTCGGCACGAATCACATAGCTGCCACGCAGACGCACTTCGCCATTCGGCTCCAGACGCTTGTAACCTTTTGGCGGCTCTTCCATGTAATCGTCGCGGTCGATATAGATTTCCCGCGAAAACGGCAGCTCGCGCACGCCCAGATCTTCTTTCGGGTGGCGCGGCAGCTCCAGCTTCTCGACCTGGCCTTCCGGATAATTGGTGATCATGACTTTCAACGGACGCAGCACGCACATGGCACGCGGGGCGCTGTGGTCCAGGTCGTCACGAATGCTGAATTCGAGCATGCCGAAATCGACCACGCCGTCGGAACGGTTGGTGCCGATCATTTCGCAGAAATTGCGAATCGACTTCGGCGTGTAGCCACGACGGCGGAAACCCGACAACGTCGACATGCGCGGGTCATCCCAGCCGTTGACGTGCTTTTCGTCAACCAGTTGCTTGAGCTTGCGCTTGCTGGTGATGGTGTAGTTCAGGTTCAGGCGCGAGAACTCGTACTGGCGCGGCTTGCACGGCACCGGCAGGTTATCGAGGAACCAGTCATACAGCGGACGATGGCTTTCGAACTCCAGGGTGCAGATCGAGTGAGTAATTCCCTCGATGGCATCCGACTGGCCGTGGGTGAAGTCATAGATCGGGTAAATGCACCATTTATCGCCGGTCTGGTGGTGATGCGCATGACGGATACGGTAGATGATCGGATCACGCAGATTCATGTTCGGCGAGGCCATGTCGATTTTGGCGCGAAGTACGCGAGCGCCATCTTCGAATTCGCCAGCCTTCATGCGCGCGAACAGGTCGATGTTCTCCTCGACGCTGCGCTCACGGAACGGGCTGTTCTTGCCTGGCTCGGTCAGGGTGCCGCGGTATTCGCGGGCCTGCTCGGGGGTCAGATCGTCCACATAGGCCTTGCCCGCCTTGATCAGCTCGACCGCCCAGTCGTGCAACTGATCGAAATACTGCGAGGCGTAACGCACTTCACCGGCCCACTCGAAGCCCAGCCACTTGACGTCGCTCATGATGGCGTCGATGTATTCTTGGTCTTCCTTGGCCGGGTTGGTGTCATCGAAACGCAGGTGCGTATCACCACCGAACTCCTTGGCCAGACCGAAATTCACGCAGATCGACTTGGCATGACCAATGTGCAGGTAGCCGTTGGGCTCCGGCGGAAAGCGCGTGATGATTTTGCTGTGTTTGCCCGAATCCAGGTCGGCCTGCACGATCGGACGCAGGAAATTGGTCGGTACGGCTGGGCCTGCCTTGGAGTTGGCAGCGGGTTCTGGAGTCGGCTTGCTCATAAGATCCTTGGGCATACAGTGCGCGGCCGGGGTAGGCCGACTAAATCAAAGCGCTTATCATAGCCGAAGCGGTCAAGCCCCTGACAACAGACTGCGTATTTGACTGTATAAAAGCTGCAAAAGCGGGGAAAAATGTAACCTCGCCTGTAAACTGCGCGTCAGGGTCATACTGCGACCATTCATACCTGCCTAGAGAGCGACTTTCCAATGTCCAAAGTAAAGCTGACCACCAACCACGGCGACATCGTTCTGCAATTGAACGCAGAAAAAGCCCCCCTGACGGTAGCCAACTTCATCGAATACGTTAACGCCGGCCACTATGAAAACACCGTTTTTCACCGTGTGATCGGTAACTTCATGATTCAGGGCGGTGGTTTCGAGCCAGGCATGAAAGAAAAGAAAGACAAGCGCCCAAGCATCCAGAACGAAGCTGACAACGGCCTGCCGAACAAGAAATACAGCGTCGCCATGGCCCGGACCATGGAGCCGCATTCGGCTTCTGCGCAGTTCTTCATCAACGTGGCTGACAACGCCTTCCTGAACCACAGCGCCAAGACCACTCAGGGCTGGGGCTATGCGGTATTCGCCGAAGTGATCGAAGGCACTGACGTGGTCGACAAGATCAAAGGCGTCGCGACTTCCAGCAAATCCGGTCACCAGGATGTACCTGTAGAAGATGTGATCATCGAGAAAGCCGAGATCATTGAGTGATACTGCTGATCTCCGATCTGCACCTTGAGCAGGAGCGCCCGGACATTAGCCGGGCGTTTCTGACTCTCCTCGCTGGCCGTGCGCGTACGGCCGAAGCGTTGTATATCCTCGGGGACTTCTTTGAAGCCTGGATCGGTGACGACGCCATGTCGCCGTTCCAGCTTTCGATCTGCAAGGCCCTGCGCGAACTGAGCGACAGCGGCACACGAATTTTTCTGATGCACGGCAACCGTGACTTCATGATTGGCAAGGGTTTCTGCAAGGCAGCAGGTTGTACGCTGTTGAGCGACCCCAGCGTCGTGCAGTTGAATGGTAAGCCGGTACTGTTGATGCACGGCGACAGCTTGTGCACTCGCGATGAAGGTTATATGCGGATGCGCCGTTACCTGCGCCATCCGCTGACGTTGTTCATATTGCGTCATCTGCCGTTGAGCACTCGCCATAAGCTGGCGCGCAAGTTGCGCAACGAAAGCCGCGCCCAGACGCGCATGAAGGCCAACGATATTGTCGACGTGACTCCGGAGGAAGTGCCGAGGATCATGCAGCAGTTCGGCGTGCGTACGCTGGTCCACGGCCACACTCACCGCCCGGCGATTCACAAATTGCAGATTGGCGACCAGTCGGCAAAACGCATCGTGCTGGGTGACTGGGACCGTCAGGGCTGGGTGCTGCAGGTCGATGAACAGGGCTTGAACCTGAGCTCATTCGATTTTGTGCCGGAGACGGTTGCGTTGCTGAACTGACGGCCCGAACGCCGTGCTTTTGTGGGAGCGAACTTGTTCGCGAAGAGGTCGGTACAACCCCCGCAAACAGGGCATTGACTCTCGTTCCCACGCTCTGCGTCGCACAGCGGTTCTGCGATGTCAGCGCTGTTTGTTTACGACTCAGGGCACCTTTTCGCCCCTCGGCGACCTACTTTGATGGGGCCAAAGTAGGCAAACCCCCTGGCTCCGTTTCCGGCCCGACTTCGTCGGGTTCCTTCGCCCTGACACTGATCCGGGGGCCGCCGCACCGGGCCATCCATGGCCCGGTGCAGCTTGCTCGGCGTCCTGCCTCGCATCCACCGGCTCAGTGTCAGGGCTCAGCCGTCACTTACGTCGCAATTGGCGTCATCAGTGCCATCGCGATCGAGAAGCACATCTAAAGCACTGCGTCGCAAGCAATGGGCAAGACACAACGTCGCGTCGCATGGAAGATTTGTGGCCCCGAGCGTCATGAACCGCATGCCACCTCGTTGCCAAGGGAGAAATCCCTTATCAATGCCCTCCCCCCGCCGCCGGCCCGGCCTTGGCGGCGAACGGGGGTTTGGCCAGCCAGACCACTAGTATCAATCCTACGAATATCCAGCCCAGCAGGTAGAAGTAGTCCACCGTGGACATCATGTAGGCCTGGGCGTTGAGGGTGCGTTCCAGTTGGGCGTAGGCCTGTGGGCTGGCGCCGCCCAGGCTGTCGAGGGCGTGGCGGGTTGTCGGGTCGAAGGTGCTTATGTTTTCGCTCAGGTAGGCATGATGCTGGTTGGCGCGGCGGATCCAGATCCAGGTGGTCAGCGACGCCGCGAAGCTGCCGCCCAAGGTGCGCAGAAAGGTTGCCAGACCCGAACCATCGGCGATCTGCTCCGGCGGCAGGTCGGAGAGCAGAATGCTCAAGGTCGGCATGAAGAACAGCGCCACACCAATCCCCATGAACAGTTGCACCATCGCCACATGCTCGAAATCCACGTCGGTGTTGAAGCCAGCACGCATGAAGCAACTCAGCCCCATCGCCAGAAAAGCCAGCCCCGCCAGCAGGCGCAGGTCGAACTTGTGCGCGTACTTGCCGACAAATGGCGACATCAGCACGGGCAGGATGCCGATCGGCGCAACCGCCAGACCGGCCCAGGTAGCGGTGTAACCCATCTGGGTCTGCAACCACTGTGGCAAAATCAGGTTGATGCCGAAGAAACCGGAATAGCCACCGATCATGACCAGCGTACCGATCCGGAAGTTGCGGTAAGCAAACAGCCTCAGGTTGACGATCGGGTGCTTGTCGGTCATTTCCCAGATGACGAAGAACGTCAGCGAAACCAGGGAAATCATCGAGCCACCCAGGATGAAGTTCGATTCGAACCAGTCCAGATCATTACCTTTGTCGAGCACCACTTGCAGCGACCCGACACCGACGATCAACGCCAGCAAGCCGATGTAGTCCAGCGGTTGGCGAGCAGTACTGACCGGCCTTTTGGCCATTTGCGAGCGCACCACCAGCACGGCAAACAGACCGATGGGAATATTGATGAAGAAGATCCACGGCCAACTGTAGCTGTCAGTGATCCAGCCGCCGAGGATCGGCCCGGCAATAGGCGCAACCACTGTGACCATCGCCAGCAACGCCAGCGCCATACCCCGTTTTGCAGGTGGATAAACCGCAATCAGCAGTGTCTGGCTCATTGGGTACAGAGGCCCGGCCACCATTCCCTGCAGTGCTCGAAAGCCCACCAGTTCAGGCATCGATTGAGAAATACCGCACAAAAACGAAGCTATCACGAACAGGATGGTCGCCCACAGGAACAGTTTGACCTCACCAAAGCGCCGGCTGAGCCAGCCGGTCAGCGGCAAGGCAATCGCGTTGCTGACCGCGAAGGAGGTGATCACCCAGGTACTCTGCTCGGAACTGACCCCCAGGTTACCGGCGATGGTCGGCAGCGCCACGTTGGCGATGGTGGTGTCGAGCACCTGCATGAAGGTCGCCAGCGACAGGCCGATGGTGCACAACAGCAGGCTCGGCGGCGTAAAGGAAGCGGGGGCGTTGTTACTCATCGCAAATCCCTGAAAACGAGTGCGGCACCCCGGCCGCTTGGCCAAGGCTCACGGATTGGCGGTTCAGCGCTGCGCGGACGTCTTGCCGCCGGAAGCACTGTTCTGGTGAATCAGTTGGTTGATCAGCGCATCGGCGTCGGCCAGTTGCTCGGCATAAACCCGAGTACTCAACGCCGCCTGTTTGCGCGGCTGCTGCGCCAGTACCGGGCCACTCTGGTCATGCAGATTGACCTCGACGGTGGTCGACAGACCGATACGCAAAGGGTGCTGCGCCAGCTCTTCAGGGTTGATGTGCACGCGGACCGGCACACGCTGGACGATCATGATCCAGTTGCCGGTCGCATTCTGTGCCGGCAACAGCGCGAAGGCACTGCCGGTGCCGGCACCCAGGCTGTCGATGGTGCCGCTGAATTTCACGTCGCTGCCATACAGGTCGGAGCTGATTTCCACCGGCTGACCGATGCGCATCTTGCCCAGCTGGGTTTCCTTGAAGTTGGCGTCGATCCACAGCTGATCCAGTGGAATGACCGCCATCGTCGCAGTGCCTGGCTGAATCCGCTGCCCCAGTTGCACGGTGCGTTTGGCCACATAACCGGTAACCGGCGCTACCAGTGTGGAGCGGGCATTAGCCAGGTAAGCCTGACGCAGTTGAGCGGCGGCGGCCTTGACGTCGGGATGCGAAGAAACAACGGTGTCGTCGACCAGTGCGACACTGGTGCTCAACTGCTGTTGAAGGCTGTTCAAGGCACTTTGCGCACTGGTCAGGCTGTCACGGGCATGAGACAGCTCTTCCTGAGAAATCGCCCCGCCCGCAGCCAGGCTGCGGCGTCGGTTGTAGTTGTCCTGGGCGGTCTGCACCGCAGTTCGCTGTGCGGCCAGTTGCGCTTTCATGCCATCGACATTGCTGTAAAGGCCACGCACCTGACGCACGACCTTGGCCAGCCTCGGCGCTTTGCAGCGAAACCTCGGCGTCACTCGGATCGAACTTGAGCAGCACCTGCCCTTCCTGGACCAGATCGCCATCATCGGCACCAATACTGATCACAGTCCCGGTAACCAACGGCGTGATTTCGACCACATTGCCGTTCACATACGCGTCGTCAGTCTCTTCGCTCCATTGCCCGTAAATCTCGTACCAGGCCCAGATACCCAGGCCGCACAGCACGACGATGATCGCAAGTCCGATCAGCAGAAACTTGCGCTTGCCGGGGTTGGCGTCTTTCTGTTGCGACAGTTGCGCTGTGTTTTCAGTGGCGGCAGTGGCCATGACAATTACCTTCTAGTCAGCGACGGCGGACAGTTGCCAACGCCCGTTCAGGGCAGTGGCCGGCGAGCAGGCTGGCGCCCGCTCGCCTGTCGAGCCGTTCAGCCTTTGGCTTTGGGGTTGAAGCTCAGGCGAGTGAGCGTGATGTGGTCATCAGCGGCCACCAGCACTTTGGTAAGAATCCGTTGCAGGCTCGCAACCTCCTCCGCATTCAGCGGAGCAAAGATCTCGTTCATGGCATCGGCCCCGATCTGCGGCAACAGATCGGAAAGTTTCTGCCCCTGCTCGGTCAGCGCGAGGCGCACCTGACGACGATCCGTCGCCGAGCGCGCACGCACGATCAGCTCTTTTTGCTCCAGACGATCCAGCATGCGAGTCATCGAACCGCTGTCCAGAGACAGGTGCCGACACAGTTCGACCGGCGTATCGGTGGCGAACTGGGCAATGATGATCAGCACCTTGAACTGCGCGAACGTCACGTCATAGGGCAACAGGTACTTGTCCAGCGTACGGTCTTTGAGCGCATTGGTACGGCCGACCAGCAACCCGATCAGCGTGGAGTCGAAATTTTCGGGGCTGAAATGTTTCAAGAGGTCACCCGGATAGCTGCTTAGGCAGTGATTGCAAAATATTACTGCCTAGACAGCCATTGTCAAAACATTTATTAGCTTGCTTACTAAAAGCCCATAAAAAAACGACCGCTGGTGAGGCGGTCGTTTTTTTTTAAGCGTGACGAGCGTCAGGCGGCGGCAGGTACGTCAGCAGGCACGCCACTGTGAAAACGGAATTCTTCGTCCGGGCTTTCGATCAGCTCGCGCTCGGCCAGGCGGATTTCTTCGATCTTGGCATCCACATCAGCCTTGTCGCCGTAGCTGTAAGCGAGCTTCAGGTAATCCTGAAAATGCCGCGCCTCGGATTTGAGCAGACCGCCATAAAACTTGGCCAGTTCCTCATCCAGATGCGGCACCAACGCAGCAAAACGCTCGCAGGAACGCGCCTCGACAATCGCGCCGACGATCAGCGCGTCAGTCAGCCGATACGGATTATGGTTGCGCACCCGCTTGCGCAGCGCCCCGGCATAGCGCGACGAGCTGATATTGACCATCGGAATCTGGCGCTTGCGGATGATGCTGATCACCTGCTCGAAATGGCGCAACTCTTCGCGGGCCAGGCGCGACATCTTGCTCAGCAGGTCGAATTTATCATTGTACTGGAACATGAACTGAAATGCCGCCCCGGCAGCCTTCTTCTCGTTGTTCGCATGGTCGATCAGCAGAACGTCCAGGTTGCGCAGTGCAGCCTGAACCCAACTGTCGGGCGTGCGGCAGAGCAGAAAGGCTTCGATTTCGGGGATCGGGTACATAAGCTCACAGAATGACGGAGAGACAAGGCCCGGCATTATACGAGCAGCACCGGGGACTCGCGACACAAATGCATCCGCCTGCGGAGCAAACCGGGTCAGGCGCCGAATGCATCTTTCAGAAAGCCTGGTGCGATGTAGCGCTGGTAGTGGGCCTCGGACAGCAGGAAGAACTCACGATCGATTTCATCGCGCAGCTCCGGCAATGTCCAGTCACGAAACTCCGGCAACAGCACGAAACCGTAGGCCTCGACCTGGCTGATGACCCGCGCGCCGCGTGCAATCAATTGATAAGCCCAGCAATACTCGGACTGATGCGGCACGAAGCGGATCTTGCGCTGGGTGAGCTGCATGCGCAGCTTGTCGGCATCGAAGATTTCGAGCTTGGCGGTCATCACCTGGACCAGCAATTGCTCCAGACGCAGCCAGACGGCTCTTTTTTCGTCTTCGTTGTAGCCGTTCCAGTGGATGACCTCGTGGTGGAATCGCTTGCAGCCACGGCAGACCAGATCCCCGTAAACAGTGGAGCAAAGGCCGACGCAAGGTGTCTTGATGATGTAATCGGGCATGTCAGGCAGGACTGGGGAAGGCGAAACAGGCGCTTATGTTAGCCCTTTGTCTAAGCAAGTTCACCCCCGAAGATGTAGGGGCTAACTTACCTTTAGCGAAGTTTTGGCGTAGAATGAGCGAGCCTTTTAAGGCGCCAATGTCCGTTGGAAGCTGTTTTCAAAGCGTCACGAGCACAGTCAGGTTAACCCCGCATTGCGGCGTCGACAGGCCATTCCCTCATCACGAATGGCCGTGTCGACCGTCCCTCCCTCCGTTCTGCAGGCGTAAAACTTTGAAAACAGCTTCTGTTAGGAATCGCCGACACCCTGCCAACAAGGTTCAATAAGCCTTGCGTGGGCGCGGACGATTTCTGGATGAGCGTCCCGGACACCCATTTGGGACCACTGATGAGGGTTAATACTGTGCTTGAAGCCTACCGTAAACACATCGAAGAGCGTGCCGCCCAGGGCATCGTGCCCCAGCCGCTTAACGCCGAGCAAACCGCAGGCCTGGTCGAGCTGCTGAAAAATCCCCCGGCTGGCGAAGAAGCTTTCCTTGTCGACCTGATCACCAACCGCATTCCACCAGGCGTTGACGAAGCTGCCTACGTCAAGGCCGGTTTTCTGTCTGCCCTGGCCAAGGGCGAAGCCACTTCTCCCCTGATCGACAAAAAACGTGCAACCGAACTGCTGGGTACCATGCAGGGCGGCTACAACATCGTCACGCTGGTTGAACTGCTCGACGATGCCACCCTGGCGCCCGTTGCTGCCGAACAGCTCAAGCACACCCTGCTGATGTTCGACGCATTCCACGACGTGGCCGAAAAAGCCAAAACCGGCAACGCTCACGCCAAAGCCGTGTTGCAATCCTGGGCTGACGGCGAGTGGTTCAAGAAGCGCCCGACCCTGGCCGAGAAAATCAGCCTGCGCGTCTTTAAAGTCACTGGCGAAACCAACACCGACGACCTGTCCCCGGCACCCGATGCCTGGTCGCGTCCGGACATCCCGCTGCACGCCCTCGCCATGCTGAAAATGGCCCGCGACGGCATCGTTCCTGACGTGCAGGGCTCCATCGGCCCCATGAAGCAGATCGAAGAAATGCGCGGCCAGGGCTTCCCTATCGCCTACGTCGGTGACGTGGTCGGTACCGGTTCGTCGCGTAAATCGGCAACCAACTCGGTGCTGTGGTTCTTCGGCGACGACATTCCTTACGTGCCGAACAAGCGTGCCGGTGGCTTCTGCTTCGGCAGCAAGATCGCGCCGATCTTCTACAACACCATGGAAGATGCGGGCGCTCTGCCCATCGAATTCGATGTCTCGAACATCAACATGGGCGACGTGATCGACGTTTACCCGTATGCGGGCAAAGTCTGCAAGCACGACAGCGACGAAATCATCACCACCTTCGAAATGAAGACCCCGGTGCTGCTCGACGAAGTCCGCGCTGGCGGCCGTATTCCGTTGATCATTGGCCGCGGCCTGACCAGCAAGGCGCGCGCCGAACTGGGCCTGCCAGCATTCGACCTGTTCAAAACCCCTGACCAGCCAGCCGAAAGCACCAAGGGTTTCACCCTGGCGCAGAAGATGGTCGGCAAGGCGTGCGGCGTCGCAGGTATCCGTCCGGGCACCTATTGCGAACCGAAAATGACCACCGTCGGTTCCCAGGACACCACTGGCCCGATGACCCGCGACGAGCTGAAAGACCTGGCCTGCCTGGGTTTCTCGACCGATCTGGTCATGCAGTCGTTCTGCCACACCGCAGCCTATCCGAAGCCGATCGACGTCAAGACGCATCACACGCTGCCTGACTTCATCATGACCCGTGGCGGCGTATCGCTGCGTCCGGGCGACGGCATCATCCACAGCTGGCTGAACCGCATGCTGCTGCCGGACACCGTCGGCACCGGTGGCGACTCGCACACCCGCTTCCCGATCGGCATCTCGTTCCCTGCCGGTTCCGGTCTGGTCGCGTTCGCCGCGGCCACCGGCGTCATGCCGCTGGACATGCCAGAGTCGATCCTGGTCCGCTTCAAGGGCAAGCTGCAACCCGGCATTACCCTGCGCGACCTGGTTCACGCCATTCCTTACTACGCGATTCAGGCCGGCCTGCTGACCGTAGAGAAGAAAGGCAAGAAGAACGCCTTCTCCGGCCGCATTCTGGAGATCGAAGGCCTTGATAACCTGAGCATCGAGCAGGCTTTCGAGCTGTCCGACGCATCGGCCGAACGTTCGGCTGCCGGTTGCACCATCAAGCTGGCCAAAGAGCCGATCATCGAATACCTGAACTCGAACATCACCCTGCTCCGCTGGATGATCGAACAGGGTTACGGCGATCCGCGCACGCTGGAGCGCCGTGCTCAGGCGATGGAAGCCTGGATCGCCAATCCGGAGCTGCTGGAAGCCGACGCAGACGCCGAGTACGCTGAAATCATCGAAATCGATCTGGCCGACGTCAAAGAGCCTGTGCTCTGCGCGCCGAACGACCCGGACGATGCGCGCCTGCTGTCGTCGGTACAGGGCGAGAAAATCGACGAAGTGTTCATCGGTTCGTGCATGACCAACATCGGCCACTTCCGCGCTGCGGGCAAGTTGCTGGAACAGGTCAAGGGCCAGTTGCCGACACGTCTGTGGCTGTCGCCGCCGACCAAGATGGACGCGCACCAGTTGACCGAAGAAGGCTACTACGGCATCTACGGCAAGGCTGGCGCACGTATGGAAATGCCGGGCTGCTCGCTGTGTATGGGTAACCAGGCACGTGTAGAACCGAACTCGACCGTTGTGTCGACCTCGACCCGTAACTTCCCGAACCGTCTGGGTGACGGCGCGAACGTCTACCTGGCCTCGGCCGAACTGGCGTCCGTTGCGTCGATTCTGGGTCGCCTGCCGACCGTCGAAGAGTACATGGGCTACGCCAACCAGATCGACACCATGGCAGCGGACGTGTACCGCTACCTGAGCTTCGATCAGATCGCCGAGTTCCGTGAAGCCGCTGCAAACGCCAACATCCCGGCGCTGCAAGTGTAATCACAGCGCAACGCGTTAAAAGACCCCCATCTTCGTGATGGGGTTTTTTTTGATCTCAAAGCACCACTGCATGTATTTTTTACACTCAAATGGCTATAGTAGCCGCCCTTGTTGGGGAGTAGCCTGCTCGTGACTCCGGTCACAGAGCGTTCGTATCAACATTCTCGGCAGCATGCCGTGGTACGAACACCTTCTGGTTGGCGAGACCAACGATGCATCCATGCCTAAAGTCGGGCGTGTGGTTGCGTCGTTGACTCATAGCCCGACTGGATATAACCGTGAACCCGATTTCCCTCCTCTTTCTTGCGCTTGCCATGTCCACGGACGCTTTTGCTGCGGCCCTTGGTAAAGGAGCAAGCCTGCACAAACCGCGCTTTATCGAAGCGTTACGTACCGGCCTGATATTCGGTGCCATCGAAACCATCACACCGGTCATCGGCTGGGGCATCGGCCAGGTGGCTGCGCGCTTCGCCGAGAGCTGGGACCACTGGATAGCCTTCACGCTGTTGCTGGTGCTCGGCCTGCACATGATCTACAACGGCCTCAAGCATGACGACGCTGAGGAGCAGGAAAAACCCGGCTCACACTCCTTCTGGATTCTTGCCGTGACCGCCTTCGCCACCAGTATCGATGCACTGGCGGTTGGCGTGGGCCTGGCGTTTGTCGACGTCAATATCATGGTCGCTGCGCTGGCTATCGGCCTGGCCACGACCGTTATGGTTACTATCGGTGTGATGCTGGGCCGGGTACTCGGCACGATGGTCGGCAAGCGTGCTGAAATCGTTGGCGGCATCGTGCTGATCGTGGTCGGCGCAACGATTCTTTACGAGCACTTGTCTGCGGCGGCCTGATCAACGGCCTGCGACCTGTAAACGCGCACAAAAAAACCGCATCTCTCGATGCGGTTTTTTAAGGGGTCTACCGGTTACAAGCGGATCAGACCGTAATGCCCTGCCCGCTCATGGCCAGGTCCAGCAACTCGCGGTTGGCGACTGCGTACATCGCGTAGTCGGTACCGCTCGCTGCACGGATATCGACCAGCATGGCACGCCAGCGCTCGACCATCAGCGAATGTTGCTCCAGCCACAGGGCCAAACGCGCTTCGATATCCGACGGGCCATCAGCCATTTGCAGAACCGAAACAGTGATCGCCCGCTGCTGCCAGTCGACGTCGTCACGGAACGCTTCACGCGCCAGGGCTTGCCAGTTGTTCTCCACCGGCAGGCTGCTGATCTGCTGCAAGTACCAGGTGATGTCCAGCGCGCTGCCTACCGCGAAGTACGCCTTGGCCACATCGGCAGCATTTTGCCCGGTGACGTCGGAGGCTTCGATGATCGGCAGCAGCGTATACAGGTGCGTCGTTCCGGCGACCATGCGCGCCAGCAATTCCGGTACACCGGCTTCGACGTAGGCCTGATAGCGCGTCTGCCAGACCTCGCGGGTCGGGCCTTCCAGCAACTCGTCGAGCTTGAGACCCAGCGCAGCGAGGTGCGGACCGAAGTGCGCCACGTCACGACCGGCATCCAGCTCGTTGCGACGGCTGCGCAGGAACCAGCGTGTGGCACGCCGACCCAGGCGCATCAGTTCATCCATCAATGCCAGCTGGATTTCAGCCGAAACCTTGTAGTCCAGTGCTTCGATCTGACGGAACCAGTGCGGCAGGTGGAAGATGTCGCGCACGATCACGTAGGCACCGGCCACCGCCGCAGCACTCATGCCGGTCGACTCTTTGAGCCGCTGCACGAAGGTGATGCCCATGTGGTTGACCAGATCGTTGGCGATCTGGGTGCTGACGATTTCACGCTTCAGACGGTGACCGCGCATGGCCGTGGAGAACCTGGCACCCAGCGACGGCGGGAACGCGGTTTCCATGTCACGCGCCAGATAATCATCATCCGGCACGCGGGATTCCAGCAAGGCTTCCTTGAGGTCTATCTTGCTGTACGAGATCAGCACCGACAGCTCGGCACGGCTCAAGCCTTGTTTGGCCGCAACCCGCTCGGCAATCTGGTCTTCGGCCGGCAGGAACTCGATGGCGCGATCCAGCTTGCCGCGCGCTTCGAGATCGTTCATCAGACGCTTGTATTCGGCAATCCGCTCGTAGGCGCGGCGCGCAGCCAGTGACAGCGCCTGGGTCTGCTTGTAGTTGTTGCCGAGCACCAGGTGGCCCACTTCGTCGGTCATGCTTTCGAGCAGCTGGTTGCGCTGCTTTTCGGTCATGTCACCGGCCTGCACCACTTCGTTGAGCAGGATCTTGATGTTCACTTCATGGTCGGAGCAATCAACACCGCCCGCGTTGTCGATGAAGTCGGTGTTGGTCGCGCCGCCATTGAGGCCGAACTCGACACGGCCCAGCTGGGTCATGCCTAGGTTGCCGCCCTCGCCCACCACCTTGCAGCGCAACTCGTTACCGTCGACGCGCAGCGCATCGTTGGCCTTGTCACCCACGTCGGCATGCGATTCTTCGCTGGACTTGACGTACGTGCCGATGCCGCCGTTCCACAACAGATCGACAGGCGCTTTGAGCAGCGCGTGCAGCAGTTCGGTCGGCGTCAGCTTGTCAGCCTTGATGTCGAAGCGCGTCTTCATCTGCTCGGTGATGGCGATGCTCTTAAGGCTGCGCGGGAAGATTCCGCCGCCAGCGGACATGATGCAGGTGTCGTAATCGGTCCACGACGAACGCGGCAGATTGAACAGGCGCTCGCGCTCGGCAAAGCTGGTGGCCGGGTCCGGGTTCGGATCAATGAAAATGTGCAGATGGTTGAACGCTGCGACCAGTTGCAGCTTGTCAGACATCAGCAAGCCGTTGCCGAATACGTCACCGGCCATGTCGCCGATACCGATCACGCTGATGCTGTCCTGCTGCACATTGATGTCGCGCTCGCGGAAGTGACGCTGCACGCCTACCCACGCGCCCTTGGCGGTAATGCCCATCTTCTTGTGGTCATAACCGGCCGAGCCGCCGGAGGCGAACGCATCTCCCAGCCAGAAGCCGTAGTCGATGGCAATGCCGTTGGCGATATCGGAGAAGGTTGCAGTGCCTTTGTCGGCAGCCACGACCAGATACGGATCGTCGTCATCGTGGCGCACCACGTTGACCGGCGGCACCAGCACGCCTTCCTTGAGGTTGTCGGTGATGTCCAACAGGCCCGAGATGAAGATCCGGTAGCAGGCGATGGCCTCAGCCTGTATTTCATCACGATTGCCGTTGGTCGGCAGGCGACGCGGCACGAAACCGCCTTTGGCACCGACCGGCACGATGACAGAGTTTTTCACCTGTTGAGCTTTGACCAGGCCGAGCACTTCGGTACGGAAGTCTTCCTCGCGGTCCGACCAGCGCAGGCCGCCACGCGCTACGTTGCCGAAGCGCAGATGCACGCCTTCAACGCGCGGCGAGTAGACGAAGATCTCGAACTTCGGCACCGGCTTGGGCAGTTCGGGAATCAGGCGCGGGTTGAACTTGAAGCTGAAGTAGCTCTTGCTCTGGCCATTGGCGTCGGCCTGATAGAAGTTGGTGCGCAGCGTGGCTTTGATCAGGTCCAGATAACGACGCAGGATGCGGTCTTCGTTGAGTACCTGAACGTCGTCCAGCGCGGTCAGAATCGCCTGTTCCAGACGCAGTTGCTTGTCGTCCAGATCGTCGGAACCCAGCTTGCGGGCCAGATAGAAACGGGTCTTGAACAGACGCGTCAGCTCGCGGGCGATGTCCGTGTGGTTGTTCAGCGTGGTCGCGATGTAACCCAGATCGAAGCCCAGACGAATCTGCTTCAGGTAACGCGCATAGGCTCGCAGCAGCGCGACATCGCGCCAAGGCAGGCCAGCCGTCAGCACCAGACGGTTGAAAGCATCGTTTTCGGCATCGCCGCGCACGATGTGCACGAAGGCGTCCTGCAAGGTGTCGTTGAGCTGCTGAATGTCGAGATTCAGCCCTTCGCCGTAGGTAAAGGCGAAGTCGTGAATCCAGAACTCGCGGCCATTGGCATGGTGCAGGCGATAAGGGAACTCACCCAGCACGCGCAGGCCGAGGTTTTCCAGAATCGGCAACACGTCGGACAGCGCCAGTGGCGTGTCGGCGTGATACAGCTTGCAATGCAATTGCTGGCGGCCGCCGGACAGTGGTTGGTAAAAGCTCATCACCAGCGGATTGCTTTCGCTCAGGCTCAGCACGTGCTGCATGTCGACCACGGCCGAATGCGCCGCGAAACGCTCGCGATAACCGGCCGGGAAGCCTTTCGGGAAGTCGGCCAGCACGTTGGTGCCTTGCGCTTCGCCGAAGCTTTCCACCACCAGGCTGGCGTAATCGTCTTTCCACGAACGGCAGGCCTGAATGACTTCGTTTTCCAGCTGGACCACGTCGATGTCCAGATTGATCTTCGGGTCGACCCGTAGAATCAGCTGCACCCGCGCCAGTACCGACTCGGAGAAGAAGGTCCAGAATTCGCAGTCGCTGGCCTTCAGGCGATCCATCAGCACCTGCTGGATCTTCTGCCGCACTTCGGTGGAATAGACATCACGCGGCACATAGGCCAGGCAATAGCAGAAGCGGCCGTACGGGTCTTTGCGCAGGAACACACGGATCTTGTTGCGCTCCTGAATCTGCACGATGGACATGACGGTGGTGAACAACTCGTCCACCGGCGTCTGGAACAAGTCGTCGCGGGGCAGCACTTCGACCACCTGCGCCAGCTCCTTGCCCAGGTGCGCCTTGGCATCGAAGCCGGAACGGCGCTCGACCTCCGCGACCTTGCGGCGAATGTACGGAATCTGCCGCACGCTCTCGCCATACACCGACGAGGTGTAGAGGCCCATGAAACGGCATTCCTTGATGACTTTGCCGGACGCATCTATCTGCCGGATCGACACGTAATCCGGGTACGCCGGACGGTGCACGCGGCTTGGGTGCGCAGCTTTGGCGAACGACAGCAGCACCGGCTCCTGCAGGTATTTCACTGCGTAGTCTTCGATGTGCAGGTCTTCGTGGGTGAGGCCGGGACGCAGCAATCGGGTCAGGCCCAGGAACGACGATTCGTCGTACACCAGCTGACCGCCATTGGCGTCCGTGCGCACTTCGAATTCTTCGTAACCGAGGAAGGTAAAGTGATTGTCCACCAGCCATTGCAGGAAGACCTTGATCTCGGCCTTCTCTTCCGCATCGGTATTGGATTCGTTGGCATCGATGCTCGCCAGCAGATCATGCAGACGCGCTTTCATCGGCGCGAAATCTTCGACCGCAACGCGTACTTCACCGAGTACCTGCTCCAGCTCGCGAGCCAGCACGTTCAACTCGCTGGCACTGGCGCAGCGGTCGATCTCCAGATACATCAACGACTCTTGCAGCACGTCTTCGCCGCTGGTGCCTTTGGGCAGCAGCTCCAGCAGCTCGCCATTTACGCCACGGCGCACGCAGAGCACGGTGGTTTGCAGGGTGTGAATGCTGTAGCCGCGGCGGTTCAGTTCGGTACGGACGGAGTCGACCAGAAACGGCAGGTCGTGATGCAGCACTTCAACGGCAGTGTGAGTCGATTGCCATCCGTGACGCTCGTAATCGGGGTTGTAAACCCGCACCTGCGGGTGAGCGTGTTCGAAACGCTCCAGCAGACGCCAGGCAGACAAGGTGCAGCCTGCCAGATCGGACAGGCGACGCTGGGTGAGCTCGTCCAGAGAAATGATGCCGAAGAATTGCTCGGCGAACAGCGCCACTTGTGGCAGTGCCTGTTCGCTGATGTGCTGAGCCAGTGCCGCTTGCAGTTGATGCTGGAAGTCGGCCTTGCTGGCTGCGGTGAAGAACGCCATCTGTGGTACTCCGCTTTGGCTTTTATTGGGGAGGCTTGAAGAAGGTGTTGTGACCGGGCTGCCCTCGCACTCAATTGCGCGGACACCACCTGATCGAGTGTAAAGCTAAAGTACTAACGCCTGCTGTGTCAGGGTAGTCACATTTGAATTCCAGGTAAAAAAACCTGTACGCAGGGGATACACCCTACACCACTCGTCTTTCATGCAGCTTAACGAGAGCTGAGCGCACACTGCTTACGAGGCTGCGACATATTCGGTCATCAGCTCGCGGTAGAATCCGCGCCAGGCTGCCAGCCCCGAACGACAAATCTGGCAAAATCCACTCCACGCTTCCCCACAGCACTGGAAACCCTATGCAGATCAAGACCGCCACACTCATTGCCAACGCATGCGACGACGAATACGACAACATGGCGCTGCTCTGCTGCCACGGAGCGGGCGGCGACCTGTTTTCCCTGACCCGCTTTCCGGATGAAAACGAGGTGGAGATCACGATCGGCGATGACACCTCGCATACCGTGTCCCGTCTGAAAGTGACCGTCAGCGCCCAGCGTCTGCTGGTAGAGATCGACCCGGCGGACGCGAAGCAACTGAACGGCCATGCGCACTTTGAGATTGTCCACACCACAGACGCGGACGATCTGGCCGAGGTTCACAGAACGTTACAAATCATCATGAAAAACGTCGGCGAGTACGTCAGCGAAATCGCCTGAGGGACAAAAGCCGGTAGAGTGAGCGCTTCGCCCCCGAGGAGATGATCATGACCGCTATCTTCGACGCCCACTGCCACATCATCGACCCGCACTTCCCGTTGATCGCCAATAACGGCTTTTTGCCCGAGCCGTTCGGCGTCGATGCGTACCTTTCGCTGGTCAAGCCCTTGGGCATTGTCGGCGGTGCCGTGGTCTCCGGTTCCTTTCAAGGCTTCGATCAAAGCTACCTGCTGGACGCCCTCGCCAGACTGGGCCCAAGCTTTGTCGGCGTCACCCAGCTCCCTGCAAGCGTCGCCGATGAAGAGCTCGACGCGCTGAATGCTGGCGGCGTGCGAGCACTGCGCTTCAACCTCAAGCGCGGCGGGTCGGAGCAGCTCGATCAGCTGGAAGCGCTGGCCATGCGTGTTCATGAACGGCTTGGCTGGCATTCGGAGCTGTACATCGACTCGCGAGAGCTGGGCGTAATCGAGACGCGCCTGCACACACTGCCCGCCATCAGCATCGATCATCTGGGATTGAGCGCCGAAGGTTTGCCTGCGGTGCTGCGCCTGGCAGAGCGTGGCGCCAAGGTCAAAGCCTGCGGGTTCGGACGTGTCGACTTCCCGGTCCGCGAGGCGCTCAGGGATATCCACGCCGCCAATCCGAACGCATTGATGTTCGGCACCGACCTGCCGTCGACCCGCGCACCGCGTCCGTTCCAGGCTGACGACATCGATTTGCTGATCGATGCGCTGGGTGAGCACGGCGCGCGTCAGGCGCTGTGGGCGAATGCAGCACAGTTTTATCGCCTTGAGCACCTGAAAACAGCGTGAATGCGCTCACCCGAGATGCGAGTCCTACATAAACGCAGACACAGCATGTAGGACAATTCCCTAATAACTGACCTACGCGTCCTTGATTGCAATAAAAATTGCTCCAGCCGTTAGTCGATACCGGCCCGGATGGATTAAAGTAACGCCCCAAGCTCAGCGGTCACCAGACACAGCTGATTACCCTGCCAGGAACCGTCACCGATGGAACATCGTGAAGCGCTGATAGCGCTGCGAACATTTCTTTCAACGCAAATCCTTGGCCAGGAAAAGCTGATCGAACGCCTGCTGATCGCCCTGCTCGCCGACGGCCATATGCTGGTCGAGGGCGCGCCCGGTCTGGCCAAGACCAAAGCCATCAAGGAACTCTCTGAAGGTATCGAAGCGCAGTTTCACCGTATCCAGTTCACGCCCGACCTGCTGCCTGCCGACATCACCGGCACCGAAATCTACCGCCCGGAAACCGGCAGCTTCGTGTTCCAGCAAGGGCCGATCTTCCACAACCTGGTGCTGGCTGACGAAATCAACCGCGCGCCGGCCAAAGTGCAGTCGGCGTTACTTGAAGCCATGGCCGAACGCCAAGTCAGCGTCGGGCGCAGTACCTACGACCTGTCGCCGCTGTTTCTGGTCATGGCGACCCAGAACCCTATCGAACAGGAAGGCACCTACCCGCTGCCCGAAGCCCAGCTCGACCGTTTTCTGATGCACGTCAAAATCGGCTTCCCGGACGCGGCGGTCGAACGCAAGATCCTCCAGCAGGCACGCGGCGAAGCGCTCAACGGCGAAACCAAGCCCGAACGCCGCGTCAGCCAGCAGGCGATTTTCGCCGCACGCAAGGAAATCCTGGGCCTGTACATGGCCGATGCGGTCGAGGAATACCTGGTACAGCTGGTCATGGCAACCCGCACCCCGGCCAAGTTCGACCCCGAACTGGCCGAGTGGATCGCCTACGGTGCCAGCCCGCGCGGCTCCATTTCGCTGGACCGCTGCGCCCGCGCCCATGCCTGGCTGGCCGGACGCGACTTCGTCAGCCCCGAGGACATTCAGGCGGTGCTGTTCGATGTGTTGCGTCACCGGGTCATTCTGTCATTCGAGGCCGAAGCCGCCGGAATCGATCAGGACCGCGTGATTCAGCGCATCCTTGACGTCGTGGCCGTCGCCTGACCCCATGCAGCCCTTCCTGATCCCCCAGCCGGGCATTCGTGTCAGCCTCAGCGAGCTGATCGAGATGCGTCATCGGGTGCGGGAAGTGCAACTGTTTTCAACCCCGAGTCGACGCAGTCCGTTGATCGGCCTGCACCACTCCAAACTGCGCGGGCGTGGTGTGGATTTCGATCAGGTGCGGGTTTATCAGGCCGGCGACGACGTGCGCAGCATCGACTGGCGCGTCACCGCCCGCACCCAGGAACCGCACACCAAGCTGTTCCATGAAGAGCGCGAACGCCCCATCTTCATTCTGGTGGAGCAGAGCCGTCGGCTGTTTTTCGGCTCCGGGCTGATGTTCAAATCCGTGCTGGCGGCTCAGGCTGCCGCATTGATCGGCTGGGCCGCGCTGGAGCACAACGACCGGGTCGGCGGGCTGGTGTTCGGCGACAACGAGCATTACGAAATCAAGCCACGGCGCAGCAAACAGAGCCTGCTGCAACTGCTCAACCGCCTGGTGCGGGTTAATCAGTCACTGCACACCGAAATCCCGGCGGACCGCGATGCCTTCGGTACTGCGTTGCGTCGGGCTCGGGAAGTGCTGCGCCCCGGCAGCCTGGTGATCGTGCTGTGTGACGAACGCGCGCTGTCCGATGCTGCCGAACAACAGTTGAGCCTGCTGTCGCGCCACAGTGATCTGTTATTGCTGCCACTCTCCGACCCGCTTGACCGTGCCCTGCCCGCCGCCGGCCTGCTGCGCTTTGCCGAGCGCGACGCGCAACTGGAACTCGACACCCTCAACCCCGAATTGCGCCGGGCCTACCGGCAACAGGGCGAAGAGCGCTCTGCGCGCTGGGAGCTGCTGGCGCAGAAGCTGCGGGTGTTGCTCTTGCCGTTGAGCACTCAGGCCGAACTGGTCGAACAACTGCGTGAGTACCTGAACATCCAGAGCCCGGTGAAACGCAAATGAACCCGCTGGATCAGCTTCAGCCGCTGATTGCCCCCGAGGCAGTCGGCTTCTGGCCGCCCGCTCCCGGTTGGTGGCTGCTGTTGTTGCTGATTCCGCTGGCGGCCTGGGGCATGTGGCGACTGCGCGTGCTGTTACCGGTCAAGGCCAGCCAGAGCCGCAGCGAACAACCCCTGGACCCGGTACGCCTCGCCGCTCTGGCGGAGCTGGCCAGCCTGCCCAAACCCTATGACGGTGCGCCGGCCGGTGCCTGGCTGCAACAGATCAACGGCCTGCTCAAGCGCCTGTGCCGCAACCACTACCCGCACAGCCAGAGCCACACGCTCAATGGCCGGAAATGGCTGGCGTTTCTGGATAACCGCTGCCCCGCCGCCGGCCTGACGCGCTGGATGATTCTGGTCGAAGGCGCCTACAAGCCCGAGTGCAAACTGGACGACAAGGCCATCAGCGGGCTGACCCAGGCGGTCGACACCTGGATTCGCAAGCATGTTTGAGTTCGCCTGGCCCTGGGTCTTCGTTCTGCTGCCCTTGCCGTGGCTGATGCGGATTCTGCTGCCGGTCGCCGACAGCGGCGAACCGGCGCTCAAGGTCAGCTTCCTCAGTGAACTCGAAGGCCTGAGCGGACGTCGCGCCAAGACCAACCTGCCGATCTGGCGTCAGCGGGCACCGGTGATTCTGATCTGGCTGCTGTTGCTGATCGCCTGCGCGCGCCCGCAATGGCTCGGCGAACCGCTGCCAGTGGCGGCCAGCGGGCGCGATCTGCTGGTGGCGGTCGATGTGTCCGGCTCGATGGATTACCCGGACATGCAGTGGAAAAACGATGAAGTCAGCCGACTGGTGCTGGTTCAGCAACTGCTAGGCGACTTTCTCGAAGGCCGCAAAGGCGACCGGGTCGGCCTGATCCTGTTCGGCACTCAGGCCTTTCTTCAGGCACCGCTGACCTATGACCGGCGCACCGTGCGGGTCTGGCTCGACGAGGCGAAAATAGGCATCGCGGGCAAGAACACCGCTATTGGCGATGCCATCGGCCTGGCGCTCAAACGCCTGCGCATGCGCCCGGCCAACAGTCGGGTGCTGGTGCTGGTCACCGACGGCGCCAACAACGGCGGGCAGATCGATCCGATCACCGCCGCGCGCCTGGCCGCTGACGAAGGTGTGAAAATCTACACCGTCGGTATCGGCTCGGACCCGGATAAAAACGCCCTTCAAGGCGTGCTGGGCCTCAACCCGAGCCTCGATCTCGATGAACCGACGCTCAAAGACATCGCCAGCCTCAGCGGCGGTCAGTACTTCCGCGCCCGCGACGGTGCCGAGCTGGACAAGATCCGCACCGCCATGGACGCACTGGAGCCCGTCGCGCAACAACCCACTCAGGCGCGTCCGGCGCAGGTGCTTTATCAATGGCCGCTGGGCGCCGCCCTGCTGCTCAGTGTCCTGCTGGTATTGCGCGAGTTGTGGCCAAACAACGCGGTGCAGCGCCTGCTCGCCCGGCTGCGTGCCATTCGCTGGCGCGAGCGCTTCGGGCGACTCTGGAGGTCACGCGGATGACTGCGCTCTGGCCGTACTGGTTCCGCCCGTTATGGTTGCTCATCGTGCCCTTGCTGGCGCTGCTGATCTGGCGACTCTGGCACCGGCAGAAACGCGCCGGGCGCTGGCAGATGCTGCTGCCGACCCACTTTCATGCCGTGCTGCTCAATGGTGGACGCGGCGGCAACAGCAAACTGCCGTGGCTCGCGCTGGGGCTGGCCTGGCTGCTGGCATTGCTTGCGCTGCTCGGCCCGAGCTGGCAGCGCGTCGAACAGATCAGCCAGAAACCGGTCGACCCGCTGGTGGTGATACTTGAACTCACCCCGCAAATGCTCGCCACCGATACGCCGCCCACGCGTCTGGAACAGGCCCGGCGCAAACTGCTGGACCTGTTGCAAAAACGCAGCGACGCGCAGACGGCGGTCGTCGTCTATGCCGGCAGCGCGCACACGCTGGTGCCGCTTTCCGATGATCTGGTCACCAGCCATAACCTGCTGGAAGCCGTCAGGCCGTCGATCATGCCGTTGACCGGCCAGCGCGCCGATCTGGCCGTGCACAAAGCACTGCACCTGCTTAAACAGGGCGCGCTGGGACAGGGCCGAATTCTGCTGATCACCTCGTCGCTGAGCGAACAGGAGCGTCAGGGCATCCGCGAAGCGTTGCGCGGCCAATCGCCGCCGCTGTTGATCCTCGGCGTCGGCACCGCCGAGGGCGCGCCAGTCACTCAGGAAAACGGCAGCCTGCTCAAAGATGATCAGGGCGCGATTCTGGTGCCACGCCTGGACAGCGGCAGCCTCAGCGACTTTGCCGATCAGGTCGGCGGCAACTACCGTCAGGTACGCACCGATGATGAAGACCTGAACAGCCTCGGACTGCTGGCCGCTCCTCGGCAACTGCGCAATGATGGCCAGATCGTGCAGCTCGACAGTTGGGCCGATCAGGGCCACTGGTTCCTGCTACCGCTGCTGCTGATCGCCGCTCTCGGCGGGCGGCGTGGCTGGTTGTTGTGCCTGCCGTTGCTATTCATGGTGCCGCAAACCAGCCAGGCGTTCGAATTCCAGGACCTGTGGCTGCGCCCCGATCAACAGGGCCAGCGCCTGCTGGAACACCATCGACCGGCCGAGGCCGCGCAGCGCTTTGAAGATTCACGCTGGAAAGGCGTGGCACTTTATCAGGCTGGCGACTACGCCAGCGCCGCGCAGCGCTTCGCCGAGGGCAACAGCGCGGCGGATCACTACAATCGTGGCAATGCCCTGGCTCGCAGTGGCGAACTGGAGGCCGCACTGGATGCCTACGAGCAGGCGCTGGATCGCCAGCCAGACCTCACCGCCGCGCTGAGCAACCGGGAACTAGTGCAACGCCTGCTGGATCAGGCCAATGTCCAGAAACCGGCGCAGGACGAGCAAAGCAAGGCGGATCAGGGCGAGGAAGGTCAGCAAGCTTCGCAGGACCCTAACAGCAGCGCAGCGCCCGCTGATCAGAACCCGTCGCGGTCCGGTCAGACAGGCACCAGTGAAAGCCTGCCACCGGACACCCGTGGTCAGACGACGGCGGCTGACCCGACGGACGATGAACCAACCACTCGCCCGCCGATCCAGCCCGCTGACGGTGCGATCACCGGAGAGCGGCGTCAGGAACTGGAACAATGGCTGCGACAGATTCCGGACGATCCGGGCGAACTGCTGCGGCGCAAGTTCCGCTACGAACAGCAACATCAGGAAAAGACCCGATGAGTCGCGTGTACACCCTATTGACCGGCCTGCTCCTGGGCCTGGTCGCGCTGTCATTGCAGGCTGCACAACTGACGGCCAGCGTCGATCGCACACGCCTGAGCGCGGGTGAAACCGTCGAACTGACACTGGAAACCGATGACGTCACCCAGTTCGGCAAGCCGGACATGAGCGTACTGGAGGGCAGCTTCGAGGTGCGCGACACGCGTCAGCTCAACAGCCTGAGAACCCTGGACGGCAACAGCCAGGCGACCACGCGCTGGATCGTCACCCTGCTGCCGCGGGCAACCGGCAGCGTGGTGATTCCGGCCCTGCAACTGGGCGATCTGAAAAGCCAGCCACTGACCTTGCAGGTCGTGCAGAGCGAGGCCAAAGAGCCGAGCAATCAACAGGCCCCCATCTTCATTGAATCGAGCCTGGATCAGGACAGCGTCTATGTTCAGGCGCAGGCTGTTCTGACCCTGCGCGTCTACCATTCGGTGTCGCTGTTCGACGACAGCAGCCTGAGCCCGCTGCAAGTGCCGGACGCGCGGGTCGAAAAACTGGGCGACCCGCGTACCTACGAAAAGCTGATCAACGGCGTGCGCCATGGCGTGATCGAAACGCGCTACGCGATTTACCCGCAGCAGAGCGGCGCGCTGACCCTGCCGGCGCAAGTGTTTAGCGCGACACTGGTACAGACGCCTGCCGAAGGCTCGCAAGGCCAGGAAGCCAATCCGTTCGGCCCGCAGCCGGGCAAATCGGTGCGGATCAAATCCGCCGAAGTGACGCTGACCGTCAAGCCCAAACCCGCCAGCTATCCAGCCGATGCCCCTTGGCTGCCGGCGCGCAGTATCAACCTTGAAGAGAACTGGAGCCCGGAGCCCGGCAGCACTCAGGTCGGCGATTCACTGACGCGTACCCTGACCCTCAAGGCCGAAGGCTTGGCCGGTGCGCAATTGCCGCCGCTGCCTGCCACCGACGTGCCCGGCCTGCGGCGTTATCCGGACCAGCCGCAACTGCGCAACCTGCCCAGCGAGCGCGGCCTGATCGGTACCCGTGAGGAACGCGAAGCGCTGGTGCCCGCGCGTGCCGGGGCTATTGACCTGCCCGCGGTCGAAGTGACCTGGTGGAATACCCGCGAAGATTATCTGGAACACACCAGCCTGCCCGCGCGCACCTTGCAGATCAACAGCAATCCCGGTCTGGCGGTAGACACGCCGGTCAACAATGACATGAGCGGCATGACCGTGATCGGTCCGCCCGTCTGGCCATGGCAGGCGAGCACCCTGCTGTTTGCCTGCACCACGCTGCTGGGTTTCGGCCTGTGGTGGCGCGCCCGCGGACAACCGGCAATCGCCCGGACCGTGCAGACCGGGCCAAGCCCGCGTACCGTGCTGGACGACCTCAAGCGTGCCTGCATGGCCAATGACCCGCAAGGCACTCGCCAGGCACTCGATGCCTGGGCCCGTCAGCAGCCGGAAACCCTGGCTGAAATGGCCGCACGCTTCGTGCCGCTGTCCGATGCGCTGGACGGTCTGAACGGTGCACTGTACAGCGAGACCGGCAAACTGTGGCTGGGCCAGGACCTGTGGCGCGCCGTGCGCAAACTGCCCGCCGCCGAACGTATTCAAGACCCGGCAGGCGATGCCGGGTTGCCGCCGCTGTATCCCAAGTGAGGATGCAGCGCAGGCATTCCCTCTTCACGACAAGGTAAACCAATGCGTCTGTTTCACACCTCTGACTGGCACCTGGGTCAGAACCTGCACGGTCAGGAGCGGGATTTCGAACACGCCTGCTTTCTGACCTGGCTGCTGGCCCGTCTGGCCGAACGACAGCCTGATGTGCTGCTGATCGCGGGCGACATCTTCGACACCGTCAACCCGCCGGTCAAAGCTCAGGAACGCCTGTACGACTTCATCGTCAACGCCCACGAGCAACAACCGTTACTGACCATCGTGATGATTGCCGGCAACCATGACTCGGGCTCGCGCATCGAATTGCCTGCCCCGCTGATGCGTCGCTTGCGCACCCATGCGCTGGGCAGAGTGATGTGGCTGAACGACGGCGTGCTGGATGTCGAGCGCCTGCTGCTGCCACTGCCCGACGCCCATGGCGACATTAAAGCCTGGTGCCTGGCGCTGCCCTTCCTGCGCCCCGCCGAAGTGACCGGCCCGACCCTGGGCGATGATTACCTGCGCGGTATCGGCCGGGTGCATGAATTACTCATCGAGGCCGCCAATCTCAAGCGCCAGCCGGGTCAGGCCCTGATCGCCATCAGCCACGCGCACATGGCCGGCGGATCGGTTTCGGAAGATTCCGAACGCAGTCTGATCATCGGTAACGCCGAAGCCCTGCCTGCCAGCCTATTCGGACCGAGCATCACCTATGTCGCGCTGGGCCATTTGCACAAGCCGCAACGGGTCAATGGCGAAGAGCGCATTCGTTACAGCGGCTCGCCCATCCCGCTGTCGTTTTCGGAAATCGGCTATCAGCACCAGATTCTGGAAATCAATTGCGACGGCGAAGCCCTGACCAGCGTCGAGCCCTTGCTGATCCCCCGCGCCGTCAACCTGCAACGCTTCGGGCCTGTACCGCTGGCCGAATTGCTGGTGCAACTGAAGGCGCTGCCCGACGTCGACCTGCTCGCTGACCCGGATCGTCAACCCTGGCTGGAAGTACGCGTGCGTCTGGACGAGCCGCAACCGGACCTGCGCAACCAGATCGAGACCGCCCTGCAAGGCAAAGCCGTGCGGCTGGTGCGCATTGGCGCTGAGTACGCCGGCAAAGGCAGCGCCGACGGCAGTGACGGCGACACGGCATTGATCGAGCTGGACCAGCTCAGCCCGCAGGAACTGTTCAGTCGTGCCTGGCTGGACAATTATGGCAGCGAGGTGGACGAACAGACCCTTACCGACTTCGCCACGCTGTTGCGTGAAGTCCAGCAGGAGAGCGAACAGTCATGAAAATTCTGGCCATTCGCCTGAAAAACCTCGCCTCGCTGGCAGGCCCGTTCGAACTGGATTTTACCGCTGAGCCGCTGGCCAGCGCCGGGCTGTTCGCCATTACCGGCCCGACCGGCGCGGGTAAAAGTACCTTGCTCGACGCCTTGTGTCTGGCGCTGTTCGGCGCGATTCCGCGGCTGAGCAATATCGGCCAGTCCAAGGTGCCGGACATCGACGGTGACATCTCCACCAGCGACCCGCGCACCCTGCTGCGACGCGGCACCGGCAGTGGTTACGCCGAGGTGGATTTCATCGGTATCGACCAGCGCCGCTATCGTGCGCGCTGGGAAACCAATCGCGCGCGCGACAACGCCACTAAAAAGCTCCAGGCCAGCCGCCAGATTCTCACCGACCTGGACAGCGAGCAGATCCTCAGCAACCAGAGCAAGCGTGAATTCGAACAACTGGTCGAAAGCCGTCTGGGCCTGAACTTCGAACAGTTCACCCGCGCCGTGATGCTCGCCCAGAGCGAGTTCAGCGCCTTCCTCAAGGCGGATGACAAGGAACGCAGCGAGCTGCTGGAAAAGCTGACCAACACCGCGATCTACAGCCAGCTCGGTCGGCGCGCCTACAGCAAGAGCAAAGAAGCTGAAGAAGCGCTGAAAACCCTGACTGCGCAGGCCAGTCATATCGTCCCGCTGGCCCCGGAACAACTGGCCGAACTTGAACAACGCTTCAATGATGCTCAGCAGCAGCTCAAAGCCCGTCAGGCACAACAACGGCAACTGGAGCTCAAGCAGCAATGGCTGATCGAGCTGCACCGCCTGCGTGATGAACGACTTGCGGCTCAAGAAAGCCTGACCCGTGCGCAGCAGACCTGGGACGAGCAGAGCGTTCAGCGGCAGACGCTTGCGCAATTGGAACGCCTTGGCCCGCAGCGCCATCGCTTTACCCGCAAGGCCACGCTGATTGCCCAGCTCACCCCGCTGGCCGAGCAAATCAGCCAACACCAGCAACAGCAGACATCGTTGCAGAACCAGCAGCAACAACTGGAAACCCGCCGCACAGATGCACAAGCCAGCCTGTTGACGGCCCAGCAAGCGCACGGCAGCGCAAAGCCGATGTTGCAGCAGGCGTTTGACGCGCAGAACACCCTGAACCATCTGGCCGAGGAGCTGGCCAAAGCCACCGATCTGCATCATCACACCGGGCAGCTGTGCACTCAGGGCCAGGCCAGCCTGCAAACCTTGCTCGACCAGCAGCAACAGGTTGCGCAACGCCTTGAGCGTATCGCCGAACAACTGCAACACAGCAGCGAACTGGCCCCGCTGGCCCAGGCGTGGAGCGCGTGGCGTGACCGTTTGAAATCACTGACCCTGATCGCCAACCGGCTCAAACATGGGCAGCAGGAACTGCCTGCCCTGCAACAGCGCGCCAGCGAAGCCGATCAACAACTGACCGAGCAGCGCAACGCACTGGAATTGCTCTACCGGGAATCCGATTGCGAAGTCGAAGCGGTGACCGAGCAGGTGCAGATTCTCGGCAGCCTGCTGCAGGACAATCGCAAGCAACAGCGCGCATTCGAAGGGCTGACCCGCCTGTGGGCCAGCCAGCAGGACGTCGACCGTCAGCTCGCTGATCTGGCGCAGCAACAGCAAAGCGCCCAGCAGCAACGCGACCAGCTCAACAGCGAAGGCATCCGCGTTCGCGACGAACTGGCCGTCGCCGAGCAGACCCTGAGCGTCACCCGGCAACTGCTGGAACGTCAGCGTCTGGCGCGCAGTGCCAGTGTCGAGGAACTGCGCGTGCAGTTGCAGGATGACCAGCCCTGCCCGGTGTGCGGCAGCGTCGAACACCCCTGGCATCAGCCGGAAGCGCTGCTCGAAAGCCTCACTCGGCACGACGACAACGAGCAGGCCAGCGCGCAGAAGGCTATGGACCTGCTGACCGAGCAGCGCAATCAGTTGCGTGAACAGGTCGGCGGCGTGATCGCCCGGCAGAAAGAACTGCTGCGCCAGCACGATCAAATGATTCAGCGTCACCAGGCCTTGGCACCTGACCTTGAGGCTCATCCGCTCGCCGCTCAATTGCTGGATCGCGATGCAGACAAGCGTGACGCCTGGCTGAGCCAGCAGTTGAGCCAGTTGAACGACGTCATCGCCCGCGACGAGCAACGCCAAGAGGCCTTGCTGACCCTGCAGAAAGACGCGGCTCGCTTGCAGCAGCAGCTCCAGACTGCAACCGAAACCAGCCAGACCGCCACGCGCCACGTAGCCGACCAGCTCAAGCAACTGGAAGCCGATCAGCAGCGGCTGGAAGAAGAACTGGCTGCATTCAAGCCGCTGGTTTCGCCGCAGGTGCTCGAAGGCCTGCGCAATGACGCATCGGCTACGGTCATGCAGCTCGAGCAGCAAGTGACGCAGCGGCTGGATCAGCTGGAGCAGCAAAGCGAAGAGCAGCAGGAACAGCGCGAACGCCAGCAGAAGATCGAGAAGGAACAGATCGAACAGCAAGCCCGCCTGCAACGCCAGACCGAACTGGCCCTTGAAGTCACTCGGCTCGGCAAGCAACAACACGCCCGTCAGCAGGTACTGGCGGACCTGCTGGGCGAGCATGCCACAGCCGAGCAATGGCAACAGGCGCTGGAAAATGCCATCGAGCAGGCCCGTCAGAACGAGACATCGGCAACGCAGACGCTTCAGGCCACTCAACGTCAGTTGATTCAGCTGGCTGCCGAGCTCAAATCCGGCCAGCAACAGCAACAAGCGTTGCAGGATGAGCGGACGGAACTCGAGGTGCAGATCAGCGAGTGGCGCGGGCAGCATCCAGAACTGGATGACGCTGCGCTCGATACCTTGCTGGCTTACGATGACGCGCACGTCGAGCAGCTCCGCCAGCAATTACACGCAGCGGAAAAAGCCCTGGAGCAGGACAAAGTGTTGCTGCAGGAACGTGATCAACGCCTGCAACAGCATCAGGCGCAGCACAGCGATTTGAGCGACGACCAACAACTGTCGACCGAACTGCAACAGGCTCAGGAACACCTGGCGCAGAGCGAACAGCAGTGTGCCGACCTGCGCGCAGAACTCAGCGAAGACCAACGCCGCAGGACGGCCAACAGTGAACTGCAAACGCGCATCAGCGAAGCCAACAGCGAGTACGTGCGCTGGGCACGACTGGCAGCGCTGATCGGCTCGGCCGAGGGCGACAGGTTTCGCAAAATCGCCCAGGCCTACAACCTCGACCTGCTGGTCCATCACGCCAACGCACAACTCAGGCAACTGGTGCGCCGCTACCGCCTGAAACGCGGCGGCAGCATGCTTGGCCTGCTGGTCATGGACACCGAAATGGGCGACGAACTGCGCTCGGTGCATTCGCTGTCAGGCGGGGAAACCTTCCTCGTCTCGCTGGCCCTGGCACTGGGCCTGGCGTCGATGGCCTCCAGCACCTTGCGCATCGAATCGCTGTTCATCGACGAAGGCTTCGGCAGCCTCGACCCGGAATCGCTGCAACTGGCGATCGACGCCCTTGACGGCTTGCAGGCACAGGGCCGCAAAGTCGGCGTGATCTCCCACGTACAGGAAATGCAGGAACGAATTCCGGTGCAAATCAGAGTGCGTCGACAGGGCAACGGGTTGAGCACAATAGAAGTGGGTAGCTGACAGACCTGCGAATCCATGTGCGGCGCGGCGCAGATCTGTGACGCGGAGCGTCACCCAGGGCATTCCCACGCTGGAGCGTGCGGAACGATAATCCTGACTATCGTGAGACGCTCCGCGTCGGCATGCCGTTCTGGACGCTCTGCGTCCGATCTTGATGTGCTGTAACCGTCAGTGCTTTCGCGAACAAGCTCACCTGACATTCCGTGCATGGCCTGCCGCGCAATGGGCAGTAAGTCGCACGGACCTGTGTAGGCGAACATGCTCGCGAAAGCGTGACTGCTGACTATTTACTGGCGAGATTTATGATCCAGCGCGGCGTAGAAATTGGCGCTCTGTTGCAAGTATTTGGTGGTGTAGGTCTGGGTGGTATGCGTTTTTTTGTCGTTCACTTCGACGCTGGCGCTGGCCGGAAGAGCGACGCTTGCCGAGATAGCGGATGCAGCGATGATGGAGAAAAGATTGAAGTTCATGTCGGTCACCCCTCATTGTTTGTCTGTACGTTGATTTGATGTCCTGGCCGTCTTGGCCGTGACTCAAACTTACGCCCGAGGGAGGTTCAGCAGAAATCTTTTGTAGCACTAACCCATATCATCAAGAATGATAACAGCTCCAGCCCTTGTGTTTTAAGGGCTGGAGCCGGGGTGGCTTACTTGTCAGTCAGAAAACGCAGGTAAGAAGGTGAATCTGCATCAAATTTCTGCACCGTGTCACCGATCATTCCGCTTTGCGGATCACGGCGCACCGTCACAATCTGATTGCTCTTCTGATTGGCGAACAGTATGAACTTGCCGGTCGGATCAAAGGCAAACTCGCGAGGCTCCTTGCCTTCCAGGGAGCGACGCTGAATTTCTTCCAGTTGGCCGCTGGCCTGATCGATCCGGAACACCACGACCTGGTTCGCATCACCCCGATTGGTCACATACAGAAATTTGCCATCCGGTGAGGTGTGCAAAGCGCCTCCACCGTTTTTCTCCTCCACACCTTTGTTCTTCATATCGACCAATTGGGTCTGCTTGAACGCGCCGTCATGGTAGTCAAACACCGCGACCTGCGCCGTCATTTCCAGCACCAGCCAGGCATGTTTACCATCAGCACTGAAGAGGGTATGGCGTGGCCCCGAGCCGCCTGGCAACTGCACGAACGGCACCTTGGCTGGCTGCAGTGGTTTGGCCTGGCTCGCGTCGTAGCGATACACGAACAGCTTGTCGGCTCCCAGATCGGCACTCACCACGTACTTGTTATCCGGGGTCGGCACGGCCAGATGCACATGTGACGACATCTGCCGCTCACTGTTGACCTTGCTTCCGGGGCCAAGCGGCAGAACCTGAACGGCTTCGCTCAACGTGCCGTCCTTGCCTACCGGCACCACCGTCAGCGCGCCGCCAGGGTCGGGGTTCACTGCGTAGTTGGCAACGAACAGGTAGCGGCCGTCGTAACTCAGGCTGGAGTGCGTCGGTTCTTCACCGCGGCTCTGCACCTGATTGACTGGCGTGATCTGACGGGTTTTCGGGTCGATAGCAAAGCTGCTGACCTTGCCGACGACGTCTTTCTGGCCTGGCCCGTTCTCGTTGACCGCGAACAGATAACGCTGGTCTTTGGAAAGCGTCAGCCAGGATGGGTTGTCGGACTTGATGACCTGTAGCGGTTTGGCATCGATCATCCCGGTTTCGCTGTTGAAGCCAAAACGGTAGATCCCTTCACTCTTGCCTTGCGTGTAGGAACCCATCAGTAATTCAGTATCGGGCATGGGTTGGGCCTGCAGGGTGAATGCGCTCATGGCACTGGCAATCGCCAGCCACGGCAAAAATTTATGGGGCATGGGGGCATCCCTTTTTGTTGAGGTTATTGATGCCTGTTACGGCACGTCAGGTCTATGACAGCGCCCACCCGAATTTAATCAATCCTGCCCTGAATCATCTTCATCAGACGGAGTAAAAGCGTCCAGGCAGATGATGCGGTGATCGGCATTGCCATCGCTGACGACCCAGCTTTGCAGGGATTCGTCGAAGGTTGCAGCTTCGACCTGGGCTTTGCTGAAGCGCCATACCTTGCGCTCGCGGCCGTCCATGCATTCGATGTTCAGTTCATCGGCCAGCGAAAAGTCCCAGGCGTGCAGCCCGTCGATTTCGAGCATGGTGGTCGTTTCAAGGGCGGCGAGCAGTGTGGCGGGTGTTGTGGTCATTAGATCGGCCTGCAAAAGCGCGAATGATAGGGCAAAAGGCGGGATGAGATACACCGGTGATCGACGTCCCACGGTGAAGAGCGGACGCAGAGCACTCATCGTTGTACAAGTCCGCTCTTGATTCTGGCCGAAGGCCGTGGGAGCGAGCTTGCTCGCGAAGGCTGATTAGCAGTGATCTGTAGATCTCAGAGATTGCACTGGCCTCTTCGTGAGCAAGCTCACTCCCACGATGGGAGTGCTGTGGGAGCTTGCTCGCGAAGGCTGATTAGCAGTGATCTGTAGATCTCAGAGATTGCACCGGCCTCTTCGTGAGCAAGCTCACTCCCACGATGGGAGTATCTGTGTGCGAACTTGTTCGCGAAAGGGCGGGTGTAGTCGCCGAAAATGTAGCGCCTAAAACACCGTTAAAGCTTGCCAATCCCGCCCGGTTGAAACACCACTTCGCTCGGCGCAAGGCCGTTGACCAGCGGCTGGCCGAATTCAGTCTGGCTGACTTCGAAGCGATCACCCGGCTGTGTGCGCACGCCATCCGCGAAGGACAGGGTTGCGGTGCCGAAGAAGTGCACGTGCACGTCACCCGGCCTGAGGAACTGGGCGTATTTGAAGTGGTGGTACTCAAGGTTTTCCAGGCTGTGGCACATGTTCGCCTCGCCGCTGAGGAATTCTTTTTCCCACAGGATTTTGCCGTCACGCCAGATCCGGCTGGTGCCCGACAGGCTCTGTGGCAAATCGCCCACGCGCAGCTCCGGCCCAAACGAGCAGGCGCGCAGTTTCGAGTGCGCCAGGTACAGGTAATTGCGGCGCTCCATGACGTGGTCGGAGTATTCGTTGCCGATGGCGAACCCAAGGCGATACGGCTTACGGTCATGGCCAATCACATAGAGGCCGCTCAGTTCCGGCTCTTCCCCGCCATCTTCGGCAAACGGCGGCAGTGAAAACGAATGCCCCGGACGCACGACGATGCTGCCGTCACCTTTATAGAACCACTCCGGCTGCACACCGGTCTGCCCCGCCGCTGGCTTGCCGCCTTCGACGCCCCATTTGAAAATGCGCATGGTGTCGGTCATCGACGCTTCATCGCCGGACTGCTGATGCATCTTGTCCCGCGCCGACGCGCTGCCAAGGTGAGTCAGCCCGGTGCCACTGACCAGCAAATGCGCCGGATCAGGATGGTCGAGCGGCGGCAGAATCCGCAGATCCTTGAGCAATTGCACGTAGTCGTGCGTCTCGCCAACACCACGCTGCTCGACCTGACGAGCCAGCCCCGAACCCGCCTCGATAGCCGCCAGAGCGAGCTCACGAACGCTCTCGACACCCTGCACTTCATGCACCTGATCACCGTCAACCAGCCCGACCCGACGCTGACCGTTGCTCAATTCAAACTGTACTAACCGCATGAAATTCTCCTTTTTGTTGTATGGCTAGAGGCTGCAAGACATCTCGCTGTTTCTTGTCGCTCGTGGCTTGTGGCTTGAAGCTCGCAACTGCCTCATCTGGCACTCGCCGCAAAATCAGAAGCCGGCAACACATGTTTACGCTCCAGCACGTGATAAACGATGCCGGTCAACATCAGGCCGAACACCATCACGCCGGACAGAAAATACAGGCCCGACGCCAGGCTGCCGGTCATTTCCTTCAACGCACCAATCACGAACGGTCCGATATAACCGCCCAGATTGCCGACCGAATTGATCAGCGCGATACCTGCCGCTGCGCTGGCACCTGCAAAAAAACGTCCCGGCAAGGTCCAGAACACGGCAGTGCACGAGAACAGCGCAAAAGCCACGACACACAATGCAGCCAGTTGTGCCACCGGTACAGTCAGCCAGGCACTGCAAAACAGGCCGATGGCACCAAGCACGTAAAGCACCGCCAAGTGTCCGTAACGGTCGTTAAGGCGGTCGGAGCTGCGCGGCACGATGAGCAGGCCGATGATGCCGAAAATGTAAGGCACCGAAGACACGAAGCCGGTGGTCAGGTCGCTGCCGCCAAACTGCTTGATCAGGGTCGGCAACCACAGGCCCAGGCCGTAAATGCTCAGGGTCACCGGCAGGTAGAACAGCGCCAGCAGCAACACGCGTTTGTCCTTCAGGGCATGCAACGGGTTGCCGTGGCGGGTCTGGCCGTATTCTTCCAGGTCCTTTTTCAGTTCCCCGGTCAGCCAGTCTTTCTCGGCCTGATCCATCCAGTTGACCTGCTGCGGGCCATCCGGCAACCAGCGCAGTACCGGCCAAGTGAGCAGAATCGCCGGAGTGCCGATGACGATGAACAACCACTGCCAGCCATGCAGACCGAGCACGCCGTCCATGCCCAGCAAACCGCCGGAGACGGGCCCGGTGATCATCATGGCGATGGGTTGCGAGAGGATAAAAAGCCCCAGGATCTTGCCGCGATGGCGAACCGGAAACCATTGGGTGATGTAGTACAGCACGCCTGGAAAGAAGCCCGCTTCAGCCGCGCCGAGCAGGAAGCGCATCACATAAAAACTGTGCGGCCCCTGCACAAACGCCATGCCGATGGTGATCGCGCCCCAAGTGATCATGATCCGCGCGAACCAGCGACGCGCACCGAAGCGCTCGAGCATCAGATTGCTGGGGATCTCCAGCAGGAAGTAACCGATGAAAAACAGCCCGGCACCCAGCCCGTAGGCGGCGTCGCCGATACCGATGTCCGCGCCCATGTGCAGCTTGGCGAAGCCCACGGCAGAACGGTCCACATAAGCGATCAGGTACAGCAGGATCAGGAAAGGAATCAGTTTGAACGTGATGCGGCGTATAAGCCGCAGTTCCTGGCTCATGTAGGCGGTCTCCCATTGTTTTTGTTATGGAACCTGCGGGGACCGCCTCTGTGCCGGGGTGCTTGTAACGCTGCACATGCGTCAGGATGATCCCTCGTCTAAAATTGACTATATAGTAATACTATTTGAACTGCCAACTCTTCCAATGCGCGTTTTTTAGGCTTACCTTAGCCAGCAGTATCGCCATTAAGTCTTACAATAAGAGAGCCGATCATGTCTGACTCCGATAAAAAACCGACCCTCCGTTCTGCCCAGTGGTTTGGCACTGCCGACAAGAATGGCTTCATGTACCGTAGCTGGATGAAGAACCAGGGCATTGCCGACCATCAGTTTCAGGGCAAGCCGATCATCGGCATCTGCAACACCTGGTCGGAGCTGACCCCTTGCAACGCGCATTTCCGGCAGATTGCCGAGCACGTCAAACGTGGCGTGATTGAAGCAGGTGGCTGGCCGGTCGAGTTCCCGGTGTTTTCCAACGGTGAATCCAACCTGCGCCCCACCGCGATGTTCACCCGTAACCTGGCCAGCATGGACGTCGAAGAAGCCATTCGCGGCAACCCCATCGATGGCGTTGTATTGCTGACCGGTTGCGACAAGACCACGCCTGCCTTGTTGATGGGCGCTGCCAGTTGCGACGTCCCGGCCATCGTCGTGACCGGCGGGCCGATGCTCAACGGCAAACACGAAGGCAAGGACATCGGTGCCGGCACCATCGTCTGGCAGATGCACGAATCCTACAAAGCCGGGACCATCAGCCTGGACGAATTCCTCTCCGCCGAAGCCGGCATGTCGCGCTCGGCAGGCACCTGCAACACCATGGGCACGGCCTCGACCATGGCGTGCATGGCCGAAGCGCTGGGCACTTCGTTGCCACACAACGCGGCCATTCCGGCAGTGGATTCGCGCCGTTACGTGCTGGCGCACATGTCCGGCATGCGTGCGGTGGACATGGTCCGCGAAGACCTGCGCCTGTCGAAGATTCTCACCAAGGCCGCGTTTGAAAACGCCATCCGGGTCAACGCGGCCATCGGCGGTTCGACCAATGCGGTTATCCACCTCAAAGCCATTGCCGGACGCATCGGTGTCGATCTGGACCTGGACGACTGGACGCGCATGGGCCGCGGCATGCCGACCATCGTCGACCTGCAACCGTCCGGGCGCTTTCTGATGGAAGAGTTCTATTACGCCGGTGGTCTGCCCGCCGTGCTGCGTCGCATGAACGAAGCCAAATTGCTGCCCAACCCGGATGCGTTGACGGTCAATGGCAAAAGCATTGGCGAGAACACCTGCAACTCACCGATCTATGGCGAAGATCAGGTAATCCGTGCGCTGGACAATCCGATCCGCGCCGACGGCGGTATCTGCGTGCTGCGCGGCAACCTCGCGCCGCTGGGCGCTGTGCTCAAGCCATCGGCTGCCACGCCGGCGTTAATGCAGCATCGTGGCCGTGCGGTGGTGTTCGAGAATTTCGAGATGTACAAATCGCGGATCAACGATCCGGATCTGGACATCGACGCCAGCTCGGTGATGGTCCTCAAAAACTGCGGTCCCAAGGGTTATCCAGGCATGGCCGAGGTCGGCAACATGGGCTTGCCGGCCAAACTGCTCGCTCAGGGTGTGACTGACATGGTGCGCATTTCCGACGCACGCATGAGCGGCACGGCGTATGGCACGGTGGTGCTGCACGTCGCGCCGGAAGCCGCAGCCGGTGGTCCGCTCGCCGTGGTTCAGGAAGGCGACTGGATCGAGCTCGACTGCGCCAGCGGCCGCTTGCACCTGGATATCCCGGAAGCTGAACTGGCCGCACGCCTGGCCGACTGGCAGGCACCGCCACAATTGCTGCTGGGCGGCTATCGCCAGTTGTACGTCGATAAAGTGATGCAGGCCGATCAGGGCTGCGATTTCGACTTTCTGGTCGGGTGCAGAGGTTCCGAAGTGCCCCGCCATTCGCACTAGTTAGTTGCACTAAAAGAAGCGACGGTCGCCTGTTGTGGCGACCGCCGTAATCGTTACGCGATGGTATGATGCCCGGCAATCACAGTCAGAACCGACCAGCGTTCCCATGGATTATCGAAAGCCCTCCGACCGAAAAAGCATGCACGCCCGCATCGTCCAGGAACTGGGCATGCAGATCGTATCCGGCCGTTTCAAACCTGACGAAAAGTTGCCTGCCGAGGCGCTGCTCTGCGAAGAATATGCCGTCAGCCGCCCGGTCCTGCGTGAAGCCACGCGGGTTCTGGTCGCCAAAGGGCTGGTCTACTCGCGGCCGCGCGTCGGCACAGTGGTCAAGGCCCGTCGCGAATGGCACCTGCTGGACCCGGATGTATTGCATTGGGTGATGCAGAGTTCGCCGCAGAATGAATTCTTCAACCTGCTGACCAGCGTGCGCGCGGTGATCGAACCGGCGGTTGCGGCACTGGCCGCGCAACACGCCACCGACGAAGAAATCGAATCGATTCACGAAGCCTACCTGCGCATGGAAGCGGCACCGACGCCGGAAGACCTGCTGCAGCCGGACCTCGACTTCCACAGCCGCATTGCCGATGCCACGCACAACGACTTGCTGGCGCATTTGTGCAACATGCTGTCACTGGCTTTGCGTGAAGCACTCAAATACTCCAACAAACGCCCCAACCTGCACGAACTGGCCATGCCCCGCCATAAAGCCATCCTCACTGCCATCCAGAACCGCGACGCCCTCGGCGCACGGCATGCCTCGCTGGTGCAACTGGATGACGCGCGCAATGCGTTGAGTGTGGTGTTGGGCGGCTAGGACTCTCGATGCGCCCGCTGCAGCGCGGAAACGCAGGTCTCCACGCTCGACAGGCTCAATGCGAAAACAGTGAATTGCCCACCTTCCCTGCCATCTTCTCCGGTTTGATCAGGAACCGCGCCAGCGCGGGCAGCAGCCACAGTGCGCCGAACATGTTCCACAGCAGCATGAAGGTCAGCATCAGGCCCATGTCGGCCTGGAACTTGATCGCCGAAAAGATCCAGGTGCACACGCCGATGGCCAGGCACAGGCCAGTGAACAGCACGGCTTTGCCGGTGGATTTCAGAGTTTCGTAATAGGCTTCCTGCAACGGTAACCCGGCACGCAGGAAGCTTTCCAGGCGGCTATAGATGTAGATGCCGTAGTCGACGCCGATGCCGACCCCCAATGCCACCACCGGCAAGGTCGCCACTTTGACACCGATGCCCATGAACGCCATCAGGGCGTTACCCAGCACCGACGTCAGCACCAGCGGCAGGACGATGCACAGGGTTGCGGCCCAGGAACGGAAGGTGATCATGCACATCGCCGCTACGCAGATGTAAACCAGCACTAGAATGATCAGCTCGGACTGTTTGATGACTTCGTTGGTCGCCGCTTCGATCCCGGCGTTGCCGGCAGCCAGCAGGAATTGCATGTCCGGTTTGTCGTTCTGTCTGGCGAAATCCTGCACCGCATGCACGGCGCGGTCGAGGGTTTCGGCCTTGTGGTCATTGAGGAACACCAGCAGCGGGGCCAACGAGCAATCCGTGTTGTACAGCCCGTCAGCCCGGGCGATGGAGTTGTTCAGCACGTCCTTGTTGCGCGACAGGCTTTCCCATTTCAAGTTGCCCTCGTTCATGCCCTTGATGACCTGTTTGGAGACGGTCACCAGCGAGATGGCCGACTGCACGCCCTGGGTGTTTTCCATCTTCCAGGCCAGCTCGTTGATCGCCGACAGGGTCGGATACGCCGAACAGCCCTCGGGCGGCGTCTTGACCATCACCACCAGCACGTCGGAACTGGTCGAGTAGTGATTGATAATGAACGCGTTGTCCTTGTTGTAGCGCGAGTCGGGGCGCAACTCCGGCGCGCCCTGATCGAGGTCGCCGATCTTCAGGCTCTGGCTGTACCAAAGACCGCCTCCGAAGGCCAGCACTGCCAGTGCAATCGAGACCGGTGCAACTTTGGCGCTGGCAAAATTCGACAGCAGACGCCAGAAAGGATGCTCGGAGACCGCATCCTGTTTGCTCCGGCTGACTGCCCTTTTACTGATGCCCACGTAGGAAATCGCCACCGGCAGCAAAATCAGGTTGGTGAACACGATTACCGCCACGCCAATGGACGCACCAATGGCCAGTTCACGGATCACGCCGATGTCGATGATCAGCAAGGTGATGAACCCGACCGCGTCGGCCAGAATGGCGATCATGCCCGGCAGAAACAGCTGGCGGAACGTACGACGTGCAGCTGTCAGCGCATTGTCCGCCTCGCCGGACTGCAGGGCGATGCCGTTGATTTTCTGCACACCGTGGGAAATACCGATGGCGAAGATCAGAAACGGCACCAGCATCGAATACGGATCGATACCGAAACCCACCACGTGCATCAGTCCCAACTGCCAGATCACCGCGATCAGCGTAGTGCTCAGCACTGCGACGGTGCTGCGAATGCAGCGGGTGAACCAGATCAGCAGCACCAGGGTGATCAGGAACGCGATGCCGAAGAACATCACCACCATGAACAGGCCATCGATCAGGTCGCCGACCTTCTTGGCGAAACCGACAATGTGTATTTTGATATCCGGGTTTTGCGCCTGGTATTTATCGCGAATCTTTTCTTCAAGCTGATGCGAGAACTGCTGGTAGTCGAGCGCTAGCAATTTGCCCTGATCGGCAGGGTCCGGGTAGGCCTCCTGCAACGGCACATCGATGATGCTCGACTTGAAGTCGTTGGCCACCAGCCGCCCGACTTGCCCGGACTTGAGCACATTGTTGCGCAGCTGATCGAGACTGGCTTCCGAGCCGTCGTAACTCTGCGGAATGACCTCGCCGCCGGCGAAACCCTCCTCGGTCACTTCGGTCCAGCGCACACTGGGGCTCCACAACGACTTGAGCCCGGAACGGTCGACGCCGGGAATGTAAAACACCTCGTCACTGATCTGCCGCAGGGTCTCCATGTACTTTTGCGAGAAAATATCACCGTCCACCGCCTCGACGGAGATGCGCACGGTGTTGCCCAGGTTCGCCAGATCGTTGCGATGCTTCATCATGTTCTGAATGAACGGATGCGACAGCGGAATCATTTTTTCGAAGCTGGTGGAAGGCCGTACCTGCAAGGCCTGCCAGAACAGAAAGACACTCGTCAGCAGGCACAGAATGATCACCGCCGGACGATGATTGAAAATCAGGCGTTCGAGAAAGGTTGCCTTTTCATCTGAATGTGCTGGGTGTTGAAGATTGCTCATGCCTGGATGTCCCGCCCTGAAAGGTCTTATTGTTGGCTCGTTTCGCTGCCCGTGGGCGAAGTCATCCGCACGCCACCCTGTCCGACCAGTATCAGGTTGCCTTGCAGATTGGCGGTCACGCCCGCCAGCGAGATGCGGTCAGGACGATTGAACACCTCGAAGGTTTCGCCATCGTCGGTGCTGCGCATCACGCTGCCGCCATTGCCGACCAGCACCAGCGAGCCATCGGCCAGCAGCGTGGCGCTGGCCAGACCGAATTCCACAGGCCCGCGTGTGCCCTTGAGTTCGATCGGCTGCCAAGTGTCGCCAAAATCGCTGGAGCGAAACAGGTTGCCGCGCAGACCATAGGCCAGCAATGTCGAAGGCTGCGCCGTGCCGGTCACACCAAACAATGAGCCCTGATAAGGGCCCTCAAGCTTTTCCCAGGTTTGCCCTTCGTCGCTGGAGCGAAACATGCTGCCCGCCTCGCCGACGATGAACAGACCCGCATCCTTTACCTGAGCGATGCCATTCAGGTGGTACTGGTCTTCGTTGTCCAGCCGGTCGCTGATGTCTTGCCAATGCTGGCCACCGTCGTGCGTGCTCAGCAACGCCCCATAGGCACCGATGGCCAAGCCGTTGTCGAGGTCCTTGAACCAGGCATCCAGCAGCGGCGCTTCGCGCTTCAAATCTTCGAACTGTTTGCTCCAGCTTTTGCCGCCGTCGCTGCTGACCAGAATCTGCGCGTCATGGCCCACCGCCCAGCCGTGCTGCTCATCGACGAAAAACACGGCGGTCAATAATTGCCGGGTGGGCACTCTGGCCTGACGCCAGGTCTTGCCCTGATCGTCGGAATACAGAATGTGCCCGTGATCGCCCACCACGACCAGCCGGGCACCCGCATGGGCGACATCCAGCAACAGACCGCGCGCGGCTTTAGCCGATTCGATGGCGTAACCGGAGGTGTCTGCAACGTTCGCAGCTGTGGGCACCGGATCGGATGCAAGCGCCAACGTGGCTGCAAGCGGGCAGCCCATCAGAAGGGTCAGTGACATGACCGCACATAACCGGGTGCGCCGCTGGAAAGGCTCACGCATGAAGTTCTCCCCTTTATTGTTATCGGGCACGATTCGCCCCGTTTGCATCAACCGGGAAAGCCCGCGAGCCGTCTGGCCCTGCTTTTTTGGAAGCACGGCCATCCTAGGCAGTTTTGCAAATGCCTGACAATCGACATGTCGTTATCTTTTGTTAAGCACGCAGACGTGATTGATGAGTCATCAGCCGGCCTGATACGAAAACGCCGCAACGGACTCCGAGACCTGTCGATGCCTGCGGATCAACGCACACCTTGACGGCGCAGCGCAGCAGGCTTGAAAGCACTGACGCCGGGCACCGGCTGGGAGAAGTCACTGGTGTGCGGTTCCTGATTGTCCAGGTTCTGTACGTGGTAACGCCGAGCCTGCAAGTCATGGAAGACATCCAGCGCCGACCAGACGGTCGGCAACTCGTAGTAGTTTTTCAGGTAGGCCATGGAGACCCGCCACAACTGGTCGCGCCCGTCATACTGATCGACGATTGCCGCCTGCCAGCTGTCTTCGTCCAGATACAGCGTGCGCCGCGCGTACACATGCCGCGATGAGGGCCTGAGCGTCCCTTCCACCACCCAGACCCGGTGCAGCTCATGCCGGGTATAAGCCGGGTTGAGATGACCAGGCTGCAGTAATTGCCGATACGTGATATCAGGGCTGGACAGTCGATAGTTATTGTAGGGAATGTAAATCTCGCGCTTGCCCAGCAACTTCCAGTCGTAACGATCCGGCGAGCCATTGAACATGTCAGTGTCGTCTGCCGTGCGCAAACCATCGGACGTCGGCATTGGCATGTCGTAAGCGAGACTCGGGGCGCGGCGCACGCGCGGTTGCCCGGCACTGTACGCCCAGGCCAGACGCGGCTCCTGCACCTGATCAAGTGTTTCATGCACCAGCACGGCGTAACCTGACAGATGTGCCGGGCTGTGGGAACGCGACAAGTAATAGAACAGCACATTATCGAGGCCGGCAAAACTGCCGTGAGGATCATAAAAGCGAAATAACACTTCTTGCCGAGAGTGGGTAAGGCTGAAGTTTCCGTTACGCTGCACGACGGCTTCGGATGCGCGTCTTACTACGTAATGTCCACGATAACGGGCGATATGGTTCCACACCGCCTGAATCCCTTTTTTCGGTACGGGAAACGGAATGCCGCCATACGCATCGACAAACCCGTTACCGCCGCTGATCAGCCGTGCTGTGCCGGCGTTTCGACGGGTGTTGTCGTAGACCCACTGCGGGGCTGATGCGGAACGTCGGGTCGGGTAGATCGGCATGCGATAGCTGGCGGGATAGGTTTCAAACATCGCGACCTGCCCCGGCGTCAGGTGCTCACGGTGCTGATCCAGAGTGGCACGGGTGATGGTGAACACAGGCTTGTCGCCGACATAAGGATCGACATGGCGCCTGCCGGAGCCTTCATACCCCTGCGGCGGCCGGGTGATTCCACCTTTCCAGGCCGGTATGGTTCCGGAGGCGTTTGCCGCCCTCTCGCCACCCAAAGGAGTTAACGGACCTTCAGGTAACCGAACGTCGGCCCCTTGACTGGTGTTGATCGCAAGCCCCATCGCTAACGCGATCCCCATCAGATGTTTCATGAGCATGCTGCTCTCCTTGCATGACTGGCTCGCCACAACAGTCTGACGTCGTGGCTAATAGTGTTTCCGTTGAAAACGGCTTTTTATTATCGAGACAACGCACACGGCGATTGTCAGCCTGTTGTAGTGCCAAAACACAATATTCAGTGCACAGTGACTCCCCCACTTCATCCTGTTTGATCGCAGGCATAAGTTGTAAGACGTGAAAACCAGACCCGTAGGAAACGACTTCACACAGCTCATCGCATTAAACAGAGTGCAAATAGAAAGATGTAACGCGAACTGTATTTTTTTCAAACAGCGTCTACAGTAATAATGACAGTGCAACGCGAGTGCCAATCTATGAAAAGGGACAGATTAAAGTCGTTATTGGGCACACTATAGGGCGCCCCTCATGGCAAACAGTCAGTCACACTGTTTTACCGAAAAATACCCTTGCCAGGCCTGTTGGATTGTCAGACACACACTTGATAAGGAAACCATCAAACAGGGTCATTAAAACGGACGGTAACAGCAGAGGTGTTACTGGCAGACTGCAAGTAACACCTTGACAGGCAATCCCTCAGTCGATGACAACGTGTGGCAGGAAGCGGCTGGTGTCTTTGGTGATCAGGCTGTCATCTTCGCGAATGCCGATACCGGATGCCAGATCACCGATAACCCAGGAGCCGATCAGTGTGTAGCTGTCGCCGAACTTCGGAAGTGGCGAGTACGCCTGAAGAATGTACGGTGCATCGGTATACGGCCCATCGACTGCAATAACCTGATCGCCCGGCGTGCGCATCTCGATGTTGGCACCTTCGCGGGAAAAATACGGTTTGCGCACCCAGCCTTTGGGTACCGGTCGGTCAGTCTCCTGATCGACACGCGCAGGCAGCAGGTTCGGATGCCCTTCGTTGAACTGCCACAACAACGGCAATATGCCTTTATTGCTGAGAATCGCTTTCCAGGCAGGCTCGACGAACTGGGTGCCGCTGGCGGGCACATGCTTGCCGAATTCCTCGTGAAAGATGTGTTCCCACGCATGCAGCTTGAACAAGCGCTCGATCCAGCGCCCTTCCAGGTCGACGAAACGCCCTTCGGCATCGAGCCCGATGTCTTCGATGTCGATGTGCCTGGCCTCAATGCCGACATGGGCAGCCATGCGCCGCAGAAAATCGGTGGTGCCACGGTCTTCGACCGAACCGGACATGGCCGAAAAATAAAACGGGCATTGCCCCGGAAATTCGGCGAATGCGCGAACCAGGTCCTCGGCAATCGAATTGAACTGGGTGGCATGCGCAGGCAACACCCCGCGCGCCATCTGATCTTCCAGCCAGAGCAGTTGAAACGCCCCGGCCTCCATCAGGCTGGTCGGCGTATCGGCATTGATCTCGTACATCTTCGCCGGGCCCGTGCCATCGTAGGCAAAGTCGAAGCGTGCATAGAGATGCGGATGCCCCTGTTTCCATGACGTCTGAATCACATCGAAGAACGCTTCCGGAATCGCCAGTTGGTGCAGCAGTTCCTCGCTGTCCACTACCCGCGCCACGGCGTCCATGCACATCTGGTGAAGCGCCTGAGTCGGCGCTTCAAGATCGCGGGTAATCTGCTGTTCGGTGAACAGGTAATAACCACGTTCATCCCAATAGCGCTCGCCGTCAATGGTGTGGAAGTTGAAGCCTTCACGTTCGGCAGTAGCGCGCCAGTCCGGACGTTCCTCGATGCTGATCTTCTTCATGGACCGTTCCGTCAGCCTCCGAAACTGCCGCTGCCGCTGCTCTTGCCGCCCCAGCCGCTGCGTGCCGCAGCCTGACTGCCGAAGCCGCCACGCGAAATGGTCGATGACACCGACGATGAACCAGAACCCGAGTTGCCCAGGTTGCGTCCCAGCGTGCTCTTGCCGTAGCTGCGATCCGGGCTGGATTGCGCCTGGGTCGAACGACCGAAGGTCTTGCCGCGGTCGATCTGGCTGGGCAGCGAAGAGCTGTAATAGCCACCGCGATCATCGCGCGTCTGATAAATGGGCTGCGAATAATAACGGCTGCCGCCACCGAAACCATTGCTGAGCAGATTGCCGATCAGCAGGCCGGCCATCAGCCCGGTGGTGCCGCTCATACCTGCCGGGGCCGACTGCGCAACTTCCTGATTGGCCCGGTCCAGCGCCTCTTTGGGCACCTGCCCGGAGAAGCCCAGTTCGAAGCCGCCGAGCTTCGGCATGTACTTGCCATCGGAGGTGACCTGGCAGTAATCCGGCACGAAGTCCGCGTCACAGGAGGCCTTGTCATCGTAGGTCGGCGCAATGCGCCGATGGTCGGACAGCGCCTGCATGTAGGCATCCGAACACACGTCTACCGGCACTTTGGCTTCGACGCATTCCTGCACCGACTTGAAATTGGCCTTCGCTTCAAAATTCTGCTTGTTTTCAGACGGACCACACCCGGCAAGCGCCAAGGGAAGTGTACTGGCGAGCACCAGCTTTACTGAACTACGTCTCATCATGAGTCTCCTTGTTCAAAGCTGCCGTCAGACCGACGGGGTCATGCAGGCCGCATTGAGAAGACCGACGCTGATCGCGACGCTGGCCGAATAGATAGCCGCTGCCAGTTCGCCCCTGGCGATGCGGGTCGACAGGCCCTTGAGCACCACACTGGTGACGCCGAACGCCAGCAGTTGCACCACGGCAGCAATCACCGCCCAGACCACCACGTCCAGAATGCTGATGCTGTAACTGATGATGTTGCTGGCCGGCAACGCGAAGCCGATCAGCGAGCCACCCAGAGCGACTGCCGCTGCGCTGTTGTTTTCACGGATCAGCGCGAACTCCTTGTGCGGCGTGATCCTGCTGTAGATGAACTGGAACAGGGCGAACAGAATCGCCGCCACCAGGATGTACATGACGAAGCCGAACACGGCAGTGGCATTGAGCGACATACGCAGCGCGTCGATCATGAGGATTTCCTTGTCAAAGAACGTTGATATCAGTGGATTGCAGCGTTATGCCAACCGCCGTGGTGAGTGTGATGCTGCCCTCTTCGTCTTCTTCGACCGAAAACAGCAGAAACTCACGGCGGTTGATCAGGCCGGTGTCGCGGGCGTACAGCATGCTCAGGTGTTTGATCCGGTAAGCAGCGTCAGGGCTGACGATGTCTTCATCCAGCGGCGTCAGTTCGGTCTGGCCAGGCGACGTGCCCCACTGCCGTTCGAATACTTCGCCATCGTGCTCGTAGGTCGGCAGGCCGATCTTCGAGGACGGGCCGGTCAGGCGCAGCAATTCATCCTTGCTGGTGATCGGCACGGCACTGTAATAGCCGAACAGGATAATGTCCTGCACGTCTTCCGGGTTCGGGCCGTTGCTGACCACTTGCAGGAAGTAGTCCTCGTTATCGAGGTAGAAACGATGCAGCGTCATCGACTGGCCAAGATCGACACGGCCCACGGCCCAGACTTTTTCATCCGCCGGGACGACCACTTCCGAATGACCGTCGAGCAACAGTTTCAACGAACTGTCCAGGCACAGCATACGGCCAGATGCCAGCCCCAGCGGGCTGACGGTGCCAGCGGGTTGTTCGCCATCACGACCGGATGCCTTGGGTGCTTCCAGACCCATGGCACGTTTGAACCAACTCATAACTGATTTCCTTGAAGACGACCGGGGCGCTATGAAAAACGTCCTCACCCGGAATAAACACATTGTTTGAAAGACTGGTTTACTTCTGTGCCAGCAATGCTCTGGAGTGCATCAGCCACGCCACGCAAATACCGGCAAACGCCCCGGCGATGTGTGATTCAAACGAAACACCAGCCACCGGAACGAAGCCAAAAATCAATCCGCCATAGCCTGCCAGCGCGATCAGGGCCAGCAACAGGCTGGCGACGCTGCGTTGATACCAGGCGCGAGCCAGCAAATAGGCCCACAAACCGAAGATCAGACCGCTTGCGCCGACGTGAATATTGCTGCGGCCGAAGGTCCAGACCAGCGCGCCACCCAACAGGCAAATCAGCCCGGCGACCCACGCGTAACGCCTGACCCCTTCGGTGGCCACCAGCCAGCTCAGCACAATGAACGGCAACAGGTTGCTGAGCAAGTGCTGAATCGAACCGTGCAGAAAAGGCGCAAAAACAATGCCGCGCAACCCGGTCAGGTTGCGCGGCATGATACCGAAATGAACAAGACCATTGCCGGTAATCGAGTTGATGACCTGCACCACAATCAGCACGGCCGACAGGGCAAGGATGACTTTGAGTCGTGTTGAAAACTCCATCACCCGCCCTCGCCGGGCTTACTGGGCAGGCGTCAGGTTTTTGGCTTTCAAGCGCGCCAGCACATCTTCCGCACCGCCACTTTTGGCACCGATGCCGGCATCCTGCAGGCGACGCTCAAGATCGCTGCCGCTGGACTGGCTGGCCAGCTCTTCAGCCGCTTCCAGCTTGGCGTCCTGTTCGTCCTGACGCTGCTTGAGGCGCGCCAGCGAACCGACTGCGGTTTCCACGGCTCCACTGGCGCCACCGGTTGCAGTGGCCGTTGCGACCCGGGCGCGTTGCACGGTTTCGCGAGCCTTGGCCATCTCGACCTGCTGCTTGAGGCTCTTGATCCGCGACTCGGCCTTGATCACCTGCTCCTGGAGCAGACCAACCTGCTTGTTGAACTGGTCGGCCAGTTCCTGCTCCTGATCACGCAGGGCTTCGATCTCGGCAATCTTGTTCGCACATTCGACCGCCAGGGCTTCTTCGCCCTTGTTCAGGGCCTGCATGGCACGGCCTTCCCAGTTGGCAATGCTGGTCGCATGTTCTTCAAGGCGTTGTGCCGACAACTTGTGCTTGGCCTTGATGGTAATCAGCCCGTCACGGGCCTTGACCAGTGCGTTCTCAGCGTCACGGATTTCCTGATCCAGGATGCGGATGGCGTTGGCATCGGCGATCGACTCGCCCACTTCGGAAGCGCCACCACGAACGGCGGTTACCAGTTTTTTCCAGATACTCGTAGTCATGAATATTCTCCGCCTGACAGCGCTGTTCAGTAGATGAAATGATCTTCAAAAGCGTCGGCCGCACGGATCACATTGTCCGCGAGGGTGAGAATTTCCTGCACGATGACGGTGAGCGACGAGGCGGCGCTCAGTGCGCCGAACAGGCAATAGACTTCCTGATCGCCACCCAGCTTTTCAATGCCGATCGAGGACAGTGGAAACAGATCGCGGCTGCGCAGTACCACATCGTTGAAGGCCTGCACGTTCTTGACCTTGTTCACTTCGATCAGGGTCGCGTCGGCCAGAATCTGCTCGCCTTCCACGGCGATGTAGATGGGCAGGTCGCCATAATCGGCCATAGTCAGCTTGATGCCCGATGCATCGCCTTCGGTCACGTCGAGCTCGATCTTCCCGTTCGTCACCAGCTCAAGTTCGGAAAGAGCCTTCTGCAGTGAGCTGATGGTCCAGTGGGTGTTCTCGGTCATGAAATCCTCCAATTTGATCCTCTCGCCCAGAAAGGGCTGTCTTAACGCTTTTTCGATACCACGCAGGGCATCGACATTCTCGGGCCGGATCCAGAATTCCCGCTTGACCAGACCGGCGTCTTTGAGTCGCAGACGCATTTCACGCATGTAATCGGTGGAGCTTTTGGTCGTCTTGGCCGGGACAGTTGCGTCGCCCTGATTTTTACGAGGCATTGGCGCTTCCCTCTTGCTGCAGGCCGTTGATCAGACGAGCAACGTAGCAGATGTATTTGAAGATAGATATGCATCACATGTGAGATTTTTTTCCAGGACAACCTGTGCGTATGAGCCCCTGTAGGAGTGGACTTGTCCACGAAGACTGATCATCAGACACCGAATGAATCGATGCAAAAAACACAAAAAAAGGCGCTACCCACATCAGCAGATAGCGCCTTTCTCATGAGTACCCATTACGCACTCAGCACAGCATCAGCCCTCATTCAGCCAGGCTTTTGCTCACCACTTCATACACATCTGCTGACAGTTTGCCGGACGCAAGAATGCGTTCCAGCTCGGCTTTCATCAGCGTCTGACGCGCGCTGTCGTATTTGCGCCAGCGGGTCAAAGGGGCCAGTTGGCGCGAGGCGATCTGCGGGTTCAGGGCGTTCAGTTCGATGACCAGGTCCGCCAGGAAGCGATAGCCAGAGCCGTCCGCCGCATGGAAGTTGATCAGGTTCTGCCCGGCGAAGGCACCGATCAGGGCGCGGACCTTGTTCGGGTTCTTGATGCTGAAAGCAGGATGTTTCATCAGTTCCTGCACGCGTTGCAAGCCGCCCGGCTGGGTGCTGGCTGCCTGAACGCTGAACCACTGATCCATGACCAGCGCGTTGCCCTTGAAGTTTTCGGCAAACACCGCGAGCGCCTTGTCACGCTCTTCGGTGAACGGCGAATTGACCAGCACGGCCAGCGCCGTCAGGCGCTCGGTCATGTTGTCGCTGGTGTCGAACTGGTCGATGGTCGCCGCCAGCACTTCAGGTTTGCCGCTGAGCATCAGGTAAGACAGTGCGATGTTCTGCAGCGCGCGACGGGCAAAGTGCGCGGACTCAGCAACGTAAGGCGTCGCTTTGGAAAGCTCACGATTCGCCTGATAACGGGCCAGCAGGCTGTCGAACAACGCATCGGCCAGTTGTTTACGGGCAAATTCGCGAGCGGCGTGAATGGCATCGACATCGGCCACTTCGCTGATCTCGGCCAGATAAGCCTCGCCCGGCAGCGAGAGCATTTCCGCGACCATGGCCTGATCCAGTTGCTCGTCTGCCAGAAACGTGCCCAGCGCCATGATCAGACGCTGATCCATGACCAGTGGCTGACCCTGCTGGTGCTGACCGATCAGCTCCTGCAAGACCTGAACCGACAGTTGCTGACCGGCATCCCAGCGGTTGAAGCCGTCGCTGTCGTGCTGCATCAGGAACATCAGTTGATCGCGGTCATACGGGAAGCTCAGCCTGACCGGTGCCGAGAAGCCACGCAGCAGCGAAGGCAGCGGCTGTTCAGCGACGTCAACAAAGGTGAACGTCTGCTCGGCTTCGGTCACCGCCAGCACCCGCGTGGTGCCGGTGGCGGATGCTTCGTCCGCCAGACGCAAGGCAATCTCGCCGCCTTTGCTGTCCAGCAGGCCGAGTTCGACCGGGATCACGAACGGCTGCTTCTGATCGCCGGGCTGGCCCGGTGTGCTCGGGCAGCTCTGGCGGAAGGTCAGGCTGTAGGTTTTCGCTGCGGCATCATACGACTCGCTGACCGCCAAACGCGGCGTGCCTGCCTGGCTATACCAGCGCTTGAACTGGGTCAGGTCGACACCATTGGCATCTTCCATGGCCTTGATGAAATCATCGCAGGTCACTGCCTGGCCGTCGTGGCGCTCGAAATACAGGTCGCTGCCTTTACGGAAGCCCTGAGCACCCAGCAGGGTATGGAGCATGCCGACGACTTCCGAACCCTTTTCATACACGGTCAGGGTGTAGAAGTTGGAGATTTCGATGAAGCTGTCCGGGCGCACGGCATGGGCCATCGGGCCGGCATCTTCGGCAAACTGGTGGGTGCGCAGGTAAGCAACGTCCTGAATGCGCTTGACCGTGGCCGAGTTCATGTCAGCAGAGAAACCGGCGTCGCGATAGACCGTGAACCCTTCCTTGAGCGACAACTGGAACCAGTCACGGCAGGTCACGCGGTTGCCCGACCAGTTGTGGAAGTATTCGTGGGCAACGATGGCTTCGACACGCTGGTGCGCGGCGTCGGTCGCGGTTTCGGCACGGGCCAGCACGGCGCTGGAGTTGAAAATGTTGAGGCCCTTGTTCTCCATCGCACCCATGTTGAAGTCGTTGACCGCGACGATCATGAAGATATCCAGGTCGTACTCGCGACCGTAGACCTCTTCGTCCCAGCGCATGGATTTTTTCAGGCTGGTCATGGCGTGCTGGCACTTGTCGACGTTTTCCGGCTCGACGTAGATGCGCAGGGTCACTTGCCGCTGGCTCATGGTAGTGAAGGTGTCTTCGATGCACCACAGATCACCGGCCACCAGCGCGAACAGGTAAGCCGGTTTCATGAACGGGTCTTCCCAGGTCGCCCAGTGCCGTCCGCCCTCTTCTTCGCCGCTGGCAATCGGGTTGCCGTTGGACAGCAGGATCGGGAAGTTCTGCTTGTCGGCGCTGAGCGTGGTGGTGAACGTGCTCATCACGTCAGGGCGGTCGAGGTAGTAGGTAATCTTGCGGAAACCTTCGGCCTCGCACTGGGTGCAGAACATGCCGCTGGACTTGTACAGGCCTTCCAGTGCGGTGTTGCTTTCCGGGTGGATGCGCACGGTGCTGTCGACCGTGAAGCTTTCAGCCTGTGGATGCAGCGTCAGATGATCTTCGGTCAGTTGATAATCCGCAGCGCTCAGCTCGACATCGCTCAGTTTCACCGAAACCAGTTCCAGGTGCTGACCGTCCAGCACCAGCGGCGGCAGGCCTGCACCACGCTCGGGGTTGCGGCGCATGACCAGTTGCGCATGCACCAGCGAGTGGTCGTCGAACAGCTCGAAGGTCAGGTTGGTCTCGTCGATAAGGTATTCGGGAGCCTGATAATCCTTCAGGTAGATCATTTTCGGTTGTTCGGTGCGCATGCGGGGATCCTTTTACTGATGCACGGCCAGTTGATAGGCCGTGTACTTGCGAATATTGATCACGCCAGTGTCGAAAATCAGGTATTGGCCCTTGATTCCCAGCAGCGTGCCCTCGGCAATCGGGTTCTTGTCCAGGTTGAAGCTGACGATCTTGGTCGGGTACGCCTCGACCGGGTAACGAAACTCGACAGGCTCGGCTTCATGTAACAGTTGGATGGCCTGCAGACCGAATCGTTCTTGCAATCCGAGCAGCCCGGCGCCACAGCTGTCGAACAGTTCCTGGCGAATGGCTTTGAGATCGACAGGCTGAGCGTCGCCCTTGAGCAAGGCGCGCCAATTAGTGCGGTCCGCCACCTGGCTGCGCAACAGGTCTTCGACAAAGCCGGACTGCTGGCGGGTCGCCACGCGAATGATCGGCAAGGCCTGACTGGCACCCTGATCCAGCCAGCGGGTCGGCAGCTGAGAGGCACGGGTGATACCGACTTTCACGCCTGACGAGTTGGCCAGATAGACAATGTGATCAGTCATGCAGAATTGCTCGCCCCACGACGGATCGCGGCACGTACCCTGATCGTGATGGCAGCGTTCCGGGCTCATGATGCACAGATCGCACTGCGCCAGCTTGAGCATGCACGGGTAGCAATACCCCTGACTATAGCTGGACTTGGTCTTGCGCCCGCAATGGCTGCAATGAATGGCGCCCAGAAACTCCAGACGCAGCGTCTTGCCGATCAGCGGGTTGACCGCAATCTCGGTGTCGCCCAGGCGAAAAGCGTATTGCACGAACGACGCGTCATCCTGACGCGCCAACATTTTATTAACGGCTCCGCGACCAATTTCGATCAATGAATAGCATCCGATTTGAACAGGATATTGGGCACCGGCGCCGACTTGGAGGCGCATTCCTGCGGCCCCATGTAGCCGGTGCGCTGGTCTTCCGGAAGATTCTGCGCTTCCCAGGCGATCAGCGCCTGCAACGACAGTTCACGCTGTTCCTGAGTCAGCTTGCGACCATCGGACCATTTGCCGATCTCCACAGCCAGCTTCAGGCTCTCGTAGATATCCGGGGTGATGTTTTCGATCATTTCAATAAAAGACGACATGGGGCACTCCAGAAAGTAGCCAGTGATTCTAGGCCTTGCGGCGCGCCAGCGCACCACCCAGCAGGCCCGTGACACAACCGATGATCAGCCCGCCGACATGCGCGCCGTTGGCGATTTCGCCGAAGCCGAGCATGCTTACCAGCCCTGACAGGCACAGCGCCAGCCAGATGAGCATCATGATCAGCACACCCCGTGGCAGACGATAAACCGGGTTAGGCGCCAGCAGCTGGAAGATCCAGCAGTGGCCGAGCAACCCGTACAGCACGCCAGACAATCCACCGAACAGGCTTGGGCCGCTGAACAGATATTGCACGTAGTTGGAAACCGCCGAAAACAGCAGGGTCAGCAACAGCAAAGACAGGCTGCCCTGACGAATTTCGATGCGCCGGCCCAGCTCCCAGAACCACATGCCGTTCATGGCCAGGTGCAGGATGCCGAAGTGGATCAGCATCGGCGAAACGATGCGCCACCATTGCCCGGACGCCAGACTTTCCGACAACGGCAGGAACGTCGCGTATTCGCCGCTGATCCGGAAATCCTGAAAGGTCAGCCAGCGAAAGGCGTCCAGGTTGTCACCCAGCAGCGTCAGGCCGGCCACCAGCAACGTGACCAGCAGCACCAACGCGGTCACCGGGCTGCTGCGCAATTGTTCGACCAGCCCCGGCGGCTTGTACTTGGGCGCCTGGCCGGCATCGATCGGCTGAAAATGCTCGTCACCGTCCGGAAAGCGCGCATACAACTCACGCACATCGTCGACCAGTCGCCCGCTGTCAGGCACCCAGAGCACTTGTTCACCAACTTCTTCGCTGACCCGATGAGGGATCTGCAAGCGTTGCAACAGACGGACGAACCCGCTCAGATCAGTGGTCAGCGGCAAACGCAGAACGGCAACGGAACTCATTGTGAAACCTCGGGACGCTGAACATCGACCCAGACGAATTTATCCGGATCGACCTGTGTTTCCTGATCCAGCCGGTAGGCGACCAGTTTGCCGTAAAGCACGGCGCTGTAATCCAGGCAGGCCAGATTCGGCCGGATGGGCGCCGGGATGCCGCTGCGCCAGTAATGGCCGACAAACAGTAGCGGCTCATTGATGCCGTAGCGCAGCAACGCGTTCTTTTCGGATGTGGACAACGGCGTCTTGGCCACGCCCTCGGGCAGCGCATCGGGCTGGAACACCACATCGCCGTAGGTCTGCGGGTCATCTTCCCAGAACTTGGTGCGGAAAAACTCGCGAGTCAGGCCGTCACCGCCGGTCAGCGTCAACCCGTGCGGCAAGCGCATGTCGGTGCCGCGCAGCAAGCGGTTGAAGACGTTACTGGCAAAACTGCCGGGCATTGCCGAAGCCTGAACGAAGCGCCTGTCGATGCAGCCGTCGCTGTAAAGGCTGCGCAGCGGGTCGATCAAGGGCGCATCCCAACAGGCGTGCACCACCCGAAAACGTCCGGCGTCCATGTACAGCGGCAATTCATAGAACCAGTTGACGAACTCGTTCCACTCGTCCGGGTAACGCTCGAACTGCGCCAGCGTTTCGCCGATCAACCGGGCGTGGCGCGGCGTGTGCTCGCGCACGAACGAGTGGCCGCTTTCAGGCAAGGCCGGCGTGACCCAGCCCAGCGCGTTGAATTCGTGGTTGCCCATCAGGCACAGGGCCTGACCGGCCTGAACCATATCGCGCACGATATGCAGCGACTCGCGGATCAACGGGCCCCGGTCGATGATGTCACCGAGAAAAATCGCGACGCGCTCAGGGTGGCGCCACACGCCGGCCTGAAAGCGATAACCGAGAAGCTCCAGCAACTGCTCGAGGGTATGGGCACACCCGTGCACGTCACCGATCAGATCGTAGCCACGCGCCGGATCGAGCATTAATCGCCCCCGCCGCCGAGCCTGCTGCCCCAGCCGAGCTTGGTGCGGCAGACTTCGTAATAGTTATGATCCAACGGATGAATCAAGCGCAGCTTCTGCGGCTTCTTGCTGACCGTGATGGTGTCGCCCGGCGCGCAAGTGAAGTGATTCTGCCCGTCACAAGATACCTGCGGGTAAATGGTCATGTCCTTGGACACCACGATTTTCAGCTCGCTGTTGCCGTCCACCACGATGGGCCGACCGGACAGCGTGTGCGGGTACATCGGCACGATGACAATGGCGTCGAGCTTGGGGTGCATGATCGGCCCGCCCGCTGACAGCGCATAAGCCGTCGAACCGGTCGGCGTGGCCACGATCAGGCCGTCGGCCTTCTGGCTGCACACGAACTGGCCGTCGATGTAGATTTCGAATTCGATCATCCGCGTCGACTTGCCAGGGTGCAGCACCACGTCATTGAGCGCGTCGCCCTGGCCGATGGCCTCGCCGTGCCGACGAACTTCGGCTTGCAGCAGAAAGCGGTTTTCGACCAGATAATGCCCATCGAGCACCTCGGCGCACTTGACCTCCAGTTCGTCAGGACGAATGTCGGTCAGAAACCCCAGACTGCCGCGGTTGATGCCCAGCACCGGGACGTTATGCCGAGCCAGCGCCCGCGCTGCGCCCAACAGGCTGCCATCGCCACCGACCACAATGACCATGTCGCAGACTTCACCGAGCATCTTGCGCGACGAGGTCTGCAGACCGTGACCCGGCAACACTTCGGCAATCGTCTCTTCGAGAATGACGTGCAGATGCCGATCCAGCAGGAATCTCTTGAGTCGGCGAACGGTGTCGAGCACCTGAACACTGCCCAGGCGGCCGATGATGCCGATATTGCGAAATTGCTCCATGGGGCTCCTGCTGCGGTTCGAGGCGACTTAAAAGGCGATTATGGGCGAAACCGCCCGGCAGCGGCAAACCGACGAGTGAAGATCACATGAAAATCCGCACGGCCAGGCGTGTCAATCAGCCAGGTGACGCAGAAACGCCCAGACACATCGACATCCTGCTGCCCCCCAACTCACGCTATCCTCGGCACATGACTCTATTCTCCAGCCTCACCGACCTGCCCCGTCAATTGCGACACCCGGAAGTGCGCGACCTTGCCTGGGTGATTCTGGCGCCGCCCATGCTCGATGCTACGCCCTGGCCGCAGCGTCATCCGCTGGCGGGCAGTGACTGGGTGCAAGCGCCGCAGGAACTGGCGGATTTTCTCTTTCAGCTCGATCAGGACAGCAGGCCGCTTGAAGAATGGCTGGCGCTGGCCTCCACCCGGCGCCTGGGCCGTTATTACGAGCGACTGTGGCAGTTCGCGGTGCAGCACGCGCCGGGCGTCGAGATCATCGCCGCCAACCTGCCGATCCGGCTGGGCAGCCAGACCCTCGGCGAACTCGACCTGTTGCTGCGTGATCGCGAAGGTGTGCATCACGTCGAGCTGGCAATCAAGCTGTACCTCGGACCACAGGACGGAGACGGCGCCCGTCCCGAGCACTGGCTGGGGCCCGGCAGCAATGACCGGCTGGATCGCAAGCTCACGCACCTGAGTCAGCATCAATTGCCGATGTCGGCCCGCCCGGAAAGCCGCGCGACGCTGGCCGGGCTGGGTGTCGAGGCATTCAGTGCCGAACTGTGGCTGGGCGGCTATCTGCTGTATCCGTGGCCCGGCGCCTGTCAGTCGCCTGCAGGCGTTCACCCGCAGCACTTGAAAGGTCGCTGGTTGCATCAGCGCGACTGGAAAGCGTTTCTGGCCCAAAGCCAGCCCGGCCGCTGGCAACCGCTGCCCCGACATGCCTGGCTTGCACCGGCGCTTTACCGCGAAGCCTGGAGCAGCGAGCAGTTAGGCGAATGGCTGGCCGAACTCGACCCGCTGGCCCCGGCGCAGTTGCTGGTGCGCCTGAGTCAGAACCCGCAAGGGGACTGGGAAGAAGCCGAACGGCTGTTTCTGGTGTCGGACGCGTGGCCGAATCTGGCCGACACCAGCCATGCGTTTAACTCAGTCGCAGTGCCAGCGCCGCCAGCGTGATCAACAGGACTGGCAAGGTCAGCACGATACCGACCTTGAAGTAGTAGCCCCAACTGATGGTGATGCCCTTGCGCGCCAGCACATGCAACCAGAGCAAAGTCGCCAGACTGCCGATCGGGGTGATTTTCGGCCCCAGGTCGCTGCCGATCACGTTGGCGTAGATCATCGCTTCCTGAATCGCCCCGCTGGCGTGGCTTGCATCGATGGACAGCAGCCCGATCAGTACCGTCGGCATATTGTTCATGATCGATGACAGAAACGCCGTCATCAGCCCGGTGCCCATCGCCGCGCCCCAGATGCCGTAACCCGCGAACCAGTCCAGCAGACTGGCCAGATAATTCGTCAGCCCAGCGTTACGCAGGCCATACACCACCAGGTACATGCCGAGCGAAAAAACCACGATGTGCCACGGTGCTTCTTTCATCACCTTGCGCGTCTTGATCGTGTGGCCCTTGGAAGCGATAGCCAGCAGCAACAATGCACAGACCGACGAGATCGCGCTGATCGGAATGCCCAGCGGTTCGAGGGCAAAACAGCCGACCAGCAGAATCAGCAGCACGGCCCAACCGGCGAGGAACGTAGCCCGGTCATGGATCGCCGTCTCAGGCTTGTCCAGCTGTTCGGGCTCGAACTCGCTAGGGATATCGCGGCGGAAATACCACATCAGCACGGCCAGGGTGGCGGCAACACTGGCCAGGTTCACCGGCACCATCACGGCGGCGTAACGATTGAAGCCGATCTTGAAGTAGTCCGCCGACACGATATTCACCAGATTCGACACCACCAGCGGCAGGCTCGCGGTATCGGCGATGAACCCTGCCGCCATGACGAACGCCAGAGTCGACGCGGCAGAAAAACGCAATGCCAACATCATGGCGATGACGATAGGCGTGAGGATCAACACAGCCCCGTCGTTGGCGAACAGCGCCGATACCAGCGCCCCGAACAGCACGAACAGGGCAAACAGACGCCGCCCGTTACCCTTGCCCCAGCGCGCCACATGCAAGGCCGCCCAGGCAAAGAAACCCGCTTCGTCCAGCAGCAGCGTGATGATGATCAGCGAGATGAAGGTGGCGGTGGCGTTCCAGATGATGCCCCACACCACGGCGATATCACTCAAGTGCACAACGCCGGTCAGCAACGCCAAAACGGCCCCGAGCACCGCACTCCAGCCCACGCCCAGCCCTTTTGGCTGCCAGATGACCAGAGTGATGGTGAACAGAAAGATCAGCGTTGCGATCAGCATTATCGGGTCCGGGGCAAGAGAATGGCGAGGATGCCGAGCAGCGGCAGGTACGAGCACAATTGGTAGACGAAGAGGATGCCGTGGCTGTCAGCCAGGTAGCCGAGCAAGGCTGCGCCGATACCGCCGAAGCCGAACATCAGACCGAAGAAGATCCCGGCAATCATGCCGACGTTGCCCGGCACCAGTTCCTGGGCGTACACCACGATGGCGGAAAACGCCGAGGCCAGCACGAAGCCGATGATGACGCTGAGTATGCTGGTCCAGAACAGGTCTGCATACGGCAGCGCTAGGGTAAAGGGCGCGGCACCGAGGATCGAAAACCAGATCACTGCCTTGCGGCCAATACGGTCGCCGATCGGGCCACCGAAAAACGTCCCTGCCGCCACAGCACCAAGAAACAGAAACAGGTGCAACTGCGAACTGGCGACCGACAGGTCGAACTTCTCGATCAGGTAAAACGTGAAGTAGCTGGTCAGGCTGGTCATGTAGAAAAACTTGGAGAACACCAGAAACGCCAGCACAGCCAGCGAGGCGATCACGCGTTTTCTCGACAGCCCATGAGTCGCCGCCTGCCCGGCTTTGAGCTTGAACAGGTTGAGATGCGCGCGATACCAACGGCTGATCGCGTACAGCAAGCCCAGCGAAAACAGTGCGAACAGCCCGATCCAGGCCACATTGCCCTGCCCGAACGGAATGATGATCGCCGCCGCCAGCAATGGCCCGAATGCGGAGCCGGTGTTGCCGCCGACCTGAAAAGTCGATTGCGCCAGCCCGAATCGCCCACCCGACGCCAGTCGCGCGATACGCGAGGCCTCCGGGTGAAAGGTCGATGAGCCGATGCCGATCAAGGCCGCCGCCAGCAAAATCAATGGAAAACTGCCCACCATCGACATCATCACGATACCGATCAGGGTGCAGACTGAACCCAGAGGCAGCACCAGCGGATTGGGATGGCGGTCGGTGTAGTAACCGACCCACGGCTGCAACAGCGATGCGGTGATCTGAAACGTCAGGGTTATCAGGCCGATCTGGGTGAAGCTCAGGTCATAACTGGCCTTGAGCATCGGGTAGATCGACGGCAGGATGGCCTGGATCAGGTCGTTGATCAGGTGCGCGAGCGCTACGGCACCGATGATGCGCATCACCAGCGGGCTGGTCTGAGGGGTGGTCGAGGCCGCCGCGGTAGCGGGTTGAGCGCTGGTCGCCATGAGATTCATCCATAAAAAGGTTTCGGGTCTCCCCGGCGGATGATTACAAAATGTGTCTCACGTACCAGGGCGCGCCAATGTGCCATTTTTTGCAGCGCCTGTGCCACGTTTTGTTGCGTTTTTGCTGATGGATCGAGAGGTGCTGTGGCGGACACCTTTCGGTTCTCATGCTCTGCGCCAAGCGTTATACATAAATCTCGTGGGAGCGACCGGGGCGGCGATCCGCATTGCTCGCGAGGCTGGCACAGCCTACAGAAATAAGGCGTTTTGATTATCGTACCGACGCGTCGATACGCCGTTCTGGACGCTCTGCGTCCGATCTTGAGTGTGCGTCACACAGCGGTTCTGCGAGGTCAGTGCTGTTTGTTTCTGACTCAGGTCACCTTTGCGCCCTTACGGCGCCCTACTTTGAGGGACCAAAGTAGGCAAAGTCCCCGCTCCGTTTCCGGCCCGACTTCGTCGGGTTCCTTCGCCCTGACACTGATCCGGGGGTCGCTGCAACGGGCCATCCTTGGCCCGGTGCAGCTTGCTCGGCGTCCTGCCTCGCATCCCCCGGATCAGTGTCAGGGCTCAGCCGTCACTTACGTCGCACTCTACGTCGTCAGTGCCATTGCGATAAAAAAGCGCTTTCGTTTATGTGCAGTGAATACGGTTAAGGCATGGCGATTATCGTGCCGACGCTCCGCGTCGATACGCCGTCCTGGACGCTCTGCGTCCGATCTTGAGTGTGCGTCACACAGCGGTTCTGCGAGGTCAGTGCTGTTTTTTTCTGACTCAGGTCACCTTTGCGCCCTTACGGCGCCCTACTTTGAGGGACCAAAGTAGGCAAAGTCCCCGCTCCGTTTCCGGCCCGACTTCGTCGGGTTCCTTCGCCCTGACACTGATCCGGGGGTCGCTGCAACGGGCCATCCTTGGCCCGGTGCAGCTTGCTCGGCGTCCTGCCTCGCATCCCCCGGATCAGTGTCAGGGCTCAGCCGTCACTTACGTCGCACTCTGCGTCGTCAGTGCCATTGCGATAAAAAGCGCTTTCGTTTATGTGCAGTGAATACGGGTAAGGCATGGCGTTGTGCTGCAGCTCGGGTGTGAGGCAAAGCGTCACCGAATTCATGACCACGCGAGCGCTGATGCGATAGCCAATTCAGAATGCGGAACGAGCGTGAACCCAGCCGCTCTACTCACGCCATCGAACGCGCCACCGCCCTCTCTCCCGCAACCGTTACGTCATGCAGCGAAATCTTCGAGGTTTCCGGCAGCGCCAGGCCGCCTGCCATTGCCAGCACGGCTACGGCAATCAGGTAGAACGCCGGTGACAGGTTGCTGCCGGTGACGCTGATCAGCCAGGTCGCCATCAGTGGCGCGGTGCCGCCGAACAGGGTGTAGGCCATGTTGTAAGTGATCGCCGACGCCGTGTAGCGGGTGCGCGTCGGGAAGGTTTCCGACAGCAGCGCGGCCGTCACCACACCGCACAGCACGGCGCCCACGGCCAGCAGCATCACGCCGATGATCGAGGCAGTGAACGAGCCGGAACTGGCCATCAGGAAGGATGGCAACACCACGATCATCAACAGAATGCAGGCGGTGGCCATCGTCACGCGGCGCCCTACCCGATCCGAATACGCACCGGCCAGCGGACAAAGCGCGGCGGCGAATGCCAGGGCGATCAACGACACCAGTAGCGCGGTCGCGCGGCTCAAACCACCCGCCACTTGCAGATAGGTCGCGAAGTAAGTGGTGAACATATAGAACGACAGCGCGGTCAGCGACACGAACGCTCCCAGGCAACACATCGCCGCCGCATGATGGCGCAAGGTTTCCTTGAGCGGCGAGTGAGCCGCGTGCTCTTGGGCGACCGCCTGAAACGCCGGGGTTTCATCGAGTTTCCAGCGCAAGTACAGACCGACCAGCCCCAGCGGCGCGGCGATCAGAAACGGCAGACGCCAGCCCCAACTGCCCATCGCCTCGCTGGACAGCGACGATTCCAGCGCATACGCCACCACCGCTGCGGCGGCAAAGGCGGAAAACGTGGAAACCGGCACAAAACTGCCGTACCAGGCCCGCTGCGTGCGCGGTGCATGCTCCATGAGGTACGCGCAAGCCCCGGCGTATTCGCCGCCTGCCGAAAACCCTTGAGCACAGCGAATGAGGGTCAGCAGAATCGGCGCCATCACACCAATCGCGGCATACGTCGGCAGCAGGCCGATCAGCGTCGTCGCGCCGGCCATCAGCAGGATGGTCATGGCGAGGGTTTTCTTGCGGCCGATCCGGTCACCCAGCATGCCGAAGAAAATCCCGCCCAGCGGCCGAAAGGCAAAAGCTACAGCAAACACCGCGAAGGTTTTCAACAGGGCGGCGCTGCTGTCGCCGCTGGGAAAGAATTGCAGGGCGATGGTGGTGGCCAGAAAGCCATAGACGGCAAAATCGAACCACTCGACAAAGTTGCCGATGGCAGCGGCGACGATGACTTTCTTCAGCGTGGCGGGGTCGACGTGTTCTGCGGCGGTGGTTGTCATGCTGACCTCGGCGTCTTGATCTGGGATGGATCGATTATCGAGACAGCGACCCGGTGACCTCGGTCCAGAAGTGTCGCCCGCGTACTCAGGGCCGACGTCTCGCTACCGACCTGCGCAGAATTCATGCCAGAGGCTCTGCTGCGAGGTTTACAGGCCCATCGCCCGCCTACCTTGCAGGCCCCCGGTGTGGATGAAGATCAACCGGGTGCCAGGTTCGAAGCGACCGGCCTGCACCTCGTCACGCAGTATCAGCAGCGCCTTGCCGGTGTACAACGGCTCAAGCGCTACGCCGCTCTGCGCTTCGCTATCAGCCATGAAGTCGAGCAACACCGCATCGGTTCTGGCAAAGCCGCCCCGGCTGGCGTCCAGCAGAACACAGGCCGGAGGAAGATCAGCCGAGGGGTTCAGCTGCGATCCGGCCGCCTGGTTCAGCACCGCGACGATGTTCTGCGCCACGCCATGATCGTCCGGCACGGCCATGGCGCCATACACGGCATGCGCGCCCGCTTCGGCCAACAGCAGACCGGCGACGGTGGTGCCGGTCCCGGCAGCCAGCCACCAGCCGTGGTAATCGTCCCAGCCGAGTGCCGCAAGCTGATCATCGACCATCTGCCGCAAACTCGCGCAGCCCAGCGCACCCGCGAGCCCGCCGCCGCCTTCGGGGACCGGATACAGCTCGGGGTATTGCGCCTGCCAGGGCTGCCAGAAATCCGCAGCATGTCGCGCTCGATAACCGGCATAGCCCAGCCAGTGCAATTGCATGCCAAACACCTGCAGATCGAGCACCGTGGGTGTTTGCTGCGCATGACCGCGCAGCAGGCCAACCGTCGGAAAACCGAAGCGCTTGCCCGCCGCCGCTAGGGCGTGGAGATGATTGGAGTGCGCGCCGCCGAGGCTGATCAGGCCTTTTGCCCCGCCCTTGACGGCCTGGGTCAGGTGCTCACGGAGTTTGAACCATTTGTTGCCGCTGATCAGCGGGTCGATCTGGTCCAGCCGCAGGATCGCCACCTCGACCCTGGCGTCTTGCAGCCAGGGCAGGTTCAAGCGTTGCAACGGAGCAGAGGGCTGCCAGCCAGGCGCGTCGGAAATCATGCACGCAGTTTACCGGCAAGCTGACTCAGAGGGCAGCGGCCAGACGCGATCCTTGATCGATGGCGCGCTTGGCGTCCAGCTCGGCCGCCACATCCGCGCCGCCGATCAAGTGCACGCTTTGCCCGGCCGCGACCAGATCGTCGTACAGATCGCGCAACGGGTCCTGCCCGGCGCAGATGACGATGTTGTCCACCGGCAGCAGCTTTTCTTCGCCCTCATCGCCGATGCGGATGTGCAACCCGGCGTCGTCGATTTTCAGGTAATGAACGCTGTTGAGCATCTGTACCTGCTTGTTTTTCAGACCGGTGCGATGAATCCAGCCGGTGGTCTTGCCCAGACCGTCACCGACCTTGGTGCTCTTGCGTTGCAGCAGAAACACCTGACGGGCCGGAGCCTGCACTTCAGGCTTGATTCCGGCCACACCGCCGCGGGCCTGCAACGTGGTGTCGATGCCCCACTCCTTCCAGAACGCTTCTCGGTCCAGACTGGTGGCCACGCCCTGATGCACCAGAAACTCGGACACATCAAAGCCGATACCACCGGCGCCGATCACCGCCACGCTGCGCCCGACCGGTTTGCGCTGCAGGATCACCTCCAGATAGCTCAGCACTTTAGGATGGTCGATGCCGGGGATGGTCGGGGTGCGCGGCGCAATACCCGTGGCCAGAATCACTTCATCGAAGCCTGCACCCACCAGATCATCGGCTTTCACACGGGTGCCAAGGCGCAGCTGTACGCCGGTCTCCTCGAGCGTGTTGCGAAAGTAACGCAGGGTTTCGGAAAACTCTTCCTTGCCCGGCACACGCTTGGCGATGTTGAACTGCCCGCCTATTTCACTGGCGGAATCGAACAGCGTCACCTCATGCCCACGCCTGGCTGCCACCGTCGCAGCCGCCAGACCGGCAGGCCCTGCGCCGATCACAGCGATTTTTCTGACGTGCAGGGTCGGCAGGTAATTGAGCTCGGTTTCGTGGCAGGCCCGCGGGTTGACCAGGCAACTGGTCAGCTTGCCGCCGAACGTATGATCGAGACAGGCCTGATTGCAGCCGATGCAGGTATTGATCAGTTCGGCGCGGCCCGAGGCAGTCTTGTTGACGAACTCCGGGTCGGCCAGAAAAGGCCGTGCCATCGACACCATGTCGGCATCGCCTTCGCTGAGGATGCGCTCGGCAACCTCCGGCGTGTTGATACGGTTGGTGGTAATCAGCGGAATATTCACCGAGCCCCGCAGCTTGGCCGTGACCTTGCTGAAGGCTGCGCGCGGCACCTTGGTGGCGATGGTCGGAATTCGCGCTTCATGCCAGCCGATGCCGGTGTTTATCAACGTCGCACCGGCCTGCTCGACTGCCTTTGCCAACTGGACGATTTCTTCCCAGGTGCTGCCGCCTTCCACCAGATCGAGCATCGACAGACGGAAGATGATGATGAACTGTGGGCCCACCGCCTGACGCACTCGCGTCACGATCTCGACCGCCAGGCGCATGCGGTTTTCGTAGCTGCCCCCCCAGCGATCGGTTCGGTGGTTGGTATGGGCGGCCAGGAACTGGTTAATGAAATAGCCTTCCGAGCCCATGATTTCGACGCCGTCGTAGCCAGCGCTTCGGGCCAGCGTCGAGCAGGTCACAAAGTCGGCTATCTGCTTTTCGATGCCCTCTTCGTCCAGCTCATGCGGGGTGAACGGGTTGATCGGCGCTTGAATAGCACTCGGCGCAACCTGTTTGCGGCTGTAGGCATAGCGCCCGGCGTGCAGGATCTGCAAACAGATCTTACCGCCCGCCTCGTGAACCGCCTGAGTGACGATGCGATGCTGTTCTGCTTCCCCGGCATTGGTAAGCTTCGCCGCGCCGTCGTAAACGCCACCTTCTTCGTTTGGCGCAATGCCACCCGTGACCATCAACCCCACGCCGCCGCGCGCACGCTCGGCAAAATACGCCGCCATCCGCTCGAAGCCGCCCGGGCGTTCTTCAAGACCGGTGTGCATCGACCCCATCAGCGTGCGATTGCGCAAGGTCGTGAAGCCCAGATCCAGCGGGGCCAGCAGGTGCGGGTAGTGAGCGGCGGTCATGGCAAGGCTCCAGCAGGTCAATCACGGAGAGACAGGGGCCTCTGCGAGCCCTCTGTTTAATGAGGTCACAATAAAGAGCCTCTCAGCCCCACTCAATGACCGAAAGTGACAAGTTATTGATCCAAACGCGCAGCGGCACTTGGCAAGCGACCGAGGTCGTCCTACCCTAACCGCTTATTTCCCGATGGCAGCCGCCCAGCCCTTTATGCGCAAATTCTTCGCCATCTGCCTTGTCCTTGTCGGCGTGGCCGGCCTTGTCAGTTACGCGGTCTGGACCGAACAACGCCCGGCCGGCCATTACCTGTCCGATCTGCGCATCCGCCTTGCCGTCAATGAAGGCGAACCCGGCGAGCGTGGCAACCTGCTGGGCATCGAACCGCTGCTGTTTCCCACTGACTATCAGAACCCCGAGCGGCTCCACCGCAAGCTGGCCGCCTATCTGCAACAGGCCCGGGATTTCGGGCTGCTGAACGCCAGAACCGTGGTGGTGTTGCCGGAGCATATCGGCACCTGGCTGTTTGCCAGTGGCGAAAAAGACCAGCTTTATCAGGCCCCCACCATCGACGAAGCGATGGACTGGCTGTCGTGGAGCAACCCGCTGCAATTCATCGCCGCAATGCTGGGTGCCGAAGGCAGAAATCGTCAGGACGACGCGCACCTGCGCCTCAAGGCACGCGCTATGGCACGCGACTATCAGGCGCTGTTTGGCGGGCTGGCCAGGGAATTCAACGTCACGCTGGTCGCCGGCTCGATTGTGTTGCCGGACCCCAGTGTTGAAAGCGGGCAGCTGAAAGTCGGCGACGGCGCGCTGTACAACAGCAGCGTGACGTTCGGCAGCGATGGCAAACCGCTTGGCCAGCCTCAGCGCCAACTGTACCCCGATCGTCGTCAAAAACGTTACGTGCGCGCCGAGCGTGATGCGCCGTTGCAGGTCGTCGAGACACCGGCCGGGCGGCTTGGCGTGTTGATCGGCAGCGACAGTTGGTATCCGGACAACTACACACGGCTGAACAACAGCGGGGCCGAGCTGATTGCAGTACCTGCGCTGGTGCTCGGCAAGAACGCCTGGCATGAGCCATGGCAGCCACCCCGTCACTCGGGCATCGAAATGGCTAACGAAAACCCTAGCGAGGGCGAGGCCTGGCATCGGCTGACGCTGACCGGCCGGTTGCCACCAAACAGCGCGCAGGCAGGCATCAGCGTATTCATGCGCGGGCAGTTCTGGAATCAGGGTGTCTACGGGCAGAGCTTTGCCAGCCACGGCGGGCAGACGATTGCCGAGCAGCCGCCGGAAAACAGTGCGACCGATGGTGCTCGCCTTATCAATCTCTGGCTTTGAGCATGCCGAGCCTGCGCCTCGGTGATCTGTCGGTAGGGTTTATCCAGAGCCTTGCCGAAGCGATCAGCAGTTATGGCCACGATCCGCATCCGCTGCTGGCGCAATACGGGCTTGATCCTGCGCGCCTCAGCGAGCCTGGGGCGCGGCTGTCTATTCCGCGTTACATGCGCCTCGGTCATGCTGCCATTCAGCTCACTGGCCAGCCCGGACTGGGATTGCGCATGGGCCAGCTCAGTCGTTTCGCTCAGGCAGGTCTGGCCGGTGTTACCGCTGCGCAAGCGCCCACGGTGCGGGAGGCAGCATGTGCCCTGATCCGTTTTGAAGCATTGTATGGGTCCAATTATCGCGGTCAATCGAGCTTTCATGAGGACGCTGACGGCGCGTGGATACGCTTCTATTCCATCAGCCCCTACAACGCTTACAACCGGTTTGTGGTGGACTCGATTCTGAGCGGCTGGCTCGCTCAGTTGTCCACGCTGGTCGGCGCCGAGATACGCGCGCAACGCGTCGAAATCGAGTTCCAGGCGCCTGTCTACGAGGCGCAGTACGCCAGCTTGAGCGACAACCCCATCCTGTTCGGCGCGACCACCAATCAGCTGCGTCTGGATCAGGCGAGCCTCGCCTTGCGCAATCCGGATCACTGTCCGGGCACCTGGCGGCATCTGCTGCAATTGTGCGAAAGAGAACTCGAACAGTTGACCCGCACGCGTAGCCTGCGTGAACGCATCATTCAATTGCTCGGGCCATTGTTGAACGGCGGCAGGGAACCGGATCTGGAAGAAGTGGCGGCAAGGCTCAAGCTGCCAACCTGGACGCTACGTCGCAAGCTGGCCGAAGAAGGCACGCAGTTTCGCACAGTGCTTAATGACACGCGGCGTGATTTGGCGATGACGTACATTCGCGACACCGAACTGGCGTTCGGGGAGATTGCTTATCTGCTGGGGTTTGCCTCGGCCGAGGCCTTTCAACGCGCCTTCAAACGCTGGAGCGGACAGACTCCGGGAGAGTTCCGCCGCAGCCAGCGCCAAAGCGCCTGAAACCGTTCACAGCTCGGTAGCGTCGTCGGCAGGCTCTACCGGGTCCAGTTCCGATGCACGGTATTCGAGTAGTTCTTCCTGGTATTCGTCCATTTTCTTGCCCTCTGGCTGATTCAATGTGCTTGATAATCAAAGCTGGAATAACTGACCGCAAGATCAACATTAAAGTGCCAATGTGAAACAAAAATGTTGATCTCCAGCAAATAGACGAAAGGAACGCTGGCAGATTCAGGACGGGGTTGCGCCTCGATAATCGACAACTACGCTTGACTTGCCTGCCCGCGCCGCCCTACCCTCCAGCTCATGAACCTCATTCAGCAACACGTCGGCCAGATTATTATTACCGTCATTCCAGTCATGGCGGGTTAGCCGACGTTTGCAAAAAAACCCGCCCTGGAGGCGGGTTTCTTCTGTCTCCTGGGCCACATCACTCAGTCAGGAGTCAGATATGATCACCATCCTTCGCTTTATCGCCCTTCCCGCTTCCCTGAACCGGATAATCGGTGTGTTGCCTGCCGTGGCACTGCGCATGCCTGAAGGGCAATGTTTGAAGGATCGATGCGATGACTGATCTGCTTAACCATTACGCACGCAAGATCCTCACCTCCCGCGTCTATGATGTCGCCATCGAAACGCCGCTGCAGGGCGCTCGTCAGCTGTCCGAACGGCTGGGCAATCGGGTGTTGCTCAAGCGCGAAGACTTGCAGCCGGTGTTCTCGTTCAAGATTCGCGGCGCGTACAACAAGCTCGCGCAATTGACCGCCGAAGAAGCGGCGCGCGGCGTGGTCACTGCTTCGGCGGGCAACCACGCGCAGGGCCTGGCGCTGGCGGCGAAAGAGCTGGGCATTCTGGCGACCATCGTCATGCCGCGCACCACGCCGGAGATCAAAGTCGAAGGCGTGCGTTCGCGCGGTGCGACGGTGGTGCTGCACGGCGATTCGTTCCCCGAAGCGCTGGCCTACTCGCTGAAACTGGTCGACGAGCAGGGCTTCGTTTACATCCACCCGTATGACGACCCCGACACCATTGCCGGGCAAGGCACCGTGGCGATGGAAATCCTCCGTCAGCAACCGGGCCGGCTGGACGCGATCTTTGTGCCGGTCGGTGGCGGCGGCTTGATTGCCGGTATCGCCGCGTACGTGAAATACCTGCGCCCGGAGATCAAGGTGATCGGCGTCGAGCCGGACGACTCCAATTGCCTGCAAGCGGCGATGGCGGCCGGTGAGCGTGTGGTGCTGAGCCAGGTCGGGCTGTTTGCCGATGGCGTGGCGGTGACGCAGATCGGTTATCACACTTTTGAAGTGTGCCGTCATTACGTCGATGAAGTGATCACCGTCAGCACCGACGAGATCTGTGCGGCGATCAAGGATATCTACGACGACACCCGCTCGATCACCGAGCCGTCCGGTGCGCTGGGCGTGGCGGGCATCAAAAAGTATGTCGAACAGCGTGGCGTGAGTGGCCAGACGCTGGTGGCGATTGATTCCGGGGCCAACGTCAACTTTGATCGCCTGCGCCACGTGGCCGAGCGCGCCGAGCTGAGTGAGGGTCGTGAGACGATCATCGCCGTGACCATCCCCGAGCAGCCCGGCAGCTTCAAGGCGTTCTGCGAAGCCATCGGCAAACGGCAGATCACCGAATTCAACTACCGTTACCATACTGATCGTGAAGCGCACATTTTCGTCGGCGTGCAGACCCATCCGGAGAACGACCCGCGCAGCGCACTGATCGCCAGCCTAACCGGGCAAGGCTTTCCGGTGCTGGACCTGACCGACAACGAACTGGCCAAACTGCACATCCGCCACATGGTCGGCGGGCATGCCGAGCGGGTCGAGGATGAAGTGGTGCTGCGTTTCGAGTTCCCCGAACGCCCAGGCGCGCTGTTCAACTTTCTCAATCGCCTTGGCGGGCGCTGGACCATCTCGATGTTCCACTACCGTAACCATGGCGCGGCAGATGGTCGGGTGGTGGCGGGTCTGGTGGTGCCGGAGGATGAACGGCACCTGGTGAGCGCGGCGCTGGACGAGATTGGTTATCCATATTGGGACGAGAGCGAGAACCCGGCGTATCGGTTGTTTTTGGGGTGATGCCGGGCGCGGAGCAGGCTTCTGCCCGCAGGGCGTGGGAGCGGACCGGGCGACGCTTCGCTTGTCCGCGAAGACGATGTTTTAGGCGACGCATCTTCGGCGCATGGACCGTCCCTTTCGCGGACAAGTCCGCTCCCACATTCTAGCTAGCAGATTCGGACAAGCGAAGCGTCGCCCGGTGATTATCGTCCTACTGCGCAGGCGTAGGCTCGACTGGCGCGGGCGTGGTGCTTTCTGCAGGCTCTGCCGCTGGCTTTTCGATGGTTTCAGCCTTGAAAGACGCTGGCTCGGTTGGCGCAGGCATGGGTTCACTTGCGGCAGGCTCTAAGGCGGGCTCGGTCTTGGGTGCCGCTTCTTTAGGCGTAGGCGCCAGCTTGGCAGGCTCAGCGGCTTTGGCCGGTTCCGTAGCCGCAGCAGGCGCGGTGTCTGGAACGCCAAGATCGGCTTTGGGCTTCTCTACAATGTGCGCAGCCTTTTTCACTTCCGGCGGCAGGAAGTTTTCTACCAGACCGAAAAAGCGCTCGTAAAACTTCGCCGACGACACCGTCTCGCTGGCCACCTTGACCATCGAATCATCGGTGGAGCCAATTGGCATCGACACCGAACCCAACACCCCGACCCCGAGGCTTGCCGAGTTATTGGTCTTCTTCAGTGCGTAACGGTCCTGCAAGGCGTTGGCGAACATGGTGGAATTGCCATCTTTCATGTCGGCCGCGCACACCAGATTGAAGCTGATCTCGATGTGGGTATCACCCGTCTGCTGAAAACTCTTGCGACCGGCGACCATCTTCGGGTCGCTGCTGGTGATGATGTAACCCTGACTCAGTAAGGCACGTCGCCCCGCCTCGCAATACGCAAGGTCAGTCGCTGGATAACTGCGCGAGAACGTCCCGGCGTCGTCGAAGTGCTCGTGATCATAAATCGCCTGTTTCGGCGATGAGCAGCCGGCTGCCGTCAACAGGACAGCGGCCCAGAATGCGGTACGAAGGTTCAATAACGTAAACATCGAAAATCCTGAGGAAGGAGAGGTCTGCCAGCAAGACTGCGAACTGGGGAAATGACGGTAAGTCTGCAACAAGGGAGACGTCGTATCAACGTACAGTTCAAAAGGATTTGGATACGTCATGTTTAAGCGGCAAGAGCAGGCGCTCAATCGATCAAAACGCGGACAACAAAAAAGCGACCCTAACAGACTGTGTGAAAACCTAGCAATCTGCGCAGCGCTCAAAGAAAATGCTCCGTATCGAAAGATACAGAGCATTTTTCGTTATGGCCTACATCCAAGGTGAGTCCCGCAGCCAGACCAGCCTATTCCCGGTCTCGCTGGAAGAGTTGATCCCCGAGGATCACCTCGTTCGTGTCATTGACCTGTACGTTGCCAGGCTCGATCTGGTGCAACTGGGCTTCGATAAAGCGATTCCAAAAAGCACGGGGCGCCCTGCTTATGATCCCGCCGATCAGCTAAAACTCTACCTCTACGGCTATTTTCAGCGGATTCGCTCATCGCGACGTCTTGAAGCCGAGTGTCAGCGCAACATCGAAGTGATGTGGCTGATCAACCGGCTCAAGCCCGACTTCAAGACCATCGCCGATTTTCGCAAGAACAATAAACCCGCCTTCATCGCGACCTGCCGTGCTTTCGTTCGGTTTTGTCGCACGGCAGGCTTGATCGCCGGTGAGTTGGTGGCCATCGACGGCAGCAAGTTTCAGGCGGTCGCATCCTCACGGCGTCATGTGAATTTGAAGCAGCTCAAGCGCCAGGAAGAAAAACTGGATAAGCGCATCGCTCAGTATCTGGCCGAGCTGGATGAGGCCGACAAGGCTGAAACCACAGATTCAATTGATCGCAGCGCAATCAAGGTAGCCCTGGCACAGCTTGAGGCTCGACAACAGGATAATCAGAGTTGCCAGGCACTGATGCGTTCGATGGGCATCGAGCAGTTCAACACCCATGAAAGCGATGCCCGAATGATGCGCACGGCCAAAGGGCCACGTGTGGCCTACAACGTGCAAACCGTCGTGGACGCCGAGCATTGCCTGATTTTGCATCATGAGGTCACCCAAGATGGCGATGACCGAAAGCAACTGGAGCCGATGGCCAAGGCCGCCAAAGCAGAGTTACAGCAAGATGATCTGACGGTCACTGCCGATGCCGGCTACTCCAATGGCAAGCAGTTTCAGGCCTGCGAGGATGCTTCGATTACGGCCTATGTACCGCCCAATCGTTCGAAAAACCCTGGCAGTCAGGAAGAGCAGCTCTTTGAGCGAAAAGACTTTATCTATGAGACCGGACACGATCGTTTCCAGTGTCCGGCAGGCAAATGGTTAACGCTAAAACAGCACAACAAAGGTGATCGGATCTATCAGGCTGAGGTCGATGACTGCGCCAACTGCGCGCTGAAAACGCAATGCACTCGAGCCCGGCGCCGTTATGTCTCACGACATGCCCATGAAGAGGCTTTCGAGCGGATGGAGCAAAGAATGCAGGCGCATCCTGAGATGATGGCCAACCGAAGATCCATCGTTGAGCACCCCTTCGGCAACCTCAAGCAATGGCTATTTGGTAATGGCCGTTTCTTGCTGCGACAACTGGAGGGTACAAAAGCTGAAATGGCCTTGGCGGTGAATGCCTATAACCTGAAACGAGCGATTAAAGTGCTCGGTGTGCGCCATCTGATGGCTTTGATGGGCTGAGCGGACATTTTTTTCGTCTGCTGCCAATACAAAAAAAACGCCCCGAACAAGTCGGGGCGTTTGCTTGGGCCTTCATCAGTGTGTTTTCACACAGTCTGCTAAGGTCGCTTTCCTGTTTGCTTCAAGGAGTTCAAGGGCCTTGAAGCGGTGTATGGCGCAGCGGACGGGACTCGAACCCGCGACCCCCGGCGTGACAGGCCGGTATTCTAACCGACTGAACTACCGCTGCGTATCGCTGTAAACCTGTTTGAAACGAACCTGCTGTAGGTTGTTTCCTGTACATCTGACTGAAAGACCCTTGAGTTTCTCAATCGCAGATCCGGCGGACCCGATCTGTACAAATATGGCGCAGCGGACGGGACTCGAACCCGCGACCCCCGGCGTGACAGGCCGGTATTCTAACCGACTGAACTACCGCTGCGCATTGTGTATTGTTTGCTGCATTTGAAAGCCCTCGTACTTCAGCTTTCAACCTCAACGATGGTGGGTGATGACGGGATCGAACCGCCGACCCGCTGCTTGTAAGGCAGCTGCTCTCCCAGCTGAGCTAATCACCCTTTGCTTCGTTGAGGCCGCGAAATTTACGCACCTAACGAACCTAAGTCAATAGCCTGATTGAAGTTTTTTAAAAAACCGCTTCAATCGCAAATCCCCTACCACACATCAAAAGCACCGCACAGAGCCAATCTCGGCCCATCGCTGAAAACTACTCGGCATACACCATCTTTCTGGTCATCCCGCCGTCGACAACGAATTCCTGACCCGTAACAAAACCTGCGTTGCGCGACAGCAACCAGGCCACCATTGCCGCAACGTCTTCCACCGTCCCGACCCTACCCGCAGGGTGCTGGGCGTGATCGGTCTCGGACAGCGGCTCGGCGCGACGCAGCGAAGGATCGCGCGCGTCGATCCAGCCGGGGCTGACCGCGTTGACCCTAATCTCAGGCCCAAGACTGATTGCCAATGCATGCGTCAGGGCCTTCAGGCCGCCCTTGCTGGCCGCATAGGCCTCGGTATCAGGCTCGGACTGCCTGGCACGCGTGGACGTCAGGTTGACGATGCTGCCGCAATGCGCGCGCAAGTACGGCGCGCAGTGCTTGGCCAGCAGCATCGGACCACTCAGATTGACCGCCAGCACCCGATTCCAGTGCGACAGCTCCAGGCTTTCCAGCGTGGTGTTGTGCGGATCGGCAATCGCCGCGTTGCACACCAGCGCATCCAGCCGCCCGAACTTCCTGAGCACTTCGGCTACGCCTTGTGCCACCTGCTCTTCACTGGCAACGTCCATGCCGATGAACAAGGCATTTTCGCCTAGCACAGTCGCAACCTTCGCGCCCCGGGCACGATCCAGATCGGTCAGGACCACTTGCCAGCCCTCGGCAATCAGCCAGGCGGCAATACCCAGACCGATACCGCGAGCGGCACCGGTCACCAACGCAACGCAACGCGGCCATTATGGATGCCAGCGAATTTCAGCGCCCACTCCTGCCCTGCTTCGACGCTCGTCGGGTCACTCACAACGCAGCCAGGCCACGCGCAAGGTCCGCCTGAAGGTCGGCGACGTCTTCAAGGCCCACCGCCACGCGAATCAGGCTGTCACGTATTCCGGCCGCTTCACGTTCTTGCGGCGCCAGGCGGCCATGGGACGTAGTGCTCGGGTGGGTGATAGTGGTTTTGCTGTCGCCCAGGTTGGCGGTGATCGAGATCAGGCGCGTGGCATCGATAAAACGCCATGCGCCGTCCTTGCCACCCTTGACCTCAAAGCTCACGACCGCACCGAAGCCCTTCTGCTGACGCTGGGCCAGCTCGTGCTGCGGATGGCTCTTGAGCCCGGCATAATGGACCTTTTCGATACCGTCCTGCTGCTCCAGCCACTCGGCCAGCGCCTGTGCATTGGCGCAATGAGCGCGCATGCGCAGGTTCAGGGTTTCGAGGCCTTTGAGGAAGATCCAGGCATTGAACGGGCTCAGCGTCGGCCCGGCCGTGCGCAGGAAACCGACCACTTCTTTCATCTGCTCGCTGCGACCGGCAACCACACCGCCCATGCAACGCCCCTGGCCGTCGATGAACTTGGTCGCCGAATGCACCACGATGTCGGCACCCAGCAGCAGCGGCTGCTGCAAGGCCGGCGTGCAAAAGCAGTTATCGACGATCAGCATCGTGCCCTTGGCATGCGCGATCTCGGCCAGACCAGCGATGTCCACCAGTTCGGCCAGCGGGTTGGACGGCGATTCGACGAACAACATTTTCGTATTGGACTTTATCGCCGCGTCCCAGCCGCCCAGATCAGCCAGCGGAACGTAATCCACCTCGATGCCGAACCGCTTGAAATACTTGTCGAACAGGCTGATGGTCGAGCCAAACACGCTGCGCGACACCAGCACGTGGTCTCCCGCACTGCACAGGCTCATGACCACGGCCAGCGTCGCGGCCATGCCGGTGGCCGTCGCGACCGCCTGCTCGGCGCCCTCAAGCGCAGCAATACGCTCTTCGAAAGAGCGCACGGTCGGATTGGTGTAACGCGAGTAGACGTTGCCCGGCACCTCGCCGGCAAACCGCGCCGCAGCATCGGCAGCCGTGCGGAATACGTAGCTGGAAGTGAAGAACATGGGGTCGCCATGTTCACCTTCCGGTGTGCGGTGCTGCCCGGCACGTACGGCGAGGGTATCGAAGCCCACGCCTTCAAGGTCGCTGTCCAGCCGACCTGCATCCCATTCCTGAGTCATGCCGCCCACTCCTTGTCCGATTAGTTGTTGTACAGATCGATGATCGCGCTCACAGCCTGGGTCTTGACCTTGGAAGCATCGTTACGCGCATGCTCGATCCGGTTCAGGTAATGCTCGTCGATATCGCCCGTTACATACTTGCCGTCGAAAACCGAGCAATCGAAGTTGTCGATCTTGATCTTCTTGCTGCCGCTGACCGCCTCGATCAGGTCGTTCAGGTCCTGATAGACCAGCCAGTCGGCACCGATGAGGTCGGCCACGTCCTGGGTGGAACGGTTGTGAGCGATCAGCTCGTGCGCACTCGGCATATCGATGCCGTAGACGTTGGGGTAACGCACTGCCGGGGCAGCCGAGCAGAAGTAGACATTCTTGGCACCGGCTTCGCGGGCCATCTGAATAATCTGCTTGCAGGTGGTGCCGCGAACGATCGAGTCATCCACCAGCATGACGTTCTTGCCGCGGAACTCCAGTTCGATGGCGTTGAGCTTCTGACGCACGGATTTCTTGCGCGCAGCCTGCCCCGGCATGATGAAGGTACGGCCGATGTAACGGTTCTTGACGAACCCTTCGCGGAACTTGACGCCGAGGTGGTTGGCCAGTTCCAGCGCAGCGGTGCGGCTGGTGTCCGGAATCGGGATAACCACGTCGATGTCGTGATCCGGACGCTCGCGCAGGATCTTGTCGGCCAGCTTCTCGCCCATACGCAGGCGTGCTTTGTAGACCGAGATGCCGTCGATGATCGAATCCGGGCGCGCCAGATAGACGTGTTCGAAGATGCACGGCGCGTATTTCGGGTTGGCCGCGCACTGACGGGTAAACAGCTTGCCGTCTTCAGTGATGTAAACCGCTTCGCCCGGTGCCAGATCGCGGATCAGGGTGAAACCCAGCACGTCCAGCGAGACGCTTTCCGAGGCAATCATGTACTCGACGCCTTCGTCGGTGTGACGCTGGCCGAACACGATGGGACGAATGGCGTCCGGATCACGGAAGCCGACGATGCCATAACCGGTGATCATCGCCACGACGGCATAACCGCCACGGCAGCGATTGTGCACGTCGGTCACGGCGGCGAAGATATCTTCTTCGGTCGGCTGCAACTTGCCGCGCACGGCCAGTTCATGGGCGAACACATTGAGCAGCACTTCCGAATCGGAATTGGTGTTCACATGGCGCAGGTCGGATTCGTAAATCTCCTTGGCCAGTTGCTCGACGTTGGTCAGATTGCCGTTGTGCGCCAACGTGATGCCGTAAGGCGAGTTGACGTAAAACGGCTGGGCTTCGGCCGAAGTCGAACTGCCCGCTGTGGGATAACGCACATGGCCAATGCCCATGTGCCCGACCAGACGCTGCATATGGCGCTGATGAAACACATCACGCACCAGCCCGTTGTCCTTGCGCAGAAATAACCGGCCGTCATGGCTGGTTACGATACCGGCAGCGTCCTGGCCGCGGTGCTGGAGGACGGTAAGCGCGTCATACAGCGCCTGATTGACGTTCGACTTGCCGACGATACCGACGATGCCACACATGCCACAACCCCTACTTAGTGGAACTGGATTTACCGAACACATCCTGCGGTGGTGTAGACGGCAGGATCTGTTCCTTGAACGGCAGATCAGCGGGTACGCTGATGCCGCTGGCAAGCCACTTGCTGGACATCCCGAGAATCAGGTTTTTCGACCAGTCAGCGACCATGAGAAATTGCGGCACCAGCCTGGACTGCTGCCACCATTGATCCTGTTGCACCGGCCCGAGGCTCAACAGCCCCACCGCTACAACGACAAGCAGACCTCCGCGCGCTGCGCCGAAGACCATGCCGAGAAAACGATCGGTCCCGGAAAGCCCGGTGACGCGAATCAGTTCGCCAATAAGAAAGTTGACCATGGCGCCCACCAGCAAGGTGGCGACGAAAAGGATGGTGCAGCTCGCGATGACGCGGGCCGAAGGTGTTTCTATGTAATTGACCAGATACTGCGACAGCCCCGCGCCAAACATCCAGGCCACTACACCTGCAATGATCCACGTCGTCAACGACAGTGCTTCTTTGACGAAGCCGCGTTTCAGACTGATCAGGGCGGAGATGGCGACAATTCCCAGAATTGCCCAGTCAACCGGAGTAAATGGCACGTTGCAGCCTGCAGACAGATAAGGCGGCGCATTTTAGCAGAGCGCCCGCCTGCCGGTAAGCAGCGATTACCGGCGAAAGGCATTTTACTTCACGGCAGCAGCACGAGGTGCCGGACGGTCAGCCACGCTCGGGTTGAAAGCGCACAACAATCCCTTTGAGCTTCTGCTGTTTATCCAGTTGATCACGCAGACGATCAGCCTCGGCACGCTCGATCAACGGCCCGACGAACACCCGGTTCACGCCATCAGCTGTACGGATGTAGGCATTGTAGCCCTGCGTACGCAAGGTTTTTTGCAGGTTATCGGCATTGGCGCGATTGGACATGCTCGCCAGCTGCACCGACCAACTGATCGACAGGCCGTTGGCATCAACGCCAGCCGATGCGGCAGGCTTGGCAGGCTTGGCAGGAGCAGCCGGTGCGGGCGACGGAGCGGACGGCGCTGCTGCCGGAGTCGGCTTGACCACCGGTTTCTGCGCGGGTGCCGAAGTTACCGGCGGCGCTGACTGGGCGGGTGTCGACTGGGCTGGCGCCGGGGCGATCGGCATCGCGGGTGGCTGATTGCTCGCCGTATCGTCGCCGGGGACCGGCTCCTGAGGCAGTACCTGTGGTTCCGGAACCGGAACAGGATCGACGCGCACCTGTGACGTCGCCGGAGCCTGAGGCGCCGAAGGCGCTTCGACCTGCACGTGACGCGTTTCATCTTCACGCGTGAAGAGCATGGGTAGAAAGATGACCGCCACAGCGATCAACACCAGCGCTCCAACCATCCGCTGCTTGACTACGTTATCCAGCAAAGCCATTTGCAGCTTCCTCGTCGGTGTGCAGGGCCAGCCATTCAAGGGCCTCGGCAACACAGTAAAAAGATCCGAACAGCAGAATTTCATCATCGGCCGTGGCGTGCGCGCACTGAGCCTCCAATGCTGGCGCAATACTCTGATAGGACGTCACGCAGGCGCCAAGGTTCTGCAACGCCGCCTGCAACGCTTCGGCAGGCCTGCTGCGCGGAGTGGGCAGCGCCGCGACGGCCCATTTGTCGATGACAGACACCAGAGGAGCGACCACGCCTGCAAGGTCCTTGTCACTCAGCAGACCGAACACGGCGTAGCGCTTGCCGACAATCGGGAGCTGCGTCAGACGCTGGTGCAGAAACTGCGCGGCATGCGGATTGTGGCCCACGTCCAGAAGCAGATTGAGGCGCTTGCCCTGCCAGTGGAAGATGCGGCGATCAAGGCGCCCGGCAAGCCGCGTGCGGGCCAGCACCTGCCCCAACGCGGCGGACTCCAGCGGATAGCCCAAGAGAGCATACAACTGGAGGGCCAGCGCGGCATTCTGCATGGGCAGATCGAGCAACGGCAAACCTCGCAGTTCAACCTGTTCGCCATGCGCGACGCCGCGCCAGTCCCAACTGTCCGGACCCACGGTCAGGTCGAAATCCGCGCCGCGCAGCAACAGCGGGCAGCCCAGTTCTCGGGCCTTCTCCAGCAGCGGCTCGGGTGGAGCCGGATCACCGCACAGCGCGGGGCGTGCAGACCGAAAAATACCGGCTTTTTCGAACGCAACCGATTCGCGGCTATCACCCAGCCACTCGGCATGATCGACACCGATACTGGTCACCAGCGCGAAATCCGCGTCAATCAGGTTCACCGCGTCCAGACGACCGCCCAGGCCAACTTCCAGCACCACGGCGTCAAGCTGAGCCTGCTCGAACAGCCAGAAGGCTGCCAGCGTGCCCATTTCGAAGTACGTCAGGGTGACGCCATCACGCGCTGCCTCGACGGCTGCAAAGGCTTCGCACAACTCGGCATCGGTTGCTTCGACACCCTGCACCTTTACCCGCTCGTTGTAGCGAACCAGATGCGGCGAGCTGTAAACCCCGGTTTTCAGCCCTTGGGCTTGCAGCAACGCGGCGATAAAAGCGCAGGTCGAGCCTTTGCCATTGGTGCCGGTGACAGTGATGACCCTGGGAGCAGGCCTGGTCAGGCCCAACTGCTGCGCTACCTGTCGCGAGCGATCCAGCCCCATGTCGATGGCCGATGGATGCAGTTGCTCCAGATAGGCGATCCAGTCGCCCAGGGTTACAGGGGTCATATCGAGGCCGGAGCTGGCGGTACGACGATCGGCTCGATGACAGGCGCAACGAAGCGCGGCGTGGGCAGGTTCATCATCTGCGCCAACAGGTTGCCCAGACGTGGACGAAGCTCGCTGCGCGCGATGATCATGTCGATGGCGCCATGATCCAGCAGGAACTCGCTGCGCTGGAAGCCTTCAGGCAGCTTCTCGCGAACGGTCTGTTCGATGACGCGAGGACCAGCGAAACCGATCAGCGCCTTGGGTTCGGCAACGATAACGTCACCCAGCATCGCCAGACTCGCAGAAACGCCGCCGTAAACCGGATCGGTAAGTACGGAAATGAATGGCAGCCCCTCTTCGCGAAGACGCGCCAGCACTGCGGAAGTCTTGGCCATTTGCATCAGCGAGATCAGGGCTTCCTGCATGCGCGCACCACCGGAGGCGGCGAAACAGATCATCGGGCAGCGATTTTCCAGCGCGTAGTTGGCGGCGCGAACGAAACGCTCACCCACAATGGCGCCCATCGAACCGCCCATGAAGGAGAACTCGAACGCCGCTGCGACCACCGGCATGCCCAGCAGGGTGCCGCTCATCGAGATCAGCGCGTCTTTCTCGCCGGTCTGCTTCTGGGCTGCGGTCAGGCGGTCCTTGTATTTCTTGCCGTCACGAAATTTCAGACGGTCCACCGGCTCCAGGTCAGCGCCCAGTTCGGCACGGCCTTCGACATCGAGGAAGATGTTCAGACGCGCGCGCGCGCCGATACGCATGTGGTGGTTGCACTTGGGGCAGACGTCCAGGGTCTTTTCCAGCTCAGGGCGATAGAGCACCGCTTCGCAGGATGGGCATTTGTGCCAAAGACCTTCAGGAACCGAGCTTTTCTTGACCTCGGAACGCATGATCGATGGGATCAGTTTGTCTACCAACCAGTTGCTCATGCTTTATCTCTCCAGTACCGGTGTGGCTCGAACGGCTGACAATCACACGTCAGTCGCATGCCCTCGGGTAAATTCTTATGGACGATGATGAAGGGGCAGCGGGCGACCCATGGCCTGACCTGCACACCCTTCAGCCCGGTTTTCATAACAACGACGGTGCACATTGGCACCCTCGCCTACTTGATTCGACCCGCATCTGTAGCGGCGGGAACAGGCTTATGGACGGCGGCCGAAGCGCAACCGTCACATCAGACGCCCTGCACCGTGCTCATGAACGCGAGGATCTTTTCGCGATCCTTGATGCCCTTGCTCTTTTCCACTCCGCCGCTGACGTCCACCGCATAGGGCCGGACCTGAGCAATGGCCTGAGCCACGTTGGCCGAGGTCAGCCCGCCTGCCAGAATGACCGGTTTGTCCAGATCGTCCGGAATCAGCGCCCAGTCAAAGGTTTCGCCAGTGCCGCCGGGGAAGCCTTCGACATAGGTGTCGAGCAGCACACCCCGCGCATTGCGATAGGCGCGGCAGGCCTGGGCAATGTCGTCACCCGCCTTGACCCGCAAGGCCTTGATGTAAGGGCGATGATAACCGTCACATTCTTCTGGCGTTTCATCGCCATGAAACTGCAACAGATCCAGCGCGACAGCCTCCAGCGTTTCGTTGAGTTCGCAGCGACTGGCATTGACGAACAGGCCGACGGTGGTCACGAACGGCGGCAAGGCAGCAATGATCGCGCGCGCCTGCTGGATCGTCACCGCCCGCGAGCTTTTGGGGTAAAACACCAACCCAATGGCGTCAGCCCCCGCCTCGACGGCGGCCAGAGCATCTTCTATGCGGGTAATCCCGCAGATCTTGCTGCGAACGGCTGACATATGGTGGAAAACCTCAGTCCTTGCGGAAAGTCCCGGATGTTAGCAAATGCTGTTCAGGTCGTCAGCCGTCAAGTTCTGCAAAACCCGTAAGAAAATGCGGACCAATGTAGCGGTCCGGCAGTGGAAATTCGTCGCGATACTCCACTTGAACCAGATACAGCCCGTAAGGATGGGCTGTCACGCCGCCAGTACGCCGCACCTTGCTCTCCAGTACCTCACGCGCCCATTCGACCGGCCTTTCACCCGCACCAATGGTCATCAGAACGCCAGCGATGTTGCGCACCATGTGGTGCAGGAAGGCATTGGCGCGAACATCGATTACAATCATCTTGCCGTGACGGGTCACGCGCAGGTGATGCAATTGTTTGACCGGTGACTTGGCCTGGCACTGACCGGCGCGAAAGGCGCTGAAGTCATGAGTCCCCACCAGATGCGCGGCGGCCTGCGCCATCCGCTCCACGTCCAGCGGACGATGATTCCAGGTGATTTCCTGATTCAGATGCGCCGGACGGATCTGATCGTTGTAAATCACATAGCGATAGCGACGGGCGATGGCCTTGAAGCGCGCATGAAAGGTCGCAGGCATGACCCGCGCCCAGCTCACGCTGATGTCATGCGGCAGGTTGATATTTGCGCCCATGACCCAGGCTTTCAGTGAACGCTCTGCCTGAGTATCGAAATGCACCACCTGCCCGCAGGCATGCACGCCTGCATCGGTACGCCCGGCACACATCAGCGAGACGGGCGACGCCGCCACTTTCGAAAGCGCGTCTTCGAGGGTTTCCTGCACGGTCAGCACACCGGACGCCTGCCGTTGCCAGCCGCAATAGCGCGAGCCTTTGTACTCCACGCCCAGCGCGATTCGGGAAAAGCCCTCGGCCGCCATCTCGGCAGCCGGGTTATCTATGTTCGCCAATGTGGAAGAGCCTGTCGGTTCGCGAAAAGTCGGCCATTATACGGTCGTAGAAAAAACACGCCAGATTGAAAGGCCAACGGCCGCATAAGCGGCCGTTGGCAGGTTGGCAGGTTGGCAGGTTGGCAGGCTTGAGTCAGACCAGGCGCGAAAGCATCTCCCGCGCTTCGGTCTTCTGGCCGTCATCGCCCTCGGTGACCACTTCGTCGAGAATATCCCGCGCCCCGTCGGCATCGCCCATGTCAATGTAGGCGCGCGCCAGATCAAGCTTGGTCGCCGCCTCGTCAGTACCGGACATGAAGTCGAAGTCAGGCTCGTCATCCAGGGCTGCTGCGTCCTCGGCGGTAAACCTTGGCTCATCGAGCGGCGGATGCTCAAGTTTTTGCGCAAGACGGTCCAGCTCGGCATTGACGTCATCGATTTCGCTGGCGAACGCCTGGCTTGCCTGATCGGTTTCAATCTCGTCAGCCAGCGACAGGTCGAAATCTTCCGGCAGCTCCAGATCGTCACTGACCGGCGGTGGCGTGGTCTTGCCCAGATCAAGCGAGTCATCGCCAAGGCCCAGCAAGAAGTCGTCTTCGTTTTTCAGTGCCGGGTCTTCTTCGGACAAATCCAGGTCGAAGTCGGCCAGTTCTTCAGTCGACGTCGCAGCGCGGGCCTCTTCCTGCTGCTGCATGATCGACTCAAATGTCAGCGCTTCGTCGTCGGGCACAGCAGCTGCTTGCGGTGTGTCGGGTTTTGGCTCATCGAGCGTAAGGTCATCAAGATCGTTCACGGTCGAGACTTCAGGCGTGGATGCTTCTTCGAACTCATCCAGGCTCAAGTCAAAATCATGATCGAACTCATCCGGCTTAGGCATCGCGACCGGCTCCGGCGCAGGCACAGCAGCCTGTTCCGCAGGCTCATCGGGATTGTCGTTGTCCGCCAGCAACTCTTCGACGTATTTGGCATCAAGCTCGGCAGCCAACGCCGCAGCACTGGCCGCCGCAGCCGCAGCCGCGACGGCAGGCGCCGCCGATGGCGTCGAGACAGGTTCAGAAGCCAGCGGCGCCGCAGGCTTCAGGGTCGAGTGACGTTCTTCTAGCTGCTCGACCTCAGCTTCAGGCTTTCCCGCAGCCACCAGCTTGCGCTCGTGGGCGGCGTAGGCTTTGTTATTGCCCTGTTCAGCGTAGATTTCCATCAGCTTGAGGCGAATGTCATCGCGCTTCGGATCTTCCTGAACAGCTTCCTCAAGCAGCTCGACCGCCTGATTCATGCGCCCGTAAGCGATATGAATCTCGGCCTGCACCAGAGGATCAGCCTGACGTTCACGCGTCGCTGCTGCGGCTGCCGCACCGGCAGCCCCCATACGGACATTCGGCGGCGGCACGTCAAGCCCGTCGAAACTGGCCTGCGGCGTATCCAGATCCATGTCGGAGACAAAATCGGACTCTTCAGCCAGCGCCCGCGCCATGCGCTTGTGTTTCTCGGCTTCGGCCTTTGCCGCACGGCGACGGGCAAGAAACAACAGCAACAAGGCCAGAATCAGCAACACTGCGCCACCGATGAGCCCCAGCAGAACCGGGTTATCGAGGATCTTCTGCAGCGAGTCATCTTCTTCGGGTACTGCAACCGGCTCGACGGCCAACGGCTGATCTGCCGCAGGCGTCGCAACCTGAGCGGCACCTGCCGGCAAGGCATCTTCGGGAGCGACTTCACCTGCCGGTTTGACCGGGGCGCCATTGGCATCGACCAGCGACGCAGGTACCGCCGCGTTCGTCGGCGTGGTTGCGTCAGGCGTCGCGGCAGCAGGCGGCACGGCGGCGCCAGCGGCCTGCATTTTGGCCAACTGACCGTTTTTCAGCTCGATCAGCCGCTGCAACTTGTCGAGCTGGCTTTGCAGGTCGTTCATGCGGCTTTTCAGCTCGGCATTGTCACGACGCGTGGTATCGAGGGCTTCCTGAGTGACCGCCAGCTTGTTACCGAGATCGCTGTCACCCGTCACACCTTTGGCTGCGGGTTTACCGCTGGCCGACACCAGACTGAGGTTGTCCGGGGTGTCGACGCGAGACGGCGCTGCACCTGCACGATCACGGCGGGTCGCGTCGACTTGTCGTGTGCCGGTTGCAGGCGAACGACGGCCGCCGCGCCACTCGGTGTACTGGCGGGAAACTTCGGTAACGGCCTGCGGTTGCGGCAGTGCAGTGGTCTGTTGAGGCGTCGGCAAGCGCAGCACCTGGCCTTTCTTCAGGCGGTTGATGTTGCCGCCGATGAATGCATCCGGGTTCAGCGCCTGGATCGCCAGCATGGTCTGCTGGACTGTTCCGGCAGTACGCACCTTCGCGGCAATTTCCCACAAGGTGTCGTTATTGGCAGTGACGTATTGCGCCGGTTTATCTGCTGTGGGCGGCGGCAGTGCGGTTGAGCCGGCAGGCGCTGCCGGAGCAGGCGCTTCAGGTGCTGCGGCCTCGACCGGTGGCGCTACCGCTGCCAATTGGGCAGGTGCTGCGGGAGCGGCAGCCGGCGCAGGAGCAGGAGCCGCCGCGGCGGCAGCTGCCTCTGGCGAAAACTTCGGCGGATCGAGCAGCAGACTGTACTCACGCAACAAGCGGCCATTTGGCCACAGCACCTGAACCAGAAATTTCACGTAGGGCTCGCGAACCGGCTTGCTGGAGGTGATCCGCAAGACACTCTTGCCGCTGGCGTTGATCACCGGAGTGAACGTGAGGTCGTTAAGAAATGCCTGACGCGTGACACCCGCCTGAGCGAAGTCGGCCGTGGTAGCCAGGCTGGGCACGACTTGCGTCGCGTTGAGCCCCTGCGCTTCGGTCAACTCGATTTCCGCTACCAATGGCTGATTCAGGGTCGACTTGACCGACAATTCCCCGAGCCCCAGCGCCTGCGCCATACCCGATGACAGCGCTGAAGCCGCAGCGATTGCTAATACCAGTTTACGAACCTGAACCATAGCCCATCCCTTGTTTAAAGATTCCCCGACATTCGGGGAGGTAGTCCTGCATTTGGGTGTAAGGCGTGTCGCCGCTAAAACAATTGTTCAAATTATTGCCAAGTATCTTTTACACATAGCCTTTTATCAACAATTCGCCAACCTGCACAGCATTGAGCGCTGCGCCTTTGCGCACATTGTCTGACGTCAGCCACAGATTGAGTTGCTCGGGATCATCGGTTCCGCCCCGGACGCGACCGACATACACCACATCCTGGCCTACCGCATCGCCAACCGGCGTCGGGTAATCGCCCGCATCGACCAGCTCCAGACCGGGTGCTGCCTCGAGCGCGGCATTGACCGCAGCCAGATCGACCGGCCCCGTGGTGCGCAACGCAACGGTGAAACTGTCGCCGAAGAACACCGGCACTTGAATGCAGGTAGCGGAAACCTTGAGCGATGGCTGTGCCAACAATTCGCGCAGCTCATCCACCAGGCGCCGTTCCAGCGGTAGGTGACCGGAATCGTCGGGCGTGCCGACCTGAGCCAGCACGTTAAAGGCCATCTGTCGATCGAAGAAACGGGTTTCCAGCGGGCGCACGTTGAGCAGTTCGGTAGTCTGCCGCGCCAGCTCGCTCACCCCCTCGCGCCCCAATGCCGATATGGCCAGACACGCCGTGACCGATACGCTGTGCAGGTCGAGCATGGCGCGCAAAGGAGCCAGCGCCAGGGCGACCGCCGTAGCCGCCGCACTTGGGCTGGCCACCAGATGCGCACCAGCGCCGCTTGCGCTCAACAACGCTGCGTTGATCTCCGGCACGATATTGGCCGCTTGCCCGGCCGGGAACGCGCCCGACAGGTCAACGACCGAACAGCCCGCCGCCACGGCTTTTTCTGCATAACTGCGGCTGATCGCCGGGCCGGCAGCGAAAAACGCCAGGCGGACTTTGCTGAAATCGAACTCGTCGACTTCACGCACGCGTACATTCTTGCCCCGAAACGGCACGGAGTGGCCGGCGGATTCGATGCTCGCCAGCAAGTGCAGATTGCCGACAGGAAAATCGCGCTCCTCCAGAACCTGGACAAGGGTTTCGCCGACAGTACCGGTTGCGCCGACTACGGCGATATCAAAGGACTGGCTCATGCAAAAACCTCAGGAAAATCAGGGAGCGGCACTTTAACCGCGGCAGTGCCCGCAGGCAATTCAAGCGCGCCAACCACGGGGCATTTCAAGGCTCCAGACCGATCTTGAAAAACATTCCGTGACTCCAGACGCCCAACCAGCGCTGCCCGTCGATCTCGCGGGCCACCGCCAGTTCGACCAGTTGATAGAACACGTTACGGTGGATCAACGCTTCAAGATTGTTGCGCACCAGAACGTAAGGCGCAGGCTCCTGAGTCTCAGGGTCCGTCACGACCCGCAGCGGATGCTGCGGCCCGGCTTCCGTCTGATCTTCCACATTGGTCAGAAAGCGCAGCACTTGCCCCTCGCCCTCCCCTTGCACGTCGAGACTGACCACCACGAAGGGCGCGTCATCCACCTTGATGCCGACTTTTTCGACCGGCGTGATCAGAAAGTAATCGTCACCGTCGCGCCGCATAATGGTCGAGAACAGCCGCACCATCGGCTTGCGCCCGATCGGCGTGCACAGGTAATACCAGGTGCCGTCGCGGGCGATACGCATATCGATATCGCCACAAAAATCCGGATTCCACAGATGAACAGGCGGCAACCCTTTGGTTTTGGGAATCTGCGCAAAAAGATCGCCCGCCTTGCTTGAATCAGTCACTCCACTCTCCTGAGATTTTTCAAGGCTCGACGCCAGATGTTTCTAGCGCTCTACCCCCAGTAGAGTACGAGCGTAGTCTTCAAGAGGCGGACCTAGCAAATCTTCGGGGCTGGTATCGTAAAGCGTCAGCAATCCGCCACGGCTGCGAATGCGGGCGCTGTCGATGAGGTAGCGCGTGCTGGTCTCGATCAACATCAGTTGAATCACACCACTGTCGACGCCCAGTCGATCAACCGCTTCCTGATCGGACCATTGATCCCAGTTACTGATCCGGTCGTCGGCCCGGGCAAAACGGGTGTAAAGCAGATAATGCGCGCCGGCGCTACGCGCTTCGGTCATTGCGTCATCCAGCCCCATCGGCGCTGGCGCACGGCGGACCATCGGGAAGTACTCGACGAAGCCTTTGAAGGCTTCGTCGGCAACGACGTTGGGACGCGGATAGGCTTTGCCGGGAGGTACGAAAGCGCCCTGGGCGATGTAGATGAATGAGTCAGGCTGTACACGCCAGTTGGCGGTACGACGGGTACTGCTATGGTCGAGCAGACCCGCATCGCTGAATTGCTCGCGAACGCCTTCACCCATATCACTGACTTTCATGCAGCCATTCAGCGCCAACAGCGCGAGCAGCAGAACCAGGCTACGCATTATCCCCTCCCAGATGCCGGTGACGGAAAACCGGCGAATGGTCGTCGGATGCAGCTTCCGCGCCATCTCCGACGCGGCAGCAGCAAAAGCCTCGAGCCAAAGCTCAGGGCCGGCCTGGCGGGTTACGTGCCGGCGGGGTCAGGCTTGCTTTCGACAGGGGTCTCACTGTCGCGCTTGCGCTTGTTGCCCATACGCACGCCGATGTCCATGAGGAAGTTGAAGAAACCTTCCTGATCTTCCAGCACGTTGCTCCAGAACGGCGAGTGGTACAGCGCGACCGCGCCGTGCACCAGCGCCCAGGCTGCGCAGTAGTGGTAGTAAGGCGGGACGTCTTCGAGCTTGCCTTCGGTGATGCGCCCCTTGATCAGCAAGGTGAGGTGTTCGAAGTTGGACGCGCGGATCTTGTGCAGCTCTTCGACCAGCTCGGGCACCTGATTGCCCTTGACCACCTTCTCTTCCAGGCGGTCGAACAAGCGGTAGCGCTGCGGATCACGCATGCGGAACTCGAAGTAGGCACGCGACAGCGCCTCTTTGTCCTTGTCGACATCGGCAGAGTGCAGCAGCTCGTTCAAATCCCGCTCGTAGTCGAGCATCAGGCGCAGGTAGATTTCCGCCTTGGACTTGAAGTGCTTGTAGATGGTGCCTTTGCCAATGCCGACGGCGTCCGCGATCATCTCGACGGTGACGCTGTCTTCGCCTTGCTCCAGGAACAGCTTTAGCGCGGTGTCGAGAATTTCCTGCTCACGGCGGCGAAATTCACGGACCTTACGAGGTTCTTTCTGCATGAGAAGGTCTGTCAGAGATCGAAATCGAAGCGGGCTATTATGCCCATTCGGCGCTAAATTGCACGGTTCATCAGAATTAGTCGACTTGCACTGGAGCGGCGGCGACAAACTCCATATATCCGCTAATCACCACATACAGCGTGAAATACGCGAATATCAGCGCCGACACGAGGTAGGACCAGCGCAATATCCGCTCGCCCATGAAGCGTCCACCCTGGTGGGCCAGTGCGCAGATGGAAATCGACCAGACAACGCCCGCTACGAGGAAGCCCGCCAGGAAGATCGATGCAGTGGCCAGATCCGAACCTTGCCGGGCAATCAACGCACCCCCGACTGCGGCGAACCAGAGAATGGCGCTGGGCGAGGACATCGCCAGAAAGATCCCGCGCAGAAACAGCTTCGGCGCCGACTCGCCCGATTGAGCATCCTGACCGGCAATGCCGGTGCTGACGGTGGTTGCACTCATCAGCATCTTGAAGCAAAAGTATGCCAGCACCGCCGTACCACCCAGCCAGAGCACAAAGCGAACCGTTTCATACTGGAGCAGCACGGCCATGCCAAGCATTGCCAGAATCGCGTAGGCCAGATCGCCGACGCAGGTTCCAAGCCCCAGCCACAGGCCTTTGGAGAACCCGCGCTGCATGGACAGTGTGATCATGGCGATATTGGCCAGACCGATATCCAGGCACAACGACAGGCTCAACAAAAAACCGTTGGAAAATTCCACCCGCAACCTCGCTCCGATTCATATGACCGTCGCACGCCTGAAATGGCTATGCGCCCGGAATCCATGATGTTTTTACCATCGCGCAGCGTTGCCCTCGCTTTCATCAGCTTATCGAGGACTCAAGAAGCGTTTTAGTATTCCAAAACTGTTTAAAAAACGAACATAAGACACTGGACGAGACGCCATCCTGGGCAATACTTAAGGCGCTGGTGCCTCATTCCCCCAAATGATGCGCCCGTAAGGGTACCAACGGATGGAGTGCCTTTGTTTTACTCCTAATGGTCTTAACCCGGCTTCACCCCCCCAGAATCCGGGTTTTTTTTGCCTGGGATTTGACGGTCGCAGCCTAGGCTCTGTACGAAAAGTCGGCGAGCGAAGGTCAGGCAAGGCAAAAAGGCAAGGAACGGCCGGGGTCGCGTTCGACTCTACGTGTTGTAAATGAGCATTCCGATCGGACTCGCGCACGAGCCTGTTTTTAACGCAGCATCACCGAGCGCAGCCACTTTTCGTACAGAGCCTAGCGCTTCAAATGGGCCAGCGGAAAGAGACGGGCAAAGTTGGTGGTGGTCTGCTCTGCGAACCGCTCGTAGGACTCGCCGCGCAACATCGCCAGAAACTCGGCCACCTCGCGCACATATTGCGGCAGATTCGGTTTGCCGCGATAAGGAATAGGCGCGAGGTACGGCGAGTCGGTTTCGACCAGCAGGCGGTCGGCAGGCACCTGCCGGGCCACGTCACGCAAAGCGTCGGCGTTGCGGAAGGTCACGATGCCGGACAACGAGATGTAGTAGCCCATGTTCAGTGCAGCCTTGGCCATGTCCCAGTCCTCGGTGAAACAATGTAGCACGCCTGCGTAGGGCAAGGCTGCTTCACGCAAAAGGCTCAGGGTATCGGCGCGCGCGCCCCGGGTGTGGATGATCACCGGCTTTTCGGTGATTCTGGCGGCCTCCAGATGCACCCGGAACGACGCCTGCTGCAACTCGGCGGCTTCTGGCTCGTAATGGTAATCCAGACCGGTCTCGCCAATTGCCACCACACGCGGGTGATCCAGTTCCTTGAGCAACCAGTCCAGCGGCGGCATCTCGCCCGGCTTGACGTCGAGCGGATGAATGCCTACGGAGCAATCGACATCGGCATGGCGCTCGGCGACCGCCTTGACTGCGCCCGCATTGTCGGCGCTGACGCCAATGCACAGAAAATGCCCGACGCCCCGACTCCGTGCGGCTTCAAGCGCAGCGTCCAGAGAGCCATCGTGCTGGGTAAGGTCAAGGCGATCGAGGTGACAGTGGGAATCTACAAGCATGGGCAACACTACAACTACATCGTATGGGTGGGACGATCGGACTTGAGAGCGCCGACCAGATGGGTTTCGATCAGATTGCGTGCGGTGTTATCGCCGTCATTGAATTGCACACCGACACCGGCAGTCCGGTTGCCCTGTGCGCCCTTCGGCGTGATCCAGGTCACGCGACCGGCGACGGGAACCTTCTCGGGTTCGTCCATCAGATTGAGCAGCATAAACACCTCATCGCCCAGCTTGTAGCTTTTGCTGGTGGGAATGAACAGACCGCCGTTTCTGATGAATGGCATGTAAGCCGCGCACAGCACCGACTTGTCCTTGATAGTCAGGGACAGGATGCCATTACGTGGACCTGTGTTCAGCGGCTCACTCATCACAACACCTCAGCGTTTCCGAATAATGCACAGTCGGGTTAATAAGCAGTCTACGCCTGTCCTGGCAGCCCTGCCCACTGCACCAGCAGCGCTTCAAGCAGCAAGACCCGATTGAGGTTGGCCTTAGACATGACTTTCTGGCGTTGCGCGAGTACCCAGTCCTGAATCTCCAGCACCTTGCCGCGAGAGGATTTCTGCGCCAGATACTGCACCACCTTGCGCATGTCAGGCAGACCAAGGCCTTCTTCGTCCTGGGTCATCTGATAGCGCAGAATCAAGTGCGACCAGTCGCAGAACCAGTCGAACAGCAACAACAGCGGAATGTCTTTCCAGCCTTCAGCCAACTGGGTTGCCGATTGCTGCTGTTTGAGCAGCTTTTTGACGCCGTCGACCACCAGCGCGCGCTGCTCGCGAACACCCTGGGCGTGCAATGAAACGGCGGCCAGCGGCGAACCGGCGGCCAGGGTCAATAATTCGATGCGCTCCTCCGCCGTGCAGTCAGGCAAGGCGCTGCCCAGCCAGTCCAGGCTCATCTGCTCACCGGGCAGCGGGCAGGCCTGCTGCACGCAACGGCTTTTGACGGTCGGCAGCAGGCAGCTCGGCTGATGGCTGACAAGCAACAGCACGGTGCTGCCCGACGGCTCTTCAAGACTTTTCAGCAAGGCGTTGGCCGCGTTGACATTCATGGCCTCCACCGGCTCGACGAGCACGACCTTGCGACCGCCCATTTGCGCGGTCTGCACCACGAAACTGACCAGATCGCGGACTTGATCGACCTTGATCGGCTTGTCCGCTTCCTCCGGCTCCAGCACGTAATTGTCCGGATGGCTGCCCGCCAGCAGCAACAGGCAAGACTTGCACTGACCGCAGGCGTCCAGCCCGGCGGGCTTTTTGCACAGCAGACTGGCCATCAGCCGCTCGGCCAGCGCGCGCTTGCCAATACCGGCCGGACCATGCAAAAGATAGGCGTGAGCATGCTGGGCACGACCGGCCATCTGCTCCCAAAGCGACGCCTGCCACGGGTAGGCTTCAGCCACGTTGCAGCTCCAGCAACTGAGGCAGCAACGTGTCGAGCGATGCCTGGACCTGCGCCAGCGTCTGCGAGGCATCCACCAGACGATAACGCGCAGGCTCGGCCTTGGCGCGGTCCAGATAGGTTGTGCGAACGGCATTGAAAAACGCTCGCCCTTCCTGCTCGAAGCGATCCAGACGGCCCCTCGCCGCAGCCCGCGACAGGCCGATTTCCACCGGCAGATCAAAGACCAGCGTCAGATCGGGGCGCAGATCGCCCTGAACGAATTGCTCCAGCGCGGCAATGCGCTCGTGGGGTAAACCACGGCCGCCGCCCTGATAGGCGTAAGTGGCATCGGTAAAACGATCACACAGCACCACTTCGCCACGCGCCAACGCCGGACGAATGACCTCGGCCAAGTGTTGCGCGCGAGCGGCGAATACCAGCAGCAGCTCGGTGTCGGCGCTCATGGCTTCGTCACTCGGGGCCAGCAACAGCTCGCGGACACGCTCGGCCAGCGGCGTGCCGCCCGGTTCGCGGGTCAGCAAGACTTCCACACCCTGCGCACGCAACCTGGCGGCAAGGTAGTCGCGGTTGGTACTTTTGCCAGCACCTTCCGGGCCTTCGAGGGTGATAAACAGGCCAGTCACAGGCAATCCTTAATCGTCATCATTGCGCATTCGGCTCGGACGGCTGGGCATCCGGGGCAGTCGCGGGTGGTTGTTCTGCAGGCGTCGCCTCGGCGTCGGGCGCTGGCGCAGCCGCAGGTGCCGGGCTGGATCGATAATCTGCGCGGCGCTTGATCTGATACTCGCGCACGGCTGCATTATGCGCGTCCAGATCGTCGGAAAACACGTGACTGCCGTCACCCTTCGCGACGAAATACAGACTGCTGCCGGCCACCGGATTGAGCGCGGCATGAATCGCCTCGCGCCCTACCAGCGAAATCGGTGTCGGCGGCATCCCGGCGATCACGTAGGTATTGTAAGGCGTGGCTTCTTTGAGATTGGCCCGGGTCAACTTGCCGTTGTAGCGCTCACCCATGCCGTAAATCACGGTCGGATCGGTCTGCAACTGCATGCCCAGTTTCAGGCGACGCACGAAGACGCCGGCAATCTGGCCACGTTCCTGTGGCACGCCGGTCTCCTTTTCAACCAGCGAGGCCATGATCAGCGCCTGATAAGGATTGGAGTACGGCGCCTCTGGCGACCTGGCATTCCACTCTTCATCCAGCACCTCTTCCAGACGGCTGTAGGCCTGTTTGAGCAGCTCGACATCACTCATCCCGCGCACGTAACGATAGGTGTCAGGGAAGAAGCGGCCTTCGGGAAAGACATCGGGATGGCCGATTTTCGCCATCAGTTCGCTATCGGACAGGCCTGTCAGGGTCTGTTCGAGCTTGGCCTGTTTGGCCAGGGCGGCGCGAACCTGGCGAAAATTCCAGCCTTCGACCAGTGTCAGGCTGTATTGCACGACTTCCCTGCGTTTCCAGACGTCGAACAGGCCTTTTACGTTCATGCCTGGCACCATGCGGTACTCACCGCTGTGCAGCGGCTGACTGGCCAGATTGAAACGCCAGTAGAGACGCAGCCAGAAAGCGTCCTTGATCACGCCATCGGCCTGCAGACGATTGAGCATGCTGGTCGGCGTCGAGCCGGCCGGTACGTCCAGCAACTGCTCCTGAGCCACTTCAAGCGGCTGGTTCAAGGCTTCGTTCTGCTGCCAGAACGCAAAGCCGAGTAGCAGGCCAGCAACTACAATGCCGGTTTCCAGCAACAGCAATAGTTTTCGGATCACGAATCAGATATCCAGAAGGGCGCGAGCGATGCCTTGCAGTTTACGGGTCAACGGACCAACCGGCCAGTTCAGTGCCGCAAAGCCGCGAACTGGCCAGACGCCATAAACGCTGTTGCACAAAAACACCTCGTCCGCCGCTTCAAGATCGGAGAGATGCACGTCACGAATGTCGACCGCCATACCCAGAGCGAGGGCCTGATCCAGAAGTTCGGCCCGCATGACGCCTGCCACCCCGCAACGGCTGAGGTCGGCGGTCAGCAAACGGCCATGCGTGACCAGAAACAGATTGCTGTAGACCCCTTCGATCAGACGACCGGACGTGTCACGCATCAGCCCTTCGGCGTGATCGCTGTTGCTCCATTCGGAACGCGCCAACACTTGCTCCAGACGATTCAGATGCTTGAGCCCGGCTAGCAGCGGCTGCTCGGCCAGACGGGTCTGGCAGGCAAACAGGTGAACACCCTGTTCGGCATGGGCAGCGGGATAAGCGGGTGCCGGACTGCCCTGCAGGATCCGCCGCGGGTGTGTATCGGGAGCTGGCGCATAACCGCGCTGGCTGTCGCCACGGGTGATCAACAGCTTCATGACCCCCTCACCCAGTTCAGCGGCAAAGCGGGTCATTTCAGCACGAACCTGCACAGGGTCGATCGTGATCTTCAGTTGCTGGCAGCCGCGCTCGAGACGCTGCAGGTGCCGCTCCAGAAGCACCGGCTGCCCGGCCCTGACGGCGACGGTTTCGAACAGTCCGTCACCGTAGGCCAGCCCGCGATCCTTTACAGACAGGGAGTCTGCAGGAGAGCCATCCACCCAACAGGGCATTACTCGGCGAACCGGCGGAACACCAGCGAGCCATTGGTGCCACCGAACCCGAATGAGTTCGACAGCACGACATCGATCGGCATCTGGCGCGCTTCATGCGGTACGAAGTCCAGGTCACAGCCTTCGTCCGGTTCGTCCAGGTTGATAGTCGGCGGCGCGACCTTGTCGACCATTGCCAGCACGCTGAAAATCGCTTCGACAGCACCGGCAGCACCCAGCAGATGACCGGTCATCGACTTGGTCGAGCTGACTGGCAGCCTGTAGGCGTGATCGCCAAATACCGATTTGATGGCCGAGGCCTCGGCCAGATCGCCCGCCAGCGTCGAGGTGCCGTGCGCGTTGATGTAGTGCACCTGCTCGGGATTGACTTTGGCGTCGCGCAACGCGTTGACGATACAACGCGCGGCCCCGGCACCGTCATCCGGCGGCGAAGTCATGTGGTAAGCATCGCCGCTCATGCCGAAGCCGACCAGTTCGGCGTAGATCGTCGCGCCACGCGCCTTGGCGTGCTCGAGTTCTTCGAGGACCATGGCGCCAGCCCCATCGGACAGGACGAAGCCGTCACGGCCCTTGTCCCACGGGCGACTGGCGCGCGCCGGATCGTCGTTGCGGGTGGACAGCGCACGCGCTGCGCCAAAGCCGCCAAGACCCAGACCACAGGCTGCCATTTCGGCACCGCCAGCGATCATCACGTCAGCCTCGTCATAGGCAATGTTGCGTGCCGCCATGCCGATGCAGTGCGTTGCCGTGGTGCAGGCTGTCGCGATGGCGTAGTTAGGCCCCTGTGCACCCAGATGGATGGACAGAAAGCCGGAAATCATGTTGATGATCGAGCCAGGTACGAAGAACGGAGAAATCCGTCCCGGGCCCTGCTCGTGCAGCAGACGGCTGCTGTTTTCGATATTGGTCAGACCACCGATGCCCGAACCCATGGCAACGCCAATGCGCTCGCGGTTTGCATCCGTGACTTCAAGGCCGGCGTTACGCACCGCCTGAAAGCTGGCCGCAAGGCCATACTGGATAAAGAGATCGAGCCGGCGTGCCTCTTTGGGCGCCAGGTACTCTTCGACGTTGAATCCCTTGACCGAACCGCCGAAACGGGTCGTGAAGGCTGACAAGTCCGTGTGCTCGATAAGGCCAATGCCACTGCGGCCCGCCAGAATACCTTGCCAACTGCTGTGCACATCAGTGCCCAGTGGCGAAAGCATGCCCATCCCGGTGACCACGACGCGTCTACGCGACACAGGACTCTCCTTCTCTCTTGTTAACGGAACAATCACAGCGTTTTTTAAAGAAAAAACCGCACGCCGGTTAAAGCAGTGCGGTTTTCCCGTGACAGCAGGTGCGATTACAAATCTTATGCCTGATGGGCAGTGACGTAATCGATTGCTGCTTGAACGGTCGTGATCTTTTCCGCTTCTTCGTCAGGGATTTCGGTCTCGAATTCCTCTTCCAGAGCCATTACCAGCTCAACGGTGTCCAAGGAGTCAGCGCCCAGGTCTTCAACGAAAGAAGCAGTGTTGACAACCTCTTCTTGTTTGACGCCAAGTTGCTCGGCAACGATTTTCTTGACGCGCTCTTCGATGGTGCTCATACCTAGTTTTAACTCCTAGTGGAAATGTTCAGGCTTCTGGCCAGTGGGTAAGTGTATAGAAGAGGTTTTGCGAATTTCAAGCTTAACGCTCTCATCTTATGCCCAACCGCACCTTCGCCCATTCATAGATTGCAGCTTTATAACGGATTTTAGACAGCTCGTATGACATTTTTTTGAAACAGTTCGTCACATCAGCTCATGTACATGCCGCCGTTGACGGGAATTGTCGCCCCCGTAACGTAACCTGCGCCTTCTGAAGCAAGAAAAGCGACCACATGAGCGATCTCTTCAGCCTGCCCCAGACGCCCTAGGGGAATCTGGGTTATCAGGGACTCTCGCTGAGCCTCTGGCAACTCACGTGTCATATCAGTATCAATGAAACCCGGTGCCACCGAATTCACGGTCACCGCACGCGAACCCAATTCTCGGGCCAGAGCCCGGCTGAAACCTTCCAGCCCGGCTTTCGCGGAAGCATAGTTTACTTGACCGGCGTTGCCCATGGCACCCACAACCGAACCAATGCTGATGATACGCCCCCAACGAGCCTTGGTCATGCCCCGCAGAACACCTTTCGAAAGACGGAAAAGGCTGTTCAGATTGGTGTTGACGACGTCATACCATTCGTCATCTTTCATACGCATCATCAGGTTATCACGAGTGATACCAGCATTATTGACGAGAATCAACGGCGCACCGACACGCTCCTGAATGGTCGACAGCACCGAATTGACCGATGCGGCGTCGCACACATCGAGCATCAGGCCAAAGCCTTCGATGCCGTTTTCCTTGAACGTCGCGCTGATGCGCTCGGCGCCGGACTCGGAAGTCGCAGTACCCACGACAACAGCACCGTTGCGTCCCAGTTCCAGGGCAATGGCCTGGCCAATACCACGACTGGCTCCGGTCACCAGTGCAACTTTACCTTGAAGGCTCATGCAGTCTTCTCCTAATCAGGCCAGTGCCGCGCGTGCGGCGGCAAAGGCATCCGGGGTGTCAAGGTTGTAGGTCATCACGCCTTCGGCGCAACGCTTGTTCAAACCTGCCAGCACTTTACCAGGGCCGCATTCCACCAACTGCGTCGCACCCTGGCTCGCCAGAAATTGAATGGATTCAACCCAGCGTACCGGCTTGTACAACTGTTCAAGCAAATCGCGCTTGAGTGTCGCCAGATCGCTGACCGCGCTGGCGCTGACGTTCTGCACCAGAGCAATTTCCGGCACCTGCCAGTCGATCGCTTCGATGGACTCGGCAAAACGCTCGGCAGCCGGGCGCATCAGTTCGCAATGCGAAGGTACGCTGACCGGCAACGGCAAAGCGCGCTTGGCGCCACGGGCTTTGCACAACTCCATGGCGCGCTTGACCGCTTCGGCGGAGCCGGCGATAACCACTTGTCCTGGTGAGTTGAAATTGACTGCGCTGACGACTTCACCCTGAGCCGCTTCGGCGCAGGCTGCGATCACGTCAGCATCATCAAGGCCGAGAATCGCCGCCATGCCGCCCTGACCGGCCGGCACCGCTTCCTGCATCAATTGACCACGGCGCTCCACCAGATTGACAGCGTCCGCCAGACTGAGGCTTTGCGCAGCGACCAGCGCACTGTATTCACCCAGGCTGTGACCGGCAACAAAAGCCGGAATTGCACCGCCCTCTGCCAGCCACACGTGCCACAAGGCCACAGAAGCGGTCAGAATTGCAGGCTGGGTCTTGTCAGTCTGATTGAGCAACTCGGCCGGGCCGCCTTGGGTCAACGCCCACAGGTCGTAACCAAGGGCCTCGGACGCTTGCTCGAACGTATCGAGAATCAACGGATGCTGCTGGCCTTGCTCGGCAAGCATGCCAAGCGATTGCGAGCCTTGACCCGGAAATACAAATGCGAGGGATGCAGACATGTGACAAGCCTCTGAATTATTGGCGCCAAAATGGGCGTCCGGACTGGCCGAACGCGGGTATTCAAACATGCATGACTGATCGTTTGGATGACTGACCAGTCGGACACGTCACATTTTCAGCCCCGAGCGTCACGAAACATCGCTTCAAGCTGGCTGCTCAGGCGTTGCGGCAGGTTTTCCGAGGCCTCGGTCATGGCCCGATAAACTGCACTCTGGAACCCGGAAACACTTGCGGAACCGTGACTTTTCACGACGACGCCCTGCAACCCCAAAAGACTTGCGCCATTGTGTCGCGCGGGAGCCAGCTCGACCTGAAGCCGCTTCAACAACGGCAAGGCCAGCGCCCCTACCGCCCTGCTGAGCAGATTGCGATTGAACAACGTGTCGATTCTGGCAGCAATCATGGTTGCCAGCCCTTCACTCGATTTAAGCAGCACATTACCGACAAAACCGTCGCACACCACAACATCCGCCTCGCCGCGGTACACACCGTCACCTTCGACGTAGCCGATATAGTTGAGCTGCGCGGCTGCCTGTAACAGCTCTGCCGCCTGCTTGACCTGCTGATTGCCCTTTATGTCTTCCGTACCGACATTGAGCAGGGCAACCCTGGGCTGTGCAACGCCGAGGATTTCAGCAAGGACCGAGCCCATCACGGCAAACTGATAGAGCGCCTCGGCACTGCAATCGACATTTGCCCCCAGGTCCAGCAATTGGCAATGGCCTGTGCGGGTGGGAATGGCGGCGATCATTGCCGGCCGATCAATACCCGGCAAGGTCTTGAGCACATGCCGGGAGAGCGCCATCAGCGCACCGGTATTGCCAGCACTGACACAGGCACGGGCCTCCCCGCTCGCTACAAGCTCAAGGGCCACCCGCATCGACGATTCGGGCTTGCCACGCAAGGCCTGTGAAGGACGCTCGTCCATGGCGATGACTTCGCTGGCGTTGACAACACGCAGACGCGAGCGATCAACACCACGATGGCTGGCGATCAGTTCTTCAATCAGGGATGCCTGGCCGACAAGGGCCAAATGAAGCGAGGGCGTAGCTGTCAGGCACGCAAGGCTAGCCTGAACAATGTTGCGGGGACCGAAATCCCCGCCCATTGCGTCGATCGCGATGATCGGAGCGGACAAGAAATTACTCGTCAGCGCCCTTGTCGATCACTTTACGACCACGGTATACGCCTTCTGGCGATACGTGGTGACGCAGGTGAATTTCACCCGTGGTCTTTTCTACCGACAGAGTGCTTGCCTCAAGAGCATCGTGCGAACGACGCATGTCACGGGCAGAGCGGGATTTTTTGTTCTGCTGAACAGCCATAATTGATTAACTCCTAAACGTTTGGGTCACGCTTTAACTGCGCCAATACACTGAACGGGTTGGACCGCGTTACCTCGTCCACGCTCGGTTCGGGCTCATCGAGACCCGCCGGTTGCTGGCATTCTTCAGGATGATGAGCAGGCACAATGGGCAAGGCGAGCAAGAGCTCCTCCTCGATCAATGCCAGCAGATCCAAAGGATCTTCGCCCAGTTCCAGCACGTCATAACCTTTCGGTAACGACTGGGTATTCGCACCCTCCTTCACCACGGCATAACTGCATTCGCTGTGGATCGGCAGGGTGACCAACTCAAGACAACGCTGACAAACCATCTTGACCGGGACGTCTATCGAACTGTGAATAACTACAGAACGGCGTTCGTCACGCTCAAAAACGAATTTCGCCTGCACCGTACCGACAGTGTCGGCAAGCGGGTCGCAGAGTCTTTTCAAATCGCCCAGCAGCACTTCACCCTGAAGGGTAGTGCCGCGATCAGACAATTTGCGCGGGTCAACGTGAGATGGAATCGGGTCATTCAACATAGGCGCAGCATTCTAGGGATGCCCCCTTGGCATGTCAAAGGAAATTCAGGCCTGTTCGTCACTCTGGTCACTGATTAGAATCGCCGATCAGAAAACGGAGAACCGCATGCCATCCCTGCTCCTTGCCTCCAGCTCCCCATACCGCCGCGAACTGCTAGCCCGCCTGCGCGTGCCGTTCACCTGCAAATCCCCGGATATCGACGAAAGCCCTCGCCCCAACGAAGCCGCGCGCGACCTGGTCATGCGCCTTGCCAGGCAGAAAGCAGAGGCGCTGGCGGGCGAATATCCGCACCACCTGATTATCGGCTCCGACCAGGTCGCCGTCCTCGATGGCCGAATACTGGGCAAACCCCATACATTCGAGCGCGCCATGGAGCAGCTTGGCGCCGCGAGCGGCGCCAGCGTGACCTTTCTGACCGGCCTGGCACTGCTCAACAGTTCGACTGGCGAACGCCAGATCGACTGCGTCCCCTTTACCGTGCACATGCGCGAACTGGACCGAGCCAGCATTGAACGCTACCTGCGCGCGGAAGAGCCCTACGACTGCGCTGGCAGCTTCAAGGCCGAGGGGTTGGGTGTCAGCCTGTTTCGCAGCACCGAAGGCAGTGACGCGACCAGCCTGATCGGGCTGCCGCTGATTCGCCTGGTGGACATGCTTATAAAGGAAGGAATCAGCATCCCCTGAGCCGAACACCCAATAAAAAGCCCTGACCGGCGACGATCAGGGCTTTTCGGAGCGACAACGGTATCAGCGCAGCACAGGACCGTTAAAGCCCACCAGCATGGCGATCCGCTCGGCAATACTGGCGCCCAGTTTCTTCGAGAAACGATCAAACGGTGACTCTTCGACGGTGTACTCGACGATGTTCTTTTCTTTGATTACATCACGCGCCACATAACTCGCACTGCCCAGGCCGTCCACCAAACCCAGCCCGACCGCTTGCTCACCCGTCCAGATCAGGCCAGAGAACAGCTCGGGATGATCCTTGTCCTTCAGACGATCGCCGCGACCTTGTTTGACGCTGGCGATGAACTGACGATGGGTTGTGTCCAGCACGCTCTGCCAGAACTGCGTCTCGTCGGCTTTTTGCGGCTGGAACGGATCAAGAAATGCCTTGTGCTCGCCCGACGTGTAAGTCCGACGGTCCACGCCCAGCTTTTCCATCGCCCCCCACAAACCCAAAACCGGCCGCCGTCACACCGATGGAACCCACCAGGCTCGCCTTGTCGGCATAGATCTGATCGGCCGCACTGGCGATGTAGTAAGCACCCGAAGCGCCCAGATCGGTTATCACCGCATAAACCTTGATATCCGGCTTCTCGGCACGCAGACGACGGATCTCGTCATACACGTAGCCGGATTGCACAGGGCTGCCACCCGGACTGTTGATGCGCAAGATGACGCCCTTGGTCTTTTCGTCCTCGAACGCATCGCGCAGCGCAGTGACGATGTTCTCGGCACTGGCCGATTCCTTGTCGGCGATCACGCCCTGCACGTCGATCAGCGCCGTGTGACTGGCGCGACGCGAGGTACCGCCTTCGAAATCAAGCATCGGCAGGACCACGGCCACAAACAGAAACACAAAGGTCAGCAGTTTGAAAAAGATCCCCCAGCGCCGTGCACGTCGCTGCTCCTGAACACTGGCGAGCAACGTTTTCTCGAGAAGCTTCCAGCTTTTAGCCTCTTCCCTGCCATTGATACCCTCGTCCGCGTTTTGCGAACCGGGTGCTTTCCATTCGTCAGACATGCTTCTTTTACCCTTAGCGAAAACTAGACGCTGCGCCGGTTCAACCAGGTACGCAGCTCGGAAAAATGCTCGATGGCCAGACGCGGCTCGAACTGACGCAACGACTCCAGTGGCTGCGCGCCATAGCCCACCGCCACGCAGTCCATACCGGCATTGCGCGCCATCAACAAATCGAAAGAGGCGTCGCCAATCATCAGCGAGCGCTCGGGCGCAACACCGCAGTGCGCCATAATCTCGTTGAGCATCAACGGATCAGGCTTGCTCGCCGTTTCGTCGGCCGCTCGTGTGATATCGAAGTAATCAGCCCAGCCATTGGCTTCCAGCACCCGATCAAGCCCGCGACGCGCCTTGCCGGTCGCCACCGCCAGACGATAGCCATCCTCGCGGAATGCCTGCATGGACTCCACAACCCCCTCGAACAGCGAAGATGGCACGTTATCCATCGCCATGTAGGCATCAGCGTAATGCTGACGGAATTCGGTCAAAAGGCTGTCGTCGATCTGCGGATACAAGGTCCGGACCGCCTCGGGAAGCCCAAGACCGATAATGTCCTTGATCGCAGAATCGTCACGTATCTCAAGACCGCTCTGGACGGCCGCCGTGCGCATGGACTGGACAATTCGACCGACCGAATCAGCCAGCGTACCGTCCCAATCGAAAATCAACAGATCGTAATCACGTTGCACTCAGACGCTCCACTGTCTTTGCCCACATCTCGTCGACGGGCGCTTGTACATTCAATTTGCTGCCATCAGGCATCGGCACGGTAAGCATGTAGGCATGCAGAAACAGACGCTTGCCGCCCAGATCGCGAATTTCACGACTGAAATTCTCGTCGCCGTATTTGGTGTCACCGGCGATGGCGTGACCGGCGTGCAGCGTATGCACCCTGATCTGGTGCGTACGCCCGGTGACAGGCTTGGCCTCAACCATGGTGGCGAAGTCGCCGAAACGACGCAGCACCTTAAAGAGGGTCAGCGCTTCCTTGCCCTCTTCATTGACCTCGACCATGCGCTCACCGGAGCGCAGATTGCTCTTGAGCAGCGGCGCGCGCACCTGTTTTTGCGCAGTGGCCCAGTTGCCGCGTACCAGCGCCATATAACGCTTGTCGACACCATCGCCGCGCAGGGCCTCGTGCAGATGGCGCAACATGCTGCGTTTCTTGGCAATCATCAGCAACCCGGAGGTGTCGCGATCGAGGCGATGCACCAGCTCAAGCTCCTTGGCATCCGGGCGTAACTGGCGAAACGCTTCGATCACGCCGAAGCTCAGACCACTGCCGCCGTGCACGGCAATGCCCGCAGGCTTGTTGAGCACGATCAGCGCCTTGTCTTCGTAGACAATCGCCGCCTCGAGGCGCTGCAACAGGGCTTGCGCAACCGGCACCGGCTCATCGCGCTCGGGCACGCGCACAGGAGGAATGCGCACGATATCACCTGCCTGCAACTTGTACTCGGGCTTGATCCGCCCCTTGTTCACACGCACTTCGCCTTTGCGCAGAATGCGGTAGATCAAGGTTTTGGGCACACCCTTGAGATAAGTGATCAGAAAGTTATCGATGCGTTGACCGGCAAGTTCCGGCGCAACCTCAACCAGCTGGACGCCGGGGGTTGGAGGGGCAATATTCGTCATGCCGCAAATCATAACAATTTTTTATGGATTTGAAGCACTTAATGATTGCTGATATAGTCGCGAACGCCGCCATAAGCGGCCGGACAGCGGATCAACGGTTGACAACCGGCCCTGACCAACGCAATTCACGAGGACGCGAGGCCGTCCTACGGGGCGTTCGGTGACAACGGAGCACGACGAAAGCGTAACGAGCGCAGGTGACATGAGGCCGGATACGCGCCTGACAGCAGAGCAGACAGCTCGCCGTCAGTGCGGACAGTTCATGGCCAGTTCACAAAGTGCAGTCGCTTCCAGACGCAACGAGCGAACGTTTCGGGAACAACGCCTTAAGCCATGATGCGCGGTCTTCCCTTTCGAAGACTGCGGTAAATGCCAACCCGCTGCGGATTCTGCGCGCGGCAGCACCCGAATTATCAGGGATACGTGTAGGGTGGAGACGCACAACCATCGGACTGTGTAGCACAAGGCTTGTTCTAGACGCTTCATCTCGTCCGCTACCGATGGTCGATTCCTCCTCCTGACAAAGCTTTTGCTGAAAAGGGTGTCTTATGCCACCACAGCAAGCAGGAAACGTCGTCGCGACCCTCCGCCCCCTCTGGGCGAGGACCTCGCTAGACACTGGAGTGTTCAACCACTCCTGACGTGCCCTGACACCGACCGTGAGAAGTCGTGTGTGCCGAACGCCGTTTCCGGCAGCCCGGAAACCGACGGTACTACATGAAAAGAATGCTGATTAACGCAACTCAACCCGAAGAGTTGCGTGTTGCACTGGTAGACGGCCAGCGCCTCTACGACCTGGACATCGAGTCAGGTGCACGCGAGCAGAAGAAGGCCAACATCTATAAAGGCCGAATCACTCGTATCGAACCCAGCCTCGAGGCTGCCTTTGTCGATTTCGGCTCTGAGCGCCACGGCTTCCTGCCCCTCAAGGAAATCTCCCGCGAGTACTTCAAGAAAGCCCCTGAAGGCCGCGTCAACATCAAGGACGTCCTGAGCGAAGGCCAGGAAGTCATCGTTCAGGTCGAGAAAGAAGAACGTGGCAACAAGGGCGCGGCCCTGACCACCTTCATCAGCCTTGCCGGCCGTTATCTGGTGCTGATGCCGAACAACCCGCGTGCCGGTGGCATTTCGCGTCGTATCGAAGGCGAAGAGCGTAACGAACTGCGCGAAGCGCTGAACGGCCTGATCGCCCCTGCCGACATGGGCCTAATCGTTCGCACCGCAGGTCTTGGCCGCAGCAGCGAAGAAATGCAGTGGGACCTCGACTACCTGCTGCAACTCTGGACCGCCATCAAAGAGGCGTCCCTGGATCGCTGCGCCCCTTTCCTGATCTACCAGGAAAGCAACGTCATCATCCGCGCCATCCGCGACTACCTGCGCCAGGACATCGGTGAGGTCCTGATCGACAGCATCGAAGCCCAGGAAGAAGCCCTGACCTTCATCCGTCAGGTGATGCCGCAGTACGCCAGCAAGATCAAGCTTTACGAAGACAGCGTTCCGCTGTTCAACCGCTTCCAGATCGAAAGCCAGATCGAAACCGCCTTCCAGCGCGTCGTCGAATTGCCTTCCGGTGGCTCCATCGTTATCGATCCGACCGAAGCACTGGTGTCCATCGACATCAACTCGGCGCGCGCCACCAAAGGCAGCGACATCGAAGAAACCGCCCTGCAGACCAACCTTGAAGCGGCTGAGGAAATCGCCCGTCAACTGCGTCTGCGTGACATCGGCGGCCTGATCGTCATCGACTTCATCGACATGACGCCTGCAAAGAACCAGCGCGCCGTGGAAGAGAAAGTCCGCGAAAGCCTGGAAGCCGACCGTGCCCGCGTTCAGGTCGGTCGCATTTCGCGCTTTGGCCTGCTGGAAATGTCCCGTCAGCGCCTGCGTCCGTCGCTCGGCGAGAGCAGCGGCATCGTTTGCCCGCGCTGCAACGGCACCGGCATCATCCGCGACGTCGAATCGCTGTCGCTGGCAATCCTGCGCCTGATCGAAGAAGAAGCCCTGAAAGACCGCACTGCCGAAGTGCGCGCTCAGGTGCCGATCCCGGTTGCTGCGTTCCTGCTCAACGAAAAGCGCAACTCGATCACCAAGATCGAACTGCGTACGCGTGCGCGCATCATCATTCTGCCGAACGATCATCTGGAAACGCCGCACTTCGAAGTTCAGCGTCTGCGCGATGACAGTCCGGAAGCACATAACAACCAGACCAGCTACGAAATCGCCGCTGCGGCTGCCGAAGTTGAAGAAATCGCCCCGCTGGCCGCTGCAACCCGCACTCTGGTGCGTCAGGAAGCTGCGGTCAAGACCGCCCCGGCACGTGCCAATGCGCCGGTTCCGGTAGAAGTGGCCGAGCCTGTTGCAACTCCGGCCCCGGTGGTTCACGAACCAAGCCTGTTCAAAGGCCTGGTGAAGTCCTTGGTCAGCCTGTTCGCGAGCAAGGAAGAGCCTGCTGCACCGGTGGTGGTTGAAAAGCCGGTGGCCGAGCAGCGTCCTGCGCGCAACGAAGAACGCCGCAACGGTCGTCAACAGAGCCGTGGCCGCAACAATCGTCGTGATGAAGAGCGCAAGCCGCGTGAAGAACGTGCTCCACGCGAAGAGCGTGCCGAGCGCGCCCCTCGCGAAGAGCGTGCGCCGCGTGAAGAGCGTGCACCTCGTGAAGAACGCGCCGTACGCGAACCCCGTGAAGCCCGTGAAGAATCGGCACCGCGCGAAGAACGTCCGGCCCGTACCTCTCGCGAGCGCAAGCCGCGTGAAGCTCGTGAAGACCGTCCGGTCCGCGAACTGCGTGAGCCGCTGGATGCCGCGCCTGCCGTGAACCTCGCCCGTGAAGAACGTCCAGAACGCGCTCCGCGTGAAGAACGTCAGCCACGCGCGCCTCGCGAAGAGCGTCAACCACGCGCCGAACAGGCCGCGCCTGCCGTGAGCGAAGAAGAGGAAGTGCTGCTCAACGAAGAGCAGACGCAAGACGACAATCAGGAAAGCAACGACGGCAACGACGGTGATCGCCCTCGCCGCCGCTCCCGTGGTCAGCGTCGCCGCAGCAACCGTCGCGAGCGTCAGCGTGATGCCAACGGCAATGTGATCGAAGGCTCTGAAGAAAACGGTAGCGAAGAAGAAGGCAGCGCCGACCTGTCGGCTGGCCTGGGCTTCACCGCCGCAGCTTCTGCCGCCAGCAGCGTGATCAGTGCTCCGGCCGAAGCCGATGCGCATCAGCAGGCCGAACGTGCCAACAATGCCGCAGCCGACTCGGATGCAGAGCCTGCGCAACAGACGCCGGTTGCCGAAGCACCTGCAACTGAAGCCCCTGTCGTTGAAACAACCATCACTGACACTGAAGCGCCGACGCCAGCGGTAGAAACGCCCGTTGCGGCAGAGCCGACCGTCGAAGTGCCAGCCGTCGAAGCCCCGGTAGCAGACGATGCTCCAGTAGCCCGGCCCGCTCCAGAGGTTGAAGTTCAGCCAACGGCAGTGGAAACACCTGCTATCGCGGCGCAGTCCGAGCTGTTCGAAGCACCGCACGCAGAACGCGTCGTGCCGTTCAAACCAACGCCAGAGCCGACGCCAGAAGCGCCGGTCGAAGCTGCGGTCCATGAGGAAGTGCCTGCCACTGAATCATCTGAACTGCCAACGCCGGTGCCGGCTCCGGTCGCTGAACCCGTCGTTGTCGAGCCGATGGCCGAGAAGGAGGAGTCAGCTCCTTACGTCGCGCCCAAGGCCACCATCGAAGAACAGGCACCTGCATCGCAAGAGCAAGAGCCAGCCGTTGCAGAAACGCCTGCTGCGCCAGCGGTCAGCAGCACCGGCCGCGCGCCGAACGATCCGCGTGAAGTTCGTCGCCGCAAGCGCGAAGAAGAAGCACGTCGTCAGCAGGAAGCCGCTGGCAACAGCGCTCCAGCCGCCGAAGCAGCACCTGTTGCCGCTGATGCAGAATCGGTCCAGCCTTCGCCGGCAACCGAGGAAAAAGCTGAAGATTCCGTGATTCAGCTGCAACATGAAGCCGAGAAAGAGACCGAGCATAAGCCCCTCGCCTAACCCCGGCCCATGAAAAAGCCCCGCCTGTGCAAGCAGGCGGGGCTTTTTCATGTCTGTTGTCCCGTCCTGAATAAGGTTTACACCTTCTGACCTTTCCTCAGGAGGACTCAATGAATTCGGGCAAAAGGCGCAGCCAGCGCGATTACACGCTAGCCTTTAAATTATCGGTCGTAGATCAGGTTGAAAAAGGCGAGTTGAGTTATAAAGAAGCCCAGCGACGCTATGGCATCCAAGGCCGGTCGACGGTGCTGGTCTGGTTACGAAAGCACGGTCGACAGGATTGGAGCCAAGGCGCATCAATTCGAGAGCCGAGGAACAGGTCCATGACCGAGCCAACACTCCCGCCGACACCTGAGCAGCGGATTAAAGAGCTTGAAGAACAGCTGGTGCTGAGCAATCAGAAGGCCCAGTTCTTTGAAGCTGTCGTGAACGTCTTGAAAAATGACTACGGTGTTTCCATCGTAAAAAAGCGACCCGGCAAGTCCTCTCGCAAGGGCAAATCCAAGACCTGAGCATTACCAGGGCTTGCCTGTTCATGGGTATTTCGCGTCAAGCGTATTACAAGCGTAATCGCGCTTTTGACGCGAAGGTCCGCCAAGACCAAGAGGTGGTGGACTTCGTCCTGGAAAAGCGGCGTCGCCAGCCCAGGCTGGGAACGCGCAAGCTGCACTACTTGATGAGCGTCGAAGCTCCTGCGTCGTTGTGCGTGGGTAGAGACCGTCTGTTTACCATCCTTCGTGATGCGCGCGAGCTGGTTCCGCGCAAACGGGCTTATCACAAGACCACTCATAGTCATCATCGCTTTCGCCGCCACCCCAACCTGCTCAAAGCAGGTCCTGAACAAGTCGTGGCCAATGGACCCGAACAGGTCTGGGTTGCAGACATCACCTATCTGCCTACACAGGAAAGCGTGGCCTATGTGAGCCTTGTGACAGATGCGTACTCACGCAAGATTGTTGGTCATCATGTGCATGAGAGCCTGCATACACAGTCGGTGATAAAGGCACTGGAAAAAGCGGTAGGAGAGCGAAAAACCGATCAGATGCTGATTCATCATTCAGATCGCGGTGCCCAGTACTGTTCCGACCTCTACCAACGTCTGCATACCAGGCATGAAATCCAGTGCTCGATGACTGATGGCTATGACTGTTACCAGAACGCTATGGCCGAGCGAATAAACGGAATTTTGAAGACCGAGTTTCTACTCCATCGGCCTAAAGACTTGGCAGATGCAGTGAAAATGGTGGATGAATCGGTGCAGATCTATAATGGGGAGCGACCGCACCTATCCCTGAAATACAAAACGCCCGACGCGGTGCATCGGGCGTTTTTGAGCGTGAAACAGGTGTAAACCTATTTCAGGACTAGACATGTTGATTCAGTTTGGTGCTGCGCTCACCTTAAATACGTGGCGCTTGATCTGGCCTAGCGAGCAATACAGGTCGCTCGTTCGCAACAGACTTGTAATTCCGGCGCTCGATTTGGAGTACGCAAAGCCGTATCTCAGTAGAGGTTAGGCTCCATCTCCAGCGTCACGCCAAAACGTTCGGCGATGTCGGTCTGTATGCGGCGGGCCAGTTCCAGGAGTTGCAGGCCGGTCGCCTGGCCGTAATTGACCAGCACCAGCGATTGAAGCGTGTGCACACCTGCGTCGCCGTCACGGTAGCCTTTCCAGCCAGCCTGTTCGATCAGCCAGCCTGCCGCCAGCTTCACCCGGCCATCGGGCTGCGGATAGCCGACTATACCGGGATGTTCATGCTTGATCGTCAAGTACAGATCAGCAGAAACCACCGGGTTCTTGAAGAAACTGCCCGCATTGCCCAGTACCGCCGGGTCCGGCAGTTTTTCGCTGCGGATGGCACAGATTGCGCGACTGACATCGAACGGAGTCGGCTTATCGATATCCAGCTCATTCAGACGCTGACGAACCGGACCGTACTCAAGGTGCAAATTGGCTTCACGGGTCAGCCTGAAGCGCACACGCAGAATCAACCAGCGCGTCACCTGATGCTTGAATACGCTGTCGCGATAGCCAAACGCGCAGTCCTCCAGGGAAAACTCACGCAGTTCGCCCGTCTCGCGGTCCAGTGCCGTCAGACTGTGGAAAACATCCTTGATCTCGACCCCGTACGCGCCGATGTTCTGCATGGGCGCCGCGCCGACAGTGCCCGGGATCAGGCTGAGGTTTTCCAGCCCCGCCAATCCCAGCTCCAGACAGGACTGAACGAACGGATGCCAAGGCTCACCGGCCTCGGCTTCGACGATCGACTCCATGCAGTCTTCACGCACGATACGAATGCCGCGACTGGCCATGCGCAGCACAAGCGCCTGCACATCTGCGCTCAGTAACAGATTGCTGCCGCCGCCAATCACTAGCAGCGGCAGATCATGCCCGGCGCAATACGCCAGCGCCTCGCGGACGTCTTGATCGCTGTGCGCTTCGGTGAACAGACGCGCCTGCACATCGACGCCGAAGGTATTGAACGGTTTCAGGGAAACCGCAGGGCGGATCTGCAAGGTCATGCCCTCACCTGCCCGCTCACCTGAATAAACTGCATCAAACCTCCAGCAGGCGTCTTACACGCTCAAGGTCTTCAGGCGTGTCGACGCCGCCCGGCGGGGCTTCCAGTGCATCGGCAACGTGTATCCGTACACCGTTCCACAGCGCGCGCAATTGTTCGAGGCTCTCGGTGTTTTCCAGCCAGCACGGCCCCCAACTGACGAAGTCATGCAGAAAACCTGCGCGGTAGGCATAGATCCCGATATGACGACGATACGGCACACCGGCCGGCAGCTCGTCCTTGCTCCTGGCCAGCGCATCACGCGCCCACGGCAGCGGCGCACGGCTGAACGTCAGCGCCAGCCGGTTGATGTCCGTCGAGACCTTGACGACATTCGGATTGAACAGCGCCGCCACGTCATCGATAGGCTCGGCAAGTGTCGAAATACCAGCCTCGGGATGAGCGGCAAGGTTGGACGCCACCTGGTCGATGACCGCAGGCGGAATCATCGGCTCATCGCCCTGAACGTTGACCACGATCGCGTCAGCCGCCAGCCCCAATTGGGTGGCCACCTCGGCCAGACGGTCGGTGCCGGAATTATGGTCATCGCGGGTCAGCAGCACTTCGGCACCAAACGCCTGGCAGGCCTCGACAATGCGCGCATCGTCGGTGGCGATCACCACGCGCTCGGCGCTGCTCTTGCGCGCTTGCTCCCAGACCAGCTGGACCATGGGCTTGCCCGCGATGAGTTTCAGCGGCTTGCCCGGAAAGCGGCTGGAGCCATAGCGCGCCGGGATGATAACGGTAAAGGCTGCTGTCATTTTTCCAGGCGCTCGTCGGTGGTCAGGGTACGGGCTTCGGTTTCCAGCATGACCGGAATGCCATCGCGAACCGGGTAGGCCAGGCCCGCGCCTTTGCTGATCAGCTCGGTTTTGTCGGCGCTGAGCTTCAATGGTCCCTTGCAGACGGGGCAAGCGAGGATGTCGAGTAGTTTGGTGTCCATAGGAGATCCTGAAGCAATCATGGAGAAAGACGTAGCAGTTGCTCGTCGAACCATCTGACGAAGGCATCGGACGGTACTGCATCCACCGCTAGATACCACCAGTCATCGGCTGCGAACGCCCGACATTTCACCGCATCCTTCTCGGTCATGACCAAGGGTAGCGACGGGGTGAAGGTCAGCGCCTGAGCACTGTAGACCGCATGGTCGGCGAACGCGTGAGCCACCGGCCGCCAGTGTAGTCCTTCGAGGGTATTGAAGAAACGTTGCGGGTTGCCGATTCCGGCGACCGCGTGAAGCGCCTGCCCGGCCGGGAAGAAATCCACCGGTTGGCGTTCACCGCTGCGCAGGTTGATCAGCGCAGCGGGTTTGAGCGTAAACCCATAGCCATCGTCGCGGTCAGACGTCGCCCCGTTGTACAGCAGGGCATCGACACTGCCCAGCCGCTCGACCGGCTCGCGCAACGGGCCGGCGGGCAGGCAGCGGCGATTGCCCAGACCGCGAGCGGCATCGATCAGCACCAGTTCCAGGTCACGGGCCAGGCGGTAATGCTGCAGGCCATCGTCGGAAAGAATCAGGTCCAGCGGCTCGGCCGCGAGCAAGGCCTGAACGGCGCGACTGCGATCCGGATCGATCACCAGCGGCACACTGCTGCGCTGCACGATGAGCAGCGGCTCGTCACCCGCCTCGCTGGCGTTTTGCCCGGGCAGCACGCGCCACGGCAGACTCCGCGGTCTGGCACCATAACCACGACTGACGACGCCCACCCGCAGGCCGCGTTGACGGCAGTGTTCGATCATCCAGAGAATCAGCGGCGTCTTGCCGGTACCACCGATGGTGATGTTACCGACCACGATCACCGGCACCGGAGCGCGATAGATATCCCCCTCACCGGCGAGAAAGCGCGCACGCTTGCCGTCGACCACCCGCCGGTAGAGGCTTTCCAGCGGGCGCAAAAGCGTCAGCGCGGGATGGCCCTTGTACCAGGCGGCGAGCAAACGATCGGTAAGTGCCATCAGTTAGCCGATGTGGCCTCGACAGTGGTCATGCGCAAATGACTGAAACCCAGTTTGCCTGCTGCGTCCATGGCGGTAATGACCGACTGGTGCGGCGTCTTGCCATCGGCACTGATCGACAGCGGCAAACTGGTATCGCCCGCCGACTCGCGCTGCAAGGCCTCGATCAGCGTCGCCAGATCGTTTTTCGGCAACAGCTGATTGTTCAGGGAAAAGATCCCGTCGGCGTTGATGGCGATGTCCAGATGTTTTGCCGCAGCGTCCACCTCCGGCGTGCCGGTTACCGCCTGCGGCAGGTCCACGCGCAATTGGGTTTCACGGGTAAAGGTGGTGGTCACGATGAAGAACAGCAGCAGGATGAACACCACGTCAATCAGGGAAACCAGATTGATGTCGATGTTTTCGCGGGGTCTGCGGCGGCGAAATTTCACTTCTTCTTGCTCCCGCCCGCTTTGGCGAGCGACTTGAGATCAACCTTGGCGTCGATCAGATCGACATCACGGTCGCCCTGCACCACTTCAACCAGACGAATCGCCTGCTGCTCCATGCCAACCACCAGCTCGTCGACACGGCTTTGCAGAAAGCGATGAAAGAAGATCGCCGGGATCGCGACGATCAGGCCCGATGCGGTACAGATCAGCGCCTTGGAAATGCCGCTTGCCAGCACGCCGGCATTGGCGGTCGCGCCGGAACTGTTGAACGAGCCGAAAATCTCGATCATGCCCAGCACTGTACCGAGCAGGCCGAGCAGTGGCGCCATGGCAGCAATCGAGCCCAGCGCGCTCAGGTAGCGCTCCAGGTCATGAATGACACGGGCGGCGGCTTCTTCGATGCACTCTTTCATGATCTCGCGACCATGCCTGGAGTTCGCCAGACCTGCGGCGAGGATTTCACCCAAGGGTGAATCGGCGCGCAGTTGCTTGAGCTTTTCGCTGTCGAGCCTGTTTTCCTGAATCCACTGCCAGGCCTGTCCCAACAGATGCGGCGGGGCAATCCGGCTGGCCCGCAGCGTCCATAAACGCTCGATGATGATGCCGGCAGCGGCAATGGAACTCAAAATGATTGGCAGCATCATCCAGCCGCCAGACTTGACCAGTTCCCACACAGTGATCACTCCATCGAAAAATTGGCGCCACTCTACCATAGGGCCACCGGATGCCGAGCGCCGAGATCGATATCCGCGCACTCAATCACGCCAGAAACGCCGCTGCGCACGCTCTGCACGGGGCGGACCGAATGTACGCAGTTGCAGACTGATGGCACCCAGTTCAGCGCTGTCGTAACTCGCGATGCCCAGCCATCGGTAACGCGCCATGACCCGCGGATGCGGATGCCCGAACGCATTGTTGCGCCCTCGGGAGATCAACACGCCGACGGGCGCGACAGCCTGAAGAAAGGGTTTCGATGAAGATGACCGACTGCCATGGTGCGGGGACTGCAACCAGTGAGCGCGCAGATCGAAGCCACTGTCCATGGCCGCACGCTCGGCATGAACATCGATGTCGCCCGCCAGCAGCAGGCGCTCGCCACCCGCGTCGACGCTCAGGATGCAGGAGGCCGCATTACCGTCGGGAGCCTGTTCCCAGCGCCAGGTGCTGAAAACCACGCCATCCCATTCCCAGCGCTCGCCGCTTTCGCACAGCGCCGCGTTGAGTTGCGGGGCGAGCCTGGCCCGCTCACCGCCCAGCACCCGCGTCACCGGGAAGGCCTGATGAACCGCCAGGGCACCACCGGCGTGATCCGCATCGGCATGGCTGATCAGCATCAGATCAAGGCGACGGACACCGGCTTTGCGGATGGCAGGCACGACCACACGCTGACCGATATCGAACTCGCCGAAGCGCGGCCCGGCGTCATACAACAGGGTGTGATTGCGCGTACGCAACAGAATCGCCAGCCCCTGCCCCACGTCCAGTTGCAGGACTTCAACCTGCCCGTCTGGCACTTCCTCAAGCGGCGGGAACACGCACAACAGCAGCAGCGGCCAACCCAGCGGACGCATCGGCACGCCTCTGGGCAGCAATAACAACAAGGCCCCAAAAAAACTCAACCCCCAGGCCCAACCCGGCACGGCACTGGGCAACCAGGCAGGCAGCACTGCGGCGACCCGGTCGAGAAACATGAACAGCCATTCCAGCGCACCTCCGGCCAGCCATAACAGCCCTTCACCCAAAAGCGGGACCGGCAACAGCAGCGTCCCGAGCAATGCGGGCGGCAGAACGATCACGCTGACCCATGGCACAGCGACAAGGTTGGCAAACGGACCGCTGAGGCTGATCGGCAGGTTCAGCGCCAGCAGAATCGGCAGCAGCCCGATAGCGATCAACCATTGCGCACGCGTCCAGCTCTGCCACCAGCGCCAGGCTCCCAGCCGGCCGCTGAAAATAAGCAGCAGAATGCCGACTGCCGCGAATGACAACCAGAAGCCCGGTTGCAACGTGACCAGCGGCTCGAAGATCAGCACCGTGTTAAATGACAGCAGCAACGGCCAGACCACGCCCAGATGCCGAAAACGCAGACGCCAGAGCAGCACCATGGCGACCATCACACAGGCGCGCCGCACTGGCACTTCGAAACCGGCCAGCAGCCCGTAACCCAACGCCGCGCCAAACGCCAGGACGCAAGCACTGGGTAGCCAGGGAAACGCTCGCAGCCAAACTCCCCAACGCGCCAGGCCGGCAACCAGCGCATAGACCACCCCGGCGAGCAAGCCAATGTGCTGACCGGAAATCACCAGCAGATGCACCGTGCCGGTGTCTTGCAGCACCTGCCAGTCGGTGCGCGACAAACCCGAGCCATCGCCCAGCACTAACGCGGCCAGCCCGCCTTCCCGGCCCTGCGCATCGACCGCCAGCAACCGCTGTCGAATGCCGTCGCGCCACGCCCCACGCGCCGGGGCCAGCAGCTGGCCGTCTGCCACAGTGCCGGTCGCACCGATACGCTGCGCCAGCAACCAGGCCTGATAATCGAAGGCATCCGGATTGACCAGCCCGCCAGGACGCTTGAGTTTGACCGCCAGACGCCAGCGCTCGCCACTGCGTATCTCGGGACCGCCGTACCAGGCCACACGCATCAGCGCAGGTAACGTCGCTCGCCGTGAGCGGGCGTCCTCCAGCTCGAAACGCACCACGCCCTCGGCGACACTCGGCAGCCCGACCACCTTGCCTTGCACCCACAACGTCTGCCCATCCAGCCGCTGCGACAGACGATCATTCAATGCCCACTGCGCCGAAACGCACGCCCACGTGAAACCGAGCAGAAACAGCGCCACTGGATAGGTACGAAACGGCAGCAGCATCAATGCCACCACCGGCATCAGCAGCAACAGCAAGGTCGGCGGCAAGGCAGGCAGAAAACGCAAGGCCACCAGCCCCAGCGCGAGCGCGATCATCCCTGTGCGCATGATGGATCCTTGAGGCGGAAAGCGTTAAGGATTAGCGCAGTATCGAAACGTCAGTAGGGATGGAGTGTTGCAGCATTTGAAAGGAAGAGGAGCGACACCTGCCGACCCGCCGTCATGGCGGGTCGAGGCCGATGTGTTACTGACGCATACCACGCCCGCTCACCAGCAGCCGTGCACAACCGACATACAGTACGAGGGTCGCGACGATCATGAATGCCAGGGCGATGCTGATCTTGATGTCGGAGACGCCCAGAATGCCGTAGCGGAAGGCGTTGACCATGTGCAGGACCGGGTTGGCCAGCGAGACGGTCTGCCAGAACGGTGGCAGCAGGTTGATCGAGTAGAACACGCCGCCCAGGTAGGTCAGCGGGGTCAGAACGAAGGTCGGGATGATCGAGATGTCGTCGAAGTTGCGTGCGAACACGGCGTTGATGAAGCCCAGCAGCGAGAAGATCGTCGCCGTCAGCACGACCACGATGATGGTTACGCCGAGGTGATGCACTTGCAGGTCGGTGAAGAACATCGACAACAGGGTGACAATGAAGCCCACCATCAGGCCGCGCAGCACGCCGCCCAGGACATAACCGACCAGGATGGTGTGCGGCGAAACCGGCGAGACCATCAGTTCTTCGATGGAGTGCTGAAACTTGGCGCCGAAAAAGCTGGAGACCACGTTGCCGTAGGAGTTGGTGATCACCGACATCATGATCAGGCCGGGCACGATGTACTGCATGTAAGTGAAGCCGCCCATGTCACCGATCTGGCGGCCGATCAGGTTACCGAAGATCACGAAGTACAGGACCATGGTGATCGCTGGCGGCAGCAGGGTCTGCGGCCAGATCCGCATGAAACGGTGGATTTCGCGATAGACGATGGTTTTCAGGGCCACCAGGTTGGGACGCAGTTCGCCGTTTTGTACAGTCATAGCGCCACCTTCGCCAGGTTCTTTTCAACCAGAGACACAAACAGCTCCTCGAGACGATTGGATTTATTGCGCAGGCTCAGCACTTCGATGTTCTGGAACGCCAACTGGCTGAACAACGCGGTGATGCCGACATGCTTGTCGACCTGGACCTCCAACGTGTGGCTGTCCAGCAGGCGGCAGGGAAAGCCGGGCAACTGCGGAGCGCTCTGCCAGGATTCCTTGAGGTCCAGCACGAACGTCTCGACGGTCAGAGTGGCGAGCAATTGCTTCATCCCGGTGTTTTGCACAATCACCCCGTGGTCGATGATGCCGATGTTACGGCACAGCTGCTCGGCCTCTTCCAGGTAGTGGGTGGTCAGGATGATGGTGATGCCCTGCTTGTTCAGTTCGGTGAGGAAGGTCCACATCGAGCGGCGCAGTTCGATGTCAACGCCCGCAGTGGGCTCATCGAGGATCAGCAGGCGCGGCTCGTGAATCAGCGCGCGGGCGATCATCAGGCGCCGCTTCATGCCGCCGGACAGCGAACGCGAAGGCACGTCGCGCTTGTCCCACAGGCCCAGCTGGGTCAGATATTGCTCGGCGCGCTCCTTGGCGATCTTCGCCGGAATGCCGTAGTAGCCGGCCTGAGTCACGACGATGTCGAAGGTCTTCTCGAACTGGTTGAAGTTGAACTCTTGCGGCACCACGCCAATGGAACGTTTGAGCGCAGCAGGCTCGCGATCCAGATCGTGGCCGAAGATGTTCACCGTTCCGCTGGTCTTGTTGACCAGCGTCGAGATGACACCGATGGTGGTGGATTTGCCGGCGCCATTAGGGCCAAGCAACGCGAAAAAATCACCTTCAGCCACGTCCAGGTCGATGCCACTCAAGGCCTGGAAACCGTTGCCGTAGGTTTTGGTGAGCTGCCGAATGGACAGAGCAGAAGACATATCGGAAGAAATACCCATCAGGAAAAAGGAAATGAATCTGACTGGAAACAGCCATCGTCCGTAACGACCCAGCCCGGCAATGGTGCTCGGCCGGGCGGTTCAAGTACAGACACATCTGTTAATAGTACATATCAAGCGCCGGACATGACGCCAGCCGAGCACCATCAGGTCAACGGGCTCATCACCGCCTTGCGATATGCCGGGCGGGTCTTGAGACGTTCATACCAGGCTTGGAGGTGAGGCAGCGGCGGGCGTTCAATCGGCATTTCGAACCAGCCGTAGGCAAAGCAGCCCAAGGGAATGTCCCCCATGCCGAATGCCTCACCGGACAGATACGGTTGACGGGAAAGTGCTTCATCGGCGACCAGCAGCAACCCGTGCAGCGTCTGAATGCCTTGCTCGATGGCTGCCCGGTCCTGTTTGTCGGCCGGCGTTCGCACCACGCCCCAGAAGAGCGGGCTGAACGGGGCGGCAATGGTCGATGTGGTCCAGTCCATCCACTTGTCAGCCAGGGCACGCGCCTGCAGATCCGCCGGATAAAGGTCGGAATTCGGGGCATGGCGTGCTGCCAGATAACGCACGATGGCATTGGACTCCCAGAGCACAAAGTCGCCGTCTTCGATCATCGGAATACGGCCGTTGGGGTTTTTAGCCCTGTACTGCGCTTCGTTGACCAGCCCGAATGCGCCACCGGCATCCTGCGTTTCGTACCGAACCCCGACTTCCTCGGCAATCCAGAGTGCCTTGCGCACGTTGCTGGAATTTTTCCGTCCCCAGATTTTGAGCATTGCGTTCCCCTCGCATAGCACTGAACAATGAATGCCACTGACATGGATGCCACTGAATGCATCGCACTGAACGATAGTGTGCTGATCAGTAATGTCCTGAAACCAACCACACGCCAGTCTACCCTTATCCTGCGGCAACTTCCTCGTCAAGCGAGGGTCACTATCGTTGTCGCCCCACCACTGCCTGGCGACCAGTTTCCTGATAGCTGCCGAGACGGCTGTCATCATGGAGGAATACCTATGCTGTTGTTGTGGATTGTAGTGCTGGTCGTCGGCATTGCCTGGCTGGCTCATCGACGTACCGACCCGCTTCCGGCGCTTGGCGTGGTGGCTGTCTATTTGCTGGCGATGGGCATGTTCAGCCACGCGCCGGGATGGTTGCTGACAGTGTTCTGGTTGCTGTGGCTGGCGGTATTCATACCGTTGATACTGCCTGATCTGCGCCGCAAGCATTTCACTGCACCGATGTTCAACTGGTTCCAGAAAGTGTTACCGCCCATGTCGGAAACCGAGCGCGACGCGATCGACGCCGGGACGGTCTGGTGGGACGGCGAACTGTTCAGCGGTCGTCCGGATTGGGACAAGTTGCTGGCTTATCCAAAGGTCCAACTGACTGAGGAAGAACAGGCCTTTATTGACGGCCCGACCGAAGAGCTCTGCGCGATGGTCAGCGACTGGGAGATCGGTCAGGCGATGGACCTGCCGCCCGAAGCCTGGGCGCACATGAAAACGCACGGCTTTTTCGCCCTGATCATCCCCAAAGAGTTCGGCGGCAAAGGCTTTTCGGCCTACGCGCATTCTCAGGTGGCGATGAAACTGGCGACCCGCAGCGGCGACCTGGCGTCCACCGTGATGGTCCCCAACTCCCTAGGCCCTGCGGAGTTGCTGCTGCATTACGGTACCGACGAACAACGCAATCACTACTTGCCGCGTCTGGCGCGTGGCGATGATATTCCGTGCTTCGCCCTGACCGGCCCGCTCGCCGGTTCCGATGCCGGTGCGATGCCTGACACCGGGATCATCTGCAAAGGCCAGTGGCAAGGCGAAGAAGTCATCGGCCTGCGCCTGACCTGGGAAAAACGCTACATCACCCTCGGCCCGGTGGCGACCCTGCTCGGTCTGGCGTTCAAGGCTTACGACCCTGAGCACTTGCTGGGCGAGGAAGAAGACCTGGGCATCAGCCTGGCGCTGATCCCGACTGACACGCCGGGCGTCGAAATCGGTCGTCGTCACCTGCCGCTGGGCGCTGCGTTCATGAACGGCCCCAACTCGGGCAAAGACGTGTTCGTGCCGCTGAGCTACCTGATCGGTGGTCAGCCAATGCTGGGCAAAGGCTGGATGATGCTGATGAACTGCCTGTCGGTGGGTCGCTCGATCTCGTTGCCTGCCGTGGGTACCGGCGCGGCCAAGTACACCAGCCTGGTCACCGGCCAGTACGCCAAAGTACGCGAGCAATTCAATGTACCGCTGTCGGCCTTTGAAGGGATTCAGGAAGCGCTGGCGCGCATCGGCGGCAACGCCTGGCTGATGGACAGTGCGCGCATGCTGACCGCCAATGCAGTCGATCTGGGCGAAAAGCCATCGGTACTGTCAGCGATCCTCAAGTACCACCTGACCGAGCGTGGCCGCGAGTGCATTGGCCACGCGATGGACGTGCATGGCGGCAAGGGCATCATCATGGGCCCGAACAACTACCTGGGCCGCAACTGGCAAGGCGCGCCGATCTTCATCACCGTTGAAGGCGCTAATATTCTTTCGCGCAACCTGATGATCTTCGGTCAGGGCGCCATTCGCTGCCATCCGTTCGTACTCAAGGAGATGGCGCTGGCCGGGCGTGAAGACAAACAACAGGCGCTGGCCGAGTTCGACACCCTGCTGCTCAAGCACATTGGCTTTGCAGTCAGCAATGCGGCCAGCACGCTGATTCTCAATCTGGGCTTCGGCCACTTCGAACGCGCGCCGGGCAACAGCCTAAGCCAGGGTTATTTCCGCGCGCTCAACCGTCAGGCGGCTGCATTCGCGATGCTGGCGGACCTGAGCATGATGCTGCTGGGCGGCGAACTGAAGCGCCGCGAACGTCTGTCGGCACGTCTCGGCGATGTGCTCAGCCACATGTATCTGGCCTCGGCAGCCCTCAAACGTTATCACGATCTCGGCTCGCCGGATCACATGAGCCCGCTGTTTCGCTGGGCCATGGAAGAAAGCCTCGGCCATTCGGAACGCGCGATGGATGAGATTCTCAGCAACTTCCCCAACCGGATTCTCGGCGGGTTGCTGCGCGCCGTGGTATTTCCGTTCGGCCGCCGCCACAAAGGGCCGTCGGACAAGCTGGACGCCGAAGTTGCCCAGGTGCTGGGCCGCAGCAAGGGTGATCCAACGCTGGAAGAGTTGCTGGCTGGCTGCTATCGCCCGCAATCGGCAGAAGATCCGGTTGGCGCCCTGCAGCATGCCGTCGACCTGCTGAGCACTGCGTACCCGCTGCACAAGAAACTGCAAGTAGCGCTCAAGAGTGGCCAAGTCAAACCCGAAGCAGGCGAACACGCCATCGACGCGGCATTGCGCCTCGGCGTGTTGCAGGCCGATGAAGTTCAGACCCTGCGGGCCGCCGAGGCAGCGCGGCGTGTGGTGATCGATGTGGATGATTTCGACAAGGAAGAACTGACCCTGACCGCGGGCAAAATCCGCTAACCATCAGGTCAACCACCACAGCAGGCGCGCAGGGCTTTATACTCTCGCGCCTGTTTTTGCATTTGAGGAATACCCGATGGCCGACGCCACTCTCGACTACCAACTAGGGCTGCTGGCTCATCTGCGCAGCATTCTGGTCGCGCTGGGCGAGGCCGAGCAGGTTCCGGAAGAAAGTCATGCGCTGTTCATGGAGCGCTTCGACGATCTGGTCGAACAACTGCCGCTGGACCCGATTGAAAGCCAGTATCTGGGGCAGGACATTCTGTGTCAGGTGATTCAGCGTTACCCGCAGATCGCCCATCTGGTGCCTCGCGACCTGCTGTGGTTTTTTGCCGGTGACTGCCTGCACTTCATGCCGGATGACGAAATCGAGTTGTATCAGGCACTCGAAGAGCGCCGTTACGAAGCAGAGCAGAACGACGAGCCATTTGACTGGAATCAGGAAAAACAGCTACTGGCGATGTCTGCGCAAGGCAGCACCCACTGACTTGCCGAGGCTGCTTTGGCAGCCTTTGTTCTCCCCCGCCATTACCGCTCAGCTCAGTTGACCTATCGATAAATACGATTATTTCGTTCCGGGATTTGAATCTGTTTATCGATAACGCGAGCATACCATGACACTCACTGTCACCTGATCAGGAGTGCTCTGTTTTCATGACTCAATTTCGTAAAGTGCTGTCCATCCACGCGGGCCAACCTGCCTCGGACGGCGCAGGTGTGCGTCTGACACGCGTGTTTGGCGGCAAGGGCGTCGAGCAATTCGACCCTTTCCTGATGCTCGACGAGTTTGGCTCGGACCAGCCCGATGACTATATCGCAGGCTTCCCGCCCCATCCGCACCGTGGCTTCGAGACCGTGACTTATATGCTCGAAGGACGCATGCGGCATGAAGACCACATGGGCAATGTCGGCCTGTTGCAAAGTGGCGGCGTGCAGTGGATGACTGCCGCGCGCGGAATCATCCACAGCGAAATGCCTGAGCAGGAAGAAGGCACCATGCGCGGCTTTCAGCTGTGGCTGAACCTGCCGGGCAAGAACAAGCTGAACGAAGCCAGTTACCAGGATATCCAGCCGGAAAACGTACCCCGCCTGACCACCGAGTCCGGTATCGAGGTGGTGGTGATCGCGGGTCATTTCGACGACGGCGCTGTTCGCCAGGCAGGTGCGGTGCAGCGCCCGGACACCGAACCGCTTTATCTGGACTTTCACCTGCCGGCCGGCAGCCACATCAGCCCGGTCGTGCCCGCAGGCCACCGCGCGTTGCTGTATGTGTATGAGGGCAGTATCGAGGTTGCGGGCAGCAATCAACCGATTGGCATGCGCCAGATGGCGCGCTTGTCCGACGAAGGCGCATTGCAGATCGGCAGTGCCGGCGGTGCAAGGGTGCTGTTGATTGCAGGCAAGCCCTTGCGTGAACCGATCGTGCAATACGGGCCGTTTGTGATGAACACCAGGGAAGAGATCGAACAGGCGCTTCGCGACTTTCGGGAAGACCGTTTGACGGCTTGACGCGCGTCCTTTACCGACATGACCGAGAACCCGGTGTTCGATCCGGATTCTCGCTCACACCAGGGTCTGTTCCCGTTTCATCGCGAGCCGCGATGAAACGGGAACAGACCCTAGGCCAGCCTCAAGAACCGCTTCAGCTCAGCGCCCTGAGCCAGCGCATCATGGCGGCCCAGCTCGATCAACTCGCTGCAATAGCCCGACTCGAACAGCAGATAACTGAGGACACTGGCGCCGCTGCTTTTGGTTGCACCCGGGCCGCGCATGAAGGTACGCAGTGCTGGCGGCAGTTCGCGACGATGCCGGGCGGCGATTTCATCCAGTGGACGGCTTGGGGAAATCACCAGCACTTCAACCGGCTCCATGCCCGGCTGCCTGATCTGATCATCGGGCAGCAGCGCACTGGCCATGTTCAGCCGTTCCAGCAATTCGATATCGCTTTCGAGGTTGTCGATGAACGTGCTGTTGAGCATGTGACCGCTGATCTGCGCCAGCGTAGGCTGCACGCCGCTCGGCGGACGCGGTGCCGGCCTGTCGGTCTTGAGCCCGCGCGGGTTACCGCTGACGCCGACCACCAGCACGCGATTGGCCCCCAGGTGCAGCGCCGGGCTGATCGGTGCCGACTGCCGCACGGCGCCGTCGCCAAAATATTCCTGATCCAGCATCACGGGGGCGAACAGCAAGGGAATGGCCGAACTGGCGAGCAGATGATCGACGCTGAGTTGCGTCGGACGGCCAATACGTCGATGACGCAGCCAGGGTTCGATAGTGCCCCGACCTTGATAGAACGTGACTGCCTGCCCCGACTCGTAACCGAAGGCGGTCACCGCCACCGCACGCAGGTGATGAGCATCGATGGCCGCTTCGATCCCGGAAAAATCCAGACGCTCGTTGAGCAGATCGCGCAACGGTGAGCTATTGAGCAAGGCTACCGGAATATTACGCCCGAAGAACCGGCTGGCCTGATGAATCACCCCGGACCAATCGCTGCGCAACACCTGATGACTGCGAAATGACTGCCAGAACTCCGTCAACTGGTGGATGGCAATGCGAAAATGCAACGCGCCGCTGGCCAGTTTCACGGCATTGATCGCGCCTGCCGAGGTGCCGACGATGACCGGAAAGGGATTGGGCGACCCGGCAGGCAACAGGTCGGCGATACCTGCAAGAACCCCCACTTGATAAGCGGCACGTGCACCGCCACCTGACAGAATGAGCCCGGTCACGGGCTCGACTTGACTGCTCACAGCACTGCTCACAACGGCGGGTTCTGGCATCTACAACTGACCTCGGTGATCGAAGACGCTATTTATTTATGCTTGTTGTATAGCTTCGGTTCACCGGGCGGTCGACTTTTGAAACGTCGATGGGCCCAAAGATATTGTTCCGGGCATTCGGTCACGGCTTTTTCTACCCACTGGTTGATGCGCAGGCAATCGGCTTCGTCGCTTTCACCCGGAAAATCTTCCAGCGGCGGATGAATCACCAGCCGATAACCGCTGCCATCGGCCAGACGCTGCTGGGTGAAGGGCACCACTTGCGCACGACCCAGTCGGGCAAATTTGCTGGTGGCAGTGACAGTTGCTGCCTGAATACCGAACAGCGGCACGAACACGCTCTGCTTGGCGCCGTAGTCCTGATCCGGCGCATACCAGATGGCCCGCCCGGCGCGCAGCAACTTGAGCATGCCGCGCACATCGTCGCGCTCGATGGCCAGTGAGTCGAGGTTGTGACGCTCGCGCCCGCGACGCTGAATGAAGTCGAACAGCGGGCTCTTGTGCTCGCGGTACATGCCATCGATGGTGTGTCGCTGGCCCAACAGCGCCGCGCCGATCTCCAGCGTGGTGAAGTGCAACGCCATCAGAATCACGCCCTCGCCTCTCTGCTGAGCCTGTTGCAGGTGTTCAAGCCCTTCAACCTGTGCCAGCTTTGCCAGGCGTTTTCTGGACCACCACCAGCTCATGGCCATTTCAAAGAAGGCGATGCCCGTGGAGGCAAAGTTTTCTTTCAACAGGCGCTCGCGCTCGTCAGCCGACAAATGCGGGAAACACAGCTCCAGATTGCGTGAAGCGATATTTTTTCGATCAGTGGCCACGCGATACATGAGCGCGCCCAGCGCACGCCCCATGACCAGCAGGACCCGAAACGGCAACTGAACAACCAGCCATAAAAGCCCCAGCCCCAGCCACAACGGCCAGAAACGGGGATGAAGGAAACTGGCTTTAAAGCGCGGGCGATCCATTTGGGCTTCCGTCAGAACAAAGGCCGCGCATTCTACAACGGTTCGACCCGCTTGCGGCTCGCGGGCGTTCTCGCTATAAGTCTCGGCACTTTTAGCGACAAGCTGTTGTGTATATCAACCATGAGCCAGATTGAATCGCAAAACCCGGAACCCGTATTTCAGCTCAAGGGCAGCATGCTCGCCATCACCGTGATGGAGCTGACCCGAGCCAATCTCGAAGCGCTCGACAGGCAACTGGCGGCGAAAGTGGCGCAGGCCCCCAACTTCTTCAGCAATACACCGCTGATTCTGGCGCTCGACAAGCTCGCACCGCACGAAGGCCCGGTGGATTTGCCCGGTCTGGTGCGTATCTGTCGCCAGCACGGCCTGCGCACCCTGGCGATTCGCGCCAATCGCATCGAAGACATCGCCGCCGCCATCGCCGTCGACCTGCCGGTACTCCCGCCGTCCGGCGCCCGTGAGCGCGTACTGGACCCGGTCGAAGCCGAGGCGCCGAAGAAAATTCCGGAAAAACCGCCAGAACCGGTCATCAAGCCAACCCGGTTGATTACCGCGCCTGTACGCGGCGGTCAGCAGATTTATGCCCAGGGTGGCGATCTGGTGGTGGTTGCGCCAGTCAGTCCCGGTGCGGAACTTCTGGCCGATGGAAACATCCATGTGTACGGCCCGATGCGCGGCAGGGCACTGGCGGGTATCAAGGGTGACACGCGGGCACGGATCTTCTGCCAGCAACTGAGCGCCGAGCTGATTTCGATCGCCGGGCAGTACAAGGTCTCCGAGGACCTGCGCCGCGACCCGTTATGGGGTTCGCCGGTCCAGATAAGCCTTTCGGGTGATGTGTTGAACATCATTCGTCTTTAACGGATACTGCCGCAATTTTCAAAGTGTCTCTGTTTCGCCACGAAAAGGTCGTCAAGGCTGTAGGAAATCCTGAAAGCATTGTTTTTCAGTCGGCATATGAGTTGAAAGTAGTAGCCGGGTGCTAGCTTTCCAGGACCATGCCTGTTGATTTCCAGAATACTTCGACCCCCGTTGCGTCACGAGATGCTTCTCAGGACTAACTGTCCTTTTTCATCTAGGGGTGATTCACCTTGGCCAAGATTCTCGTTGTTACATCCGGCAAGGGTGGTGTGGGCAAGACCACTACCAGCGCCGCCATCGGTACAGGTCTCGCACTGCGTGGCCACAAGACTGTCATCGTCGACTTCGACGTCGGCTTGCGTAACCTCGACCTGATCATGGGCTGCGAGCGTCGCGTGGTGTATGACTTCGTCAACGTGGTCAATGGCGAAGCCAACCTGCAACAGGCTTTGATCAAGGACAAGAAGATCGAAAACCTGTTCGTCCTGGCCGCCAGCCAGACCCGTGACAAGGATGCACTGACCAAGGAGGGCGTAGAAAAAGTCCTCATGGAATTGAAGGAAACCTTCGAATACGTGGTTTGCGACTCGCCGGCCGGCATCGAGACCGGTGCTCATCTGGCCATGTATTTCGCCGATGAAGCGATTGTCGTGACCAATCCGGAAGTTTCGTCGGTACGCGACTCCGACCGCATGCTGGGCCTGCTGGCCAGCAAATCGCGTCGCGCCGAGCTGGGCCAGGACCCGATCAAGGAACACCTGCTGCTGACACGCTACAACCCTGAGCGTGTGAGCAAGGGCGAGATGCTGGGCGTGGAAGACGTCAAGGAAATCCTCGCGGTGACCCTGCTGGGCGTGATTCCCGAATCCCAGGCGGTTCTCAAAGCGTCCAACCAGGGCGTGCCGGTTATTCTGGATGACCAGAGCGATGCCGGTCAGGCGTACAGCGATGCGGTCGACCGCTTGCTGGGCAAGACACTTGAGCACCGTTTTCTGGATGTGAATAAGAAAGGATTCTTTGAACGTCTGTTCGGGGGTAAATGATGAATATTTTTGACTTCTTTCGTGACCGCAAAAAAGAAAGCACGGCCTCGGTCGCGAAAGAGCGTCTACAGATCATCGTTGCCCACGAACGTGGCCAGCGGAGTACGCCGGACTACCTGCCTGCCCTGCAGAAAGAGCTGGTGGAAGTGATCCGTAAATACGTCAATATCGAGTCCGATCAGGTTCAGGTCGCTCTGGAAAGCCAGGGCAGCTGTTCGATTCTGGAACTCAATATCACCCTGCCCGATCGCTGATCAGGCAATCGCTGGCGGCGGTATCGGCGCACTTCTCTGGAAGCCGCGCCTTTACCGCCGTTGCCGTTTCTAGCGTTTCGAGGCCGTTGCATGCCGTTGTCGAACATCCGCATCATCCATCAGGACGCTGCCGTTCTGGTGATCGATAAGCCCACCCTGCTGCTTTCCGTCCCCGGCCGTGCCGATGACAACAAGGATTGCCTGATTACCCGCCTGCAGGAAAACGGTTTCCCTGAAGCCCGCATCGTCCATCGTCTGGACTGGGAAACGTCCGGCATCATCCTGCTGGCGCGTGACGCCGACACGCATCGCGAGCTGTCGCGTCAGTTTCATGACCGCGAGACCGAAAAAGCCTATACCGCACTGTGCTGGGGTCAGCCGTCGCTGGACAGCGGCAGTATCGACTTGCCGTTGCGTTACGACCCGCCGACCAAGCCGCGCCATGTGGTGGATCACGAAGGCGGCAAGCATGCGCTGACGTTCTGGAAGGTTATCGAGCGGCATGACACGTACTGCCGGGTCGAACTGACACCGATCACCGGCCGCTCGCATCAATTGCGTGTGCACATGCTGTCGATCGGGCATCCGCTGCTGGGCGATGGTCTGTACGCCCATCCCGAAGCGCTGGCGGCCTATCCGCGCCTGTGCCTGCACGCCAGCATGCTGAGCTTCACGCATCCGGGCACTGGCGAGCGCCTGACTTTCGAGTGCCCTGCGCCGTTTTGAACGGTCATTGAGTTGTGCCGCGCAATGCAAGGGTTTGCGCGCTTGCAGGCAGGAACGCACATATTCTTTTCTCGTTCCCACTCCGCGTGGTAATGCCTCTCGTGACGCTCTGCGTCACACAGCAGTTCTGAGATGTCAGTGGTGCCTGTTCATGGCTCAAGGCACCTTTTCGCCCCTCGGCGAGTGACTTTGAAGGATCAAAGTAACCAAAATCCCGGCTCCGTTTCCGGCCCGACTTCGTCGGGTTCCTTCGTCCTGACACCGATCCGGCGGTCGCCGCAACGGGCCATCCATGGCCCGGTGCGGCTTGCTCGGCGTCCTGCCTCGCATCCCCCGGATCAGCGCCAGGACTCAGCCGTCACTTACGTCGCAATCTGCGTCGTTAGTGCAATCGTGATCAAAAAGCATTTTGTGGTAGTGGCAGCGGGACAGGCATAACGTTGCGCCGCATCGGAGATGTATGACGCGTAGCGTCACGAAATCCATGCAAACGCGGAGTGAAGTGACACAAGAATCAGTTGGGCTTGTGTATCGCGCTAAGCGCAACCCAAGGCAGCGAATGAGCCAATGCGGTAAACTCGCATCATTGCTGTCTGGAGCTATTTATGCGCGACGAGTTGAACAAAGGCCTCATCGATTTCCTCAAGGCTTCCCCTACCCCCTTTCACGCCACAGCCACCCTCGTGCAACACCTCGAAGCTGCCGGGTTTCAGCGGCTGGACGAGCGTGACACCTGGGCCATAGAAACCGGAGGACGTTACTACGTCACGCGCAATGACTCCTCCATTGTTGCGTTCAGAATGGGTCGCCAGTCACCACTGACCGGCGGCATCCGCATGGTCGGCGCGCACACCGACAGCCCGTGCCTGCGGGTCAAGCCGCAGCCCGAGCTGCAACGTCAGGGTTTCTGGCAACTGGGGGTCGAAGTCTATGGCGGCGCACTGCTTGCACCGTGGTTTGATCGCGATCTGTCGCTGGCCGGGCGGGTTACGTTCCGCCGCGATGGCAAGGTCGAAAGCCAACTGATCGACTTCAAACTGCCGATTGCGGTCATCCCCAATCTGGCCATTCACCTCAATCGCACCGTCAACGAAGGCCGGGCGATCAATCCCCAGACCGAGCTGCCGCCGATTCTTGCGCAAGTGGCGGGTGATGAGCGCGCAGACTTCCGCGCGCTGCTGACTGACCAATTGGCACGCGAACATGGCCTGAACGCCGACGTGGTGCTTGATTACGAGTTGAGCTTCTACGACACCCAGAGCGCGGCGATTGTCGGTCTCAATGGCGATTTTCTCGCTGGCGCCCGGCTCGACAACCTGCTGTCGTGCTTTGCCGGGCTGCAAGCATTGCTCAACAGCAACAGCGACGAAACTGCGCTGCTGGTCTGCACTGACCACGAAGAAGTCGGCTCGTCCTCTACCTGTGGCGCAGACGGTGCCATGCTGGAACAGATCGTCCGGCGCCTGCTGCCCAGCAGCGAGGACTACGTGCGGACCATTCAGAAGTCACTGATGATCTCCGCCGATAACGCGCACGGCATACACCCCAACTATGCCGACAGACACGACGCCAACCATGGCCCGAAACTCAATGCCGGGCCAGTGATCAAGGTCAACAGCAACCAGCGCTACGCCACCAACAGCGAAACGGCCGGTTTCTTCCGTCACCTGTGCATGGCCGAAGAAGTCCCGGTTCAAAGCTTCGTGGTGCGCAGCGACATGGCCTGTGGTTCGACCATCGGGCCGATCACCGCCAGCCATCTGGGCATCCGCACGGTCGATATCGGCTTGCCGACGTTCGCGATGCACTCGATTCGGGAACTGGCTGGCAGTCATGACCTGGCGCATCTGGTCAAGGTACTGGGCGCGTTCTATGCCAGCCACGAGCTGCCATAGTCAGTGAGGGCGCAAACGGTCTCGGGGCAGCGCGCTGTTCCCGTGTACCGTCCGCGGGCGTTCGATCGATGCCTGTCAGAATAAAAATCCGGCGTTCGCCAGTGAGAAATAAAAAAGAGCACAGCGCCGTGAATTCTGTACGTAGAAAAGGGGACTCCATGTCCCGCACCCTATTGACGTACCCTGTCAATGACTTAATACCGGTGCTTTCCCATGAACGGGTGACCGGCTTTAAACAGCGTCGTCTTCTGGCATATTGACGATATCGTCATCGTCGTTCACGTAATAAGGCATATCTGCCTCAACGCCGTTCTCTCCCGTTTTGGCAACCAGTTGCCGGTATTTCTTACCATCCCAGAGCCTGAAGATAAGCGTGGAGTCTTCGCCCCCCGAAAGCGTCGAGCCCTCACTGCCGATAAGCTTGCTGCGTGCGCCTGCGATCAGAACGCTGTTCTTTCCGGCGGTCAACTTGCTTTGGTCTCCAGCCATTAGCGTGCAGTCATTGCCACCGGTTAGTTTGCTTCGATCTCCGGCGGTCAGATAACTGTTGTTACCCGCCAGCAACTTGCTGCGATCGCCCGCTGTCTGATTACTGTCTGCACCGGCAATAAGCCTGCTGCGATCACCGGCCATTTGTACACTGAACGCACCGGCAATAAGCGTGCTGCGAAATCCCGCCGTCTGCGAACTACCCTTGCCGGCGATCAGCATGCTTTTGTGCCCGGCAACCTGAATACTTTCATGGCCCGCAATCAACGAACTGCCATAACTTGCAATCTGGTTACTGCCGTAACCTGCTGTCAATGTACTGCGCATGCCCGACGTCAGGCTGCTGCCGTAACCTGCGATCAAGACACTGCGCAGCCCGGCGATCAGCGTACTGCCATAGCCCGCCGTCAACAGGCTTCTGATTCCGCTGGTCAAGGTACTGCCATAACCGGCAATCAGCGAACTGTCTTCTCCGGCAGTTGCCGTACTGCCGTAGCCCGCCGTCAATGAACTTCCACGTTCTGCAATTTGCGTACTGCCATATCCAGCCGTGAGGGTACTTTCATAGCCTGCTGTCTGAGTGCTGCCATAGCCTGCAATCAGCGAACTGGCGAAGCCAGCGGTGGACGTACTGCCGTAGCCGGTGGTGAGCGAGCTGTTTTCCTGGGCCGTCTGGGTACTGCCATAACCGGCGGTCAATGTGCTCTCGTAACCGGCTGTCTGCGTGCTGCCATAACCCGCAATCAGCGAGCTGGAGTAGCCTGCGGTGGAGGTGCTGCCGTAGCCGGTGACCAGATCACTGCGTTCCTGTGCCGTCTGCGTGCTGCCGTAGCCGGCGGTCAACGTACTCTCGTGGCCTGCGGTCTGCGTACTGCCGTAACCCGCAATCAGCGTGCTGGAATAACCGGCCGTGGAGGTACTTCCGTAACCGGTGATGAGCGAGCTGCTGTCCTGTGCCGTCTGGGTACTGCCGTAACCGGCGGTCAATGTGCTCTCGTAACCGGCGGTCTGCGTGCTGCCATAACCCGCGATCAATGAGCTGGAATAGCCTGCGGTCGAGGTACTTCCATAGCCGGTGACCAGGTCGCTGCGCTCCTGGGCTGTCTGGGTACTGCCGTAACCGGCAGTCAGGATGCTTTTGAAGCCCGCCGTTTGCGTGCTCCCGTACCCGGCAATCAACGAACTGTTCGACCCGGCGGTTGACGTACTGCCATAACCTGCAACCAGATCGCTGAGTTCGCGCGCGGTCTGAGTGCTGCCATAACCGGCGGTCAGCATGCTTCTGTAACTGGCTGTCTGGGTACTGCCATAACCCGCGATCAGCGAGCTGCCCGAACCTGCCGTGCCCGTACTTCCATACCCGGCAATCAAGTCGCTGCCGTCTCTGGCCGTTTGGGTACTCCCGTAACCCGCCGTCAGAATGCTCTTGTGGCCTGCCGTCTGCGTACTGCCGTAACCCGCCGCGATGAAGCTTTGATGACCAGCCGTGCCGGTACTTCCGTAACCGGAAGTAAGGTTGCTGTCGGCGCCGGCCGTTTGGGTGCTGCCGTAGCCTGCCGTAAGTTCGCTGCCTTGCCGGGCAGTCTGAGTACTGCCGTAACCCGCAGTGAGCGAGCTGTCACTGCCGGAGGTCTGGGTGCTGCCGTAACCGGCGATCAGCGAGCTGTCGGCACCTGCTGTTCCAGTGCTGCCGTACCCGGCCGTCAGGTTGCTGTCTCCCTGAGCGGTCTGGGTACTGCCGTAACCCGCTGTCATGGTGCTGTCTGCGCCGGAGGTCTGCGTGCTGCCGTAACCCGCAATCAACGAGCTGTCGGAGCCTGCCGTCCCGGTGCTGCCATACCCGGCCGTCAGGTTGCTACCCTCTTGAGCCGTTTGCGTACTGCCGTAACCGGCCGTAAGCGAGCTGTCACTGCCGGAGGTCTGGGTGCTGCCATAGCCGGCGATCAGCGAGCTGTCGGCACCTGCTGTTCCAGTGCTGCCGTACCCGGCCGTCAGGTTGCTGCCTTCCTGAGCCGTCTGGGTACTGCCATAGCCTGCCGTCATTGCGCTGTCTGCGCCGGAGGTCTGCGTGCTGCCGTATCCCGCGATCAGCGAACTGTCGGCGCCTGCCGTGCCGGTGCTACCATACCCGGCGGTCAGGTTGCTGCCTTGCTGAGCCGTCTGAGTACTGCCGTAGCCGGCCGTCAGTGCGCTGTCACTGCCGGAGGTCTGGGTGCTGCCATAACCGGCAATCAGAGAACTGTCGGCGCCTGCCGTGCCGGTACTGCCGTAACCGGAAGTCAGGTTACTACCCTCCCGAGCCGTCTGCGTGCTGCCGTAGCCCGCCGTGAGCGAGCTGTCACTTCCCGAGGTCTGGGTGCTGCCATAACCGGCGATCAGTGAACTGTCTGCGCCCGCCGTACCAGTGCTGCCATAGCCAGAAGTCAGGTTGCTGCCTTGCTGGGCCGTTTGCGTACTGCCATACCCCGCCGTCAGCGCACTATCACTGCCGGAGGTTTGCGTGCTGCCGTAACCGGCGATCAGAGAACTGTCGGCGCCTGCCGTGCCGGTACTGCCATAACCGGACGTCAGGTTGCTGCCTTCTTGAGCAGTCTGCGTGCTGCCGTAACCGGCGGTGAGCGAACTGTCTCCCCCGGAGGTCTGGGTGCTGCCATACCCGGCGATCAGTGAGCTGTCGGAGCCTGCCGTGCCGGTGCTGCCATACCCGGCCGTCAGGTTGCTGCCTTCCTGGGCGGTTTGGGTACTGCCATACCCCGCCGTCAGCGAGCTGTCCTCTCCGGAAGTCTGAGTGCTGCCGTAACCCGCGATCAGCGAGCTGTCGGAACCAGCCGTCCCGGTACTGCCATAACCCGCAGTCAGGTTGCTGCCTTCCCGTGCGGTCTGGGTGCTGCCGTAGCCAGCCGTCAGCGAACTGTCCCCGCCCGAGGTTTGCGTACTGCCATAACCGGCAGTCAGCGAGCTGTCGGAACCGGCCGTGCCGGTGCTGCCATACCCTGCCGTCAGGTCGCTGCCTCCGCGTGCGGTCTGGGTACTGCCGTAGCCCGCCGTCAGTGCGCTTTCACCTCCTGCAGTCTGAGTGCTGCCATAACCGGCGACCAGCGAGCTGTCGGAGCCAGCGGTCCCTGTACTGCCATACCCGGCAATCAGATCACTGTTGTTACCGGCCGTCTCGGTGCTTCCATAACCAGCAATAAGCCGACTGTTGTTTTCGCCACTTAACGTGCCGCCGTAAGTAGCGGTCTGCAACGATTGCGGCGTCGCGGCCGGCAGTAGCCCCCCAGAATTATCCGCCCGGCTGATCAGCGCGACGTCGAATACCTCGTGACTGACAATGTGATCTGCCATGGGCAAAACGATGTTTGCGACAACGGGCGCAGGGGGTGATGCACAGTCGGACTGATGCGTCGAAATAAAGTGCGACGCACTGCTCTTGTCGCCGACATGAACCACCTCGGCCCGTGGAAACTTGACCATTCCCGACTCTTCCAGGCCGATCATGTCTGCTAAAGCAACTTCACAGACAATCCACCGCGCATCGGCATGCATACTCAGAAAAGCGCTGGTTCCAGCCCCCCACAACAAACCCACCAGTCCATTCTCGTGCTTTCGGGTGGACTGCCAGTGTTTGCATTCAACGGCCCCTGTCGCGGGCCATACAAGACCACAATGATCGGCCATGTTATTGGCACACGTGCGCAACACTAACGCCTTTTCGAGAGTCATTAGAGCATCCTCATAGATCCTTTTAATAAAAGCAGTCGTACTCATTGAGCAGGGCTTTACAGGACAACTGCCGTGTACGCCTTCACATCCAAAAACCGAAACTCACGCACGTAGCCAACTAACTAGTGCGCAACCTTTCGCACTAAAAACCTACCACACTGTTTTAGTAAATATTAATTAATTCGAACTTTTTTTAGAAAATTCATCTAAGGAGACGCTGATTTATTCTAAAACCCAGCTGTTGCCCCCAGATAAATCAAGGCCTCCAGAGCGTTGCAGGGACGAAAAATCGAATAAATCAGCGCCTCCCTAACAAACCAAAATAAAAATCCTGAGAAAACACATAAAAAAACCAACTAATTTACGCCTGCCCGATCAGGCATTCTAGAACCATTTTCATTAATTTTTTTAGTTAATCAGCCGTCTTTATTCTGCTTACTCTATGAAACCGACTGTATCTAAAACATCTGATCGAGGACCGACAACAGCGTTTTCTTATAAAAAACAGTCAACTAACGAATCCTCAAACTCTGCGGAAAACACTCACGATGAGTGTCCGGCCAGAGGGGGCGCAGTGCTGAGTTTCAGTGACCTTGCACCGCCGCACGCACATGAATAGCATCATGGCGCCAGTACTCCAGATCACAATCGATCAACAGTTCATTGCGATCGTAATTGACGCGCGCGATGCGCAGGCCGGGGCTGCCCAGCGAGACCTTCAGCGCAGCAGCCGCTTCGGCGTGCAGCGCGGTGGGGACCATGTCGAAGCGCACCTGGCCGTAGTGAAGGTCGTAACATCGGGCGTAGAGTTCAGTGAGCGACTCGCTCAGATCATGTTCGAGAATGCCGGGGAACAATTCCGGCCTCAGGTAATGCTCCACGTACAGCACCAGGCGCTGATCGATACGTCGTGCGCGGCATATCTGAATCACGCTCGACAGCGCGGGCAGCTCCAGCATTTCACAGATCATGGCCGACGCCGGCTGCAGGCGGGCCGAAAGCAGTTGGGTCTGCGCCACTCGGCCCTGTGCGCAGACCATCGCATGAAAATGACTGCGCCGAATCAGGTCATAGGCCAGCCGTGGCGGTGAGATGAACCAGCCACGCCGCTCCTCTCGATAGATCAGCCCCTGGGCCTCCAGTTGCAGGAGGGCCTCACGCAGGGTAATGCGCGTGGTGCCGAACACCTCACTGAGCTTGCGCTCGGCAGGCAGTTTGCTGCCGTGCGGCAACAGACCGTGCTCTATCTGTTCCTGCAACGCCTTGCAGATAGTAGTTACCGCCCGTGGCACATCTTCGCGCATTCCCGTACCTGCCTGGACTAGACCAGCCCTCTGGCGGAGCACACATTCGTGCCGCAACCGCTGTTAACTCCATCGTTGCAAGCCTAGGCCGGGCAGATGACGGTGCTGTGACATGACGTATCACAATCCATGCCAGACAGCGCTGAAAAAGCCTTGAAAGCCTTGAGAAGCGGGCACCTCGCAATGGTCTACGCTTAGCCCGAAGCAGTGCTAGGCCAGATGAAAAACGGCGTACTTCGTCATTCTCGACACGAAAATGTCATGCAACCCGCCTAACTTGGCTCAGGTATTGCTGAACTAGACCACACCTTCCGCGATGAACACTTCTGCTAAAGAAGTGCACAGGAGCTCCGAATGAAACATCTTTTGTTGGCATCACTCCTCGGTTCAGCCATGGCAATGAGTTCTCTGGCCATGGCTGCGGAGACAGATCTTAAAACCCTCGAAGCAGCCGCCAGAGCCGAAGGTGCGGTGAATAGCGCCGGCATGCCGGATGACTGGGCCAACTGGGGCGGCATCTGGAAGGACCTGGAAGCCAAATACGGCCTCAAGCACATGGACACCGACATGAGTTCGGCCCAGGAGATCGCCAAGTTCGATGCCGAGAAAGACAACGCCAGCGCTGACATCGGTGACGTAGGTGCGGCCTTCGGCCCCATCGCGATAGACAAGGGTGTAACTCAGCCTTACAAGCCAAGCACCTGGGAGCAGATTCCGGACTGGGCCAAGGACAAGGAAGGCCATTGGGCGCTGGCCTACACCGGCACCATTGCCTTTATCGTCAACAAGAACCTGCTGCACGGTTCTGAAATCCCGAAAAGCTGGGCCGACCTAGAAACCGGTAAGTACAAGGTTTCCATCGGTGATGTAGGCACCGCTGCACAGGCTGCCAACGGTGTACTGGCCGCTGCCATTGCCATGAAAGGCGACGAAAGCAATATCGAGCCGGGCCTGGCACTGTTCACCAAGCTGGCTCAACAAAAACGTCTGTCGCTGGCCAACCCGACCATTCAGACCATCGAGAAAGGCGAAATTGAAGTCGGTGTGGTCTGGGACTTCAACGGCCTGAGCTACAAAGCCAAGATGACCAAACCCGATGATTACGTGGTGCTGATCCCGTCGGACGGCTCGGTGATTTCCGGCTATACCACGATCATCAACAAGTACGCCAAGCACCCGAACGCCGCAAAGCTGGCGCGTGAATACACCTTCAGCGATGCGGGTCAGATCAGGCTGGCAGAAGGCAATGCACGCCCGATTCGTGTAGAGCACCTCAAACTGCCTGAAGACGTCCAGGCCAAATTGCTGCCGCAAGAGCAGTACAAGAATGCCAAGCCGATCAAATACGCGGATAAGTGGGAGGCAACCTCCAAAGCCCTGCCGCAGAAGTGGCAAGAACAAGTCATCATCGAGATGAACTGATCGCCACTGCGACTCAGGGATCGAGTCGTATGACGCGGGCGAGCCAGTCTCGCCCGCACTCTTTCGCCCGAGCGAGTCGCCATGAAACACAACGTTATCCTGATCGTGCTCGATGGCCTCAATTACGAAGTGGCGCGCCACGCGATGGGCCACCTTCAAGCCTGGCATGATGCCGGCCGGGCCGCGCTCTACAAGCTGGAGTGCGAGCTGCCCGCCCTTTCACGCCCGCTGTACGAATGCATATTGACCGGGGTCGCGCCTATCGACAGCGGCATCGTACACAACAACGTCTCGCGCCTGTCCCGCGAACGCAGCATCTTTCACTATGCCCGCGACGCCGGGCTGAGCACCGCAGCGGCGGCTTATCACTGGGTCAGCGAGCTGTACAACCGCACACCCTTCGACGCCGCACGCGACCGCCACACCGACGCACCCGACCTGCCGATTCAGCACGGTTTGTTCTACTGGGCCGATCACTACCCGGACTCGCACCTGTTCGCCGACGCCGAAAGCCTGAGGCTGAAACACGCACCGAACTTTCTGCTGATTCACCCGATGAATATCGACGACGCCGGGCACAAGCACGGCCTCGACACCGCGCAATACCGCAACACCGCCCGCAACGCCGACATCATTCTGGCTGACTACCTGCAACGCTGGCTGGACGCGGGCTATCAGGTGCTGGTGACCGCCGACCATGGCATGAACAACGACCGCTCACACAACGGCCTGCTGCCGGAAGAGCGCGAAGTGCCGCTGTTCGTCATTGGTGATGCGTTCAGCCTGAATGTCGATGCAGCACCGCGCCAGACCGAGCTGTGCGGCACGATCTGCGCACTGCTCGGCATCCCTCATGACAAACCGGTCTGTCAGGAGATTCTCAATTGATCCGCTTATCCCGGGGCAAATGGCTGGGCCTGCTGTGCCTGATACCGTTTGCGCTGTTCTTCATCGTGTTTCAGATTGCGCCGCTGCTCTGGGTGGCGATCAACAGCCTGCAAAGCGACGCCGGTTGGGGCCTGGAAAACTTCGTCCGGGCGTTCAGCTCGAAGTTCTACCGTCAGGCGATCCAGTACAGCCTCGAGATCAGCTTCTGGTCGAGCCTGTTCGGCATTCTGATCTCGATTCTGGGCGCCTATTCGCTGCGCAAAGTGGATTCACGGCTGCGGGACTTCGTCAATTCGTTCGCCAACATGACCAGCAACTTCGCCGGTGTTCCGCTGGCGTTCGCCTTCATTATCCTGCTCGGATTCAACAGTGCGCTGACTCTGATCCTCAAGCAGGCCGGGATCATTGATGACTTCAATCTGTATTCCAAGACCGGTCTGATCATCCTCTATACCTACTTCCAGATTCCCCTCGGCGTGCTGCTGCTCTACCCGGCGTTCGACGCTGTACGCGAGGACTGGAACGAATCGGCGGCGCTGCTGGGGGCGAGCAGTTATCAGTTCTGGCGCTACATCGGCCTGCCGGTGCTGACCCCGGCGCTGCTGGGCACCTTCGTGATTCTGCTGGCCAATGCGCTGGGCGCCTATGCCACGGTGTACGCCCTGACCACCGGCAACTTCAACGTGCTGCCGATCCGTATTGCCGCGATGGTGGCCGGTGACATCACGCTGGACCCGAACATGGCCAGTGCCCTGGCGATGATTCTGGTCGGGCTCATGACACTGGTAACGGTGGTTCATCAGTGGCTGTTGAAAAGGAGCTACCATGTCGCGCGCTGAGCGAGGACCTGCCGGGGTTTACCACAAGACCGTGGTCTACCTGCTGTTCCTGATTCTCTTGCTGCCACTGGCCGGCACGTTTCTGTACTCGATTGCGACCAGTTGGTCGGCGACCATTCTGCCCAGCGGGCTGACCTTCAAATGGTACGTGGCACTGTGGAGCGATCCACGCTTTCTGGCGGCGTTCAGTCAATCACTGCTGGTCTGCTTCGGCGCGCTGATACTGTCGGTGGTGCTGATCCTGCCGCTGCTGTTCGTGGTGCATTACTACTTCCCGCGTCTCGACGGGCTGATGAACATCCTGATCCTGCTGCCGTTTGCCGTGCCGCCGGTGGTGTCGTCAGTGAGGCTGTTACAACTCTACGGCTCAGGGCCGATGGCCATGGTCGGGACGCCGTGGATTCTGATCGGCTGCTATTTCACCATCGCCCAGCCCTTCATGTACCGCGCAATCACCAACAACCTGCAGGCGATCAACCTGACCGACCTGATGGACGCTGCGCAATTGCTCGGTGCCAGCACCTGGCAGGCGGCCTTTCTGGTGGTGCTGCCGAACCTGCGCAAGGGCCTGATGATCGCCCTGCTGCTGTCATTTTCCTTTTTGTTCGGCGAGTTCGTATTCGCCAATCTGCTGGTCGGCACCCGCTATGAAACGCTGCAGGTGTACCTGAACAACATGCGCAACAGCAGCGGTCACTTCAACAGCGCACTGGTGATTTCCTACTTCCTCTTCGTGCTGGTGCTGACCTGGGCCGCCAATCGACTGAACAAGGACAAAGACTGAAATGAGTTTTGTCAGCATTGAAAACCTGCAGAAAAGCTACGCCAGCACCGTTGTGTTCAGCGACATCAATTGCAGCATCGAAAAAGGTGAGTTCGTCACCCTGCTCGGTCCGTCCGGCTGCGGTAAATCCACGCTGCTGCGCTGCATCGCCGGGCTGACCGCGGTCAACAGCGGGCGTATCCTGCTCGACGGCCATGACCTGGTGCCGCTGACCCCGCAAAAGCGCCAGATCGGTATGGTCTTCCAGAGCTACGCGCTGTTCCCCAACATGACCGTGGAACAGAATGTCGCCTTCGGCCTGCGCATGCAAAAGATCGGCGACGACGAAAGCCACCGGCGCGTCGCCGAGATTCTGCAGATGGTCGAGCTGCATGATTTTGCCAAACGCTATCCGCATCAGTTGTCCGGCGGCCAGTGCCAGCGTGTCGCTCTGGCCCGCTCGCTGGTCACGCGCCCGCGCCTGCTGCTGCTCGATGAACCGCTGTCGGCACTGGACGCGCGGATTCGCAAACACCTGCGCGAACAGATCCGCGCCATCCAGCGCGAACTGGGCCTGACCACCATCTTCGTGACCCATGATCAGGAAGAAGCACTGACGATGTCAGACCGCATCTTCCTGATGAACCAGGGCCGGATCGTGCAGAGTGGCGACGCAGAAACCCTCTACACCGCGCCGGTGGACGTGTTCGCCGCCGGTTTCATCGGCAACTACAACCTGCTGGACGCCGCCGACGCCACGCGGCTGATGCAACGCCCCATTGCCAGCCGTGTCGCCATTCGCCCTGAATCGATCCAATTGAGCCTGACCGGCGAACTGGAAGGGGAAATACGCAGTCACAGTCTGCTCGGCAACGTCATCCGCTACCGGATACAGGCGCGTGGCGTAGAGCTGGTGGTCGACGTGCTCAATCGCAGCGCCGACGACCTGCACCCTGACGGCCGACGCGTGACGCTGAACATCGAACCTTCGGCGTTGTGTGTTCTGAACTGATGACACCAAACGCCTGGCTTTCACTTGCCGCTTGAAGCTTGAAGCTTGAAGCTTGAAGCTGATTTAACCACCACTGAGGATAAGAACACATGCCCCTGGCTATTTTCGACCTGGACGAAACCCTGATCGGTGGCGACTGTGCCACCTTGTGGAGCGAACAGATGGGTCGCCTGGGCTGGGTCGATTCCGAAGCCTTCATGCAGCGCAATCATGAACTGATGGACGCTTACAGCGCCGGCAAACTGGCCATGGAAGAATTCATGGCGTTCAGCCTGGAACCCATGGCGGGCCGCACCCCGGAAGAAGTCGATCACCTCGTCGGCCCGTGGGTCGAGGACGTGATCGAGCCGATCATCTACAGCGACGCCTGCAAGTGCATTGCGCAGCATCGCGCCAAAGGCGACCGGATTCTGGTGATTTCAGCGTCGGGCGTGCACCTGGTCAAGCCCATTGCGGCGCGTCTGGGGATCGACGAAGTACTGGGTATCGAACTGGACGTGCAACATGGCGTGTACAGCGGTGCCACGGTCGGCGTGCTGACCTACCGCGAAGGCAAGATCACGCGGCTGATGGAATGGCTGGATGCCGAAGGGGAAAACCTGGAAGGCGCGAGCTTCTATTCGGATTCGCGCAATGACCTGCCCCTGCTGCTCAAGGTTGACCACCCGAATGTGGTCAACCCTGATCCTGTGTTGCTGGAGCATGCGCAGCAGGCTGGCTGGCCAGTGCACACCTGGGTCTGAATCAGGCTTTCTCCGAATCAGGCCAGGCTTTCGTCGATCACCAGCACGATTTTGCCCGACACCTTGTTGGTCGCCAGCTCGGCGAACGCCGCTTCGGCATCCTTGATGGCAAAGGATTTCGCCAGTTGCGGCTTGAGGCGGCCTTCGGTAAACAGCGGCCAGACGTGCTGGCCCAGATCGCGGATCAGATCAGCCTTGAACGTTTCATCGCGGCTGCGCAACGTCGAGCCCATCAGCTGGATACGCTTGCCCAGCACATGCGCCAGGTCCATTTTGGCGTCGCGTCCGCTCATGACGCCGATCAGCACCCAGCGGCCATCCAGCGCCAGCAGCTTGACGTTGAGTTCGGCATAACCGGCGCCTACCGGGTCAAGAATGACGTTGAACGGTGCGAAATCATTCAGACCTTCCAGACTTTCGCTGCGTACCACGCCACCCTGCGCGCCCAGTTCGACGCAATACGCCAGACGCTCGGTCGAGCCAACGCTGACCCACACCGGGTTGCCGAACGCCTTGCAAAGCTGAATACCGGCTGAACCAACCCCACTTGCGCCCGCATGCAACAAGACCTTTTCACCGGGCTTCAGACCGGCCAGCTGAAACAGGTTCAGCCACGCCGTGGCATACACCTCTGGAATGGCCGCAGCCTCATGCAGCGACAGCCCTTCAGGCACCGGCAGCACGTGCCGGGCATCGACCACCACTTCTTCGGCCATCGCCCCGCCTGCCAATAGCGCGCAGACACGGTCGCCGACCAGCCAAGAGGTGCCCGGCCCCACTTCCGCGATCACTCCCGAGCACTCCAGCCCCAGTGTCGCCGTCACGCCGGGCGGCGGCGGATACTTGCCCTCGCGCTGTAACAAATCGGCGCGATTCAAACCCGCCGCGGCAACTTTGATACGTACTTGTCCCACATCAAGGGCCGGACTTGGCTCCTCGACCCATTCCACATGACCTTCAACGCCTTGCAATGCCTTCACAGTGCCTCCATAGTGAGTCCATACTGAGCCCGTGGCTGTTTGCCCGGGCTTTTGCATTATGCGGCCGGGTCCAAGGGAACCGGCGACCTCACAGACGGCCTAATATGCGTTATCAATTGTCCTCGCGTCGAATCAGCATGAAGCAACTATTCCCCAGCACTGCCCTCGCACTGTTTGTCGGCCTCAGCGTTTTGCCGATGTCAGCCAGTACTTTTGCCGCCAACAGCTGGGATAACCTTCAGCCGGATCGCGACGAAGTGATTGCCAGCCTCAACGTGGTTGAGCTGCTCAAGCGACATCACTACAGCAAGCCGCCCCTGGACGACAAGCGTTCAGCGATTATTTATCAGAGCTACATCAAGCAACTGGACCCCTCGCGCAGCTATTTTCTGGCCAGCGACATTGCCGAATTCGACAAGTGGCAGTTCCAGTTCGATGACTTCTTGAAAAGCGGCGACCTGAACCCGGGCTTCACCATCTACAAGCGCTATCTGGACCGCATCAAGGCGCGTCTGGACTTCGCACTGGCCGAATTGAGCAAAGGCGTCGACAAGCTCGACTTCAATACCAAGGAAACCCTGCTGGTGGACCGCAAGGACGCCGCATGGCCCAAGGACACAGCCGAACTCGACGAGCTGTGGCGCAAGCGCATCAAGGACGAAGTCCTGCGCTTGAAGATCGCCGGCAAAGACCCGGCGAAGATCCAGGAAACCCTGACCAAGCGCTACAAGAATCAGCAGGCGCGTCTGAACCAGACCCGCGCCGAAGATATCTTCCAGGCTTACATCAACACCTTCGCCATGTCTTACGACCCGCATACCAACTACCTGTCACCGGACAGCGCGGAGAACTTCGACATCAACATGAGCCTGTCGCTGGAAGGCATTGGCGCTGTGTTGCAGAGCGACAACGACAACGTGAAAATCGTGCGTCTGGTGCCGGCAGGTCCGGCCGCCAAGACCAAGCAGGTCGCACCCGCCGACAAGATCGTGGCCGTTGCTCAGGGCGACAAGGAAATGGTCGACGTGATCGGCTGGCGTCTGGACGAAGTGGTCAAGCTGATCCGCGGCCCGAAAGGCTCCGTGGTGCGTCTGGAGATCATTCCGGCCAGCAATGCGCCGAATGACCAGACCAGCAAGATCGTCGCCATCACCCGTGAAGCGGTAAAGCTTGAAGAACAGGCGGCCAAGAAGTCGATCCTGCACCTCAAGCAGGACGGCAAGGACTACAAGCTCGGCGTCATCGACATCCCGGCGTTCTATCTGGACTTCAAGGCCTACCGTGCTGGCGATCCGGAATACAAGAGCACCACCCGCGACGTGAAGAAACTGCTCACCGAACTGCAGGCCGAGAAGGTCGACGGCGTGGTGCTGGATCTGCGCAACAACGGCGGCGGCTCGTTGCAGGAAGCGACCGAGCTGACCAGCCTGTTCATCGACAAAGGCCCGACCGTGCTGGTGCGTAACGCCGACGGCAAGGTCGATGTGCTGGAAGACGAAGCCAAAGGCGCGTTCTACAAAGGCCCGATGGCCTTGCTGGTCAACCGCCTGTCCGCCTCGGCGTCGGAGATTTTCGCTGGCGCCATGCAGGACTACCACCGCGCGCTGGTCATCGGTGGCCAGACCTTCGGCAAAGGCACCGTACAGACCATTCAGCCGCTCAATCATGGCGAGCTGAAACTGACCCTGGCCAAGTTCTACCGGGTGTCCGGTCAGAGCACCCAGCATCAGGGCGTCGTGCCGGACATCACCTACCCGTCGCTGATCGACACCAAGGAAATTGGCGAGAGCGCGCTGCCTGAAGCCATGCCGTGGGACAGTATCAAGCCCGCGATCAAACCGGCGATCGATCCGTTCAAGCCGTTCCTTGCCCAGTTGCAGGCACGTCATGAAGCACGCTCGTCGAAAGACGCCGAGTTCGTGTTCATCGAGGATCGCCTCGCGCTGGCCAAAAAGCTGATGAACGAGAAGACCGTCAGCCTCAATGAAGCCGACCGCCGCGCCGAACATGCGTCCATTGAAAGCAAGCAGCTCGCACTGGAAAACACCCGCCGCAAGGCCAAGGGTGAAGAGCCGCTGAAAGAGCTGAAGAAGGAAGACGAAGACGCGCTGCCGGTAGAAGACGAGAAGACCAAACCCGAGGACGACGCTTACCTGGCCGAGACCGGGCGAATTCTGATTGATTACCTGGGACTAAGCGCTACTGTTGCGAAGAAATAAGACCGGTTCATTGATGGCAGATTAGCAGCAACCGTCATCAAACAGTCATGAAGCTGTCGTGAAATACGGGGCTGAACGCGAAAGCGCTCAGCCCTTTTTATTGCGCCCTCTTTATCACCCTCGAGACGACCATGACCGTGACTGAACAGTTGAGCGCACTGAGTTCCATTCTGGCGCGTGGTGACTTGCACAGCTTGTTTCAGCCCATCGTTTCGCTGTCTGAGCGCCGGATTCTGGGCTACGAAGCCCTGACTCGCGGCCCTTCCAACAGCGCGTTGCACTCCCCGCTCAACCTGTTTGCCATTGCCCGTCACGCCGGGCGCCTGAGTGAGCTGGAATTAAGCTGCCGTGACAGCGCCTGCCGTCGTTTCAGCCAGCAAAAACTGCCCGGCAAACTGTTTCTCAACGTCTCCCCCGAATCGCTGCTCGAAACATCGCACCCGCCGGGTCGCACCCTGGAAATGCTGCGCCGCTATCAGATCGCGCCGAAAGATGTGGTGATCGAACTGACCGAGCAAACGCCGACCGACGACTTCGACCTGCTGTACAACGCGCTGCACCACTATCGCGACATGGGCTTTTCGATTGCCCTGGATGACTTGGGGGCCGGTTATTCCAGCCTGCGCCTGTGGTCTGAGCTGCGGCCCGATTATGTGAAGATTGACCGGCATTTCATCGACGGGATTCATCAGGACGCGGTCAAGCGCGAGTTTGTCGGCTCCATGCTGCAAATGGCCAAAGCCTCACGAGCGATTGTGATCGCCGAAGGCATCGAATTGCCGGAGGAACTGGCGACGCTGAAAGACATGGGCGTGGACCTGGTGCAGGGCTACCTGCTGGCCCGTCCGCAGGAGCGCCCGCCCCGCGACACCCGAGCCATGTTGCCCAAGGTCGAAATCACCAGTGCGCCCTTGAACGAGGAAGTCGCAGACCTTTCGGCCCTGCTCAACCCGCAGCCTTCGGTAAGCCAGTCGACACCTACCGCCGAGGTCCTTGAGGCCTTTCGCAAACAGGCCAACCTGAATTCGCTGGCGGTACTGGATGACGACGCCAGCCCTTGCGGCATCGTCCATCGGCATTCGCTGTCCGAAGCCCTGCTCAAGCCGTTCGGCACCGAGCTGTTCGCCCGCAAACCGATCAGCCGCCTGATGAGTGATGACTTTCTGGCCGTGGAAGTCAGCCAGTCGCTGCAACAAGTCAGCCGTCTGCTGACCAGCCGGGCCCGTCAGCGGATCGAAGAAGACTTCATCATCACCCTGAACGGCGTTTATCTGGGGCTCGGACGGGTCATTGATGTCCTCAAGCTGATTACCGAGCTGAAAATTCAGCAGGCGCGTTACGCCAACCCGCTGACCCTGCTGCCCGGTAACGTGCCGATCCAGCAATGCCTGACCCGCCTGCTGCAACAGGGCCGCGAGTCGATGATCTGTTATGTCGATATCGACAGCTTCAAACCCTTCAATGACATCTACGGTTACGCCCGTGGCGACGAGGTGTTGCTGTGCCTGGCGCAGTGCCTGAACGACCGAGTTGACCCGAGCCGGGATTTCGTCGGGCACATTGGCGGGGATGATTTTCTGATGGTGCTGGGTTTCGAAGACTGGGAGCGACGCTTGAAAAGCCTGCTCGATGACTTCCAGAACCAGTGCCGCCGCTTCTATCGTGCCGAGCACCTGGAAGCCGGCTGTTTCATCGCCCTCAATCGTCAGGGGCAGCGCCAGGAGTTTCCGTTGTTGTCACTGTCGATTGGCGTCGTGCGTCTGCATGAAGAAAGCTGCACGCTGCTCGACGCCAGCCAGTTGGCTGACCTGGCATCGCAGGCCAAACATTTCGCCAAGGACGTTGCCGGCGCGAGCATCCATGTGATCGACTCGACGCGGGTGGATTTGCTGATGGAGGCGTGAGGGTGGATAAGGTTGACGTGAAGCCCCGTGGGAGCTTGCACACGAACAGGCCAGTGCAGTCGCTGAATATCTACTGATCAGGTTAGTCCGCTTTCGCGAACAAGCGAAGCGTCGCCCGGCTCGCTCTCACAGGTTCGCTGTACATTCAGTGTGGGAGTGAGCTTGCTCACGAAAGGGTCGTTACCGCCGCTGAAGATCCAGGGCGGAACCTCCCACAGATCACGCCCCTACTGCACTTCCATTTCCGGATAGCTGTGCTCGAACACCCGAACCACTTCCGAGGCGTGCCAGGACGCTGCTGCGACGCCGTCCGACGGGCCGGAGAAGCGTCCCAGGCGCTCGGCGCATTCGAAGAAACCGGGGCGCGGCAGGCGGCTGGCGCCTTGGCTGATCACCAGCGAGCTACGCAATGGCTGCTCGGCACGGGCGTCCAGCGCGGCCAGGTGTTCAAGGGCGGCAGTCAGTGTCTGCATACCAGGGCTGGGAAACTGCAAGCGCTCGAGCAACGCCCGGTAGGTCAGCAGATGACGCTGGCGGCGGGCGTTATCAAGCTCGCTCAACAGCCCGTCCCAATGCTGACGGCTGATCCGCATGCTCACGACTCACCTCGCCAGCCGGGTACACCGAGCTCCCATGCCAGGCTGCGTTTGATTGCGGAGTCGGGTTGGCGCGTGCCGTTCTCGATCAACTCCAGATAGGACGGGCTGATGCCCACCGTTCTGGCGAGCGTCGCCACTTCGAGTCCTTTGGCCTTGCGCAACGCACCCAACTGATCGAAACCGGGGAGCTCATTCGATGCTGTAGTGGCGCCAGAGCCGGACGTCGCCCCCGCAGTTTGCAGGTTTGGCTTGTCGGCCAGGCCAGCCGCCTTGAGAAGCGCTTGATACTGATCCCATGGAAGCACCGCATATTGCGGCTCGCCGTCATGAGATATGACTTGAAGATCCATACACCCCCCTTTTACGACAAGACTGCATACCGAACAGACTTACGGCAGATGCTGGCATCTTAACAGTGGAACGCGATGGCTTGTGTTCAATCCGTGAGACTCACAGCTTGTGCTGTTCGTTCTCCAGAAGCGCCTGAGTCTTGGGCAGTTGCTCGACGACGATCAGTTTCTCGGGCGACTGCTGGGCGCGCCAGGCACGAAAGGCATCCAGCTCGCCGCTCAAGTGCTTCGTCACCCACGCCAGCACCGCAATGTCGTCCAGCATGCCCAGCCCCGGAATCCAGTCAGGTATCGCGTCCAGCGGGCTGAGGAAGTACATCAGGCCTGCGACGATCGACAGAATCGCCTTGGGGCTGATGCTCCGGTACTCGCCGCGCCAGTAAGCCAGACACAGCGCCTGCAACAGACGCAGGTCGTCTTTCAGCTTGCCCAGACGGCTGCCCTCACTGTTGCCCTTGCGCGCCACGGCGAACAACAGCGCTGGCAACCGCCCCGCGGGCAGCAGACGGCGCGCGCCAGGCAGATAGCGGATCAAATTCCAAGGTGCTTTCATGTTTAACCCCGTCCAGAATAATTTCGTTGAGCGACAACGCCGGTCTATCCGAATGACAACATAAGGTTATCCACAATAATTGTGGATAACCTTGTGAACAGCAGCACTTTAAAAGCCGGAACCCCCCGTTTTCGCGGGCCCAGGCTTAAATCGGGCGTTTTTTACTCACAAAAAAAACCGTGAAAACCGTTGACCTGGCATCCTTGGTGGAGCTAGCAATCTGATCTTGCCAGACTGTCAGACAACGCGTTCGACTGCATTCGTAATAGTGGGACTGCCTGGACGAGCAAGCGTTCGGGAAATAAGCCAGACAAAAAAACGCCCTGTCGAGACAGGGCGTTTTTCGTAGCCAGGTGTTGTGTTACTTCTTGGCCGGAGCCGAAGCAGGTGCCGCTGGTGCCGATTCTTCTTCGTCGGCATCTGGAGCAGGCGCTGCTGCCGGGTCCTTGATGCCGAGCAATTCCAGATCGAAAACCAGTACCGAGTTGGCAGGAATGGCTGGGCTCGGACTCTGCGCGCCGTAAGCCAGATCACTCGGGATGAAGAGCTTGATCTTCTCGCCTACGTGCATCAGTTGCAGACCTTCAACCCAGCCTGGAATCACACCACCAACCGGCAGATCGATCGGGCTGCCGCGTTCAACGGAGCTGTCGAAAACCTTGCCGTCAATCAGCTTGCCTTCGTAGTGAACGGTCACGACATCAGTCGGCTTTGGCTGAGCGCCGTCAGCTTTCTTGATGATCTGGTACTGCAGGCCGGAGGCAGTGGTGACTACGCCGTCCTTCTTGCCGTTCTCTTCGAGGAATTTCTTGCCGGCTGCAGAGGCTTCTTCGCTCATCTTCGCCAAGCGCTCTTCGGAACGCTTTTGCAGCGCGGAGAAGGCTTCTACCAGCTCTTCGTCCTTGAGTTTCTGATCTTTCTTGCCGACGGCATCTTCAATACCCAAGGCTACAGCCTTGGAATCCAGATCATCCATACCTTCCTGAGCCAGGCTTTTGCCCATATTCAGACCGATGCCATAAGACGCTTTTTGTGCCGGGGTTTTCAGCTCTACGGTGCTGGCTTGTTTATCACAACCTGCGAGTACCAGACCGACCAGGGCAATCGCCGCTGCCAACCGATGCTGTTTCATGCTAGTTCCTTGTTCATGCGCCAAAAGGGCAAACGAGTAAAGCCGCGAGCTTATCAGGCCGCCGCGATCAATGGCTACCGGCATCAGAGAGAGAAAAATACGATAAGTTCAGGTATCCAAAGGTTTTCCCGGACCGACACTGGATTGTTCAGTCACAGTTCAGTTAGTGATACGCCTGTGTAACGCGCCATTTTGTTGCAAGGGGTTCAGGGCACCGGACTGATCGCCCCTGTATCAGGCCAGTGCTCACTGGTCCGCAGCACGCGCAGGTGACCGGCTCGCGCAACAATGCGGACAAAATCATCCGTGCTCATCGTGCCGGCTGCCAACTGCGCCTGGATAGAATCAGGCCCTGAATAAGCGCGGGATACTGCTCGCAAAAGCCGAAGTTCCTCGGCGGACTGGCTGGGGCTGTAGCCGATCAAAGCACCGTCATTTGCCGAAAAATAAATCGCCGAGATGTCGAACCCGTAACGAACGGGCAACCCTTTGGGCCGCTTTGCCGGTTTTTCCCGATAGGTGAACACCTTGTGCAGGTCGTCCGGCTCGAAGAATGGGCGCGGCGCTTCGCCCTCGCCTTCAGCGGGTAGATTGGCGGATGAAAAATACAGACCGTCGATGCGGTAACCGGCAGGCAACGCTGGCCGGTAATAGGCGTCCGGATGGAAAACCGAACACGGCGCATAGACCGGATAGCCATCTTCCAGAATCGGCTCGGCGACCCGGTAGGTTCGCGAGACGGGGTTGAACAGCAGAAAGCCAATAATCCGGGAGTGGATTCAAGCACCGAGACGGCGTGCACATAATGCGCAGCAGCATCGGCACTGGCGAATTCCGCGCTGAGGGTCAGCGCTTTCGGCGGCCATACGGCCTCGCAGACGGTGGGTGAGGTGACTTTCGGCAGGCTCGACAAAGCCTGATCGGGAAAAGGTCGCCAGTTGGAAGAAACCTTGCCGGACCTGCCCCACAACGGGCTCGACACCAGCACTTCCAGATTTCCAGCGTCCGCCAGCAAACGAACCACATCGCTGGGCATCAGCGTGAGGTTCTGCAATGCCTTGTGTACCTGACTGAGCATGCTCATGTGCGGCATGCCGGTCGGGCCAGCGACACGGGTGAACAGTGCTCTCTCGGCAGCAGAGCCCGACAGCGTGTATTTGATCAACGAACCATCAGGTCCGGACAGGTAAGTTGCCGGACAGATCTCCTGATCGATCATCACCGCATAGATGTCACCCGCCGAAAAGCTGTTCGGGTAGGTGACCTGTTCGCTTTCCGGCCACTCATGCAGCCCGGCCCGAAGCGAAGGATGGGAATGGTAGATCGCATAGTCGTCATGGCCATGCGGGTAGAGCACGTAGCCTTTTTGCTCGTTGCGCGGAAACACTTCATTGGGGTCGAAACTGAATTGGCTGCCATTCATTGGCTCGGTCGCGACGTACTTGCCGTCTTCACGAACCAGAATGAAGCCACCGTATTCGCGATCACGGCGATTGCCGATTCGCTCGTGCGCATAACGCGCCGCATCGTCCGGATTATCGAACGGCTTGCTGAGCGCAGGCATGCCGGGATGAGTGTGATGATCAACAGATCGTTTGCTGCGTATCTTCCTTGGGTACATCCGGGGCTCCTTGAGCGCCTGACTGATTGAGCCGATAGCTTAAGGAGGTTTGCGGCCCCCAATGACATAAGTAGATATGACGGTCACAAGGCGAACTGCCTTATATCAACATGAAATTAAAGATAATTTTTAACGCATTCCGGATGTGGTTCGATCTTCGCATGGGCAAACCTGCCCAGCCCCTGCATCGACTGTCGCGACTGGCGATCAGGGCCCATGCAGTTCGTCGCGTTCAGGAATGCTTTATGCCATCAACCAATCGTTTTCGCTCCAGGCTCTCGGCAACCCGTCAGCTCGCGGGCTGTGTCGCGATTGCTGCAGCAGTCATGTTGCCGGTCAGCGGCGCCTATGCCGCCAAACCGCCCATTGTTGTAACAGAGGGCATTAAAGCTTTCAGATTGTGCACAGGACCCGACAATCTGTCCCACGTCATAGAAGGATCGATTGACCAGAAGGCAATGACCAGTGTCAGCGCCTTGCACTTCAAGGAAACTCCAGCTCACTCCACGTATGACTGGCATGCCGCGCCGGAAGAGCAATATGTGATTACCCTGTCGGGCACCCTGGAGTTCTCCACCACCGGTGGAGAAAATTTCGTGCTGCACCCAGGGGAAATATTGCTGGCGCAGGACACAACCGGTCCCGGTCACCGCTGGAAACTGCTTGATGACCAGCCATGGCGGCGTGCGTATGTTCTGATCAAGCCTGGCGATAAAAGCGCATTCGTGCCAAAGGCAGGATCTACCGCCAAAGGCTGCTGATGCACTGATTTGAGCGCAACCAAGGGTTGCGCTCAAATCGGTATTTTATTGACACTGGCGCCTGACCGGTCTGCGAATGACTCAGGCGCCTGCTTCGATCAGCTCGGAAATTTCGATCAGGTTCAGATCAGGATCCCGCACATACACCGAACGAATCGGCCCCGTAGCGCCCGTGCGATCCACCGGACCTTCGACAATCGGCCACTCCTGCTCGTGCAAGTGCGCAATCACCTGGTCCAGCGAAATACTGGCAATGAAACACAAGTCCAGAGCCCCCGGCACGGGCAAGTGGGCCTTGGGCTCGAACTCCTTGCCGCGCTCATGCACATTGATCTTCTGATTGCCGAAGCGAAACGCAAGACGGCCCTGACGAAAACGCTCAGGGGTCATGCCCATGATGCGTACATAGAAATCCTTGCAGGCGTCGATATCAGCAGTGGTCAACACCAGATGGTCCAGATGATCAATCACGGGATCAGCTCCGTTCGAGATGGAATGATTGTGTACGCCACTTGTCAGGTTTTGGATCAGACAACCCCTTTACGAAGCTTCCTGGCAAGGAAAGAGTGTAGGTAAATGACCACGGCATTGGAAACATTGTTCGCTGTAAAAGCCCCGCTTAAAGCGAGGCCCATTCAATCAGTTGCTGCAAGCCAATTGAAAACTCATCGATGAATCGCCCGAGGCGCCGCGCTTTCCAACCATAAGCCCGAGCACATTGACCTGCTCTGCTGTGGCAGCCCCGCCCAACTTGGCGTGGCCGTAGAACAGGCGTTCATGGTCGCTGGTATCAATGGACGATACCGAACAAAAACCAGGTGCTTTTTTGAACTGGCCTTCATTGAAGAGCACTTTGTAGGTTTTGCGAAATAATCTTTCTGGGTGGCATAGCTGACTGACTTGATCCACGGCGAGGACTGGGCAACGATATTGCCGTGCTGATCGATAGTCGCGGTGTGCAGCGCAGGTTTGGCGAAAGCGCTGAGTGACAGTGCCATTGCCGTAACGCCTACAAACAGTTTAAAACGATTTTTCATATAATTCCCTTTACTTGAATATGCAGTATAGACCGCAGCAATAAGGCGATCATTAAAGTCTGGTAGTTGAGCACTCGACCTTCAGACCGAGGTGTGTTCTCAATCAACAAACTCAGCTAATACCAGCAAGAAAGAGAAATCAAGGGGTTAAGCGGATCAAATAAAGAATGATTCTATAATTTCAATAAACAGGGAAATTACTTACATCGGGAAGTAAGAAGTCCTACTTCGTTATTATCTGGCTGTGGATCGTAGCGCGGATCACGCGGATCTGCGGTAAGCCACTCATTCTCAAACGCCAGACAGCAAAAAGCCCGCACTAGGCGGGCTTTCTGTTTGCTTCAAGGAGTTCAAGGGCCTTGAAGCTGAATATGGCGCAGCGGACGGGACTCGAACCCGCGACCCCCGGCGTGACAGGCCGGTATTCTAACCGACTGAACTACCGCTGCGCGTAACACTAAAAGCGAGTTGGTGGGTGATGACGGGATCGAACCGCCGACCCGCTGCTTGTAAGGCAGCTGCTCTCCCAGCTGAGCTAATCACCCTTCACTCTCGGTGTGGCGCGCATTCTACGGAGCGACCTGTACTCTGGCAAGCGATTTTTTAAATAATTTTTATAATCCTTCCAAAGGCTTACAAACGCTCTGTGCAGGGTTGGCCGCAGCGGCTGAGGAGCGAATAATGCCCGCCTTTGTATAGAAAGAGAGATTCACCTCATGTGGTTCAAAAACCTGCTTGTCTATCGCCTGACCCAGGACGTGCCTTTTGATGCCGAAGCGCTGGAGACAGCACTGGCGACCAAACCGGCCCGCGCCTGTGCCAGCCAGGAGGTTGCCACCTATGGTTTCGTCGCGCCTTTCGGCAAGGGTGAAGACGCTCCATTGGTACACATCAGCCAGGACTTCATGCTGATCGCCGCACGCAAGGAAGAACGCATTCTGCCGGGCAGCGTCGTGCGTGACGCGCTCAAGGAGAAAGTCGACGAGATCGAAGCCGAGCAGATGCGCAAGGTCTACAAGAAGGAACGCGATCAGCTCAAGGATGAAATCATCCAGGCTTTCCTGCCGCGCGCTTTTATTCGCCGCTCGGCCACCTTCGCTGCCATCGCGCCTAAACAGGGCCTGATTCTGGTCAACGCGTCCAGCCCGAAACGGGCAGAAGACCTGTTGTCGACGCTGCGTGAAGTGATCGGCTCGCTGCCGGTGCGTCCGCTGACGGTCAAGGTTTCGCCGAGCGCGACCATGACCGACTGGGTCAAGACCCAGAAAGCGGCCGATAACTTCTTCGTGCTGGACGAGTGCGAATTGCGCGACACCCACGAAGAAGGCGGCATCGTGCGTTGCAAACGTCAGGACCTGACCAGCGACGAAATCCAGCTGCACCTGAACACCGGCAAGGTCGTCACCCAACTGTCGCTGGCCTGGCAAGACAAGCTGTCGTTCGTGCTGGACGACAAGATGGTCGTCAAACGCCTGAAGTTCGAAGATCTGTTGCAGGATCAGGCCGAACAGGACGGCGGCGAAGAGGCACTGGGCCAGCTGGACGCCAGCTTCACGCTGATGATGCTGACCTTCGGCGAGTTCCTGCCGGAGCTGTTCGACGCGCTGGGCGGCGAAGAAATCCCGCAGGGGATCTGATCTCTCCCCGCTGCTGCCTGCAACACCGCGCCGTCTTCTCAGACGGCGTATTTATTTCACACCTGCTTTTTACAATAAGGAACAGACCATGCGTGCCTTGGCAGCCTTGAGTCGGTTTGTCGGTAATACCTTTGCTTATTGGGTGCTGCTGTTCGCCATCCTCGCATTCCTGTTCCCGCAGGTCTTCATCGGCCTGAAAGGCTGGATCGTGCCGCTGCTGGGGCTGGTCATGTTCGGCATGGGCCTGACCCTGAAGCTCGAAGATTTCTCTGAAGTGGCGCGCAACCCGTGGCGCGTTGCGCTGGGCGTGATCGCGCACTTTGTCATAATGCCCGGCGTGGCGTGGCTGCTGTGTCAGGTGTTTCAGCTACCGCCGGAAATCGCGGTCGGGGTGATTCTGGTCGGCTGTTGCCCGAGCGGCACTTCATCGAATGTCATGGCGTGGCTGGCCAAGGGTGATCTGGCACTCGCTGTGGCGATTGCCGCGGTCACTACCCTGCTCGCTCCATTGCTCACGCCGACGCTGATCTGGCTGCTGGCGTCCGCGTGGCTGCCGGTGTCCTTTCTGGACATGTTCTGGTCGATCCTGCAACTGGTCATGCTGCCCATTGTGCTGGGCGTGGTCGCACAGCGCTTGCTCGGTGCGCGAGTCAGTTACGCGATGGACGTACTGCCGCTGGTTTCAGTGGTCAGTATCGTGATGATTGTCTGCGCCGTGGTCGCCGCCAGTCAGGCGAAAATCGCCGAGTCGGGCTTGCTGATCATGGCAGTGGTCATCCTGCACAACACGTTCGGTTTTCTGCTGGGTTATTTCACCGGCAAGGTGTTCAGCTGCCACTGGCGCAACGCAAGTCGCTGGCACTGGAAGTCGGCATGCAGAACTCCGGCCTGGGCGCGGCATTGGCCAGCGCGCACTTTTCGCCACTGGCGGCGGTGCCGAGTGCGCTGTTCAGCGTCTGGCACAATATTTCCGGTGCGTTGCTGGCGACGTATTTCAGGAAAATGCCGGAGGAAGAGAATACATCCAGGTCCCAGCTCAGACCCTGAAGACTATCGTTCCCACTCCGCGTGGTAATGCCGTTCGTGACGCTCCGCGTCACAATGCGGTTCTACGATCTCAGGTGGATTGGGGTTCGGCTCAAGGCACTTTTTCGCCCCTCGGCGAGTGACTTTGATGGGGCCAAAGTAACCAAACCCCCTGGCTCCGTTTCCGGCCCGACTTCGCCCTGACACTGATGTCGCAATCTGCGCCGTCAGTGCCATCGTGTTCGAAAAACACTCTATGGCAGAGGTTGATAGCCAGGCATGACATCGTGCCGCGCGGACTCTTACTGCACCGCCCCTCTCAGCGCTTTCACCTCTTCGCGCACATCTACCGGCGTAGCCACATCAGCGGAAATTGGCGCACCAGCCACCAGCACCACGCGTGACCACAGGCGACGGAGCAGGGTTTTGTTCGGGTCGCGACTGAAGAAGCTGCCCCACAGCCCCTGTAACGCCATCGGGATCACTGGCACCGGGGTTTCCTGGATGATGCGGCTCATACCGCTCTTGAAACCGCTGATTTCGCCGTCGGTGGTCAGCTTGCCTTCCGGGAAAATGCACACCAGTTCGCCTTCTGCGAGGTACTGGGCGATGCGCTTGAACGATTGCTCATAGATGTCCATGTCTTCGTTACGCCCGGCAATCGGGATGGTCCCGGCCGTGCGGAAGATGAAGTTGAGCACCGGCAACTGATAGATCTTGTAATACATGACAAACCGAATCGGTCGCCGCACGGCCCCGGCAATAAGCAGCGCGTCGACAAAAGACACATGATTACAGACCAGCAGCGCTGCGCCTTCATCAGGGATCTGACTCAGATTACGGTGCTCGACCCGGTACATGGAATGGCCGAGCAGCCAGATCATGAAGCGCATGGTGAATTCGGGGACGATTTTGAAGATATAGATGTTCACCGCGATATTCATCAGCGAAACCACAAGGAACAATTGTGGAATCGACAGTTTGGCAACGCTCAGCAGCAAGATCGAAACAATCGCCGAGACCACCATGAACAGCGCATTGAGAATGTTCTTGGCGGCAATCACGCGTGAGCGCTCTTTGACGGGCGTGCGTGACTGGATCAGCGCGTACAGCGGCACAATATAAAAGCCGCCGAACACGCCGATGCCCAGAATATCGAACAGCACCAGCCAGCCCTGCCCCGAGGAAAGCACGGCCAGCCAGTCGTTGGCCTGCACGTTCTGCGGGAAAGCCCGAATGCCACCACAGCAACAGACCAAAAATCGTCAGCCCCATCGAGCCGAACGGTACCAGCCCGATCTCGACCTTGTGCCCGGACAATCGCTCGCAGAGCAGCGACCCCAGGGCGATGCCGATGGAGAACACAGTGAGGATCAGCGTAACGACGGTTTCGTCCCCATACATCCACTCCTTGGCGTACGCCGGGATCTGCGTCAGGTAAATCGCACCGACAAACCAGAACCATGAATTGCCGACAATCGAGCGCGAAACCGCAGGCGTCTGCCCCAGGCCCATGCGCAAGGTCGCCCAGGACTGGGTGAAGATGTTCCAGTTGAGCTTCATTTCCGGCGCAGCAGCGGCGGCACGCGGAATACCGAAGCTGGCCAGGAAGCCCAGGCAGGCCACCAGCACGATCGCGGCCGAGACTATCCAGGCGTAGTGCGACGAAGACATCATCACCCCGGCGCTGATGGTGCCGGCCAGAATTGCCAGAAAGGTGCCCATCTCGACCAGCGCATTTCCCCCGACCAACTCGGTTTCGCGCAGGTGCTGCGGCAGAATCGAATACTTGACCGGCCCGAACAACGCCGAATGCGTGCCCATAGCGAACAGCGCCGCCAGCATCAATTCCAGGTGATTGAACAGAAAGCCTGTCGCACCGACCGCCATGATGACGATCTCGCAGAACTTGATGATCCGGATCAGCGTGTCCTTGGGGTATTTCTCACCGAACTGCCCGGCCAGCGCCGAGAACAGAAAGAACGGCAGGATGAACAGCAAGGCACACAGATTGACGTAGATCGAGCGATCGCCATCGATGCTCAGTTTATAAAGGATGGCGAGGATCAATGACTGCTTGAAGATGTTGTCATTGAACGCGCCAAGGGACTGGGTGACGAAAAACGGCAGGAAACGGCGTTTCCCGAGCAGGCTGAATTGTGACTGTTGGCTCATCGTCCGTGGTCCTGAGAGGCTGGGGAGAACTGACGCAGCGGCCAATCCGAGGCATATTGAAGACGTAAGTCCGACGAATGTCGATAGGACATTTCCGTTTACACGGTAGCGGCCACGATTCTTTGTCTCACCTACTGCGCGACAAGGCTGCGACACCCCGCCACGCTCGACCTTGGTCGAGAAAGACGAACCGTGTGCATCGTGCGAGACTGCGCGCTATTGATACGGTGTGGAATCTGATATGTCGCTGTCCAGCGGGCTGATCGCAGCCGTTGCTCTGTCCTATATGGCCATCATGTTCGCCATCGCCTTTTACGGCGACCGCTACAGCGCGTCGCTGCGCCCGACCATGCGCGCGTGGGTCTACAGCCTGTCGCTGGCAGTTTACTGCACGAGCTGGACATTTTTCGGCGCAGTGGGTCAGGCCGCCGAGCAGCTCTGGTCGTTCCTGCCGATTTATCTGGGGCCGATCGTACTGATGGTGCTGGCGCCTTGGGTGCTGCAGAAGATGGTGCTGATCAGCAAACAGGAAAACATCACCTCCATTGCCGACTTCATCGCGGCGCGCTATGGCAAGTCTCAATCCCTCGCGGTGATGGTGGCGCTGATCTGTCTGATCGGCATGCTGCCGTATATCGCGTTGCAACTGAAAGGCATTGTGCTGGGCGTGAACATCCTGATCGGCGCGGTGGCGGACTCGACCGGTACTCGCGCTCAGGACACCGCGCTGGTGGTCTCGCTGATCCTCGCGCTGTTCACCATTGTTTTCGGCGCACGCAACCTGGACGTCACCGAACACCATCGCGGCATGGTACTGGCCATAGCCTTCGAAGCGCTGGTCAAGCTGTTCGCGTTCATGGCGGTCGGTGTGTTCGTCACTTTCGGCCTGTATGACGGCTTCGATGACCTGTTCAATCAGGCAAAACTCGCTCCGCGGCTGGAGGAGTACTGGCAAGACACCATCAACTGGCCGTCGATGTTCGTGCAGACCGGCGTGGCAATGATGGCGATTGTCTGTCTGCCCCGGCAGTTTCACGTCACTGTGGTGGAAAACATCGAGCCGCAGGACCTGAACCTCGCTAAATGGGTGTTCCCGGCCTATCTGGCGCTGGCGGCTTTGTTTGTGGTGCCGATTGCGCTGGCTGGGCAAATGCTGCTGCCGGGTTCAATCATGCCCGACTCGTTCGTGATCAGCCTGCCGCTGGCCCATGCCCACCCGTCGCTGGCGTTGCTGGCGTTTATCGGCGGCGCGTCGGCGGCGACCGGCATGGTGATCGTTGCCTGCGTGGCGCTGTCGACCATGATTTCCAACGACATGCTGCTGCCCTGGCTGCTGCGTCGAAAGAATACCGAACGGCCGTTCGAAGCGTTTCGTCACTGGATGTTGACGGTCCGGCGCGTCAGTATCGTGATGATCCTGCTACTGGCCTATGTCAGCTACCGGATGCTGGGCTCGACGGCCAGCCTGGCCACCATCGGCCAGATCGCCTTCGCCGCAATCACCCAGCTGGCGCCTGCGATGTTCGGCGCCCTGTACTGGAAACAGGCCAATCGCCGGGGCGTATTCGCGGGTCTCGCAGCCGGGATCTTCATCTGGTTCTACACCTTGGTGCTGCCGGTCGCTGCGCACAGCATGGGTTGGTCGCTCAGTACGTTCCCGCTGCTGGAATGGCTGCACAGCAACCCGCTCGACCTACCTATATCGCCCATGACTCAAGGCGTGGTGTTGTCGATGGCCGGCAATTGCACGCTGTTCGCCTGGGTGTCGATGCTTTCGCGTACACGGGTGACAGAGCACTGGCAGGCCGGTCGCTTCATCGGTCAGATCACTCAGGAGCGTGATTACACTCGTCCACTATTGGCGGTGCAGATCGAAGACCTGCTAAGCCTTTCAGCGCGCTTTGTCGGCGAAGATCGCGCCCGGCAGAGCTTCGTGCGCTTCGCCGAACGACAGGGCAAGAGCTTCAACCCCAGCCAGAACGCCGACAGCGAATGGATCGCCCACACCGAGCGACTGCTGGCAGGCGTGCTGGGCACGTCGTCGACGCGGGCGGTGGTCAAGGCCGCTATCGAAGGCCGCGACATGCAACTTGAAGACGTGGTGCGTATCGCCGATGAAGCGTCCGAGGTTCTGCAATTCAACCGCGCACTGTTGCAAGGCGCCATCGAAAATATCACCCAGGGCATCAGCGTGGTCGATCAGTCATTGCGGCTGGTGGCCTGGAATCGGCGCTACCTTGAGCTGTTCAATTATCCCGAAGGCTTGATCGGCGTCGGTCGGCCGATTGCCGACATCATTCGCTACAACGCCGAGCGCGGGCTGTGCGGGCCGGGCGAAGCGGAAGTTCACGTTGCACGACGCCTGCACTGGATGCGCCAGGGCCGCGCTCACACGTCGGAGCGGCTGTTTCCCAACGGCCAGGTGGTCGAACTGATCGGCAACCCGATGCCGGGCGGCGGGTTTGTCATGAGTTTCACTGACATTACCGAGTTTCGGGCGGCAGAGCAGGCCCTCAAGGGCGTCAATGAAAGCCTGGAACAACGCGTAACCGCACGCACCCATGAGCTGTCGCAACTCAATCAGGCGCTGACCGAAGCCAAGGGCATTGCCGAGACCGCCAACGAGTCGAAAACCCGCTTTCTTGCCGCCGTCAGTCACGACCTGATGCAGCCGCTGAACGCTGCCCGGCTGTTTTCCGCGGCCCTCTCCCATCAGCAAGACAGCCTTTCCGATGAGGCTCAGCAACTGGTCCGGCACCTGGACAGCTCGTTGCGATCGGCGGAAGACCTGATCAGCGACCTGCTTGACATTTCCCGTCTCGAAAACGGCAAGATCACCCCGGACTGCCAGCCGTTTCCGCTCAACGCACTGTTTGACACCCTCGGCGCCGAGTTCAAGGCACTGGCTCAGGAGCAAGGTCTGAGCTTTCGCGTCAGAGGCAGCTCGTTGCGTGTCGACAGTGATATCAAGCTGCTGCGCCGCGTGCTGCAAAACTTCCTGACCAATGCTTTCCGCTACGCCAAAGGCCCGATTTTGCTGGGCGTCAGGCGGTGTGGCGACAGCCTGAGCCTTGAGGTCTGGGATCGGGGGCCGGGTATTCCGGAAGATAAACGCCAAGTGATATTCGAGGAATTCAAACGCCTCGACAGCCACAAAACCCACGCAGCGAAGGGCCTGGGTCTGGGACTGGCGATTGCCGATGGCTTGTGCCGGATTCTCGAACACCCGTTGCAGGTGCGTTCATGGACCGGCAAAGGCAGCGTGTTCAGCGTACGGGTGCCGCTGGCAGCAGCTCAGGCGCCGATCCCTGTTACCCAAACAGACATCGCCCGACCGGCGCTGAACGGAACACAGGTACTGTGCATCGACAATGAGGACAGCATCCTGATCGGCATGACCAGCCTGTTGTCGCGCTGGGGTTGTCAGGTCTGGACCGCGCGCAACCGTCAGGAATGCGAAGCGCTGCTGAACAACGGCATACGTCCGCAGATTGCCTTGGTGGATTACCACCTGGATGAGGGTGAAACCGGTACTGAACTGATGGCCTGGCTACGCACTCGCCTGGGCCAACCCGTACCGGGTGTACTGATCAGCGCCGATGGCCGTCCCGAGCTGATTGCCCAGGTGCATGCCGCAGGCCTCGATTACCTGCCCAAGCCGGTCAAACCTGCGGCACTGCGTGCCCTGCTGAGTCGGCATGTCAGTCTGGAGTAACGGAAATGAACGAGAAAGGCACACCGGTTGTTCGCCATGCTGGCAAACAACCGGATACAACAAGGTATCAGCTGAACAGCCAGTAACCCAGCAATGTCAGCACGATGACGGCCAGCACCGGCCGCAGCATACGGTAAGCCTTGGGATTGGCACGTTTGAACTGCTTGACCTTGCCGCTGAAGGTGTCGCTGAAACGCTTGCTGAACGCATAAGCCTGATTGATCCCGCCGACCCGCTCGTCGTCGAGGTTCTGCGGTGCCGTCGCGCGCCCCAGAAACGCACTGACGCTGCGGTTCACCCGTGTCATGAAACGATTGCTCAACGGCCGCTCGACATCACAGAACAGAATCACCCGGGTCTGGGTGGTTTCATTCTTGACCCAATGCACGTAGGTCTCGTCGAACATGACGTCCTGCCCGTCGCGCCAGGCGTACTCCTTGCCATCGACGAAGATCCGGCAGGCATCGGAATTGGGTGTCGACAGGCCCAGGTGATAACGCAACGAACCGGCAAACGGGTCGCGGTGTGGATTGAGGTGACTGTCACCCGGCAACAGGGCAAACATCGCGCCTTTGACGTTGGGAATGCTGTTGACCAGCTCAACGGTCTTCGGGCACAGCGCTTCGGCAGACGGCAGAGCCTTGTCGTACCATTTCAGGTAGAAACGCTTCCAGCCTTTCTTGAAGAACGAACCGAAACCGGCGTCGTTGTTCTTCTCCGCCGCGCGAATGTAGCCCTCATCGAACAGGTGCATGGCTTCATCGCGAATGGTTTCCCAGTTGTCCTTGAGGATATCCAGTTCGGGAAACTTGCTGCGGTCCAGATACGGTTCGGACGGCACGCGGGAAAACAGGTACATCAATGCGTTGTAGGGTGCGAACAGTGCCGAATGGTTGACGAACTGCCGTAACAGGGGCAGTCGAGCCCGCCCGCGCAGGTGAACGTACAGCGTGCTGCCGAGGAACAGCATCAGGATCGATGCCTTGGCAACAAATGAAAGGGTCATGAAGCTCTCCTTGAAGCGGGCGTATAACGCCGAACGTCACGCGGGCAGTGGCAATGCATGATCTGAATGACGGGCTGCAGGCACTGGCAATAGAGATAATCGCCCGGCGCCTGGCAAGCTGGCCATCATAAACCCTTGCGCTGCCCGCATGAAGTACACACATGCGAAGATGTGTTACTGCGCCAATTCCTGCTCGGTGAACAGATCGCTGAACAGCATGCTCGACAGATAGCGCTCGCCGGAGTCCGGCAGGATCACGACGATGGTTTTGCCCTGCATCTCGGGCTTCTCGGCCAGACGGACGGCCGCTGCCATTGCTGCGCCGCAGGAGATTCCGCAGAGGATGCCCTCCTCCTGCATCAGACGCCGGGCCATGGCTTTGGCCTCGTCATCGGTGATGCGCTCGACACGGTCGACCATCGACAGGTCGAGGTTTTTCGGAATGAAGCCTGCGCCGATGCCCTGAATCTTGTGCGGAGCAGGCGTGATTTCCTGGCCAGCCAGCGCCTGAGTGATGATCGGCGAACCGTCGGGCTCGACCGCAACCGACAGAATCGGCTTGCCAGCGGTGTTCTTGATGTAACGGGAGATACCGGTGATAGTGCCGCCGGTGCCGACACCTGCGACCAGCACATCGATCGTGCCGTCGGTGTCGGACCATATTTCCGGACCGGTGGTTTTCTCATGAATGGCCGGGTTGGCCGGGTTCTCGAACTGCGCCGGCATGAAATATTTTTCGGGGTCGCCCGCCAGCAGCTCTTCGGCTTTGGCAATCGCACCTTTCATCCCTTTGCCAGGCTCGGTGAGTACCAATTCCGCGCCCAGCGCTTTGAGCACCTTGCGACGTTCTATGCTCATGGAAGCAGGCATGGTCAGCACCAGCTTATAGCCGCGGGCGGCTGCCACGAATGCCAGGCCGATTCCGGTGTTGCCAGAGGTGGGTTCGACAATGGTCATGCCGGGCTTGAGCCTGCCGCTGCTTTCGGCGTCCCAGATCATGTTGGCGCCGATACGGCACTTGACGGAGTAGCCCGGATTACGCCCTTCGATCTTGGCCAGAATGGTGACACCACGCGGCGCGAGACGGTTGATCTGCACCAGTGGCGTGTTGCCGATGGAATGGGCGTTATCAGCGTAGATACGGCTCATGATGGTGTCCTTGCACATCGGTTAAAACACAAAGCCTATGCCGCCAGCCCATGGGCGTCCAGTCTGAGCGAACGGATCAGCGCGCGCGCAGTCAATCCTTTCAATGAAACAGAAGACTCATGTCATGAAACGTCGCTACAGCTGGCCGCTATGGACGCTGGCCGCTCTGGTCGTACTGCTGATCGCCCTCAATATCTCCCTGCCTTATCTGGTACGCGACTACCTTAACGACAAGCTCGCCGACATGGGCGACTACCGAGGTCAGATCACTGACGTCGACCTAGCGCTGTGGCGCGGCGCCTATCGGATCAAGGGCCTGAAGATCGTCAAGACCGACGGCAAAGTCCCGGTGCCCTTTGTCGACGCACCGATGATCGAGCTGGCAGTCAGCTGGAAATCGCTGTGGAACGACCACGCCGTGGTGGCAGAGGCACTGTTCACCGATCCGCAGATCAACTTCGTTGACGGCGGCAATAACAAGCAAGCGTCCCAGACAGGTCAGGGCACCGACTGGCGTACGCAATTGAACAAGCTGCTGCCTATCACCCTCAACGAACTGCGGATCAGCAACGGAAAAATCACCTTCAATAACTTCAGCTCGACGCCCAAAGTGACCATCGACGCAGATCAGGTCAATGCCAGCTTCTATAACCTGACCAACGTGGTAGACGTCGAAGGCAACCGCGACGCCGAGTTCAAAGGCAAGGCGCGCCTGCTGGGTCACGCCAGTCTGGAAAGCACGGCCAAATTCGATCCGTTCAGCAACTTTGAAGATTTCGACTTCCGCCTGCGTGCCACCGGCATCCAGCTCAAGAAGCTCAATGACTTCTCGTCGGCCTACGGCAAGTTCGACTTCAACGCCGGTAATGGCGATATCGTGATCGAGGCGCAGGCCAACAAGGGTCAGCTCAGCGGCTACATCAAACCGCTGCTGCGCAATGTTGATGTCTTCAACTGGCAGCAGGATGTCGAAAACAAGGACAAAGGCCTGTTCCGCTCGGTTTGGGAAGCGCTGGTAGGCACCAGCGAAACCGTGCTGAAAAACCAGCGCGAAAACCAGTTCGCTACCCGTGTCGACCTCAGCGGCAATGTCCACCAACAGGACATCAGCGGCTTCCAGGCCTTTTTGCAGATTCTGCGTAATGCGTTCGTTCAGGCGTTCAATGCGCGGTATGAGAGCAGCAAGGGGGGGTAGCAGTCTTTTCAGGCGCGCCAAACGATGAAAACACGCACATTCTCATCGGTGGCAGCGTTGACTCAACTGCCGGCAAACAAAGTATCCGCACCGATCTGGATGTCCAGTTCAGACCATTCGACGCTTTTACAATTCTGACCCGGTCACAGCGTGACGCCCCATTCAAGAACTGAATGAGGCGTCTGCGTTCACAGCTGTCCGGTAGCCGCGCTATAGTCCGGGATTGCTTGTCTCAAAGCGTGCGTGCCCATGGGCTGCGCATACCCACGCGAAAAGGATTGATCCATGAAGTTCGAAGGCACCCCGGCATACGTCGCCACTGACGATCTGAAGCTGGCAGTCAACGCGGCGATCACGCTGGAGCGTCCGCTGCTGGTCAAGGGTGAGCCCGGCACCGGCAAGACCATGCTGGCCGAACAGCTGGCTGAATCGTTGGGCGCGCGGCTGATCACCTGGCACATCAAATCCACCACCAAGGCGCATCAGGGTCTCTACGAATACGATGCGGTCAGTCGCCTGCGCGACTCGCAGCTGGGCGTCGACAAGGTTCACGACGTGCGCAATTACCTGAAAAAGGGCAAGCTGTGGGAAGCATTCGAGTCCGAAGAGCGCGTGATTCTGCTGATCGACGAGATCGACAAGGCCGATATCGAGTTCCCCAACGACCTGTTGCAGGAACTCGACAAGATGGAGTTCTACGTTTACGAGACCGATGAGACGATCAAGGCCAGACAGCGGCCGATCATCATCATTACCTCCAACAACGAAAAGGAGCTGCCAGACGCTTTCCTGCGCCGCTGCTTCTTCCACTACATTGCCTTCCCGGACCGCGCGACCCTGCAGCGCATCGTCGACGTGCACTACCCGAACATCAAGAAAGACCTGGTCAGCGAGGCGCTGGACGTGTTCTTCGACGTGCGCAAAGTGCCCGGCCTGAAGAAGAAGCCCTCCACTTCCGAACTGGTGGACTGGCTGAAACTGCTGATGGCCGACAACATCGGCGAAGCGGTGTTGCGCGAGCGTGATCCGACCAAGGCCATCCCGCCGCTGGCCGGTGCGCTGGTCAAGAATGAGCAGGACGTGCATCTGCTGGAACGGCTGGCCTTCATGAGCCGTCGCGGCAATCGTTGATCGCCTTTATCCACCCTGCTACGTAAAAGGGCGACGGCCATGCTGCTTAACCTGTTCAACGAAATGCGTGCGGCCAAGGTGCCAGTATCCTTGCGTGAACTGCTGGACCTGATCAACGCCCTGAAACAGCGGGTAATCTTTGCTGACATCGATGAGTTCTACTTTCTTGCACGCACGATTCTGGTAAAGGACGAACGCCATTTCGACAAGTTCGACCGGGCCTTCGGTGCGTATTTCAATGGCCTGGAAAAGCTCGACGATCACTTGCAGGCGCTGATCCCGGAAGACTGGTTGCGCAAGGAGTTCGAGCGTTCGCTGAGCGACGAAGAGCGCGCGCAAATCCAGTCGCTGGGCGGCCTTGACAAGCTTATCGAAGCGTTCAAGAAGCGCCTGGAGGAACAAAAGGAACGCCATGCCGGTGGCAACAAATGGATCGGCACCGGGGGCACCAGCCCGTTCGGCTCGGGCGGCTATAACCCGGAAGGCATTCGGGTCGGCGATGCGGGCGAACGCAAGGGCAAAGCGGTCAAGGTCTGGGATCAGCGTGAGTACAAGAACCTGGACGATCAGGTTGAACTGGGCACACGCAACATCAAAGTGGCCCTGCGTCGCCTGCGCAAGTTCGCCCGCCAGGGCGCAGCCGACGAACTGGATATCGACGGCACCATCGACCACACCGCACGCGACGCCGGCTTACTGAACATTCAGATGCGCCCGGAGCGACGCAACACTATCAAACTGTTGCTGCTGTTCGACATCGGCGGTTCGATGGACGCGCACGTCAAGGTGTGCGAAGAGTTGTTTTCGGCGTGCAAGACCGAGTTCAAGCATATGGAGTATTTCTACTTCCATAACTTCATCTATGAGTCGGTGTGGAAGAACAACCTGCGCCGCGGCTCAGAACGAATATCCACGCAGGACCTGCTGCACAAATACGGTGCGGATTACAAAGTCATTTTCATTGGCGACGCGTCTATGGCGCCTTACGAGATTACCCAGCCCGGCGGTAGCGTCGAGCACTGGAATGAAGAAGCAGGTTACCTGTGGATGCAGCGCTTCATGGCCAAGTTCAAAAAAATCATCTGGATCAATCCTTATCCCAGGGACGCTTGGGAATACACCACGTCCACGCATATTGTGCGCGACCTGATCGAAGGCCAGATGTACCCGCTGACCTTGCGCGGGCTGGAGGAAGGCATGCGTTACCTGGCGAAATAAAAAGTGCTTTGACTGTTGTACTGGCCTGTTGGCAACAGACTTGTACAGCCCGACCATCCGTCCTGCACGTTCAGCGTCCTGAGCTACGCTTAAATCCCGGACACCCATCAGACGGACATGTGCTGATCGAGTAGATCTTTTGCAGTGACTCCATCGTTTTGCCTGAGCAGCCGTCGCACCCTGGCAGGCAACTTATGAATGAAACGCTCGGCATCATGCAGCCCTACTTTTTCCCCTACATCGGCTATTTCCAGCTGATTGCCGCCGTCCAGCGCGGCGTAGTCTTCGATATCGTCAAATACAAGCGCAAGAGCTGGATGAATCGCAATCGGATACTGGACAGCAAAGGCGGCTGGCAATACATCAATGTTCCGGTGTGTACCAGCGAGGGAACCCTGATCAAGGACGCGACCCTTATCGATCCTGCCGCCGCCCACCAGAAAATCAGGCAGCAGCTTGAACACTACCGCAGCAAGGCGCCCTACTTTCGGGAAACCCTGGCTCTGGTTGACCTGACCTTCGGCACACCCGCCACGCACCTGTCTGAACTCAATACTCGGGCTCTGAAAGGAGTCTGCGACTATCTGGGCATGAGCTTCAACTGGGAGAACTGCTCGGCGCTGAAGCTGGATCTGCCGCCGATAAAGCACGCCGGCCAATGGGCGCTGGAGATCAGTACGCGGATGGAAGCGCGTCAGTACATCAACGCGGCCGGTGGACGCGAAATATTCGTCCCCAACGAATGGCAGGAGCGCGGTATGGAACTGAGGTTTCTGGAGCCTTCTTTATTCAGCTACTCGACCGCACCCTACCCGTTCGTCGATAACCTTTCGATGCTCGATGTATTGATGTGGAACGCTCCGGAAACGGTACTTGCCTATCTGCACAATGAAACACGGGCAGTCATATGAGCTGCCCGTGCCGAACATGATACCTGCCAGCAGTCAGTGCCGCTCCCGCGCCAGTTGCGGCTTGCGCCGTCCACCATTGACCACCCAGCCGAGCAGTAACATGAAACTCTCGATCACCAGCGCCAGCAATAGCGCAGTGATAATGCCCCATGCGATGACTTCAGGGGCCAGCAGCACTTGCCAAGTGTAGCCGTTGAAGGTTTCACGGCGAATGTCCGGGTCGGCGGACGTGGCCACGAAAAGGGCTTTGGAATACCACGGCTCCTGCAGCCCGAGCCATTGGCGCTCGAGAATGTGCGTACGGTTCATCAAGGTATCGATATTATCTGCATCGGTTCGAAAAACAGGGTCTTCGCTGTCGCGATAATGCTGAATCAGCGCCTGTATATCGCCTTTGAAGAACTGCTGCGCAGTCGCGGTATACCCCTTGACGGCCTGTTGCGCCTCGATCAGGTGCGCCTCGACCCGCTTGCTGTAATCACTGATAAAGCCGGGAATCTGTACCCCGAACAGCAGGCCCAGCGTGAACAGGACCAGTCGCAGATAACTTCGCAGCATCAATATCCCTCTTTTCCATTTATCCGGTGTGTCTGGGTAGACACCACTACTGTGGCATCGTCTCGACCATTCCCTGCACCACGCACTCACCCTTGCGCCAGAGGCTCCACTGGCCCGGCTCATAGCGGTTCCAGTTTTCGTTCTCGGTCAACGGCTCGGTCGCGATGACCGTCACCACATCGTGCGGCGTGGTCTCGGCCTGGAAATCGACGATCACCTCGACGTCCTTGAGCCTGGCCGGGCCAAAGGGTGCGCGACGGGTGATGTGAGCCAGCTTGGTACTGCAAAAGCAGAACAGCCAGTCGCCGTCACTCAGCAGGCAATTGAACACGCCCTCGTTACGGTATTCGATACAGGCCTGGATCAGCGAAGGCAGCAATTCTTCGATCTCGACCGGCTCCGGGAAGGCTTCGCGGACACGATTGAGCAAATCACAGAAGGCCGCCTCGCTGTCAGTGTCGCCCACCGGACGGTAGAACGTGACACCCGGGCTGAAGTCAGCCAATTGGCCGTTGTGCGCAAAGCACCAGTTACGGCCCCAGAGTTCACGCACGAAAGGGTGGGTGTTGGACAGGCAGACCTTGCCCACGTTGGCCTGACGAATATGGCCAATCACCACTTCACTTTTGATGGGATAACGCTGCACCAGCTGCGCGACTTCCGACTCGCTGCTGGCAGCCGGGTCCTGAAACAGGCGCAGGCCACGGCCTTCGTAAAACGCAATGCCCCAGCCATCGCGATGCGGGCCGGTACGCCCGCCGCGCTGCATCAGCCCGGTAAAGCTGAAAACGATATCGGTCGGGACATTGGCACTCATGCCCAGTAGTTCACACATGCTCGGGTTCTCGCTTCAAGACGTTTGCGGCGGGCCATGCGCCGCATACAACGGCGCTGCCAGCGAAGCGGAATTTACAACCGCGGCTCTACCCGCGTGCCTCTGGCCGGGGGAATGGGTGCAGCGGACCTGCGAGCGTAAGTGTCGTCCTCGGCAAACGGCTCGTCAGCGGGGTCTGTCTCGACAGGCTGAGCAACCGGCTGCGGCTCACGTGCCTTGCGGCTGCGCTCGATCGGCCAGCGGATCAGCACGAACAGCAGGTACGCACAGAAGGCGAACATGCCGTACATGACCAGATCCGACACCGCAGCCCAGACATTGCTGCCGACCTTGAACATCAGGTCCAGCGCAGTGATGGCAATGGCCGGGGCCATCGCGTCCTTGGCCGGATCGACCATGGTCGGCGTAAACAGCAGCACCGCAACCGCCACCAGCAAGGGTTCCTTGAGGTAACGCCACATCCAGCGGGTTGCCAGGAACCAAACCAGCAGGCAACCCAACGCGGCGAAGGCGTAGACGCTCCAGGCGATCAGATAGTCGTTTTCGGTCATGACGTCCGTGGTAAGGCAGGTAAAGAGGCGCTTATGATAACGGCTTTTGCCTGACGCGGCTTGCCTCGCTTCAGTAATCGGTTCAGCGTGTACCGATATTTCCCTGATTGACGCCTTTATAGAGAGCCCAGCATGTCCTTTTCGAATGCAACCTCCAGCGCCCCGATGGCTCGCAAGGCCGACGGTTCCGATCCCTATGCCTGGCTGCAGAATCGCGACACCGACGAGGTGCTCGACTACCTCAAGGCCGAAAACGCCTGGCAAGAGCAGCAACTGGCGGATCAGACCGACCTGCGCGAACGCCTGTTTCAGGAGATCAAGGGTCGTATTCTGGAAACCGACCTGTCACTGCCCTCCCCTTGGGGTCCGTACCTGTATTACACCCGCACCACCGAAGGCGACGAGTACGCGCGGCACTATCGCTGCCCGCGTCCGGCCGACGATTCCAACACCGTGGACCAAAGCCGCGAAGAACTGCTGCTGGACCCCAACGCGATGGCCAACGGCGGCTTCTTCTCGCTGGGCGCGTTCAGCATCAGCCCGGACCACCAGCGCCTAGCCTACAGCCTGGACACCAGTGGCGATGAGGTCTATCAGCTTTTCGTCAAGGAACTGAGCAGCGGTCAGATCATCAGCCTGCCGTTTGAAGACTGTGACGGCAGCATGACCTGGGCCAACGACAGCCAGACGCTGTTTTTCGGTGAGCTGGACGACACTCACCGTCCGGGCAAGCTGCATCGCTATAAACTGGGCGACGCCTCTGCAGACCTGGTGTTCGACGAGCCGGACGGCCGTTTCTTTCTGCATTGCTTCCGTACCAGCTCCGAGCGCCAACTGGTCATCCTGCTCAACAGCAAGACCACCAGCGAGGCCTGGGTACTGGATGCCGATCATCCCGAGCAGGACTTCACCTGCCTCGCGCCACGCGTCGAAGGTCATGAGTATTACCCTGATCACGGCCTGCTCGATGGCGTCTGGAGCTGGTTAATCCGCAGCAATCAGAGCGGCATCAACTTCGCGCTGTATCACGCGGCAGAAAAAGCCGACGGCGTGCCGCTGCGTAACGACTGGCAGACACTGGTTGCACACGATGAGCAGGTGATGCTCGAAGGTGTCAGTTTGAACGCCAAAGGCATCAGCCTGAGCCTGCGCGAAGGTGGCCTGCCAGTGATCGAAGTACGCCCACAAGATCTGCCGACTTATCGCGTGCAATTGCCGGACGCGGCCTACAGCCTCTATGTGCAGGACACGCTTGAATTCGACAGTGACAGGATTCGCCTGCGCTACCAGTCGCTGAACCGTCCGGCGCAGGTGCGCCAACTGACGCTGGCGACCGGCGAGCAAGTGGTGCTCAAGGAAACTCCGGTGCTGGGCACCTTCGGCGCCGATGCCTATGTCAGCCAGCGCCTGTGGGCCACCGCCAGTGATGGCACGCAGGTGCCGATCAGCCTGGTGGTCAAACGCGAACTGGCTGGCAAAGCGACCCCGCTGTATCTGTACGGCTACGGTGCCTACGGCGAAAGCCTCGACCCGTGGTTTTCCCATGCTCGTCTGAGCCTGCTGGACCGTGGTGTGGCGTTTGCCATCGCCCATGTGCGTGGCGGCGGCGAACTGGGCGAGGCCTGGTATCGTGACGGCAAGCAGGAACACAAGCAGAACACCTTCGGCGATTTCATTGCCTGTGCTGAACACCTCATTGCACAGGGTCTGACCAGCGCCGACCAACTGGTGATCAGCGGCGGCAGCGCCGGTGGCTTGCTGATCGGTGCGGTGCTCAATCAGCGTCCCGAACTGTTCAAGGCGGCGATTGCCGAAGTGCCGTTCGTGGATGTGTTGAACACCATGCTCGACCCGGACCTGCCATTGACCGTCACCGAATATGACGAATGGGGCAACCCGCAGGAACCGGACGTTTACCAGCGCATCAAGGCCTATGCACCTTATGAAAATGTCAGCGCTCAGGCCTACCCGGCGATGCTGGTCATCGGCGGCTACAACGATAGCCGGGTGCAGTACTGGGAAGCAGCCAAATGGGTCGCCCGCCTGCGCGACCGCAAGACCGATGACAACCTGCTGCTGCTCAAGACCGAACTGGGCGCAGGTCATGGCGGCATGAGCGGTCGTTATCAGGGCTTGCGTGACGTGGCGCTGGAGTACGCGTTTATCTTCAAGGTATTGCAGATTCCCGAATGAACTTGGTGTCAATCACCTGTCTTACTAGGATCGGGGGCAGCGGAGTTGCCCCTTCGTCAGGATTACAAGACCGAACATGTCAGAACCACTGTCCAACCTGAACAACGCCATTCGCGACATGCTGCTGGACTGCGGCCTGTTCGACACGCTGCTGCCTGGTGATTTTTTTACCGTGGCCGGGTATTTCAGCATTACCGATATCGAAAAAGGCGAAACCATTTTTGCCGAAGGCGATGCCGGGACGTTCATGTGCATCATCCATCAAGGCACCGTGTCCGTGCAGAAGCTCGCGGGCGACGGTCAACAGGTGGAAATCGCAGTCTTGCGCCGCGGCCGGGCATTTGGCGAAATGGCCGTGCTGGATGGCGAGCGCCGCTCGGCCAGTTGCATCGCGTCGACCAGTTGCCAGTTATTGAACCTGGGGCGCGACTCGCTGGACAAGATGCTCGACGATGCACCAAAGATCGCTGCCAAGATCATTCGGGCCCTGGCTATCTCATTGTCCAAGCGCTTGCGCATGGTCGACGGCCAATTACTTTCGCAGCAGGTGTGAGTTTGCCCATCAGGCGCTAAACTTGCCGACATTCTGCTTTCCATGCGCACACGCACAGGTGACACCATGAGCACGGCCAATCCTCCTTCCCATACTGCCAAGCTGGACCGCATTCTGGCCGACGCCCAGCGTGACCGCGAAATGGGTTACCGCGACAAGGCGCTGCGCATGTACCCGCACGTCTGCGGTCGTTGCGCGCGCGAGTTCGCTGGCAAGCGCCTCAGCGAACTGACCGTGCATCACCGTGACCACAATCACGACAACAACCCGCAGGATGGCTCCAACTGGGAGCTGCTGTGTCTGTATTGCCACGATAACGAGCATTCGCGTTACACCGACCAGCAATACTTCGCTGACGGTTCGCTGAACACCCCGAAAATCGCCAAGGCCACCCATAACCCGTTCGCCGCACTGGCGGGATTGATGAAGAAAGACGAGTGACGCAAGGCTGAATACGCCTTGTGATGAAGAATGACTGAGGCAAGGCGGAGCTCACCTCGTGGTGAGGAGCAATGGCTGAACGCACTCCGAAGTGGGAGCTGACTTGTCAGCGAAAGCAATGGCCCAGACGCCGATATTGTGCGATTGCCCAGGCCCAGTCTCTCCACGCAAAACACCCAGCCTGACCCGACCACCCGCTGCGCCCTCCCTTATCGGGATCTCCCCGCCCAAGCAGTCCGCTTGCGGGCCTGCAATGAACAGCCTGACCGGATACCTCGCCATGCCCACCCGAACATCAAGACGAACCTTTGTAAAAGGGCTTGCCGCCAGCGGCGTTCTCGGCGGGCTGGGTCTTTGGCGCAGTCCGGCCTGGGCGATCCCGAATCCGGGTCAGCCTGACGCACTGGCCGGTACAGAATTCGACCTGACCATCGGCGAAACTCAGGTCAATATCACTGGCAGCGTCAGAACCGCGACGACCATCAACGGCGGTGTCCCCGGTCCGCTGTTGCGCTGGCGCGAAGGCGATACCGTCACCCTGCGGGTAAAAAACCGTCTCGACGAAACCACGTCCATCCATTGGCACGGCATCATCCTGCCGGCCAACATGGACGGCGTTCCAGGGCTGAGCTTTGACGGCATCGCGCCCGACGGCCTGTACGTTTACCGCTTCAAGGTCAAACAGAACGGCACATACTGGTATCACAGTCACTCGGGCTTTCAGGAGCAAAGCGGGGTCTACGGGCCGCTGGTGATCGACGCCAAAGCGCCGGAGCCGTTCAGCTACGAGCGCGAACACGTGGTCATGCTCAGCGACTGGACCGACGAAGACCCAGCGCGAGTGATGAAAAAGCTCAAGAAGCAGTCGGACTACTACAACAATAACCAGCGCACCGTCGGCGACTTCATCAACGACGTCAGCGAGAAAGGCTGGAGCGCGACCACCACCGAACGCACGGTGTGGGCCCGAATGGGCATGGACCCGACCGACCTGGCAGACGTCAGTGGCGCGACTTACACCTACCTGATGAACGGCCAGGCGCCGAACATGAACTGGACCGGGCTGTTCAAGCCCGGCGAGCGCATCCGCCTGCGCCTCATCAACGGCTCGTCGATGACCTATTTCGATGTGCGCATCCCCGGCCTGAAAATGACCGTGGTCGCCAGTGACGGCCTGCACGTCAATCCCGTCGTCGTCGATGAGCTGCGCATCGCAGTTGCCGAGACTTACGACGTCATCGTCGAACCGGCTGACGGCGCGTACACGCTGTTCGCCCAGGCAATGGACCGTACCGGCTACGCCCGAGGCACGCTGACCAGCAAACCCGGTTTGCAGGCCGTCGTCCCGCCTCTCGATCCGCGCCCGCTATTGAGCATGGAAGATATCGGTATGGCAGGCATGGATCACGGCAACATGAGCCATGACGCGATGCCAGGCATGGACCACAGCAAGATGCCGATGCAGAACACACCCGTTATGCAGTCGCATCCGCACAGTGAAAGCGATAATCCGCTGGTCGACATGCAGGCCATGAGCACCTCGCCGAAGCTCGATGATCCGGGCATTGGTCTCAGGGATAACGGTCGCAAAGTGCTGACCTATGCGGACCTGCGCAGTCCGTTTGCAGATCCGGATGGCCGCGAGCCCGGCCGCACGCTGGAGCTGCACCTGACCGGGCACATGGAAAAATTCGCCTGGTCGTTCAATGGCGTGAAGTTTTCCGACGCCGAGCCCATCACGCTCAAATACGGCGAACGGGTGCGCATCGTGCTGGTCAACGACACAATGATGACGCACCCGATTCATTTGCACGGCATGTGGAGCGATCTCGAAGATGAGCATGGCCAGTTCATGGTGCGCAAACACACCATCGACATGCCGCCGGGGTCACGCCGCAGCTACCGCGTGACCGCCGATGCGCTCGGCCGTTGGGCGTATCACTGTCATATGCTATATCACATGGAAATGGGCATGTTTCGCGAAGTGCGGGTGGAAGAATGAGGACTGTACCGTTGAATGGATCACGCAACTCGTTGCGCCTGCCAAGCCTGCTGTTGACCGCAGGTCTGGTCATGACGCCTTGGGCAGTTGCGCAAGCTGCTGGCATGGAGGGCATGGACCACGGCAGCCATTCGATGCCGATGGACGCAACTGGCAGCAACGACGCCCCGGCGCAGAGCCGAACGCCGATCCCGCCCGTCACCGATGCAGACCGGGCGGCGCTGTACACCAGCCACACCGGGCATCAGGTTCACGACAGCGCCATCAACAGCTACTTCCTGGCCGACAAGCTGGAATGGCAAGACGCCAACGATGGCAGCGCGCTGTCCTGGGACCTTTCCGGCTGGATTGGCGGCGATATCGACCGCCTGTTGCTACGCTCCGAAGGCGAGCGGACCAACGGCAAGACTGAAGAGGCAGAAATCCAGGCGTTGTGGGGTCACGCCGTCAGCTCGTCGTGGGATGTGGTCGCTGGCGCACGCCAGGATTTCAAACCGGGCGCGCCGCAAACCTGGGCGGCCTTCGGCCTGCAGGGGCAGGCGATCTCTGATCTGGATATCGAAGCAACCGCATTCATCGGCGAAGCCGGGCAGACCGCCGCGCGCCTGGAAGCCGATTACGATCTGTTGCTGACCAACAATCTGGTTTTACAGCCCACCGCTGAACTGAATTTCTATGGCATGAACGATCCGCAGCTCGGCAACGGCTCGGGCCTGTCGACCAGCGAGTTCGGCCTGCGGCTGCGCTATGAAGTCACCCCGCAATTTGCCCCCTATGTGGGCGTGACCTGGGACCGGTCATACGGCAAAACCGCCGACTACGCACGCGAAGAAGGTGACGATGTGGCCGAAGCCCGGCTGGTGGTTGGCGTACGCATGTGGTTTTAGCCAATGGAAATGGCATTGGCGTGACGCTCCCGTATAATCCCCGGTTTTCTTCAGAGCACCCTCCCCGTGGCCAATAAACGGTATGCCTGCATCGGTCTTTACAACCCCAAGTCCCCGGAAAACGTCGGCTCCGTCATGCGCGCGGCCGGCTGTTACGGCGTGGCGTCGGTGTTCTATACCGGTAAACGCTACGAACGCGCCCGGGACTTCATCACCGATACCAAGAAAATCCATCAGGACATTCCGCTGATTGGCATCGAAGACCTGAAGAGCATTTTGCCGCTGGGCTGCATCCCGGTTGCCGTCGAACTGGTGGAAGGGGCCCGCGCCCTGCCCGAATACACCCACCCGGACCGGGCCTTGTACATCTTTGGCCCGGAAGACGGTACGCTGGATCAGGAGATTCGTGACTGGTGCGAAGACGTGGTCTACGTCCCCACCGAGGGCTGCATGAATCTGGCCGCCACCGTCAACGTCGTGCTTTACGACCGCATGGCAAAAGGGATCAATACCCGGTCAGGCCCGCAGTTCGGTCGCGAAAAAATCGATCCGTTGAACGACCGCTGACAGAAAAGCATTGAACCTGTGTTGGCGGTGGGGAGTCAGTTTCTCTGAACCGAAACGACTACCTTCGACCTGCTACCTCATGGAGAGCCATCATGCGCGACACACCCATCATCGAACGCATCGACACACCTGAACTGCTCAAGCAAGATCCTCGTCAGAACGTTCAAGGCTGGGAGCGTATCGGCTCGCTGGCAGGCGGCGTACTGCTGATGGGCAAAGGCGTCCGTCGTGGCGGCTTTCTGGGGCTGATCCAGCTGGCTATTGGCGGCGCAGCGCTGGCTCGCGGCATCAGTGGCCATTGCTCGGCGAAAAGCCTGATGGAAAAAGGCCGTAGCGACCTGCAAAGCGCCCGTTCGAGCATCGAACGGGCCGGCGCAGAGTTGAGCAACCTCAAGGACGACGCAGAAAACGCGGTCAAGGATGCCGCTGCCAAAAGCGTAGAAGCGCTGACCGAGCCAAAACCGGTCGTCTAAGCGTTTAACCTGCGCGAAATATCAGGTAATCCTCCCAGTCGTCTTCGGCCACATTCTTCTCGCTGAGCATGCGACCGGACTGGGAGATACGTTCGTGATGCACCGCCGTGCGATCACCACACACTAGATGGTGCCAGAACGGCAAGTCCTTGCCCTCGCTGATCAACCGATAGCCGCAGGTCGGTGGCAGCCATTTGAATTGCTCCGCCTGTCCAGGCGTTAACTGAATACAATCCGGCACCGACGCCCGACGGTTCGGATAATCGGAACACTGACAGGTCTTCAGATCCAGCAGTTTGCAGGCAATCCGCGTGTAATAGACGCTGTTGTCTTCTTCGTCCTCGAGCTTTTGCAGGCAACACAAACCACAGCCATCGCACAACGACTCCCACTCTTCGGTGCTGAGCTGGTCGAGGGTCTTGCGAATCCAGAAGGGTTCAACGTTAGCGGCCATGGTTCGGACAACGGTATCGAGAATGAAAAGGCCGCCAGTCTAGAGGCACAAAGAGTGTGGGCCAAGTACTTGCGACTGTCGGTAGCCGGGACTTGTCAGCCAGAAGGCAAAACAGTAGCGTTAATGCGTTTTCCAAGGCGTTGGTCGATGCCTGCCGACCACGGCCCATCCAGCCACGCTCGTTTTCCACCTTCGCTATAAGGATTCCCATGAGCACAAACCCTCGCATCGCCGATCATCCTATCGACCCGCAATTCACCGAACGCTGGTCGCCACGCGCCTTCAGCGGCGAGAGCATCGATCAGGAAACGCTGCTGAGCTTCTTCGAAGCCGCACGCTGGGCGCCATCGGCCTATAACTCGCAACCCTGGCGGTTTCTGTATGCGCGTCGCGACACCCCGAACTGGGAACGCTATCTGGGCCTGCTGAACGAGTTCAACCGTAGCTGGGCGCAACACGCGGCGGCGCTGGTGATCGTCATTTCCAAGACCACCTTCACCGCGCCCGGGGCAACCGAAGAAGGCCCGGCGCTGTGGCACACGTTCGACACCGGTTCAGCGTGGGGTTATCTGGCGTTGCAAGCCAGCCTGAGCGGCTGGCACACCCACGGTATGGCCGGTTTCGATCAAGACCTGACGCGCAAGGAGCTGAACATCCCAGAGGGTTACGCACTGCATGCCGCTGTGGCCATCGGCAAGCTGGGCGACAAGTCGACGCTGCCGGACTACCTGCAGGGTCGCGAAGTCCCTAGCCCGCGCAAACCGCTGGCAGAGCTGGTGGCTGAGGGTGATTTTTCGCTGTAACTGATTTTTTCTGCGATGGAAAACGGCGAGCCGACGCTTGATGCGTCGGCTCGCTCACAACCGGCTCAATAGCCCCGCGAGAAATCCACTTCCCCACGCAACGCCTCGCCGACCTGAAACGCTTTCAGGTTATGCACGAACAGCTCAGTCATGGCGACCGGCGACGTGGGTGCCGAACTGTGACCGGTCAGCAACAGACCATACGCGGTCCAGAACGGGTGACGCTGCGGCAACGGCTCCTGGCGACAGACGTCAATCACCGCGCCCGCCAGATGCCCCACTCGCAAGGCTTCGACCAGATCCGCATCGACCACCGCCACCCCGCGCCCGACGTTGATAAACAGCGCAGTGGGCTTGAAGCTGGCAAACAGCTTCGCGTCGTACAGGTCGTGAGTGTCCGGAGTATTAGGCAGCAGGTTGATAACGTAATCCATCTCGCCGAGCAAACGCTCCATGTCCGACAGCGCCGCCACTTCGATGAACGGCTGCTGGGCACGCGCCGTAGACGCCACGCCATAGACCTGAACGCCAAACGGCACCAGGAACTCGGCAACGCGCTGGCCGATGTCACCGGCCCCCACGATCAATGCTTTGCGCCCCGCCAGGCTCTGGCCGGTGCGGTTGTCCCACTTGCGCTCGACCTGGCTCATCAGCCGCGCCAACACTTCACGCTCGTGACCGAGCATGTAAGTCAACACGAATTCGGCCATCACCTGACCGAAAATACCCACGGCACGGGTCAGGCGATAATTCCGCGACAGGCCGCCCATCAATAGCGGGTTGATGCCCGCCCAAGTGGACTGCAACCACTGCGGCTTGTGCCCCTGGCGCAACAGATTGGCCATCAGATCCGGCTGTCCCAGCCACACCGGGCAGTCGCTGGCCATCCGCGACAACTCGGCAGAATCACCGCTGCTGAACACTTCCAGCTCGGGCGCAGCCTTGCGCAACAATCGGGTATAAACGGGGTAATCGTGCTCGGCAATCAGAACGCGCATGTTTCAAAAACCTTAAAAACGGGACAGGCAACCCACAACCGATGCGGGCCGCTTTACAACTCGATTTACAGCTCGATGTACAAGAGCAACCACAATCACATGGGATCGTTGCGGCGCAGCAGCTCTTCGGGTAAATGCTCGATGTACTCATCTTCGGCCGGAGGCATCTGCAAGTGATAGCCCTGGCTGTCGAGGTTCTCCAGCACCAGATTGATGTCTTCGCGCGCCAGCGACCGTTCCGGGCTCAGCACCAGATCGAAGGCATGCACCGGCTTGCCGAACGCCATCAGCAATTCTGGCGGCACGCGCTTGAGGATGTCGCTCTTCAACACGTAAAGGTACATTTCGCTTTTTTTCGGGCTGCGATAAATCGAGCAGATACGCTTCAAGACTGTTCTCCGGGGGTGGCCAGGCTGTCGAGCAGTGCCTGACCCATCAATTCGCGACGCCAGCCACGCAGCGAATCGGGTAATTGGTAAGGACCGTCGGGGTAGCCGCTCTTGAGCAGCGCTTCAAGGGTCTTCTTGCGCAGCATCAGCTCCGGCGCCATGTCCATTTTTTCGGCGTACTGCTGGCCGATCGCACGCAGGCGCTTGATCGAGCCCGCAGCGTCGACCGGCAGCGGCTCGGGCAGCGCTGGCGGCCATTCTTCTGGCGGCAGGCTGCTGGCGGTCTTGATCAGCTCCAACAGGAACTCGCCGTCATGACGCACGGTGCGCGGGTGCATGTCTTCGATGCGGGCCAGCGCGCCGAGGTTGTCCGGTTGCGTTTTGGCCAACGGCCAGAGCGAGTGTTCACGCACGATGCGGTTACGCGGCAGATTACGGGCACGGGCCTCGCGTTCACGCCAGGCGCACAGTTCGCGCAGCACCGCCAACTGGGCGCGGGACAGCTTCCAGGCCAGTTTGGCGTCGCGATAGATCTCATACGGATCGACTTCGCGGCGCAGATTGGCGACCAGTTCCGCGCCGTCGTCCAGCAACCAGGCGTATTTGTCATTGGACAGGCGCGGACGCAGGATGGCAAACAGCTCGGCAAGGTGCACAGCGTCTTCGGCGGCGTAGCTGATCTGCGTCTCCGACAGCGGGCGTTGCAACCAGTCGGAACGGGTTTCGCCCTTGGGCAGGTCGATATTGAGGACCTCCTGCACGAGACGCGAATAGCCCATGGAAAAACCGAGATTCAGGTAAGCGGCTGCCAATTGCGTGTCAAACAGCGGGACCGGCAAGCTGCCGGTCAGGCGCAGCAGGACTTCGAGGTCTTCGCTGCACGCATGCACCACTTTGATGACGTCGGGGTTTTCAAGCAACGCAGACAGGGGTCGCCAGTCGTTGATCAGCAATGGATCAATCAGCCAGGCGCTTTTACCGTCGCCAATCTGCAGCAACGCGGCTATCGGGTAGAAGGTGTCGACCCGCATGAACTCGGTGTCGAGCGCCACAAAAGGCAGTGACTGCCATTGTGCGCAATGCAGGGCGAGGCTGTCGTCGTCGCGAATCCAGTGTATATCGATGGCCACACGGCTCTCCCTTGAACAATGGCGCGCAGTATATATCGTCATTGAAGGTTATCGCGCGTCTGTCGTCCACGTCTGGCGGATCTTCATGCAAATGACAGGCAGGAAGTGAGTGATGCCTGCCCTCTGTGTAGAGGCGCCGCGAGCTCTACCTGCCCCTGAACGCGGCGCGCACCTCACTGCCCGGCAGGCGAAGCAACCGGGCTACGGCACTTCGCAAACATGTCCAGACTCGGGTCGTATACCTTGGTGTCGACTTTCAACAAACCCAGCATCGAGTGAAACAGGTTGTCCTGGCTCAACGGGTCATTGCGCTGTCTGGCCAGGCACTCCGGGCTGACCGCAAAGGACTTCTGATACGTATCTGACAGCCAGATCAGCATGGGCACATGTTTTTGCTGATCAGGGGCCAGCACATACGGCGTGCCGTGCAGGAACAAGTTGTATTCGCCCAGTGATTCGCCGTGGTCCGACAGATACACCATTGCAGTATCGACCTTGCTCTGGTTCTTGCGCAACAGATCAATCAAGCTGGACAGTACATGATCGGTATACAGCAGCGTGTTGTCATAGGCGTTGACAATAGTGTCGCGGCTGCAGTTATTCAGCGCATTGCTTTCACACACGGGGGTGAACTTTTCAAACTCCTTGGGATAACGCTTGAAGTATTCCGGACCATGGCTGCCCATCTGGTGCAACACCAGAACGGTGTCTTTGTCCAGGCTGTCGATGAAGTTCTGCAACCCCTGCAACAGAATCTCGTCCCGGCACTCGTGACTGTTGCACAACAGCGGGTCTTTTAGATCGCTGACATCCTGAAACGTTACCCGGTCACAGGTCCCCTTGCAGCCTGACTGATTATCGCGCCAGATGACGTCTATGCCTGCGCGTTTCAATACATCCAGCAAGCCTTCCTGATTATGCGCGACGGTCCCGTTGTAATCCTTGCGGCCCATATTGGAAAACATGCAGGGCACCGACACTGCGGTTTCGGTGCCGCATGAATAAACATCGGTAAACGCCACTAACCCGCTTTCCTTGTTCAGGTTGGGCGTGGTGTCACGGCCATAGCCGAGTATTCCGAAGTTCTCGGCGCGGGCACTCTCACCGACCACCAGCACGGTCAGCGATTTGCGAGCATGCGTGGCCCAGTCCGGCGAGCGCTTGGCATCCTCGCCGATCTTGACGAAGGGACGCTGGGCGGAGACCACCTGCTCGCGCAGGTAAGCCACTGATGCACCGATGTAATTGCTCGGAACGACCATCAGCCGCAATTCGTGGTGATTGCGAAACAACGAGGACAGGCCCTGATAGTTAGCCATCGCTGCAGCGCCGATCGCGACGCAACAGACCACGCCTACCACCAGCTTGCTGAACAGCTCGCGGGGCCAGGGACGATAAGCGATCGGCGTCTTCCACAGTATCAGCGATGGCAGCACGCCCAACAACGCAATGTACAACACCAGTTTCAGGGACAGCAACCCCTGAACTTCAGTGACGTTGGTTTCGGCAAAGTTACGGAACATGCCCGCGTCAATCATGACACCGTATTCGGCCATGAAATAAACAACCCCGGCGCTGACCATAAACAGAAAGATCATCACCGGTTTAAACACACGTCGAAACGCCAACAGCGTCAGGACGATATTGAACACACAAAACACCATCACCCCGAAGGCCACGCGCATGGAGACGCCTTTGGCATCAAAGCTGGTAATCGCAAAAAGGTGCTGCCACATATTGATATTGAAACCCAGTAACAGAAAGCCACTGGCAAACAGGGTTACAACTTCTGGACGTACTGTTCTGGGTGTCGGCATTGTGATCTGCTTGTCGAGTTGTTATTCATCGGGCGTAACCAGAGCCAGGCAACTCCCCAATGGCGCGCACTCTAAGCAGCGCGCCATCAATTTTATGTGAAAAACAGATGACCATAGGGTTGAATGAAGCTTATTTCATAGGGGTGAGAAAGCAATTGCAAAACCGGGAACCTTGCGACAGGCAATGCCTTCGCCGAAGCGTGCGAAGGCATGGTTATGACGGCCGTATCGATCAGACCGAACGACGACGGTAGGCACGATAGTGCGGCAACCAGAAATTACGCTCGATGGCAGACAGTAACGCCTCCTCCGAGGTTTCCAGCGCCAACCCTTCCAGCTGGGCTTCCTTGGCCACCGCCAGGGCAATCTTGCGGCTGACTTGCTGGATCTCCTTGAGCGGCGGCAATACCGCATCGCCCTGCCCCGTGACCATCGGCGAACAATCGGCCAGCGCGTTGGACGCCGCCATCAGCATGCGGTCCGTGATGCGCGATGCCTTACAGGCCACCACACCCAGGCCGATACCGGGGAAAATATAAGAGTTGTTGCACTGGGCAATGTGCACGGTCCGACCGTTGATCTCGACCGGCGCAAACGGGCTTCCGGTAGCAACCAGAGCATTGCCGTCAGTCCAGCGCAGGATTTCTTCCGGCGTGGCCTCGACCTTGGAGGTCGGGTTCGACAACGGCATTACCAGCGGTTTGGCGCAATGCTTGTGCATCTCGCGGATAACCTGCTCGGTGAACAGGCCGCGCTGGCCGGACACGCCGATCAACACAGTGGCACCGGCATGAGTCACCACATCGAGCAGTTGCGGGTATGCCTCGTCACCCGCGATCCAGCCGGCTACATCATCCGGCTTCTGCGCCAGTCGCTGCTGGAAGTCGAGCAGGTTGTCCATGCCTTCGGTCAACAAACCAAAACGATCAACCATGAAGATACGCCGGCGTGCCTCGCTTTCGCTCAGCCCTTCGATACGCATCGCCGCAATGATGTGCTCGGCAATCCCGCAACCTGCCGAACCTGCGCCGACAAACACCACTTTCTGCTGGCCGAGGGTTTCGTTCTTGGCCTTGCAAGCCGCCAGCAACGTGCCCACGGCAACCGACGCGGTGCCCTGAATGTCGTCGTTGAAGCAGCACAGTTCGTCGCGATACTTTTCAAGCAACGGCATGGCGTTGAACTGGGCGAAATCTTCGAACTGCAACAGCACATCCGGCCAGCGACGCTGTACCGCATCGATGAAAAGCGCGATGAAGTCTTCGTATTCCTCGCCGGTTACCCGCTCATGGCGCCAGCCCATGTACATCGGGTCATCGAGCAGTTCGCGGTTATTGGTGCCGACGTCGAGCACGATTGGCAAGGTGTAGGCCGGGCTGATCCCGCCGCATGCGGTGTACAGCGACAGCTTGCCGATCGGGATGCCCATGCCGCCTATGCCCTGATCACCCAGACCGAGAATTCGCTCGCTGTCGGTCACGACAATGATCTTGATCCGGTCTTTGGTGGCGCTGCGCAGGATGTCATCGATGCGGTCACGCTCAGGGTAGGAAATGAACAGGCCGCGATGGGTGCGGTAGATCTTGGAGAACTCCTGACACGCCTGCCCCACTGTCGGGGTGTAGATGATCGGCAACATCTCGTCCAGATGCGAATCCAGCAGACGGAAAAACAGCGTCTCGTTATTGTCCTGAATCGAACGCAGGTAAATATGCTTGTCCAGGTCGCTCGCGCACTGCTTGTACTGACTGTAGACCCGGGTGACTTGCTCTTCGATGGTTTCGACGTTCTGCGGCAACAGCCCGATCAGATTGAATTCGACCCGCTCTTGCGGGGTAAAAGCACTGCCCTTGTTCAGCAGGGGCATTTCCAGCAGCGAGGGTCCTGCGTAGGAAATGTATAAAGGTCGCGAAGTCTTGGTCATTTTCTCTAATCGCCTTTTTCGTCTACTCATTAATTCTGTACGTCGACCGAGGCGGGCAGCCTGGCTCATTTCTTACTGTTTTTTCTTGTCGCCAGCGCTCAATCAGGCCACGCCGAAACCTTTTTCGGCGGGTCAGGGAGCACATATTACTCGTCTGAGGGGCGGTTGCGACAATTTGTCACGCAACGGGAGGCTCATAACGCTTTTGCAGACACACCTCCGCCACCAGCGACCAGTCATCGCCGGAACGGAGGCCCGCAAGATTGAGTGAGAAAGCCCCCGGCAATCGCCAAGGGCCGCTGGCCGTCAGGAGGCGCCTGGTTTTTCGGCAATGAGGCCAATGGTGAAACCATCGACCGCAGCGATCCTGCCACGCCACAGCACACGCGAATCACAGATCGGGTGACCATCTGTGGAATAGGTTCGGCAGTCCTTCAAATGAATGAAGTGGAAAGCGGGTGTGTCTTGCGACGATTCCCCGGGCTTGAAAGAAAGGATCATCTCCTTCATGGACGCATCGGTGCCGTTATTGAACTGGCTGAAGGGGGCAGAAATGTCCTCGGCCATCTGGTCGAAATAATCGTCATGGGAAATCAGGTGCCCGGAGACCAGATTCCCGCCAACAGACAGCGTAACGCCCATCTCGACCTTGGTGTTGGCGACAAACTTGACCAGCCATTGAAGCAGCCAGTCAATCTGCTTGCCCTGCCACTTGAGCTGGGCAATCACGTCATCATGGCTCTGACTTGGAGAAGGTTGCGCCTTTTGCTCTTGATCTACGTCCGACATCAGAAAGCTCCTCGCCTCAAAAAACGTTGAACCCAAGGTATAGATCAGATCGGGTGAAAGCGAAACCGGGAGGGGTGAATAGTTTGGAATTGGGTGGAAGGTAGGCTCAAAGCGTCATGATTTCGCTCATTCGCCTAGGGTAGCTGCATCGCGGCGCAAAATCCCTGAGCTGAACAGAATAAAATCGCCAAGGTGCTGCGTGATGATCGACACAGTGATCGGCAATTGCAGCGTCTGGTACTCGTGAACTGCAATATTCCTGAACCCGACCATATTTTTCATGACCGGCAGCAGTGCCGAGGCAAGCCACCCCCCGCGATGCAGCAACTCAAAAACATCACGAGCGCTTTGCGGCACTCCCAGCCCCTCACGCCTGATCAGATGCTGCCCCATATCAAGAGCAGCCTCACAGGCGCGCTGGATATTCAGGATCGCGGCGTCCTGACGAGTGAAATCGAATTCAAACGTCGCCGGACCTTTTTCATATTCCTCTCGTACCCTTGCTACACAGCGCTCAATGGACGCTGCTTTGTTGATCAGCACATCATCGGCCATGAATCACCCCTCGCGTCTGTATGTCTTCAAGCAACCCTGCCCTTGATGAATCAAGTGAAGTCTTTTCGCTAAGCACGAAAGCTTCGAAGATTCCCGCCTCCTCATTTTTGCCCCAGAGGCGGCGGCCCTTGGTGATGATCTGATATTGCATGACAGTCGACGCCGTACGTAGATCGATCAGATCTACCGGCAGATGAACAATATCGGCAATTTCCCCCGCCAGACGCCATGCTTCTATGGGATCGAGAGTGCCAGGCACGAGCACAGCCAGATCCAGATCGCTATCAGCGCCGGCATGACCGGTCGCCTGACTACCGAACAGGTAGACGGCCAGCATGTCGGGCAATCGGGATTGCAGGTGTTTCAGTAAATTTTGGGTGTCCATCCAAAGGTCTCAGGGTTGCAGAGGCAGACCGTAACAGAAGCGGAGATCATATTCTCTGCCCGCACTCTTCGGAAACGGGTCCACAGGTGAGCACGCGATACACACGACTTGATCTGCCAAGTGTGCAGCACGTGCTGCACATCGGGATGAGCGCTTCCCGCCCCCCCTTGAAGCCTCATACCTGTGAGTGTGGCAATACCCACGCATTACGCTGTTTTTTTCTTTTACAAAAAATTATGCGAAGGAAAGTGAGAGAAAGATGCAGAACACAGATCGCAGAAACCAAAAAGCCCCGCAATGCGGGGCTTCAAGGACATGTAATGGCGGAGAGATAGGGATTCGAACCCTAGGTACCGGTGAAGGTACAACGGATTTCGAATCCGTCCCATTCGGCCACTCTGGCATCTCTCCAACGGCGCGAATCATACCAGCATTGGTGCGGAAAGCGAAGCCCTTCCGCTGATTTTTTTCGTGCCATCAAGCGCTTGCGTGTTTTTTTTTCTTACAGCGGCACGCCCAGACGGTTTGCGACTTCTTCGTAGGCTTCGATAACGTCGCCCAGGCCTTGGCGGAAGCGGTCTTTGTCCATTTTCTTGCGGGTGTCCTTGTCCCAGAGGCGGCAGCCGTCCGGGCTGAATTCGTCGCCGAGGACGATTTCACCGTGGAATACGCCGAACTCGAGTTTGAAGTCGACCAGCAACAGGCCAGCGTCGTCGAACAGCTTGGTCAGCACTTCGTTGACCTTGATCGACAGTTCTTTCATGCGAACCAGTTGCTCGGCGGTGCCCCAGCCGAATGCCACTACGTGGGATTCGTTGATGAACGGGTCGCCTTTGGCGTCGTCCTTGAGGAACAGCTCGAAGGTGTAAGGGTTGAGCCTGGTGCCTTCTTCAATGCCCAGACGCTTGACCAGGCTGCCAGCGGCGTAGTTACGCACGACGCATTCGACCGGAATCATGTCCAGTTTCTTGACCAGGCACTCGTTATCGCCCAGCAGCTTGTCGAATTGGGTTGGAATACCCGCTTCTTCGAGCTTCTGCATGATGAAGGCGTTGAACTTGTTGTTCACCATGCCTTTGCGGTCGAGCTGTTCGATGCGCTTGCCGTCGAACGCCGAGGTGTCGTTGCGGAACAGCAGGATCAAGCGGTCAGCGTCGTCGGTCTTGTAAACCGATTTGGCTTTGCCGCGGTAGAGTTCTTCACGTTTTTCCATGATGGGCTCCGCTTGCTAAGTAGTTGGGCTAGGCGATGTGTCGCCAGTCGAGCCCTGAATCTTGATCGGCCAGTTGCAGCCAGTCCGGATCGCACCCGAGAGTGTCGACAAAACATTGCCGGGCCAGGTGCGGCAGGTTGTTCTTGCTGCTGAGATGCGCCAGCACAAGGTGCTGAAGGTCCTGCCATCCCAGTTCGCTCACCAGGCTGGCGGCCTGATGATTATTCAAATGCCCTGTTTCACAACCGACACGCTGCTTGAGGAACACCGGGTACTGGCCTCGGGCAAGCATGTCGCGACAGTGATTGGCCTCGATCATCAAGGCATCCAGGCCGTGATACCGCTGCAGCACGTTGGAACAGTAAGAGCCAAGGTCGGTCAGCAGGCCGAAGCGGCGTTCGCCATCATTGAAGACAAACTGCGTCGGCTCGAGAGCATCATGAGCAACAGACACCACCTCGATATCCAGTGAGCCGATCTGCACGCTCTCCCCGCCCGCGAAAAATCCGGCAACTTCCACCGGCTTGCGCATCCCGCGCAAGGTGCCGCTGCTGAGATAGACCGGCACATCGTAACGCCGCGACAGCAAACCCACGCCATGCACGTGATCAGCATGTTCGTGGGTCACCAGAATCGCACTCAGCTGGCTGGCCGCGACACCCAGACGAGCCAGGCGTCGCTCGGTTTCCCGCAGGGAGAAACCGCAATCGACCAGAACGTACGTATCGTTGCTTGCGACCAGCGTGCCGTTGCCACGACTGCCGCTGCCGAGAACTGCGAAACGCACTTAACCCAGGTTGTCTTGAATGACACTCAACACCCGGCGAGCGACATCCGCTGGCGCCACAGTGTTGATGTTCTTCTCGACGGTCACTTGAACGTTGTCACCCACCTTGCTCAGGCGAACCTGATAACGCTCGGCGCGGGCATCGATTTCTTCCTTGCTGGACTTGCTGCCGAACATACGACCGAAGAAACCGGGCTCGTTGTCAGGCGTTTTTGCTTTCTCGGCCAGGTTGATGTAGTACAGGCCAAGACTGCGGTTGATATCTTCTACACGCCAGTCGCCCTGATCCAGCGCACGGCCGACACTCGACCATGCGCGGTCCAGATCGGCACCCACGTTCAATACCGGGTTGCCGCTGCCGTCTTCGCTGAGTGCTACGCGGCTCGGGGTGTCGTAGTCACGCGCAGCCAGCAGGGAGATCGACCCGCCTTTTTCAGCGTTACGGCCCATGCTGGCGAGCAGATCGTCAGTCAGTGCAGCGTCAAGGCCCAGGTTGGTGGTGCGGTTCGGGAACGGCACATCAGCGGTGCTGCCAGCAGGACGCTCGACGCTGACCACGTAGACTTCACTGGTGTTGCGCTGCACGCCCGGCTCGATACGAACCCGCACGCGGGTTTCTGCATCGGCAGCCACACCGGCCGCACTCAGGCGCTTGGCCACTGACGCGGACAGCTCGTCCAGAAGCTGCCACGAAGAGCTGAATTCGCCAGTCTGCGGACGCTCTTCAGCAATACGGAAACCGTTGTCTTCGAAATACTGGTGAGCCACCGGCCAGACTTCGGCAGGTTGACGCTGCGCCAGAATCCAGTGTGCATCGCCACTCTTCTGCAGGCTGAAATCGCTCGACTCGGAAGTCGCGGCCAGCGGCTGCGGACGAGGAACAGTGTATTCGCCCTCTTTCTGAGCGCTGTCAGCCACGTTGCGCGGGATCGGCAGCAACGGGTCGAGACGCTTCACGCCGGTGACGTCGGCAGGCAACTGCATCGGTGCGGTCTGAGTGGCTTGAAGGTAATCGCTCCCGCGATCACGGAAGTAACCATCTTCGCCCCAGAGCCAACCGCAACCGCTGGTGCTGGAAATGATAAGAGCAAGTGCGGAAAGTCCGGCCAATCGCTTCATTGCGTGATACTTCCTCAATTAAACCAGGACGCCGGACTGGCGCATGGCCTGACGCAGCGGTTCGTGACAGGCTTCGCTGAGCCAGGTCAGTGGCAGACGGATACCGTCCGGCATCAGACCCATTTCATGCAAAGCCCATTTCACGGGGATAGGGTTGGATTCGATGAACAGGGTGTTGTTAAGCGGGCTGAGCGTCTCGTGAATCGCCCGTGCAGCCTCGGCATCGCCACGCATGGCGGCCGCACACAGCTCGCTCATGGCGCGAGGTGCAACGTTGGCGGTCACGGAAATATTGCCCTTGCCGCCCAGCAGCATCAACTCGACCGCCGTGGCGTCGTCACCGGAGTACACCAGAAAATCGCTGCTGACGCTGGCCAGGATGTCCTTGGCGCGTTGCAGGTTACCAGTGGCTTCCTTGATACCGATGATGTTTTTGACGGCCGACAGGCGCGCAACGGTTTCCGGCAGCATGTCGCAGGCTGTACGGCCCGGCACGTTGTAGAGAATCTGCGGGATGTCGACAGCATTGGCGATGTGGCTGAAATGCTGGAACAGGCCTTCCTGAGTCGGCTTGTTGTAATAAGGCGTTACCAGCAGGCACGCATCGGCGCCAGCGGTCTTGGCGTTGGTGGTCAGCTCGACCGCTTCGCGCGTCGAATTGGCGCCCGTACCGGCGATGACCGGAATACGACCTGCAACCTGAGCGACCACACGGCGGATGACTTCGATGTGTTCATTCACATCCAGCGTCGCCGATTCACCGGTGGTGCCGACGGCAACAATGGCGTTGGTGCCCTCTTGCAAGTGGAAGTCAACCAGTTTGCTCAGGCTGTCCCAGTCCAGACGACCTTGTGCATCCATTGGTGTGACCAGTGCCACCATACTGCCCGCAATCATGCAACCGCTCCTGCCGGAAAAAGAGAGCGGTAATGGTACTGGCGCTATCAGCCTTGTACAAGCGAAGTACCACGCTCTGAGCATTCCCCTGAGCGATGGTTTTCGCTACCCTTCGTCCTTTGATCGGTACTGGTCATCTGCGCACCTCGCTCAATCGGTCGAATTTGTCGCCAGAAGCCCCGTCCCAGTGCATTCCAGCCTGGTCATGGCATGTCCATGCAGGTCAGGCGCCCCGGGACCCGGATCGACATCTCGCGACACCGATTGTCGAAACAGCCCCGCAGGTCGGAAAAAGTACCGACCGCTCATCGTCTAGGAATGCTGCATGTCGTCCACCCCCACAGTTCGCGAACAATTCCTTGTCATCAGTGCCCTTGGCGCCAACCCCATGGAGCTGACCAACGTCCTGTGCCGTGCCAGCCATGAAAACCGTTGCTCGGTCGTGACCTCGCGCCTGACCCGCCATGGCGAGTGCAGCGCACTGGTTCTTCAGGTCTCCGGCAGCTGGGACGCTCTGGCGCGCCTTGAAACCGGTTTGCCAGGGCTTTCCAAGAAGCATGCGTTCACCACCAGCGTCGTGCGCAGCGCCACCCTGGAAAGCCGCCCGGAAGCCCTGCCCTACGTGGCTTACGTGAGCTCGGCCTACCGCCCGGACATCATCAATGAGCTGTGCCAGTTCTTCATCGACCATAACGTCGAGCTGGAAAACCTGATCTGCGATACGTACCAGGCGCCACAGACAGGCGGCACGATGCTTAACGCCACGTTCACCGTCACGCTGCCGGCCGGCACGCAAATCAGCTGGCTGCGCGATCAGTTTCTCGATTTCGCCGACGCGCTCAATCTGGACGCACTGATCGAACCCTGGCGCCCACAAGCCCCAATGTAAGGAGTCCCCATGACCATTACAGTAGATCAACCGGTTCCCGATTTTCAGGCTCCTGCTACCAGCGGGCAGACAATCGATCTGTCTGCACTCAAAGGTCAGCAGGTGGTGATTTATTTTTATCCGAAAGACAACACGCCCGGCTGCACCACGCAAGGCCAGGACTTTCGCGATCACATCGCCAGTTTTCAGGCCGCCAACACCGTTGTGCTGGGCGTGTCCCGCGACAGCCTGAAGACCCACGAGAATTTCAAGGCCAAGCAGTCCTTCCCGTTCGAGCTGATCTCGGACAAGGACGAAGCCCTCTGCCAACTGTTCGACGTCATCAAGCTCAAGAAGCTGTACGGCAAGGAATACCTCGGCGTTGATCGCAGCACCTTTCTGATCGACAAGGAAGGCGTACTGCGTCAGGAATGGCGCGGCGTGAAGGTGCCAGGCCATGTCGCCGAAGTGCTGGCTCAGGCAGAAGCACTGAACGCCAAGTCAAGCTGATCAGTCGATAACTGCTGCGGCGTGCACGGTGCCGCAGCGTTATCAAAGCAACGGCGCCACGGGCGGCTCATTGCGCGGCCAGGCGTCGAGCACGGCCTTGAACAAGGTGGCCAGCGGAATCGCAAAGAAAATCCCCCAGAAACCCCACAGGCCGCCGAACAACAGAACGGCGCAGATGATCGCGACCGGGTGCAGATTGACCGCCTCGGAAAACAGCAGCGGCACCAGAACGTTGCCGTCCAGTGCCTGGATGATTGCGTGAGCGATCATCAGATAGATGAATTGATCCCCCCACCCCCACTGAAACAATCCGATCAGCGCCACGGGCACGGTCACCACCACCGCACCGACATACGGCACGACCACCGATATGCCCACCAGCATTGCCAGCAACGCAGCGTAATTAAGCCCGAGCGCGACGAAGGCGATGTAGGTCACGCCACCGCAGATAAAGATTTCAATGACTTTGCCGCGGATGTAATTGGCGATCTGGCGTTTCATCTCGTCAGCCACACGATTGAGCAACGCACGCTCACGTGGCAAGTAGCCCCGCGCCCAGCGACCAATCATGTGCCGATCCTTGAGGAAGAAGAACACCAGGATAGGCACCAGCACCAGATAGATCATCAGGTTGACCAGCACCGGCAGGCTGGACAGCGAAAACGTCAGCGCCAACTGGCCGACTTTTCCGACTTCGCCCCGCGCCACTTCGATCGCCAGCAGAACCTGCTCATCGGAAACCAGATGCGGATAGCGTTCCGGCAGCAACAGCAGCACTGACTGCCATTTGGCAAACATGCCCGGCAATTCGTTGAACAGCGTGATCATCTGATGCCAGAGCAGCGGCACCAGTACCAGCAGAAACACCAGCAATACGCCGATGAATAACGTAAACACCAGACCGACGGCGGCCATCTCAGGCATTTTCAGGCGTTCCAGCAGGCTGACCAGGCCGTGCATCAGAAAGGCCAGGACCAACCCGGCCAGTACCGGGGCCAGCATTCCGCCCAAGGTCAGGACCAGGGTGAACGCCAGGACCAGCAAGACCGCCAGCACCACTGCCTCTTCGTCAGAGAAATAGCGTTGCATCCAGTTGCGAAGCACGTTGAACATCAAACTTCCTTTTCGGAAAAATAGCGGCGGCGAATCAGGTCTTGCGAAGCCAATAGCGATAAACGCCCGCATCGGCTTCTTCGTGTAAAAGCTCATGCCCGGCGAGCCTGGCAAACGTTCGAAAATCACGCTGTGAGCCTGCATCGGTTGCGATCACTTTCAACACCGCACCGCTGGCCAGACGATTGAGCTCCATCTTGGCTTTCAGCAGTGGCAGCGGACAATTAAGCCCGCTGGCATCCAGCTCGGCATCACAAGCCGCAGGGCGTGCTACAGCGTCAGACATCGATTCTCTCCAGGCAGACACATCAAATTACAAAGCAGCCTCGGCAATCAGGTCCGAAAAGGCATGCCGAACAGGCTGGCAAGAATACCTCACTCTGGTCAGCACGCCATTGAGCCAGCTACAGTACAGGTTCTTCTGACCAGAGCTTCGTGCATGAATTTTTTGCGTCCCACACTGCTCACCCTCGCCTGCCTGTTTGCAACGCATGGCATGGCGGATGACCTGCCATCACTTGGCGACGCCAGCTCCTCGATTGTCTCCCCCGAACAGGAGCATCGTCTCGGCCGCGCGTGGCTGGGCCTGCTACGTGGCCAGGTGGGCCAATTGTCGGACCCGCAACTCAAGGACTATGTCGAAACGACGGTCTATCGACTGGCCGAAACCAGTCAGGTGCAGGACCGCCGACTTGAATTCATTCTGATCAACAGCCCGCAGCTCAACGCCTTCGCCGCACCCGGCGGCATCATCGGCGTCAACGGCGGCCTGTTTCTGAACGCCCAGACCGAAGGTGAATACGCCTCGGTACTGGCCCACGAACTGGCGCACTTGTCACAACGACACTTCGCCAGGGGCATAGAAGCTCAACAACGCATGCAGGTGCCGGTAATGGCGGCAATGCTGGCAGGCATCGTCATGGCCGCAGCAGGCGCCGGTGATGCCGGGATCGCTGCCATCGCCGGCTCGCAGGCTGCCGCCATTCAGGAACAGCGCCGCTTTTCGCGCCAGAACGAGCAGGAAGCAGACCGTATCGGCATCCTCAATCTGGAAAAGGCAGGCTATGACCCACGCAACATGCCGACCATGTTCGAGCGCCTCATGCGCCAGTACCGCTTTGACGCCAGGCCGCCGGAGTTTTTGCTGACTCACCCGGTCAGCGAATCGCGTATCGCCGACACCCGCAACCGTGCCGAGCAAGCCAAACCCGGCGGCAAGGAAGACAGCCTGCTTTATCAGCTGATGCGCGCCCGCGTCGCACTGATTTACGAGGAAACACCAGGCATTGCCGCCAAACGCTTTCGCGCTCAACTGGTTGAAAACCCGAACTCGGACGCTGCGCGCTACGGGCTGGCCATTGCACAGATCAAGGGCGGACAGCTCAACGAAGCAAGGGAAGGCCTCAAGCCGCTGCTCGAAAAAGCCCCCAATGACATCACCTACAACCTGACGCAGATCGATCTGGACATCACCAACAACCGGTTGGCAGACGCGCAGCAGCGGGTCGATCGCATGCTGATGCTGTATCCGGGCAATTATCCGCTCAACGATGTGCGTATCGACGTGCTGCTCAAGCAGAACCGCACTGCCGAAGCCGAGAAAAGCCTGGAAGCCCTACTGAAGACGCGCCCGGACGATCCGGACATCTGGTACGTCGTGGCCGAAACCCGTGGTTTGAATGGCAACACCGTAGGCCTGCATCAGGCACGCGCCGAGTATTTCGCACTGGTTGGCGATTTTCGTCAGGCGATCCAGCAATTGGACTTCGCTAAACGTCGCGCCGCCAACAATTTTCAGTTGGCGTCGCGCATCGATGCCCGGCAAAAGGACTTGATGGAGCAAGAACGCATGGTCAAGGAGATGATGAACTGATCATCCACCTTCAAGCGTTGCCAGCCTGACGCAAGCGTGCTGCCTGAGTGAAATCGAGCATGCGTTGCAACGGGCGCACAGCATTGGGGATAAGCGCAGGATCAACGAAGATCTCGTTGCTGCCCTCGCGCAGGCATTGCAGGGTGCGCTCTAGCGTGTTCATCGCCATCCACGGGCAATGCGCGCAACTGCGACATGCAGCACCATTGCCCGCAGTAGGCGCTTCGATGAAGATCTTGTCCGGGCACAGCTGCTGCATCTTGTAGAAGATGCCCCGATCCGTCGCGACGATAAACGTCTTGTTGGGCAAGCGCTGGGCAGCGGCAATCATCTGACTGGTAGAACCGACCACATCAGCCAGTTCAATGACCGCTTCGGGCGACTCCGGGTGAACCAGAATCGCCGCCTCGGGATACAGCGCCTTCATGTCCGCCAACTGCTTGGATTTGAATTCCTCGTGAACGATGCAGGCACCGTCCCAGAGCAACATGTCTGCGCCGGTTTCACGCTGGATGTAACGCCCCAGATGCTTGTCAGGTGCCCAGATGATTTTCTCGCCGTTGTCCATCAGGCTTTCGACGATCTCCAGCGCACAACCCGAGGTCACTACCCAGTCTGCACGTGCTTTGACCGCCGCCGACGTATTGGCGTAGACCACAACGGTTCGTTCCGGGTGCTGATCGCAAAACGCGGAAAATTCATCAACCGGGCAGCCGACATCGAGCGAGCATGTAGCTTCCAGGGTTGGCATGAACACGCGCTTCTCCGGGTTGAGAATCTTGGCGGTCTCACCCATGAAGCGCACACCGGCCACCAATACGGTGCTGGCCGAGTGACTGTTGCTGAAGCGTGCCATTTCCAGAGAGTCTGCTACGCAGCCGCCGGTTTCCTCGGCCAGCGCCTGAATCTCTGGGTCGCAGTAGTAGTGAGCGACCATGACAGCGTCCTGCTTCTTCAGCTCGGTCGCAATCTCGGCACGAAAATGCGCCTGTTCTTCGGCGCTCAACACTTTGGGCTGCTTGGCATCGAGGTGCGCCTGCACCAGAAAGCGTTCGGAAATCTGTGTCATATTTTCACGGGACCTGAAGGCGCCTGAGCGCGAGGAACAAGTTTACACCCGAAAGACAGGCAATAAAAAAGCTGAAAAAAAGAAGCTTTAATCCGCCAGGATGACTCATACCACTTTCGCCAACTGCCCTGAAAAAGAGATCGACAGCCTACTTCTGCAAACGCCCCAATTGATTTTCGTCATAGGGGATCGACTCACTGACACGTCGGTTATAAAAGACCGTATTGGAAGGGATGCTTTTATTGACGAAGCTGCACGCCCCGACCACCACGTTATCGCCCAACTGGATATCGTCGGAGATGATGCAGGCATGGGCTTGAACTCTTACGCCGTCACCGATGATCAGGCGCACTGTATCAGCATTGCCCTTTACACCGATGGTGCACCCTTGCCAGATCCTGAAGTCCTTGCCGATGACCGCATAACAGGTGATGACGATGCCGCTCAGGTGAGCGATCCACAGCCCTTCACCGATTTCGGCACCCAGCATGATCTCGACGTTGTACGTGCGGCTGATTTTTTCATTCAACAGCTTGGCTCGTCGCCGCCAGAATTTACTTTTGGACGTGTGGAACACATAAGCCATTCGAAACCAGAACAGGTAACTGGATCGATTGCTGCGCCTGCACTTCAGGTACAGGCGTTTCCAGCTGAAAGGCTTGTCCAGCCCGCCCAGGATCTCGATATGCCAAAAGCGCATGGCCTGCTTGAGGAGCCCGATCATGCGCTGGTCGCCTGCTGGCTTTTTACATGCGCACGCGAGCCGTTCGACAGTATCAGGCCGATCGGCAGCCAGAACACCAGCCAGTAGACCCCGGGGCGGTTCATCACGGTGTGATAGTCAAACAGGGCCGTCAGCAGCGCAAACAGGAATAACGGGAAGCCCACAGTGCCGAGAGGTGATGCACGTAAACCCCGATTGAGCGAACGGACGAACACCGCACCGATCATTCCCAGTAGAAGAATTGCACCGACGATCCCGTACTCGTAGAAGAACTGCAGATACAGATTGTGCGCCTGCTTAAAACACTGCGCGTTTGCAATACAGATATCGAAGCTTTTGCCGGCACCCGCCCCGATCAGCCAGAAATCGCCCAGACGCACCAGCCACTCGCTCCAGATAACGTCTCGAAGGCTTAACCCTCGGACTTTTTGCTCGAGCAGTACCGGCGAAAGCAATATGACAGCAAGAAGCAAAACACCCGCACTGACTGCGAGCCACTTCCTGGAGCGCGAATCATTGTGCAGCAACACCGACGCTCCGATCGCCGCGCCGTACCCCAGCCACACGCCTCGCGACAGCGTGCAATACATGTAGAGCGAGAGCGACAACACGCTTAGGCAAAAGACCAGCGTCACTGCGCAGCTATAGCGTCTGATGAGCAGTTGATGAACGCCATAGACACCGAAGACTCCGTAAAACAGGGCAGCGACGATGGGGTTCTGAAAGTCGGCGTAATTCTCGTAACCCAGCTTGAACAGGCGATCGCCGCTGAGCAGGTAATGTGAGTCAACCATTATCAGGTGATAAGCGATGCTCGCGAAGGCCGCGACAGATGCGATCACAAACAGCAAATTCAGGACTTTTTCCATGACGTCGCGACTCACCATCCAGTGAATCGCGCCCAGGTACAACATGATGTAGAGCGCAGTTTTGAACTGCTCAGAGCCCTTGATGATCGAGCCTTTGTTCAGCAACGCCACCAGCACGGTAAATACAAGCAGCGCCAGCAAAGGGATGTATTGCCGACTGAGCAGCGGGTCTCGCCATTCACGCCCGATCAGCAGCAGGATCAGCGCCGGGAGAAACAGCGTCAGGTTCGAGATGGTCGTACCTCGACTGCCGTCTGTGATGAAAAGCATCCCGCTTACGTGAATCGTGAATCCTGCCACCAGCAAACAGAACAAATAACGCGATACCGTGGTTGTCATAGAGACCCTTTGAAAACTTTCGCTCAACTGGCCCAAGCCAGCAGTCGGTGGTGCAATTCATCAGAACCTGCGGTATCGCGCTCGTGAGCACAGCGCCTTTTGATGCTTGCGTGTCGCATGCTTCGTCGCTTCATTCGAGTCGGCAATTCTACACTACGACCGCAGCCAGCACCTTAACCAACCCCAAACTGAAAACAGACAGCGACTGTAGGAAATGGCAATGGATTTGCTGCCGGAGAGCAGTCAGACGCTCAAGAAATCGAACGCAAAAAAAAACCTGGAAATCCGCATTTTCATGGGCCTTCCAGATTTTCGAAATGGTGGGTCGTGTGGGATTCGAACCTACGACCAATTGGTTAAAAGCCAATTGGCTTTTGCTGACATAAAAAAGCGGCACACTCGGATGGTGTGTTGATCGGTTCACGCAGCCTCTAATGTCCCCATTAGAGGCTTTATATCATGTTCGTAACCTCGCTTTTGTCCACCAAAGGTGGTGTCGGAAAAACCACGCTGGCTGCCAACCTGGGCGGCTTCTGCGCCGACGCCGGCTTGAAGGTCCTGCTCATAGACATGGACCCGGTCCAGCCTTCACTGTCCTCTTACTACCCCATGACAGAGGAAGTCAGCGGCGGCATCTTCGACCTGATCGCACACAACCTCACTGATCCAGAAAGAATCATCTCCCGGACCAGCATCCCAAACCTGTCTCTGATCCTGTCAAACGATCCGAACAACCAGTTGATCAACCTGCTGCTCCAGGCACCTGACGGACGGCTTCGACTGGCTCATCTCCTGAAAGCGTTTGCGAACCAATTCGATCTGATCCTCATAGATACTCAAGGCGCACGCAGCGTCATGCTGGAAATGGTGGTGTTAGCGTCAGATCTGGCCGTTTCACCCTTACCACCGAACATGCTGAGCGCCCGGGAATTTAACCGTGGCACATTGCAGATGCTTGAAGGCCTGCGTCCTTACTCAAGGCTGGGACTGCTCGTTCCCCCCATCAAGGTCGTGGTGAACTGTCTCGACCAGACTGTTGATGCCCGCGAGATCCATGACGCGATCAGAAGGACTTTTGCTGACAACACTGAGATCGACGTCCTCAGAAATACAGTTCCCGCTTCAGTTATTTTCCGCCAAGGTTCAACCGCAGGCATGTCGGCTCATCGGATAGAGTACAAGCAACCTAGCAATCGCCGCGCGCCCAGCGCCCTGAAGATCATCCGAGATCTGGCCATCGAGCTTTTTCCGCAATGGGCGGACCGCTTTGAGTCAATGACCGAAAACGCCGTTGAAACCCTTGTCAAAGGGGGCCATTGAGATGGCCTGCGTCGACGATCAGGACTCGTCGTCCCTGGCAAGCATCGGGAGGGCGTGATGGATATATCCAATATGTCACCCCCTCACTCCGTCGAAGCCGAACAAGCGGTGCTTGGCGGGCTGATGCTCGACAACGAGTCATGGGATTTGATCGCAGACCGCATCAAAGCCGATGACTTTTTCCGGGCCGAGCACCGTCTGATCTTCCAGAGCATTGCGGCGCTGGCTGAATCGAACAGGCCATTTGACGTGGTCACGGTGTCCGACTCCATTGCGGCCATAGATGCTGCTGGTGGCTTGGCTTACCTCAGTGAGCTCGCCAAGAACACGCCCTCCGTGGCTAACATCAAGGCGTATGCCGACACAGTGAGCAACCGAGCTCATCTGCGTCGGCTGATTTCACACGGCTATGCATGCACCCGGGAGGCTTCGGATCCTCAGGCGGATGCGGCTGTCGTGCAGGACGTCATCGAGCAGCAGCTGTTTGCTCTGGGACAAGGACGGCAGACGTCTGACTTTGTTGACGTCAACCAGATGCTCCTGCAGGTGGTCGACAAGATCGATCATCGCTTCAACGCAGGAGAGTCGGTGGTTGGAGTGCCCACTGGACTGTCCGATCTGGATGAGTTGACGGGTGGCTTACAGCCAGCGGATCTGATCATCCTCGCTGCAAGGCCATCGATGGGAAAAACCAGTCTGGCGCTGAATTTCGTGGACGCTGCGCTTCAGAAAGATGACCACTCCACTGTTCATATCTACAGCTTGGAGATGCCAGCCGAAGCGATCATTTACCGGCTTCTATCCATATTAGGGCATCTGAATCTTGAGAAGCTGATACGCGGACAGCTCGAAGATGAGGATTGGTCGAGGCTCTCAATGGCAGTGGCCAAGGTCAATTCCTACAGGGACCGCCTTGTCATTGATGACCAAGCAGACCTGACGCCTTCGGCAATTCGTGCCCGGGCACGCAGAGGGGCACGGCGTTTCGGAAAGCCAGCCCTGATCATGATCGACTATCTGCAAATGATGAAGTGCCCTGGCACGGAAAATCGGGCCAACGAAATCAGCGAGATATCTCGCTCGCTCAAAGCGCTGGCCAAGGAGTTCGACTGCCCTGTCGTCGCGCTCTCTCAACTAAACAGAGAGCTGGAGAGACGTCCGAACAAGCGGCCTATCAATGCGGACCTACGTGACTCGGGCGCGCTTGAGCAGGATGCGGACCTAATTCTCTTCGTGTATCGGGATGAGGTTTACAACGCCGACACCGAGCACAAAGGCATCGCCGAGCTGATCCTTGGCAAGCATCGCAATGGCTCGCTCGGCACCGTCAGAACGGCTTTCATCCCCCAGCACACCCGTTTTGAAAATCTTTCGGCCAGCACCTGGCAAGGAGCAAGGGCATGACGTCCTTCATTGAACTGACAAAGGAATCTCTTGCCCCTCATCTGCACGAAGCAATAAGTCAATGCCTGACAGAAAAGCCTCATCCGTCTGCTTGGCTGGTGGATGACATCATGCTGATAGATGCAGCCGCCCTGAGCACGCTTATCAGCATTGCATTGAACCCTCTACCACGTCGGCAAATTCCGAGCGATTTGGCTGACCTTCTGCTGCAACTCGAATTGGTATCACGTCCGCAACGCTACGTTCTGAGGTATGACTCGAAATTCGGCGGTCGAGCGCGTTGGCGTCCATTGTTGCAGCTCGCCAAAGGCGAGCTACCTGACAACGCACTTCTGGATGCATTTCCCTGGTTCTGCCATGAGGTTGAAGATCACCCCTTCATGGCACTGGGTATCCCCGGGGATATATACGCCACACGTCCTCAGGCGAATCGTTGGCGTCTAGCTCTGTTGCTTCCCGATCCCTCCACGCTTGCTTCGCACCATAGGCCATCTCCAGTCCTGCCAGCTCCTCATGCAGTGATAGCCACTTATCGCGAGGAGTCATTTGTCGGATCTGATCAGGAAACCAGGAGTGCCGGAGAATGAGTGCATATTCAATCGCCTCCAAGCCTGACAGATCCCAGTTTCTTGCGACAGCCAGTGAATCACCCAACGCAGCCAGACAAAAGGTCTGTTCATACCACTGTCGCTGTGCAACGAAGTTAAACCCTAGCAGCGCCTGCGCGGACTTCCAAATTTCTTCCGCAAGCGCATCGTACGACTGTACTTCTCTAGGTTTCATGCCGGACCTCCGGTGGTTTGGGTTTTTGTTTGGAAACCAAACTCTACCACCGGTTGCGTCCGGCACCCTTTCCCCACGAGTCCGTGCGGTCCTGCCCGCTCATGTTCAACGGTCTGCTGTCCAGCCGTATGAGGCCCACTCGCTATGAATACGCCAACTGACTTCAGCACAGCAACACTTGTCTGGTCGCAGTCAACGCCAACCCAACTCGGCTACTATTGGTTCTGGAATGGAACAGAAGGCATGTCCCCTCAGCCTTTTGCGCTGACCGACGTCCGTCAAGCACCCAGCGGTTGGTGGTTGGAAATGACAACACCACCGGCTCCCCTGTCAGCGCCAAAACAGGTACAGGGCTCGCTCTCGATAGAGCTTCTACGTGAGGCGCTGGCCTTGGCCGTGCGCCACACGATTGAAAACGACCCGCCCGAAGCCCGCAAAGCCTGGCTCACCGAACACCACGTTTGGGCTCTGTACCCAGCACTGTATCGGGATCTCGCCCGCGCACTGATCGACCTCGATCCATCGTTACAGGTGCCCAATCAGAACGATCTTATCAGACAGCTTGCGCAGTCCCATCTGATCGCTCGCCCCAGAGCCGTCGCGGTACGCGAAACGGGCAGCACCAGTTTCTCACACCTTAACCTGGCTGTAGAGATCGCCCCTGAGCACGTTTGGGGTGACGGCGAACAACGCCCACCACTCTGGTACGAGACGTTTGCCGACGGTCCTGCACTCAAGCAGGTGGCAGACCTGATGGGTTTACCACCCATCCCAGAAGATCAACCTCGACTGGCTCTGGGTTCTTTACTCCCCAAGCCTCAATCGCAGCCTGATCAATGGGCAGGCTCAGTAAATCCTCGTGTAGTGCTAGCCATTTACTGGCAGGCGGCAGAGCTTGCACCTGAGGAAGAAACCAGGAGTATTTTCTGATGATCGCAAAATCTACGGCATCCATGCCCTTGAGCGGCCATCCACGCGCTTGCGCTAAGGCATTACCCAGTGCCGACAGTGCATATATCGGCAATCGCTGGTTTCTCGCCCTGACTTTAGCCATCGGGGAACTGTTTTCAGCGGGATATCGGTCTTCCAACGCCAACAGGAGTTGGTCGTACCAACTTTTTTCAACTGTGTCCATGCCGGACCTCCGGTGGTTTGGGTTTTCGTTTGGAAACCGAACTCTACCACTGGCTGAGTCCGGCACCCTTTCCCCACGAGTGCGCGCGGTCCTGCCCGCTCAGGTTCAACGGTCTGCTGGTCAGCCGTCTGAGGCCCACTCGCTATGAATACGACAACCGACTTCAGCACTGCAACACTTGTCTGGTCGCAGTCAACGCCAACCCAACCCGGCTACTATTGGTACTGGGATGGAAAAGAGGGTAATGCCCCTACTCCATTTCAAATAGTCGACTTACGACAAGCGCCTGCAGGTTGGTGGGCAGACATGCTCACGCCCAAAAAACCAAACTCAGTATCGGTAGAGACACCGCTGCCCGCCACCGCCACGCTTTTATCGTCGCCGGATATGCCAGGTATTTCCAGCGAAATACTCTGTACCGCGCTCATTGAAGTTTGCCGTCATCAACTCACCTACGAAGGCGTCAGGACCAACGCCTGGCTCGTCAATGATGTGCTCCTGACCGCTCAACAGTGGCTATTTGCCGAAATTCGAACTTACTTCGAAGACAACACCGACCTGTTGGTTGACGGTCGAGCCTTTAACAGCAAAACCATGATGGACAGGCTCAGAGAGGAACAACTGATCAGCGAACGCTGTGCTGCCGTAATGAATCAGCACGAAGGTAATTTTCAGTTCTCGGAAGTCATTCGCATAAATCCCGAGATTATTTGGGGGGAAAGCGAACCACGTCCTATGTCATGGCTCACAAAACCATTCGATTGCATGGGTTTGCGGGTAGTTGAAAGCCGGGCGAATCGCAACACCAAGGGGCGTCGCGGCTCCCTGCCTCTCCTAATGGCTCTCCTGCCAGATCAAGCCACGCGTCCTTCTCAGGTGCATTCAGCTCAAGGCCTGCCAGGGTTTCATGGAGTACTAGCCACTTATCCCGAATTGGCATGGCCCGAACTGTCCCAAGCAGCCAAGGAATCGCTATGAATACGTGTGCTAAGGCCCTTTTGATTACAGATGAATGCCGCAACTGCGGCCAACATCTTCCAGCTCATGTGGCGATGACGGCAGCGGAGTGCCCGGTATGCCATAGCGGCGACTTGGTCGAGGTCCTCACGGTCGAGACCAAGGCACTTGATGCAGCGCTCAATCAGATGCCCCGCTGCATGGAGTACACCGTTGTGTTTCGTATGGAAGATGGCTGTTCGCGTCGCTCGTTCATGGAGAAGCTCACCGAGACTTTCGCCGACCAGGAGGTTGAAATCCTGGAGATCCAGGCGGGTGACAAGCTCAGCGGATCGGAGGAACAGTGACATGGCGCGCCACTACAACATTCTTGAAGAGGATCTACCCAGTCAGTCAGATCGAGAGAGAGACAGGTTGCGGATCGAGAAGGCCATTACGGAATACTTCAATCGCGGAGGGTCCATCCAACGAGTGGAAGCCGATCAGCGTGTGAATGCCCCTTCGTTCATCATCAATGCTGAAAAAACGGCCCTGTTGAAGGCTGGTACTGAGTCTCAGAAGCAGAAAAAAACAAATGCGCTCAGCGATACCGAGCTGGCACGCTTGCTTAGAGCTCACTGCACTGCCGGTTCATCACTCTTTTCAGCAGCTGCGTCGCTCAATCAAACGCGTAAGCGTTGTGAGGCCATAGCTCGCCGCTACCAGATCCCCTTTCGCTCGGCTGCTTTCGGCAATGCGAGGGCACGATCATGAGCAATATGCCTGCATCTATTCGAGGCGCAAAAAAATCTCTGCAGGCGTTGGCTGACTTCGCCATTTCGCAGGGATGGGCGGTCCATCGCACTCACGGTGGCCACGTCAAGTTCACCAAAGGTGGATGTTCGCCCATTTTCACCTCGTTCACACCCAGCGACCACAGGGCCGGCCTAAATGCTCGCGCTCAACTGCGCCGCGCACACCCCCTCAGCCATCATGGAGAACGCCATGTTGAATAACGAAACCGTGAATATCCGTGACGACGACAAAGACGAGAAGTTTGTTGTTCGTTTCCCGATGGGAATGAGAGCTCGGCTATCGATGGCAGCCAAAGCCAGTCATCGCTCCATGAATAGCGAATGCGTACACCGCATCGACTGCAGCCTGAAGCAAGAGCAGGAGATCGCAAGGCTCAAGGCCGTGATCGATGTGTTGCTCAACGGCGGGACGCCAGCGAGCAATGTCGTTCAACTTTCTGAGGCGGGTCAATAATCATGGCGAGCAAACTCACTGCCGATGAAATAACGGGCAAGTTACTCCAGGGTTCATTCAGTCGCTCTGGCCCCTCGGTTGATCGCCTGCCTGACCCCATTGCAGACACGCCTATGGTTTTGACCCTGGATGAGCTGTCAGCGTATGAGCATAACCCTCGCACGGTGACCAACATCAAGTACCAGGAGATCAAGGACTCCATTCGGGTCAGGGGGCTGGATCAGCCCCCCCAGGTCACACGTCGCCCGGGTGAGAAGAAGTTCATCATCCGTAACGGCGGCAATACGCGGTTGTCGATTCTACGAGAGCTGTACAAAGAAACGGGGGACGAGCGCTTTTACAGGATCAGCGTGCTGTTCCGCCCCTGGGATGGCGAGCGTGGGGAAATCATTGCCCTCACCGGTCACCTGGCCGAAAACGACCTGCGCGGTAACCTGATGTTCATCGAGCGCGCCGTGGGCATTGAAAATGCCCGAGCCATCTATGAGCAAGAAACCGGCGAGCCCATATCTCAACGGGAATTGGCAAGAAGACTGAAAGCAGACGGTTACCCGGTATCCCACTCTCATATCAGTCGTATGCAGGAGACCATCCGTTGCCTGCTGCCGGTGATCCCTGCCGCGCTCTACTCCGGTCTGGGCAAGCATCAGGTCGAACGGCTGCTGGCCCTTCGTAAAGCCGCCGCTCAGACGTGGCATACGCACACCGAAGGGAAACCGAACGTCACCGACTTCGAGGTCTTGTTCCAGGACGTGCTGTCAATGTTCGATGGCGATGCCAGCGAATTCGTCTGTGAACGTGTTCAGGATGAACTGATCAGCCATATGAAGGAAGGTACGGGCAGGACGTATGAGCAGGTCCTGCTGAACGTCAACGAAAACCTGACGATGGCGCGTCGTTCATCAGTCATTGAAACGCCGCTGCGATTACCACCAACACCGCAGGTGCAGCCCGAAGCCGAGTCCGAATCTGATGCGTACCTGCTCCAAGATGACTCGGAACAAAAAACGCTGCAATCGGAATCACTGCCCCAGTCACCTGGCACGCAGGTGACTGAAAAAAGCACGCTGCCTGCACCGCCAGAGTCTGCCCTGAAAACCGACAAGCCTTTGCCGCCGCCACTCTCTGAAGAAGAGCGTATCGCGCGGCTGGAAGCCCATGTCGTCACACCGGTCTCAACCACCGACCGCGTCTTTGAGATCAAGCGTCAGGTTGCGGCGCTGGATGGCGAGGAACTGCCGGACTTCAAAGCCAACGCCTTGGTGTCGATTCCCGTGCAAGCCGGGGGCCTGCACCCCATATCGGATGTCTGGTACATCGAACGCATCATGGACCAGCCCGATGAACTGCGTCAGGTCATCGCTCAGCTTGCTCACGAAATCGCCACGACCGCCGGGCTGAACCGCGACACCGTGGCGCGAGTACCTGGAGGTCTGGGCTTTATATGTCACGAGCCGCCGGTGGACCTGGAACTCACAGAACTGGCCAACAACACCCTGACCCTGCTCCAGGCCATCAGCGGGGTCTACGCCATCGCCCTGAACCGGCAGACACCCGAGGCTCCCCTGGACGTGGCGGAGTTTCAATTCACTGCAGCGCTGGGCCAGTTGCTGCTTGGCAGCCCCAGGTATGAAGACCGGGAGGCCGTGTTGGCGGGCCGTCTGGATGATGCCTGCATCGTCAAGCTTTTCCGGCTGATCCGGTTAGGCCGCCGGCTGGTCGAGCTGGAAGCGATGAACGTTGATGGGCAATACACCTCGTGAGGTTTTATCGCGGCGTTCTGCGACAGGAGTTTGAACATGTCAAAACGACATAATCCACTGAATGAAGCCATGGTCGCCCAGATTCTGCATCACCTGCGCAACGGTGAGGTGAAGCGCTGCATCGACATGGGCCTGGACCCGGAAATTCTGGTACTGCTCCAGCAGCCTTCCTCTCAGAGCGTGCTGTTGAACTCCAACGTCATCTGGTGCCAGGTGGCGATTGACCCAGACATGGTCAAGCGCCTGCTCTCCAACAAAGAACGGACCGACGAAGAGATCCGCATCGTGCAGCGCGCGCTTCGTCTGGGTGCCACCACACCGATGCTTCAGCAGTTCTTCGGCATGTCGCCGCAAGAAGTCTCTCTGCAGCGAGTTCTGGTCGGCGTACCTGGCAAGCCCGGTCGCTTTCGCGATCTGCCCGATGACACGCCGTTATGGCACCGGTTCGTCCAGTTGATGGCTGATCTCAACGTCGATCATACCGACGGCGTCGCCTTGCTCGACGTTGCCATGTTGCTGACAGAAGAAATCAACATTCCGGCTGAAGAGCAGGATCGTCACTCGCCCGAACCGATTACGCTGGGCCTGGTGTGGAACAAGATTCAGCAATGGCTGGCTCAGGACCTCTACCCACCGGGGAAAAACCGTAAATCCGCCAGCCTCGTTCTGATGAGCGAATCCCGACGACTGACCAAAGCCAACCCGAAAGGCAGGGCTCCCGAACGTGGCCTAGAAGAAAGCGCCGCTGGCAAGGTAGAAGGCGAACGGATGTGACGAAGATGAACCGGCGCCCTCCCCTGGCAGTCGCCATCAATGCTGCGGCTGGAACACTGCAAAACCACTTGCTGCTCCAGCAGATGAAATTGGCTCAACAGCAGAATGCTGGCTCAGGTTCCACACCCAGTGACACTGAATCCGTCCGCGACGAGCCGTATGCAGGCGTCGTCTTCAGTGGCAATCCACACGAAACGGTGCCCCGTGGCCTGCTGCTCGATGATCGTCTCTCACCGCTCGAGCGCAATGTCTGGCAAGTCTTCAGGCTGCTGATCAACGGTGATGGCGTCACGGCTTTTCCGAGCTATGAAAAGCTACGTCCCTACCTAGGTTCGTCACCGGGTAAATCGGCCTCCAAAGAAACCGTGGCCAAGGCGCTGACCGTCTTGAGACTGACGCGCTGGCTCAGCCTTGGACAACGGGTACGTGACTCGATCAGCGGTCGGGTGCAAGGCAACGTCTACATCCTGCACGATGAACCGGTAGGGTGTGCCGAGGCGATGGAAATCGATCACAACTATATGCAACTCGTCGGCCAGGCGCTTGAACATGCCAACAAAGCCGTCAGGCTCGTCGCAAACCATGCATTCAAAGAGTTTGCAGCCGCGACAAGCACGATGCCTTCACGACTCGAAGTCATCGAGCAGAGATGGCAGCAGCAGGGATGGCATGACGCACCGCAAGCCATCGAACACGCACAGGATGGCCCTGAGTTCGGAATCCGAACCAAGGGCTCAGACGAGTCAGATTCACTGAGTTCGGAATCCGAACTCAGTGAAAAAAGCGCCGGAGCGAATTTAAAAACACCGGGTTCGGATTCCGAACTCAGTCTGGATTCGGCCTCTTTCGGCTTGGTTCGGATTCCGAACTCATATAGTACGTATACCAATACAAATACATCTGTATGTAAAAGCTTTGTACCGCGCGAAGCTCAGGAAAGTGCGCCGGATCTGCCCTCCGGGTTTGAGCGGTTTACACAGGATCAACGTGACAAGGCGATGATCGCCTTGCAGCGGGTAGAACCCGGGTTGCGAACACCGCTGCTCGATCAGTGGCAACATCGGTGCAAGAGCGGATCCGTGAAGAACCCGTTCGGCTACCTGTTGAGCTGCACGCAGAAAGCCCTGAGTGGTGAATTCAATGCCCAGTGGCAGGCCCCCTCAGCGGCCACCCAGCAGCCACAGGTGGCCGCCAGTCACTCAAGATCACCGACCGCCCAGCCACCCGCTCCCACTCAGGTTCCCCATCCCCCTGTCACGAGGGCTTCGCCTCGAGAACGAGATGCGTCGTCACTGGCAACCGGACGCGATGCCATGTTGAGCATCAAGCAGATGGTTCGGCCGAGGACTCAGGGTTGAAAATGCTTGATGATTGCTCCGTTGGGGACGCCCCGCCACATCTGGAGCTGGGTGTTGCCCCGGGCAACACTCCGAACTCCGACCTGGGTGTTGCACCGGGCAACACTGCGAACACCGATCCAGGTGTTGCTCCGGGCAACACTCCGGACACCGATCTGGCTGTTGCCCCGGGCAACACTTCGAACTCCGACCCGGGTGTTGCCCCGGGCAACACTCCGAACTCCGACCTGGGTGTTGCACCGGGCAACACTCCGAACTCCGACCTGGGTGTTGCACCGGGCAACACTCCGAACTCCGACCTGGGTGTTGCACCGGGCAACACTGCGAACACCGATCCAAGTGTTGCCCCGGGCAACACTCCGGACGCCGAGCTGGCTGTTGCCCCGGGCAACACTTCGAACTCCGACCCGGGTGTTGCCCCGGGCAACACTCCGGACACCAATCTGGCTGTTGCCCCGGGCAACACTTCGAACTCCGACCCGGGTGTTGCCCCGGGCAACACTCCGGACGCCGACCTGGGTGTTGCACCGGGCAACACTCCGAACTCCGACCTGGGTGTTGCACCGGGCAACACTGCGAACGCCGATCCAGGTGTTGCCCCGGGCAACACTCCGGACGCCGAGCTGGCTGTTGCCACTGGCAACACTCCGGCCATCGATCTGGGTGTTGCCCCGGGCATCACTTCAAGCCCCTATCAGGGTGATGCCCCGGGAATCACTTCAAACACGGATATTGAGAAACCCCAATCGATCAAGAAACGGTTTGTTACTGACCAGAGCCAGCACGCGCGGGCAATCTTGCCTCTCTCCATCAATCCGCTCATATAAAGGAAGCGCTCAGCATGGCTGACAACTTTCAGCTCAACCTCGGTTCACTGCGAAGCAGCGTCAATCTGACCCTGCACACCCACCACGCCTCAAGGCTCTGGTTTGGTCGTCAACGCACCGAAGGCAAGCCCGGGATGATCGGCCTGAGTGGCTTTGCCAACATCCTCAATCGCATCAAACGTGGCTGCGAACAGGATGATCCTTATTCAGACTGGTTCCTCCTTCTTATAGAAGAAAAGATCGACACCGCCGAACAGGAAATGAAGGAGATCGATAACAGGCTGGATGAAGTCATGGCTGCACTGCCCGCCATGCTGTCCATTGGCGAGAACCTGTCCGTGCAGCCCGTGACACTCCCGTTGTATCTGTCGACGCCTTTGGCATTCAAAGCGGTGTATCTGCTGACCGCCTACGACGAACTGGTGCGCCGCATCCTGCTGGCCAGCCACGTCGGCCTGATCGACAACAATGCCAAGGGCCAGTGGCTGGATGAAGGTGCTGCGATCCTGAGACGCCTCTTCGGCCTGAGTCAGCGTTACAAATTCTCGGGCGCTAGCCGGGGAGACTTTGCAGCCAAGAACGCACGCGCCGAGCAAGCGCGCGAAATGTATGCACCGTTTGGCGAAATCCCCCAGGACATCCTGGAGGGCGTCCGACGTTCCAAGTTTGCGCCAGCTCTGGCCACCGCATCAAACAGCCCAGCGGACGTAGACGACCATGAAGACAGTTTCGACGAGGCAATGACACTGGGCCAGTCTGACCACGAACAGCCTGGCTCAGAGTCCGAAGAGTGATCGGCGTGAAGCAGCAGACGGCTAGTGGGAAAAAACTGCAACAGGGTGCCTTCCAGTCTCTGCAACAGGATGCCTTCAGCACCCTGCAACACGCGCCCTTCCTAAAAGGCCTTTTAAAACCTTTTAAAGGTAAGGGGGGGATGCTCCAGTTGACCGAGCTGTGCCGTTCCCTTGAAGAAGATTTGAACGCGCTGGCCGAAGATCAAGTGCTGGCCCAGGCGAACAGACATCCCTACACCCTTCTACCGGTTCGGATGGTTCGGCAACGCACAAGCGCCGGCACCGTTTTTCTCCGCTGGCAGGAGATGGGCACTCGGCAGATGGGCGTCAATGTCTGGTCCAGTTTGCTGGCCGATCCCAGAACACCCGAATCACTGCTCCAGGATCTGCACGCCATGGAACAGCAACGCGTCGCTTTGAACATGCAGATCAGTCTGATTCATAGCATCGGTCGCCAGGCTGCCGAATGCGCCGAGAAGATGGCCCAGGCTGATGCCGTTTACGCAGAACGGCTGCAACAGATCAACCAATCCCGCGTCGCCAATGTCGCTCAGGAGTAATTGCAATGACTGAATCAATCGTCACTTCTTCCAACGCTAACGCGACTTCCGAGGTCAGCATCGAACTGGTCAAGGGCCAGCCCATGACGACTAGCGTTGATGTTGGGCTGCACTTTGGCAAATTGCATAAGAACGTTCTACGTGCCATCGAAAAGCTTGAATGTTCAGATGAGTTTCGTCGGCTCAATTTTGAGCCGACGATCCAGATGATCCCTGGCCCAAAAGGAGCAAACCGTGAAGAACCGGCCTTCCGGATGACGCGCGATGGCTTCACGTTTCTCTGCATGGGTTTCACTGGCAAGGAAGCCGCACGCTGGAAGGAGGCCTACATCAACGCGTTCAATCAGATGGAGCTGGCCCTCAAAGCCCAGCCCGTGGAAGTCGACAACAAAGCGGTGCTCGCTTTCGCCCTCAAGACACTCGAACTCATGCGCGGCCAATCGCAAGGTCGTCCTCCTCGGCCCAATAGCGAGCAGGTGGTCCAGACCTACCTCGATATCCAGTCGCTGGATCAGGCCACCGCTGAACAGATCAAGCTGGCGTTGATCTTCGTCCAGGGTCAAATCATCGGCGAGGGGTCTGCCGCCGTGAACCTGCCCAATGTCGCGGGCTCCTCCATCGCCAAGGATTTGCTCTATGGCCTGCTGCGCTCGGCACACGATGCCGAACTGATGTTCAACGCGTTGTACGACAAGGGGGTCGAGGCACTGGCCAGCGACGCCTTCAAAAACCACATGACCGGCAAGCTCGCCGACACCTCACGCCAGGCCCGCGAGTTGCTCGGCTACGTCGCCAGCCACGCTGCGCGCACGCCATACGCTACCAAATTCACTCACTGAGGGGACGCACCATGGGCACATCAATAGATTGGGAAGGCAACATCGGCTCTGCTCCAGAATTCAAGGAGTTTGCCAACGGCAACAAGGATCCGCGCCGCTTGCTACGGCTGAACGTCTACTTCGACAACTCAATCCCGAAAAGCGATGGCACAGGCTTTGAGGACCGTGGAGGGTTCTGGGCCAATGTCGAGTTTTGGCATAAAGACGCAGAGCACTATGCCAACGTTTATCAGAAAGGTATGCGGGTGCTGATACAAGGCCGGGCGGTCATGGATACCTGGACCAAAGATGGAGAAGACTTTTCGGCGTTGAAGGTACAGGCCTCTCGTGTGGGCATCCTGCCTGCCCGGATCGAAGCGGTACAAATTGCACAGTCTCACCCTCAGCAAGCGGCCCGGACGCAGCAGCCCCAGCGGGCGCAGAACAACAACGACGACGCACCACCGGATTTCGACGACGATATTCCCGTGTAGATGACCGGTGTGAAAAACCGCGCCTTCTGCGTGAGGCTGCTGGTGGAAATGAAGCTGCTCAGCGTCGTTCTTCACCAGCAGGCAGCTCTTTCTGCACTGTTTATTCGCCAGAGCAAAAAAACGCCCTTTACGTGGATCAGTTGGTGAAAGAAATCTGCACATCGGCGAACCCACGCCACGATGAATCTCTTACGGGTCGAATCTCATGGGTCTCAGAAACTTTGTAACCTATGTCATCCGCATGCCAGACAACACCGCATCAAGAACCGCCCTGACTGCCAAATTGAATGATGCCCACAAACTAAATCCGTTTTCTGGAGAAATGAACAATGACAAATGAAATCGTGAAAACTGAAACGTTGCCAATCATCGTCGAACTGCAGTACGAGGTTGCCCTACAAGCGCCTGACGTCAGGGCCGCGCTTTTCGATTGCGAGGGAGCGCAGGCACGGCGGGACAGCATTGGCCGCAAGCTATGTAGCGGGTCTACTGCTGTGACGGTGCGCGATCTGGAGCGTTGGGAGAAAGCACTTTCCGACGCCAAGAAAGTCTTGATGCAGATTGCGCCCATTTTGGAAAGGCACCCGATTTGCGCTTCTGTGGTTGCCCACAGCTAAATCTGGATATCCAAAAAATCGCCTCGTTCGTGACGCCCTGGATGTCTTCGATCTCCACCACGGGAATCCTCAGTTATGAGAGCAGTTCCTGACGCGATGCGTGACACTCCGGATCGGCGTCGTTTCAACAACCCTCACCATGCCGTGATGCGCGCGGGTGCTGACGCGGCGCGCAGCGGCATCCCTCTCCACGCATGCCCCTACCGGCATCCCGCCATGCGCGCATCGTGGCTACAGGGCTTTGCCCAGGCGCAACAACAAAGCTTCAAGTTTTGACTCAGAGCGATTAAACCACTCCCCCCACGTTTACGGTTACGTATGGCGAGCGCAGATCAGGTCTAGGACAGTGCTGGCTCAAGTCACTTTGAGCTCATTGATTCATGACCGCCGAGCCTATTTGCAAACCAAATTTCGTCCAGACTCTTCTCGATATTGCGAAATTCCCAGAGCGTCATCGTGCTGTTGCCAACACGTGGGCTGATCATTTCGGCGTACCGCCGGAGCGACGTGACGAGTTCATTCTGCACTACCTGACTCACACTTCGTCGACACGGTGCTGGTGCGTTTCACTTCATAACGACGACCGGGTCGCACGGCCAACTGTGGCGCGATTCGGCAGGCAGCTTCAATACTTCGATGGCCAGCTGATTTCCGCTGTGCAGTTTGATGAGACGCGAAAAGTCCCAATCCACGCACCCACGACGAGTCGAGCGTTGAAGCTGGTTCATCAGTTGATTACTCACGGCGGGGCGCAAGCACTTCTGACGTCGTTCAGCAAGCACGCACGGGACCTGGCACTGCATGAGTCGCAGCTCAGTATCAAACCGCTCATGAAACTGGATTTCTTGGCGGCCCGCGAAGAAGGCCGAAACAAGCGCTTTTACGGTCCACGTAACCGGTTTTACCTCACCAGCATCGGTGCCACGCTGAAGAAATTTTGTCAGAGCCTGGATCAAGAGCTTTTACACGCCGTACGTTCAGTACAGTGCCCGTCTGCTCAACTGTATAACTGGCTGGCTCAGGGGGATCGCACGCGTCGGCTGCAGGCCTTGAAAGCGCAACCCGTCCTCATTCCAGTGCTGATCATTGGCCATGCAATGCCTTGGCCACGGCTTGCAGACAGCGGCATTCTTGAACAGTGCCCATGGAAAGCCCTGCAGGAGTACTGCGGCTCGTGGGATGATGATTGCACCAGAGATGGAGCAGGCTTGGTGGGGCACGCAGCCGATACCGGCCTGCCTTTGAACAAGGTGCTGGCGTGGCTTTTTTCCACTCCCATCTCCGCGATCCGCTATCTGGGTCAGCAGCGGGTGTACGACACCGGCAGTGCGTTGAGCCGCTTGAATGCTGAGGGGCTCGAGGCCGGATGGGGCGATTTGATTGCGGGTGCCCGTCTCGGTAACCGTCGCCCTAGCACCAAAGCTCAATGGCGTTCGTTTTATACATTTAGGTCGGCAATCCCGTGGTCATTGCTTCGAGCATTGCCTGACATGAACGCTCTTTTGGCGGGCTGCCCAACTGACTGGGCGGATCCGACCTGGTCGAACATGGCAGCCAAATTGGTCGACCTTAGAGAGATGTTCCGCAGCCTCGACAGGGCTGGCAGTCGCGCGGCGTTAAACACCAAGAACCGTCTGAGCGCGTTTGTGGGCGGCTTGAGCTTTCGTCAGATATCAAATCTGATCGATGCGTTCCACGGCGAACTCGAAGCGATCAGGGCCAGGCTGGAGAAGGCTATCCCCCCTGAGCCATCAGATGCCTTCACCCGCTGGCCGGGGCTGATGCTCAACACCGACACCATCACCTGCTGTGAAACAGGCCTACACATCGTCGAATTACGCTGCGCTGATGACTTGGACCTGGAGCATCGTGCTCTGGGTCACTGCATCGACACCTACGACTACCACGCCTTTTCAGGTAGCTGCCGACTTCTGTCGATCCGCTCTGGAGCAACCCCGCTGGCATCGGTCGAGCTCGCACTCAGGGCCCATGGTCATGAGCACAAGATGGGGCAATCGGGCAAATGGACTCCCAAACATCTGCATATCGTTCAAATCAGAGGCCACCACAACGAAACCCCGGACACCCTCTCGCCGGTGATGAAAGCGTTCGAGAGGTTCTTCGCAGAAGTCAGGAACGGTCGAACTCCAGTGAACCTGGACTGGCCCAACCTGGTCGCGAAAATGGATCGCTATGCCGACAAGACTTCCATCTACAACATCCGGTTCGCAGAAGAGGTTATCGGGTGGGTTGAGCGGCTCATGGACAGGGGACTCTGAACATGGCCGCACCGCGATTGATGAACAAGCGTCCAGTGCTGCTGCGCAAAGCCATCTACGATGGATACGACTTCGGACTTTCCCTTAGCTACCTCGAAGGTGCCAACAAGCTGTTGTTGCGCCGGGGTGGTTTTTTCATACGCCGATCTGATCACCCGCTAAATCAGTTCTGGCGCGTGCCCAAAGCCAAGCTGCTCGATGACCTCGATGTGCTGTATCGGGAACTGGCGGAGCTCGCGAATGGGAAACACATCGAAAGCTGGCAAGCCTTTCGGGACAGGATCACCTCTGCCCAGTCCGATACACACCGTGACGCATTCACCTGGGGGATGAAGTTCCGGCTCGCGCCGTTGGCGGAAGGGGGCGTGATTCTGTCGGGAGACTTTCATCCAGGTGCTGTCGCCATCGCCAAGCGCATGCGCGGAGTATACCTCTCGGCGGGCAAAGCCTGGCGGGTCCAAGGAACCGCGGAGTTGGTCCGAAGCAACCTGATCCTGGAGCTGGGCCTGGCTGAGGATCAGTTCGAGATTCTGGATACCTTGCAAGAACTGCTTGCCGACGGGTCTGTTTCTCCCGTGCGTGAAGTCACCAGCATCAGCTTGGGCGGGTACTCCCCGGAGTCGACGAAGTCCGAGGAGGAGGTTTCTGACTCGGGCATCTATTTGGCGTCGGTGCCCTCGATCAAAAACACCGAACTCACGAATGCAGAGATCGACAAGGCGGTGGAGAAATTCTCGCTCATGGGTCACCAGCCTGCTGGTATTCGTCATTTGCTACAGCGCACCAGCGCACTGCTGGCCGATGACATGGGGCTGGGCAAAACACGCCAGGCGGTGATTGCCGCTGGTATACGTGCCCAAGGAAAACCGGTTCTGGTGATTGTGCTCAATAGCTTGATCATCAACTGGCAGCGCGAAATCCTGATGGTGTTTCCAGAGGCTCAGATTGCCCTGCAAACCTTCGATGCGCAGGCAGGCTGGATCATCGTCAACTACGAACGTCTGGGCGATTTTGTGAGGCACGCTGGCTGCTTCGCAGTGATGGTCATCGATGAGGCTCATCGACTCAAGGAACCCACTGCTGCGTGGACACGCCACGGCTTCGACATCGCGGCTCAGGTGCAAAACCGCTATCTGTTGACGGGCACGCCTGTGCTCAATCGCGAAGCGGAGCTGCACACACTGCTCAGGCTTTCAGGTCATCCGATTGGCCAACTACCACTCAACGAATTCTGCGAGCGATTCGCCGGCAGTCCTGAGTTTCGCAAGACGCTTCGAGATGAGATATCTGATTGGATGCTTCGCCGCCGTAAGGATGTGCTACCCAACCTGAAGGGCAAGCAGCGCCAGACTGTGCCCGTGATCCTGAGCCAGGTTGAGCGTGACGAGTACAATCAGATCATGCGCAGCGACCAGCACCGATTCGCAAGGCTGGGCGCACTGCGTCAACTGCTCGAGCGCGTGAAAGTACGGATCGTGGCGGACCTGATGGCCGAGCTGGACGTCGACGACAAGGTGATCCTCTTCTGCGAGTATCAGGAATCGGTGGCCACGTTGCGTGAGCACTGCCTCAAGATGGGAATCGGGTGCGTGACGTTGGTGGGCAGCGACTCGCCCAAGAAGCGACAGAAGGCGATTGATGCTTTCCAGCAGGATCAGGACTGCAGGGTGTTCATCGGGACCCGGTCGGCCGCCGGCACAGGGTACAACCTAACTGCGGCAAACTATGTCTTTTTCCTGGGGCTGCCCTGGACGCCGGGGCTACAGGACCAAGCTGAAGACCGGGCGTATCGCAATGGGCAACTGCGCATGGTGGTAGTCAAAATCCCACTGGCTGAGGACACTATCGATCAGCAGCTGTGGCAGATGCTCATGGACAAACGCGCACTAGCCAGTGATCTGATCGATCCAGAAGCGGAGGAGTCAAGCAAGAAGGCTCTTGCTGATATCCTCTGATCACTGTGGCAGGTTGCCATGCTTTTGAGCTATTGATCACATTGATGAAAAGCTCAAAGAGTTGATCGACTGATCAATTTTTCTGGAGGGTAGCCGCTACTGCCCTCCTTTGCGTATTGTCTCCTCTGCCCAATAACCTGAATCGATCCGTTAAGGGTTTAGCAGTGCTTTGTAATTGAAGCGCTGGCACCTTGGTCACCATCAAGAAATGGGGTCAAGGCACACATGATCAAGCAGCTTTCCACACTGTCCATACTCGCGATCTTCGCCGGATGTACCTCTGTGCCGGACAAGCCGGATGGACCAGCTTTCGACACCAGCCAGAATCCTGAGCTGCTCTCGCCAGACCTGTATTCAAGTGGCGCCAAGTCAGGTCAGGAGCCGATGGTTCGCTACGGTCGATACGCCCTGGTGAATACCGCTCCACAAGCCGAACAACGCGACCTGATGGCCCAGATAATCGATGTCAGCATTCCTCCCAACATGCACCCGTCCGTCCAGGATGCGATGCAGTATGTTCTCAGTCGCTCGGGCTACACCTTGTGCCCACCGACGACGAATCATGTAAACATCCTGTTCACGCGCCCCCTTCCTTCGGCGCAGTACAAGCTCGGCCCCATGAGCCTGCGCAACACCCTGCAGGTCCTCGCAGGTCCCGCATGGCAGGTCAAAGTCAACGAAGTGACGCGCGGCGTGTGTTTTGTACTGCGCCCTGGTTACCAATTGCCGGAAACTCCAAAACCTGCGGAAGACTCCCCGACACAGCAAAAGTCATCGCCCGTGCCCGCATACCAAGGGAAACTGTAAATGGGGCGGTGGCTGGTACATGAGTGGAAGGTTCTCATCTATAGGAACGCCTTGGCCGAGTATGCAGAGTTACGCGACAGCCGGAGCTCGAACGAAAAAAGCTGACAAAGCCCACACGCCCTGTACGCATAAAGAAAACTCTCATGACCTGACACCGCGACAAGCAATGCGTTAGGGAGCCGCTGATTTATTCGATTTTTCGTCCCTGCAACGCTCTGGAGGCCTTGATTTATCAGGGTCAACAGCTGGGTTTTAGAATAAATCAGCGTCTCCATAAGGTACCAGATAGCCGTGTTCTTCGCGCCTTGCACGCAGCTTGGCAAAGCGGTTAAAAGCCTTTGTTCTCAATTGCCTAAACTGAACGATAGATGAGAAAATTCGCGTGCGCTGTGCTAGATTAAGCGGTGAATGAACAGAATTGGACATTGTTCATGCGTTTCCACGAAAGCCGACCTGGAGAATGAAAATGCTTGGGTTACTTTTTAAAACTAGCAAGCATGAAAAAGAAATCCTTGAATCGCTGCGCGGACTCAAAACGTTACGCATCAGCGATCGCGGTGGAATGTCAATTGACACTCAAGAAATCCTGACAAGCAAACGCTTCATTGAAGCTAGCGAAAAAGCAAGAAAAATTGTGGCTAATGGCTGATGGGGCTGCTTCTCATTCTGCCTATTTTGGTTAGCGGCTACCTATTCTGCAGTGGAAGCATTTACCGGCAAGCGACCATGAGCCGCTACGACGGTCAGCTTTTGTACATGCTGATAGCCAAAACTGGAATTTTCATTTTTGCTGTTGGTTGCGCTGCAAGCTTTGGGTTAATTTACGCGAGCAAACATGGTTTTTTTGCATCGGAACCAAGCAAATATATTGATTATATCAAGTACTTCAAAGGCTTTCTTATCCATAACCAAATAACTGAAGCCAGAGAGGCGCCCATATGGGCGTTTCTTGTTCAAGCATCCGCAATCTCATTGGTAATAGCTTGGCTATCACCACGCCTGTTTACGCTACTGCTAATGATTAGGCATAGGGCATTGGCTCCGACCATCAAAGGTCTGATTCTAGCATCAAAGGTACCTAGCCGACCACTGACGCGGCATCTTATGAGATCTATGCGGGATGAGAACGGCCTGTACATGTTCTCTATGGAAGATCGTAAGGTTTACGTCGGGCGAGTCTCGCATATCGGCGATTTGCACGAAGCCGGTGGTATGGATGAAGATTTCGAGATTGTTCCAACCATGAGTGGCTATAGGGATAAAGATTCTTTAAAGGTTACCTATACCACAGATTACTCTGCTGTAACTAAAGAGATGACACTTAAAGGCCGAAAAATCGATTTCTCAATCGTACTCTCTCAAAAAAACATTGTTTCTATGAGCCCGTACGAGGAAGAAATATGGAACCAGTTCAAAAAACGACAACAAATATCTTAAAATCGAAACTTCTAGTGTACTGTTTGCGAAATAATTCACCCATGACCTGCAACCTAAGTCATTGATAAAATTTGAATTTTCCGTTAGTCAACAACTGGCTTTTTCGAAAACAGTACACTAGCGCACTGTTTTCGAAAAAAATAGCTGCTGATTCCCGTAGAGTCAACTTTTATCAACGGGTTACCTTATCGATAATTAGTAGGTTATTACGCAAACAGTATACTAAATAACTTTTGAACACTCATCAGACCGTTATCGCATTCTGCGGCGTTTAGGGCGACGCTGATTTATTCTAAAGCACAGCTGTTGCCCCCTGATAAATCAAGGCCTCCAGAGCGTTGCTGGGACGAAAACCGAATAAATCAGCGGCTCCTTAGGTCCAGTTCGGTCGGAGCAAGAGGCCGGATTCTGTATGGCGTTGTATATCAGCTTTTCGATGTTAAGAACCGCCAAAAAGAATCAGAAGAGCACCACACAAAGCGAAATTTCAACCCCCCAGAACTAATCTACGGTTTCCTAGGGAGGCGCTGATTTATTCGATTTTTCGTCCCTGCAACGCTCTGGAGGCCTTGATTTATCTGGGGGCAACAGCTGGGTTTTAGAATAAATCAGCGTCTCCCTAGAGCGTTTCATTCAGCAGACAGGCAAGGTTTCCCTTTGAGCTACACGATCTCATCGGAGTCCTTATGCGTTTGTATCTGTGCGAGAAGCCCAGCCAGGGTAAAGACATTGCCGCCGTACTCGGAGCAAAAACCCGGGGTGACGGCTGCCTCAGAGGGCCGGGGGTGGCCGTCACGTGGGGCATTGGCCACTTGCTGGAAACTGCTGCGCCGGATGCCTACGGCGATCACCTGAAAAACTGGAGCCTGGATACGCTTCCCATTCTACCTGCACAGTGGAAAGTCATCGTCAAACCGAAGACCGCCAGCCAGTTCAAGGTCGTGAAGCAGTTGCTCAAAGAAGCAACAGAACTGGTGATCGCGACCGATGCCGACCGCGAAGGTGAGATGATCGCGCGCGAGCTGATCGAGTATTGTGGGTACCGTGGGCCGATTCAGAGGCTGTGGCTTTCGGCCCTGAATGAGGCCTCCATTCGCCAGGCGCTCAACAGCGTCAAACAGGGTGCGGAAACCTATCCGCTATACCTATCAGCGCTCGCACGCTCAAGGGCGGACTGGCTGATCGGCATGAACTTCTCTCGGTTGTTCACTCTGCTCGGACGACAGGCCGGGTACACCGGCGTGCTGTCCGTCGGCCGTGTTCAAACACCGACCCTTCGCCTGGTGGTCGATCGGGATCGCGAAATTTCAAACTTCATCCCCAAGCCGTTCTGGGGTCTTGACGTTCAACTCTGCACTGCCGGGCACTCGTTCCTGGCTAAATGGGTCGCCGATGAATCAGTCACCGACGAAGAAGGACGCTGCCTTGATCAGAGTGCAGCGGCTGCCGCGCTCAATGCGCTGCAAAATAGCCAGACGGCTACGGCTATCTCTGTGGAGATCGAGCGTGGTCGGGATGTCGCGCCGCTCCCCTTCGATCTGAGCACCCTGCAGGAGGTATGCTCGGCGAAATTCGGGCTAGGGGTTCAAGAGACGCTCGACGTCGCCCAGGCCCTCTACGAAACCCACAAAGCAACAACCTACCCCAGAACCGATTGTGGTTACCTGCCAGAGAGCATGCTGGATGAGGTGCCTATGGTACTAGATGCCATCAACCGAACTGATCCCACTATTGGTAAGGCACTCCTGCTGATCGACCCGGAGCAGCGCTCACGGGCGTGGAATGACAAAAAAATCACGGGGCCCCACCATGGAATCATCCCGACCCTGGAACCCGCGAACCTTTCAGCAATGTCTGAGAAGGAGCGCAGGGTCTATGAGTTGATCCGCGCTCACTTTCTTGCGCAGTTCCTGCCTAACCATGAATACGATCGTACCGTGGCGACCTTCGAATCCAATGCAGTTTCACTCCAGGCAGTGGGCAAGCGAATAGTGGTGCCGGGCTGGAAAATTCTATTTTCTAACTCATCCGAGGAAGAGGGAGACGAAAGCGGGGGTCGGTCACAGACCCTGCCAATGCTGCAGGTTGGCTCTCGATGTGACATCCAGGACCTGCAGCTGAAAGCGCTGAAGACAGAACCTCCCAAACCCTACACCGAGGGCACGTTGGTTAAGGCAATGAAGACCATCGCCAAGCTGGTCAAGGATCCACGGCTGGCTCAGAAGCTAAAAGAAACGACGGGGATCGGGACGGAAGCAACTCGCGCCGGGACAATCCAGGGCCTGATCGACCGAGGTTCGCTCATCAAGAAAGGTCGCGCGCTGCGGGCAACTGAAGCAGCGTTTTCACTGATCGATGCGGTGCCTCCAGCAGTGGCCGACCCCGGCACCACTGCGATCTGGGAACAGGCGCTCACCATGATCGAGCAAGGCACCCTGACGCTCGATGACTTTATCGCCAGGCAATCGAGCTGGATCACCAGGCTCGTCGATCAGTACAAGGGCACTACCTTGTCGATCAAGGTTCCCGAAGGTCCCAAGTGCCCGTTGTGCAACGCGAAAACCTCGCAGCGCAAAGGAGCCTCAGGTGTTTTCTGGGCGTGTACCAGGTACCCCGAATGCAAAGGTACGGTGAACATCGGTACAGGGAAGAAAAAATCGCCGGGCAAGTCAGCCAAGACGCGCACCGCCACGACCAAAACCGCTTGAACCACTGGATATGGCGGCCTGACAAATGATGTGCCACAATAGATCCATTAACTGTTCCACCCCGCTGGTCACTGACGGTCATCAGTGACACCCTGGAGAAGTCGGCCTTGCCTTCATTCTCCAACCCCAAAGTACGCAAAGCATCGGGAGGGGCGTACAGATCTTGTTGTGAATTCTCCCTGTGTCTCCCTGTTCAATAGCAGACACGCAGCCGTCTAACTCGTGAAAGCGGGTTCATAGGCACATAGGGTTCATGGAAGGTTCGATGCATAATCGTCTCAGGGTCACACTGGTGTTGTGGCCCACTTTTTTTCAAATTCCCCCGCTTTTTCGGAAGGTAACCTGGTCATCTCGCAGCGCGCTGGATGACCAGGTTACCTTCCGAGGTAGCCACTTTTCGCTGCCGGTGCCCGCCGGTGAAAAAACGGGCTCCTTTTGTGCGCGAATGCGTGCCTTTTGATTACTGGCCCAAGCCACGACAACGGGTCGGGTGATGTCGATGAAGCAATGCGTGCGATCAATGCCCAGGGATCCTCGCTGAGCTTGCGCTCACAGGTGGCACATTTTTCAAGTTATAGCCAAGCCCACATTGGCTGAGAGTGATCGTCTGTGACGATGATAACTCTCAGCACGATTCTCATCGTTATCCTCTTGGCCGCTGCGCTCAAGTGATCCCCGATCTGGCGAGCGCTCTCGCCTAAATGGTGTGCGATTCATCACGTCATTGCCGTTCACCCAAGATCATAAGCGACTCCTGCGCTACTACTGCTTGACAAGCCCTCCCCGAATTCTCATTCTCAAGACATGTACCGCTGACGTTGTTAGCCACATGCCCGGGTAGTCTGGATCTCATGACTACGGTGCGTTCAACGCATTGATCCATCCCTAAGTTCGCAAAGCTTCCGGAGGCGCGAACGATCGGTATTCCGTACCGATGGATGCATAATTCACGTCGCACACCGTGCTGCACTCGGCTTAGCCGAGTCATATCATATAACTCACCTACCCTCGGGGAATACTTTCCCTCGGGGACAAGTGTCTCCGTTTTCTGCTGTTTGAACGGAGATAGACCATGTCGAACCACGCGGCTTCACGCTCACCACTCCAAAATGTTGAGATTACTGAACGCGTCAACATGCTGTACGGCGACGCATGTTGCAAGTTTCCCACATACGAAACCATGGTCCTCAAACATTTCTGTTCGCGGATGATCGAGACTTTTGGCGGTGACGAAACGTCACCCGAAGTGGCGGAGGCATTTGCCTATGCACGCTATGCCTATGGTTATCTTTCACCGTCGGAAATTGAGGCACACATGGACGATATTCGTAGTCACGGCATCTGCAGCCACGGTCTGACTGAAGACACTTGTCCTTGTGGGTGTTTTGAGCTCCCTGGGCCAGATGACCATGGGGACTTCAGTACAGATGGATATTACCCCGAGGATGATTCGGAGCTCATCCGCAAAGAGTGGGCCGAGAAAGAGGAGCGCTGGCGTCAAGAGGAAATTGCAGAAGCAAGTAGAACCGGCATGAAAGCCATTGTCCTCAACACAAAGAACGCCTGTATCCGGAGTGTCCTCAATATCTTGCGCCTATGGCGTTGATGTTCTCAGCAGCACCCCAGGTAGTCTGGATCTCATGACTACGATGCGTTCTACGCGTTGATCCAACCTAAAGTTCGCAAAGCTTCCGGAGGCGCGAACGATCGGTGATGTAAACGCCGATGGATGCACATTAAACACGTCACTCACCCAGCGGGGAATCACTCCCCACTCGGGCGGTGTTCTCCGCATTTTTCCCTGGAGAAACACCATGAGTACAGCAAGCTTTCGTTTTGGCGTTAGGGTCGGCACGGCATTGCGTGAATGCACACGTGCGTTCAACCAGAAGCTCAGCCCTGCAAACGTCCATATGGCGGCACCGCAGTGCAGGAAAATGCCCGAACCTGCAATGACCCACGACGAGTGCGAAAACTACTGCAGCGTCCCAGCCATAGTACGTCACAAAGGGATCAACCTTCATGATTGGTATGAGGCTAATACGCAAGAAGCTCAGACCAAGCCGGTGAAGAAACCCCGCAAACCTCGCGCATCAAAGGCACCCGCCACCTCCAAAAAGCAGGATGCTGAACCAGCCGTTAAGGGCCCTGTACTGGGCTCTCTGGACCCGCTCATTGCTTGATACTCCCCCTCCCCCGACAAGCCCCTCATTCATTGAGGGGCTTTTTTCATTGGGAGGGTTGACAAACGAATCGCCCGTAAAGGATTCTAAAGCCATGTACCGCTGACGTTGTCAGCAACATGCCCGAGGTAGTCTGGATTTCATGACTACGATGCGTTCCACGCATTAATCCACCCCCTAGTTCGCAAAGCATTCGGAAGCGCGAACGGTTGATCAGATTATTTGATTGATGAATGCACATTGATTCTCACACCCATCGGGACCTTTCCCGTAGGGTAGGTCTCGCGCTCAGCAGGAGACCTTCATGAAAAGCAGTATTGCGCTGTACCAAGCATTGATTTCGATTGATGTGGAGGAAAAACGCGCCGCTGCAGTAGTCGATGCTTTGGAGTCGGATATGCAAACGCAACTCGCGACAAAAGCCGACATCGACAATCTCGAGTCTAGACTCGAACTGAAACTCACCATTCGTATGGCTGTCATGCTGACTGCTGCCGTAGGCGTTATGCTTACTGCGTTCAGATTCATGCATTGATTGTCGTGAAATTTCGCTCTACCACCCATGCGGGGAATACCTTCCCCCTGGGCGAAGTGTATCTCCGCTTTGATCATTCAAAACTGGAGACACACCATGAGCAACTCTACTAACGAAAGCAAATACTTCGACCTGCATACCACTGGTATTGGCTATCTCAACCGCATTCGTGAAGTGAAACCCCGTAAAGGGAATCCTTTCATGGCTGTCACAGTGGCCGCCCTCAAAGGCAGCACTGACTCGGCTGAGTACGCTTATATCGACTGCAACGTGGTTGGTGCTGAAGCTGACAAGCTGATTCGCCGTTGCCAGGAAGCTGTTGCTGCCGAGAAGAAGGTTCTTGTCTCTTTCCGGATTGGCGATATCTGGGCTGATGTTTTTACCTACAGCAGTGGTGCTAAGCAGGGCCAAGCAGGTGTCAGCCTCAAAGGCCGTCTCTTGTACCTTGCCTGGATCAAAGTTGAAGGTGAATACGTCTATCAGGCTCCGCAGAAAGAAGAAGCACCTGCCTCTTCTGAAAGTTCAGAGTCGGAAACTACCCCAGTCGTTCATTCCGAGGCGTCTGCCGCAAGCGAACCAACTGATGTAGCTCCAACTGCTACTCCCTCTAAGCCAACACGAGCAAAACCAGCTCGCGCAGGACGAGGAGAGAAACAAGCCGCTTGATAGATATTTTACAACCTCAAGGCGCCCCTGCAGGCGCCTTTTCTTTTCATCACAACCTAGTGTGCTGTTCGCGAAATATCTTTTCGTTATTTTCGGCTACACTTCAGATGTCATCCCAGCCGTGGAGAGCTTATCGTGAGCGCTCTGGACATCACGCTTAGCCTTGAAGAAACGATCGAACTCAAACGACGCGTTCGCTCTGCCACCATACCTCAGCGAGAGGGTCGTCGAGCACGCATAATCCTGCTGGCTGCCGAAGGTGAAACCCGAGACAACATTGCACGTTTGACGGGCTTTTCCTGCCCAACGATCACGCTCTGGTGCCAGCGTTTCCAGGCTCGTCGACTGGGCGGACTGGTCGACGAACCTGGGCGTGGACGCAAGTCATCTTTGCCTGCCGAGACAGTTCGCCGTGTCCTGGAACAGGTCACCCGTCCTCGCATCGGAGAACCACGCTGGAGCTGTCGGAGCATGGCAAAGGCGGCGGGTATTTCCTCGACCACCGTCCATAAGCTGTGGGCTGCCAATGATTTAAAGCCCCACCTGACGCGCACATTCAAGTTGTCCAACGATCCGCAGTTTGAGGAGAAATTCTGGGATGTGATCGGGCTTTATCTGGCCCCACCGGATAAGGCTTTAGTGTTGTGCTGTGATGAGAAAAGCCAGGTTCAGGCGTTGGAGCGAACACAGCCGGGTTTGCCTTTGGGCATCGGTCATATCCAGACTAAATCCCATGATTACACCCGTCATGGCACGGTCACGTTATTCGCCGCACTGGATTACCTCCAAGGAAAATTGATCAGCAGCATCGAGCGTCAGCACCGGCATCAAGAGTGGTTGGCCTTTCTCAAGAAGATCAATAAAGAAACGCCCAAACACCTCCAGCTTCATCTGATCGTCGATAACTACGCGACCCACAAGCATGCCGCAGTGAAGGCCTGGCTGGCGAAGCATCCGCGTTTTCATATTCATTTCACGCCGACCTCCAGCTCTTGGATGAACATGGTTGAACGCTTCTTTCGAGACATCACGGTGTATCTTCGCGACGGCAGTTTTGCCTCGGTTCGCGAGCTGGAGAGCTCCATTACAGCGTTCATGGCGTTACGTAATGCTCAGCCGACCCGATACGTTTGGAACGCAAAGGGAGAGGAGATTCTGAACAAAATTCAACGGGCGCGTGAAGCACTTGAAACCGCAGGCAATAAGTAACTTATTTCGAAAACATCACACTAGGTGTCGATTTCATGAAAAGCGCCATCGCTACGCTCGTGCTTACAGTGTTAAGCATCTTTTTTTTAGAATGTGGACAGCAAATGTCCGCGCAAGTATTGACTCAGATAGGGGCTGGAGGATTGGTAGCCACTTTCCTTTCCTTGATGGCTACCGCAATGATGTCCTGATACGACACGTATGCCAGATGACTTTCACGTTATAGAAAGATTCTAACTAACCGTTCTCAAGAACGTAAACCAACCTGACCGGGTAATTCACCTCCCGGTCGGGCCAGGTGGTTGCCCGCACCTGGAGAATTACTATGTCCATCACCATAAATCACTTGCCATCCACTTTGCTGAAACTGCCTGTTGTGCTGACTCCTTCCGCCTGGAAAGAATCGGTTCATTTGGAACAACCATCACACATTGCGGAGGTCGGCACTCGTCTTGGCGAAGTCGTACTCGAAGCCTATCGTGAGCTGCATCTGCAGCCAGATGAGGTTCAGATCGACTTCGGCATCTATCGTTTTCTGCCCAACGGTGACCGCTCGGGGCGTCATTGGCTCGAACTGAGACTTCATCGGATGGATGCCATAAACGGCAATTCCTACCTTTGCATTTCGCTTAGAGCTGAACAGCCTCTCAACCTCTTCTGACCCAGTCGTCAACCTGAAACCACGAACAAGCCCGAATCTTCGGGCTTTTTTTCGGGCTCCCATATAAGTGGCCTGCCCGATAATCCGGAGTAGTCATGATCAACCTGCCCGGCTATTTGGCCATACGCACCATCAGCGGTCGCAACGGCGCTTTCAACGTTGGGCGACTTTCGACATCCATCGGCGAGTTCGTTATTAAGGATGCGCTGCTGGACCAGTACCATGAGGGCAAATATCGAGGTGATTTCGTTATCACTGAAATTCGTCCCTCCTACTACACAAACGGCGGCAGATTAGTGGTCGAAGTCCGCGCCAGGCTGGACAGCATGTCTTTGGACGATGTGGCTAACCTGAGCGCAGACGAGGCTGAGAGGCTGTCCAACAACGAAACGGACCCACTCGACGAAGAAGCCTCGGGAGGCTCGTCGTCAACCAAACCTCGTCCGGCTGTTCAAACAACTCCCAGAAGATCAGTTTCTGCTGACAGTGACGCACCGTTCGGGATGACGAGATCCGAGCCTGAGAAACAGGTCACCGCACTTGAGGCTGATGCAGAGCTGTTTGGCACCATCTGGCCTCTTGGAAGTTCAGTCAAGCTCGATACAACGGTAGACCGTCAGCGTCTGCGGCAACAATGTGTTCGCCTTGGCGAGCTCGGGTATGAGCTTGACTTCAAGCTGCAGATTTGGAATCTCAGCACTCATTGACCTTGTTCAAAACTGAACGTTATCTACTTTCACATCCCCTGAGGGCTCCCTCATGGGTGCTCCTCATTACTGACTGAAGGAGCATCACATGCATCCACTTTTCATGAATATCAAGAAAGCGATCCTGGACATCATTGAGGATCAACTCACCAACAACGAAGAAGCACCTGACGCAGAAATCTGGAACTTTCTGGTCGACGAACTCGACCTGACCATAGAACAGGCAGACGCGGCCATAGCAATGCGACCGCGCTTCCGATGCGAGATATTCATTGCTGGGCAAAGCCCGTTGTATCAAACAAACACCGTAACCTTCGATCCGCTTGAGAAAAAACTCGTGGCTGCTGAGCCTTTGAGTTTCGATCAGATCTTAGAGATATACACGATGCTGCTGAAGAGTCGACCGGGTTACCGACTCAAGCTGGGGGATCACTGGGCCGCCGGTTTGAATTCAGAGGGTGAGCTGTATTGCACCCATCTAAACCCATGCGACAAAAACGTCGTGTTTGAAGTTTACGACTTCGACCGCGATGCGTTCGTTGATGGTCGCTGGCAGTATGAGACAGAAAAACAAACACGGGCGGCAATCGATAAACCCGTATTTATCCGCTAAACACATTGAATCCCGAGGGGCCTCACCGCCCCTCAGGGCGGTTCCCCTCCTGTTTTGGAGGTCCTAATGCCGAGCCGCACTCAACTCTTTCACATAGAAGAATGCCCGGATCTGTACGTCGACGCGTGCGTCTGTGACGAGCAGCGAAACCTGATATTCCTCTCAGCCTGGGGCCGCGACACGGCCATGCAGGAGTTTCTGGCCAGGCTAACACTCGGCTCTGCTGAGAATGGCCTGGACCAGTTTCACATCGTCATGAATGACCAACGCATCCCCGTGTTCCCTGAGACGGATCAGTTGGAAAAACGCACCACTCGCCAGCTTCGCGGAACGCTCTTCGGCAGCCTGTTGCACTTATGGCTGTTCGATCAGCGTTGCTCGCAGCCGGATCGAGCAAACCACTGTGCGTACGCGCTCATCAATCAAGCCCAAGACCCGTTCGACAGGTTGTGGCCGCTGATCATAGACACTTGTCCGCTTCCCTTCCTTCCACATTGGCGTGAGCCGGTGATGGAAGTCCTTACTGCGCACAACATGCTGCATCCGCTACCAGGGGCTATTGGCTCGGTGACTGCCTGGCGTTTGTCACTGCAGCTGGACGTACTCGAAATAGCCCTGGGCGAACTCATTCGCGAAGGAAAACTGACCACTGAAGTGACAGCGTAGCGCTGCGCCGAACCTACCAAGGAGCCGATCATGGCTTTGATGTTTTCACGGCTTGCCCGTAATTTTGCACGCAATGGCTACTACCCGACTGACGAACTGACGAACTGACGCTGGAACGCACTCTGCAGGCATTGTTGCCGGCGACCTCGGGACGGATGCGGATTCTTGATCCGTGCTCGGGAGAAGGCGTGGCTTTGGCTGAAGTCGCACACCGTCTGGAGCGCGACCGAACCGAGGCGTATGCGGTTGAGTACGACAAAGAGCGCGCTGATCACTCGAAAACGTTGCTGGACCGAGTGCTGCAGGGTGACTTGATGGACACCATGATCTCTCGACAGTCCTTCGGACTGCTCTGGCTCAACCCTCCCTACGGGGATCTGGTCGCTGATCACTCTGGCGCTTCACAGTACCAGGGTAGCGGCCGCAAAAGGCTGGAGAAGGCATTTTACCAACGGTCACTGCCGTTGCTTCAGTACGGAGGGGTGATGGTATTCATCGTTCCTCACTACGTGCTGGACGACGAGCTGTGTGGCTGGCTCACCAATCACTTTACCGGGCTGCGGATATGCGCTGCGGTAGACCGGACGTTCAAACAGGTCGTTATATTCGGAATCAGGGTACGGCGTCAGGATCTGGCAAGACCCCGGGAAGTGGCGGCGATGCGTGAGCATTTGCGGGCAATCGGATCCGGGGAGCAAGCTGCTGATCTGCTACCGGCCACTTGGCCATGGGAGCAATACGCTGTCCTGCCGATCGCCAATGATCTGGAACAATTCTACCGAATCACGCTTGAACCAGAGCAATTCAGTGAAGAGGTTCTTCGTCTGAGAGGCCTATGGCCTGATTTCACGCTGCACTTTGGCCAGACTGGCGCTCAACCGCGGGCCCCTGTGAAGGCACTTTCAAGGTGGCACTTGGCACTTGCACTCGCTGCTGGAGCCATAACCGGTGTAGTGACCTCTCGGTCCGGGCGTGTCCTGGTGCTCAAGGGCGACACTTACAAGGATAAGGTTCCCAAGACCGAATTCACCGAGGACGAGGACGGCAACGTTTTCGAGACACGGATACTGACTGATCGTTTTGTGCCCCGGATTCGGGCATGGGATATGACGCCAGGCTCATCCTACCTCGGGTGCGCACTGACCATCAGCTCAGATGCGACAACACCAGCAGCACACGAAACCACCTCAAACACTGATGCACGTAGTCAGGACGCTTTATTTGAACTGGGCCGTGTGGTGCTCACGCATAGCGTTCAAAGTCTGCTCGAAAACAACTCTCTCGACGTGATGCAGTACCTGCGGCGTCACGCGACGGGCGATTGGGGCGAGATTTCGAACGACGACTGGGACAGCAACCAGCAAGCACTGAGTGCTGAAGGTCGATTGTTTTCCGGGTATGACATTGACGCTGGAGATGAAACCAGACTTTGGATCATCACCGAGGTCGATCGCTCCGTGACCACCATCATGTTGCCGTCTGACTACTGACAGCGCATTAAACAAAACATTCTCTCAACCAACCCGCAGGGTATGCCCAATACCCTCCGTGGTGTCGTGCGTGCCCTGTTTCATTCTCATGCGGAGAAACACCATGAACGACATTACATTGCCAAGGGCCTCGAGCCACCTGAAAGCCGATGCTTTGAATATTGGGCTCACTGAGTTTATCGAGGAGTTTGGTGACGAACTTCTGGAGTCACTCAACCGCTCCAATCCACCGGTCTATGCCGGCATCGACAATCCGGCTCGCCAGTGGGTGCTGGAGGGCCTCAAACGACAGCCCTTCCCAGCGCAGGCCCAAGTGGTCCAGGCCATTGCCGCGCTTTTGCTCGATCAGAATGAGCAGGCTGGCATCATCAATGCCGAGATGGGGACAGGCAAAACGATGATGGCCATCGCGCTCGCTGCAGTCATGCATGGAGCTGGTTATCGCAGGACGATGGTCATCGCGCCTCCGCACCTAGTCTACAAGTGGCGGCGAGAGATCCTCGAAACCATCCCTGACGCTCGCGTCTGGGTGCTCAACGGACCGGATACCCTGGTCAAGCTGCTGAAGCTGCGCGATCAACTGGGTGATACCTACGACGGACGTCAGGAGTTCTTTATTCTCGGCCGCGTGCGGATGCGGATGGGGTTCCACTGGCGTCTGGCCTTTTGGCAACGGCGTGCCGGCGGTGGAAGGAGCCTGGCAGCGTGTCCAGATTGTGGACGTCTGCTCCAGGACCAGGAAGGCAATCTGATCACCGCTGAGGAATTTCAGCGTGAAGAGCGACGTCGACGCTGCGATCACTGTAATGCCGCTTTATGGACGCTGATGCGTCCGGGCAAATCGGATGGCGGCAGCCGCCGCAACACGGTCCTCAAGTCGATGTGTCGCATCCCTACAATCGGACCTGTTCGTGCAGAACGGCTTTTGTCTGACTTCGGCGAAGACTTTCTCGCCTCGATGCTTCTGGACAATGTCTCTGAGTTCATCAACCTGATGGACGCCAAAGGCAATTTCATCTTCAGCGACCGCCAGGCCAAGCGCATGGAGCGTGCGATGGCCAACATCGAGTTCGGGTTCGGCGAGGGGGGTTACCAGCCCACCGAGTTCATCAAGCGCTACCTACCTGATGGGTGCTTCGACCTACTGGTCGTGGACGAGGGGCACGAGTACAAAAACAGTGGATCGGCACAAGGTCAGGCTATGGGCGTGCTCGCAGCCAAAGCACGAAAGACTGTGCTGCTGACCGGCACTCTCATGGGCGGCTATGCAGACGATCTGTTCTACCTCCTGTTCCGGATCCTCACCAGACGTATGATCGAGGACGGCTATCAGCCCAACTCGCGAGGAAGCATGGCGCCGGCGGCGATGTCTTTTATGCGGGATCACGGGGTATTGAAGGACATCTACACCGAGCGTGATGGCAGCTCTCACAAGACTGCCAATGGTAAGAAACTCTCGGTGCGGACGGTCAAAGCTCCGGGTTTCGGCCCGAAAGGTATTCACCGCTTCGTTTTACCCTTCACTGTGTTCCTGAAACTCAAGGATATCGGCGGCAATTTACTACCTGGTTACCGGGAGGAGTTCATTGACGTGCCGATGTCTCCAGACCAGGAGGCGGCTCACCTTAAACTTGCCCAGACATTGACCATCGAGCTTCGTCAGGCACTGGCCCGCAGAGACACCACGCTGTTAGGGGTGGTGTTGAACGTGCTGTTGGCATGGCCGGACTGCTGCTTTCGACCTGAGGTGGTGAAGCATCCTCGATCCAGAGACACACTGGCTTTCGCGCCATTGATCTTCGGTGACGATGAGCTCATGCCTAAGGAGGCGCTGATTTATTCGATTTTTCGTCCCTGCAACGCTCTGGAGGCCTTGATTTATCTGGGGGCAACAGCTGGGTTTTAGAATAAATCAGCGTCTCCCTAAGGAACAGGCACTTCTGGACCTATGTCTTGCTGAAAAAGCCCTGAACCGCAGGGTTCTGGCCTACTCGGTTTACACGGGAACCAGAGACACTACAAGTCGCATGAAGCGAGTGCTTGAACAATCGGGACTGAAGGTGGCAGTGCTGCGTGCTTCGGTGGACACCGCCAGGCGCGAGGACTGGATCCTTGACCAGGTTGATCGAGGCGTCGACGTACTGATCACCAACCCGGAGCTCGTAAAAACAGGTCTGGATCTGCTCGACTTTCCGACCATTGCGTTCATGCAGACGGGTTGGAAAGTCTACACGGTGCAACAGGCGGCAAGGCGCTCATGGAGGATCGGACAGAAGCAAGACGTCCGGGTGATCTTTTTCGGCTACATCGGCAGCTCTCAGATCACCTGCCTGCAGCTGATGGCCAAGAAGATCGCCGTATCACAGAGCACGTCAGGGGATGTTCCAGAGTCTGGACTGGACTCGTTAAACCAGGACGGCGATTCTGTAGAAATGGCGCTCGCCAGACAACTCATCAACGCTTGACCATGGCCACCTTCGGGTGGCCTTGTTTATGGGGTCTGCTGGCCATTGTAGAAACTACCGACGGTTTATAGTGTGCTGTTTTCGAAAAAATCTGTCGTTTTTTTGAGTAAAAACAATATTCATTAATAGGCAACATCGTAGATGTATGGGCAAGTTTTTTCGAAAGCAGTACAATAGAATGGATCCAAATTCAAACAGATAGGCCTAGTAAATGCTTTCAAAAATTCAGATTCTTGATGCTCAATGCAATGCGTGGTTCATATCGACGATCTGATGAAGCTGGAGGTGCTTAGGGAGACGCTGAACAATTAACCCGTTCGCACCGTCCCCATTTCCAAGCCGGTTTTTTTCAACCTGCCGGCCTTATTTTACGTTTCTCGAGCAGATTTCTGCCCTCATTTTGCTGAAAGGCGGGCCAGTCCCGCCTTTCAGACGGATTTATCCTGCCGTCTGTTGTAAATACCGCTTGGCCAGCATCAGATTGGCCAACCCAAACAAACTGAACAACTGCGCTGTATTCTTTTCCAGCCCACGGTAGCGAACCTTGCGATGATTGAAGCGCACCTTGATTACCTGGAAGGGGTGCTCGACCTTGGCACGCAGTTGCGCCTTGGCATATTCAATTTTGCGCTTGACCCGATACAGCACGCTGCCTTCGCCGTGCTGCTTGTAACTGCTTGGCCGTTCTGCAATCGACCAGATAACGTCCCGTTCAGCATGCTCCGGTCGCTTGGCCGCACCGGTGTATCCAGCGTCACCCGAAACATAGGTTTCGTCACCGTGAAGCAACTGGCCAACCTGGGTGACATCCGCCACGTTAGCGGCCGTCCCTACTACGCTGTGCACCAGCCCCGACGTGGCGTCTACACCAATGTGGGCCTTCATCCCAAAGTGCCATTGATTGCCTTTCCTGGCCTGATGCATCTCAGGATCACGCTTGCCTTCTCGGTTCTTGACCGAGGGCGGCGCGGCGATCAGAGTAGCGTCGACGATAGTGCCTTCCTTGAGCAGCAGCCCCCGGCTGGCCAGATGCTGGTTAATCGTTTCAAACAGCAGCCGGGTTAGCTGATGGACTTCCAGCAAGCGGCGAAAACGCAGCAAGGTGGTGGCATCCGGTGCAGACTCGCGACCCAGGTCGATACTCATAAAACCGCGGATGGCCTGGCTGTCGTAGACGGCATCTTCGCAACCTTCATCGGAGAAACCGAAACACTGCTGCACGACGTACATGCGCAACATGCGCGACACCCCTATCGCAGGGCGTCCGCGCTTGCCTGCGGTGTTGCTATAAAACGGCGCCACTTGCGCCTCCAGCAGGGCCCAGGGCACCAACTGTTCAAGGTCAGCCAGGAAGCGATCTCGGCGAGTCTGCTTTTTCTTGCCGGTATATTCGAGTTCGGAGAAGGTCTTCTGCACGCGCGTAACGCTCACGGAGAGGGAGGCTGTTGAAGGAACTTAGTGTGCCAAGGGTGGGGACAGTTGGCTATTTTTGCAGCGCCTCCTTAGGGAGACGCTGATTTATTCTAAAACCCAGCTGTTGCCCCCAGATAAATCAAGGCCTCCAGAGCGTTGCAGGGACGAAAAATCGAATAAATCAGCGCCTCCCTAGGCGTTTCTTTGTTGATCTTGTTGAGAAAGGTCAGCCACTCTTGATGCCTCTGCTAAGGAGACGCTGATTTATTCTAAAACCCAGCTGTTGCCCCCAGATAAATCAAGGCCTCCAGAGCGTTGCAGGGACGAAAAATCGAATAAATCAGCGCCTCCCTAACGCTCGATGCTGCTGATCAATTCCCTTGGACGTAACCCAGTGCAGCGAATAACGTGACAGTGCCATGGCGGGTGAAATCATGGACTTAGTCTGGATGTGACCGATGCCCAAAAGCAAACCCGGCTGTGTTCGCTCCAACGCCTGAATCTGGCGATACCAGAGCGTGATCGTTGGGCATGAAAATGCCCGTCAACCGTGCGATGTTATCTCGAGTTTCGCCTTCGGCAGCCAGCAGGATTATGCGTGCTAGCCGCCGCTCTCGCTGAGGGATGGTGGCAGAACGAACTCGTCGTTTTAACTCGGCTGTTTCTTCATTTCTAAGGAGACGCTGATTTATTCTAAAACCCAGCTGTTGCCCCCAGATAAATCAAGGCCTCCAGAGCGTTGCGGGGACGAAAAATCGAATAAATCAGCGCCTCCCTAAGGAGACACTGATTTATTCTAAAACCCAGCTGTTGCCCCCCCAGATAAATCAAGGCCTCCAGAGCGTTGCCGGGACGAAAAATCGAATAAATCAGCGACTCCTTAGTCGCTCTTCTCAGGGAACCTACATGAGTTCATGTGCGGCTGCCATTCCTTTTCGTTTTTGATTATTGTATGAATGAGAGCAGTTAAATGAACCCAGTCTCTTTAAGAAATTGCATCAATTGCTCAGAGACATAATCTGGCGAATATACTTCCGTCTTCAGGTGAAGGTCTGGCGTCGTGGGTGCCTCGTATGGAGCGTTAACACCAGTAAAATTCGCCAAGTCGCCAATCCGGGCTTTTTTATATAATCCTTTTGTATCCCGAGCTTCTACGGTAGCCAACGGACAATCCACAAAAATCTCAAAAAACTCATTAGGTTGAAAAAAATCACGAAGCTTTTTTCGCTCCGATGTAAGTGGAGAAACGAATGCGCATAATACGATCAATCCCGCATCACACATTAACTTTGCGACTTCACCTACTCTCCGCATATTCTCGGCACGTTCAGGCTCTGTGAAGCCAAGGTCACGATTCAGCCCGCTCCTTACATTGTCACCATCGAGCACATATGTATGATACCCCAACTTGAAAAGCTTAAGTTCAACCAAACTAGACAGCGTGGTTTTTCCCGCCCCTGACAGCCCGGTAAACCACAGCACACAAGGCTTTTGTTTTTTTAGGCTGGCTCGATCACCCTTGCTTATATCCAGACGAGGCGGATAGATATCCCAGCACTTAGACTCCTCATCATGAAATCTCCTGGCGTTAGTGGCGTCTGTGTAAGTTTTTGTCATAAACACTCACTTCATAGCTTGATAGTTAAATAATTAATTTTAAATACGTTCATTATGAACATAGTTGGATATGATCAAATTGCTCTGAACTTCGCCCAGATTGAGCTCTTAGGGTTACTGGGAAAATACACCCTGTGACCGCACCATCAGTCATCAGTCAGCTCACTCAGAGCAAGGTTGAAACAGCTCATCGTAACAACACCAGCCAATAGAAATACCTGCAGATATTGAAGACATTCTTCTCTGGATATTTGGAACCCTTCAATAGCTCGTTGCAGAACGTCGTTGACGCAAGAGTCGTTATCGATCAGTGCCCATATCAGTACCGCAGGCACTGGAAGCTCCATGATCGGGATATTTACCCGCAGTAGGAAAAAAGTGTCTGCGTGACTAACAACACGAACACCTGCTGGTTTTTCAAGCAGCCGGTTCCTTCCTGAAGGATGAGATGGGAGGAAACGAGAGACAGTCCAGAATTCCTTTTCAGGCATACGATTAGACATCACGGAATGATCCGACATGACCTGCAGAAAGCGATAACACCGATGGAGGTAAACTTTTTTTTGGCATACGGAGCCGCTGAATTCGCCAGCGAAAACATCCGCAAAGCGCTCCAGTGCCAAATGTGTTTCACCGATAAAAAGCTGTGCATATCGTAGCTGCCATTTGTCCAGTAAAGACGTGGCGCCACAGAAGACCAGAAACTGATTAAAGCTGTGCTTTGACGCGGTTCGAGCTGCGAGCACGGCAGAATCGAAGTCTCCCGCATCGACGAAACCGGAAGAGGCCCTCAATGAGCGCTCGGCATTGAGCTGACAGAAATCCCCCAGCCTTTTTCTGAAAATATCGATATCCAACATTTTTTTCAATTGATCGAAACTGTGAGCGTTGGTTAGGCCAATCCCGCAATACAGTCGATGACACAGCAGCAATTCATAGTTTGTCATGCTTGGTAGGTCTTCGCCGTCTAAGAGCATCTCGACGATATGCTCTATTTTAGCGAGGCTAATTCGGGTGACTTCGATAGGTCTAGGGAGGCGCTGATTTATTCGATTTTTCGTCCCTGCAACGCTCTGGAGGCCTTGATTTATCTGGGGGCAACAGCTGGGTTTTAGAATAAATCAGCGTCTCCCTAGGTCCGCCTGTAACAAGCGTTTCACCTTCGCTGCAGGTTTCATAAACGGCATATACATCATAGTCGGAGCTTGGCGTCGCCAGTCCTTCGGCAACCGAGCCAGACAGGAACGTATACAAAGGTTTTTGCTCATCATTATTCAAAAAAGCATCGAGCCTTTCCTTGATTGCAGCCAACTCCGTCTCTGACGGCGTCACGCGAGCTTGAGATGCATAACTCATTTAACCTCCTTACAGTGATAAAAGCGGCAATGTGACACCAATCAATATCAAAGTGATATCCCCTCAATTCCAGCAACCTTAGGACTCGAAGACTTAAGGAGGCGCTGCAAAAATAGCCAACTGTCCCCACCCTTGGCACACTAAGTTCCTTCAACAGCCTCCCTCTCCGTGAGCGTTACGCGCGTGCAGAAGACCTTCTCCGAACTCGAATATACCGGCAAGAAAAAGCAGACTCGCCGAGATCGCTTCCTGGCTGACCTTGAACAGTTGGTGCCCTGGGCCCTGCTGGAGGCGCAAGTGGCGCCGTTTTATAGCAACACCGCAGGCAAGCGCGGACGCCCTGCGATAGGGGTGTCGCGCATGTTGCGCATGTACGTCGTGCAGCAGTGTTTCGGTTTCTCCGATGAAGGTTGCGAAGATGCCGTCTACGACAGCCAGGCCATCCGCGGTTTTATGGGTATCGACCTGGGTCGCGAGTCTGCACCGGATGCCACCACCTTGCTGCGTTTTCGCCGCTTGCTGGAAGTCCATCAGCTAACCCGGCTGCTGTTTGAAACGATTAACCAGCATCTGGCCAGCCGGGGGCTGCTGCTCAAGGAAGGCACTATCGTCGACGCTACTCTGATCGCCGCGCCGCCCTCGGTCAAGAACCGAGAAGGCAAGCGTGATCCTGAGATGCATCAGGCCAGGAAAGGCAATCAATGGCACTTTGGGATGAAGGCCCACATTGGTGTAGACGCCACGTCGGGGCTGGTGCACAGCGTAGTAGGGACGGCCGCTAACGTGGCGGATGTCACCCAGGTTGGCCAGTTGCTTCACGGTGACGAAACCTATGTTTCGGGTGACGCTGGATACACCGGTGCGGCCAAGCGACCGGAGCATGCTGAACGGGACGTTATCTGGTCGATTGCAGAACGGCCAAGCAGTTACAAGCAGCACGGCGAAGGCAGCGTGCTGTATCGGGTCAAGCGCAAAATTGAATATGCCAAGGCGCAACTGCGTGCCAAGGTCGAGCACCCCTTCCAGGTAATCAAGGTGCGCTTCAATCATCGCAAGGTTCGCTACCGTGGGCTGGAAAAGAATACAGCGCAGTTGTTCAGTTTGTTTGGGTTGGCCAATCTGATGCTGGCCAAGCGGTATTTACAACAGACGGCAGGATAAATCCGTCTGAAAGGCGGGACTGGCCCGCCTTTCAGCAAAATGAGGGCAGAAATCTGCTCGAGAAACGTAAAATAAGGCCGGCAGGTTGAAAAAAACCGGCTTGGAAATGGGGACGGTGCGAACGGGTTAATTGTTCAGCGTCTCCTTAAGGAGGCGCTGATTTATTCGATTTTTCGTCCCTGCAACGCTCTGGAGGCCTTGATTTATCTGGGGGCAACAGCTGGGTTTTAGAATAAATCAGCGTCTCCTTAAGCATTGATTTGTCACATGTCAAGAAATTAACCGACATGCTTTGCCGCGCCGAAATCATGAAACATCTTGTAACATTTACTGTTGGATGATTTTTTGACACATCCCCTGGGGCTGTTTAGGGTTGATGCGAGGCGATTAAAAAGTCTCGAAGACGATCAAATTGATCTCAATTTATGAACTAAAAGGATGATCTTCATGAATCATAATATTCGCGTACTTACCACGACCGAACAGCAAGCCGTAAGCGCTGTAATCACCTTCACTTCAAGTGGCGGTGCCATTCACGCACCTAAATAACACCGCTTGAGGTTGTCACATTAAACGGATGTATTAGTTGCACAAGGATGTGCTGATTCAAGAGTAGTTGATAATACATCGTCCATCTACTCTTCGTATTCACTGGCATGTAATGACTGTTCGATACTCAAGGAGGATCCATGAACCAGATAGCCCAGCTAGGGAGCCGCTGATTTATTCGATTTTTCGTCCCTGCAACGCTCTGGAGGCCTTGATTTATCAGGGGGCAACAGCTGGGTTTTAGAATAAATCAGCGTCTCCCTAGCAATGTCAGAACGGAGTGTGCTATTTATTACTGTGGATTCATGTCGTTATGATTCTTTTTCTCAAGCCAGGACGCCGACTTTTGACAGTCTCGGTCATACACGCGCGGCGGGCACCCATGGAACGTACACGCTACCGGCACACATGAGCTTTTTCATGGGCTATCTGCCTTCCGTTATCACGCCTCCTTTCAATGATTTCTATAGTCCTGAAGTACGCCAGCTATGGCGTCTCGCTTCAGGACGCCGACGCGACCCTATGACCATCGGTGTCAGCATTGACGGTGAATCGGTCCCCAAATCCTACGCAAAACGTGGCTTCCGAGTGATTGGTGCCGGGGGTGTTCGCTGGTTCAGGCATCCTGCGCTGGCCAAGCATTTCGATACCTTTCATTTTTATGGGAAGAATGACTTCGTTTCCGTGTTTACGGAAAGGGAGGCTTATGAGTTTCCACTGAATCATATTGATGAGCTTGTTGATGAAATAGGCAGCGACCCGTTCTTCCTGTTTATAAATTGTCCTGAAACCCATGTACCCTACGACTGCGGTGTCGCGCCTTTGCCGGAATCAGCAAAAGAAACAATAAAAAAACATAAGAACTTGTGGGGGTTGAAAAAAGCGTTCTCTCACGAGGTGGACGTGGATACCGCTGCGCTCGCGCAGTTGCAAAAATTACAAGTGACAGCGCTGGAAGAAGTCGATCGAAAAGTGGGCATTCTCCTATCGAAGATTTCTCATCCACTGTTGGTGGTCATCGCTGGCGATCACGGCGAATGCTTTGGGGAGGACGGTATGTGGGGGCATGGTTATCCGCATGAAAAAGTCACCGAAGTTCCTCTTCTTATTGCAACCGTCAACTAATAACGGTTGTTTAATTCGCAGTCATTACAGGTTGATTTATGCCTGATTTTCAAGTTCTAGATGCTGCATGGGGTGCAACGATCACAAATGATATCGGTAAGTTTTATATAGGTGCCATGGAGGCCAATTATAAAGGCCAACTATTTCATCACATGTTTGCCTATCGAAATCTAATGTCCCCCGTTCCTTTGCGAATTCAATCGGCCTGCGCGCTGGGGCATATTGCAGGCGATCATGAGTGTGACTGCTGTACACAGATGACCGACGCCATGCATACACTCAATCGGCTGGATAACGGTTTGATTATCTACACGGACGAGCATGACGGACGAGGTAGGGGACTCGTAAGTAAAGTCAGAGTTTACACAGAAAGGCAACAGCACAATCTTAGCAGCTTGGATGCTTGTATGCGTTTGGGGCTCGACTATGATCTTCGCGACTTCGGTCAGATTGCCGAAATATTGAAGCATCTGGACATTGTCGATGTGTACCTCCTTTCCGAGAGTGCGGAAAAAAAGGCCGCATTGGAAAGCCGAGGTGTCAAGACCCACGTAATGACTCCAGCATGACATCATCGATTCTCTACTTTTGCGGTCCGCATGGCGCGGGTAAATCTACCGCCATCAATCAATTGGTAACTCACAGCAGGTATTCCCGGGGCTTTGCTTTCTCATTCCAGATACCTGAGACATCCGCGTACCAACGGGCCAGCGTTCGCGCCATAAAATACCTTGTTGAACAAATAGAGAATAAAAAAGCTCCACGCCCCACCACGGTGCTGGCAGACCGTTGTATCTACGATACCCTCTGCTACATCAACGCCTACCAGGAACTAGGGAGGCGCTGATTTATTCGATTTTTCGTCCCTGCAACGCTCTGGAGGCCTTGATTTATCTGGGGGCAACAGCTGGGTTTTAGAATAAATCAGCGTCTCCCTAGGTTGGATAACGGAAGATGAAACCAGGCGATTAAACGAACACATCGACCGCCTTTTCCTTCCCCATGGCTTTCCTGACGTGCTGGTTTGCATGCTTCCGGATCTGCACGTATTGCGAGAGAGACTGCACTGTCGTGCCCTTGATGGTGAGCTGCGTTGGCAACATGACAACCTTGCGCTTTTACAGGCAGTGCATGCCCAATACGAGAAGCTGTGCGAAGAACTGCTCGCTTCCGACAAGCGAATACTGAAATTGATGAATGAACCGGCTGATCAACAGTACGAATACATTATCGATTTTATCCAGCATCTTCAGGGGCATCATTGACCGCAAGTGTAGGAACAGAGACCCCAACCGAACCGCTACTTTGAGACGAACACACGATGGACAAGTATCTCAACGCTCTTATGACCGTGTATGAACGAGAAAGCGCGCACTCGAGATTCTCGACAGTGTTCGGTTTCATGGGCACCACGCTCAAGGTTACCTTGGCGGATGCTGGCACCTTGCGCCTCTTCAGCGCTTATGTATCACCTTATTTCGCGGTGCCGCTTCAAGAAGACGATTCTTGCGTTCGGTATGCGGTAAAGGTCAACACCGGGGCGCTTCCCGCCGAGCTTGAACAACTAACCCATGGCTTTGAGGCACAGGCTGAAACGATGCCGTGGTATTTCGGAGCGACCTTGCAGGTGTTGCGAGTCGGTGATTTTAGACTGGCACACGCAGTGGACAGCGGTTGGATGTTGTTTAGCTCAAACTCGGTAATCGTTTGGTGCATCTCCGATGAGGTCAGCGCGCTGTTACTGGCCGTACGCTTGTCACGTGAAGCGATGATCACGCTCAGCGAACATGACCTGCTCAGGATTCATGGCGGCTTTATCTCATTCGAACACAGTGGCTGTTTGGTACTTGGCGGTTCCGGTGCTGGAAAGACTTCGCTGCTAATCAATAGTTTGCGCCACCCCGGAGGCAGCTTTTGTGCCAACGACAGGAGCCTAGTTTACCTGGACGGCGATTGTCTGGCTGCCCATGGGAGCCCCATACAAAGCCAGGTGGGCGAGTTTCATCTACGTGACATTGCCGAACTGCACTTGCCTGCGAATGAGCATTACGTGAGCCCGAGCGGCGAGATCGGCTTCTGGTCAAAAACACATCCCTTTAAAAAAGCTTCGCTCTCTCCCCGTTTGCTGGCCAGGCTGTTTAATTCTCCGATGCGATCTCACGGACGCATTGATGCGGTCGTCATTCCTCGACTCTCCTCGGAGACTGCCACCGTCGTTGGAATTGAAGAGATCCACCACCACAAAAGAACGCTGCTGATGGACCAGGTCCTGAATGAGGACAATGCCTTCCCTTCCTCCATATTCGATCTGACGGCCAAACCTCTGCCAGAACCAGTGATCTCGGCGTTATGCCAACGGCCATGGTACTTTTTAAACGGTTACTTCAACGATGGAGCAGTCGTCAATGTGCTTGAAACCACCGTCAGGCGTCAGCCCCTTTGAAGAAGCCCTTTCTCTATCAGGAGGTCAACACGTGACCGATTCCACCATTATTTTCGATATGGACGGCACTGTCCTCGACTCGGCTCCCGGAATCCTTGAGAGTTTGACGTATGCCATCCGTCAAATGGGCCATGATTTTATTCCCGTCGCCGAGACGCAGAAGCTATTTGGCCCCCCAATGAAGCAAATTGTCGCAGAGCTTTTGGCGCCCTACGCAGACGATCGAGTCGACGAGTGCGTCCACTTGTACCGCTCCCACTACAGGGAGCAAGGCCTGTACAAAAGCTTTCCGTACACAGGCATAAGCAATGCGCTCAGTCATTTTTCGAACCGTAACTACTCGCTCTTTATTGCGACCTCTAAACGACAAGAATTTGCTGAAAAAATGCTTACCTACAACGGATTGTTCAATGCTTTCCAGTCGATCTTCGGCACTTCACCCGACGGTAAACTGGATGACAAGGCTGATCTGGTGAAGGCGCTGCTGGCATCCCTTGCGAAGCCCCCATCTAGCGTTTTCATGATTGGCGATAAACGTGATGACATGCAGGCTGCGCAGCTAAATGCAATAAATCCGGTGGGTGCACTGTGGGGCTATGGGGCCATCGATGAATTGAAAAACAGTGGGGCCGTGGCCTTGGCCGATACACCCTGGGCATTACCCTCCGTAGTTGACAGTCTGCTGCCCGCAGCCTGATAAGGAGCGACATGACCCCCACCGCCAATAGCAGCCGCCTGCTCGACATCATGAAAAATCCTACCTTCGCCGGGTATTGGGTTGGCACGTTGGTACTTCAGATCGTCTTTCAGACGCAAACATTGCTGTTTGCCTGGTCGTGGAGCGCGGGCCATGTTGACGCAGCCTTCTGGGTCTATTTCGCCAGTAACGCGCCTTTTGCCATACTCACTCTGTTTGTAGGTTATCTAGGCGATCGCTACTCTCGCAAAGGGCTGCATTTCATAGGGCAGGTTTTGATTGGCGTGAGCTGTGTGTTGGGTGCCGTCTACTTCATACGAAGCCCGAGTTTCGCTTTAGGGATGAGCGCGTTGCTCATCCTGAATGCCGGCATTGCGATCAGGGGGCCGTCCTATCAAGCAACGATCATCTCCCTGTTTGGCGAGAATGATATAGATACGGTGTTGTCGGTTCACGGGTTGGCGGTCAGCATTGCAAAACTGGCCGGCCCCTTATTCGTTGCGTACGTCATACACCAGAGCCTAACCGCGCTACCAGCTCTGGTCGGTATTGTCGCTAGCCTTTGGACGGTAATGGTCATCGTTTTCTGGGATAAGGCCCAATGGCGTACCACCATCAAAAACAATGGGGTGGACAAGGCTCCACCCACGTCACTCATCAATTTAACATCGGCAAAGAACCTGCTCTTGGTCGGAGCCCTAGCGTTTGGATGCTGTAGTGTCCAAACCCTGCTGCCTTCTCTGGTCAGACTTCACTACGGCGACAATGCGACCCGGTACACATTGCTGATGGTATTTTGGGGAGTTGGGGCTCTGCTTGGAACCTTTTCGGGTCGTTTTTCGATCCGACTCTTCGCCCGGTACGAAGAGGCTGTGTTGACGCTCATCTTCTCGATAACTACAACACTGCTCGCGCTGACATCGCATGTAGTCATTCACGGCCTGGCGCTGTTACTTTGCGGCTGCGCCTTGTTTATCCTATTCATACGATTGTGCGGTGACCTGACGAGAGCCTCGCCGCCGGGCCAGAGAGCCTTCAGACTGTCCTTGTACTTTTTTTCAAATTACCTTGGAGGGACGCTAGTGTACTGTTTTCGAAAAAACCATCTACTGAATAACGGAAAATTCAAATTTTATCAATGACTTAGGTTGCAGGTCATGGGTAAATTATTTCGCAAACAGTACACTAGGGGCGTTGGCTTGGGGGTTGATCGCACGGTTTCAAGGGGCGAACTCCGCTATGTTGATAGCGAGCATTCTGGTCCTGCTGCTCGGCTCGATCATGTTTAATAAGCAGCGACGTCTGCCATGACTTGACCTGCCCGGTGGTGAACCAAGCCAATCCGCTGATTTGGATGTCATTGTCCATGACCCATTGAAGGTCAACATCGGCTTCGCCGCGATGGTGCAGATGTTGACCAAGTGCGCACTACGATGAAGATATTTCACAGGCTTTCGTAGGAAGCGCCCGGCCCTAGGGCATCAGCGGCGACACATGCAGGCGGGTTACAACGTCTACACGGTGCAACAGGCGGCAAGGCGTTCATGGAGGATCGGACAGAAGCAGGACGTGAGCAGACTGTGTGAAAACACACTGATGAAGGCCCAAGCAAACGCCCCGACTTGTTCGGGGCGTTTTTTTTGTATTGGCAGCAGACGAAAAAAATGTCCGCTCAGCCCATCAAAGCCATCAGATGGCGCACACCGAGCACTTTAATCGCTCGTTTCAGGTTATAGGCATTCACCGCCAAGGCCATTTCAGCTTTTGTACCCTCCAGTTGTCGCAGCAAGAAACGGCCATTACCAAATAGCCATTGCTTGAGGTTGCCGAAGGGGTGCTCAACGATGGATCTTCGGTTGGCCATCATCTCAGGATGCGCCTGCATTCTTTGCTCCATCCGCTCGAAAGCCTCTTCATGGGCATGTCGTGAGACATAACGGCGCCGGGCTCGAGTGCATTGCGTTTTCAGCGCGCAGTTGGCGCAGTCATCGACCTCAGCCTGATAGATCCGATCACCTTTGTTGTGCTGTTTTAGCGTTAACCATTTGCCTGCCGGACACTGGAAACGATCGTGTCCGGTCTCATAGATAAAGTCTTTTCGCTCAAAGAGCTGCTCTTCCTGACTGCCAGGGTTTTTCGAACGATTGGGCGGTACATAGGCCGTAATCGAAGCATCCTCGCAGGCCTGAAACTGCTTGCCATTGGAGTAGCCGGCATCGGCAGTGACCGTCAGATCATCTTGCTGTAACTCTGCTTTGGCGGCCTTGGCCATCGGCTCCAGTTGCTTTCGGTCATCGCCATCTTGGGTGACCTCATGATGCAAAATCAGGCAATGCTCGGCGTCCACGACGGTTTGCACGTTGTAGGCCACACGTGGCCCTTTGGCCGTGCGCATCATTCGGGCATCGCTTTCATGGGTGTTGAACTGCTCGATGCCCATCGAACGCATCAGTGCCTGGCAACTCTGATTATCCTGTTGTCGAGCCTCAAGCTGTGCCAGGGCTACCTTGATTGCGCTGCGATCAATTGAATCTGTGGTTTCAGCCTTGTCGGCCTCATCCAGCTCGGCCAGATACTGAGCGATGCGCTTATCCAGTTTTTCTTCCTGGCGCTTGAGCTGCTTCAAATTCACATGACGCCGTGAGGATGCGACCGCCTGAAACTTGCTGCCGTCGATGGCCACCAACTCACCGGCGATCAAGCCTGCCGTGCGACAAAACCGAACGAAAGCACGGCAGGTCGCGATGAAGGCGGGTTTATTGTTCTTGCGAAAATCGGCGATGGTCTTGAAGTCGGGCTTGAGCCGGTTGATCAGCCACATCACTTCGATGTTGCGCTGACACTCGGCTTCAAGACGTCGCGATGAGCGAATCCGCTGAAAATAGCCGTAGAGGTAGAGTTTTAGCTGATCGGCGGGATCATAAGCAGGGCGCCCCGTGCTTTTTGGAATCGCTTTATCGAAGCCCAGTTGCACCAGATCGAGCCTGGCAACGTACAGGTCAATGACACGAACGAGGTGATCCTCGGGGATCAACTCTTCCAGCGAGACCGGGAATAGGCTGGTCTGGCTGCGGGACTCACCTTGGATGTAGGCCATAACGAAAAATGCTCTGTATCTTTCGATACGGAGCATTTTCTTTGAGCGCTGCGCAGATTGCTAGGTTTTCACACAGTCTGTGAGGGTGATTTTTTTCGGTTACATCGGCAGTTCACAGATCACCTGCCTGCAGCTGATGGCCAAGAAAATCGCCGTATCGCAGAGCACATCAGGTGATGTTCCAGAGTCCGGACTGGACTCGTTGAATCAGGACGGTGATTCTGTAGAAATGGCGCTCGCCAGACAACTCATTAACGCTTGACCATGGCCACCTTCGGGTGGCTATGTTTTATCTTCTTCTGAATGAGTAGGCGACTGGGAACTCTTCTGCGTCTAACGGAGCCTTCGGGCTCAGATTAATTGCGAACGGGCTTGCATTCATTAGGGACGCACGTACTTCAACAGACCAATGTCACGGGCATTGATCAGCAACTGATGCACCGCCAAACCCGACAGGGTCCGTACGTAAAGCATTTGGACACCACACAGCACGCAACTCGAGAGATCACGGTTTAAGAGCTGTTTGCTCATCTGAGCAAAATGGAGTGGTGGCGCTTTGCCAGGTTTCTGCATCGTCAGCCTCGGTAGACGAAAAACGCCGGTATCGTGAATTGATGAGCAGCTTGATACTTCACGTACTTTAAATTCCGTTTTCTGAAGCGCCCCCAATGAAGCGCTGTCTCGTACCGTTTATCCGGATCAATTGCGCAACTGTGGTCGAACTCGTGTTGAACTCCGGCCAAACTCGACCTACCCCGAAACTGCCCCTTTCCAGCCTTTCCGGAGGGGGGTAAAAAGGTACCACGATATGCGATTTGCGCCTCAGGGCAGCCGCCGGATACGGGCTTTCCAACAGCGCCAACCGGTAAATTGCGATCCCCTCCAAACCCCGCCTCGGCGGGGTTTTTCATTGGGCGAAGCATAAGGAGACCATTACAAATGTTGAAAGACTATCGATGCGGGCAGTGCAAGAAGCTGCTGGCCCGCATGGGTGACTACACCGAACTCCAGATCAAGTGCTCCCGCTGCGGGACGTTGAATCATGTGAAGGCCGTGAGCCTTGAGTTATCGCCTTTGAGCAACAGAGGTACAGCAGCGTCGCTGCTGCCTCCCACAACTATCTGAAGGTATCAATTATGTACAATAGCAACTCTGCTGTAAGCCAGCTCCAAAATAGTCCTCTCGTAGATAACATCAAATACCCACCTACTGTCTGGTCCCGCGCCGATGCGCTGAAGGTCAATGAAAATGACCCGACCACCACGCAGCCACTGGTCAGTCAGGACTTTCCGGTCATGAGTGACACGGTATTCATCTGGGACACCATGCCGCTGCGCGAGCTGGATGGCACGGTGGTTTCGGTCAACGGCTGGTCGGTCATCCTGACCCTGACGGCTGACCGTCACCCCAATGATCCGCAATATCTCGACGCCAATGGCCGTTATGACATCAAGCGTGACTGGGAAGACCGTCATGGCCGCGCACGCATGTGCTACTGGTACTCGCGTACCGGCAAGGACTGGATCTTTGGTGGTCGTGTAATGGCCGAGGGGGTATCGCCCACCACTCGAGAGTGGGCGGGCACACCCATACTGTTGAATGACAAAGGCGATATTGATCTCTATTACACCTGCGTCACGCCCGGCGCAGCAATCGCCAAAGTACGTGGCCGTATTGTGACGTCCGATCAGGGCGTGGAGTTGAAAGACTTTACCCAAGTCAAAAAACTGTTCGAGGCCGACGGCACCTATTATCAAACCGAAGCGCAGAACTCGAGCTGGAACTTTCGCGACCCCAGTCCGTTCATTGATCCTAATGATGGCAAGTTGTATATGGTGTTTGAAGGCAATGTCGCCGGTGAACGCGGTTCGCACACAGTAGGGGTTGCCGAACTTGGCCCTGTGCCACCGGGTCATGAAAACGTCGGGGGTGCCAGATTCCAGGTGGGTTGTATCGGTCTGGCGGTTGCAAAAGATCTCAGTGGCGAAGAGTGGAAAATACTTCCGCCATTGGTCACTGCCGTCGGCGTGAATGATCAGACCGAGCGCCCGCACTATGTCTTTCAAGACGGCAAGTATTACTTGTTCACCATCAGTCACAAGTTTACGTATGCCGAAGGTCTTACAGGGCCAGACGGTGTCTACGGTTTTGTCGGCGAACATTTGTTCGGTCCGTACCGGCCAATGAACGCTTCCGGCCTGGTGCTCGGCAATCCGCCCGAGCAGCCTTTCCAGACGTATTCCCACTGCGTCATGCCGAACGGTCTGGTGACTTCGTTCATCGACAGCGTGCCCACCGACGGCGAGGATTATCGTATCGGCGGGACCGAAGCGCCGACGGTGAGAATCCTCTTGAAAGGGGATCGCTCGTTCGTGCAGGAAGAATATGACTACGGTTATATTCCTGCGATGAAGGACGTGACGCTGAGCTGACACGTCGTTCCCATATAATGCCTAAAGAACGCCTGTGAGAGCAGGCGCTCTTCGTGCGCTCAGCCCAGCAGCTCGCTTCGGCTATGGTTACATACCAGCGCATTGGCAGGTGTAGCGCTCGTTCATGCATAGGCATTTCAAAATGCCCATGCATGGACAGCATATTTCGTTCCCTCAGAACCATACTCAAAGGAGAAATCGCAATGGCGACTGCGAACAAAAATCTCAAGGCGACTTGGGTCGCAACCGTTACGAATCTTGACTGGCCGTCAGCCTCATCTCTGGCCATCACTGATGAGGCCGCACGTGTCAGTGCACAGAAAGAAGAGTTGACCGGCATTCTTGATGATATTGCGGCAATGAAAATGAATGCAGTGATATTCCAGGTTGTTCCCTGCGCAGATGCATTCTACGCATCAGACCTGCTTCCATGGTCGAAGTACCTGACGGGGACGCTGGGGAAAAATCCCGGCTTCGACCCACTGGCTTATGCTGTTGAGCAGGCGCACGCTCGTAATATCGAGCTGCACGCATGGGTGAACCCGTACCGCATATCAATGAACACCAGCGATGCCACAATAGAAGAGCTGAATAACTCATCCTCTGACTCGCCGGTCAGTGTGTTTAAACTGCATCCTGAATGGACAGGCACTTCAGCGAAGCGCTTTGTTCTCAATCCCGGCGTGCCAGAAGCTCAGGCTTGGGTGAGTAATATTGTTGAAGAAATTGTCACCAAATACGATGTTGATGCCATTCAGTTCGATGATTATTTTTATTATGAATCCGCAGATTCCCTGCTGAATGATGATGCTACCTACCAGACATACAATACGACCTTTACCACAAAGGCCGACTGGCGACGAAATAACACGTATTCGCTGGTTGATGCATGCCATAAAAAAATAGCGGCAGTTAACACAGATGTCTTGTTTGGTATCAGCCCGGCAGGCGTCTGGCGTAATAAATCTGATGACCCGCTGGGGTCTGATACGCAGGCAGGTGCACCCAATTACGATTTTGCGTATGCAGACACCCGGAAATGGGTAATTGACGGCATCATTGATTATATCGCCCCACAGGTCTACTGGCCGTTTGCCCGGGAGGTTGCCCGCTATGACGTCATCACACGGTGGTGGGCGGATACCGTCAGTGGTACCGGCACAGCGTTATATGTTGGTATGGCTCTGTATAAAGTGGGAACGGCATCAGAGGCCGAGCCCGACTGGACTGTTGAGGGAGGCGTGCCTGAAATTACCCGTCAGCTTGACCTGAATGATTCTCTGGCTGAGGTGTCCGGGTGCATGTTTTTTCGACATATGTTTCTGCGGGCCTCACAGACTCAGCAGGTGGTTGACTACCTGAAGCTTCGCTGGGCCGACGTTTAAGTAGACGCTGATTTATTCTAAAACCCAGCTGTTGCACCCTGACAAATCAAGGTCTCCAGAGCATCGCCGGGGCGAAAAATCGAATAAATCAGCGGCTCCTTAGCTTGAAAGCAATAAGCCTGGTTACACACTCGCGTTCTAAACCTATTCAACCATAATAATGGTTTGCTGCTGCATAGATGGACCGCTTTTGCGAACGTGCCTCACATCTTGAGTGAGGTCCTCCATGAAGCTGCCACTGCGCCCTTCTCTTTCCCGTTCTGCCATCCTGCAAATACTGACCCTGATCGTCCTGATCGGCACGCTGGTCTACCAACAGTGGCAGATTTTCCACCTCAAGGCCGACTTTGAGTCCGCTGCGAACCTGGAAACCGTAAACGCCATCACCCTACGCATCAACGGCGTGGATGACCGGCTCGATGCCGCCAGCCAGTTGAAGTCCGTGACCATCGATGATTTCAGGGCCGGCCAGCAGGCTCTGTCCAACCGCATCGATGCCGTTCAAGCCCTCCTGAAGCAGGTGCAGGAAGCGGCGAAGGACGCTGCCCAGCAGGGTGCTTCGATGCAAGAGGTTGTGGTCATGGGCGCTAGGATCGAGGAGCTTCAAGTAAAACTCCAGGACTTGCGTGCAACTAAAGCCGCATCTGCTCAAGTCACTGCTGCGGCCAAGCCAAAGACTCCTGCCCCCTCCCGCAAAACAACAGCACAAACCAAAGCTCCAGAGGCACCTCCACCGTTTTCGGTCGTGGGTGTGGAGTATCGCGGAGGGGAACGTTTCTTGTCAGTTGCCCCGCCTGGCAGCACTCAACTGAGCCAACTGAACCTCATACGCCCCGGCGATATGGTCGCAGGGAGCAACTGGCAGCTCAACAGCCTGGATGAATCCCGCGCACTGTTCAGCATCAACGGCTCCACCCGCATTCTGCCCCTGCGTCCTTAGGGAGCCGCTGATTTATTCGATTTTTCGTCCCTGCAAGGCTCTGGAGGCCTTGATTTATCTGGGGGCAACAGCTGGGTTTTAGAATAAATCAGCGTCTCCTTAGAGGTTCATATGTCCATCTACAACCTGAGAATGTTCACACTGGTGGGAATAACCCTGCTGACACAAGTGGGCTTGGCCAACGCGGCGACCAACAACTCCCCACAGTCCAACAGCCGGGAGCAACAGAGCGTGTTGACCGACAGCCAGTCGCAATCCAGCGACGAGATGTTGGCCCGGGACTGGAACCTCAGTTCCCAAGAATGGCAGCGCTACCAAACGCTGATGCAGAGTTCACGAGGTGTGTATTCCCCCGGGCTGGATCCGCTGACTGCATTGGGTATCGAAGCCCGCAATGATGAAGAGCGCCGGCGGTATGCAGAGCTCCAGGTCAAAGCCGAGGCGCAGCGCACGGCAAAAGAATTGGCGTATCAACGCGCATATGACGATGCCTTCAAACGCCTCTATCCCAATCTGATGCCCATCTCCAGTTCGGCGTCCCAAGGTGCGACCGGGAGCCCTGCTAACCAGGGCAATGGCCGATTGGCAGTATTCGTCAAGGACGATTGCCCGGAGTGCTCAGTTCGGGTTAAGGCCCTTCAAGCTCAGAAGCAGCCGTTTGACGTCTACATGGTGGGTAGCCAGAACGACGACGAGCGAATTCGCAACTGGGCGATTGTCTCGGGGATCGACCCTGCGAATGTCAGAACCCGACAAATCACCCTCAACCATGACGGTGGACGCTGGCTTGGCCTGAGCCTGGGTGGCGAGTTACCGGCCGTTGTGCGAGAGGTGAATGGGCAATGGCTGCGTCAGTGACGTGGGCAGGCCTTGCCCTGCTGTGCTTCGCGCTGACAAGTCACGCAGCCGAGCTGCCTCCACCGGCTTATCAGTTGGCTGCCCACGCCGCGAGCATCCCTTCGGAAGTGCTCTACTCAGTGGCGCTGCAGGAAAGCGGGGCAAAGTTGCGTGGGCAGCTTGTGCCGTGGCCCTGGACACTGAATGTCGCCGGCGCGGGTTACCGTTTTGCAACCCGCGCAGATGCCTGCACCGCCCTACTCATAGCACTGGTTCAGGCAGGCCCAAAGCGTGTCGACGTGGGTCTGGGACAGGTGAACATGGGCTGGAACGGCCAGAGGTTCAAATCAAGCAATCCGTGCGACGCGCTCAATCCCTACAAAAACCTCGATGTGACTGCGCAGATCCTGGCTGAACAGCGAGCGCTTGGTGGTGACTGGATCACCGTCGCCGGACGCTATCACCGGCCTGCCGGCGGCGCTCCAGCCGCCAATTATCGCAAGGCCTTTGCCAAACATCTCAGCCGGGTAACCGGCATCCAAATGCTGGTGACCAATCCATGACCCAATCAGTGAACCTCGGCGCAGCGCTCTGCCTGCCATTTATGATCTGCCAGGCTGCAGAGCTCACCGTGGTTGAAGACAAAGGTGGTGACTCAGCGTTGCCTTACTATCGATCTCTCAATCCCGAGCCCTCTTCTGTCCCAAATGACCTGACCTCACACCTGAATCCTGTAGCAGCACAGGGATTACCGGTACGCACCACTCGAATGACTCCAGGATCCGTTCAGGGCCGGATCATCAACGCGCCAGGCCTGCAGCCGTTGTTCCTGATAGGGGACGATGAAACATCACGCCGATGGCTCCAGGAGCGCGGCGCGGTGCTTGAACAGATGCAGGCCGTAGGACTGGTGGTCAACGTCGCCACGCCAGAGCGACTTGCTGTAGTCAGGAGCTGGTTGCCCAACACGCTAGTATACCCCGCCTCTGGCGATGACCTGTCTCAACGACTCGGCCTGAACCACTACCCGGTGTTGATCACCCCAACTGCCATCGAGCAATAGGAGGTTGGGTTATGGCTCATGAATACGCCATCGAATCCCTACTCAGACCCGCCGTTGAGCTGTACACCGTGTACGTGTGCGCTGCCGGTGCTTTTCTATGCGTGTTCGCGCCTTGGGCGTTCGCGCTGACTCCGCTGTTCGGCATCGTGACGGCTGCGGGCTTTCTGGCTTTGGGGTTAGTGCGCCTGAAACAGGCATGGCATGTGCTGCGCTATCGACGAAATATCCGTCGTCTGCCTCATTACACGATGACCAGTAAAGAAGTGCCGGTGAGCAATCAACGTCTATTCATTGGTCTGGGCTTTCGCTGGCAGCAGCGCCATACCCAGCGCCTGATGGACACATACCTGCCGAAGTACGCCAGCTACGTTGAAGCCACCTCACTGTTCCGTGCAGCACGCCGCTTTGAGGAGAGAGCGGAGTTCGCTCCATACCCTGTCCGGCTTCTGGCCAGAGCCACATCATGGGACGTGCCCATCAATCCTGTGCGACCTCTGCCACCCGTCGGCGGGTTGCCAAGGCTGCACGGCATCGAGCCATACGAGGAGAACGTCTCTCTCCCTTTGGGTGAGCGGGTAGGCCATTCAATTGTTCTGGGCACCACGCGTGTCGGAAAAACACGCCTGGCGGAATTGTTCATCACTCAGGACATCCGGCGAAAAAAGCACGGCCAGCACGAGGTCGTCATCGTCTTCGACCCGAAGGGCGACGCCGATCTGCTCAAACGCATGTATCTGGAAGCCAAACGCGCCGGACGCCTGAACGAATTTTATGTGTTCCACCTGGGCTGGCCTGATCACTCGGCACGCTACAACGCCGTTGGGCGTTTTGGGCGGATTTCGGAGGTGGCCACCCGGATCGCAGGCCAACTCTCAGGGGAAGGTAACTCAGCAGCATTCCGTGAGTTCGCATGGCGTTTCGTGAACATCATCGCAAGAGCCCTTGTCGCATTGGGCCGTCGACCTGACTACCTGCAGATCCAGCAGCACGTGATCAACATCGAAGGGATCTTTCAAGAGTATGCCTCTAAATACTTTGATGAGTCTGATCCAAAGGCTTGGGAGGCGATCGTTGCCATTGAGGGCAAGCTCAACGATAAAAACGTACCGTTCAATATGAAGGGCCGGCCGTTCCGCGTGGTGGCCATCGATCAATACCTGTCTCAGACGCGCGTTGCAGATCCAGTGATGGATGGACTGCGCAGCGCGGTCCGCTACGACAAGACCTATTTCGACAAGATCGTCGCCTCGCTGCTGCCACTGCTTGAGAAGCTGACAACAGGCCGCATGGCGGAACTGATCTCGCCGGACTATCAGGATGTGAATGATCCGCGACCGATCTTCGACTGGATGCAAGTAGTCCGCAAAAAGGCTGTGGTCTATATCGGCCTGGACGCCTTGTCGGACACTGAGGTCGCTGCTGCCGTCGGCAACTCGATGTTCTCCGACCTGGTCTCGGTAGCAGGCCATATCTACAAGTTCGGTGTCGACGACGGACTACCGGGCGGCGTCCCTGGCACCAAAGTGCCTATCAACCTCCACGCCGATGAGTTCAACGAGCTGATGGGTGAGGAATTCATTCCGATGATCAACAAGGGTGGCGGTGCCGGCATGCAGGTGACTGCCTACACCCAGACCATGAGCGATATCGAAGCGAAGATCGGTAATAAAGCCAAGGCTGGCCAGGTGATCGGTAACTTCAACAACGTGTTCATGCTGCGCGTCCGTGAAACGTCCACCGCCGAGCTGCTCACAAACCAGTTGCCTAAGGTTCAGGTTTTCACATCCACACCGGCCAGCTCGGCGAATGACAGTGCAACGGGCAATACCGCGTTCACGTCCTCCAGCCATGACCAGGTGCAGCAGGTCAGCGTGCCAATGATTGAGCCCGCGCACGTCGTCGGCCTGCCCAAGGGCCAATGCTTTGCGCTCATGGAAGGCGGCAATCTGTGGAAAATCAGAATGCCTTTGCCAGGGCATGATCCTTATGAGGTGATGCCGGCAGATCTGCAAGCCCTGGCGGAAAGCATGCGTCAGACCTATCAGGTGGGCAAGGTCGACGACACGGGTTGGTGGTCAGCGCCTGGTTATCAGACGCTCAACGAGTCGCTGCCTGCTGATCTGCTCGACGACTTCAAAAAAATTGCTGTAGCTCCCGAGGACGCGGCATGACTTTCGGCTTGTTGAACGACCGGCGGGAGGTCATCTGATATGGCAGACGTTGCCGACCGTGCGAAACAGCAACAAGACCAGGAACAGACGCTCATCGGTTCACTGTTCACCCTGCCCTTCCGGTTCGCGGCAGTGATGTTCCTGTCTCTGGGGGGGCCATCATCGTCGAATGGATCTGCATGTACTTTTTCTGGCCGGAGGCAGGTTGGCAGCATGCTCGTGCAATACTCGATCATGAACTCAGTTGGCTCTCCAAAGGGTTCCTGCAGAGTGTGGTTGTTCAAGAGCCTGGCCGAACAGCGACATGGCTGGTTCAAACCACGTATGACTGGCTGGTGGTCAAGACCGGGCTTCAGGACTGGGTTCAACACACGTCTGATTATGCTGCGACAGGACAACGAACACGCGGTTTCGATATGCGTTACATGCTGGGCGTGGGAGTCAGCAAGTTTCAGGATTACGGCCTCGCGGCTCTCTACACGACACTGGTGTTTTGCGTACGCCTGGTGATCCTCACCCTTGCAATCCCGTTATTTATGATGACGGCGTTCGTGGGTTTCGTCGACGGACTGGTGCGCAGAGACTTGCGGCGGTTCGGTGCCGGCCGTGAGTCCAGCTACCTGTATCACAAAGCTCGGGCAACGATGGTGCCGCTGGTGATAATCCCCTGGAGCCTTTACCTGGCTCTGCCATTCAGCGTGAGCCCTTTGCTAGTGCTCCTGCCATGCGCGGCGCTGCTCGGCCTGGCGGTCAGCATTACGGCGTCCAGCTTCAAAAAATACCTCTAGGTGCCCTCCATGCAATGGACAGAAGAACAACTGCCAGCTATTCACTCCTTCGCAAAGAAGCTACTGGTCCAGGCGTTTGCCGGTACCGGGAAGACAACGACACTCGTCGGTTACGCCACGCATAACTCGTCGGTCAAAATGCTGTACCTCTGCTACAACAAAGCCGTTGAGATCGCGGCAAAGAACCGTTTTCCACGCAACGTGACCTGCAAAACAGCTCACGGCCTCGCCTACGCTGTCTATGGCAGCCAGTACAAACACAAGCAGGCCGGCAATCTGCGTTTGACCGACATCGCAAGGACGATCAATACGCAGGATTGGGAGCTGGCCAAAGACATCGTCTCGACCCTCAATGCGTTCATGGCCAGCAAAGACCTGGAGCTGAAGGAGGATCACTTCGTGCGATTCCAGAGCAACCGCACGCTGACCTCGGTCCAGCAACAATACATGAGCAAAGCGCTGAATCTGACCATGGACGTTTGGGACAAGATGGTCGATATCAACGATCGCTCAGTCTCCATGACGCACGACGGCTATCTGAAGCTGTACCAGATGAGCCAGCCGGATCTGAGCCAGCGCTTCGGTGCGATTTTGCTCGACGAAGGGCAAGACGTGAACCCGGTCATTGCGAATCTGGTCCAGATCCAAAAAATCACGCAAGTCACCGTCGGTGATCGACATCAGCAGCTCTATCGGTTCAGAGGCGCTGTGGATGCTTTAAACAGCCCAGCGATGAGGGACGCCGAGAAACACTTTCTGACTCAGAGCTTCAGGTTTGGGCCGGCAGTTGCCTACGTGGCCAACGTCATCCTGTCCTTCAAGGGTGAAAAGATCCCCCTGCAAGGCCTGGGACAGCCGACGTTGGTGAAACGAGCCTTACCGGACGATCTCCCTCACCGCACCTACCTGCACCGTACTGTGAGCGGTGTGATCGAGAACGCGCTGCGCCTGGTCAACCAAAACCACCGCAGGCAGTGGATCGGAGGGATCGACAGCTATTCCTTGCGCGATCTGGAGGACCTGTTCTATTTCAGCCGGCACATGAATCACCAGGTCCAGCAGCGAAAACTGCTCACTGACTATGCCGATTACGACCAGTATGTCGTGATCGCGAAGGCCACGCAGGATCCTGAGATGCTGCGTTCGATCAAAATCATCGAAAACTACCCAGACCTACCTCAACGAATCGAGCAGCTGCGTGCTGCTTCTGTCACGTCGGAGCTCGATGCAACCGTGACCCTCAGCACCGCGCATAGAGCCAAAGGTCTGGAGTGGGACTTCGTTGGGCTTTATGACGATTTTTCGGCAGATCCGCTCTCGCCTGACATCGACGCCGGCAAACGCGACGATGAGCTGAACCTTCTGTACGTAGCTGTCACAAGAGCCATGAAGATTCTGGCCGTCAACTCACTCGTGATCGACATCATGCAGCGCTTCAAGGACATGAAGCAGCGCTCAAGACCTTGATAAGCTGCACCTTGCGACGCTCAATTGCCATGACCAATATGCGTACCTTAAGTGTAGCGGCTTGCAATCGAAAACAGCCGTGCTCGCAATCAGCGCAATTTTCGGCTCAGATTAACTGCGACTGACGGAGCCGTCGGGCTCAGATTAATTGCGAGCGAGCTTGCATTCAGCCGCATCGGCTTGCATTCCATCTTCTCCGACTCACATTAACTGCAACTGACCGGTCTTCGGCCTGAATCAAATCGGCAGCCCTGCGGCCAGCATTTTGTCACGCAGTTCAGCGGCTCGGGCCGGATCGAGCGCGTTGCTGAACAGCGCCTTGATCTCGGTGGGTCTGGCGTCGAACTGTTCGACCAGATCCTTGATGCGGTAGCCATGGCGCGTCAGGGTTGGTTCCAGATCATCCAGTTGCCGCGACAGCACGGATTCCACCAACTCCGCTGAGACAGGTTTCTCGCCTGTCAGGTATCCGGCGGATAAAATCCGCATATGTTGTAACCCGGAGCGCGCCGCACTTCACCCTAGTGATGAAACCGAAACGGCGTTGCTTGCCACACAGCAGGTTCATCTATCCAGGAGGTCGACTCAATGCATCGTCCTATCACCGCAGGCCATACCACCTCACGTCTCATCCTAGATCAGTCAAAACAAATATCACGTACTCCATCGGAAAGTAGCGCGCAATCAGCACTTTCTCAGCAAGCAAGCATGAGCAGCCCAGTTTTGGAGCGGTCGAAAAGTGCGCCAGCTTTATTGACTGCGGCACAGCGCACGATGCTTGCACAAGTGGGAGCCTGTAACTCTCATCTGACCTCAGATGAAAATATGGCCATCAACGAACTGAGATCACACAAGCCCCTTTTACCTAAGGAGACGCTGATTTATTCTAAAACCCAGCTGTTGCCCCCAGATAAATCAAGGCCTCCAGAGCGTTGCAGGGACGAAAAATCGAATAAATCAGCGCCTCCCTAAGGATACGTGGTTTTTCACTGATCCTAACAAGGACCCGGATGATGTCGTGACCTACACCTTGGGCAAGCAATTGCAGGCTGAGGGCTTTGTGCACATCACGGACGTAGTGGCAACACTGGGTGATGCTGAAGTTCGCTCTCAACGTGCCGAGATGGCCAAAGGCGTGTTCAACAAGCTTGAGTTGCATGACGTGCATGTGTCGCGTGGTCGGGATTACGCAATGAATTCGCTTCAGTCGAAGGAACATGCCAAATTTTTACTGGAAGGTCATGCTTTAAGGGCTGGACCTGGTGAAATACACCGCGACAGCTTGCAGGACATGAGCAGGCGCCTGGCCCGTGCGCCACATGGAGTCGGTATTGTCGTAATTGCAGGCATGAGTGATATCAATGCGCTCATCACTACCTGCCCAGATATGGTGCGCAAACGGGTTGATGACATCACCATCATGGGCGGCGTCGAGCCTTTAAAGGACGCAGATGGTTTTGTACAGCCTGATGCACGCGCTTACAACAATGCGACCGACATGGACGCTGCGCGCAGTCTTTATCGGAAAGCGCAGGAGCTTGGCATTCCACTTCGTATAGTGACAAAGGAGGCGGCCTATAAAACGGCGGTTTCGCCTTCATTTTACGAAGGGATAGCGGGGAGCGGACATCCAGTAGGCCACTACCTGAGAGACGTTCAGAAGAGTGCGTTGAAAGGCCTCTGGGAAGGTATTCAAGCTGGATTGCTTCCCGGGTTGGATGACTCATGGTTCTTTCGGACGTTCATGCCGAATGCACAGATTGAAGCAGCACAACTGGATAAAAATAAAGAGAGTTCGTTTGAAGATATCTGGCCTAAGGTGACGAAGCTAAACCTGTATGATCCTCTGACATTACTGGCCTCAGTGCCAGGGGCGGCAAAACTGCTATTTAAACCAAAAGCTATACACACAGAAGGATTTGGTGTTGTAGAGCAAGTAGGTCCAGATGATGTGACGCATCCAGAGAAAGCAAAGTTATTGATGTCCGCTTTAGCCAAATCTGCGCTTGTCCAGTCGACGGTAGCCCCAGATTGATCCGTAGTGCCGACAAATGTGGGACCGTCCGCGATGGCGAGGGTAGCACGGTGAAAAACCATGCTACCCGCCTGACTGCTGCTCGTGAAGTCCAGTAGATCGCGTCGACTATGATTCAGGGTGCGGGCTGCCGCGACGTGTCGGGCACAGCCAGGTCTTGATACGGAATACGTTCGGCCAATGGAGCCTCACCGTATCCAAGCTTCCGAACCAGGGCGGGAATTGCCTCAAAGCTGGCATTCATGCCGTTGACAATCGCAGATCCCACATGGCGCAGGAACTCGCTCCGGGGAGCCAGCATTTGATGTAGCTCCTCTGCGGAAATGTCACGGTCTCCAGCTTCCATGTGCTGGCTGGCCCGCGCAAGGATGGTTTGTACCACGCGTGCATGCTTGGCATTGTCGGAATCAAATAGCCCGGGAACGTTGACACGCCCGCCAAGCGCCAACGCGTTCAGAGCGATGGCTTCGATTGGATTGAAGACGGCGCTCCGGAAAATACGCAGTACCTGTTCCGACAGCAGCCCGGTTGCCTTGTTGCTGGCAATCAGTGGAATCATCCCGACAATCGATGCCAGCCCCATGGACTTGACAGCGGTGCTTTCGCCCGGAGCGATATCCAGCGCATGGCGCGTCATCCGCTCAATCGTCTTTTTGGTGTCCACCCCCTCGCCTGGATGAGCCATCACGCCGTCCTTCATGCTCTGGAATAAGCCAGCACGCATCAGCTCTTCACTTTCCTTGACCTCGGGTGGAATACCGGAGGCGGCGCCAAAGATGGCCCCTTCAGTTGTCACTGAGTTTGCCGCAAGATCGCCGACTCTGGATTTGAAACCTGCATACTGCAAAACATTATTGGGGAATGACACCACCGAGGAAATGGCACCGGCCTTCAACGCCTTGGGAAGTAGATCGCTCATGGACCACTCCTCACCTTTCATGCCCTTGATGATGGCAAGTACGCACATGGTGTCCATGGACTCGATAATCAAAGGAGGCACTGAATCGATTCCAGCCAATTGCAGGGCATATTGGCTCGGTGAGAAATTTTTGCCGAAGATGGCATTTTTCAACAGCTCAGAAGCGCCAAGCTCCCATGCCGAGCCGAGTATGCTGCTGACCCCGATGCTGCCGGCTAGACCGCCGAGCTGGAATTCCTTCTTGGTGGCTACATGCAACAATTCCTGTGCGCCCAGGCGAACCTGAAGATCGTCGTCCCCCTTGAGTTTCTGGTTGATGAACTCGGAGAGGACATCGTCATTGGACGTGATCTTGGGAGCACATGAGGCGAGAAACGCTTTCGCGCTATTCTGGCCGATTGATGCGTTTGGACCAAATGCCGCAGCCCCCCGCTCGATGGCCTTGAGCAATAAGGGGATATGGATGTCTGCGTTGACATCCTCATCTACACGCTCCGACGAGTTGGCACCGGACATCAGTTGCGCCTTCTCCACAGTGAAGGCGCCTTTGAATTCCTCAAGTGCTTTCTCAATATCCCGACGTGGCCGCATTTCCAGCTGGACCCCGGCAATGCTCGCGGCCTGTGGTGGAAATGCCTGGTCGGCCTGCGCAAACGATAGCAGGGCCTGCACTACCGGGTTATCGGAAACAAGGCTACCAGAGTCCCTGCGGACCGACCCGATATGCACGGGCTTTGGCTGTGATGGCGGACGAGAATGGTCTGGCGAGCTCAGTAACGGAGTTTCCAGGCTACTGCTGTCTACTGCATCTTGTGAGAGAACGCGACTCATACCTAGATGGGTCCGTTCACTCAAGACAGAAGATGCTGAACCATGTGCGGGCGGGGGGCTGGGTACGTCGAAGGATATGGCTTTCGAAGAGCCATGCAAATGTGCGCTGACGATGTCGTACTCCGACTGATCATTTAATCGGGCCTGAACCGTCAGCTCGTTATTAATCAAGTGGTCGGCTCTTACGGTATCGGTATCATCTGGCAGACAGATTGGCGCTTGATAGGTTACTTGCATGTCGTTACTGGATTGAAATTGAAGTGTGCCATCCAGCAGAGCGTTGAGTACCAATGATGCAATGCTTTGGTGTTCGGCACTAGCTGAGGAGCTTGCTAGAGCGTTGAGAGCTTGGTGAGCGCTGTCGCTCAATTGAGAAAGTGAAATACTTTCAGGATGGGATTGCTGGGCCTGAGGGCCCACCGCGTCTAATGGCTGACCGCCACTGATTGGGGGAGTTGTAATGTTGTGTTGAATAGATTGTAGAGGATTCATAGCGCTATCAGCTGTCCCGGATGAATTAATCGGATCCAATGTGTGGTCGCAAGGGCTCTTGGGTTCCAAAGACAGACTCAAAATCGGCGAATGCGTCGAGTGGGAAGCACACCACTGACATGGACACACTGCGCGACGAAATGCTCACGGCGGATTTGCCGATCTGCCCCGCTCATTTTCACTCGCAGCTAATGTGAGTTGCCAGCGATGTAATGCAAGCAGACGCAGTTGAATGCAAGCTTGCTCGCAACTAATGTGAGCCAGAGGGCTGCGTCAGTCGCAGTTAATCTGAGCCGAAAAGTGTGCTGATTGCGAGCACGGTCGTTTCCGATTGCAAGCCGCTACACTTAAGGAGACGCTGATTTATTCTAAAGCACAGCTGTTGCCCCCAGATAAATCAAGGCCTCCAGAGCGTTGCAGGGACGAAAAATCGAATAAATCAGCGGCTCCTTAAGGAAGGTTCTCACGCGCCAGCCGATGCATCGGGCGATGCGAGACAGATCAGTTGCTGCCACATAACTTGCGACCGGTTTGATTCAAGCCGGGATGCCCGGACGGGTACTGTCTATCAACCACGCGCAGCTTCTGCATGCACTTGATAATGCTCCTCAACATATTTCAAGTCATGAGCGACGCTGCCTCGATCGCCACAGAATACAAAGGCCCCCAAACAATCCTTGTGGCAGAAAAATTCACCTGAAGCGATATCGCCTACCTGCGCAATTTTCTTCATCTTCAGTGTTTGCAGGGTTTCCATACTCGACAGTGAAACCCGAGTGACATAAAGCATTTCTTTGGCCAAGTGTTTTTTAGGGAACGTCATATAGCCAAACGCCTCGCCCTTACGGTCAACGTGCAAGGCATCGACAAGCCCTAACTGGACGGCAAGATGAATGAAACGCAGGTCTATTCCATAAGCGATTTTTATCATATCGACAGTGGAAGCCCCACCGGGCCGATAGGCAATCTCAAGTAATTCAAATCCGTCGCCCGCATCACCAAACGCTTCAATATGGTAAACACCATCAGGCCCTTCAAAAGCGGACAACACTCGCTCGATGAATGGACGCCATAGGGTGTGTAGATCGTCTTCTGCAAGTGAAAAATATCCCAGTGGACATTCGGCCAGATAATCGATGGGTTTACCTAGGTACTCACCTGCAGACAGGAACGCCAGCTGCCCTTTTAGAACCACCGCATCAATTTGATAAAGGGGTTGTGAATTGTAAGTCTCAATAAGATACTGGTGCTCGTTCATATCCTGATAGTCATCACTTTCGGTGGCATATGCCTCAGAAAGTTGCTGGGCCTTAGTAATGATTCTGACCCCTACAGCGCCCGCCAGAGACCGAGGCTTCAAAATAACCGGAAACGTCACCTCTCCACGCGTAATGTCATCAAGCGACAGTTCTTTTGCTGTCGGGATATTGAACGTTTGGGCAATGTGTTTCATTCGCTTTTTATCACGGAACCGTGTCGCCACGTCAAACGTCAATCCAGGCAGCTGCCAACAGTCGTTGGCCCATGCAGCAATGTATACCGCAAACTCGTCATTCGGAATGACGGCGGTGACGGAATATTTCGTTGCAATCTGGCCGAATACCTTTTCGACCTCGGTGTGAACGGCAAAGTCTCGGATCACAAAGTGTCCATCGCGATTCAGCTCCTCTCCCGCCTGCCCCAGAAGATCCTCCAGAAGGTAGATGAACGTCCAGGCAGGGATCGGGTAGAGACTCCTGATTCGGGAGACCACCTCGCTTACATCCAGTTCGGAAGAGACGATCAGAATAGTGTTTGGCTTATTTTTGTCCATGACCTGATAGCTCTTTTAAATGTGGTTATCATTAATTGCGCAAAGGGGAATGTCACTCCTCAAACGGAGGGCTGTTTTTCGCGGCGACCTGTACCGAGTAATGTTCGCTCAGGTAGTACACATCCCGTAAGACAAGGTCACGGTCTCCACAAAATACGAAGGATCCCAGCGAATCCTTGTAACAGTAGAATTCACCTGATGCGATGTCACCTAGAGCCGGCACTACGTGGGTTGTCAAGGTCGGCATGCTTTCGAGGGCGGGCAAGAAAATCTGAGTAACGTAAAGCGCTTCAGTAGAAAGATGCTTTTTTGGAAAAGTCATATAACCAAACGCCTCTTCCTGACGTTGCGAATCGACATAATCGACGAGCCCAAGTTGCGCCGCTAAGTGAATGCATTTCAAATTCAGCCCATGCACCATCTCAATCATTTCTACAATCGCTGCTCCGCCAGGACGATAAGCAATTTCCAATAACTCTAAGCCGAAGCCGGCATCGGCAAAGGCTTCAATGTGATAAACCCCCTCAGGGGCTTCAAAAGCGTTAATCACGGATTCAGCAAAGGGTCGCCACGTATCTTCGACGGCCTGATCAGGTACAGACAATACTCCGACCGGCTTTTCTTGCAAAAAGTCAATAGGCTTACCCAAGTACTGACCGACTGAAATAAAAGATAGGTGGCCCTTAAGAACAATGCAGTCAATATGATAAATCGTATTAGGGTTGTACTGTTCAATCATGTACTGACGCTCATCCATATCTCGGTAAGCCGCTCCCCAGTCGACATCCATTTCCGCCAGTTGTTTTGCTTCAGTAATGATTTTGACGCCCATTGAACCTGCCAGAGAGCGCGGTTTAACGACCACAGGAAATTCAACATGCCCGCCCTCGATGTCGGACAAGGTGATTTCCCGCGCAGTCCTGATACCGGCGTGTTGAGCGATTTCCTTCATTGCTTTTTTGTCACGAAAAGATTTGGCTTTTTCACGGGTTATACCGGGAAGATCCCAGCGGTCATTGGCCAATGCAGCAATGTAAACAGAAAATTCATCGCTGGGGACAACCTGAGAGATAACGTGCTGCTGGGCGATCACTTCCAGCACCGCCATCACCCCGGCTGTGTCGGCGAAGTCGCGCACGATAAAGTGTTCAGGGCACTTCAGCTCATCGTTGGCCACTCCCAGAAAATCCTCCAACAGGAAGATAAAATCCCACGTGGCAGACGGGTACATGGTTTTGACGTCGCGTACCGTTTTCGCGGCATCCAGTTCGGAAGAAACCACAAGTATTTTTTTTGTAGGGCGCATGTCGAGTTCCTATCGTCTGTGTCCGATTGAAAATGTCTTTGTCAGTGGCAGGGCCTTCAGGCCCTGCACACACTTAGGCAAGGCCCTCAAATATAACGGTGCAGTCCTCCCCGTCGCTTAACATCCAAAGTGGCACAATGGAACGACCCGCCGAAGGATTGGAAGTGCTTGAAAGGGCAAAGAATGGTTTCAAAGCCCCATTTGCGGAAAGCGGAGATGAGCGCCTCTTCATCTTTCTCGACCACGACAGTCCGCTCGTCAAGCATCAGGACATTCGTGTGAATCCACTTCGACGTAATGAACAAAGGATGGTCATCCGGGAGGTTGGAGGGGGGCGGATTGAGAATTTCCCAGTCCTTGAAAATATCAGGAATCTGTGGCACCCAATCTTTATTGATGAGTACGCGGCCCGGTGCTAACGGCAATATCGTTGTATCAATGTGCATGGGGCCCGGCTCTTCAAACTCATAGATGTGCACGCGGTAGTCCGGACCCAAGGTTCTACGCAACCATTCAATGCCTTTATTGTTCGTCACATGGCTGCGCTGCCCGATAATATCCCGGCCCATTTTCATAAAATCGGCGGCATCAAACAGCGGCTCCACCTCCGTGATAATAGAACGAAACGGAAGTTCTTGTTCGAAATCATAATTCGGTTGCCAGACATCGTCCTTCAGCATGGGCTTGGGGGCCGCGATCCACTCGGCGCCCTGACTGAAATAGTCGTTCAACAGGTCGCGGAACGCGAAGGTCTCGAAGTAACGGCTTCGCCAAGCCATGGGTACTTCAATGATTTTTTTGCCGATTGCGAAAAGACAATCTCTGGGCATGGCGGAGTAAAAGGTTCCGCCCGTTGTAAAGTGCGGCGTCATGATGGGTTGGTGGTGATTTGACTCATTGGGCCTTTTTACGCGAACGCCTTCAGTTTCCAATATTCGCGCCAAGGTGTTGACTTCTTGCCTGGCTTTAACAAGCAACTCCTCTGGGAAGCGTCGCCCGGAGTACGTCATAAAAAAATCACTGGATTCTTTCGGGATAATTGCTTTTAGGCCGATGTCCCAATCCGGGACACGAATATCATCCATGATTCCGACGATAACCTCCTCCAACGGGTCCCATTCTGTATAAACCTCTACTGGGCTTTGGGTCGTTGTGAAGTAAGCGGGTTCTGCTTTTTGATATGACATGGTTGACCTTGTTTTTCTATCGATTTTAAACGCCGCTATATTGACTGAAGGGGCGCATTTAAACGTATGACCTTCACAGCCAAGCGCTGCATCCTGAGATTCACGTTATTCAGACATTCATAGCGTCAGCAGGTAGATGATTACACCATGGCACCTCCAGGTTGTTTCATTAAACGCGTTGAGGAAGGTCTGAAGCAGGCATCAACTTTTGATCACCTTTTAGTAGCCTGAGGTTCAAAAAATTCCCCGTCATATCAGACAATCAGACCTTTCCCGCGTTTAATTCATTAAGTTTTTGTCGATTAGCACAGTCCCAAGACGTTTTCCACACTTAGGTGCAACTTCCCTATCCCCGGCAGGCGCTTTCGCACCCCCCAATTATTCGACAGGGTAAAGAGCGCGGCCTGTTGCCCGGTGTTTTTAGAGCGCCCGCGAAACCGCACTTTCGTATACCCAAACTGGCGCTTGATCACGCGAACGGATGTTCGACCTTTGCGCGTACTGGGCTTTCGCGTACTTGATTTTGCAATGCACCTGCACGATCCAACTTGTCTCACCAAGCTTTTTGCAGCGGCTCGGACGTACAACAATCGACCAGATAATTTGACGATCCTGATGCTTGTCCACGCCGGTGTAACCCGCATTACCGCTGATCCCGCCTGCTTAATCATGTTTTATGCGCAGCACGGCCATCGACGGAAAGGCCGGACGAACCCATTCGCATTTTGGATAATGAGGCTTGGTCAGAAAACGCTCTTTAGAGGCTTGCTTACATTTATCAGCGTACTCGGCGTCGGCGAAGATCATCTGCTTCATCGGGTGTCCCTGCGGTTGAGATCAAACACTCTGCCAAACCTAGAGTGTATGCATCGGAATGTCCTTAAACCATGTAAGTGGCCAAAAAGTCGTTATCGGTTCCATGCCATGAACGTTATTTGTGAGAGGGCATCAATAGTGCGTGCCGTCTTCAAGACGGCGCACGGCGGTTGAAAAAAATCCCATCAGGCAAATCAGTCCGCCTAACACGCCGGTAACGACAAACAGCCATCGCACGCCGATAAGCTCACCTAGGGAGACGCTGATTTATTCTAAAACCCAGCTGTTGCCCCCCAGATAAATCAAGGCCTCCAGAGCGTTGCAGGGACGAAAAATCGAATAAATCAGCGCCTCCCTAGGGAGGCGCTGAACAATTAACCCGTTCGCACCGTCCCCATTTCCAAGCCGGTTTTTTTCAACCTGCCGGCCTTATTTTACGTTTCTCGAGCAGATTTCTGCCCTCATTTTGCTGAAAGGCGGGCCAGTCCCGCCTTTCAGACGGATTTATCCTGCCGTCTGTTGTAAATACCGCTTGGCCAGCATCAGATTGGCCAACCCAAACAAACTGAACAACTGCGCTGTATTCTTTTCCAGCCCACGGTAGCGAACCTTGCGATGATTGAAGCGCACCTTGATTACCTGGAAGGGGTGCTCGACCTTGGCACGCAGTTGCGCCTTGGCATATTCAATTTTGCGCTTGACCCGATACAGCACGCTGCCTTCGCCGTGCTGCTTGTAACTGCTTGGCCGTTCTGCAATCGACCAGATAACGTCCCGTTCAGCATGCTCCGGTCGCTTGGCCGCACCGGTGTATCCAGCGTCACCCGAAACATAGGTTTCGTCACCGTGAAGCAACTGGCCAACCTGGGTGACATCCGCCACGTTAGCGGCCGTCCCTACTACGCTGTGCACCAGCCCCGACGTGGCGTCTACACCAATGTGGGCCTTCATCCCAAAGTGCCATTGATTGCCTTTCCTGGCCTGATGCATCTCAGGATCACGCTTGCCTTCTCGGTTCTTGACCGAGGGCGGCGCGGCGATCAGAGTAGCGTCGACGATAGTGCCTTCCTTGAGCAGCAGCCCCCGGCTGGCCAGATGCTGGTTAATCGTTTCAAACAGCAGCCGGGTTAGCTGATGGACTTCCAGCAAGCGGCGAAAACGCAGCAAGGTGGTGGCATCCGGTGCAGACTCGCGACCCAGGTCGATACCCATAAAACCGCGGATGGCCTGGCTGTCGTAGACGGCATCTTCGCAACCTTCATCGGAGAAACCGAAACACTGCTGCACGACGTACATGCGCAACATGCGCGACACCCCTATCGCAGGGCGTCCGCGCTTGCCTGCGGTGTTGCTATAAAACGGCGCCACTTGCGCCTCCAGCAGGGCCCAGGGCACCAACTGTTCAAGGTCAGCCAGGAAGCGATCTCGGCGAGTCTGCTTTTTCTTGCCGGTATATTCGAGTTCGGAGAAGGTCTTCTGCACGCGCGTAACGCTCACGGAGAGGGAGGCTGTTGAAGGAACTTAGTGTGCCAAGGGTGGGGACAGTTGGCTATTTTTGCAGCGCCTCCCTAGGGTCTGTTCCCGTTTCACATTGGTAGCCACAGAAAAGCGCAGGCCATTGCTATGACGCTTTCATAGTTTCTCTTGAGTTTGTCAAATCGAGAAGCCACCGCCCGGAAATGCTTCAACCGGGCGAAGGCGTTTTCTACGAGATGTCGATTGCGATATAACCCTTTGTCCAGATCTGCGTTCCCTTTCAGAGAATTGCGCTTTCGTGGAATCACCACTTTGCTGCCTTGCTGCTCGACCTGAGCCCGTATCGCTTCAGTGTCGTAGCCCTTGTCCGCAATGATCACTTCTGCATCGGGCACCTTGGCAATCAACGAGGCCGCCTGCGAACAATCATTGGTCTGGCCTGCGGTCACGTCAAATGCAATAGGCAGCCCACAAGCGTCTACAGCCAGGTGAATCTTGCTGGTGTTACCGGCTCGGCTTTTTCCGATGGCCTGGTCCTGCGTGCTGGCAGCACCTGCGCTGTGCTGATGAGCCTTGGCATAGCTGCCATCAATGAAGACCCACTCCATGTCAGGATCAGTCATCAGCACCTCAAGCACCTTGACCCACTTGCCTGAAGCAGACCAGGCATTGAACCGCTTGTAGACCTTGCTCCAGTTTCCAAACGCTTTCGGCAGGTCTCGCCAAGGGCAACCCACACGCATGCGATACAGCATGCCTTCAACCGTGGTGCGCAAATCTCGCTTGTTGTAGATCGATTCGTGTAGCAAAATTTCTCGTAGCTTCGGCCAGTGCTCATCACTGAGCATTAATCGGGGCATTGCAGGCTCGTATTGGTGTTGTGTGAGAACTCCAACAATACGGGGCTGTTCTCATAAGGATCAATGGGTTACGTGCAAACGGGAACAGACCCTAGGGAAGGTCTGAAGTAGCCGGATGTTTTCCGGCTACCGAGTCCTCAGCACTTTTCAAAAAACGATGCATGTCGAAATTTGCTCAATTATCTTCGCTTTTCAGCTCTTTCGGCCGCTGCAAAGCCTTTTGCGGTAACCATTTCTTGCATTACACGCGCACCTCTCCTGCGCTCGCCAACAAATGTTGGCGGGCCATCCACAGGTTTGACAGGGCGAACAACGTCACCATCTGCGCGGTGTTCTTGGCCAAGCCCCGAAAGCGCACTTTTTCATAGCCAAACTGGCGTTTGATGACCCGAAACGGATGCTCGACCTTGGCGCGAACCTGGGCCTTGGCCTTCTCGATTTTGCGGGTCGCCTTGTACAAAATACTGCGTTTTCCGTGCTTTTTGTAAGTGCTGCGGCGGGCGGCAATCTGCCAAATGACCTTGCGCCCAGCGTGTTCTTCGCGCTTCTCGACCCCGGTGTAACCTGCGTCGGCGCAGACTACGTTTTCCTCGCCGTGCAGCAGTTTGGCAACCTGCGTGACGTCTGCCACATTGGCCGCTGTTACTACCACGCTGTGCACCAGGCCTGACTCGTCGTCGGCGCCGATGTGAGCCTTGGCGCCGAAATAGTACTGGTTACCTTTCTTGGTTTGATGCATCTCAGGATCGCGTTTGCCATCCTTGTTCTTGGTCGAACTGGGCGCGTGAATCAGCGTGGCATCGACGATGGTGCCTTGACGCAACGACAAGCCACGGTCGCCCAGATAACCATTAATTACGCCGAGAATCCCGGTCGCCAACTCGTGCTTTTCCAGCAGACGACGGAAGTTGAGAATGGTGGTTTCGTCTGGAATGCGCTCCAGGCTCAGGCCTGAAAACTGACGCAGGATGGTCGTCTCATACAGCGCTTCTTCCATCGCCGGATCGCTGTAGCCGAACCAGTTCTGCATCAGATGAACACGCAGCATCGCCATCAGTGGGTAGGCGGGCCGGCCACCTTCTCCTTTTGGATAATAGGGCTCAATCAGGGCAATCAAACCTTTCCAGGGCACCACCTGATCCATCTCGATCAGGAACAATTCCTTACGGGTCTGCTTGCGCTTGCCGGCATACTCGGCGTCGGCGAAGGTCATCTGTTTCATCATCGAAAAGCTCGGCGACTGGTGTCCGGAGATTTTGCCAAATTAGGAAGTCTTTTTCAGAGTTTCCCTAGAGGGTGTAGACAAAATAAATTAAACTTTCACTCCCTTGTCTGAATAGCCCTCAAGCCATGCCTAAAACCGGACGTCCTCGCTCGATTGCCGCCGAGCACTATCCCGTGCTGGTGAAACTCGCTCATGCACAGCCCTATTCCAGCCAGGCCGAATTGGCGCTCGTATTCTTCGCCGAAACCGGTATCACTGCGCATCCCGACACCTTTGCAAAAGCGTTGAAAATGGCAGGGATTACGCGTGTAAAGCAGCGGGCCAAGGGAAGTTTTCAGTCACCTGAACCTAATAAAGCCTATGGCTACAATGAAACCCACCGCCGCCAACTGCCGGAGCAGCTATATCCGAGTTGCTTGACAGATACCGAGTGGGCACTGGTCGCCGACCTGTTTGAAAGCCAGGGCGGACGAGGAGTGCCACCGCTTCACTCTCGGCGCACGTTGCTGGAAGCCTGTTGCTATGTCGTACGCACGGGGTGCTCATGGCGAATGCTACCCCGCGATTTTCCTCATTGGGACAATGTCTACAAAACGTTCCGCCGGTGGAGCGCTCAAGGCAAGTTCGAGCAAATGCATGATCGCTTGCGAGCTCAATGGCGTGAGCGGGAAGAACGCGCTGACAGCCCGTCAGCAGCGATCCTGGATTCACAGTCGACCCGCAGTTCTCCTCAAGGCGGTGACAGCGGCTACGACGCAGGCAAAAAAGTGAAGGGGCGTAAACGAAGTCTGATTGTCGATACATTGGGCCTGCTGCTGGCTGTCAGTATCAGTGCTGCAAGCGTGCAGGATCGTGACGCGGCGGATGATGCGGTGGCGTACTCGAAGGAAAAATATCCGTCACTGAGCACGCTTTTTGTTGATAGTGCGTACGCAGGAAAATGGGCACAGCGCACCCATCAACTGCACGCTATCGATGTTCAAGTGATCCGTGGCCCGAATAACAGAAGAACAGGGCAATGGCACTCTGAACAAGGCGATCTATTTTCCGTGGAGCCTGTTCAGACTGGATTTGTGGTCATGCCCAAGCGATGGGTAGTGGAGCGAACTCATGCCTGGAATGAGAGAGCTCGGCGACTGATCATGCATCATGATCGCCTTTTTGCGGTAAGCGAGGCATGGGTTTGGTTGGCCGAGGCTCGAATACTCGCGCGCCGACTCACTACATGATTTTGTCTACACCCTCTAGGTATCCTCTGAAAAAGCCCATTTTTTTGGAGAGGAACCGGGCTGGAGCGCCTGTATTTACTGGCTTCGACTTTTGAAGAAAAGGCTTTTTCAGACCTTCCCTAGGGAGCCGCTGATTTATTCGATTTTTCGTCCCTGCAACGCTCTGGAGGCCTTGATTTATCTGGGGGCAACAGCTGGGTTTTAGAATAAATCAGCGTCTCCCTAGTGGAGTTGTCAGTGCCAAACCTAGTGGAGCGGCTAGCCCCATGACCATATTCAGCAACGAAAGACCACGCCCTTGCAGGTGATTGGGGATGCTGCTTTGCAGCAATGCAGTCATTGGGGCATCGCCTAGAATGAAGGACATGCCACTAACCATCCAACACACTGCGGCGATGTTGAAGAGGTCGGCCGGCATCAGACCTGTTAATGCTAGCGCGAAACATGAGGTAGCGAAGCCCCAGAGGATCCATGTGACTGGCTGGCGAGGCGCAAATAGCGCCACAACTACGCCCCCTACCAACATGCCAGCGCCTGCCATCGCATCAATAAACGCAACGTGCGGCGCACCACCCCCGAAGTGCTCTTTGACCAACAATGGCACCAATGTGAACGAAGGCATAATCACAAGTACCACGGCCCCCATCAACGCATAGAGGCGGCGCAAGCCAGGGTGACTCCAGATCAAATGCAAGCCATCGCGAAACTCACTCCTTAGAGTTGATAGGCCCGTGCGGTTGCTATTGGATGCCTGGGGAATACGGTAGCGCAACAACGGCAAGCAGCCCAATAGTGCTGTCACCACATCGATGGACAGTGCCCATCCCAGCGGGATCATGCTGATAGCGAGCGCGCCTAGCGGTGCGGCAGCAACCAGGCTTATTCCCTGCATGGCCTGACTCAAACCCGCTGCACGGGGTAAAAAACTGCGTGGCACAAGCATAGCAACACTAGCCGATGCGGCCGGCGTCTGGAACGCCTGCATCGCGCTGCGTACGAACATCATCCAGTAAATGTGCCACAGTTCAACACGCTCGGTAAGAAACAGTACGATCAATATCGACATGCACAGCGCGCTGATCATATCGGTGGCAATCATCAACACGCGGCGACTGTAGCGGTCAGCAAATATGCCTCCCAGAGGGCTGATCAGCGCCTGTGGCAAGAGCGCTACGACCCCAGCGGTTGCCAGCGCTGCCAGACTACCCGTTGTGTCTGTAATCCACCAAAGGAGAACGAACTGGGTCAGCCCGGAGCCGATCAGGGAAAGAGTTTGACCGGAGAAAATCATCCAGAAACGCACCTGCCAATTGCTACCAAGATCGCTGTTGTCTGAGTTGGAAAGGGAATGGCCATCAGCGGTATCGATGATTTCCGGACGGTTCGATAAAGCCATAAAAAACGTTTCCATCGGGTAATTTCTTAATGCGCAATAAAGGGAGCGGTGATCTGGGCACTTTAAGTGTTACGTTCGTGGTGCGCTTGTGCTGATGGGTTCCGTTATTCCCCCATATCTCGAAAAATAAAGGCCATGGTGGAGTTGTTAGCGCCTGAATGAGCCATATGCAAAGGCGCTATGCCCGTCAATAATGATGGCGTTTGGTACTCATCGCGCGCGACTGAAGCTTTCTGATGGGCAAAGTGGATTCAGTAGGATACGACAGTTGCTTCGCCCTCAGCTCGCCCTACCTGCCGACGCGATACTGGGCGAGGATTGCGTTAACTGCGTGGACCCGAATCCGTCTTAAACACCACTCAAGGGAAATTCTGAAAAAGACTTCCTGATTGGGCAAAATTCCCGGACACCAATCGCCGAGCTTTTCGATGATGATCTGTCCGATCACCCCACCTTGCAGTTGGTATCCTATGACACTCTTTGAATACACCCAGACCTTCGTCCCCCTGCCCTATAAAACCGTGACCAGCGGCGTGCTGATGTTCAAGTCGACAGATGAGACGACCGAACCGGATATTCAAGGTTACTTAAGCAACCCTGAGACTCTCGACGTATTGAACCGCTACGGTCGAGAGGGGTGGGAGCTGGTCAGCGTTCAGCCGATCAATCGTGGCCACGAACGATTTGGTAATCAAAACGCCCAGGCCTGGGCGGTTGGGTATGCAATCAGTACCGGGTTCCTTTTCTTATTTAAACGCAGCATTGTCACACCGACCCGTTTGGATAAACCCTCTCAGACCTAAAAAGGGTTTCGTACTGATTCAAACTCGGCCCTTGGTCATGCTGTGGACATAGATTCCCACAGCATCCAAGGCCCGCGACGTGAACTTCAATCCCCCCGTGCTCAGATCAACGTCTTCACGTGTGCAGATCTGCTTGACCGCAGTCCTCCTATGCACACCGATGCTCTCCACGTATGCCCAGGCAGCCGGCACGGCTTCTGAACAAGCCAATGTGGAAGTGATGATTCGCCAGCTCAACGCGCTCGAGGCCGTTGCGCAACGCAGTGTCGATCTTCCACAAGACCCGGCCCAACGCTATCACCTGGACTATCCCCGGTTGGTCAGCGACATCGCGCGCATCCGCCAAGGTTTGCAGGACTACCTGTCGCCGTCCCGCGCACAGCCCCGCGACCCCGTCGAGATATCAGGCCAGTACAACGTCAGCGGTGATCACACGCCATGACGATGTCCTCCACCCAGATCAGCGCCTTCCAGGCGGCGGCGGGCTTTACGCCTGCCAGCAGCAACACGCTGTGGACCGGAATTGCAGTGGGGATCCTCCTGCTGTGGGGCGTCTGGGTGTTTTCAAGCATTTATCGCGGCTGGGCTACCCGAAACCTGGCAGCTCCGGCGGCGGCAGTCGCTGCCGCTCGCTGGGCGGTGCTGTTCATGATCATGACTTTCATGTTGTTGAGTTGATTTTTCACAGGAGATAAAGATGACGCTGCTTTCATTGTTCACCCAGGCACGTACCTTTTTGAAACATCGGCCTTATCCGGTCCTGCTGATGGCTGCCACCCCCGGTAGTAGTTTTGCAGCGCTACCGGGTGCCCAAGCCCCCACGCGCGGCACAGGGACCAGCTTCCTGCAGACGTTCCAAAACTACGCCTTCGACGGCTTCACGCTGCTGGGCTTATGCCTGTGCGCGTTCGGCATCATTCTGGTGGGCCGACATGCCCTGGGCGTCTATCACGAAATCCACATGGGCAAGGCCAAATGGGCCGATCTGGGCAGCACCGCTGTCGTCGGCGTCTGCTTGATTGGCGTCACGATCTACCTGGTCACCACCGCGTCTAACATCCTTTAAGTCGTAGAGGCTTCCATGTCTGAGCTTCAGCACGATCAGCATGAAGACGGAACCCTGCGTTTTCTGCCCAGTCGCTTGAATAACCAGCCCGTGGTGATTGGCGGTCTTACGGCGGATGAGATGTGGGTGACCGTTTTTGGCTGCAGCGGGTTTGGCTTTGTGATGGGGCTGCCGTTGGCCTTCGTGATCACTCCATCCATGCCCGTGGTCTGCGCACTCATCGGAGGAACATTGGGGCTGCTCGTCGCAGCTCGGGTCTTGCGACGCCTCAAACGCGGTCGACCGGAGACCTGGTTCTACCGCACGTTGCAGCTGCGGCTCGCCACACTCGGTCCTACGTCATACAACAACGCCAATCTGGTCATCCGATCGGGCAACTGGACGTGCCGTCGGAGGGCGCAACAATGAGCCGTTATTTAAAGCTGGCCGACTCGCAGCGAGCGCACATCACCAGTTTGAGGATGGCCATCGTCCTGCTGGCGCTCCTGGCCTTGGGGCTGGGTATCGGCTGGTATCGAGCACCGCAGAACATGACCATTCACGTTCCGCCCGACCTGCGTTCCGGCAGCACACGCCTTTGGTGGGACATCCCTCCTCAGTCGGTGTACGCCTTTGGCCTGTACATCTTTCAGCAAATGAACCGCTGGCCGGTCGACGGTGAACAGGATTATCAGACGAACATCACACGCCTGGACGCCTACATCACACCGGCTTGCAAGCAATACCTGCAGAGCGATTTTGATCTGCGCAAGTCCAGTGGTGAGCTGCGCAAGCGCGTCCGCGGTGTCTACGAGATTCCCGGCCGAGGCTTTGGCGACTCGCCTGAACTGCGGACGGTGACCAACTCCATCGACGACTGGACGGTGACGCTCGACATCTCAGCCGACGAGTATTACGGCGGTCAGCTGGTCAAGCGTGCCCTCGCACGATACCCGCTTCACGTTGTACGCATGGACGTCGACCCTGAAACCAATCCCTTCGGCTTGGCATGGGACTGCTACAACGGCGCGCCACAACGCATCGAGGGCAACGTCGAAACTCCCGCAGCTCCATCGAAAGGAGTTTTCAAATGAGTGTTTTGCGTGTACTCACATGCTCGACATTACTGATGGTCTTGGCTGGCAACGCCCAAGTCGCATCGGCGGTGGAGATTCTCCGCTGGGAGCGGTTGCCGCTGGCAATACCACTGCGCATCAATCAGGAACGCATTGTCTTCGTTGATCAGAATGTTCGTGTTGGACTCCCGCGCTCGCTGACTGAAAAGCTGCGCGTGCAGAGTACGGGCGGCGCGATCTACCTGTTTGCCAAGGAAGCGATCGAGCCGACACGTCTCCAGCTGCAGAACGCAAAGACCGGCGAGATCATACTTGTCGACATCGCGGCTACAGAGGCACCTACGGATCAACCGGCGCTGGAGCCGGTGAAGATTGTGGAAGGTGAAACATCATCCGCACGCTATGGAGGGGCTGCTACAGCACGCTCAGGCAAGTCCTCTACCGCAAGCCCAGAGGAAACCAGTCGCTCGAAGGTTGAGGATGATGAACCAGAGGAAGTGGTCAAGCGAGAAACGCCCGTCCCAGTCGTCCTCACCCGCTATGCAGCCCAGATGCTCTATGCACCGTTGCGCACCGTCGAGCCTGTGGACGACATTGCCCAGGTGAAGATCGATCGCCGCCTGGATCTGACCACCCTGCTCCCCACTCTGCCTGTGAAGGCCACACCCTTGGGCGCGTGGCGTCTGGACGATTTTTGGGTGACCGCCGTGAAGCTACAAAATCAGACGGCGCAGCGCGTCATGCTCGACCCTCGTGAACTGATGGGTGAGTTCGCGACCGCAGCATTTCAGCACCCGTATCTCGGACCTCGTGGTGATGCCAGTGACACTACGACCTTGTACCTGGTCACGCGGGGACACGGGCTGACACAAGCAACCGTGTTCTCCGCCGCCCCAGCAGATCCGCGTGCAACCCGGGGAGCCAAGCATGAAGAGTAACCCGCTGCTCAAGTACCTGGTGGTTCCGCTTCTCCTGCTCACGGTGTTCATCGGCATCAAGATGATGAGAGGTGGACCCGAACAGCAGGCTGACAACGCACCGGCCCCAAAACTCACAGCGGAACAGGCCAAGGCTCTGGGTGTGGAAGGCGACACGCCGAGCGACACGCTACGCACGGTCGTGGCTGAAGGGCGCGAGCTCAAGCAGCAGATCACCGATGTGATGGCGCAGAACTCGGCCGTCAAGCAGGACAACGAGGCGCTCAAACAACGATTGGCGAACATCGATCAGACGGTAGAGCAGCGTCTGAAGAATGCCCAGGAGCAGTTCAAGCTCGACAGTCAGCAGCAACAGCAAAGCGTGGTGGAGGGTTTCAAGAAACAGATGGACGAACTGACCCGGATGGGACAAACCGGCGCTACGAACCCGGATCTACCGATTGGCCTGGGCGTTCAGCAAGGTGATGGCCAACAGTTCAAGTCCGACTCAAGCGGTTCAGACATCGTTTGGATCGATCCGCAGGACGCGACGGCCCTGGACAGCAACGGTAAACCGATCGCCGCTGGCACGAGCGTCTCTCCGAGCGGCTACAGTTTTCCTACAGCCTTCGGCGAATCCGTAGACCGAGGCCAGAAAGCCCTGACGACAGGCGCACAGTCTGTTCGTGATGACATGGGTGGCCAACAACAGGAGCGTAAGAAGGTACGTCGAGCCTACACCCTGCCTCAGAACTCGACGTTGATGGGGTCAGTGGCCATGTCAGCATTGATTGGCCGGGTTCCCGTGGATGGGACGGTTAATGACCCCTACCCCTTCAAAGTGCTGATCGGCCCGGACAACCTGACGGCCAATGGCATCGATCTCCCAGACGTGGCCGGTGCCGTGGCCAGCGGTACAGCGTCCGGCGACTGGACCCTCTCATGCGTGCGGGGGCAGATCAAAAGCCTGACCTTCGTGTTCAACGACGGCACTGTCCGCACGTTACCCGCCCCAGCCCAGGGCGGTAATCAGCAGAATAATAACCAGAACAACCAAAACAACTCTGGCGACCAACAACCCATCCAGGGTGGTCTGGGCTGGATCAGTGATCCCTACGGCATTCCGTGCATCGCCGGCGAGCGACGCAGCAATGCGCAGCAGTACATCGGTTCACAAGCCCTGATTACCGCAGCAGGTGCTGGAGCAGCCTCGTTGATCAAGACCGAGGGCAGCACCTCCTCTTACATCTCGAACGCTTCTGGGACGCTGGGTAGCACCGGTTTGTCTGGTAACGAGGCGATGGGAAAGATCCTGACCCAAGGCGTCACGGATGTTTCGAGCTGGGTTAACAAACTCTACGGACAAGCGTTCGCGGCCATTTATGTCCTGCCTGGTGCGCAAGTCTCACTGCACATCGATCAGGAGCTGGAAATTGACTACGAACTCAAAGGCCGCAAGGTCAAATACGCCTCAGGAGCGAACCATGCCAATGCCAACCTGGATTGATCAATTGGGGTCAGCGCGCAGCGCGCTGATGTTTTGCCTTCTCACGGCGGGCTTGCTGGCTGGATGCTCGACAAACAAAGAGCAAATGCTTCCGCATGGTCAAAACACCATGATGGATGTCTGGAACCAAGGGACGACCGGTTCGGCCGGGAGCGCTAGTGGCCGGCAATTGCTCGATGCACGCTCGGAGTTGCGCCGTCCAATCGATGTACGCGCTACCCAGCCCTTACAGGATAGCGCGGCCTACACCCGTACCGCTCAAAACGAGATCTACAGCCAGTTCAAGCGCCTGCCCAATCCGGACCTGGTCATGTACGTATTCCCTCACCTGGCGGGCTCAGATCCCGCGCCAGTACCGGGGTATACGACTGTTTTTCCGCTGTATCAACGCGTGCAATACGCGATGCCCGGTGAGCGGGTGGAGGATTATTGATGGGATTTCTGGAACGTATAAAAAAGCGTCAGGATAAAAGTGCTGCCAGCGTGGCTGACAGTCCCGTCGAGACGATCGCCGATCAGCTACGAGAAGAGGCCATCTTCGCGCAGGCCAGAGAGCGTTATCTGGCTCGCCTGGCGGCTGAGGGCATACCAGAGCCGGGCGCGTGGCTAGATCCCAAGCGCAAACCTGCGACGGTCGACGATATCGCAGCCCTGTATGCCGTCAACCCGTCATTCGTCGACATGCTGCCCTGGACGGAGTACCTCCCTCAGGAGCAAGCGATGCTGCTCGAGGACGGCAAGTCACTGGCAGCATTCTATGAACTGACCCCCATCGGCACCGAAGGCCGGGACCCTGAGTGGTTACGCAAAGCGCGCGATGCTCTCGAAAATGCGCTGCAGGACAGTTTTGACGAACTGGATGAATCGCCTTGGGTGGTGCAGTTCTACGCCAAGGATGAAACCAGTTGGGAAGATTATCTGGAGACGTTGCATGATTACGTCCAGCCTCGCGCTCAGGGTACGGCGTTTACAGAAATGTACCTGCAGCAATTCAAACATCACCTAGAGGCAATCTCCAAGCCGGGAGGTTTATTTGAAGACACCAAAGTGTCTCAACTGCCCTGGCGCGGCCAGCAACGCAGGGTTCGCATGGTCGTCTACCGGCGTTGCACCGGCGATGGACTGGTTCGTGGCCAGACGCCGTCGATGTACTTGAAAAACATTTGCGAGCGCCTGACGAGAGGACTGGCCAACGCGGGCATCAAAACCCGGCGCATGGATCGCCATGACATTCGTCACTGGCTGTTGCACTGGTTCAACCCGCATCCCGAACACTTGGGATCAAAGCGCCAGGACATCGATCGTTTCTTCGAAACCGTCAATAACCGCAAGGTCGAACCACCAGAAGAAGGCACGCTGCCGCTGGCCAGCGGCGATGATTTCTCTCAGTGCCTGTTTTACAGCGAACCGCAATCGGATGCCAAGAAAGGTCTCTGGTACTTCGACTCGCGCCCTCATCGGGTCATCGTCCTCGATCGCTTACGCGATGCGCCAAAGACCGGGCACCTGACGGGTGAAAACCGTAAAGGCGGGGACGCGCTGCATGCCTTGTTCGACAAGTTGCCCGAGGACACAGTACTCAACATCACGCTGGTGATCACTCCACAGGATGTTCTGGAGGCCCACCTGGAAAAACTGGCACGTAAATCAGTCGGTGACAATCAAGCCTCCGCCCTGACCCGTGAAGCGGTCGACGAAACCCGGAAACTGATCGGTCGAAAACACAAGCTGTACCGGGGCAACGTGGTTTTTTACTTGACCGGCAAGGATGAGCAACAACTGGAAAGTCGGAGCATGGAGCTTGCCAATGCCATGCTTAGCGCTGGTATGGAACCTGTCTATCCTCGTGATGAAGTCGCCCCTCTCAGCAGTTACCTGCGATGGCTGCCCGCCAGTTTTGATGTGAACAAGAAACATGCTTTGGACTGGTACACGCAGATGATGCTCGCCCAGCATGTCGCGAACCTTTCGCCGATATGGGGTCGTGCCAGCGGCACGGGCAACCCCGGCATAACCCTGTTCAACAGGGGCGGTGCACCGCTGACGTTCGACCCATTCAACAAGCTTGATCGGCAGATGAATGCCCATCTGCTCCTGTTTGGCCCGACAGGTTCAGGTAAGTCAGCCACGGCCAACAATTTGCTGATGCAGTTAATCGCCATTTACAGGCCGCGCCTGTTCATCATTGAAGCCGGTAATAGTTTCGGCCTACTGGGAGATTTTGCCCAAAAGCTTGGGCTGACGGTCAACCGGCTCAAGTTGGCGCCAGGGTCGGGCGTGAGTCTGGCCCCCTTCACTGATGCCATTCGCCTGGTGTCAACACCTGACAAAGTCACGATCCTGGATGCCGATGACATTGAAGGATCAGATGAGCATCTGCAAACAATGCCTGAACAGGGCGAAGAGGAGCGTGATGTTTTGGGCGAAATGGAGATCGTGGCCAGGCTCATGATCACCGGCGGCGAAGAGAGAGAAGAGGCTCGACTCACTCGCGCAGACCGCAGCGCCATTAGGCACTGCATTCTGACGGCAGCCAGAACATGCTTTGACGCTGAACGAGCAGTCAAGACGGAGGATGTGCGTGATGCGCTGAGTGACGCTGGCAAGGACACCACCCTTCCGGAAAAGCGCCGAGAACGCATCTTTGAGATGGCTGAAGCCATGGACATGTTCTGCATGGGGGCTGACGGTGAGATGTTCAACCGGGAGGGTACGCCTTGGCCTGAGGCCGACATCACAATCCTGGACTTGGCCACCTACGCCCGCGAGGGGTATAACGCCCAACTGTCGGTCGCCTACATCTCGCTGATCAACACCGTGAACAACATTGCAGAACGGGACCAATTCAAGGGGCGTCCGATCGTCAACTTCACTGACGAGGGTCACATCATTACGAAAAACCCCCTTCTCTCGCCCTACGTCATCAAGATCACCAAGATGTGGAGAAAACTCGGTGCCTGGTTCTGGCTTTCCACTCAGAACATCGACGACCTTCCGTCAGCAGCAGCACCGATGCTTAACATGATCGAGTGGTGGATCTGCCTGAACATGCCACCGGATGAAGTGGAGAAAATCACCACGTTCCGTAAGCTGACGCCTGCGCAAAAGTCACTGATGCTGTCAGCCCGTAAAGAAAGCGGAAAGTATACTGAAGGGGTTGTGCTTTCCAAATCGATGGAGGTTTTGTTTCGAGCCGTGCCCCCAAGCCTGCTCCTGGCATTGGCCATGACTGAGCCGGAAGAAAAAAAACAGCGGTACGATCTAATGCAGTCGTTAGGGGTAGACGAGCTGGGGGCCGCAATGGCGATCGCACACGACCTCGACCGCCTTCGCGGGATTGAACCGGCAACCATTACATTCCCCTCTTCACCCTTGGAGAACCTGGCATGAGAGCCATGGATGCCCTGACTCAAAATCTGATCGACAGCCTGACTCAACTACTCAAAAACCCACAGGAAGATGCCCTGCTGGCATTGAAGATCTGCGCGCCAGTGCTGATCGAGCACTTGGAAGTCGTGAAACATGTAGCGGTTGATCGTCGAGAGATCCAGTCCCAACTGCACAAAGCGCTGGACCAGTGGCTTGAGCATCATCCACAGCCTGAAAGCGCGCAGAAGGCTCTTCTCACGTTGCTGAATCAGGAGTTGCTGGCCAAACAGTTCCTCGATAAAGAGGCCTCCGCATGAAGCGACCCACACGTCGCCAGATCCTGTACGGCATCGGTGCGGTAGCCTTGGCAATTCTGGCTTTTGAATGCCTGCCAGATGTCAGACAGGCCATGCAAATGCCCAACACCGCCGACAGCGTCAGCAAGACAACCAAACAGACGAAGCATAATGGCGCGTGGGTTTACGGGAGCAGCCGTGCCAGATTCACCATCGTGGAGTATGCAGATCTGGAATGCCCGTACTGCAAGGATTATTTCCCACAGCTCAAAGCATGGGTTGATCAGCATCCAGACGTGAACCTCCAGTGGCACCACCTCCCTCTTCCCATGCACGAGCCAGCCGCGAGCTATGAAGCTCGCTGGGCTGAGTGCGCAGCGATCGAGGGAGGCAATGACGTGTTCTGGCTCGCCGTCGAGCTCATTTATCAACGTACTCGGTGGAACGGTGCTGGAGCTACTGGCAATCCGCAGATCCCGGGGTTTGAGGATCGACAGCAATATATTGATAACTGCGCTTCGAGTAACCCGGCTGTCCGACAGACTGTTATTAGCCAGGCGAACAAGGCCAGCCAGGACGGCATCACTGCCACACCGACGTTGGTCATCAAGGATAAAGTCTCTGGACGATCGATCAAGCTGCAGGGAGCACCTGACGGTGACGCGCTGCTTTCCGCAATCGACTGGCTGGCCAGCACGAAGGATAGATAAATGAATCCTGCCTTTGAACAAGCTTTGCAAGCGCGCTTGCTTTGGATGCAGGTCCGTAGCTATGGCTCACTTGGTTTTCATCGGATGCGAGCGAGTGAAATAGGACAACTGCTGCCGCATCACTGGATGCCGGACTGACTTACTCAACTTGAGTTCGGCAGCCTGCTTGTCGCCCACGTTACGTACAGTAGGTTGAAGATCAATACCTGGACGCAAGCCTGCGCAACAACCCGATGCTTTGGCGAGAAACTTCATTCGCAATCTGTGCAGATTTACGACGACTGAAATCAGCTTAACGTACTTTAAAATCCGTTTTCTGAGGCGACCCCAACTGGGCATCTCGACGCTCGCGGCCAGCCTGACGACGATCTTTCCCGATCCACCGTCAGCCCCTCTGACGCTGCCACTGCCGCAGTGCCCCCGGTAATGGGTGGCACCACGTTTTTTCATGGAACCTTTTTTTGGTGAAAACCACTGACTGACGTCCCCATGGAGAAAGACGCAGACGTCACTCAATAACGGTTTCAAAGGACCCGAGGCCTCTCTGTAGTCAAATTACTAAAGTGGTGAAATTATGGGCTGTATTGTTAGCAAATCAGGGGCGTATACGCCTTCAGCAACCCCGGAGATCAATCTTTCTAGCAGTAACCTGCCGGATCGGGCCTTAGGGAGGCGCTGATTTATTCGATTTTTCGTCCCTGCAACGCTCTGGAGGCCTTGATTTATCTGGGGGCAACAGCTGGGTTTTAGAATAAATCAGCGTCTCCTTAGGGAAGGCCGAGCTCTTGGCCGATAGTTTGACAGGGGCACGTGAAGAAGGAGTCAACTCAAATTTGGTGACGTATGGTGCACGTACGCTGAAAATGTTGGCTACAAACAAGCAGCCAGACGAGGCGCTTCTGAAGCTTGATATTAAGAATTTGCCAGCGATGGTCTCAACTTACAACCGTCGTTATCCTGGATTAAATCTACAGCACTTTGACTCTCCGCTCGATTTTTTGCAATCTCTGCGTGGACAAACCAGTCCAGTTTCCCAACGCGCCATTTTGCGGCTTGAACGTGATGGTGAACATCACGTGGCAGCAGATGTTCGACTGAGACCTAATGGTGAAACAAGCGTAATTATTCTTGAACCGGCCAAGGTGCTTACCTTTGCAGTCGGCCACACCCAGCTACGGCGCCAAGCTTTTACTTACCTTGATGAAAGGGCCAAATTCGCCTTCATGGAGGTGGGGGCGCAGAAGTCTGCCGCAGATTGCGTAATATTCGATTTGCACTTCGCTTTGCATGCCCACCAGCGCGCCTCACTGTTTGACCGGTGGCATGACAACATGGCCGAATACGGGACAATCGATCCATACAGGCAGAGCGCGGCGTCTCCAAACGTGCTCTTGGAAGATGCTGGTGTCGAACTTGTGCTCGGAGAAAAAATGCTGCCTCCCATTTTCTTCAAGCACACACATAGCAGTAGCGTGGTGGAAGAGGTGGAAAGTTCCCAACCAGGAAGTGCTGAAAAAGATGTCAGCACAAGCGGGCGTCAGCAGATAAATGAATCGCTGAGGGAACGAGTTCAGGCCTTCCGCGTTAATCGTGGTGATTACGGTTACAGCGCGTCGATCGAGACATCGCGTGCTACAAAGATCCGATTAGCGTTGGAAACAGCCATCTCTGATAGTCAATCATAGGTGTATGTATAGGAATTTCAATAATTCCTATACAGGGTAATCCGCCGAAAAAGGCCCCCCTCGGCGTGATACCAACGTGGCGTTGAGGCTGGTTAAACGCTTTTTTCACGCCACATCGGCGTCTAAAAACGGGTCCTTGTATAGGAATTTCAATAATTCCTATACAAGGTAATCCGCCGAAAAAGGTCCCCTCTCGGCGTGATGCCAACGTGGCGTCGATTCTGGGGAAACGCGTGAGACGTGACCTCGCCTGGGATCAACCCTGGCTCTTTGAACTGCGACATCGAAACTCCAGACACACAATGGACGAGTAACTTTACCGTAATCGGAAATCGTGAGCACAGCGATTGCGGAGAAAACGGGACCTATGACGCTACCTCAAAAGCTCGGCGGAAAGCTTACAGGTCCGCTTGCAATACTGCTTACCGAAAATACTACGTCGCCTGCTGCTCGATAGCGGGCGCACGATCCGAGCAGACGACACCAAACCCCAACCGTCCCGATAACGGTTTCCTACTGACGACAGTTGATTAATCGCGTTTTCTGTACCTGACACCACCTGCAGGTACTGCCTCATGCCCCCCTCCAGACCCTATAGCTTCAGTTGCAAGAACCGCGTGGCCTTCCTGATCTTGATTGCGGCCGCACAGGTCCCCCTCGCGAACGCGGAGACGTTAATCATTACTGACCGGAACCACCCAGTTCAGGCACCTGCACATGTCCGGCTGATTCTCTTGGACGAATCAGAACGGCTTGAGACCAAGCTCTCTGAAGGACTGCCGGCGAATCAGCAACAAGCCATCGCCATCATGCAGCAACGCCTCAAGAGCAGCGATGTGCAGCGCTTGCAGCGCGACCTGGCCTTATCTCAGCAAAACCTTGTAGACGCCTGGAGCATTGGGGTCACGAAGGTCCCAGCAGTGGTGGTCGACCGCACGTTTGTTGTGTATGGCGAAACCAATGTTCTGGCGGCGGAACAGCGCATTGCCCAGTGGCGTGCTGCTGCCCACCATCAAGATGAAGCTGGCCAGGGAGATATACCGTGATGAACCTGCGCAAGCCTTCGGCATGGACGGCCTTGGCCCTGTCGATCTCGACCGGGCCAGCCGCCGCCGGTACAGTGACCTCGGCCACCCTCGCCGCCTCAACCCTGTCGCCTGACTGCCTGGAGTACAAGGTGGTCGGCATATGCTACTGGCTGCTCTGCACGCCGTTTGGCTGCAAGGTCAAGACGTCGACCAAGGTTCGACATTATGTTCCCGACGCGGTTGTATCGAGCTACTCGAACACTGGGGAAAACCCTTGGGTCGAAGTCTCTTCGCTGAGTTCACCCACTTCATTCGCCCAGGATGGCGGCGACGGAACCACCAACCACAACAACGAAGACAACCTGGCCAAATTCAAAAACACTGACGTCATTGGCCACCCCGGAGGTGCTACGTTCAGTAAGTTTGCCAGCGCTTCGGGGTATGCCTGTCAGGGTGCTGCGACCCCCTACATGCCTTACCTGCTGAGCACGCTGGACACCGTCGCCTGGCGTTACGGCGTTCCAGAATCAGCCTATCCCGAAGCCCTGATTCCCGGTCGGCGAGAAGTGGGCGGTCTCACCTCGGGGGACATGTGGGGAAGCCTTTATCCCCGTAGTGGTTTTATCCATCAAGCCGACGATTACAAGGCAGCGGCCGTGATCGCGCAGCGCGCTGGTGACGTGGTCACTCGCCGCGGTCAGATTCACGTCTATCAACCCCTTCTGGCAAAGCCTCAGCCAGGCTACTGGCCTGCCGGGGAATTGATCGAGACCGACGCCACCACCGGTAAGTGGCAAGAGCTCACGCCGACCCTCAGTCAAAGCTGTGCGGTATTCCCGAACTCGCAGCCCCGTGTGCAGGCGACCGATGGCGGTTATGCCTGGGCGCTATGGCGACCCTATTCCTGCTGCAAGCGGCAAGGACAAACTTTTCTTGGCAGTACGGACTTTCAATGATGATCAAGAGGACTTCAATCATGCGCTGCGCCGCCATGTTGACTATCGCAATCATGAGCGCCCTGACGGTACACAGCGCCCTTGCCGAGACGCCAGGGATCAGTGCCAGCTCGTCCGGTAGCGTCATCGGTGACGATGTCTTGTACAGCGTCGGTGGCGGCAACGCCGTGACCATGGGAAGCGCCGGGAACATGGACAGCATCAGCATTGGCGGTGGCTGGAACAGTAACCTGGTCTGCGGAAACATGAGCCTGAACAATACACTGGAGAATCAGTTGAACGGTGCCACTTCCGGCTTTCAGACGATCATGGGCTCGATGATCTCCAACGCCACCAGCGCGGTGGCTTCATTGCCAGGGCTGATTATCCAGCGCGCCAATCCAGCGCTTTACAACCTGCTCACCAACGGCATCCTGCAAGGCCGTCTTGATTTCGACCGCTCCAAAGGCACGTGCCGTGCCATAGCGGACAAGATGCTCGATGTCGCGGGCGGACAGATGGGCTGGGACAAGATCGCCGAAGGCCAGGCCATGAGTCAGGCAGTGAAAACCGGAAACACAGACGCGGTCTCGGCCGTTGCTCAGGTCGAAAAGCAAGGTGGGAATGACGGTATCACCTGGGTGGGTGGAAGCAAGGCCGGCGGATCAGGCCAGCAACCGATCAAGGTCGTAGGCGATGTCACGCGGGCAGGATACAACCTGCTGAATGGACGTAATGCCGCTGATACAGCGTCTATCAGCCCATCGAGCTGCAACAACGGCATGGTGTGCTCCACTTGGTCTTCGCCGCAGGAAGCAACCACATTCGCCAACCGTGTTCTGGGAGAGCAGCAACAACGCACGTGTGAGGGTTGCACCAAAACCACCTCTACTGCTGGCGTTGGGCTCACGCCCCTCATTCAAGAGTCCTACGACTCAAAACTCAAGGCGCTGCAGGAGCTCATTTCAGGCAACAAATCCCTCACGCAGGAGAACCTGTCGCAAGCCAGCAGTAGCTCTCTGCCTGTGACGCGCGGCGTGGTCGAGGCCCTGCGCTCCGAACACGACCAGGACATATTGGCCAAACGCCTTGCTTCAGAGCTCGCTTTATCAGATGTGCTAGGTAAAGCGTTGCTGCTTCAACGCACCCTGTTTACCGGAAGCAAAGAACCGAACATCGCCGCCAATGATGTGGCCCAGCAGGCGGTCAGTCAGCAGAACAACAACCTGCAACAGGAAATTGACAACCTGAAGACCGAGCTGGACATGCGGCGCAATCTGGCCAGCAACTCTCCGACAGCCATTCTGCAACGAGCTCAGGGCCGACAGGAAGGCTCCAAGATCATTTTCCAGGGTGATCCCACACCGGATCGCCTCAAACAACTGCAAAGTCCCAAGAAGGAGGACTGACAATGACGTCGACCACAGCAAAAACTGGACGATGGAGAAAAGCGGGCAAAGCTGCGCTGGCTTTTCTATCGATGTCATTACTGATGGCGCTACTGGTCGTGACGTTTCTGACGTTCGTCAGCAAGGTGTTTGGGGATCTGGAGCAATTCAGCGAATGGCAGAGAACGCACTACGGGTACATGCTGGCCTGGCGGCTGTTGGTCTACGCAACGCTGGCCTTCGGATGGTTCAAGATCAGGAAACACGTGACACTCCGAGCGTCTCCCGCCAACCCAGTCCCATCAGGGCTGAGCAGGTGCGAGATGGCAGCCTTGCTGCTGATTGCCCTGCTGGAGCTGCGGCGTGCAAGTCTGCTTGAGGGAGTCAGCACACTATGATTTTACACACCAATGATTATCTGGAGTATTACCTCACCCTGGTGGGCTGGATCATCAACAGCGGCGTCTGGAACATGATCGAGGACAGCGGACTATTCGCAGCCCCCTTTGCCGCCATCATCATCAGCGAATGGCTCAAGGCACGTGCCGAGGGGGCCGACGAAGGCAACAAAGGGGTGCTCTCACTGGCCCGAGTCGAGAACCGCTTCTACACCGCGATTCTGGTCATCATTGTCTGCTGCATGCCTCTGGTGACGGTCAGCATCGACACGCTGCGGTTTGACCGAAGCCGCTCGGAGCAGTGTCAGTATTCGGTACCCAACCCTGCCGATACGGGTTGGAATACCTCATTCAGTACCTTGAACGGCAAGAGTGCCGTTGTTCCTGTGTGGTGGCTATTCGTGCATGCGATGTCAAAAGCCGCAACCGCAGCCTCCATCGCGGCGATCCCTTGTGGTGTAGACCTGCAACAAGTTCGAATGGATGTGAACAGGGCACGTATCAACGACCCGCTGCTTGCCCAGGAGGTCGCTGACTTCACGAACGACTGCTATGCACGGGCGCGTGCAAAGCTGTTCATGACCCAGCCTAACCTGAGTAAGGATCAACTCAACGACGTCAACTGGATCGGCTCGAGGTTCTTTCTGCAGACGCCAGGGTATTACGATGATGGTTTCTCTGGATTTAGATCACACACGCCTCGAACCAAATGGCCTTATGACACAACTCGCGATGCAGGCCTGCCCCAAACCACCGGTGGCGGTGGCTTCCCTACCTGCACGCAGTGGTGGTCGGATAGCAGCATTGGCCTACGAGCCAGGCTGCTGGAGCAGGTCAGTCCAGATCTGCTGAGCAAGCTCGCTCAGTGGGCAAAATTCATGACCCCGAATGAGGTGAACGACTCGGTCATTCGCGATCTGGTCTCCCCGAGGAAGCAGAAACTGACCCAGGGACAGGTGTATACCGACTACGGAGGCCAAGTGGGTGGATCAGTAGCAAACGATGTGACCCGCCTGACTGCTACAGTCGGGCAAGCGTTTGGATCTGTTGCGATGTACCCTGCCATTGACAGCGTCCGTCAGGCGGCCCCCATGGCAATGGCGTTTTTGAAGATGGCTTTGATCATCTGCATTCCATTTGTCCTGGTATTCGGAATGTTTGACCTGAAAGTCGTGATGACGATCACGTTCGCCGAGTTTGCGCTGATCTTCGTGGACTTCTGGTTCCAACTGGCCCGGTGGGTTGACAGCACGATACTGGACGCCTTGTACGGCAACGGGATCGGCAGTGACGTCCCTCATTCCAATTTTGATCCAGTGTTCGGGGCCAGCAATGCGCAGGGAGACCTGCTGCTGGACTTCGTGATAGGGGCAATGTTCATCGCGCTACCCAGTTTCTGGGTAGTCGCGCTCGGCTGGACCGGACTGAAGCTCGGCTCACTAATGAGTGGCCTAAGAACTGCGACTAACAAAGCTGAAGAGGCAGGAGGGAAAGGAGCAGGACATGCAATATCCGTTATTAAAGGAGAGCTGTAGCCGTTTGTAACTAGAAATCTAAGGAGACGCTGATTTATTCTAAAACCCAGCTGTTGCCCCCAGATAAATCAAGGCCTCCAGAGCGTTGCAGGGACGAAAAATCGAATAAATCAGCGCCTCCCTAAGCAAACCGAGCAGACTTTCTATTATCTGCTCGGTTTTCTACTACTAATCCACTCGCTGATCGCCAATGTAAATACCGTAGCCATCTAGGCCTTCTCGAAGCTCCTCTCGATAAGGATTCCTATCATCAAAATGAACAAGCTGAGAACCACGCAAAGCGCGTTCAATATCAGGATTTGTGACGAAACCGATTGCGATTGCGATTGCGATAAAGCACACAACCGCCAAAACATACAGCAATCCCCAAGCCACGAAGAATGCGCCCGTACCGAGCACCGCCGCACGGGCACACCACTTGACTGGAGTGACGATCACTCTGGGCACACCGGTGCGGTCGAAAAGCGACCAGAACGCGCGCTCAACATTGAGTATTCGACGCAGACCACGACCGAGCACGTGACCAAAACGCGCTGCACCGCTTAAATCCGTATTGGCATCTGGGGTCATGTGTCACCTCGCCGGTCGATTAGAGCATGTCGTATTGACATCAATTGATAACCCATTAGTGGGTATCTTCAGCTCAATCTCCCTTGAAAATCAAGCCCTCAACGAGCAATTAGGCAACAGATACCGACCGTTGAGAGGCCCGGATTGACAGTGTTTTGACCGAAAAGCTGTCCCGGCCATCCTGCGCTTCACCTGGAGATATGAAGCGCTGCCATGGGCCTTTCACTGGATTTCAATCTTTGCCTGCCCCGGATTGTCAGCACCAAAGGGGAAAATGGGCTGAAGCAAAAGGGCAAGGCGAAGGGTTTGAATGGAATGGGGAATAAGGGTAAGTGCCTTACCCGAAAAGGCCGGCGAGTCCGCCGGAAATGGATATCGAAAGGGCTAGAAAGGCAGCTTTGCACGAATTGGAATTTACAAAAAACCATCCTAAACAAGCACTTGGAGGCTACATTTTCTTCGGCAAGCATGGCAACATCGGTTCGCTGACACTGTTTGGATCCCAACCATTCAGGTGGCGGCTCATGTACATAACCTTTCCAGGATGGATATGGGTTTCGACTTGTCACGCTGAGCCCTATAGAGCAAAAGGTCCACCATGACTTCATCATGGGTGCCTCAATGCTTAGTTTCTTTCAGCGAAGAAAAACATCGCCAACCACGCCCTCTAATGCTGCTGCAGGGTTTATCAAACCCGAGTCTTCCGACACGTTACTGTCTACTCCCCGACGGCGTCAGCTCATTGAAAACATATGGCAGCGAACGTCCCTGCCCCGCACGCAGTTCGATACGCTATACGTGCAGGCATTCAAGAGCTACGCAGCCTTGGTGCAGCATCTCCCTGCCTCGGAGAATCATCACCATGCCTATCATGGCGGCATGCTGGATCACGGTCTTGAAATCGTCGCCTACGCACTGAAGATTCGGCAAATGTATCTGCTGCCCATCGGAGCTCCGCCCGAGTCACAGGCTGCCCAGTCCGAAGCGTGGTCTGCAGCATCGGCTTATGGTGCGCTCGTCCATGACCTGGGCAAGATTGCTGTAGACGTCAAGGTGGAACTGGCAGACGGCACGACCTGGCATCCATGGCATGGGCCACTGGATCAGCCATACCGATTCAAGTACGTGAAAGGTCGGGACTACCGGTTGCATGGAGCTGCTTCGTCGCTGATCTACGCGAATGTCATTCCGGCGAAGGCACTGGACTGGCTCAGCGGGTTTCCCGAGCTCTGGACCCAACTGGTGTTCGCGTTCGCAGGGCAATATGAGCATGCCGACATCCTGGGAGAAATTGTCTCACAGGCGGATCAGGCATCGGTGGCGCAAGAACTCGGCGGCAATCCGGGTCGGGCAATGTCAGCGCCTAAACAATCCATTCAGCGGCAGCTGGCCGAAGGCTTGAGGATGCTCATCTCTGAGAAATTCAAGCTGAACCAGCCCGATGGTCCTTCAGACGGCTGGCTGACGCAGGACGGCTTGTGGCTTGTCAGCAAGCCTGCGGTAGACCAGCTCAGGGCTCATCTGCTGTCACAGGGCATTGAGCACATTCCGACGTCCAATGCCCCCATGTTCAATCTGCTCCAGGATCAGGCAATCATTCAGCCTAATGGAGAGGGAAAAGCCATTTGGAAGGCCAGCATCGACAATGGTCGAGGCTGGAAGAACACGCTCACGGTACTGAAAATCGCGCCGGCATTGATCTGGCCGAACGCTACCGAAAGACCAGAGGCGTATACCGGCACCCTTACGGTGGAAGCCGCAGGACCGGTGGAAGAAGTCGAGCAAGCGCTTGTGGGAGCCGCCGAACCACTATCGGTAGATAACAACAAGAAGATACCTGCCGCGGTCAATCAGACGGCGCAGCAATCCTCTCAGAAACAAGCACCGGCACCAGTAAAAGATTTTGATGCGCTGGATGAGCTGCTCGATCTATTTCCCGATCCAGTACCTGCTGCTCCAACTGCACCAGTGCAAAGTAGCCCGGAGAGCACTGACGACGACCAGATCCCCTTTTCTCTTCCAACCAAACCACCTGCACGGCTTAGTCAGCCCAAGCAGGCTGAGGCTGACATCCCCGTTTTTGAGACAACTCCAGCAACAGACACTGCCAAGAACTCGACTGACTCGGCCCCGAATCATGGCACCAACTTCCTCACCTGGCTGAAGGGCGGTGTGATCTCTCACCGGATCATCATCAATGACGCCAAAGCGCGTGTACATACCGTGGACAGCACGGCGTTTCTGGTCAGTCCGGATATCTTCAAACGCTACGCGCTCGAGCATGAGGCGAAAGAGCGCGATCTAGAAGCCTGGCAAGTGGTCCAGCGATCTTTTGAGAAGCTGAAAAAACATCGGAAGACGCCCGCCGGCCTGAACATCTGGACGTGCCTGGTCAAAGGACCACGCAAAAGCAAGCAACTGCGGGGCTACCTGCTCATTGAGCCCACCGACGTTTTTAGCGAAGTGCCCTATGACAACCCGGTCATCAGCTTGGCGGACTTGGCAGATAAGGAACCATCTGAATGAACACGATGACACTGCCTGAGCTGACCCAGGAATACATCCTCACTCATGACCTGAGACCCGACACCGTCAAGATCTACTGGGCTGCCACAAAGTCCTATGTCAGATTCTTCGGCGACCGTCTGGCAAGCGAGACGACGCACCGGGACATGCTCGACTGGCGCCGATCAGAACTGGAGAGAATCTCAAAGCGCAGTTGGAACACGTACTCCGGTCACCTGCGAACGGTGTACCGATATGCAATGGAGCATGGTCTCGTTGACCTCAAGGTCAATCCTCTGAAAGAAACACGTGTGATCCCCGCCAAACGACCAAAGAAAACCGTCAACACAGACGCCATTGTACGTGCGAGAAACTGGCTAAACATTCTGGTCCAGGAGGAGCGTGCAACCGGGAACAGAACAGAGATCACCCCCGCATGGTTCTGGCTCGCAGTATTTGAAATGTTCTACTACACGGGCATCAGGCTAAATGCCCTGATCTGCTTGAGGTATGCCGATATCGATTTGGGACAACGCCTGATCAGAGTCAGGGGAGAGACGGAAAAGACTCACAGAGAATTCATGATCCCCATCCCAGACGGACTAATGCCTCATCTGAAACGGCTCATGGACATCGCGCAACGAGTCGGCTTCGATCCCGCCGATCAGATTTTCAACGTCAACCGCTTCTCCGGCCATTACAGTCGCACACAGATGAACGCTGATCAGGTAGAAGCCATGTATAAAAAGCTCACTGCCATGACGGGTGTTCGAATGACACCTCATCGCTTCAGGCATACCATTGCCAGTGAAATGATGCGACAGCCGGAACGCAATATTCACATAACAAAAAACCTGCTCAACCACTCCAATATTGCGACCACGATGGAATACATCGAACCGGATTACGACGTGATGCGCGAGGTCATGAATGAGCGCAGCAGGAGACCGGCAAAGATTAATTATCTGCCTAAACCAGATGCCGCCAACCGAGAGAGTGCGCGTACAAGCAAGAAAGCTCCCGCAAAACATCTGACCCAACGCTCAGTCAGCAGCAGCCCTGCCGTCAACTCAGGTAGCCTCTCCCAACCTACACTCCCTCCTGCCCCAGCAGCCAATGCCCACTCACCCTTGAAAGCTGATGAGATACGCCGCGCGGGTGTGCAGGTCAAAAACACCGAGTCCAATCTTTCAGAAAAATATGGAACTGACCCAGAGGAGCGAACAAATCCTTTTGACGATTCCACTGAGACGCCCATGAGGCAGGCTCTGCCTCATGACCTGTTCAGCCCGGAAGACCTCGCACGACAGCTTGAGGCGTTTTCGCAGTGGGTAAGAGAAGCCGCTAGCGGCAGAGTAGTCATGTGTCCTACAACCACTGATAGCCGATTACCGTCAGGCTCGAACGAGCAAATGGGCAACCCACTGCCGTCAGGCTTTGACGCAAGCGTTTGGAACAACCGCACCGGCTGAAGTATGGGGGCTAAGACAATTGCTAACTGCCATCAGTAATGGTCATACCCGCCTATTGTCTGTGCCAAGAGTCGGCGTCAGGAAGACGGTACGAGGGCAGATAAGCGATGAACGCTGACTCGCACCCGCAAAAAAGCGCCCTGTTAACAAGCTTTCGCTTGGAACAGAGCGCTGCAATTTGACATCACCGCGTGTCGGAGTTATGTTTCGCGACAGACGGCTGCTTGCCTGGATAAACCGTTTCACATGCAATGCTCGCCCTCAAGAAACAGACGACACACAGCAATTGAAGATTTGAAGCACACAACAGTGTTTGGTCGGGGTAAGGGGATTCGAACTCCTGACATCCTGCTCCCAAAGCAGGCGCGCTACCGGACTGCGCTATACCCGGTAAATCAAGGCACCTCAACCAGCTGCCTGCGACCTGATACGAATGGCATCAGATCTTTAAGATTCGGCTCCAAGGTGAACCTTGGAACCAAAAATGGTGGGTCGTGTGGGATTCGAACCTACGACCAATTGGTTAAAAGCCAACTGCTCTACCAACTGAGCTAACGACCCTCTGTTGCGTGGCGAGTATATTACTGATTTCTATCAGTTATTCAACACCTTTTTTAAAAAACTTTAAAAATAACGAGTCGGGTCCGCCATACCGGCATTGGTGAAACCCTCGGCACGCAGTCGGCAGCTGTCGCATTTACCACACGCCCGGCCCTGATCATCGGCCTGATAACAGGAAACTGTGAGCGAATAATCGACACCCAGCGCCGCCCCCGCCTTGACGATGTCGGACTTGCTCAGGTTCTGCAACGGAGCCCTGACGGTAAAACCCTGCTCTTCTACGCCAGCCTTGGTGGCCAGATTGGCCGTGCGCTCGAAAGACTCGACGAACTCGGGGCGGCAGTCCGGGTAGCCTGAGTAATCCACCGCATTGACGCCGATGAAGATATCGCGAGCGCCCAGCACCTCAGCCCAACCCAGCGCCAGAGACAAGAACACCGTATTGCGCGCCGGAACGTAGGTCACCGGAATACCTTCCGATGGCGCTTCAGGCACGGCGATGGAGCTGTCGGTCAGAGCCGAGCCGCCGATGCCGTTGAGGTTCAAGCCGATCACCTTGTGCTCGACTGCACCAAGGTCGCGCGCGACACGCGCAGCAGCATCCAGCTCGGCACGGTGACGCTGACCATAATCGAAGCTCATGGTGTAGCAGGCGTAACCCTCGGCGCGAGCCATGGCAACCACTGTCGCGGAATCCAGGCCACCGGAGAGCAGAATCACCGCTCTTTTTTCAGTCATGGTCAATTCACTCATATCAGCGCCCCGGCTCGTCATCCCAAAGAATTTTATGCAACTGCATCTGCAAGCGTACCGGCAGGTTATCGGCCACGATCCAGTCAGCAAGGTCACGACCCTTAAGCTCGTGATGACTGGCCGAAAACAGAACCTCACCCGCACGGCGATCAAGACCGTACTGAATCAGCTTGGAAACCGCCCAATCGTAGTCTTCGCGCGAACACAGCACGAACTTGACCTGATCGTTCGCCGTCAGCAGCTCGATATTCTCGTAGCGATTGCGTGCGACTTCTTTCGACCCAGGGGTCTTGAGGTCGACGACGCGACTGACACGAGGGTCCACTGCGGAGATGTCCAGCGCGCCACTGGTTTCCAATGACACTTCGTAGCCTGCATCACAAAGACGTTTGAGCAACGGGATGGCATTGGGCTGGGCCAGCGGCTCGCCCCCGGTCACGCAAACGTAGCGAGGCCGGTAGCAGGCCACTTGTTCGATAATGTCGTCCAGAGCCTGAACGGTGCCGCCACTGAACGCGTAAGCACTGTCGCAATACTGGCAGCGCAAGGGGCAGCCAGTCAGGCGAACGAATACGGTGGGCAAACCCGCCGTACGGGTTTCACCCTGCAACGAGTGAAATATTTCGGTGATGCGTAATGTGTCTTGCATATCAGCCACGGGCGTAACAGCTAAACAGGCCGTCCGCCTCCGTCAGGCACTTCAAAGGACCCTGCAATCGCAGAATCCGGAAAAGCGTAGGGTGTACCGGAATTTCGGGGGCGAGATTCTAACGAAAAAAGCCGCGACTGGCGCGGCTTTCTTGATTAGCGGGTCAAGACTTCAAAGGCGCTGAAGGTCTCGTTGCGCCAATTGTGCGGCGGAAGTCCCCGGATATTGGGCCACAACCTGCTGCAATATGCCTTTGACCTTGTCAGTGTGACCAAGACGGCGCTCTACATCGGCCAGCTTGTACAGCGAATCAGGCACTTTGGCATGTTTCGGGTACTGCTGACTGACTTTGGCAAATGCCTGACCGGCACCCTGGAGGTCGCCCTTGGCCAGGTTCACTTCGCCCAACCAGTATTGGGCATTGCCCGCATACGAGCTGTTCGGGTACTTGCGCAGGAAAGCGGTAAAAGCCTGACTGGCCTTGTCGAAATCCTTTGCTTTGATCAAATCGAAGGCAGCTTCGTAATAAAGCTTCTCCTTCGCCGGATCAGGAGGCTCGGTGCCTGCTGCCGGTGCCTGGGCCGCTGATGCGGAAGGCGCCCCACTGGCGTCAATTGCGCCACCAGAAGGTTGAGAATTATTGGTAGCCGGAGCGGCAGTACCACTGGCTATACGTTGATCGAGTTCCTGATAACGCTCCAGAGCTTCCTGCTTCATGCGCTGGATGTCATTTTGCTGAACCTCGACAACACCGCGCAAACGCGCGATTTCGTCTTGCATCTGCTGCAGCTGCATGAACAGCTGACCTTGTGCCGAGGCAGGGGCCGTAACCCCTCCCCCGGCATAGGCGCCGGACGTGCCATAACCCGCTGGCGGATAACTGCTGCTGCCAGAGCCAGAATTGTTATCGACCACAGGTGCCGCACCCAACGCTGAAAGCGGAAGGGCGAGGGCCAAAACGGTTAGAGCACGTCGGCACGTTCGCATGTCAAATTACTTACGCAGTTCGACGCGACGGTTTTGAGCCCAGGACTGCTCATCGTTGCCGGTAGCAACTGGACGCTCTTCGCCGTAGGAAACCAGTTCCAGCTGAGCTGGGGAAACACCTTGCAGAACCAGGTAGCGCTGAACGGCTTTCGCACGACGCTCGCCCAGTGCCATGTTGTACTCGCGAGTACCACGTTCGTCGGTGTTGCCTTCCAGAACAACGCGAGCGCCGTTAGCTTTCAGGTCTTTGGCGTGCACGTCCAGGGAGCGCATGGCTTCTGGCTTCAGGTCCGAACTGTCGTATTCGAAGTAGAAGGTGGTGATTGCGCGCAGAGCAGCTTCTTCGCTCAGGGAGCCGTCAACAGCACCCGAGTTGGCGCCGTAACCAGCGTTAGGATCAACAGCAGCACCGCCTGCACCGGCATTGTCGCCGCCTTTGGACGAGCAACCTACAGCTACAGCCATGGCCAGAGCCAGCGCAGCAAATTTACCAAACTTCAGCATTTCCATCTTGAAACTCCTAATGAACCCCAGTGTGTTAAGCAAAACGTGTAGCGCCGCGTCAGTTCAGGTAAGGGGACCAGGAAGGTTCTCTGACTTCGCCTTGAGCGGTAGGAAGCGGGAGCCTTACGCGTCCATTGATGGACACGAGCATCAAGACTCCCCGGCCCTGCTGGCGGGTGGCGTAGATTACCATGGTGCCGTTGGGCGCAACAGTAGGCGACTCATCTAGGTTGCTATCTGTGAGGATTTTTACGCTACCGCGGGCCAAATCCTGCACTGCGACCTTGAAATTCGTGAAGCCGTCCTGCCGGTGAATCATTACCAGCGTCTTTTCATCGGCTGACAATTTCGGATTGGCGTTGTAGTTACCCACGAACGTAACACGTTCGGCACCGCCGCCATTGATATTCGTCTTGTAGATTTGTGGCTTGCCGCCACGGTCCGACGTGAAGTATAGCGTAGACCCGTCCTTGCCGAAGAAAGGTTCGGTATCAATCGAAGAATCATTGGTGACACGGCTCAGCTGACGCGAAGCCAGGTTCATCACGTAGATTTCCGGGTTGCCGTCCTTGGACAGCACGAAGGCGAGCTTGCTGCCATCCGGGGACCACGCAGGTGCGCCATTCAGGCCTTCGAAGTTGGTGATCTGCTCACGACGACCGGTATCGATATGCTGAACGAAGATGCGTGGGCGTCTCTGTTCGAACGACACATAAGCGATACGCTTGCCATCCGGTGCGAAACGTGGCGACAGAATCGGCTCACGCGATTGCAACAGCGTGACTGCCCGGGCACCGTCGTAATCCGAACGCTGCAGGGTGTAACGCGTATTGCTCTCCGAAAAACGTTCGGCAGTCACGTACAGCATGCGGGTCGAGAACGCGCCCTTGATGCCGGTGAGCTTCTCGAACGACTGGTCGGCGATGTAATGCGCCATGTCACGCAGCTGATCATTGGTGCCCGACACGTTGCCGGTCAGTACCTGCTGCTCGGTGGCAACGTTGAACAATGCATATTGAATCTGCAGACGTCCGCCGGCAGGCGTGATGTTGCCGACCATGACGTATTGGGCACCCAACGCTTTCCAGTCACGGAAAATGACTTCGCTGGCCTGGGTCGGCAAGCTGATCATGTTCTGCTTTGGAATCGGCGCGTAATAGCCGGAGTTGCGCAGGTCGTTGCTCACGATCTCCGCCATGTCTTCCGGCAATACGCTGCCGCCCTGCCAACCGAATGGCACGACAGCGATTGGCGCGGCGCGGTCACTGCCGCTGGTGACCAGAATGTTCTTCTCTTCTGCCGCGACCATTCCGGACGCGAAACAGAGAACGACCAGCAGTCCTCGAAAAAGGTTGATCACAAGGCTAGATCTCCAGGTGTGAATGTCATCTTGAATGAACGATAGGGAGCGAAGTCAGCCGGCTTCAGACCCTGCATTTCTGTCAAACGTCCAATGTTCTTCACCGCTGCAACCGCAGAGCTGTCGAACGGCCCGTCGCCACTGGACTTGGCAATCGATACAGAGGCAATGGTGCCGTCGGGCAACATCCCGATCTGCAACGTTACCGACATGTTGTTACGCGCCGATGGAGGACGACTCCAGCCTTCGGATGCTCGAACACGAATCAGGTCATCGAAACTACCAGCCGTCTCGTCGCCCCGCTCGTCTGCCAGAGCCTGTTGCCGCTCCGGTTTGTCGGAGAGCAGATCGGCCAATGCTTGCGCCTTCTTGTCTTCGGCGGACTTGCGAGCTGCTTCCTGCGCCTTCTTGGCGGAATCGGCAGCGGCTTTTTTCTTGGCGTCCTCGGCAGCCTTTTTCTTGGCGTCTTCTGCGGCCTTCTTCTTGGCCTCATCAGCAGCCTGTTTCTTGGCTTCCTCGGCAGCAGCTTTCTTGGCGTCTTCCTCGGCTTTTTTCTTCGCCTCGTCTTCGGCCTTTTTCTTGGCTATGTCAGCCAGCTGCTTTTCTTCGACTTTTTTCGCGTCAGCGACCTTCTTGGCTTCGTCGGCTTTCTTGGCATCGTCGGCCTTTTTAGCCTCCTCTGCCTTCTGCTCGGACTTCTTGGCCTCCTCAGCAGCCTTCTGGTCTTCGGCTTTTTGAGCCGCTTCTTCTTTCTTTTGTTCCGCAGCTTTCACAGCTTCCTGTTTGAGCTGCTCGATCTTTTTCTGCTCCAGCTGTTCGACTTCAGTCTGTCGCGCAGCAGTTTTCTTCGCCTCACCGGCAATCTTCTGGTTGGTCTGGGTTGTGGCCTGGCTCTTGGACTTGAGCTGGTAGAGCGTTGCCTGAACGATAGGCTTGGCTTCGGGCAAATCCGGAGTCATGGCAAAACTGACGAACAGCATGCCGAAAATCAGGATGTGCAATGCCACGGCCCAGACACTGGGCCAGAAGTAGCTTTCCGAGGCGGACGGCTCTCGAATCGGCTGCATCAGGGTGCCTCGGTAATCAAGCCAACATTCCCGACCCCGGCTTTCTGCAGCCCACCCATCGTGCCCATGACCGAACCGTAATCGACGGTCTTGTCACCACGAATGAAAACTTGCGTCTGCTTGCCTGCATCACGACCGGCAGCGACGATTTTGGTCACCGCCGCAGTCAATTGCGGCAGGGTCATTGCCTTGTCCATCTGCTTGTCGGTATCGACTTCGCTGCCAAGGTTCCAGTAATAGGTCTTGTCAGCCTTGATCGAAATGGTCAGGACCTGATTGTTGTTGTCTTGCGGCAAAGCCTCGCTGGAGACCTTGGGCAAGTCGACCTTCACGCCCTGGTTGATCATGGGAGCCGTGACCATGAAAATCACGAGCAGCACCAACATCACGTCGATGTAGGGCACTACGTTCATTTCGGCAACCGGCTTGCGTTTCCTGCGACGATCTCGAGCGATTAAAGCCATGGGGAATTACCTGCTCACTCTTCGCTGGTGTGCACTTTACGGTGCAGGATGGCCTGGAACTCGTCAGCAAACGTGTAGTAGCGGCTGATCAAGGTCTCACTGCGCGCGGCGAAACGGTTGTAGGCAATAACGGCCGGGATAGCTGCAAACAGGCCGATGGCCGTTGCAATCAGTGCCTCGGCGATACCCGGCGCAACAGTAGCCAGCGTCGCTTGCTGGGCAGTTGCGAGGCCGCGGAAGGAGTTCATGATCCCCCACACAGTACCGAACAGACCGACATACGGACTGGTAGAGCCGACTGTTGCCAGGTAAGGCAGACCGGCTTCGAGCTTCTCTTCCTCGCGGGAAATGGCAACACGCATGGCGCGCGCCACACCTTCCATGACGGCATCAGGATCGACGCCGGACTGCTGACGCAGACGGGAGAATTCCTTGAAACCGGCACGGAAGATCTGCTCGACGCCCGAGTCCGGATCAGGATTGCTGACTGCCTGACGGTACAGTTTCGACAGGTCGATGCCGGACCAGAAGCGCTCTTCAAAGCTGTCCAGTGCACGCCGACCTGCACGCAGCATGTTGCTGCGCTGAAAAATCACGATCCACGAGGTGACCGAAGCGGCCACCAGAATCAGCATCACCAACTGAACAACAATGCTGGCATTGCTGACCAAACTCCACATGGAGGAATGGTCGACGACGTTAGCTTCCACGCTTTATCTCCTGCTCTGAATGTATGCCCGCGCCGCTCTGGTCGGCAAGGGCCGCTCGCAAAGCTTCGGGAATGGCCCGGGGTTTAAAACTATCGGCGCGTACACACGCCACCAGGAACTGCCCTTCGCAGAGCAGCGCTGCATCTGACGCCCGCCTGATCTGCTGTGTATACCGCAGGCTGACGCGGTTCAATTCGGTTACTTCTGCACTGACAAGCAGCTCGTCATCCAGCCGCGCCGGCTTGTGATAACGCGCCTCACTGGAGTGCACGACAAATAAAAGGTTTTCCTGCGCCAGTTCGGACTGGGCAAACCCCAGATCCCGTAGCCGCTCGGTGCGAGCCCGCTCCATGAATTTCAGATAATTGACGTAGTAGACGATGCCGCCAGCATCGGTGTCCTCGTAATAAACGCGACAGCGATGTGCAAACGACTGAACCCCGTTTTGCGCGCGCATACTCTAGTGCTTACTCCTCAGGTTGCCAATCGGGTCAGGCAACTGTTTTTCAACGTATTGCCACTTGTTTACCGGTATCGGCCGCAAGACTGGCATTGTGACCACGCCAGACAGGAATAAATTGCAAACCATTGCTATAAATCCGCAGGATCATCGACAAAATCGTCCGCGACAGGCATCTCGCCCATTTTTGCAGGAATGTTCAGCCCGAAATGCAGATACGCATGACGGGTGACCACGCGCCCGCGAGGTGTGCGCATGATATAGCCTTGCTGGATCAAATAGGGCTCCAGCACGTCTTCAATTGTGTGACGCTCTTCGCTGATGGCCGCCGCCAGGCTGTCGACACCCACCGGACCTCCATCGAACTTTTCGATCATGGTCAGCAGCAGACGTCGATCCTGATGATCGAAGCCGTGCTCATCGACATCCAGCAGGTTCAACGCCTTGTCAGCCGTCTGCCGGGTAATCTGGCCATTGCCACGCACTTCGGCGAAATCCCGCACGCGGCGCAACAAACGATTGGCAATTCGTGGCGTGCCACGTGCACGCCTGGCAATCTCGAATGCGCCTTTGGGCTCGATGACCAGACCGAGAATACCTGCCGAACGCGACACGATGGTCGACAGATCAGCAATGTTGTAGAACTCGAGACGCTGCACGATGCCGAATCGGTCACGCAGCGGATTGGTCAGCATGCCGGCACGCGTGGTCGCGCCCACCAGCGTGAATGGTGGCAGATCGAGCTTGATGGAGCGCGCTGCGGGACCTTCACCGATCATGATGTCGAGCTGAAAGTCTTCCATGGCCGGATAAAGTACTTCTTCGACGATCGGTGACAGCCTGTGAATTTCGTCGATGAACAGCACATCGTTAGGTTCAAGGTTGGTCAGTATGGCAGCCAGGTCTCCGGGCCGCTCCAGCACCGGGCCCGAGGTGCTTTTGATCGACACGCCCATTTCCTGGGCGATGATGTTGGCCAGCGTGGTCTTGCCCAGGCCGGGCGGGCCGAAGATCAGCGTATGGTCCAGCGCCTCGCTACGGCCACGGGCAGCCTGAATGAACAACTCCATCTGCTCGCGCACCGTCGGCTGGCCGATATAGTCTGCCAGGCTCAGCGGGCGAATGGCGCGATCCATCTGCTCATCGCGATCACGGCCCCCAACGGCGGTTATCAGGCGGTCGGCATCTATCACTTAACCCATCCCCTTCAACGCACGACGAATCAGATCTGCACTGCTCAAGTCTTTTTCCTTGATGGCGGAGACAGCCTTGCTGGCCTCCTGAGGTTTGTAGCCCAGCGAAATCAGCGCACTGACCGCATCCGACTCGGCCGATGCCACTGGCTCAAGCTGGTTGGGGCCACTGGAAACCAGCGCAAAGGTGCCTGGCAACGACTCCCAGGCCTTGAAACGGTCCTTGAGCTCGACCAGCAATCGCTCGGCGGTCTTCTTGCCAACACCGGGAATGCGGGTCAGCGCTGAAGTATCCTGCGCCTGAACACAGCGCACCAGCTCATCGACTTCCAGGCCGGACATCAGCGCCAGCGCCAGCTTGGGCCCGACGCCGTTCAAGCGGATCAGCTCGCGAAACAGCTCGCGCTCGCGTTTTTCATAAAAGCCGTATAGCAGGTGCGCATCTTCGCGGACCACCAGATGGGTATGCAACGTCACAGGCTCGCCAACATGCGGCAGCCGGTACAGCGTCGTCATCGGCACTTCCAGCTCGTAGCCGACACCGTTAACGTCCAAAACCAGATGCGGAGGCTGTTTTTCAGCCAGAAAACCGCGTAAACGTCCAATCACGTTGCAAATCCTTTCGTTTTGCCAGTCGCTTGCGCAAAGAAGTGGGATACAGACATCACAGCAGCCAACCGACCCGCAAGTAAAAATATGCGTAAAAATGATGCCATCAGAGACGCAACCGTCCACCACGACTGCGCGCTGTACCCAACCCATGCGGAATCAGGCTGGAACGTGTGTGCGCGTGACACAGTGCAATGGCCAGCGCATCGGATGCGTCGATCTGTGGTTTCTGAGTCAATTTGAGCAAATGCATGACCATCATCATGACCTGCTCTTTGTTGGCACCGCCGGTTCCTGCGACAGCCTGCTTGACCTGAGTGGCGGTATACTCGGCGATCTCTAGCGCCTCCTCGGCACCGGCCACGATGGCCGCCCCCCTTGCCTGCCCCAGCTTCAAGGCAGAATCGGCGTTGCGCGCCATGAACACCTTTTCGATACCCATGGTAACGGGACCGTAGGTCTTGATGACCTCTCTGACACCACGATAGACAATCTGCAGACGCTCATGCAGTTCGCCGCTACCGGTGCGAATACACCCCGAGGCTACGTAAACGCAGCCACGCCCGGTGTCGCGCACCACGCCATAGCCGGTAATTCGCGAACCGGGGTCGATACCAAGAATAAGAGTCATAACGCCTGCAGCTTGAGGAAATCATGCAAAAACGATGTATGCAGCATAAAGGCAGAAGCCGGAGGCCGATAGCTGCGTGATGACCACGGCCTCGTCCCTCCGGCTTCTGACACGGTACTGCATGTGGGCTGTCAGCCCAGTTGCTCCATGACTTCGTCAGGGATTTCTGCGTTCGAATAGACGTTCTGCACGTCATCCAGGTCTTCGAGCATGTCGATCAGCTTGAGCACCTTTTCAGCCGTTTCCAGATCGAGCACAGCGCTGGTCGTCGGCAACATGACGATTTCCGCATCTGCTGCATTGAAGCCCGCAGCTTCCAGCGCGTTGCGCACCGCATAGAAACCGGAGAACGACGTGAACACATCAATCGAGCCGTCTTCATTGGTCACGACGTCGTCAGCATCGGCTTCCATGGCGGCTTCGATCAACGCATCTTCGTCGACACCTGCGGCAAAGGATATCTGCCCCTTGCGATCGAACAGATAGGCAACCGAGCCATCGGTACCAAGATTGCCACCACACTTGGTGAACGCATGACGGACAGCGGCGGCAGTACGATTGCGGTTATCCGTCATGGTTTCAACCATGACTGCCACGCCGCCAGGGCCATAACCTTCATAACCCAGCTCTTCGACGTCATCGCCGTCGGACGCACCCACGCCACGCGCCACTGCGCGATCAATGGCATCGCGGGTCATGTTGGCGCCCAACGCCTTGTCCAGCGCCAGTCGCAGACGCGGGTTGGAACCCGGATCGCCACCGCCTTGACGGGCAGCAACGGTCAGCTCACGAATCCACTTGGTGAAAATCTTGCCTTTTTTGGCATCCTGACGCTCTTTGCGGTGCTTGATGTTCGCCCACTTAGAATGACCTGCCATTTTTCGCTCCGGATTCTTTTGAAACACTTTCACCTTTCGCCGATGACCAGCATGGCAAAAAGCTTCACTCGATAAGGGGTAAATGCAGGGCGTATCACTTATACGCCCTGCCCGACATCACTCGGCCTTTGGCTGCTCGCGCAGACGGATGTGCAATTCACGCAATGCCTTGGCATCGACGACACCAGGCGCCTGGGTCATGACATCGGCCGCGCTCTGGGTTTTCGGGAACGCAATCACTTCACGGATCGACTGCGCGCCGGTCATCAGCATGACCAGACGGTCGAGACCGAATGCCAGGCCACCGTGCGGCGGTGCACCGTACTTCAAGGCATCGAGCAGGAAGCCGAACTTCTCCTGCTGCTCGTCTTCGGCGATGCCCAGCAGACGGAATACCGCCTGTTGCATTTCCTTGCGGTGGATACGGATCGAACCGCCACCCAGCTCGGTGCCGTTGAGGACCATGTCGTAAGCACGGGACAGCGCCGTTGCCGGGCTGGCCTCCAGCTCTTCAGGCGTGCACTTGGGTGCCGTGAAGGGGTGGTGCAATGCGGTGAAACTGCCGTCTTCGTTCTCTTCGAACATCGGGAAGTCGACGACCCACATCGGAGCCCATTCGCACGTGTGCAGCTTGAGGTCGTTACCGATCTTGATGCGCAACGCGCCAAGGGCCTCGCTGACGATCTTGAACTTGTCGGCGCCGAAGAACACGATGTCGCCATCGACAGCACCCACGCGGTCAAGAATGACGTTGAGGTTTTCTTCAGGGATGAACTTGACGATCGGCGACTGCAAGCCTTCCGGCCCTTTCGCACGCTCGTTGACCTTGATGTAGGCCAGGCCTTTGGCACCGTAGATGCTGACGAACTTGGTGTAGTCGTCGATCTGGCTGCGCGCCATGCTCGCAGCACCCGGTACACGGAGCGCGGCAACACGCCCTTTCGGATCGTTGGCCGGGCCGCTGAACACCTTGAATTCGACGCCGGTGAGCTGATCGGCGACGTCGACCAGTTCCAGCGGGTTACGCAGGTCTGGCTTGTCGGAACCGTAGCGGCGCATGGCCTCTTCGAAGGTCATGTGCGGGAATTCGTCGAACTCCAGGTCGAGGACTTCCTTGAACAACTGACGAACCATCTTCTCGGTCAGACCGATGATGTCTTCTTCGTTGAGGAAGCTGGTCTCGATGTCGATCTGGGTGAATTCCGGCTGGCGGTCGGCACGCAGGTCTTCATCGCGGAAGCACTTGGCGATCTGGTAGTAACGGTCGAAGCCGGCCACCATCAGCAGTTGCTTGAACAACTGCGGCGATTGCGGCAGTGCGAAGAAACTGCCCGGGTGTGTGCGGCTAGGGACCAGATAGTCACGAGCGCCTTCCGGTGTGGCACGGGTCAGGATCGGCGTCTCGACATCGAGGAAGCCGTTGTCATCCAGGTAGCGGCGGATGCTGGTCGTGATGCGCGAGCGCAGACGCAGCTTTTCAGCCATTTCCGGACGACGCAGGTCGATGAAGCGATAGCGCAGACGGGTTTCTTCGCCTACGTCGGAATATTCGTTTAGCGGGAACGGCGGGGTCTCGGACTCGTTCAGGACTTCGAGCTCATAACCCAGAACTTCGATGGCGCCTGACGCCATATTAGCGTTCACGGCGCCAGCAGGACGGGCACGGACCTTGCCGACGACCTTGACGACGTACTCGCTACGAACACGGTCAGCCGCAGCAAAGCTGTCTGCGCGATCAGGGTCGAACACTACCTGAGCCATGCCTTCACGGTCACGGATATCGAGGAAAATCACGCCTCCGTGGTCACGACGACGGTGGACCCATCCGCAAAGGGTAATTTCCTGGCCTTCCAGACTCTCGTTCAGTTGGCCGCAATAATGGCTGCGCATCATGATGGTGTTTTCACTTCTCGTAATTCGAAATTCGGTGGGGGCTTTCGCTCCTGGCTTGCGCCCGGCAGTGCAAGGCATTGGCAAGAAGCCAGGGCCAGCCTTGGCTCGCGCAGATTCGCGCAGCGTCACGCCCTTCAGCAAGACGGGAGATTATATAGAGTAAATTGACACCGTGCAGCCGAGAGAACCTATCCGGCCCGGATAAGTTCGCCACTGACCTGCATCAAGGCGATCAGCTTGCGAGCAAAAAACTGCAGGCACGCCCGGGTCTGTTCCCAGGGCATGCCTGCCTGAATGAGATAGGCAAGGACCTAGGCGTGGGTAATGCCCACCGGGTCAGCCTTGAGCAAATGCGCGACACAGACCACACGAATCAGACCACTGAAGTTCTTCACCCCGCCGTAGCGCAGGTGGACCTCTCTGTCTATGTGGGACAGCACGGTATTAACGGAGCACTCATTGGAGCTTGCTATACCGGAAAGAATATTCCAGTACACTTTTTCCAGACGCAGGCAAGTGGCCAGGCCATTTAGCCTGACCGATTTGGAATGAGGCTCCGCCAGCATCATATTGAAATCTTCGACAAAAGGATCGTGGCGTATTTCCACCTCTCGACTTAAGGAGGCGCTGCAAAAATAGCCAACTGTCCCCACCCTTGGCACACTAAGTTCCTTCAACAGCCTCCCTCTCCGTGAGCGTTACGCGCGTGCAGAAGACCTTCTCCGAACTCGAATATACCGGCAAGAAAAAGCAGACTCGCCGAGATCGCTTCCTGGCTGACCTTGAACAGTTGGTGCCCTGGGCCCTGCTGGAGGCGCAAGTGGCGCCGTTTTATAGCAACACCGCAGGCAAGCGCGGACGCCCTGCGATAGGGGTGTCGCGCATGTTGCGCATGTACGTCGTGCAGCAGTGTTTCGGTTTCTCCGATGAAGGTTGCGAAGATGCCGTCTACGACAGCCAGGCCATCCGCGGTTTTATGGGTATCGACCTGGGTCGCGAGTCTGCACCGGATGCCACCACCTTGCTGCGTTTTCGCCGCTTGCTGGAAGTCCATCAGCTAACCCGGCTGCTGTTTGAAACGATTAACCAGCATCTGGCCAGCCGGGGGCTGCTGCTCAAGGAAGGCACTATCGTCGACGCTACTCTGATCGCCGCGCCGCCCTCGGTCAAGAACCGAGAAGGCAAGCGTGATCCTGAGATGCATCAGGCCAGGAAAGGCAATCAATGGCACTTTGGGATGAAGGCCCACATTGGTGTAGACGCCACGTCGGGGCTGGTGCACAGCGTAGTAGGGACGGCCGCTAACGTGGCGGATGTCACCCAGGTTGGCCAGTTGCTTCACGGTGACGAAACCTATGTTTCGGGTGACGCTGGATACACCGGTGCGGCCAAGCGACCGGAGCATGCTGAACGGGACGTTATCTGGTCGATTGCAGAACGGCCAAGCAGTTACAAGCAGCACGGCGAAGGCAGCGTGCTGTATCGGGTCAAGCGCAAAATTGAATATGCCAAGGCGCAACTGCGTGCCAAGGTCGAGCACCCCTTCCAGGTAATCAAGGTGCGCTTCAATCATCGCAAGGTTCGCTACCGTGGGCTGGAAAAGAATACAGCGCAGTTGTTCAGTTTGTTTGGGTTGGCCAATCTGATGCTGGCCAAGCGGTATTTACAACAGACGGCAGGATAAATCCGTCTGAAAGGCGGGACTGGCCCGCCTTTCAGCAAAATGAGGGCAGAAATCTGCTCGAGAAACGTAAAATAAGGCCGACAGGTTGAAAAAAACCGGCTTGGAAATGGGGACGGTGCGAACGGGTTAATTGTTCAGCGTCTCCTTAAGGAGCCGCTGATTTATTCGATTTTTCGTCCCTGCAACGCTCTGGAGGCCTTGATTTATCTGGGGGCAACAGCTGGGTTTTAGAATAAATCAGCGTCTCCTTAAGGCTTTCATCTCATGATCAATGTCTCGAACCCTCACAGTAGCCACCCTTGAATTAATGAATTTAAGATTCACAAAAGAAATATTTAAAAATAAATAAACACGCTATCTATAAAACCGTATCCGGAATCTTATATCCAGCAGGGCGCGCACCTTGATACTGTAGGATATGGCTACAGAACTGAGCGGAATAGAGTTTCTTATTGAAGAGATAGCGGACGTCAACGTCAGAGAATTATTGTGTAGCGGGCCATTCAGCGACTAAAGCAAAGGGTGGTTGCAACCTGATTGAGAGGCGCCAGAAGCCAGCAGCGCCAGCTGAAAGCCTGGCAAAGCGTGCGCCCGGGCGGGCAACGCGGACACCTGAAAACAGGCGAGCGACCGTTGCGGCCACTCGCCCTGAACGTTACTTGGACTCGAGCATCGAGCGCAGCATCCAGGCTGTTTTTTCATGCACCTGCATGCGTTGCGTCAACAGGTCGGCGGTCGGCTCATCACTGACCTTATCAAGAAGAGGAAAGATACTACGAGCAGTGCGGACTACGGCTTCTTGACCCTGGACCAGACTTCTGATCATATCTTCAGCACTGGGCACACCCTCTTCTTCCTTGATGGAAGACAGGCGAGCATACGTCGAGTAAGTACCCGGGGCCGGAAAGCCCAATGCACGAATACGTTCGGCAATAGAGTCGACTGCAAGTGCCAGTTCGTTGTATTGCTCTTCAAACATCAGATGCAGTGTGCGAAACATTGGCCCACTGACGTTCCAGTGAAAGTTATGAGTCTTGAGGTAAAGCACATAAGTATCCGAGAGCAGATGCGAAAGACCGTCCACGATCGATTTGCGATCTTCTTCACTGATACCGATATCGATTGCCATGTTTCATGCCCTTTTGGTGAGGATTGAAAATTACTGACGACCCCTACTCTATCAAGAGAACCGCAGCGGCGCAGCTTTCCGTCGTGCCAGGCTACCGGCGGGCACTGCCGGATGAAGATCTGGCAGCGCAATGGCCGACCAGAGCGCACCCACCTGCGTACACATTCCGGGCACATCGTGAGGAACCCCCCGATCCCTGGCTGGAGCGCTCTGGCCCGGCGGCTACAGAGGCAGCGTCGCTAAGGAGACGCTGAACAATTAACCCGTTCGCACCGTCCCCATTTCCAAGCCGGTTTTTTTCAACCTGCCGGCCTTATTTTACGTTTCTCGAGCAGATTTCTGCCCTCATTTTGCTGAAAGGCGGGCCAGTCCCGCCTTTCAGACGGATTTATCCTGCCGTCTGTTGTAAATACCGCTTGGCCAGCATCAGATTGGCCAACCCAAACAAACTGAACAACTGCGCTGTATTCTTTTCCAGCCCACGGTAGCGAACCTTGCGATGATTGAAGCGCACCTTGATTACCTGGAAGGGGTGCTCGACCTTGGCACGCAGTTGCGCCTTGGCATATTCAATTTTGCGCTTGACCCGATACAGCACGCTGCCTTCGCCGTGCTGCTTGTAACTGCTTGGCCGTTCTGCAATCGACCAGATAACGTCCCGTTCAGCATGCTCCGGTCGCTTGGCCGCACCGGTGTATCCAGCGTCACCCGAAACATAGGTTTCGTCACCGTGAAGCAACTGGCCAACCTGGGTGACATCCGCCACGTTAGCGGCCGTCCCTACTACGCTGTGCACCAGCCCCGACGTGGCGTCTACACCAATGTGGGCCTTCATCCCAAAGTGCCATTGATTGCCTTTCCTGGCCTGATGCATCTCAGGATCACGCTTGCCTTCTCGGTTCTTGACCGAGGGCGGCGCGGCGATCAGAGTAGCGTCGACGATAGTGCCTTCCTTGAGCAGCAGCCCCCGGCTGGCCAGATGCTGGTTAATCGTTTCAAACAGCAGCCGGGTTAGCTGATGGACTTCCAGCAAGCGGCGAAAACGCAGCAAGGTGGTGGCATCCGGTGCAGACTCGCGACCCAGGTCGATACCCATAAAACCGCGGATGGCCTGGCTGTCGTAGACGGCATCTTCGCAACCTTCATCGGAGAAACCGAAACACTGCTGCACGACGTACATGCGCAACATGCGCGACACCCCTATCGCAGGGCGTCCGCGCTTGCCTGCGGTGTTGCTATAAAACGGCGCCACTTGCGCCTCCAGCAGGGCCCAGGGCACCAACTGTTCAAGGTCAGCCAGGAAGCGATCTCGGCGAGTCTGCTTTTTCTTGCCGGTATATTCGAGTTCGGAGAAGGTCTTCTGCACGCGCGTAACGCTCACGGAGAGGGAGGCTGTTGAAGGAACTTAGTGTGCCAAGGGTGGGGACAGTTGGCTATTTTTGCAGCGCCTCCCTAAAGTGAACGCTGACAGCAGCAAAACACTCCGGTCGTCATCAATTGCTGATTTGAGTAGCATCAGGCTTTGCTGTTAAATACAGGCCGTGTCGCCAATGAGTTGCCATCCAGCGTTGGCGCATAGGCTGGCCAAACGTTCGTGCATCACGCCTCCTCTTGTTCTGAAGCGTACCGGGCGTTACCCGCTATTTCTTGTAATCCTTCTTGCATGTGAGCTTTTTAAAATGTTGAAAATCGTCCATCTGGTAACGGGAGCGGCAGCCTTGCTGCTTTCTTTCATACCTAGCCTGCGCAGTGAAACCCTGTCTCCCTACCTGCAACAGCCCGATGCACTTGGTCTGGCTTTTTTCGGGTTGCTCAACCTGGTACTCGCTCCGGTGATTCCTTATTGGAACCGAGGCCCACGGCATAATCTGCAAAATCTGGTCAGCGCTCTACTCGTCATTGCTGTCGTCATACAAACCCTGGTGTTGCTCGTTCCACTGCCATTCATCGCAGGCCAGCCGGCCATTATGGTGAGCCTGATTATTGCGGTTGTGGCCGTTGCATTGCACCTTGCAGTCAGTTTTTACAGGTCTTACTCACCAGCGCCTGCTGCTCAAAGCCATGACATGGGCAATCGCGATACAGGCACCGTGAAGTGGTTCAACACATCCAAAGGCTTCGGCTTTATTTCCCGGGATTCGGGCGACGATATTTTTGTGCATTTTCGTGCCATTCGCGGTGAGGGCCACCGTGTACTGGTCGAAGGCCAGCGTGTCGAATTCTCCGTAATGAACCGAGACAAAGGCCTGCAGGCCGAAGACGTCATTGCAGCGCTGCCGCGTCGCTGATTCGTCTGAGGCACGTTCGTTGTTGTAACAAGCCGATGTAAAAAAATCGCGACGCCCTTACGGACGCCGCGATTTTTTTATGCAGCCAGATCAATAGTGAGGTGGCGGTGCCTCTTCTTCGAATGTTTCAAACTGACTGCCCATTTCCTCCTGACGCTTGAGCATCGCAGCCATTTGCAATTGCAGACGGTCCAGCTCACGACGTTGCGTCACCAGCACATCATTGAGTGCCTGAATGGTGTCGTCCTGAAACGCCATGCGGCTTTCCAGCTCCATGACTCGCTCATCAAGGTTCATGATCATTCCTCCTCGAATCGAAAATCAGTAGCCAACAATGGCTTGAGTTGCCGCCGGATTTCGGCGAACTGCTCATCAGTATAGGCAAGCGCAGGATGCTTGCCCCACACCGGCGCAGGCCAGGCGACATCCGAGCGCTTGCGCACGATGACATGCATATGCAGTTGGCTGACCACGTTACCCAACGCCGCAACGTTAAGTTTATCCGCGGCAAACGCCTCTTTCAGCACCCTCGACAGCTCGGTTGTCTCTTGCCACAGCGTGAGCTGATCAGCAGCCTCAAGCTGAAAGATTTCACTGATATCGGCGCGACGCGGCACCAGGATGAACCATGGATAATTCGCATCGTTGGACAGCAGCAGTCGGCACAGGGGGAAGTCGCCAATCGGCAGGGTGTCTTGTTGAAGACGTGAATCCAGAACGAACACGATAAATAGCTCCTGATGCCAAATGAATATCGACCAGCCCACCACTGGCGGGCCGCAGCGCAACACTTGAAGGATACGCGCGATCAAAGGCCGCTTCATCCCCAAACCGTTCCGCGCACCAGCATGCAGCCCGCCTGACTGCAAACGCACCGAGTTGACGCCCGTTTGTACCATCGCAGAGCCGCAAAAAAAGCGTTGGCAGGTAGCCCATTCCGGAAAAGACGGCTCAAGTACATGAAAATGAAACAACCTGGTGCCCACCATAGGTTTGCCCGCAGGCAACGCTCCAGGTTCAGGCATTCGCGACGCGGGTTGCACCAAAACAACACACCGATGTTGCGACAGCAACACTGTGGGTTCGTTTTTTACACACTGGATGCGGTTGCAGGTAACGCTTTTGAAAAAAGCCTTGAGCTTCGCGATGCGAGACCCTAGGCTGGTGAAATTATTAAAATCAATAAAATGCTTAAAAAACAAATGGTTGCAAACAAAACTCGATCCTGATTCTGATTTTTCACAAAATTTTTTCATTTTCAGGAATTTTGTGCACGCTTGTTGCTTTATCACTCACATGATCACGATGCTTCTGGCGGAAAACAGCGGCGGCAGGATCAAGGGAAAATGTCTCGCGACCCCGGGGAAAGTTTCTGGCAGGCTGCGCACGGACCGATCCGGTCAGGCGCAGACGGTCGATACAGAAACCTGGAAAGCCTGAGTGCAACGCTACTGCTGCATCATGGACGGTTCGCCACGAGTAGCACCGTAAAGATTCTGAAAGGATAGAGCTGTAGCTATCGCAACCAAAGTCAGCGTCATGTAGATTTCGCGGACCAAAAAATAGAAAGAGCCGCCCAGATAAAAAAACAGGTGGGACGGCAAAAAATCTTCTAAAAACCAAAGGAGCAATCACGATGAGAGTGATGAAGTGGAGCGCAATCGCACTGGCCGTTACTGCAGCCAGCGCCCAACTGGCAACAGCGGCACCTTTCGTCAGCGATCAGGCTGATGCCAAAGGCTTTGTTGAAGGCAGCACCTTTGACCTGAAATTGCGCAACTATTACTACAACCGCGACAAGAAAGATGGCGCTGTTGATGATCGCGACTGGACCCAGGGTATTTGGGCCAATTTCAGCAGCGGTTACACTCAAGGCACCGTCGGCGTCGGCGTTGAAGCTTTCGGTTACGGCGGCGTAAAGCTTTGGGGTCCTGACAAGTATTCGGGCTCTGGCAACCTGGTCACCGACTCGAGCGGCAACAACGAAAACACTCAGGGCAAACTGGGTGGCGCGGTCAAGTTCCGCGTTTCGAAAACCGAACTGAAAGTTGGTGACATGCAGCCTACCAGCCCGGTCTTCGCCGTCGGCGGTTCGCGTCTGCTGCCTCAGACAGCAAGCGGTCTGAGCCTGCAAAGCAGCGAAATTACCGGCCTCGATGTTGAAGCAGGACATTTCTACTCGGGCACCAGCCAGGATGACACCAGCCACAGCGGTGGCATCTTTGCAACTTACGCAGGCGTAGAAGCCAAAACCGCTGATTTCGCTGGCGGCAAATACGCTATCAACGACAGCCTGGGCGTTGCGTTCTATGCCGCCAAGCTCGAAGACGTCTGGGATCAATACTACGGTAACGTGAACTACGCATTGCCACTGGGCAATGACCAGTCTCTGGCATTCGATGCGAACATCTACCGCACCGTTGACGAAGGCAGCGCCAAAGCCGGCTCGATCAGCAACACCGCGTTCTCGGGTTCTGCAGCCTACTCGTTCCTTGCTGCACATACCGTGACCCTGGCTTTCCAGAAGATCAACGGCGACACCCCGTTTGACTACATCGGTATCGGTGACAACAACCGCGGTGGCGACTCGATCTTCCTGAACAACTCGATCCAGTACTCCGACTTCAACGGTCCGGGCGAGAAATCCTGGCAGGTTCGTTACGACCTGAACATGACGCCTTACGGTATTCCCGGCCTGAGTTTCATGACCCGCTACATCAAGGGTACTGACATCGACGGCACCAACACTCCGGTGAACAGCGCTTATGCTGGCCTGTACGGTGCTGATGGCGAACACCACGAGACCAACCTTGAGGCCAAGTACGTTGTGCAAAACGGCCCGGCCAAGGACTTGTCCTTCCGCGCTCGTCAAGCATGGCACCGCGCCAATGCCGACGAGGGCGAAGGCGACGTCAACGAGTTCCGTCTGATCGTCGATTACCCGATTTCGATCCTGTAATCGCAACTCAGTACTCGTTAATAGAAGAAGCCCGGCACACGCTGGGCTTTTTCATTCAAGCCTTCAAAGCCTGTTTGCAACCCCCTGCAAGCCCGCCCTGCCCTGTACGTCACTGGATCAGCGCCGTACAATGCCAAGTCTTATTCAGTCTCAGCAACCGACAACGGCCTACCATGCGCACCAGTCAATTTTTGCTCGCCACACAGAAAGAAACCCCTTCCGATGCGGTCGTGGTCAGCCATCAGCTGATGCTGCGTGCCGGCATGATTCGCAAACTGGCATCCGGTCTTTATACCTGGCTGCCCATGGGCCTGCGTGTACTGCGCAAGGTCGAAGCCATTGTGCGTGAAGAAATGGACGCCGCTGGCGCACTCGAAATTCTGATGCCCGGCATCCAGCCTGCGGAGTTGTGGCAGGAATCCGGACGCTGGGAGCAGTATGGCCCGGAGCTGATGCGCCTGGTCGACCGCCACAACCGTGAATTCTGCCTGGGCCCGACCCACGAAGAAGTCATTACCGATCTGGCCCGTAATGAGCTCAACAGCTATAAACAGCTACCGATCAACCTGTACCAGATCCAGACCAAATTCCGTGACGAAATCCGCCCGCGTTTCGGCCTGATGCGTGGCCGGGAATTCGTCATGAAAGACGCCTACTCGTTCCATGCCGACAACGCATCGCTGCAGGTCACTTACGACCGCATGCACCTCGCGTACAGCAATATTTTCAGTCGCCTGGGTCTGAAATTCCGCCCGGTCGAAGCTGACAACGGTTCGATTGGCGGTGCGGGTTCTCACGAGTTCCACGTACTGGCCGAATCCGGCGAAGACGATATCGTGTTCAGCAACGGCTCCGATTACGCGGCCAATATCGAAAAAGCCGAAGCGGTCCCACGCGAGACCTCCCGCCCGGCCGCGACCGAAGAGCTGCGCCTGGTCGACACGCCAAATGCCAAAACCATTGCGCAACTGGTCGAAGGCTTTGGTTTGCCGATTGAAAAAACCGTCAAAACGCTGGTTGTCCACGCGGCAGAAGAAGGCAAGTTGATCGCGCTGATCATTCGTGGCGATCACGAGCTCAACGAAATCAAGGCAAGCCAGCAAGAGTTGGTCGCCAGCCCGCTGGTCATGGCCTCTGAAGCCGAACTGCGTGATGCGATCGGCGCGGGCGCAGGCTCGCTGGGCCCACTGAATCTGCCGCTGCCTTGCATCATCGACCGTTCTGTCGAGCTGATGAGTGACTTCAGCGTCGGTGCCAATATTGATGACAAGCACTATTTCGGCGTCAACTGGGAGCGCGATCTGCCAGTACCGACCGTTGCCGACCTGCGCAACGTAGTGGCCGGCGATCCAAGCCCGGATGGCAAAGGCACGCTGGAAATCAAGCGTGGCATCGAAGTCGGGCACATCTTCCAGCTGGGCACCAAATACAGCGAAGCGATGAAGTGCCAGGTACTGGGCGAGAACGGCAAACCGGTCAACCTAGCAATGGGTTGCTACGGCATCGGTGTTTCCCGCGTGGTTGCTGCTGCCATCGAGCAGAACAGCGATGAGAACGGCATCATCTGGAACGATACACTGGCGCCCTTCCAGATCGCACTGATCCCGCTGCGTTACGAGACAGACGCGGTCCGCGAAGCGACCGACCGGCTGTACGCCGAGCTGACTGGCGCAGGCTTCGAAGTGCTGCTCGATGATCGCGACAAGAAAACCAGCCCGGGCATCAAGTTCGCCGACATGGAGCTGATCGGTATTCCGCATCGCATCGTGGTCAGTGATCGCGGTCTGGCCGAAGGCAATCTGGAATACAAGAGCCGTACCGAGTCGCAACCGCAAGCCATTGCTGTGGCGGATGTGCTGTCGTTCATCCAGGGTCGCGTGAAACGCTGAGTCTAAAGGCGCATCCTTGCTGCAAAGGGTGCGCCGCTCATCACTCGCCCACTCCGCATCTGAGATCTCATGTTCAAACGAAGCACCTTAAGCCTCGGCAGTGTCGTCCTGTGCGGCACTTTTCTCGTCGGCGGCTGTGCCAACCAGTTGTCGCAACGCAACGAACACGAAGAGCGCGTCGAGCGCAAACTGCTCGAACATACGCTGCAGGTCGACATCGGCGAACCCAAAACGCTTGAGTTGCCGCAACGCCGTATCCGCATCCACGAACACAAATCCTTTGAGGTCACCGACTTCGAGGTTACGCGTCACTATGACCGTTACACGCCTTATCAGCCGTGGCGGGAAATCTACGAAATCCCCCTTGGCGCAGTGGCAGTGGTCGCCGGAGTCGGCGCGAACGTCGTCAATGTCGTTGCACTGGGTAATTTGCCGGAAAGCATGACCAAAGACTGGATTCACTATGGCGTTGCCGGTCTCAACCCGTTCATGAATGCACCTTCGCACGGGCGCGCCGAGCAGAACCTGGCGAGCATCGACGAAGTCCAGAAAGACAAACGCATCGAAAACTCGGACCTGCCCTGGAATGAGCGGCCGGTGATCGTCAAGGCCGGGGCTGAAACCCATGAGCTGAGCACGGACCGCAACGGCGTGTTGCGTCTGAATCTGCTGGACAGCCCGTTCGCCGAACAGGACCTGAGCCGCATCACCCGCTTGTACATCAGTGTCGAGGACGATCAGGACAGCGCGCATGCCAGTGCCAGCTTGCCGATCAGCCACTCGCTGCGTGGCAAGTTGCTGGAAGCTCACGCACTGATTTATGACGATCTGGAAGATGATGAAGTCAGTCAGTGGGTGCATCGGGTCAAGCGCCTTTCCGACATGGGTCTGGAAGAGGAAGCCAGCGAACTGGAACAGAACCTGATCGAGCTGACGCGCAACGATCCCCAGTTGCAACGCGAGTTTCTCGAGTCTCTGGCCAGAGACGCGGGCCGACTGGTCGCTGTTCCTGCTCAAAGCGAATAATGCGTCTGGCTGTGCACCCTTGGCGCGGCCAGCCATTAACGCGAGAACAACTCGAGTTGCTCATGCGCTGCACGCAGATCGTGCAGACGCACCCCGACCCCCAGCAGTCGGACCGGCTTGCCGCCTCGGGCGAACGCCTGAGTCAGCAGTTGCTCGTAACTGCCAAGGTCCCTGCCGGCTCCGGACTGCTCCAGCGTCGTCTGCGTGAAATCATGGAATTTCACTTTGACGAACGGTTTGCCAGGCCGGTACTGGCCTTCCATTCGCTCCATGCGCGTGGTCAGGGTTTCCAGCAAGGCGGGTAGCTTTTCGAGGCAGGCAGCCAGATCGGGCAGGTCGTTATCGTAGGTATTTTCCACGCTGACTGACTGACGACGACTGTCGTTCTGCACCGGACGGTCATCAATCCCGTGCGCCAGACTCCAGAGACGCTCGCCAAAACTGCCGAACTCGCGCACCAGGGCCAGTTTGCTGCGGCTGCGCAGGTCGGCGCAGTCAACGATCCCCAGGCGGCCCAGTTTGTCTGCGGTGACCTTGCCCACGCCATGCAATTTGGTGACCGGCAGCGAAGCGACAAAATCCTCGACCTGATCCGGGGTAATCACGAACAACCCGTTGGGTTTTTTCCAGTCACTGGCGATCTTGGCCAGAAACTTGTTGGGCGCCACGCCCGCCGAGACCGTGATATGCAACTGATTCGAGACGCGACGGCGAATGTCCTGAGCAATGCGCGTCGCACTGCCGGAAAAGTGGCTGGCATTCGATACATCCAGGAACGCCTCGTCCAGCGACAATGGTTCGATCAGATCGGTGTAGTCACGGAAGATGGTATGAATTTCACGCGATGCTTCTTTATAAGCGTCCATGCGTGGCTTGACGATGGTCAGGTCCGGGCAGAGCTTGAGCGCATGCCGGGAGGACATGGCCGAGCGCACGCCGTAAGCGCGCGCCTCATAATTGCAGGTGGCGATCACCCCGCGTCGATCTGCCGAGCCGCCCACTGCCAGAGGCTTGCCCGCGAGATCGGGCTCGTCGCGCATTTCAATGGCTGCATAAAAGCAGTCACAGTCGATGTGGATGATCTTGCGCTGCGTCATGACCTGATGCGTTTCGGGAATCCATGGTCGCGCAGTATCTCACCCGTATCGCCAAGTAACACTTAATGATGCGAAAGGCTGCTGAAAAAGTGTGTCATCAGCCGGTGAACGCCCTGCACAAGGCGGGATGAACCCGTCATACGGGCGTCAAACCCTTATCGACACGTTGGATCGGCCTGCTAACCGCCTGCTAAGCGATTGAAGAAAAAGCACTTTTTTAAAACTAACTATTGACACTCCGCCATCTCTCTGTAGAATGCCGCCACACAGACGCGGGATGGAGCAGTCTGGTAGCTCGTCGGGCTCATAACCCGAAGGTCGTCGGTTCAAATCCGGCTCCCGCAACCAAACATCAAAAAAGGCTACTCGAAAGAGTGGCTTTTTTTGTGCGCGTGTCCCGTCCTGAATAAGGTTTACACCTTCTGACCTTTCCTCAGGAGGACTCAATGAATTCGGGCAAAAGGCGCAGCCAGCGCGATTACACGCTAGCCTTTAAATTATCGGTCGTAGATCAGGTTGAAAAAGGCGAGTTGAGTTATAAAGAAGCCCAGCGACGCTATGGCATCCAAGGCCGGTCGACGGTGCTGGTCTGGTTACGAAAGCACGGTCGACAGGATTGGAGCCAAGGCGCATCAATTCGAGAGCCGAGGAACAGGTCCATGACCGAGCCAACACTCCCGCCGACACCTGAGCAGCGGATTAAAGAGCTTGAAGAACAGCTGGTGCTGAGCAATCAGAAGGCCCAGTTCTTTGAAGCTGTCGTGAACGTCTTGAAAAATGACTACGGTGTTTCCATCGTAAAAAAGCGACCCGGCAAGTCCTCTCGCAAGGGCAAATCCAAGACCTGAGCATTACCAGGGCTTGCCTGTTCATGGGTATTTCGCGTCAAGCGTATTACAAGCGTAATCGCGCTTTTGACGCGAAGGTCCGCCAAGACCAAGAGGTGGTGGACTTCGTCCTGGAAAAGCGGCGTCGCCAGCCCAGGCTGGGAACGCGCAAGCTGCACTACTTGATGAGCGTCGAAGCTCCTGCGTCGTTGTGCGTGGGTAGAGACCGTCTGTTTACCATCCTTCGTGATGCGCGCGAGCTGGTTCCGCGCAAACGGGCTTATCACAAGACCACTCATAGTCATCATCGCTTTCGCCGCCACCCCAACCTGCTCAAAGCAGGTCCTGAACAAGTCGTGGCCAATGGACCCGAACAGGTCTGGGTTGCAGACATCACCTATCTGCCTACACAGGAAAGCGTGGCCTATGTGAGCCTTGTGACAGATGCGTACTCACGCAAGATCGTTGGTCATCATGTGCATGAAAGCCTGCATACCCAGTCGGTGATAAAGGCACTGGAAAAAGCGGTAGGAGAGCGAAAAACCGATCAGATGCTGATTCATCATTCAGATCGCGGTGCCCAGTACTGTTCCGACCTCTATCAGCGGCTGCATACCAGGCATGAAATCCGGTGCTCGATGACTGATGGTTATGACTGTTACCAGAACGCTATGGCCGAGCGAATAAACGGAATTTTGAAGACCGAGTTTCTACTCCATCGGCCTAAAGACTTGGCAGATGCAGTGAAAATGGTGGATGAATCGGTGCAGATCTACAATGGGGAGCGACCACACTTATCCCTGAAATACAAAACGCCCGATGCGGTGCATCGGGCGTTTTTGAGCGTGAAACAGGTGTAAACCTATTTCAGGACTAGACAGCGCTCGAAAAGCATCGCTGCGTATTTCTTTCCTGCACTGATTTCGCGACGCGGCGAAGATTTGAGATGCGGGGCGCGCTGACCCTGACTGTGCTGCGCGGCTCACGCTAACCCACTCATTTATCTGTTTTTGGTATTAAGGGTTGACACTTCGGCGTTCGGCTGTAGAATGCCGCCACATAGACGCGGGATGGAGCAGTCTGGTAGCTCGTCGGGCTCATAACCCGAAGGTCGTCGGTTCAAATCCGGCTCCCGCAACCAAACATCAAGAAAGGCTACTCGAAAGAGTGGCCTTTTTTGTTTCCGGTCAAAAACCTCTCCAGGCAACAGCTAACTGTCTGACAAAAAAGACTTTTTGCTACGCCCTTTGAAACCCTATCATCACAGCTGTAACGTAATGTGCTCGGCGACGACAGTTTTTGCAGGCGCTGCCGATAGGCTGTTACTAAGCTGAATCACTACTGAACCACAGCTGAACAGCTTCACCGGGTTTGAATCGTTATTCGCTCGTTAGACGTTGACGCGCTAACATCCTGAAATATTTTTTGCGTAGGGATTGGTAACTTGGCTGTATACCTCCATCCTGTCGCGCACGATCCAAGGAGTGATTGATGCGCGACAACACGTCAGATTCCCATAAAGCAGTTGATGCCGAACAATCCAGCACCCCACCGCGCCTGCACTGGCGGGAGCTGCTAAGCAAATACCGACAGCCTATCGGGCTGGCGGTAATGATGCTGTTATTCGGTCTGGCCCTGATCGCCTGCCGCCACATGCTGGTCGAAATGGACTGGTACGCGCTGCACGACTCGCTGTTCGCAGTCCCCCTGCCCGCGCTGGGCGGCGCACTGCTTGCTGCGGTGATCGGTTACATCATCCTGATGGGCTATGAACTGTCCGCCAGTCGCTATGCGAACGTCGATCTGCCCGTCAAAACGCTGCTTCTCGGTGGTTTCACCTCATTTGCCATCGGCAATGCGGTCGGCCTCTCGATGCTGTCTGGCGGATCAGTGCGTTACCGCCTTTATTCACGCTACGGCGTGGGCGCGATCGAAATTGCCCGGATGACGGTATTTGCCAGCCTCTCGCTGGGCTGCGCACTGCCGCCGCTGGCTGCACTGGCTACGTTGAGCAACCTGTCCGGCGCGTCACTGGCGCTCAAGCTTCCGGTGGAAGTACTGGCTGTCGTCGCCACAGCGGTACTGGCTGGCAGCCTGATGCTGGCGCTTTTCATCTATCGCCGCCGCTTGCCTGAGCAGGACATCCCGCACAATATTCTGGTCCGCCTCGGGCGCCGAACCCTGCGCCTGCCGGACCTGAAGCTGACGTTGATTCAGTTGGTGATTACCGCACTGGACGTCGCTGCTGCAGCAATGGTGCTTTATCTGTTACTGCCGCATGCGCCACCGCTCGGCGCATTCATCCTGATCTACCTGCTGGCCCTCGCTGCGGGGGTACTCAGCCATGTTCCGGGCGGCGTCGGCGTGTTCGAGGCGATCCTGCTGGCCGCGTTTGCCAACGAACTGGGCGCTGCACCGCTGGCCGCTGCGCTGCTGCTGTATCGCTTGATCTACGTGATGCTGCCGCTGTTGCTGGCCTGTCTGACCCTGTTGTTCACCGAGGCGCAGCGCCTCCTGCCAACCAAGCAGGCCACGCGCGTCGCGTCCGGGTTGGCAGCGCCGATTCTGGCACTGCTGGTTTTCTTGTCGGGGGTGGTGCTGCTCTTCTCTGGTGCCACCCCTGAAATCGATACCCGGCTGGAAAACGTCGGCTTCATGATTCCGCACCGACTGATCGATGCCTCGCACTTTGGGGCCAGCCTTGTCGGCGTGCTGTGCCTGTTGCTCGCTCAGGGCTTGCGCCGCAGGCTGTCGGCCGCCTGGATGCTGACGTCTATTTTGCTGCTGGTCGGTGCAGTGCTGTCGATACTCAAGGGCTTCGACTGGGAAGAAGCCAGCATGCTGCTGCTGACTGCCTGCCTGCTGCTGACTTTCCGCCGTTCGTTCTACCGTCCAAGTCGCCTGCTGGAGTTGCCGTTCTCGCCGGTCTACCTGATTGCCAGCATCTGCGTGGTAGGTGCTTCTATCTGGCTGCTGCTGTTCGCTTATCAGGACGTGCCCTACAGCCATCAGTTGTGGTGGCAGTTCACCCTCGATGCAGATGCGCCGCGCGGCCTGCGTTCGGCTTTAGGCAGTGCAGTGCTGTTGGTCGTGGTCTCGCTGACCTGGCTGCTGCGCACCGCAAGGCCGGTGATCAAGCTGCCTGATGCGGCCGATCTGGACAAGGCCGCCGAAATTCTCAAAGCCTCCAGCCAGCCCGACGGCGGGCTGGTGCTGACCGGCGACAAGGCCATCCTGTTTCATCCGGCGGGCAACGCATTTCTGATGTACTCGCACCGCGGACGCAGTCTGGTTGCGCTTTACGATCCGATCGGGCCGACCCAGCAACGTGCCGAGCTGATCTGGCAGTTCCGTGACCTGTGCGACGTGCACCATGCTCGCCCGGTGTTCTACCAGGTGCGCGCGGAAAACCTGCCGTTCTACATGGACATTGGCCAGACAGCCATCAAGCTCGGCGAAGAAGCCCGCGTTGACCTGCGACGCTTTGACATGGAAGCCAAGGGCAAGGAAATGAAAGACCTGCGCTACACCTGGAACCGGGGTGGGCGTGATGGTCTTTCGCTGGAAATCTACGAACCGGGCCAGGCGCCCATCGACGAGCTGAAAGTGATTTCCGATGCCTGGCTGACCGGCAAGAACGTGCGCGAAAAAGGCTTTTCGCTGGGTCGCTTCAGCCCCGAGTACCTGAAATATTTCCGCATTGCCATCGTCCACTTCTTGGGCAAGCCGGTCGCCTTTTCCAACCTGCTGGAAACCACAAGCCTGGAACTGGCCAGCCTGGACCTGATGCGCTCTCACCCGGACGCGCCGAAGTTGACCATGGAATTCATGATGGTCGGCCTGATTCTGCATTATAAAGCCCAAGGCTATGCCCGCTTCAGCCTGGGCATGGTGCCGTTGTCCGGCCTGCAACCTCGACGAGGCGCGCCGATCACCCAGCGCCTGGGCTCGATGATCTTCCGTCGTGGCGAACAGCTCTACAACTTCCAGGGGCTGCGCCGCTTCAAGGACAAGTTCCAGCCCGATTGGGAACCTCGTTATATGGCCGTGCCTGCCGGACTCGATCCGCTTGTGGCACTGGCTGACACCGCCGCCCTGATTGCGGGCGGCTTGACTGGATTGGTGAAACGCTGATGATTCGACGCTCTTGGCGCCAGTTGCTTGCAGCACTGGTAATTGTTCTTTTAGCCGTAGCTTTGGGAATATGGATCTGGAACCGCCCCGCTCCACCTGCATCGCTGGAACACCTGAACCTGGAAAGCGGAGCGCCGCTGACCAGCGTAGCTCCGGCGACCAGCGTCAAGACTCGCATTGCCCTGGCCGTCACCGCTGAAGAAATGCTCACCGACAAGCAATTGCTGGCGATCAGCAAAGATGCGTCGGCGCGCATCATTCAGGTGGTGCTGCCCAAAGACGATTGCGTCTTGCAAGAGAAGACCTTTCAGGCCGCACTGCAGAAACTCGACGGACCGGCAAAGGTGGTCGGCGGCATAGGCCCTGGCGCAACGCTGGCATGGCGCTGGCTGGCCGCGCAGACCGATGACAAGGCGCAGGCTATTTCAGTGGGCTTTGCGCTTGAGCACGTTTCCAATCCTCCACCTGTTCTGGAGGAAGACGAGAAACCGCCACAGATCTGCGACGTGCCACTGCCACAGAAAGCGCCGCACGGGCACTGGCTGGCAGCGTGGAACGACGCTCCGGATGATCCGAGTGCGGCCTTCGTGCGCGATCAGACCAACGCCGACACCAGCATCAGCGACTACGACATTCCCCTGCCGCAGGTTCTTAACACTGAACTGCGCCATCTGCTGCTGGGCGAAAACGACAGCGGCGGCCTGGGTATTCCGGTCGTTGAAGTCCCGGCCAGCCAGCCATCCGATACCGTGACACTGTTTATGTCCGGCGACGGCGGCTGGCGCGACCTGGACAAGGTCGTCGCGGGTGACATGGCCAAAATGGGCTATCCGGTCGTCGGCATCGACGTGCTGCGCTACTACTGGGAACACAAGACCCCGGAACAGACCGCCGTCGACCTCACCGACCTGATGAACCACTACCGGCAGAAATGGGGCACCAAGCGCTTCATCCTGGCCGGTTACTCATTCGGCGCGGACGTGATGCCGGCGATCTACAACCGTCTGGCGGCGGAAGACCAGAACCGGGTCGACGCGATCATTCTGCTGGCCTTCGCCCGCACCGGCAGCTTCGAGATTCACGTTGACGGCTGGCTCGGCAACGCGGGTAAAGAAGCCACCACCGGACAGGAAATGGCCAAGCTGCCAGCTGCCAAGGTGTTCTGCGTCTACGGCATCGAAGAGAAGAAGGACAGCGGCTGCACCGATACCACCGCAGTTGGCGAGGCCGTGCAGTTGCCAGGCGGTCATCACTTCGATGAAGACTACCCGGCGCTGGCCAAACGCCTGATCGACGCCATCAACAAGCGTCAGGGCAAAGCCACTGCCCAATAAGCATTTGCCTGGGCACACCTCAGGGCACAAAAAATCCCGGCACCGTAAGGTTGCCGGGATTTTTTTATGCGTCAGGGCTCATGCCTGCACGTTTACATCTCGACCTGCGTACCCAGTTCGATCACCCGGTTGAACGGCAGCTTGAAGAAGCGCAGGTTGCCATTGGCGTTCTTGAGCATGAAGGCGAACAACGCTTCGCGCCAGCGCGCCATGCCATCCATTTTCGACGGGATGACTGTCTCGCGACTGAGGAAGTACGTGGTGCGCATCGGACTGAAGTCCAGCTCTGCCAGGTGACACAGTGCCAGCGCAGCAGGCACATCCGGCTCGTCGATGAAGCCGAAGTGCAGGATCACCCGATAGAAGCCTTCGCCATAGGATTCCACTTCGAAGCGCTGTGCGGCGGGCACCCGCGGGGAGTCTTCATACACCACGGTCAGCAACACCACCTGCTCATGCAGCACCTGGTTATGCAGCATGTTGTGCAGCAGCGCATGGGGAACAGCGTCCGAACGTGCAGTCAGAAACACTGCCGTGCCTTGCACACGATGCGGCGGCTGTACGCGAATGCTGCCGATGAAGATCGGCAATGGCAGTCCGCCTTCGTCGATTCGCTCAGCCAGTAGCTGTTTGCCACGCTTCCAGGTGGTCATGAGGATGAACAGCACCGCACCCGCCAACACTGGAAACGCCCCGCCCTGAAAGATTTTCGGCACGTTGGCGGCGAAGAACAGGCCGTCCACCAGCAACAGGCAGATCAACAGCGGCACGGCCAGCAGCGGTGGCCATTTCCAGAGCATCAGCATGACCGTCGACACCAGAATCGTGGTGCAGAGCATGGTCCCGGTAACCGCCACGCCGTAGGCGGATGCCAGCGCACCAGACGACTCGAAACCGATCACCAGCATGATCACACCGGCCATCAGCGCCCAGTTCACGGCACCGATATAGATCTGCCCCTGCGCGTCACTGGAGGTGTGCTGAATGTGCATCCGCGGGATGTAACCCAATTGAATCGCCTGCAACGTCATCGAGAACGCGCCAGAGATCACCGCCTGAGACGCAATGATCGTCGCCATCGTCGACAGCCCGATCAGCGGCAGCAGCGCCCAGCCCGGCGCGAGCAGGTAGAACGGGTTACGTACCGCTTCAGGATTGCCCAGCACCAGCGCGCCTTGCCCGAAATAGTTGAGCAGCAGCGCGGGCAATACGAGGATGAACCAGGCGCGCGAGATCGGCTTGCGACCAAAGTGCCCCATGTCGGCATACAGCGCTTCGGCGCCGGTCAGCGCCAGGACCACGGCGCCCAGAATGGCAACGCCGATCCCCGGATGAATGATGAAAAAATTCAGCCCCCATGCCGGATTGACCGCCTTCAGCACCTCCGGCGACTGCATGATGCCGTATACGCCCAGCGCACCCAGCACCAGAAACCAGACCACCATCACCGGCCCGAACAGCACACCGATGCGCGCGGTGCCATGACGCTGAATCAGAAACAGGCCCACCAGCACAATCAGCGCCATGGGCACGATCCAGTGATCGAGGCCATCAAACGCAAGTTCCAGCCCTTCCATCGCCGACAACACCGAAACTGCAGGGGTGATCATGCTGTCACCGTAGAACAATGCGGCGCCGAACAGTCCGAACACCACCATCATCATTTGCAGCCGGGGATGCTTGGCCGACGCTCGCCGCGCCAGGGCCATCAGCGCCATGATGCCGCCCTCGCCCTGGTTATCGGCACGCAGTACGAACGCCATGTATTTGAAGGAAACCACCCAGATCAGCGACCAGAAGATCAGCGACAGCACGCCGAGAATCGCGTCATGGGTCACGTCCACACCGTAACCACCCTGAAACACCTCCTTGAGGGTGTACAGCGGACTGGTGCCGATATCGCCATAAACCACCCCTACCGCGGCGATCAGCAACCCGATGGGCTTGGCAGCGCCGCCGGCCTCCGCATGACTGTTTGCTTGACTCATCCACTACTCCCGGAAACCAGACATGAGGTTCAACACTGAGAACATCACAAGGCGTAACAATTCAGATTCAGCCAGACATTGACATGCCTCGGCGCGATGGCGCGAAGCATAACGCAGCGGTCAAGGTAATTCTCTTTCTAAGATGGATGAGAGGCTCATCATCGTGATCGCGCACTGCTGTATAGGAACTCACCATCAAGTCTCAATGAACACTCACACGCATTCTCGACGCGTTGAAGGGCGCGAATCGAACAGGTCGCAGGCCTTGATGGGAACCCTTTCGAGCCATTGCGCCACCTAAAGTGTAACTCCCAGTGTTGGTACAGTTGATGAGTAACCTTTTCTACAAGACCTTGCTTGATGACTTTTCACAAGGCATGAAGATGCAGCCCTTGAGGTTTGATGGCAAAGGGGCATGCAACATGATCATTGACGATACGTTCGCACTGACGCTCTTGCGCGATGACGCCCGCGAACGCCTGCTACTGATAGGTTTGCTCGACCCGCCGGAGGATTTGCCCCTGCAACGTCTTTTGGCCGGTGCTCTAAACCCGCTGGTGAGCGCGGGACCGGGCCTTGGGTGGGACGAGCAGAGTGAGCTGTATCACGCCTATCAAAGCATTCCTAGGGAGGCGCTGATTTATTCGATTTTTCGTCCCTGCAACGCTCTGGAGGCCTTGATTTATCTGGGGGCAACAGCTGGGTTTTAGAATAAATCAGCGTCTCCCTAGGGAGGCGCTGCAAAAATAGCCAACTGTCCCCACCCTTGGCACACTAAGTTCCTTCAACAGCCTCCCTCTCCGTGAGCGTTACGCGCGTGCAGAAGACCTTCTCCGAACTCGAATATACCGGCAAGAAAAAGCAGACTCGCCGAGATCGCTTCCTGGCTGACCTTGAACAGTTGGTGCCCTGGGCCCTGCTGGAGGCGCAAGTGGCGCCGTTTTATAGCAACACCGCAGGCAAGCGCGGACGCCCTGCGATAGGGGTGTCGCGCATGTTGCGCATGTACGTCGTGCAGCAGTGTTTCGGTTTCTCCGATGAAGGTTGCGAAGATGCCGTCTACGACAGCCAGGCCATCCGCGGTTTTATGGGTATCGACCTGGGTCGCGAGTCTGCACCGGATGCCACCACCTTGCTGCGTTTTCGCCGCTTGCTGGAAGTCCATCAGCTAACCCGGCTGCTGTTTGAAACGATTAACCAGCATCTGGCCAGCCGGGGGCTGCTGCTCAAGGAAGGCACTATCGTCGACGCTACTCTGATCGCCGCGCCGCCCTCGGTCAAGAACCGAGAAGGCAAGCGTGATCCTGAGATGCATCAGGCCAGGAAAGGCAATCAATGGCACTTTGGGATGAAGGCCCACATTGGTGTAGACGCCACGTCGGGGCTGGTGCACAGCGTAGTAGGGACGGCCGCTAACGTGGCGGATGTCACCCAGGTTGGCCAGTTGCTTCACGGTGACGAAACCTATGTTTCGGGTGACGCTGGATACACCGGTGCGGCCAAGCGACCGGAGCATGCTGAACGGGACGTTATCTGGTCGATTGCAGAACGGCCAAGCAGTTACAAGCAGCACGGCGAAGGCAGCGTGCTGTATCGGGTCAAGCGCAAAATTGAATATGCCAAGGCGCAACTGCGTGCCAAGGTCGAGCACCCCTTCCAGGTAATCAAGGTGCGCTTCAATCATCGCAAGGTTCGCTACCGTGGGCTGGAAAAGAATACAGCGCAGTTGTTCAGTTTGTTTGGGTTGGCCAATCTGATGCTGGCCAAGCGGTATTTACAACAGACGGCAGGATAAATCCGTCTGAAAGGCGGGACTGGCCCGCCTTTCAGCAAAATGAGGGCAGAAATCTGCTCGAGAAACGTAAAATAAGGCCGGCAGGTTGAAAAAAACCGGCTTGGAAATGGGGACGGTGCGAACGGGTTAATTGTTCAGCGTCTCCCTAGGGAGACGCTGATTTATTCTAAAACCCAGCTGTTGCCCCCAGATAAATCAAGGCCTCCAGAGCGTTGCAGGGACGAAAAATCGAATAAATCAGCGCCTCCCTAGGCATTCAAGTCTCGATGATATCCAGGCGCTTAAATCCGAGGGCCACCTGGAGGTCAACGGTAAAAGTTATAAGATCAGTGCCGCAGAGAGCGGCGAGATTACCGTGCTTAAACCTGATCAGCCGTCCAAGGCGAACAAGTTCTTCAAGGTCGCTACGCACCTCGTTGGTGTAAAAAGCCAGAGGGAGCAGATCGCTCAAGTGATTAATGAAAAAATGGCTACCGCTCCTCGCTTGGACAGGATGCCGGGCAGACGCATGAACCCAGAGGAAGGCGGATCTAGTGTGATGTTTTCGAAATAAGTTACTTATTGCCTGCGGTTTCAAGTGCTTCACGCGCCCGTTGAATTTTGTTCAGAATCTCCTCTCCCTTTGCGTTCCAAACGTATCGGGTCGGCTGAGCATTACGTAACGCCATGAACGCTGTAATGGAGCTCTCCAGCTCGCGAACCGAGGCAAAACTGCCGTCGCGAAGATACACCGTGATGTCTCGAAAGAAGCGTTCAACCATGTTCATCCAAGAGCTGGAGGTCGGCGTGAAATGAATATGAAAACGCGGATGCTTCGCCAGCCAGGCCTTCACTGCGGCATGCTTGTGGGTCGCGTAGTTATCGACGATCAGATGAAGCTGGAGGTGTTTGGGCGTTTCTTTATTGATCTTCTTGAGAAAGGCCAACCACTCTTGATGCCGGTGCTGACGCTCGATGCTGCTGATCAATTTTCCTTGGAGGTAATGCAGTGCGGCGAATAACGTGACCGTGCCATGACGGGTGTAATCATGGGATTTAGTCTGGATATGACCGATGCCCAAAGGCAAACCCGGCTGTGTTCGCTCCAACGCCTGAACCTGGCTTTTCTCATCACAGCACAACACTAAAGCCTTATCCGGTGGGGCCAGATAAAGCCCGATCACATCCCAGAATTTCTCCTCAAACTGCGGATCGTTGGACAACTTGAATGTGCGCGTCAGGTGGGGCTTTAAATCATTGGCAGCCCACAGCTTATGGACGGTGGTCGAGGAAATACCCGCCGCCTTTGCCATGCTCCGACAGCTCCAGCGTGGTTCTCCGATGCGAGGACGGGTGACCTGTTCCAGGACACGGCGAACTGTCTCGGCAGGCAAAGATGACTTGCGTCCACGCCCAGGTTCGTCGACCAGTCCGTCCAGTCGACGAGCCTGGAAACGCTGGCACCAGAGCGTGATCGTTGGGCAGGAAAAGCCCGTCAAACGTGCAATGTTGTCTCGGGTTTCACCTTCGGCAGCCAGCAGGATTATGCGTGCTCGACGACCCTCTCGCTGAGGTATGGTGGCAGAGCGAACGCGTCGTTTGAGTTCGATCGTTTCTTCAAGGCTAAGCGTGATGTCCAGAGCGCTCACGATAAGCTCTCCACGGCTGGGATGACATCTGAAGTGTAGCCGAAAATAACGAAAAGATATTTCGCGAACAGCACACTAGCTCGGTTACCAACGCAATAAAATTGGCGGAAGCGCAGTTGTCGGCAAAAAAGACATTTGCCAGCTTGCAACAGTGGGCGGAGGCCGCGCAAAAGGCTCGACGCAAAGATGAGGAGCATGTTTACATGATGTACAAAGATGACGTGCCCGGCACAACGCCCATGAATACGAGGCAGCAGAGTAATTATCTGCATACCCTGAAAGCTCTGAATGAACAGAATCAACTGATTATTCGCCCGCAGAGTCAGGATCATCTCAGAAACAAAGAACTCGATTTGAACGCATTCATGGCTGAACGCCCTGAATCCAGAGATGGGTTCTACCGACTCATGCCCAAGAAAGATCGCGACCCTGGCAAAGATTCCGGGCGCCTCACTATTGGCGTGGAGCCCAAGTATGCGGCCCAACTGGCTCACGCAATGGTCACTTTGATCGATAGAGACAAATCCGTGACACAAGGCAAAGTCGCGGGCCCGGCCAATTATGGCAAACGAACAGACTCCGCCATCCTTTACATAAATGGCGATCTTGAAACAGCCGCGCGACTGGCGGAGGAACTAAAAACTCTGAGCGGTATCCCGGCAGACGGTTTTGTCGAACATACGCCTTTAAGGAGACGCTGATTTATTCTAAAACCCAGCTGTTGCCCCCAGATAAATCAAGGCCTCCAGAGCGTTGCAGGGACGAAAAATCGAATAAATCAGCGCCTCCTTAAGGAGACGCTGAACAATTAACCCGTTCGCACCGTCCCCATTTCCAAGCCGGTTTTTTTCAACCTGCCGGCCTTATTTTACGTTTCTCGAGCAGATTTCTGCCCTCATTTTGCTGAAAGGCGGGCCAGTCCCGCCTTTCAGACGGATTTATCCTGCCGTCTGTTGTAAATACCGCTTGGCCAGCATCAGATTGGCCAACCCAAACAAACTGAACAACTGCGCTGTATTCTTTTCCAGCCCACGGTAGCGAACCTTGCGATGATTGAAGCGCACCTTGATTACCTGGAAGGGGTGCTCGACCTTGGCACGCAGTTGCGCCTTGGCATATTCAATTTTGCGCTTGACCCGATACAGCACGCTGCCTTCGCCGTGCTGCTTGTAACTGCTTGGCCGTTCTGCAATCGACCAGATAACGTCCCGTTCAGCATGCTCCGGTCGCTTGGCCGCACCGGTGTATCCAGCGTCACCCGAAACATAGGTTTCGTCACCGTGAAGCAACTGGCCAACCTGGGTGACATCCGCCACGTTAGCGGCCGTCCCTACTACGCTGTGCACCAGCCCCGACGTGGCGTCTACACCAATGTGGGCCTTCATCCCAAAGTGCCATTGATTGCCTTTCCTGGCCTGATGCATCTCAGGATCACGCTTGCCTTCTCGGTTCTTGACCGAGGGCGGCGCGGCGATCAGAGTAGCGTCGACGATAGTGCCTTCCTTGAGCAGCAGCCCCCGGCTGGCCAGATGCTGGTTAATCGTTTCAAACAGCAGCCGGGTTAGCTGATGGACTTCCAGCAAGCGGCGAAAACGCAGCAAGGTGGTGGCATCCGGTGCAGACTCGCGACCCAGGTCGATACCCATAAAACCGCGGATGGCCTGGCTGTCGTAGACGGCATCTTCGCAACCTTCATCGGAGAAACCGAAACACTGCTGCACGACGTACATGCGCAACATGCGCGACACCCCTATCGCAGGGCGTCCGCGCTTGCCTGCGGTGTTGCTATAAAACGGCGCCACTTGCGCCTCCAGCAGGGCCCAGGGCACCAACTGTTCAAGGTCAGCCAGGAAGCGATCTCGGCGAGTCTGCTTTTTCTTGCCGGTATATTCGAGTTCGGAGAAGGTCTTCTGCACGCGCGTAACGCTCACGGAGAGGGAGGCTGTTGAAGGAACTTAGTGTGCCAAGGGTGGGGACAGTTGGCTATTTTTGCAGCGCCTCCTTAAGTATGCAATCTACCGGGCGTGGTTTTTCCTATGCTGAGGACGCAGATAAGAACCAGATTAGCCATGGGCTTAGCAGAGCACGCGTTATTGTAGACGCTTTGAAGCTTGAGGGACCGCTGGACGCCAGACTCAAAACAGCACTGGCCGCACACGGGTTTGATACAGAAAACCCGGCACTCAGAAAGTCAAGGTGAATGGGCACCTCCCACAGCCGATTGCCAGTTATGAGAACACAGCGAAACGATGACCGGGCGATTCGCTGGCGAGATAGCGATCGACTCAGCATCTGCACTAACAATCAGCTACGACAAGGGTGGCGTACCATGGCACGCCACCATGCTTTCATGCCTGACTACCGTTGGCAACGAGGGCTCATGACCAGCCCCCATCGCAATTATCACCCTAACGCTGGTCATCCCGCCCGCTCACCGCTAGAATTGCGCACTTTTTGATCAGAGGCGCACCCAGCGCCCAGTCGGTGCCTGCGCTTTGCGCACGAGCGCCCTTCACGCCGAGGTTTGCCATGTCCACCGTTACCACGCCGTCCGCCCCCAAGGTTGGATTCGTTTCTCTGGGTTGCCCGAAGGCGCTCGTTGATTCTGAACGCATCCTGACCCAACTGCGCATGGAAGGTTACGAAGTCGTGGCGACCTACGAGGACGCCGACGTGGTCGTGGTCAATACCTGTGGCTTCATCGACACGGCCAAGGCCGAGTCACTGGAAGTGATCGGTGAAGCGATTAAGGAAAACGGCAAGGTGATCGTCACCGGCTGCATGGGCGTCGATGCGAGTGTCATTCGCAATGTGCACCCGAGCGTGCTGTCGGTGACCGGCCCGCAGCAGTACGAGCAGGTGGTCAATGCGGTGCACGACGTGGTGCCGCCACGCCATGATCACAATCCGCTGATCGACCTGGTGCCGCCGCAGGGCATCAAGCTGACGCCGCGCCATTACGCCTACCTGAAAATCTCCGAAGGCTGCAACCACAGTTGCAGCTTCTGCATCATCCCGTCGATGCGCGGCAAGCTGGTCAGCCGCCCCGTCGGTGATGTGCTGGACGAAGCCAAGCGCCTGGTCAAGTCAGGCGTAAAAGAGCTGTTGGTGATTTCTCAAGACACCAGCGCCTATGGCGTCGATGTCAAATACCGCACCGGTTTCTGGGACGGTCAGCCGATCAAGACCCGCATGACCGAGCTGTGTCAGGCCCTCGGCTCGATGGGCGTCTGGGTACGCCTGCACTATGTTTACCCGTACCCGCACGTCGACGAACTGATCCCGCTGATGGCCGCCGGCAAGATCCTGCCGTACCTGGACATCCCGTTCCAGCACGCCAGCCCGAAGATCCTCAAGCTGATGAAGCGCCCGGCCTTCGAAGACAAGACCCTGGCGCGTATCAAGAACTGGCGCGAGCAGTGCCCTGATCTGATCATCCGTTCGACATTCATTGTCGGCTTCCCCGGCGAAACCGAGGAAGACTTCCAGTACCTGCTGGACTGGCTGACCGAAGCCCAGCTGGACCGCGTCGGCTGCTTCCAGTACTCGCCGGTCGAGGGCGCGCCCGCCAACCTGCTGGACGCAGCCATCGTGCCGGATGATGTCAAACAGGATCGCTGGGACCGCTTCATGGCCCATCAACAGGCGATCAGTGCCGCCCGCCTGCAAATGAAGATCGGCAAGGAAATCGAAGTGCTGATCGACGAAGTGGATGAACGCGGCGCGGTGGGCCGTTGCTTCTTCGACGCGCCGGAAATCGACGGCAACGTTTTTATCGGTCTGGAAGATGGCAGCACTGTCCAGCCCGGCGACAAGATCATGTGCCGCGTGACCGATGCTGACGAATACGACTTGTGGGCCGAGGTGCTTTAAGCTCGGGTGTATCTGGCTGAAAAGCGCTGCCTGAAAAAGCCCTGCCTTCTGAAACGGCAGGGCTTTTTTGTGCGCGGCTGTTGTCTATGCAGAATCGGCAACAAGGAGCTACCGAGATGCGACTATATGCACCGCGCCAAGAGGATTATCCGGAACTGACTGACGTCTGGGAGCGCTCGGTACGCGCCACCCATGACTTCATGCCGGAAGCGTACATCGTCAGGCTCAAAGGCTTGTTGAGCCAGTATCTGGACAGCGTGACACTGTTCTGCACCCGCGATGACAACTCGAGCATCACCGGCTTTGCGGGCGTCAACAAAGACAAGCTGGACATGTTGTTCATCGCTCCGGAGCATCGGCGTCAGGGCCTCGGGACTTACCTGCTGCAACACGCCATACGGCACTTCGGCATCGTCGAGCTGGACGTCAACGAGCAGAATCCGCGCGCGTTCGGCTTCTATTGCAAGCATGGCTTCAAAATCGTCAGTCGCTCGGCAGTGGATGGTCTTGGAAACCCCTACCCCATGCTCAGGATGCGGCTCGAGGGTCGGGATTGAGGCCGATTGCGGCACAAATGCAATGTTGCCGCGATTAACCGGGCGCAGGCGGTTACAATGGCGCCTTTCTCATCAGTAAGCGGCTTTTTTGTCATGACAGACCCCATTCGCCTCTCCAAACGCCTTATCGAACTGGTGGGCTGCTCCCGCCGGGAGGCCGAACTGTTTATCGAAGGTGGCTGGGTCACTGTGGATGGCGTGGTTATCGAAGAGCCGCATTTCAAGGTCAGCACCCAGAAAGTCGAGCTGAGCCCGGACGCCAAGGCCGATTCTCCGGAAGCGGTGACGATTATCCTGCACAAGCCAGCCTCCGCCAGTGCCGAAAGCGCCTTGCAGATGATCACGCCTGGCACCCTGTCCGAAGAGCACAGCTACAGCAAGCGCCCGCTCAAAGGCCACTTCATGCGTCTCGAGCCGATTTCCAGCCTGCAGGCCAATGCCAGCGGCCTGATGGTGTTCAGCCAGGACTGGAAAATCCTGCGCAAGCTCACCGACGACCGCAGCAAGATCGAGCAGGAATACGTGGTGGAAATCACGGGCGACATGGTTGCTCACGGCCTGAATCGCCTCAATCATGGCCTGACGTACAAGGGCAAGGAATTGCCGGCTGTAAAGGCCAGTTGGCAGAACGAAAACCGTCTGCGCTTTGCCATGAAAAACCCGCAGCCCGGCATCATCGCGCAATTGTGCGAAGCCGTCGGCTTGAAGATCGTCTCCATCCGGCGCATCCGCATTGGCGGTGTGTCCATGGGTAAGTTGCCAGAAGGCCAATGGCGCTACATGACGAGCAAGGAAAAGTTCTGACCGCCGCACACCACCTCATTACAGCGCGCGTGATCATCTTCCCGCACCGCCATACGACTACCAGGACTCACGCCTTATGATGAACAACGATGTATTGCGCAGCGTGCGCTACATGCTCGATATCAGCGACAGCAAGATCGTCGAAATCACCGCTCTGACCGGCTATGAAGTGTCGAAAAGCGACGTCATCGCCTTCATGAAAAAAGAGGAAGAAGAAGGCTACCTCGAGTGCAGCGATGAAATCATGGCGCACTTTCTTGACGGCCTGGTCTACTTCAAGCGTGGCAAGGATGACAGCCGTCCGCCGCAGCCCATCGAACTGCCGATCACCAATAACATCGTTTTGAAAAAACTGCGCGTCGCGTTCGAGCTGAAAGAAGACGACATGCACGCCATCCTCAAATCCGCTGACTTCCCGGTCTCCAAGCCGGAATTGAGTGCACTGTTCCGCAAGGTCGGACATACCAATTACCGCGCGTGCGGCGATCAACTGCTGCGCAACTTCCTCAAGGGTCTGACCCTGCGCGTTCGTGGCTTAACCGGTTGAGACCATGAGCTACAACGTCTCCCCTGTCGGCTTCGTGCGCTCCTGCTTCAAGGAGAAGTTCGCCATACCGCGCCAACCGCAGCTGGCCCCGGCAGCACGCGGGGTGCTGGAGCTGGTGGCACCTTTCGATCAGGGCGACGCTGTTCAGGGTCTGGAGCAGGTCAGCCATGTCTGGCTGCTGTTTCTGTTTCATCTGGCGCTGGAAGACAAGCCGCGCCTCAAAGTGCGCCCGCCCCGCCTTGGCGGCAATCAGTCGATGGGCGTGTTCGCTACACGCGCGACACATCGCCCCAACGGCATCGGGCAATCGGTGGTCAAGCTGGACAAGGTCGAACCCGGCCGCCTCTGGCTGTCGGGCATCGATTTGCTGGACGGTACGCCGGTGCTGGACATCAAGCCTTACGTGCCTTACGCCGATGCAGTCAGCGACGCTCGCAACGGCGTCGCCAGCGCGGCACCTGAGCTGATTCCGGTGCACTGGCAGGACAGTGCACTGATGCAGGCCCGTGAACACGCCCTGCGCCTGAACGAGCCGTTGGTCGAGCTGGTCGAACAGTGCCTCGCGCAAGACCCGCGCCCGGCCTATCAGTTGCCCACGCCAGAGCGTCGCTACGGTGCCCGGTTCTGGGATCTGGACGTTCGCTGGCATTACCCGCAGGCCGGCGTCATCTGCGTGCTTGAAGTCATGCCGGCAACAAATCCCGCGCATTAAAAAACCCGCCTGACCCTTCAAGGATGAGGCGGGTTTCTGTAGATCGATTTACTTCTCGACGAACGCACGCTCGATCAGATAGTCGCCCGGCTCACGCATACGCGGCGAAACGGTCAGGCCGAAGCTGTTGAGCACTTCGCTGGTCTCGTCGAGCATGCTCGGGCTGCCGCACAACATCGCACGGTCATCCTGCGGGTTGATCGGCGGCAGGCCGATGTCGCTGAACAGCTTGCCACTGCGCATCAGGTCGGTCAGACGGCCTTCGTTCTCGAAGGGCTCGCGGGTGACCGTCGGGTAGTAGATCAGCTTGTCACGCAGCGCTTCACCGAAGAACTCATTCTGCGGCAGATGCTCGGTGATGAATTCGCGGTACGCGACTTCGTTTACGTAACGCACACCGTGGCACAGGATGACCTTTTCGAAACGCTCGTAGGTCTCGGGGTCCTGGATCACGCTCATGAACGGCGCCAGACCGGTGCCGGTGCTCAGCAGGTAAAGATGCTTGCCTGGCTTGAGGTCGTCGAGCACCAGCGTACCGGTAGGCTTCTTGCTGATGATGATCTCATCGCCTTCCTTCAGGTGTTGCAGCTGCGAGGTCAGCGGGCCGTCCGGCACCTTGATGCTGAAGAACTCCAGATGCTCTTCCCAGTTCGGGCTGGCAATCGAGTAAGCGCGCATGAGCGGACGACCATTGGGCTGCTGCAGACCGATCATGACGAACTGACCGTTCTCGAAGCGCAAGCCAGGGTCGCGGGTGCACTTGAAACTGAAGAGGGTGTCGTTCCAGTGGTGGACGCTAAGGACACGCTCGTGGTTCATGTTGCTCATGTACGTAGGAACTCCTGAAAAATTCATGCGCGCAGAGGCATTGCGCTATTGCGCGCCATTCTAGTGGCAGACACAATATCTGTTAAATGAATTATCAAGATATAGGTTATCGGTTATATAGATATGCGATTTACTCTCCGTCAGCTTCAAGTGTTTGTCGCCGTCGCCCAGCAGGAAAGCGTCTCCAGAGCCGCCGTGCTGCTGTCGCTTTCGCAGTCGGCGGCCAGCACCTCCATTACCGAGCTGGAACGTCAGTCGAGCTGCCAGTTGTTCGATCGCGCCGGCAAACGCCTTAGCCTCAATGCGACCGGCAGGCAGCTGTTGCCGCAGGCCGTAGCGCTGCTCGATCAGGCCAAGGAAATCGAAGACCTGCTCAACGGTAAATCCGGCTTCGGCTCGCTGGCGGTAGGCGCAACGCTGACCATCGGCAATTACCTGGCGACCCTGCTGATCGGCGGCTACATGCAGCGCCACCCGGAAAGCCAGGTCAAGCTTCATGTCCAGAACACCGCGAACATCGTGCAGCAAGTGGCGCACTACGAAATCGACCTGGGCCTGATCGAAGGCGATTGCAGCCACCCAGACATCGAGGTGCAGTCTTGGGTAAAGGATGAGCTGGTGGTGTTCTGCGCGCCACAACATCCGCTGGCGAAAAGTGGAAAGGCGTCGCTGGAAGAGCTGACCCACGAAGCCTGGATCTTGCGCGAACAGGGTTCTGGCACACGGCTGACCTTCGATCAGGCCATGCGTCATCATCGCAACGGGTTGAATGTGCGGCTGGAACTGGAACACACCGAGGCGATCAAGCGTGCGGTGGAGTCCGGACTGGGGATTGGCTGCATTTCCAGACTGGCACTGCGCGATGCCTTTCGCCGCGGCAATCTGGTAGAGCTGGCCACGCCCGAGCTGGACCTGGCGCGGCAGTTCTACTTCATCTGGCATAAACAGAAGTACCAGACTTCAGCCATGCGCGAGTTTCTCGACCTGTGTCGCGCCTTCACGGCCGGGGCACAGCGCAGCGACGAAATCGTGCTGCCCAGCCTGTACTGAGCGCGATCAGCCCAGCAGAACGATGCCCCATACCAGCGCGATCATGCTCAGGGCAATGAATTGCGCGGCGCTGCCCATGTCTTTGGCGTTCTTGGACAGCGGATGCAGGTCCAGGGAAATTCGGTCAATGGCTGCCTCGACCGCCGAGTTGAGCAGTTCGACGATGAGCGCCAGCAGGCACACGGCAACCAGCAAGGCGTGCTCGCCTTTGCTGACGTTCAGAAAGAACGAAAGCGGGATCAGCACGACATTGAGCAGCACCAACTGACGGAACGCAGCTTCACCTTTGAAGGCAGCGGACAGACCGTCAAGGGAATAGCCTGCGGCGTTGAGAATACGTTTAAGACCGGTCTGGCCTTTGAAGGGCGACATAGAGGGCTGCCGTGCAAAAAAAGATGAGGAAAGCTAAGGCACCAAAGGTCAAAAAAGCGTGAATACGCTTGGCTGACTTGCTTCAATGGGAGGAAATCGACTCCAGCTGCTGCAACAGCAACGCAGCCTGAGTACGCGTGCGCACCCCGAGCTTGCGGAAAATGGCAGTCACGTGAGCTTTGATGGTTGCCTCGGACACACTGAGCTCGGAGGCGATCTGCTTGTTCAACAGCCCCTCGCAGACCATGGTCAACACTCGAAACTGCTGGGGCGTCAGGCTGGCGAGCCCTGCGCTGGCCGCTTTCGCTTCGTCCGACACGCTGATCACCTCATTGACTTGCGGCGGCCACCAGACGTCGCCATCCAGCACGGTGCGTACCGCTTGCTGAATGACTTCAAGCGAGCTGGATTTGGGAATGAAGCCGCTGGCCCCGAACTCACGCGAACGCACGACAATCGACGCCTCTTCCTGAGCAGAGACCATCACCACCGGAATCTGCGGATACTGCCCGCGCAGCAGGACCAATCCGGAGAAGCCATAGGCGCCCGGCATGTTCAGGTCCAGCAAGACCAGATCCCAGTCGGCCTTTTCAGCCAGGCGCGATTCCAGTTGTGCAATGCTTTCTGCCTCGACCAACCGTGCTGCAGGCCCCAGGCCGATGGTCAACGCCTGATGCAGCGCACTGCGAAACAGGGGATGATCATCAGCGATCAGGATGTTGTAGGTCATGTAGTGATCCTGTTTTTTATAGAGAGGGCCGACACAATCGGCCGCTCCAGGCCTGACAAATTCGCACCGCGCCGTAAACCGGCAGCAAGCACCACGCCAGACCAGATGAATCGGCTTCCAGGCGGCGCCAAGCATGCCCAGCAACACCATGACGGTCAAGCGCGAAGCGCCGCTGTCCGTGGGCAGAAACGGCAATTAGCCACATCGCTAAAGAAAAGCCTTCAAATGAGTGTGCGCCGCGTCGTCCGGATCAATCGAATTCTGAAACTTCGCGCCCAGGTAGTGCGCGCTGAACACATCCAGATACGCATCCAGCACACCGCTGGCAGCGCAATCATCTGCCAGCTCCAGGCACAGCGCGGCCACTTCCGCCGTGCAAAAGTGGTCGTCACGCTTGGAACGGCGCAGGCGATAACGCGAGATTTGCTCGGGTTCCAGGCTGAGAACCGGAAACCGCTCCAGATAAGGGCTTTTGCGAAACATCTTGCGCGCTTCGTTCCAGGTGGCGTCGAGCAGGATGAACAATGGACGCTTGCCGTTCTCGCGCGACACCGTGGTCACCACCCGCTCTTCGGCGACGAACTCGCCCGGAAAGACGATGTACGGCTGCCATTGCGGATCGTCCAGCAGGGCCAGCAAGCGCTCGTCGACATCCACCCGCGACCAGCCGAATGCGTGCGTGTCTTCAATGACATCGGCGATCAACCAGCCCGTGTTGGTCGGCTTCAGCGGCTCGGTGTCGTACATCAACAGGCACATGCCCGATTCGGCAGCGACCGTGGGGCGCCACGCGCACAGGCAATAGCTGGAAATGACCCGGCAATCCGGGCACCGCGGCGCGCGCGAACCCCTCGCAGTGAAAGGTTTGATGGCGCGCGCCAGGCGTTCGTCGCGTAAACGGGAGACGGCGTGACTCATGGAAAGACACGCCTGCAGAGAAAAAACATCGACACCACGAAGACTCGACAGGAATAAAGTGCGCGCAGTTTATCAGAGCCCCGGCGCTTCAACCTGCTTTCGGCCTAGGCCCGGGCCAGACTCCTGCTCTATACTGCTGCGCCATTGCAACCCGCGTTATCGGCGGGCTGACCGGAACGCACGTTGCAGTCGCTGGTCCAACGGCCAGCTACTTAATCAGGAGAGTTTAATGCTGCGCCTTATCGCCCCTACCCTTACGTTGTTGCTCGTTGCTCCGTTGTGCGCCCAGGCGGCGTCGAAACAGGAGTTCGAACTCAGCAAGATGCTGGAAAAAGTCGCGAAGGAAAGCAGTGTCGGAACCCCTCGGGCGATCAACGAAGACATCCTGGATCAGGGTTATACCGTCAGCGGCAACGAACTGATCAACCACCTCAGCGTGCGTGAAGGTCAGGCTCAGCAAATGCGCGCCAACCCTGACGTGATGCGCAATCAGCTGGGTAACAGTGTTTGCCACAACAACGGTTTCCGCCAGTTGATGACCAAAGGCGCTGTACTCAAGTATCAGTTCACCGAGTACAAGACCAACCGTCCGGTTGCGACCCAGACCTTTCAGGCTTCGGACTGCACTGTAAAACCCAAGAAGTAAGCCGCTCCAGACCTCACCATACGTAACGCGCCTGCCCTTCAGGCGCGTTCGGCCTTTAGACATTCAGCAACTCATTAACCTTGAAAACCCACAGGGAAGCGATAGCCTTTCTCTGCAAACCAGCACATCATCGATTCGACACGCCCTACCGGGTCATTGATTTTGCAGGAGGAGAAATCCTGAATGCCGTATGTACCTGACGATCTTCTATCCCGACACTTCCAGAGTGATGGCCTCGACCTGACCCGCAAGGTCGAAGAGCATATTCAACAGGTTGCCCCCGATACCCGAAATCTGCCGCTGTATCGAGACATGATCCTGACCGTATTGCGCATGGCTCAGGACGACCGCAATCGCTGGGACGTCAAGATAACGCTGCAGACCCTGCGCGAGCTGGATAAGGCCTTTCGCGTGCTGGAACGCTTCAAGGGGCGCCGCAAGGTCACCGTATTCGGTTCCGCTCGTACCCCCGTGGAGCATCCGCTGTACGCGCAGGCCACGGAACTGGGCGAGAAACTGGCGCAATCCGACATGATGGTCATCACCGGCGCCGGCGGTGGCATCATGGCCGCAGCACACGCCGGTGCGGGCCTGAAACACAGCCTGGGATTCAACATCACCCTGCCCTTCGAGCAACACGCCAACCCGACCGTGGACGGCACCGAGAACCTGCTGCCCTTCCACTTCTTCTTCACCCGCAAACTGTTCTTCGTCAAGGAAGCCGATGCGCTGGTGCTCTGCCCGGGCGGCTTCGGCACCCTGGATGAAGCGCTGGAAGTGCTGACGTTGATACAAACCGGTAAAAGCCCACTGGTGCCGGTCGTGTTGCTGGACACCCCTGGTGGCAGCTTCTGGCAAGGCGCGCTGGACTTCATCAAGAACCAGCTACAGGAAAACCATTACATCCTGCCCGCCGACATGAAACTCATGCGGCTGGTCTACAGCGCTGACGAGGCTGTGCAAGAGATCAATCAGTTCTACAGCAACTTCCACTCCAGCCGCTGGTTGAAGAGCAAGTTCGTGATCCGCATGCATCACGCACTGAGTGAACAGGCGCTGGAGCACCTGCAAGAAGCGTTCGTCGACCTGTGCATCAGTGAAAACTTTCATCAGCACGGATATCAGGGCGAAGAGCACGATGAGGCGCAATTCAGTCACCTGACACGACTGGCGTTCACCTTTACCGGGCGCAATCAGGGACGACTTCGGGAGTTGGTGGATTACATCAATCTGCAAGAAAACTGGGCACGCGCTTAAAACAAGAAGATACAAGAAGATATACGGGGCGCGGTATGAAACCACCCCGACTCAATCGTCCCGATGATTACGGCCGCTCAACAGGCGGCCAATCATGTCCAGCGGGTACCCGCAGTAGCTCAGAAAACGTCCCTGCTTTGCACGCTCACGAGCATCGACCGGTAATGCACCAGCAAACTTGCGCTGCCAGATTTCCTCGAGTTTTTCCTGCCAATCAACCCCGCACTCTCTTAGCGCCTGTTCGATATCGGCTCGTTGCAGACCGCGCTGAGTCAGCTCTTCCCGAATACGAACAGGGCCATAGCCCGAACGGGCACGGTAGGAAACAAAGCTTTCGAGGTAACGGGATTCAGAGAGCAAGCCTTCCTCGACCAGACGGTCAAGCGCAGGCTCTATCAGCTCGGGGGTAGCGCCGCGCTGACGCAACTTGCGCGTCAGCTCGACTCGACCATGCTCGCGGCGTGCGAGCAGGTCCATTGCAGTTCGCCGTACGGCGACAGGTGTATCGAGCACGGCAGACATGGCTATCAGATATCAGCGTCTGCTTCGGCCACGTCATCGGTAACCACTGCTTCACGAGAGCCTACAGCCTTGGTGTCGACACCCGGGGTAAGCAACTTGTCGCGAATCTGCTTCTCAAGCGCTTTGCAGATTTCCGGGTTATCCGCCAGGAACTTGGCCGAGTTAGCTTTACCCTGACCGATCTTGCTGCCCTGGTAGCTGTACCATGCGCCGGATTTCTCGACAAAACCGTGCAATACGGCCAGGTCGACGATTTCGCCGTTCAGGTAGATACCCTTGCCGTAGAGAATCTGGAACTCTGCCTGGCGGAACGGCGGAGCTACCTTGTTCTTCACGACCTTGACGCGGGTTTCGCTGCCAACCACTTCGTCGCCTTCTTTCACGGCGCCGGTACGACGGATATCCAGACGTACCGAAGCGTAGAACTTCAGTGCGTTGCCACCGGTGGTGGTTTCCGGGCTACCGAACATCACACCGATCTTCATGCGGATCTGGTTGATGAAGATGACCAGGCAGTTGGCGTTCTTGATGTTACCGGTGATCTTGCGCAGTGCCTGCGACATCAGGCGCGCCTGCAGACCCACGTGCATGTCACCCATCTCGCCTTCGATCTCAGCCTTCGGCACCAGCGCGGCAACGGAGTCGACGACGATGACGTCAATGGCATTGGAACGCACCAGCATGTCGGTGATTTCCAGCGCCTGCTCGCCGGTGTCCGGCTGCGAGACCAACAGGTCGTCGACGTTGACGCCCAGCTTGCCTGCGTATTCCGGATCGAGTGCGTGTTCCGCATCGACGAATGCGCACGTCGCGCCCATTTTCTGGGCTTGCGCGATGACCGACAGGGTCAGCGTGGTTTTACCGGAAGACTCAGGACCGTAGATTTCCACGATCCGGCCTTTAGGCAGACCGCCGATACCGAGTGCGATGTCCAGACCCAGCGAACCGGTGGAGATGGCAGGAATCGCCTGGCGATCGTGATCGCCCATGCGCATCACGGCACCTTTACCGAACTGACGCTCGATCTGACCCAAGGCCGCAGCCAAGGCTTTCTTCTTGTTGTCGTCCATTGAAGTCCTCACGTTATCAAATTCAATCAGGGGCCTTGATGGCCACAACACCTGTATAAGTAGACAGTATTATTCCACAGCAACGGCCGCGCGCCTACCCCTGTTTTGGCATTTCTCCACGAGCCAGTTGTATCAGCCCTTGCAGCGCGGTCAGTACCGTCTGTCGACGGACCTCATCCCGATTACCCGCAAACCAGCGACGCTGGGTGATGAGCGTGGCTCCATCACCCCAGCACAGCCACACTGTACCGACGGGCTTGTCGACCGAACCGCCGCCTGGCCCTGCAACACCGCTGACCGCGACAGCGAAGCGCGCAGCACTTTCATGCAGCGCACCCCGCACCATGGCTTCCACGATCGGCTGACTGACCGCCCCAAATTGCTCGAACAACGCGTCAGGCACGCCTAGTTGCCGGGTTTTCTGAGCATTGGAATACGTCACGTAACCCGCTTCGAACCAGGCGGAGCTGCCGCCGATGCGGGTAATGGCTTCGGCGATGCCGCCGCCCGTGCAGGATTCGGCAGTCGTGACCTGAGCATCGACGGCTTTGAGCAGGCTGCCAAGCGTGTCGGCAAGCCGGGTAATTTCATCCACGGGATCATCCTGTTCAGACCTTATGACTTTGTAAAACCGATTAGAGAGACGAAACGGCCGATGAACGGCCGTTCGTCACCTGCCGAATAATCAGTTGTTTTTCTTGCGTACGGGCTTTTTGACCGTTTCCACCGTGGTTTCTCTCGGTCTTTTTCTGGCCTCCTCCAGAGGAATGAAGCGACCGCTGACAGAATCTCTCGCTCGTTTGCTTTTCATGTGATTGTTCATATAAAAATCCTTTTTTATAGAGTGCCCTTCGGCTATCGAGTGGCAGCGCTGAAAGTCTATACGGCAAATCGACCTCCATGGCCGCCGGGAAACGCCTGGTCACCAATCAGCAAGTGTCATGTCCTCACTGCAACGCTCTGTCGTGCGTGATAACCTTGCGCCCATCGCAAACACTTGGCAGACGCCCCTCCATTCAAGAGGGAACGCGTGTCATGCCTGAAGTTTGCCTCACCCCTCTAAAGAACTTGCCTAAGCCACTGATGAATAAAGCAATTTCCGATCTCTCCTCACACACGCCCATGATGCAACAGTACTGGAAGCTGAAAAATCAGCACCCGGACCAGTTGATGTTCTATCGCATGGGCGACTTCTACGAAATTTTCTACGAAGACGCGAAGAAAGCCGCCAAATTGCTGGATATCACCCTGACTGCTCGCGGCCAGTCGGCAGGCCAGAGCATACCCATGTGCGGGATTCCCTATCATGCGGCCGAGGGCTATCTGGCCAAACTGGTGAAGCTTGGCGAGTCGGTGGTGATCTGTGAACAGATCGGCGATCCGGCCACCAGCAAGGGCCCGGTGGACCGTCAGGTGGTGCGCATCATCACGCCCGGGACCATCAGCGATGAAGCGCTGCTCGATGAGCGCCGGGACAACCTGATCGCCGCCGTGCTGGGGGACGAGCGGCTGTTCGGCCTCGCGGTGCTGGACATCACCAGTGGCAACTTCAGTGTGCTGGAGATCAAGGGCTGGGAAAATCTGCTCGCCGAGCTTGAGCGCATCAACCCGGTCGAGCTGTTGATTCCTGACGATTGGCCACAAGGTTTGCCAGCGGAAAAGCGCCGCGGTGCCAGACGTCGCGCGCCCTGGGATTTCGAACGCGATTCCGCGCACAAAAGTCTCTGCCAGCAGTTTGCGACCCAGGACCTCAAGGGTTTCGGCTGCGAGAACCTGACCCTGGCCATTGGTGCTGCTGGCTGCCTCTTGAGCTACGCCAGGGAAACACAGCGCACCGCCCTGCCGCACTTGCGCAGCCTGCGCCACGAGCGTCTCGACGATACCGTGATCCTCGACGCCGCCAGTCGGCGCAATCTGGAACTGGACACCAACCTCTCGGGCGGACGCGACAACACGCTGCAGTCCGTCATGGATCGCTGCCAGACAGCGATGGGCACGCGCTTGCTGACTCGCTGGCTGAATCGCCCGCTGCGCGACCTTGCCGTATTGCAGGCACGTCAGACCTCCATTGGTTGCTTCCTGGAACGCTATCGTTTCGAGAACCTGCAACCGCAGCTCAAGGAAATCGGGGACATCGAGCGGATTCTGGCGCGGATAGGTCTGCGCAACGCTCGGCCGCGCGATCTTGCCCGACTGCGCGATGCTCTGAGCGCACTGCCCGAGTTGCAACAGGCGATGACCGACCTTGACGCGCCGCACCTGCAGCAACTTGCGCAGACCGCCAGCACATACCCCGAGCTTGCTGATCTGCTGCAACGCGCGATCAACGACAACCCGCCCGCCGTGATTCGTGACGGTGGCGTTCTGAAGACCGGCTACGACGCAGAGCTGGACGAGCTGCAATCACTGAGCGAAAACGCCGGCCAGTTCCTGATCGATCTGGAAGCGCGCGAAAAAGCCCGTACCGGACTGAGCCATCTGAAAGTCGGTTACAACCGCGTGCACGGCTACTTCATCGAGTTGCCGAGCAAGCAGGCTGAACAGGCACCGGCCGACTACATTCGCCGCCAGACCCTCAAGGGCGCCGAGCGCTTCATCACGCCGGAACTCAAAGAGTTCGAAGACAAAGCACTGTCAGCAAAAAGCCGTGCGCTGGCGCGTGAAAAAATGCTCTACGAGGCCTTGCTTGAAGACCTTATCGGCCATCTGGCCCCGCTGCAGGACACTGCGGCAGCACTGGCCGAGCTGGACGTATTGAGCAATCTTGCAGAGCGCGCCCTGAATCTGGACCTGAATTGCCCACGCTTCGTGGCCGAGCCCTGCATGCGCATCGAGCAAGGTCGCCATCCGGTGGTCGAGCAGGTGTTGAGCACGCCATTCGTTGCCAACGACCTGGCCCTCGACGACAACACGCGGATGCTGGTCATCACCGGCCCGAACATGGGCGGTAAGTCGACCTACATGCGCCAGACGGCATTGATCGTGCTGCTGGCCCACATTGGCAGCTTCGTGCCGGCCGCCACGTGCGAACTGTCGCTGGTTGACCGGATCTTCACCCGGATCGGCTCCAGCGACGACCTTGCCGGTGGACGTTCGACGTTCATGGTGGAAATGAGCGAGACCGCCAACATTCTGCATAACGCCAGCGACAAGAGCCTGGTGCTGATGGACGAGGTCGGACGCGGCACCAGTACTTTCGACGGCCTGTCACTGGCCTGGGCGGCTGCCGAATGCCTTGCGCAACTGCGCGCTTACACGCTGTTCGCGACGCATTATTTCGAACTGACGGTGCTGCCGGAAAGCGAGCCGCTGGTCACCAACGTGCATTTGAACGCCACCGAACACAACGAGCGGATCGTATTCCTGCACCGTGTGCTGCCAGGGCCTGCCAGCCAGAGCTACGGCCTGGCCGTGGCGCAACTGGCGGGCGTTCCAGCGAAAGTCATCACGCGCGCCAAGGAGCACTTGCAGCGCCTGGAAACCACCAGCCTGCCCCACGAACAGCCGCGCGCCAAACCCGGCAAACCTGCGGTCCCGCAACAGAGCGATATGTTCGCCAGTCTGCCGCATCCGGTGCTCGATGAACTGTCGAAGATCAAGGTTGACGACATGACCCCGCGGCAGGCTCTGGATTTGCTGTACACATTGCAAACACGTCTGTGACGCGAACCGTTACAAGCTGTTAGAATCCCGCGCGGTTTGGGATGCTCCCGGCTTTTAGCCTGGCCGGGTTGTTTTCGAGCCGCGTGAAAACGCAGCGAACCAAGGGTGTGTGACAAGCGATGCGGTCGGACTGCATCAAGGCCGCTCACCACAAGCACGTGTTTTCATAGGGCCGGGAAACCTCCCGAACCTAGCAACCCTGTCTGGAAGGGCTCTGCTGCAGCCGCCTGAGGAGAAAATTAGAAATGACCTTCGTCGTCACCGACAACTGCATCAAGTGCAAATACACCGATTGTGTAGAAGTCTGTCCGGTGGACTGCTTCTACGAAGGCCCGAACTTTCTGGTCATTCACCCGGACGAGTGCATCGACTGCGCGCTCTGCGAGCCTGAGTGCCCTGCTGTGGCCATTTACTCGGAAGACGAGATACCTGCGGGTATGGAAAACTTCATCGAACTGAACGCTGAGCTTGCCGACGTCTGGCCCAATATCACCGAGAAGAAAGACGCCATGCCTGACGCTGCGGAATGGGATGGCAAGCCTGGCAAGATCGCTGAACTGGAACGCTAGATTCCAGGCAGACAAAAGGCCCTCGCGAGGGCCTTTTCATTACGCTGAATTCGACAGATTTCAGACAAAAAAAAGGGGCGGTTTGACCCGCCCACATTTTCTCCCTAACCCCTGTATTCCCTTGTCATCATCCTGATGAATCGCATCCTGCGATGTCCATAGCCTTCATTATCCTTGATGGCCTGTACCTGTCCGTTGGCACAGCTTCGATATTAGAGATTTAACCCGGCAGAGCAACACCCGAAACGCAGCAGAATATTTCCAGGCCCGCCCGCATCGAGAACAAAAGATCTTTAATATCAGCTAGTTGACCGATTAACTTCTTACAGAATGCAAAAAAACTCACCCATAATGCCTTGATGACTTACAGCATCTGTACGCAATGACTTACACAACATGGGATCCCACAGCCGTATTTCACAAGCGTTAAAGACCTGCGGCAGTATCGCTATCCCGTTGCAGACGTAGCAGTGACATTACGAAGGACATATAAAAAGGCCGATACACACATCAAGTGTTATATCGGCCTTGGCATGATGCGGTTTGCGGAGGGGATTTATCGGAAGAGTGACTCGCTGGACAGACCGTTCTTTTCAAGAATCTCGCGCAGGCGCTTGAGTCCTTCAACCTGTATCTGACGCACCCGTTCACGGGTCAGTCCGATTTCCAGCCCTACGTCTTCCAGTGTGCTGCTTTCATGCCCGCGCAGGCCAAAGCGGCGTATCACCACCTCGCGCTGCTTTTCGGTCAGTTCGGACAGCCACTGGTCGATGCTCTGAGACAGATCATCATCCTGCAGCAATTCGCACGGGTCGGTAGGACGGTCGTCCGTCAGGGTGTCGAGCAGGGTCTTGTCAGAGTCCGGCCCTAAGGAAACATCCACCGAAGAGACTCGCTCGTTGAGGCCCAGCATGCGCTTGACCTCACCGACAGGTCGTTCCAGCAGGTTGGCGATTTCTTCAGGGGAAGGCTCATGGTCGAGCTTCTGGGTCAGCTCTCTGGCCGCACGCAGGTAGACGTTCAGTTCCTTGACGACGTGAATCGGCAGCCGGATCGTCCGGGTCTGATTCATGATCGCGCGTTCAATGGTCTGACGAATCCACCAAGTGGCGTACGTCGAGAAACGGAAGCCACGTTCAGGATCGAATTTTTCGACCGCCCGGATGAGCCCAAGGTTGCCCTCTTCGATCAGGTCCAGCAATGACAGACCACGATTGACATAGCGCCTGGCGATTTTAACCACCAGTCGCAGATTGCTTTCAATCATGCGTTTGCGTCCGGCCGGATCGCCACTTTGCGACAGACGTGCAAAGTGAACTTCTTCTTCCGGGGACAACAGAGGAGAGAACCCGATCTCGTTGAGATACAGCTGGGTAGCGTCGAGCGCTCGGGTGTAGTCGATGTATTTGTGTTGTTTGAGCGATGTTGAATGCTTGGCCTTGACGCGTCCCGACACAGCAGCGGCTGGCTGCTTATCGTTTGACGCCTCCGTCAGTACAATGCCGGCTTCCATAAGGAGCACTTCATCATCGATGTCAAACTCCGGCGCTTCGTTGCCAAGAGCCATTGTTTTAGTCCTTTGGTGAGTTCGACCTCAAGCTCCAGCGGCGCCTGGTTCCATGGCATCGCTTGAGCCTGTTCCTATTACGCCAGGAACAGGCTGGCAACTATCAACGACGTGGCAAAAATTCCAATGGATCTACAGGTTTCCCTTGGCGGCGAATCTCAAAATGCAGTTTCACCCGGTCAGTTCCTGTTGACCCCATTTCGGCAATTGTCTGCCCTGCCTTGACCTGCTGCCCTTCCCGAACCAATAACCTGCGATTATGACCGTAGGCACTGACGTAGGTATCGCTGTGTTTGATGATGATCAATTCGCCGTAGCCACGTAATCCGCTTCCGGCGTAAACGACCGAACCATCAGACGCTGCCAAAACAGGCTGTCCCAAATCACCCGCGATATCAATTCCTTTATTCAAACTGCCGTTTGAGGAAAACTTTCCTATCAAAATGCCACTAGAAGGCCACGTCCAACCCGACGGAGACTTGCCAGCCGGGCCTGTGCCGGTCGTTGCCGACGGCGGTATCACCACCGGTACAACCGCCACCGGCTTGGACATGACAGTGGTTTTCACTGAGCCCGAGCTGCTTGTCGTGGTGGAAGTTGTCGTGGTTGGACGCCCTCCAACGGGGGTCGACGCTACACCGGATGTTGAAGAAGAGCGCCCGTCAAAGCGAATCGTCTGACCTGGTTTGATGGTAAACGGCTCCGGGATCTGATTGCGGGCAGCCAGTGCTTTCCAGTCCCAGCCGTAACGAAACGCAATGGAAAACAGCGTATCGCCGCGTCTGACGACGTACTGGCCGGTGGTCACGGTGGGGCGTTGCGCAACCGCATTGCCATTACGATCGACCACACGAACACCACCTGGCGGCGTGCTGGAACAGCCGGCCAGAAGGACACCGAGAGCAATGCCAATCACCAGACGCTGATAAATTCTTGAGGACCTGAGCTGCTGAATGACTGTGAGACTCACCCGCCACTCCCTTTACTGGTGACTGAATTCAAAAAAGATGCCTATTGTGCCGCAAGCGCGGCGGGCAGCCCGTGATTAACTGCTGAAATCGCTGTTATAGATCAGTCAGATACGTGAAATGATGCCATTTAGCTATTTATCCTTGTGGACTGACCGCTGTAGACCGGTGAGTGACGCCAGAATTCACTCATCGATGCGGACAATCTTCAGGCAATCGGCCCGTTGAGCAAAGGCACGAAGCGCACGGCACCCAATACGTGTCGGGAAAACCCGTTTTCTTCGCGAATGATCAGCATCAATTGCTGTACTTCGCCCGAGCCCACCGGGATGACCAACCGTCCTCCTGGAGCCAGTTGATCGAGCAGCGCCTGCGGCACGTCCGTCGCCACCGCCGTGACGATGATGCCGTTATAAGGTGCCAACGCCGGCCAGCCTTCCCAGCCATCGCCCCAGCGAAAAACCACGTTGCGCAGGTTGAGTTCAACCAGCCGCTCCTTGGCCCGGTCCTGAAGGACCTTGATGCGCTCCACCGAAAATACCCGCTCGACCAGCTGTGACAGCACTGCAGTCTGGTAGCCGGAACCGGTGCCGATTTCCATGACCTTGTCGAGCGGGCCAGCGGCCAGCAACAGCTCACTCATCCGCGCAACCATATAAGGCTGAGAGATGGTCTGGTTATGGCCGATCGGCAAGGCGGTGTCTTCATAGGCGCGGTGCGCCAGCGCTTCATCGACGAACAGGTGCCGGGGCGTCTTGCGAATGACGTCCAGCACTCGATCGTTGGTAATGCCTTCCTCACAGAGACGCTGAATCAAGCGCTCGCGTGTTCGTTGCGAGGTCATCCCGATCCCGCGACGCAATAGATCATCCTGCTCACGCGACATCAGCGCAGGTCCTCCAGCCAGTTGTTCAGGCTGCTGAAACCATCCTGAAAGGTTCGGTCCAGTTGCAGCGGCGTAATCGATACGTAGCCCTGCATGACCGCATGAAAATCGGTTCCGGCACCGCCATCCTCGGCATCACCGGCAGCAGCGATCCAGTAACCGGGCCTGCCACGCGGATCAACCACTCTGACCGGGGCGGCAGCGCGGGCACGGTGGCCCAGGCGGGTCAGTTGAATGCCCCGAATGTGTTCAAGCGGCAAATTCGGAATGTTCACGTTCAGTACCGTGCGCGGTGGCAGATCGAGTTGCTCGTGGGCCTCTACCAGCAAACGCGCATAATGGGCCGCCGTCGCCAGATTATCCGGCTGACGTGACAGAAACGAAAAGGCAAACGACGGACGCTGCAGGAAGCGGCCTTCGAGCGCGGCGGCAGCGGTGCCGGAATACAGCACGTCATCGCCCAGGTTGGCGCCAAGGTTGATCCCCGACACCACCATGTCCGGCTCACGCTCCAGAAGCCCGTGCAGGCCCAGATGTACGCAATCGGTCGGCGTGCCGTTGACGCTGATGAAGCCGTTATCGAGGGTGTGCGGGTGCAGGGGCCGGTCGAGTGTCAGCGAACTGCTGGCACCACTTTTGTCTTGGTCAGGGGCGATCACCACACACTCGGCATAGTCCGCCAGCGCCGCATGCAGCGCCGCAAGACCGGGCGCAGTGACCCCGTCGTCATTTGATATCAGAATACGCATGAGCTGTCCGTCTGCCCAACCGGCGCCAGATCAACGAGTTCGCGCACCAACACAGTGGCGAAGCATCCGGGCGGAAGGACGAATTCCAGTTGCAGAATGTCAGGCTCGGGATAATGCCACGTCAGCCGTCCAATGGGCAGCCGCAGGATGCGCCGTTCGTGCTCCATGCCTGCTTTGACCAGCCAGTCACGCAGTGAAGACTCACTAGCGGTGATCGCGTTTTCGAGCGCTGCGGTCGCGCCGGTCGCTGGCGAAGGGCCTTCCCCCCATTGCGGGCCGGTGGGATGAAGATCGAGAATCGCCAAGCGAGGATCGCTGCACTCGGCGATACCGGCCGGAAAAAAACTGCGACTGTCGGTAAATGCCAGCAGATCACCCACTTGGGCCTGCTGCCAGCTGCCGTCGGCAATACGCGCCGCCAGCACTCGATTGAACAGATAGCTGCGCGCCGTGGACAACAGCCGCGACCGCACCGCTCGCTGTTCTGGCAGCGCTTGACGGGCCGCGTATTCACGAGCTTCGCCCAGATTGCCGCCCTGATATCCGAAACGCTGCGTGCCAAAGTAGTTGGGAATACCCTGCCGGGCAATTATTTCAAGGCGTTGATTCAAGGCGTCCTTGTCGGCGTCCAGTTGCGTCAGCCTGAGCGTGAAACCGTTGGCCGCATGGGCACCGCGCTGCAATTTTCGCTTGTGGCGACCGCTGTCGAGAATCTGCAGCGTTTCGTCCTGCGCTGCCGAAAGATCAGGATCGGCCTTGCCTGGCAACTGAATGCTGAACCATTGGCGGGTCAGCGCCTGGCGGTCTTTCAATCCTGCATAACTGACGGTACGCAACGGAACACCTGCGGCACGTGCCAGCCGGCGGGCCGCTTCCTCGGTATTCAGGCCGCGTTTCTCGACCCACAACCACAGGTGCTCGCCATCGCCTGTCAGCGGTATATCCAGCACTTCATCAACCTGAAAGTCTTCAGCGACGGCCTTGAGCACAGCACGACCCAACGCATCGCCCCAGGCCCTCGGGCCCAGCAGTTCGAGTTCGGTCATGCGCGCAGCAACAACGCGACGGCGTGCACCGCGATGCCTTCTTCACGACCAGTAAAACCGAGCTTTTCCGTGGTGGTGGCTTTCACGTTCACCTGATCCGGCTCTACGTTCAGGTCCTCGGCGATCAACGCGCGCATTGCGTCGATGTGCGGGGCCATCTTCGGCGCCTGGGCGACGATCGTGGCGTCGACATTACCGACCTTCCAGCCTTTGTCGTGGATCTGTTTGAGCACATGGCGCAGCAACAAACGGCTGTCAGCGCCCTTGAATTGCGGGTCTGTGTCGGGGAAATGCTTGCCGATGTCGCCCAGCGCAGCGGCACCCAGCAGTGCATCACTGAGGGCGTGCAGCAGCACATCGCCATCGGAGTGGGCCAACAGGCCGAAACCGTGTGCAATCCGCACCCCGCCCAAGGTTATGAAATCGCCTTCAGCGAAACGGTGCACATCGTAGCCATGGCCAATACGCATAGAAAAACGCCCTGAAAAAAGACAGGGCGTGATTCTACCTGCTTTGGCGCCGGTTAGCTGTTCAAGGCGTCGGCGTGATGCCGTAAATGGTCTTCTATGAAACTGGCGATGAAGAAGTAGCTGTGGTCATAGCCTGGCTGCATCCGCAGGGTCAGCGGATAGTCGGCGGCTTTGGCGGCCTGAAGCAGAGCCTCGGGCTTGAGCTGATTGACCAGGAAATCATCCCGATCACCTTGATCGACCAGGGTCGGCAGCTTCTCTGCAGCGCCGGACATCAGCACGCTGGCATCCCACTCACGCCACCGCGAACGGTCTTCGCCCAAATACCGAGAAAAGGCTTTCTGCCCCCATGGGCAATCAATCGGGTTGCTGATTGGCGAAAACGCCGACACCGACTTGTAACGGCCGGGATTGCGCAGGGCACACACCAGCGCGCCGTGACCACCCATCGAGTGGCCACTGATGCTGCGGGCCTGTGACGCCGGGAAATGCGCTTCAATCAGCGCGGGTAGCTCTTTGACCACGTAATCATGCATTTGATAATGCCGGGCATACGGCGCTTCAGTGGCATTCAGATAAAAGCCTGCGCCTTGGCCGAAATCCCAGGCACCGTCCGGGTCATCGGCGACATCGGCGCCGCGCGGGCTGGTGTCGGGCGCCACGATAATGATGCCCAACTCGGCCGCGAGCCGGTGCGCCGCCGCTTTCTGCATGAAGTTTTCATCCGTGCAAGTCAGCCCGGACAACCAGTACAGTACGGGCAATTTGCCGCCCTGCTCGGCCTGCGGCGGCAAATACACCGCAAACACCATGTCGCAGCCCAGCACTGGCGAGAGGTGCCTGTAACGCTTGTGCCAGCCACCAAAGCTTTTTTGACAGGAGATATTTTCCAAAGGCATGTCGTTTACTCCAACTGCAAGCTGCAAGCTGCAAGCCGTAAGCTTCAAGCTGGCAACAGCCCTTCTTGCCGCTTGAAGCCAAGCGCTTGCAGCTGCTCCTCAAAAATGAATGACGGTGCGAATGCTTTTGCCTTCGTGCATCAGATCGAAAGCCTTGTTGATGTCTTCCAGGCCCATGGTGTGGGTGATGAAAGTATCCAGCGGGATTTCGCCGGTTTGCGCCATGTCGACATAGCTTGGCAGCTCGGTACGGCCACGCACGCCGCCAAACGCCGAACCGCGCCAGACGCGCCCGGTCACCAGTTGAAATGGACGGGTGGCAATTTCCTGACCTGCACCGGCCACGCCGATGATCACCGACTCGCCCCAGCCTTTGTGGCAGGACTCCAGCGCCGAGCGCATCAATTGCACGTTACCGATGCACTCGAACGAGAAGTCGACGCCGCCATCTGTCATATCGACGATGACTTCCTGAATCGGACGATCGAAATCCTTCGGGTTGACGCAATCGGTGGCGCCCAGCTGTTTGGCGATCTCGAACTTGGCCGGGTTGATGTCGATGGCGATGATTCGTGCAGCCTTGGCCTTTACAGCGCCAATCACCGCCGACAGGCCGATCCCGCCCAGGCCGAAAATGGCCACGGTGTCGCCCGGCTTGACCTTGGCCGTATTGAGCACGGCGCCGATACCGGTGGTGACGCCACAGCCGAGCAGGCAGACCTTTTCCAAAGGCGCTTTCTTGTCGATTTTGGCGACGGAAATCTCAGGCAATACGGTGTATTCAGAGAAGGTCGAGGTGCCCATGTAATGAAAAATCGGCTCGCCCTTGTAGGAAAAACGCGTAGTGCCATCCGGCATCAGGCCCTTTCCTTGAGTAGAACGAATCGCCTGGCAAAGGTTGGTCTTGCCCGAGCGGCAGAATTTGCACTGGCGGCATTCCGGGGTGTACAGCGGAATCACGTGATCACCGACTACCACAGAGGTCACGCCCTCGCCAACCGCTTCGACGATCGCACCGCCTTCGTGGCCGAGAATCGATGGAAAAATGCCTTCAGGGTCAGCGCCGGAAAGCGTGTACGCGTCGGTATGACAGACACCGGATGCCACCACTTTGAGCAACACTTCGCCTGCCTTGGGCATGGCAACGTCGACTTCGACGATTTCCAGTGGCTTTTTGGCTTCAAAGGCCACTGCAGCGCGTGACTTGATCATCAAACTTCTCCGGCGAGTAAAAACAAGGTTTGCAGTGTAGTACAGTGCGAATTGGCGAGTAATGCAGCCAAAAGCAAAACATTAATGCTGTACAGGGATAATCGATGTACACCAATCGCTGGGAAGGTCTGGATGAGTTTGTCGCCGTTGCCGAGTGCGGCCAGTTCACAGCCGCCGCGCAACGCCTGGGCGTGTCGTCTTCGCATGTCAGCCGCCAGATAGCGCGCCTTGAAGAACGCCTGCAAACCCGCCTGCTCTACCGCAGCACGCGCAAGGTCGCGTTGACCGAAGCTGGCCAGACCTTTCTGCATCACTGCCAGCGTTTGCAGGACGGTCGCGAAGAAGCGCTGCGTGCGGTGGGGGATCTGGCCAGTGAGCCGAAAGGCTTGTTGCGCATGACCTGCGCTGTGGCCTACGGCGAGCGCTTCATCACGCCGCTGGTCACGCGTTTCATGGGCCTGTATCCGCACCTGCGCGTGGACATCGAGCTGAGCAATGACACGCTCGATCTGGTGCACGAAGGCATGGATCTGGCCATTCGACTGGGGCGGCTGCAAGACTCCCGACGGGTCGCGACGCGCCTTGCACCGCGCCAGATGTACCTGTGCGCATCGCCCTCCTACATTCAGCGTTATGGCCGACCGCACAGCCTCTCGGAACTGAGTCGGCACAACTGCCTGATCGGCGGAAGTGATACCTGGCTCTTGCAGCAGAACGGTCGCGAGTTTTCGCAGCGGGTGCAAGGCAACTGGCGTTGCAACAGCGGGCAAGCGGTGCTGGACGCCGCGCTGCACGGCGTGGGCCTGTGTCAGTTACCGGATTATTACGTGCAGAAACATCTCAAGGACGGCACGCTGGTTTCCCTGCTGGAGGCGCATCAGCCGCCCAACACCGCCGTCTGGGCGCTGTACCCGCAACAAAGGCACCTGTCGCCCAAAGTGCGCAAGCTGGTGGATTATCTGAAAGAAGCGCTGGCGATGCGCGATGAGTATCGTCAGTAGCAAACGTTTAGCGGCCGAACTCGCTACGGCGCTGACGCAGCCATTCCAGGTCTTCCGGACGCGTGACCTTGATGTTATCCGAGCGCCCTTCGATCAGCCGGGGCGACTGCCCTGCCCACTCGATGGCCGACGCCTCGTCGGTAATGCTCACATTCGAAACCAGACTGTCCGCCAGCGCGCGATGCAAAGCGCCCAGACGAAACATCTGCGGTGTGAACGCTTGCCAGATCAGGCTCCGGTCCACGGTTTCCAGCACGCGACCGCTGTTGTCTGCGCGCTTGAGCGTATCGCGCGCCGGTACCGCCAGCAGGCCACCAACCGGGTCGTCAGCCAGCTCGCCGAGCAGGTTGTCCAGATCGCTGCGCGCCAGGTTCGGACGCGCCGCATCATGCACCAGCACCCAATCGTTGTCGCTGGCGCCTTGCGCGTGCAGATGCAGCAGCGCGTTGAGCACCGAGCCGGAACGTTCGCTGCCGCCAACCACGCGCTGAATGCGTGAATCATGCGCACAGGGCAAGTCCGCCCAGTACGGATCGTCCACCGCCAGACTGATCACCAGGCCCTTGAGCCGGGGGTGATCGAGAAAGCAAAGCAGGCTGTGTTCGAGAATGGTCAGGCCGCCCAGTTGCAGATATTGCTTGGGACGGTCGGCTGCCATGCGAGCACCGATGCCCGCTGCAGGAATCACTGCCCAGAAGGCAGGAAGAAAGTCTTTCATCGCACCTACTTGTTATTGGGCGAATTGTTTTATTGAGCGAGTTTTTATTGCGCGAGCTGGTAGAGGGTTTCGCCGTCCTTGACCATGCCCAGTTCATGCCGGGCGCGCTCTTCAACGGTTTCCAGACCTTTTTTCAGTTCCAGAACCTCGGCGTCCAGCACACGGTTACGCTCCAGCAATACCTCATTCTCAGCATGCTGGTCGGCGATCTGCTGAGTCAGGCTGGCCACTTGCGCGAGGCTGCCGTTACCGACCCACAGGCGGTGTTGCAAGCCACCCAGCATCAGAAGCAGGATGAGGAATAACCAGTTAGGACTGCGCATTGAAATATCAGGTACCCAGTAAAAAGGACAGCAGAGCCAATCTAAAGCACACATCACTGAGGGCATTGAGCCTGACATAAGCCAGGCTCAATCACTCCAGACTACCGCGGAGCGTCAGCATTGACGTGGCGCAGACCGGCCGTGTGGCTCGACTCTGCGCAACGCTCTGCGTCTTTTACCATCTATGGCTCAGCCGCGAAACTCACCACGACCACGATACACAGCCTTGGCACCCAATTGCTCTTCGATACGCAGCAACTGGTTGTACTTGGATACGCGGTCGGAGCGGCACAGCGAACCGGTTTTGATCTGACCGGCAGCGGTTCCCACAGCGAGGTCGGCGATGGTCGAATCTTCGGTTTCGCCGGAACGATGAGAGATGATCGCCGTGTAACCAGCAGCCTTGGCCATCTGAATGGCTTCCAGCGTTTCGGTCAGCGTACCGATCTGGTTGAACTTGATCAGGATCGAGTTGGCGATCTTCTTGTCGATGCCTTCTTTAAGGATCTTGGTATTGGTCACGAACAGGTCGTCACCGACCAGTTGGACTTTCTCGCCGATCTTGTCGGTAAGGATTTTCCAGCCGTCCCAATCGGACTCGTCCAGACCGTCTTCGATGGAAATGATCGGGTGCTTGCGAGTCAGCTCGGCAAGGTATTCGGCAAACTCGGCAGAGCTGTACTCGCCTTCTTCGCTCAGTTTGTACTTGCCGTTCTTGTAGAACTCGCTTGCCGCGCAATCCAGTGCCAGGGTCACGTCGGTGCCCAGGGTGTAGCCAGCGTTGGCAACGGCTTCGGCGATGGCGTCGAGTGCTTCTTTGTTGGACGCCAGGTTAGGCGCGAAACCACCTTCATCACCCACTGCGGTGTTCAGGCCACGTGCCTTGAGTACAGCCTTGAGGTGATGAAAAATCTCGGTGCCCCAGCGCAGGCCTTCGGCGAAGGTTTTGGCACCGACAGGCTGAATCATGAATTCCTGGATGTCGATGTTGTTATCGGCGTGCTCGCCACCGTTGATGATGTTCATCATCGGCACCGGCATCGAGTAGACGCCCGGTGTGCCATTCAGGTTGGCGATGTGCGCGTACAGCGGCAGATCCTGGTCCTGGGCAGCGGCTTTGGCAGCGGCCAGAGACACGGCGAGAATGGCGTTTGCGCCAAGGCTTGCCTTGTTCTCGGTAGCATCCAGCGCGATCATCGCGTGATCCAGCGCCTTCTGATCGACCGGGTCCTTGCCTAGCAGAAGGTCACGAATCGGACCATTGATGTTGGCCACAGCCTTCAGAACACCCTTGCCCATGTAACGGCTCTTGTCGCCATCACGCAGCTCCAGCGCTTCGCGCGAGCCGGTTGATGCACCGGACGGCGCACAGGCACTGCCGATGATGCCATTATCGAGGAGCACATCGGCTTCAACGGTAGGATTGCCACGGGAGTCGAGAACCTCACGACCTTTGATGTCAACGATTTTTGCCATTGTTGTAAACACTCCAGGATTGACGAAAACGACGCAGCGGAAAAACGATCTTCGCAGTCAGGCACAAAAACCGGCAGCCCTGAATGCGACAACCCCGTCACGAATGACGGGGGATGGCACTTTACCGGAGAACCCTGCTCAAGCGGTCTCTACGATCGGAAAACTTTTGACAAGTTCATCCAGTGACTTGAGCTGGGCCAGGAATGGCTCCAGTTTGTCCAGACGCAAGGCGCAAGGGCCATCGCATTTGGCGTTGTCTGGATCCGGGTGGGCTTCCAGGAACAGGCCAGCCAGATTCTGGCTGATACCGGCCTTGGCCAGATCAAGCACCTGGGCACGACGGCCACCGGCAGAATCAGCACGACCGCCCGGCATCTGCAGAGCGTGGGTCACGTCGAACAATATCGGGTATTCGAACTGCTTCATGATGCCGAAGCCGAGCATGTCCACCACCAAGTTGTTGTAGCCGAAGCTCGAACCACGCTCACAGAGGATCAACTGATCGTTACCCGCCTCTTCACACTTGGTCAGGATGTGTTTCATTTCCTGCGGTGCGAGAAACTGGGCTTTCTTGATGTTGATGATTGCGCCGGTCTTGGCCATCGCCACCACCAGGTCGGTCTGACGCGACAGAAACGCCGGCAGCTGGATAATGTCGCACACTTCGGCCACTACCGCGGCCTGATGAGGCTCGTGCACGTCAGTGATCAGCGGCACGTTGAAGGTACGCTTGATCTCTTCGAAAATGCGCATGCCTTCTTCAAGGCCAGGACCACGGTAGGACGTTACCGAAGAGCGGTTGGCCTTGTCGAAGCTGGCCTTGAACACGTAAGGGATACCGAGCTTTTCGGTCACTCGCACGTACTCTTCGCAGACCTGCATGGCCATGTCCCGGGATTCGAGCACGTTCATGCCGCCGAACAACACCATCGGCTTGTCGTTGGCGACCTCGATCGAACCTACGCGAATGATTTTCTGAGCCATGTGTGAAGTCCCTGTCAGGAATTTTTCTGATGTTGAGCCAATGCCGCTTTGACAAACCCGCTGAACAGCGGATGGCCATCACGCGGCGTCGAGGTGAACTCTGGGTGGAACTGGCATGCCACAAACCATGGATGATCCGGCGCTTCGACCACTTCGACCAGCGCACCATCACCGGAGCGACCGGAAACCTTCAGGCCCGCCTCGATCAGTTGCGGCAGCAGGTTGTTGTTCACTTCATAGCGATGGCGATGGCGCTCGACAATCACCTCCTTGGCGTAGCAGTCGTGGACCAGCGAACCGGCTTCAAGCTGGCATTCCTGCGCACCCAGACGCATGGTGCCGCCCAGATCGGAGCTTTCGGTACGGGTTTCGACTGCGCCAGTGGCGTCTTCCCACTCGGTAATCAGACCGACCACGGCATGCGCGCTGGTACGATCGAATTCAGTGGAGTTGGCATCTTTCCAGCCCAGCACGTTACGTGCGAACTCGATGACCGCCACCTGCATACCCAGACAGATGCCCAGATACGGGACCTTGTTTTCACGGGCAAACTGCACCGCAGTGATCTTGCCTTCGACGCCACGCAGACCGAAGCCGCCAGGAACCAGAATCGCATCGACGCCTTCCAGCAGGCCGGTACCCTGGTTTTCGATGTCTTCGGAATCGATGTAACGCAGGTTAACCTTGGTGCGATTGGTGATGCCGGCGTGGCTCATGGCTTCGATCAACGATTTGTAGGCGTCGAGCAGTTCCATGTACTTGCCGACCATCGCGATGGTGACTTCGTGTTCCGGGTTGAGCTTGGCGTCGACCACCTTGTCCCATTCGGACAAGTCGGCACCGCCACACTGCAGGCCGAAGCGCTCGACGACAAAATCGTCCAGGCCTTGCGAATGCAGGATGCCCGGGATCTTGTAGATGGTGTCCGCGTCTTCGAGGGCGATGACCGCACGCTCTTCGACGTTGGTGAACTGAGCGATCTTGCGACGCGACGAGATATCGATCGGATGATCGGAGCGGCAAACCAGGATGTCCGGCTGCAGGCCGATGGAGCGCAATTCCTTCACCGAATGCTGCGTCGGCTTGGTTTTGGTCTCGCCAGCGGTGGCGATGTACGGCACCAGCGTCAGGTGCATCAGCATCGCGCGGCGTGCGCCGACTTCGAAGCGCAACTGGCGAATGGCTTCGAGGAACGGTTGCGACTCGATGTCGCCGACCGTGCCGCCGATTTCGACCAGTGCCACGTCGGCATCGCCTGCACCCTTGATAATGCGACGCTTGATCTCATCGGTAATGTGCGGAATGACCTGAATCGTCGCGCCCAGATAATCACCACGACGCTCTTTGCGCAGGACGTGTTCGTACACACGGCCGGTAGTGAAGTTGTTGTTCTGGGTCATTGTGGTGCGGATGAACCGCTCGTAGTGACCAAGGTCAAGGTCGGTTTCAGCGCCGTCGTGGGTGACGAACACCTCACCGTGCTGGAACGGGCTCATGGTGCCTGGGTCCACATTGATGTAGGGATCCAGTTTCAGCATGGTGACCTTGAGTCCCCGCGCCTCCAGGATGGCCGCCAGTGAAGCCGAGGCAATGCCTTTCCCCAATGAAGAAACAACACCGCCCGTGACGAAGATGTAGCGCGTCATGAAAAACCCTAGAAGTCTGCGTTAAAGCGGTCAGAGCCGCCGGGGAAAGCGAAGGATGGCCGAGGCCTCCGGTTACCGACAAAATTCACGGTGCACTCCCGAAACTGCTGCGTTGAAACCGACCGGCCGAAGCCAGTGTGGTGTGCGCTACATTTTAAGAATTACCCAGTAAACACTGGTTGGTAACCGGCAACTTGCGTTGTTTCAAAAGAACCAACAGAAGTTGTATCAAGAAGGGAGCGTAGTCTACCGGAAAGGCCCTTTCAGCTCAAACTTTGGTCGCTGGCCGGCGCAATCCAGCGCAAACGCCAGCGTTCATTGGGCGAAGCGACCAGTCCGGGCAGGTTGGCAACCGCCAGCAACTCGTCGCCACGGTACAGCAGCGGCAATCTGCCGCGCAAAAACGCCGGTACCGCCTGCTCGTTGAGCAGCCGCTTGAGATCACGACGGCCACGCCCGGCGATGCGCATCACCTCCCCGCCCTGCCGATAGCGAACCTGCAACGGTCCGTCTGGCGCGCCGTCGTCCAGCGTCAGTTGACCGTTACCGGGAAGACTCAACGGTGCCCGGGGGTCGTGCCACAGCGTCGGCCCTGAGCACGCCCGCTCCCAACCGGCAGGCAGCCACCAAAGGAGGCTCTGCGCGCGATACAGCGTACCCTCGGCAAGCCGCCACAGCGGCAACGCGTCGGGAGCTGCATCGCGCAGCGTATCCCAACCGGCCCAATGATCGGTATCCGGCAGGCGGGTCAACGGCGCCAGCCAGTAACGCAAAGCGTTGCGCTGCCGCGCGACCGACAAGCCGGCAAGCGGTTCGAGGTTCAACACCGGCAAGCCGAGCCAGGCATACGGCGTTGTGGCCTGGGCATCGGCGATGTCCTGCGCCGCAAGCTCGTCCAGCAATTGTTGCGCTTCGCCAAGATGAACCGCGGTGCGTGCAAGGCTGGCGGACGCCTGCGGCCATCTGGACGTGAGCAGTGGCAGCACCTGACCGCGCAGAAAGTTGCGCGAGAACTGCTGATCGTCATTGCTGGGATCCTCGACCCAAGTCAGACCCCGCTGAAGCGCGTAGTCCTCCAGTTCGGTTCGCGACACCGCCAGCAGCGGCCTCACCAGATGCCCGCGCCCCAGAATACGCTGAACAGGCATGCCAGCCAGACCACGCACCCCTGCGCCACGCAGCAGGCGGAATAACAGGGTCTCGGCCTGATCATCGCGATGCTGGCCGGTCAGCAGCACATCGCCTTCACCCAGCCGGTCGGTAAACGCGGCATAGCGCGCCTGCCGGGCCGCTTGCTCGATGCTTGCGCCCGGCTCGACCTGCACGCGAACCCGCTCGAATGCGACGCCCAGTGCCTGACACACTTGCCGACAATGCTCCGGCCAGGCATCGGCAGCAGCCTGCAGGCCGTGATGAACATGAACAGCGTTGAGCGCAGGCAGCGTTTCGCGCCTGGAGAGGTCAGCAAGAAGATGCAGCAGCACAGTGGAATCAAGGCCGCCGGAAAAACCGATGTGCCAGGCTGGCGCAGCACGCCAAGGCGCCAAGGCTTGAAGAAGCCTGGCGGCAAGATCATGACCGTTGCGTGTGGAAGTGGTCATTGGTGTTTTTCACCGGCTTGGCTTATTCGCACACTGACTGCTCAAGTGCTCAAACCAGCCCATTCGCGAACAAGCGAAGCGTCGCGCGGTACGTTCCCACGCCCTTCGGGCAGAAGCCCGCAAGGCGTGGAAACAATCGGGGCGACGCAGCTTACAGACCGTAGCTCATCAGGCGGTCGTAACGGCGAGCCAGCAGCGCGTCGTTGTCCAGTTCCTTGAGCATGGCCAGTTGGCTGCTCAACGACTCACGGATCAGATCGGCTGCCGCCACTGGGTCACGATGCGCGCCACCCAATGGCTCGGCGATAACCTTGTCGACGATGCCCAGCCCCTTGAGCCGATCCGCAGTGATGCCCATGGCTTCGGCAGCATCCGGCGCCTTCTCGGCGGTCTTCCACAGAATCGAAGCGCAGCCTTCCGGCGAGATGACCGCGTAGGTCGAGTATTGCAGCATGTTCAACTGGTCGCAGACGCCAATGGCCAGCGCACCACCGGAACCGCCCTCACCGATGACGGTAGCGATGATCGGGGTTTTCAGACGCGCCATGACACGCAGGTTCCAGGCAATCGCTTCGCTCTGGTTGCGCTCTTCAGCGTCGATACCCGGATAGGCGCCCGGCGTGTCGATGAAGGTCAGGATCGGCATTTTGAAACGCTCGGCCATCTCCATCAGACGGCAGGCCTTGCGGTAGCCTTCCGGACGCGGCATACCGAAGTTGCGGCGAACCTTCTCGCGAACCTCACGGCCTTTCTGATGACCGATCACCATCACCGGCTGGTTGTCCAGACGGGCAATGCCGCCGACGATCGCTGCGTCATCGGAGAAGCGCCGATCGCCATGCAGTTCGTCGAACTCGGTAAAGATGTTTTCGATGTAATCGAGCGTGTACGGACGACGCGGGTGACGCGCCATGCGCGCGATCTGCCAGCTGGTCAGGTTACCGAAGATGCTTTCGGTAAGCGTCCTGCTCTTGTCCTGCAACCGGGAGATTTCGTCGCCGATGTTCAGCGAGTTGTCGTTACCCACCAGGCGCAGCTCTTCGATTTTGGCCTGCAAGTCAGCGATAGGCTGTTCGAAATCAAGAAAATTCGGGTTCATAGGCATCCGTCTTGGGTAAACGGCCAAGAGGCCGGCCGGTTGATCCGTCTGCGCCTTTCCTGCTCGGAACAGGCGCGTTCAGGTCGAAATTGGATTCAGCGTCGAGCGCAGGTCGAGCCTGCGGCATTCAACGATACTGGAGAAAGACGTTCTCACGCCCGAACTGGTCACGCAGAGCTTGAATCAAGCTGTCTGCCGGATCAATACGCCACGCTTCTCCCAATTGCAGCAATGCTCTGGCGTCCTGCCCTGTGTAGTCCACCGTGATCGGGCAGGCACCGCGATGGCGCTTGCACAGATCGCCGAGCCAGCGCAGCCGATCCCCCTTGAGTGCGCCGGCATGCACCGTCACACGCAGGCTTTCGGCGAGGTTGGTACGCGCATCCTCGATACTCATGACGCGTTTGGCGCGCAGTCGCAGCCCGCCGGAGAAGTCATCGTTGCTCACCTCACCTTCGACCACAACCATAGCATCGGTCTGCAACAACGACTGCGCCGAATGAAACGCCTCGGCAAACAGCGAGGCTTCAATGCGGGCCGAGCGGTCGTCCAGGGTAATGAACCCCATCTTGTCGCCCTTCTTGTTCTTCATCACGCGCAGGGCAATGATCAGCCCGGCAACTGTCTGCGTGTCTCTGGCCGGCTTGAGATCAATGATCCGTTGGCGGGCGAAACGGCGAATTTCGCCTTCGTATTCGTCAATCGGGTGACCGGTCAGGTACAGCCCCAGCGTTTCCTTCTCGCCACGCAGGCGATCCTTGAGGCTCAGCTCACGGGTCTTGCGATGGTTCGCGTAGACGTCGGCATCCGCTTCGACGAACAGGCCGCCAAACAGGTCCGAGTGACCACTGTCGCGATTGTGCGCAGTCTGTTCGGCAGCCTGAATGGCCTCCTCCAGCGCCGCCAGCAATACCGATCGGTTGCGATCGATATTGGCCTGATAAGCTTTGGGTTCCAGCTCGAAATACGGGCCGAGCCGATCCAGCGCACCGCTGCGAATCAGGCCGTCCAGCGTGCGCTTGTTGACCCGTTTGAGGTCGACGCGGGCACAGAAATCGAACAGATCCTTGAACGGTCCCTTTTGACGCGCATCGGTAATCGCCTCGACCGGCCCCTCGCCCACGCCTTTGATCGCACCAAGGCCATAAAGAATGCGGCCGTCGTCGCTGACCGTGAACTTGAACTCCGAGGTGTTCACGTCCGGCGCATCAAGGCGCAGCTTCATGGTGCGCACTTCCTCGATCAAGGTCACGACCTTGTCGGTGTTGTGCATGTCCGCCGACAGCACGGCCGCCATGAACGGCGCCGGGTAGTGCGTCTTCAGCCAGGCAGTCTGGTAAGACACCAGGCCATAGGCCGCCGAGTGAGACTTGTTGAAGCCGTAACCGGCGAACTTCTCCACCAGGTCGAAAATGTTACCGGCAAGGTCCGGGTCGATGTTGTTGGTCTTGCAACCGTCGATAAAACCACCGCGCTGCTTGGCCATTTCCTCGGGCTTCTTCTTGCCCATTGCCCGGCGCAGCATGTCCGCACCACCCAGGGTGTAACCGGCCATGACCTGGGCAATCTGCATCACCTGTTCCTGATACAGAATGATGCCGTAAGTCGGCGCCAGCACTGGCTTGAGGCCTTCGTACTGATAATCGACGTGCGGGTACGACAGCTCGGCGCGTCCGTGCTTACGGTTGATGAAGTCGTCCACCATGCCCGATTGCAGCGGGCCAGGGCGGAACAGTGCCACCAGTGCGATCAAGTCTTCCAGGCAATCGGGCTTGAGCTTTTTGATCAGCTCTTTCATGCCGCGCGATTCAAGCTGGAACACCGCCGTGGTTTCGGCGCGCTGCAACAGCTGATAGGTCGGCATGTCATCGAGCGGAATGAACGCGATGTCCAGCGGCGCTTCGTTGACCTTGGCGCGGTCGCGGTTGATAGTCTTGAGCGCCCAGTCGATGATCGTCAGGGTACGCAGACCGAGGAAGTCGAACTTCACCAGCCCGGCCGCCTCGACGTCATCCTTGTCGAACTGGGTCACCAGACCGTCACCCGCCTCGTCACAATAGATCGGCGAGAAGTCAGTCAGCTTGGTCGGGGCAATAACCACGCCACCGGCGTGCTTGCCCACGTTACGCACAATGCCTTCCAGCTTGAGCGCCATCTCCCAGATTTCTGCGGCCTCTTCATCGACCTTGAGGAAGTCACGGAGAATTTCTTCCTGCTCGTAGGCTTTTTCAAGGGTCATGCCGACTTCGAACGGGATCATTTTCGACAGGCGGTCCGCCAGCCCGTAAGACTTGCCCTGCACCCGCGCCACGTCGCGCACCACCGCCTTGGCCGCCATGGAACCAAAGGTGATGATCTGGCTGACCGCGTTGCGCCCGTATTTCTCGGCCACGTACTCGATGACCCGATCACGGCCGTCCATACAGAAGTCGACGTCGAAGTCGGGCATCGAAACCCGCTCCGGGTTCAGGAAACGTTCGAACAGCAGGTCGTATTCCAGCGGATCGAGGTCGGTGATCTTCTGCACGTAGGCGACCAGCGAACCGGCACCCGAACCACGCCCCGGCCCCACCGGCACGCCGTTGCTCTTGGCCCACTGGATAAAGTCCATCACGATCAGGAAGTAACCGGGGAAGCCCATCTGGATGATGATATCCAGCTCAAAATTCAGCCGGTCGACATAGACCTGGCGCTTGGCCTCGTAATCCTCGGTCGTTTCTTTTGGCAACAAGACCGAAAGACGCTCTTCCAGGCCGTCGAACGAGACCTTGCGAAAATACTCATCGATGGTCATGCCATCGGGAATCGGGAAGTTGGGCAAAAAGTGCGTGCCCAGCTTGACGTCGATGTTGCAGCGCTTGGCAATCTCGACCGTGTTTTCCAGCGCTTCCGGCAGATCGCTGAACAGCTCGGCCATTTCTTCCGGGCTTTTCAGGTATTGCTGATCGCTGTAGTTATGCGAACGACGCGGGTCGTCCAGCGCCCGGCCTTCGCCGATGCACACGCGCGTCTCGTGGGCCTCGAAGTCGGTCTGTTTGATGAAGCGCACATCATTGGTCGCCACCAGCGGCGCGCCATGGCGCTGGGCCAGCGCGACAGCGGCGTGCAGATGTTCTTCGTCGTTGGTGCGGTTGGTGCGCTGCACTTCGATATAGAAGCGATCCGGAAAGACTTGCAGCCACTCGCGCAGCAGTTCGTCCGCCTCGCCGGGGTTGCCGCCGAGCAGTGCCATGCCGATCTCGCCTTCCTTGGCCGCCGAAAGCGCAATGACGCCTTCGCTGGCCTGCGCAACCCATTGGCGCTGGATGACGATCTGACCATTGCGCTGACCTTCGATAAAGCCGCGCGAGATAAGCTCGGTCAGGTTACGGTAGCCCTGAGCGTTCATCGCCAACAGGCTGATGCGACTGAGCGCAGCGTCGTCGTCCCTGCCGGCCAGCCACAGATCGACACCACAGATCGGCTTGATACCCGAGCCCTGCGCGGCCTTGTAGAACTTGACCAGCGAACACATGTTGTTCTGATCGGTCACCGCCACGGCGGGCATGTTCATGCCGGTCAACGCCTTGATCAACGGTTTGACCCGGACCAGACCGTCAACCAGCGAATATTCGGTGTGCAGGCGTAGATGAACGAAAGAAGCCGGCATGGTGATCCTATAACGCGTAAATACAAACGAAGGGCGGGATTGTAGCGGCCTCAGGCAGAAACGTCAGTCCTGCAACAAACCGATCGACGGTGAACGTGTTACGCCGATATTCATCCCCGCGCGCGCTTCATGGGCGGCCCGCACCGGCGCGAAAGAACGCCGATGGATAGGCGTAGGGCCCAGTCGGGCCAGTGCTTCCAGGTGCACCGGCGTAGGATAACCCTTGTGCCCGCCGATGCCATAACCCGGATAGACCAGCTCGAGTGCCGCCATTTCCCGGTCGCGGCTGACCTTTGCCAGAATCGACGCGGCAGCGATGGCCGGTACTTTGGCATCGCCCTGCACTACCGGCGCAGAGGGCACAGACAATTGCGGACAGCGGTTGCCATCGATCAACGCCAGTTTTGGCGTGATGACAAGACCTTCGACTGCGCGTTTCATGGCCAGCATCGTGGCGTGCAGAATGTTCAGCTGATCGATTTCTTCGACTTCGGCCCGGGCGATGAACCAGCACAGGGCTTTTTCCTGTATCTCGACAAACAGCTTTTCGCGCTTGGCCTCGGTCAGTTTTTTCGAGTCGTTGAGCCCGAGAATAGGTCTGGCAGGATCAAGAATGACCGCCGCCGTGACCACGGCACCGCAAAGCGGACCGCGTCCGACTTCGTCGACGCCCGCGACCAGATCCTCGACGAGGGTGAAATCCAGGCCTGTCTGCATGGTAAGCGAACTCACAGTGAGGATGACCGGCCGAGCAGGCCCAGTACGGCGTCTGCTGCCTGATTCGATGCATCACGGCGCAGGTCCCGGTGAATCTCGTCAAAACCTGCGGTTTGCGCATGCCCGTCGTCGATCAGTGGCAGCAGCGTGCTGGCCAGCGTTTCGGCAGTGGCATCGTCCTGTAGCAGCTCCGGCACCAGCAAGCGCTGGGCCAGCAGGTTCGGCAGCGACACGTAAGGGCTTTTGACCAGCCGTTTGAGAATCCAGAACGTCAGCGGTGCCATCCGGTAGGCAACGACCATCGGCCGCTTGTAGAGCAGAGCTTCCAGCGTGGCGGTACCGGACGCGATCAGAACCGCATCACAGGCGGCCAGTGCCACGTGCGACTGACCGTCGAGCAATGTGACGGGCAGATTTCGACCTTGCAACAGTTCTTCGACCTGGACGCGCCGTTGCGGGCTGGCACACGGCAGCACGAAGCGCAGCGTGGGTCGCTCGGCCAGCAGCCGCTCGGCCGCATCGAAAAACAGCGTCCCCAGACGACCCACTTCGCCGCCCCGGCTGCCCGGCATCAGCGCCACAACCGGCCCCTGCACAGGGAAGCCCAGTTGCGCGCGCGCCGCGTCACGATCGGATTCGAGAGGAATGGTATCGGCCAGCGGATGGCCGACAAACCGCACCGGCACGCCCTTCTCTTCGTAGAAACGCGCCTCGAACGGCAGCAGCGTCAGCATCAGGTCGCAGCCTTCGCGAATCTTCAAGACCCGCTTCTGACGCCAGGCCCAGACCGACGGGCTGACGTAATGCACGGTCTTGATACCGGCGCGACGCAATTGCAGTTCGATATTGAGCGTGAAGTCAGGCGCATCGATACCGATGAAGGCATCAGGATTTTCGTTGATCAGCGTCTGCACCAGCAGTTTGCGCCGCGCCAACAGCTCACGCAGCCGACCGAGCACTTCCACCAGCCCCATCACCGACAGACGCTCCATCGGGAAGTACGACTGCATGCCCTCCGCCTCCATCAGCGGCCCACCCACGCCAATGAACTGAACATCGGGGTTGCGCGCCTTGATGGCCCGCATCAGACCGGAGCCAAGGATATCGCCGGAGGCTTCGCCAGCGACCAGAGCAATGCGTAATGGGCTGGTCATGATTAACGAATGATGCCGCGAGTCGATGTCTGAATGGATTCGAGAAACACCGCGACTTCAGGAAACTGTGCCGCAGGTTCTGCCAGCTCGGTCAGCGCCTGATCAATGGTCAGCCCCTGGCGATAAACCGTTTTGTAGGCTCTGCGCAGCGCATGAATCGCGTCTTCGGAGAAACCTCGACGACGCATGCCCTCGAAGTTCATGCTGCGCGCCTCGGCCGGGTTGCCGAACACCGTGACAAACGCAGGAACATCCTTGCCGATGGCCGTGCCCATTCCGGAAAAGCTGTGGGCACCGATATGACAGAACTGATGCACAAGGGTGAAACCGGACAGAATCGCCCAGTCGTCGACGTGCACATGGCCGGCCAACGCCGTGTTGTTGACCAGAATCACATGATTGCCGATCACACTGTCATGGCCGATGTGTGCATAAGCCATGATCAGGTTGTGATCACCCAGCGTGGTTTCAGCGCGGTCCTGAACGGTGCCGCGGTGAATGGTCACGCCTTCGCGAATGACATTGTGATCACCGATCACCAGACGGGTTTCTTCGCCCTTGTACTTGAGATCAGGCGTGTCTTCGCCCACCGATGAAAACTGGTAGATGCGGTTGTGCTTGCCGATCTTCGTTGGCCCCTTGAGGACCACGTGCGGACCGATGACTGTACCCTCGCCAATTTCCACACCGGCTCCGATGATCGACCACGGGCCGACCTCAACGTTGTCGGCCAGAACGGCCGTCGGATCGATGATTGCGCGAGAGTCAATCAAACTCATAGTTTACGTTCCGCACAGATGATTTCGGCGGAGCATACGGCCTTGCCATCAACCGTGGCCTTGCATTCGAACTTCCAGATCTGGCGCTTGCAGCTCAGGAACCTGGCTTCAAGAATCAGCTGGTCGCCCGGCAGAACCGGGTGACGGAAACGCAGTTTGTCCGAGCCCACGAAATAATAAAGTGTACCGTCTGACGGCTTGGTGTCGAGCATCTTGAACGCAAGGATACCGGCCGCCTGCGCCATTGCTTCGATGATCAAAACACCTGGCATGATTGGATGCTCAGGGAAATGACCGTTGAAAAAAGGCTCGTTGACACTGACATTCTTGTACGCGCGAATGTTCTTGTTCTCGATATCCAGCTCGGTCACTCGATCCACCAGCAGGAACGGGTAACGATGAGGCAGGTATTCGCGAATTTCTTTGATGTCCATCATTTCGAGGGGAAGCCTGTAGTAAAGATTAGGAGTGCGTCGCGACTGCGCAGCACCCCTCTACATCAAGGAGGCAGTTTATCGACTGTGCACGCTTGATATTAAAAAGGTATCAGCCATCAGATGAGCGATCACCCGGGGAGGTCACCGTCTCGACAACCTTTTCGAGCTTTTGCAGACGTCGCGCCATGTCGTCGATCTTGCGCAGGCGAGCCGCACTCTTTCGCCATTCGGCCGCAGGCTGCATCGCCGTACCCGAGGAGTAGGAACCCGGCTCGGTAATGGAGTGCGTGACCATGGTCATGCCAGTAATGAAGACGCCATCACAAATCTCGATATGCCCGACCAACCCGACGCCGCCTGCGAGCATGCAATGCTTGCCGATTTTCGTGCTTCCGGAAATACCGACACAGGCCGCCATCGCCGTGTGATCACCAATCTGCACGTTGTGGGCGATCTGAATCTGGTTGTCCAGCTTCACACCGTTGCCGATACGCGTGTCGGCCAGTGCACCACGGTCAATCGCCGTATTGACACCGATCTCGACATCATCGCCCAGGGTAACGCCGCCTATTTGAGCGATCTTCTGCCAGACACCCTTCTCGTTGGCAAAACCGAAACCTTCGCCCCCCAGCACCGCGCCTGACTGAATGACCACGCGCTTGCCGATGCGAACGTCGTGGTAGAGCGTCACACGCGGTGCCAGCCAGCCACCCTCACCGATTTCGCTACGGGCGCCGACGAAGCAATGCGCACCGATGGTGACACCTGCTGCAATGCGTGCACCGCTCTCGATCACAGCAAAAGCACCAATGCTGGCGGCCGGATCAACCTGAGCGTCCTCAGCAATGACGGCAGTGGGATGCACGCCCGCCGGGCTTTTCGGCTTGGGATCGAAAAAATGCGAAATACGCGCGTAGGCCAGGTACGGATCTGGAACCAGCAGTGCATCCCCGGCGTAGCCATCGGCATCTGCCGGCTTGAGCAGCAAGGCAGCCGCTTGCGCACTAGCCAGGTATTTGCGGTATTGAGGTTTTGCCAGGAAGCTGATCTGACCAGGGCCGGCCTCTTCTAGAGCGGCCAGCCCGGTGATTTCCCTGTCCTTGTCGCCACGCAACGTGGCGCCAAGGAACTCGGCTAACTGGCCGAGCTTGATGGTTATGCTCATGGTTACTTCAGCTGGTTCATGCGCTCGATGACCTGGCGAGTCACGTCATACTGAGGCTTGACGTCAATCACTGCACCGCGCTCGAAGACCAGATCGAAACCACCTTTTTTGATGACTTCTTCAACAGCCTGATCCAGCTTCGGCTTCAGTTGCTTGAGCATTTCACGGTCTGCAACAGCCTTGGCTTCGTTCAGTTCCTTGGACTGGAACTGGAAGTCACGCGCCTTTTGCTTGAACTCAAGCTCCAGACGTTCGCGCTCAGGCTGAGCCATCTTGTCGCCGCCGCTTACCAGACGGTCCTGAATACCCTTGGCGCTGCTTTCCAGGCTCTTCAGCTTGGTCAGTTGCGGGCCGAATTTTTTCTCGGCGTCTACTGCATAACGCTTGGCAGCGTCGGATTCCAGCAAAGCCATCTGATAGTTCAGGACAGCGATTTTCATGTCAGCAAATGCAGGGCTGGCGACCAGGACGGTGGCCAGCATTACCAATTGAGTCAACTTACGCACAATACAACTCCTACAAAATTCGTTGCGTTATCACAGATCAGACGCTTAGAACGTCTGACCCAGGGAGAATTGGAAGACCTGAGTTTCTGCTTCGTCGTCCGGCTTCTTGATCGGCATCGCCAAGGCGAAGCTCAAAGGACCGAGCGCAGTGATCCAGGTGACGCCGATACCAACAGAGCTGGCCATGCCGGACAGATCGATGTCGTTACACTCGACTTTCTTGCCGTTGCCTGTCGTTCTGCTCGAGTCGCACTTGGTGTCAAATACGTTACCGACATCCCAGAAAACGGAAGTACGCAGCGAACGCTGATCTTTGACGAACGGCAGCGGGAACATGACTTCTACGCCGCCCTGAACCAGAGCGTTACCGCCGAACGGCAGTGGATCCTGGTCAGGATCGGCTGACGTACCCTGATTGCCTGTCACCGCAGCACCCCGGCTCGGAGTACTACGCGGCCCCAGCGTGCTGTCCTTGAAGCCACGAACCGAGTTGAAGCCACCAGCGTAGTAGTTCTCGTAGAACGGCAGACCCGAGGTCGAACCGTAGCCGTCGCCATAACCCAGCTCGGTGTGCAGACGCAGGGTGTAGCTGTCGGTGATCGGGTGGAAGTACTGAGCTCGGTAATCCAGCTTGAAGAACGACAGGTCGCTGCCTGGCAAGGTGGATTCGAACACCAGGCTTTGCGAGTGACCACGGGTCGCCAGCACACCTTTGTTCAGCGTCGATTCAGACCAGCCGACCGAGCCCTTGAAGTTCAGGTACTTGTCGCCTTCCTTGTCAACGAAGTCAAAAATCTCGTCAACGGTGTAACGGCCGGTCTTGATCTCATCCTGCTGCACGGTCAGACCGTAGGTCAGGCGCGAGGTCTCGCTGATCGGGTAGCCGAGGTTGATACCGGCACCCAGGCTATCTACTGCGTAGCTTGCCACATCAACGTCGAGGTCATCGTAGTTGGTGGTGCGGTAGAACGCGCTGTAACCCAGGCTGACACCGTCCGGCGTGTAGTACGGATCGACGTAGCTGAAGTTGTAACGGCTCTGGTATTCACTGCGAGTCAAGCCGATGCTGACCTTGTTACCCGTACCCAGGAAGTTGTTCTGGCTGATCGAACCACCCAGGATCAGGCCGGCACTCTGTGCAAAGCCGACGCTGGCGGTGATCGAGCCGGACGCTTGCTCTTCAACGGCGTAGTTCACGTCCACCTGGTCATCGGTGCCCGGAACAGGCGGCGTTTCGACGTTGACTTCCTTGAAGAAGCCCAGGCGATCAAGACGGGTTTTCGATTGATCGATCAGGTAGGTAGAAGCCCAGCCACCTTCCATCTGACGCATTTCGCGACGCAGCACTTCGTCTTCCGACTTGGTGTTGCCCCGGTAGTTGATGCGGTTGACGTAAGCGCGCTTGCCAGGATCGACCACAAACGTGATGTCGACCGTGTGGTCTTCGTTGTTCGGCGTCGGCACGCCGTTGACGTTGGCGAACGTGTAGCCTTCGTTGCCCAGACGACGGGTGATCAGCTCGGAAGTCGTGGTCATGACCTTGCGCGAGAAAACCTGCCCCGGCTGAACCAGCAGCAGGGATTTGACCTGATCTTCAGGTACTTTCAGGTCGCCGCTGAGTTTGACCGACTTGACGCTGTACTTCTCGCCTTCGTTGACGTTGACCGTGATGTACACGTTCTTCTTGTCAGGCGTGATCGACACCTGAGTCGAGGCGATATCCATGTTGATATAGCCGCGATCGAGGTAGTACGAACGCAGACGCTCGAGGTCGCCAGACAGCTTCTCGCGCGCATACTTGTCATCGTTCTTGAAGAACGAGAGCCAGTTGCTGGTCTTGAGTTCGAACAGGTCGGTCAGGTCTTCGTCGGAGAAGACGGTGTTGCCGACCACGTTGATGTGCTGAATGGAGGCAACGGTGCCTTCATTGATATCGATTTTCAGGCCTACGCGGTTGCGCGGCTGAGGTACGACCTCGGCGTCAACCGTGGCGGAATAACGGCCCTGGGCAACGTATTGGCGTTGCAGCTCGTTACGCACACCTTCAAGGGTCGCACGCTGAAAAATTTCACCTTCGGCAAGACCGGACTGTTTCAGGCCTTTCATCAGGTCTTCAGTCGAAATGGCCTTGTTGCCCTCGATTTCGATACTGGCAACCGACGGGCGCTCAACGACGTTGATGACGAGCACATTGCCATCACGACCCAGCTGGATGTCTTGAAAGAAACCGGTTTTGAACAACGAACGGATAGCATCGACCAGACGACCGTCATCCGCCTGCTCGCCTACGTTCAGCGGCAGCGCACCAAAGACGCTGCCCGCGGAAACCCGCTGCAGGCCGTTGACACGGATATCGGAGATGGTGAAGGACTCGGCGTGAACTTCAGCGATCATCAGTGCGGAAAGAACCGCAGTTAGCAGCAGACGTTTCATGAAGTCCTTTCTTATTCCAACTGGCAATAAACAAACTGCCGCAAAATGCGGCAGATTCGCAACTCGGCAACGCTTTACAATCGGCCCAGATCGTTGACCAGTGCGAGCAACATGACGCCCACCACCAGACTGATACCGATCTGTGCACCCCAACCCTGTACCTTTTCCGACAGGGGACGACCACGCGCCCACTCGATCAGGTAAAACAGCAAGTGCCCCCCGTCCAGGACAGGAATGGGCAGCAGATTCAGAACTCCGAGGCTTATACTCAGATAAGCGAGGAAGTTCAGAAAATCTCCAAAACCCGACTGGGCCGAAGCGCCCGCCACTTTAGCAATGGTTATCGGTCCACTCAAGTTTTTTACCGAGAGCTCGCCGAACAACATTTTCTTGAGCGAGTCCAGAGTCAGCACGCTCATGCTCCAGGTGCGCTTTACACCTTCGGCCATCGCGGCGAAAGGACCGTAGCTGACCTCACGCAACATTTCTGGTGGCCAATCGACAGCTTTTACCCCGGCACCCAGATAACCTGCGGCAGCCTTGCCCTCACCTTTGGCGGCGAGGGTCACCGGCACGTCCATTTGCACGCCATCACGCTCGATGCGCATCGACACAACGGCTTGCGGCCGCTCACGCACCCGGTCGACAACCTGCTGCCACTCATTGAGGGGCTGACCGTCCATCGACACCAGACGATCACCGGTCTTGAGCCCGGCACTCTGCGCCGGACCTTTTGGATCAATTTCTGCCAGTACCGGCGGCAGGGCCGGACGCCACGGGCGAATCCCCAGCGACTTGATCGGATCAGGCTCCTCGGCACCTCTGAGCCAGTCGTTCAGCACCAGCTCGCGGGATGTATCGACCGTCGAGCCCTGATCCCTGAGCTTGAGCGCGATGGTGCCGCTTTCACCCAGCCGGCGAACCAGTTGCAGGTTGACCGCAGCCCAGCCGGAAGTAGGCTCGCCATCGACTGCAACGATTTCATGGCCGGACGTCAAGCCGGCCTGCTGAGCGATACTGCCAGGCTCGACGTTGCCGATCACGGGGCGAACCTGTTCGCTGCCCATCATCGCCAGCACCCAGAAGAACGCGATGGCCAGCAGGAAGTTGGCCGTCGGACCGGCGATCACAATCGCTATGCGCTGCCCGACCGTCTTGCGGTTGAAGGCCTGATCGGCCAGTTCGGGCGGGACATTGCCCTCACGCTCGTCGAGCATCTTCACATAACCGCCCAGCGGAATCGCGGCAATCATGTACTCGGTGCCCTGACGGTCGTGCCAGCGCACCAGCGGCGTGCCGAAGCCCACCGAAAAACGCAGCACCTTGACGCCACAGCGCCGCGCCACCCAGAAGTGGCCGAACTCGTGGAAGGTCACCAACACACCCAGCGCAATCAGGGTGCCGAGAATCATGTACAGAGCGCTCATCAATCTTCTCCAGGTACCGACTGGTCGGTCAGTGTGTTAATCAGCGCACGCCTGCGCGGGCTGCTGTTGACGTACCACAACAACCCTTTCATTCATACGGCGGCGATCACTGCCGGCCGTTTCTTTCAAGCCATTGGCCTGCCAGCAAACGCGCTTTCGCATCCACCGCGAAAACCGTATCGAGCACCTCGACAGCGATCACGGGCTCCTGATTCAGGACATCCTCGATCATACCGGCGATTTCCGGGTAGCGAATACGCCGATCAAGGAATGCCGCGACGGCCACTTCATTGGAGGCATTGAGCATGGCGGGCGCGCTGCCACCGGCTTCTGCCGCCTGCCGCGCCAGCCGCAGACACGGGAATCGGCCTTCGTCCGGCGCCTGAAAATCCAGCTGCCCGATGCGAAACAGATCCAGCGGCGCTACGCCGGAGTCTACACGTGCAGGCCAGGCCAGTGTATGGGCGATTGGCGTGCGCATGTCGGGATTGCCCAACTGGGCCAGAACCGAGCCATCGACATAATCGACCAGCGAGTGGATCACGCTCTGGGGGTGAATCACAACCTCGATCTGATCAGGGCGCGCATCAAACAGCCAGCAGGCTTCGATCAGCTCGAGCCCCTTGTTCATCATCGTGGCCGAATCTACTGAAATCTTGCGCCCCATCGACCAGACCGGGTGCGCACAGGCCTGCTCAGGGGTCACATTCTGCAACTGATCAAGGGCCGTTTCACGAAACGGGCCGCCCGAAGCAGTCAGCATGACACGCCGCACACCGACAGCGCCCAGCCCCCGCGAAAAGTCGACAGGCAGGCATTGAAAGATCGCATTGTGTTCGCTGTCGATGGGCAGCAGCACGGCCCCACTTCGTTGCACCGCCTGCATGAACAGGGCACCGGACATGACCAGCGCCTCTTTATTGGCCAGCAAGACCTTCTTGCCTGCTTCTACCGCCGCCAGAGTCGGACGCAAGCCCGCCGCACCGACGATGGCAGCCATCACCGCATCGACCTGCGAGTGCGCGGCCACTTCGCACAGCCCCTGCTCCCCCACCAGCACTCGGGTATCGAGCCCGGCAGCGGCAAGATCGTCCTGCAATTTACGCGCGACCGCCTGATCCGGCACCACGGCGTATTGCGGTGTATGTCTGATGCATAAGGCCAGCAGCTCTTTCAGACGACTGAAGCCCGTCAGCGCGAACACCTGATAAAGCGCGGGATGGCGAGCGACCACATCCAGAGTACTCAGGCCGATGGAACCGGTCGCCCCTAGAATGGTGAGCTGTTGCGGAGCACTCACATGACACCCCAGTCAGCGGCCCAGAGCAGCACGGCAAATACCGGGATAGCCGCCGTCAGGCTGTCGATGCGATCCAGCACCCCGCCGTGGCCAGGCAGCAGGTTGCTGCTGTCCTTGACCCCTGACTGGCGCTTGAACATGCTTTCGGTCAGGTCACCGATCACCGAGATGAAGACAATTACGGCAGCGCCCAGCAGAGCGGCGATGAACTGGATGACAGACCAGTCGCGGGAAATACCCACCGCAGCCGTGATAGCGAGACTCACCGCCAGACCACCGTATACGCCCTCCCAGCTTTTGCCGGGGCTCACTTTGGGTGCCAGCTTGCGCTTGCCGAATGCCTTTCCGGAAAAATAGGCGCCGATGTCGGCCGCCCAGACCAGCACCATGACCGCCAGAATCAACCAGTTGCCCAGCGGCCATTGCTTGATCAGCACCAGCCCCTGCCAGGCCGGCAGCAAAATCAGCAGACCGATCACCAGCTTGCATGCGGCGCTCGCCCAGTGGCCGCTGGAATCGGGATAAGTAAGCACCAGAAACGTCGCCACGCCCCACCAGATGACCGCAGCGACCAGCACCCATGGCTCAAGCCCCGGCAGCAGGTACATCAGAAAAAGCAGGACAGCGACCACTGCGGCATAGCCAACGCGCATCGACTGGGCAGCAAAGCCAGCCAGCCGCGCCCATTCCCAGGCGCCCAGAACGACGACAACCCCGATAAACAGGGCGAAGTACATGCCGGTCAGCAGAAAAAAGCCGCAGAGGGCAATCGGCAACAGAATGAGTGCCGTGATGATCCGTTGTTTCAGCATTAAGCCCGGGCTCCAGCTTCTACCTGTTCGCTGGTTTTACCGAAGCGACGTTGGCGAGAAGCGAAATCTGCCAGCGCAACGCGCATGGCATAGTGTTTGAAGTCCGGCCAGAACAGGTCGGAGAAGTACAGCTCGGCGTAGGCCAGCTGCCAAAGCAGGAAATTGCTGATGCGGTGCTCGCCGCCGGTGCGAATGCACAGGTCCGGCAGCGGCAGATCGCCCGTGGCAAGACAGGACTGCAGCAGATCGGGCGTAATCTCGTCCGGCTGCAAATGACCGGCCTGAACCTCGCGCGCCAACCGCTGGGCAGCCTGCGCGATGTCCCACTGACCGCCGTAATTGGCGGCAATCTGCAGCACAAAACGACTGTTACCTGACGTCCGCACTTCTGCCTCACGCATGGCTGCCTGAAGCTCGGGATGAAAGCGCGAACGATCACCAATGATGCGCAGGCTGATGTCATTCTCGTTCAGGCGCTTCGTTTCACGCCGCAAGGCCGTAAAAAACAGCTCCATCAGCGCACCGACCTCTTCGGCCGGGCGTTGCCAGTTTTCACTGGAGAACGCAAACAACGTCAACACTTCAACCTTGGCTTCGGCACAGACCTCGATAACGGCGCGCACAGCATCGACGCCCGCCTTATGGCCTGCAACGCCTGGCAACAGACGCTTTTTCGCCCAGCGATTATTACCATCCATGATAATCGCGACGTGACGCGGCACCGATGAGGGCGCGGCCGGTTTTATTTTTTCCATGAAAGCGTCCGAAACCTTATACAGCCATCAGATCAGCTTCTTTCTGCTTCACCGCAGCTTCGATTTCCGCCACGAACTTGTCGGTCAGCTTCTGCACGTCGTCAGCCGCACGACGCTCTTCGTCTTCGCTGATTTCCTTGTCCTTGACCAGGTCTTTCAACTGGCTCAGCGCGTCACGACGGATGTTGCGCACGGCAACACGGGCATCCTCGGCTGCATCACGTGCCTGCTTGGTGAAGCCCTTGCGGGTTTCTTCAGTCAGCGCCGGCATCGAAATCAGCAGCAATTCGCCCAGGTTGGTCGGGTTGAAGCCCAGGCCGGAGCTCTGGATGGCCTTGTCGACCGCAGCCAGCATGTTGCGCTCGAACGCCACGACCTGAAGGGTGCGCGAATCCTTGACGGTCACGTTGGCAACCTGGCTCAGCGGGGTATCGGCACCGTAGTAAGGAACCATGACGCCACCCAGAATGCTTGGGTGAGCCTTGCCGGTACGGATCCGGGTGAACGCATGGGCCAACGACTCCAGGCTCTTCTGCATGCGAACCTGAGCATCTTTCTTGATTTCATTGATCATTGTTGGGCTTCCTCGATCAGGGTTCCTTCGGCGCCACCATGGACGATATTCAGAAGGGCACCCGGCTTATTCATGTTGAAGACGCGCAATGGCATCTTGTGATCGCGACACAGGCAGATTGCGGTCAGATCCATCACACCCAGCTTGCGATCCAGCACTTCATCGTAAGTCAGATGATCGAACTTCTCGGCATTCGGGTCCTTGAACGGATCTGCGGTATACACACCGTCGACCTTGGTCGCTTTGAGCACCACGTCGGCGTCGATCTCGATAGCGCGCAGGCACGCTGCCGAATCGGTTGTGAAGAACGGATTACCCGTACCTGCCGCGAAGATCACCACTTCCTTGGCGCTGAGGTGGCGCATGGCCTTGCGACGATCGTAGTGATCGGTGACACCCACCATCGAAATGGCGGACATGACGATCGCCGTGATATTAGCGCGCTCGAGCGCATCGCGCATGGCCAGAGCATTCATCACAGTGGCCAGCATGCCCATGTGGTCGCCTGTTACCCGATCCATGCCGGCTGCGCTCAGGGCTGCACCACGAAACAGGTTGCCGCCGCCGATGACCAGGCCGACCTGAACACCGATACCGACCAGTTGGCCGACTTCAAGTGCCATGCGGTCCAGGACCTTGGGGTCGATGCCGAACTCTTCGGAGCCCATGAGGGCCTCGCCGCTAAGCTTGAGTAGAATGCGTTTATAGCGAGCCTGATAACCACTGCCCTGCTGAGCCATTGCGAATCTCTCCTGCGGCGTTTTTCTGAAAAAAATCTGTGCGGGCTATTTCAAGCCTGCGCTTACTTTAGCTTGACGCTGTGCAAGCGTCGGGAGAATGCAGCCTTGCAGGCATAATCTCCAAGGAAAATTCCTTTGCTCTTTCGACAAAGAGGCCGCACGCGTGAGCGGGCAGCCTCTTTGAGGCGACAGTTTGAAAAACTGTCTTACTGCTTGGCGGCAGCCAGCTGGGCAGCAACTTCGTCAGCGAAGTTGTCGACCGGCTTCTCGATGCCTTCGCCTACTTTGAAGTAGGTGAAAGAAACGATTTCAGCACCGGCCTTCTTGGCCAGCTCGCCGACCTTGACTTCAGGGTTCTTGACGAACGCCTGCTCAACCAGGCTGGCTTCTGCCAGGAACTTGGTGATACGGCCGCCGACCATCTTCTCGACGATTTCAGCAGGCTTGCCTTTGATCTTGTCTTCGTTCAATTGCAGGAAGACATTCTTCTCGCGCTCGATCGCTTCGGCAGACACTTCCGAAGGTAACAGGAACTCAGGGTTGCTCGCCGCTACGTGCATGGCGATGTCTTTAGCCAGATCGACGTCGCCGCCTTTGAGGGTAACGACCACACCGATCTTGTTGCCGTGCAGGTAAGAACCTACTACGTCACCTTCGATGCGCTTCAGACGACGAATGTTGACGTTTTCGCCAACTTTGCCGACCAGCACCAGACGCGCAGTTTCCTGAGCTTCGATCAGTGGAGCGACGTCGGTCATTTTGTCGGCGAAGGCTTTTTCGACGCTGGCAGCGACGAAATTCTTGAAATCGTCCTGCAGGGCTAGGAAGTCGGTCTGCGAGTTGACTTCGATGATGACAGCAGCTTTGCCGTCGTCCTTGATGGCGATAGCGCCTTCAGCAGCAACGTTGCCTGCTTTCTTGGCAGCCTTGATGGCGCCGGAAGCACGCATGTCGTCGATTGCCTTTTCGATGTCGCCGCCAGCCTTGGTCAAGGCCTTTTTGCAATCCATCATGCCTTCGCCGGTACGCTCGCGCAGTTCTTTGACCAACGCTGCAGTAATCTCTGCCATTTCAAAATCCTCTTGGATAGGTCTTCAACCATTCCACCCGGCTGGCCGGGCGTGCAATTCTTGAAAAATCAGGGTGGCAGCAACACATGACAACAAGGCCGTGCTTGCACGCCGACAAATCATTTCCGAGGTGGCAAAAAGGGGGCTAAGCCCCCTTTTCGCGTACTGAGTAAACGCCAGGCGTTTTTACTCAGCCTTCTACAGCTGCTGCAGCTGGAGCTTCTTCGACGAATACGTCGGTGCCGCCAGCAACATTGTTACGACCACGGATAACAGCGTCAGCCATCGAACCCATGTACAGCTGGATAGCGCGGATTGCGTCATCGTTGCCCGGGATGATGTAGTCAACGCCTTCCGGGCTGCTGTTGGTATCGACGACGCCGATAACAGGGATGCCCAGCTTGTTGGCTTCGGTGATCGCGATGCGCTCGTGGTCAACGTCGATAACGAACAGTGCGTCTGGCAGACCGCCCATGTCCTTGATACCACCCAGGCTGCGATCCAGTTTTTCCAGATCACGGGTGCGCATCAGGGCTTCTTTCTTGGTCAGCTTGGCGAAAGTACCGTCTTCAGCCTGTACTTCCAGCTCGCGCAGACGTTTGATCGACTGACGGATGGTCTTGAAGTTGGTCAGCATGCCGCCCAACCAGCGATGGTCTACGTACGGCGAACCGCAACGTGCTGCTTCTTCAGCAACGATCTTGCCAGCGGAACGCTTGGTGCCAACGAACAGAATCTTGTTTTTGCCCGATGCCAGGCGCTCAACGAAAGTCAGCGCTTCGTTGAACATAGGCAGGGTTTTTTCAAGGTTGATGATGTGAATCTTGTTACGCGCGCCGAAAATGTACTTGCCCATTTTCGGGTTCCAGTAACGGGTCTGGTGGCCGAAGTGGCAACCAGCCTTCAGCATATCGCGCATATTGACTTGGGACATGATAGTTCCTTGATAAGTCGGGTTAGGCCTCCACGTATCCCAATGACCAACCAATGGCATCTAGCCAAGGCACCCAGGTCATCGTGTCGACACGTGTGTGGGTTTGTGCTTCGAAGGCGGACCTTGGAAAGCGGCGCATTTTATATCACAAAAGGGAAGATAACGGAACTCCCATCAAGTTCTTGTTTTACTTTGCATTTAGCCCCTGCTGAAAGGCGCCATCGAACGGCTATAGAAGGAAGCGATGATCCCCCGACGCAGGCGGTCTGGTAGAATCGCGCCTTTGCGCACCAGCCGCGTGCCCGCCACGTCGAGAGATTCTGTATGACCATCACCCTCAAAACTCCGGAAGACATCGAAAAGATGCGCATCGCCGGCCGTCTGGCCGCCGAGGTTCTGGAAATGATCGCCCCTTATGTCAAGCCGGGCGTGACCACCGAAGAGCTGGACCGCATCTGCCACGACTATATAGTCAACGAACAGAAAGCGATCCCTGCCCCGCTGAATTACCGGGGTTTCCCCAAGTCGATCTGCACATCGATCAATCAGGTGGTCTGCCACGGCATCCCGAGCGACAAGAAGCTCAAGGACGGCGACTCGCTGAACATTGACGTCACGGTCATAAAGGACGGCTACCACGGCGACACCAGCAGAATGTTCCATGTCGGCACCGTTCCGGTGTGGGCAGAACGCCTGTCGAAGGTGACTCAGGAATGCCTGTACAAAGCCATCGAGATCGTCAAACCGGGCACTCACCTGGGCGATATCGGTGCAGTCATCCAGAAACATGCAGAAAAGAATGGTTTTTCGGTGGTACGTGATTTCTGCGGCCACGGGATCGGCAAGGTGTTTCATGAAGAGCCACAGATCATGCACTTCGGCGAAGCGGGCACCGGCATCCAGTTACAGGAAGGCATGACCTTCACGATTGAACCGATGATCAATCAGGGTCGCCCGGAAACCAAGATCCTCGGCGATGGCTGGACGGCGATCACCAAGGACCGCAAGCTTTCGGCACAGTGGGAACACACACTACTGGTGACCGCCGAGGGTTACGAAATCTTCACTTTACGCAGCGACGATACCATTGCACAAAAGGCTCCCTGACTCGAGTCTGCATGGCTGAATCCGATTGAATACACGCAATGCCCGACATGAGGAATGCTGTTCCATGCCGCAAGTAGACCCAGACCTGTTCGATCGCGGTCAGCTCCAGGCCGAACTGGCCTTGAAAGCCAGCCCCATCGCGGCTTTCAAGAAAGCCATTCGCAGAGCCCGAGACGTGCTGGACGAGCGCTTCAGGTCGGGCCGCGATATTCGGCGGCTGATCGAGGATCGAGCATGGTTCGTGGATAACATCCTGCAAAAGGCCTGGGACCAGTTCAACTGGAGCGAAGACGCCGACATCGCGCTGCTGGCGGTGGGTGGCTACGGCCGCGGCGAATTGCACCCCCATTCGGACATCGACTTGTTGATCCTGCTGGACAGCGACGATCACGAAATTTTTCGCGAACCTATCGAGGGTTTTCTGACGCTGCTGTGGGACATCGGCCTTGAGGTCGGGCAAAGCGTACGCTCGGTTGCCGAGTGCGCGCAGGAAGGACGGGCTGACCTGACGGTCATCACCAACCTGATGGAAAGCCGCACCATCGCCGGACCTGAACACCAGCGCCAACGGATGCTGGACGTCACCAGTACGCGGCAGATGTGGCCGAGCAAGGATTTCTTCCTTGCCAAGCACGCAGAACAGAAAAAGCGCCATCACAAGTACAACGACACCGAATACAACCTGGAGCCCAACGTCAAAGGCTCCCCCGGCGGGCTGCGCGATATCCAGACCATTCTCTGGGTAGCCCGACGCCAGTACGGCACGCTGAACCTGCATGCATTGGCAGGCGAAGGCTTTCTGCTGGGCAGCGAAAACGCGTTGCTGGCCTCCTCCCAGGAGTTTCTCTGGAAAGTGCGCTATGCGCTGCACATGCTGGCCGGACGCTCCGAAGACCGGCTGCTGTTCGACTACCAGCGCAGTATCGCCAGCCTGCTGGGCTACGAAGACAATGATGCCAAGCTGGCCATCGAGCGCTTCATGCAGAAGTACTATCGCGTGGTCATGAGCATCGCCGAGCTGAGCGATCTGATCATCCAGCACTTCGAGGAAGTGATTCTTTCCGAAGACAGCGGTACGCCGCAGCCGATCAATTCGCGCTTCCAGTTGCATGACGGCTATATAGAAGCCACTCATGCGAACGTGTTCAAACGCACCCCGTTCGCGATGCTCGAAATTTTCGTGCTGATGGCTCAGCACCCGGAAATCAAGGGGGTACGTGCCGACACCATTCGCCTGTTGCGCGAGCACCGGCACCTGATCAACGACGACTTCCGCAACGATATCCGCAACACCAGCCTGTTCATCGAGCTGTTCAAGTGCGAAACGGGCATTCACCGCAACCTGCGACGCATGAACCGCTACGGCATTCTTGGCCTGTATCTGCCGGAGTTCGGCCACATCGTGGGGCAGATGCAGCACGACCTGTTCCACATCTATACCGTCGACGCGCACACGCTGAATCTGATCAAGCATCTGCGCAAGCTGCAATACACCGAGGTGTCGGAAAAATTTCCACTGGCCAGCAAGATCATGGCCCGCCTGCCCAAGGCCGAGCTTATCTACCTGGCCGGGCTGTATCACGATATCGGCAAAGGCCGGGGTGGCGATCACTCGGAACTTGGTGCAGTGGATGCGCAGGCGTTCGGCAAGCGTCATCAACTGCCTGACTGGGACACCCGGCTGATCGTCTGGCTGGTGAGCAATCACCTGGTCATGTCGACCACCGCCCAGCGCAAGGACCTGTCCGACCCGCAGGTGATTCATGATTTCGCCCAGTTTGTCGGTGACGAGGTGCATCTGGATTATCTGTACGTGCTGACCGTCGCCGATATCAACGCGACCAATCCGACCCTGTGGAATTCATGGCGCGCCAGCCTGTTGCGCCAGCTGTATACCGAAACCAAGCGCGCCCTGCGTCGCGGCCTGGAAAACCCGGTCGACCGCGAAGAGCAGATCCGCCGCACGCAGATCGCCGCGCTGGATATTCTGGTGCGCAACGGGACCGATCCCGATGATGTCGAGCAGCTGTGGTCAGCCTTGGGCGACGACTACTTTCTGCGCCATACCGCCGGTGACGTGGCCTGGCACAGCGACGCTATCCTGCAACAGCCCTCCGACGGCGGCCCGCTGGTGCTGATCAAAGAAACCACATATCGCGAATTCGAAGGCGGTACCCAAATCTTCATTTATGCGCCGGATCAGCACGACTTCTTCGCGGTGACCGTCGCCGCGATGGACCAGTTGAACCTGAACATTCACGATGCGCGCATCATTACCTCGAGCAGCCAGTTCACGCTCGACACCTACATAGTGCTCGATCACGAAGGCGGCTCGATCGGCAACAATCCGGAACGCATTCAGGACATCCGCGACGGCCTGACCGAAGCGCTGCACAACCCGGATGACTACCCGACGATCATCAAGCGCCGCGTCCCCCGCCAGCTCAAGCACTTCGCGTTTGCGCCGCAGGTCACCATTCACAATGATGCCCAGCGCCCGGTGACCGTCCTGGAACTGCTGGCCCCGGATCGACCCGGCCTGCTGGCGCGGGTCGGCAAGATCTTTCTGGAGTTCGACCTGTCTTTGCAGAACGCCAAGATTGCAACGCTGGGCGAGCGCGTCGAGGACGTTTTCTTCATCACCGACGCCAACAATCAGCCGCTGTCCGATCCGCAGTTGTGCAGCCAGTTGCAGGAAGCCATCGTCAAGCAACTGAGCGTCAACCCGGACACCGGCGGCGATTTGCGGATCAGCATTTGAACACTCGACCACACGAATCGGCTCTACATAGCTCATCGAGGAACACGCTCCATGAATAACGCCATGCAACTGCTTCAGCCCTACCCGTTCGAAAAGCTTCGCGCTTTGCTGGGCGGCGTGACGCCTAATCCGGATAAACGCCCGGTGGCGCTGTCCATTGGCGAGCCGAAGCACCGCTCACCCGATTTCGTTGCCAAGGCGCTCGCAGACAACCTCGACCAGATGGCGGTGTACCCGACCACGCTCGGTATCCCCGCGCTACGCGAGGCGATTGCCGGCTGGTGCAGCCGTCGCTTTGGCGTGCCTGAAGGCTGGATTGACCCGGCGCGCAACGTACTGCCGGTCAACGGCACCCGCGAGGCGCTGTTTGCATTTACCCAGACCGTGGTCAATCGCAGTGACGACGGCCTGGTGATCAGCCCGAACCCGTTTTATCAGATCTACGAAGGTGCGGCGTATCTGGCGGGCGCCCGACCGCACTATCTGCCGTGCCTGAGCGAGAACGGCTTCAACCCTGATTTCGATGCGGTCACCCCGGACATCTGGAAACGCTGCCAGATTCTGTTTCTGTGTTCGCCGGGCAATCCGACCGGCGCGCTGATCCCGGTCGAAACGCTGAAAAAGCTGATCGCACTGGCCGATCAGTATGACTTCGTCATTGCCGCGGACGAGTGCTACAGCGAGCTGTACTTCGACGAACAAACGCCACCGCCGGGCCTGCTCAGTGCCTGCGTGGAACTGGGCCGCAAGGACTTCAAGCGCTTCGTGGTTTTTCACAGCCTGTCCAAGCGCTCCAACCTGCCGGGCCTGCGCTCCGGTTTCGTTGCCGGCGATGCCGAGATCCTCAAGGCGTTCTTGCTGTATCGCACCTACCATGGTTGCGCCATGCCGGTTCAAACCCAACTGGCCAGCATCGCCGCCTGGAACGACGAAGCCCATGTGCGTGCCAACCGGGACCTGTACCGCGAGAAATTCGACGCGGTGCTCGAGATTCTGGCCCCGGTGCTGGACGTACAGCGTCCGGACGGCGGGTTCTATCTGTGGCCAAATGTGGGCACCGACGACGCCGTTTTTTGTCGCGATCTGTTCGTTGACCAGCACGTCACCGCCGTTCCCGGCTCGTACCTGTCGCGGGAAGTCGACGGCGTCAACCCGGGGGCCGGGCGGGTGCGACTGGCACTGGTAGCGCCGCTGGCCGAGTGCATCGAAGCTGCTGAACGTATCCGCGCCTTCCTGAACAAGTAGAGGCGTCGGAAACAGCCCTGTCGCATGCAATGTGCGGCAGGGTAATAAAACAAATAGTTACCACCTGCAACACCTCGTTTGAACCTACCTTGAACCTTCATTTTTACGGCTTCCTGACAGGAAGCGAATTGCTATGAAGGTCAATCGAATGCCTGCTCCATCCGTTCAGAATGTAAAACTGCCGTCATCCTGCTGCATGCGAACTGTCACAGATCAGCAGACGTCCTATGACGCTGCCATTCGTGAAAACGCCGCCAACGCAGCCATCACCCCCACCTACGAATCGGAAACCGGCTACGAAACAGACGAGTCGACGCGCAAGCCACGGATGCTGGTGGCGTTCACCAAATACTGGGCACGCGGGCGCACGCTGAAAATTCTCTTTCCGAAGGACCCTCCGGCCGCCCTTAAAGACCCCGTCATCGAAGCGGCAAAAAAGTGGCTGGCGCACATAAATCTGAAATTCGAGTTCGTGACCCAAGGTATCAGCGATATCCGCATTGGCTTCAATGAACACCTGAACTGGAGTGCAATAGGCACCGATGCGCTGCTGGCCAGGCAGGATGAGCCCACCATGGAATTCAATATCAATGAGATTTACACGACTGATCTGAAACCGTCGGCAGAATTGACGCGCATCGTCTTGCATGAGTTCGGGCATGCGCTGGGCGCCGTTCACGAGCATCAGCATCCGCAGGCCAACATCCCCTGGAACGAGCCGCTTTTGCGCTCCCTGCTTGCACAAACCGGACTGACCGACGAGGAAGTCAACCGGAACTTTCTCGACCGGTACGAAGCTGCGGATTACCATTATTCAGCTTATGACCGGGACTCGGTCATGCACTTCGACATCCCCAATGGCCTGACCCTGGGCGATTTTGAAATCATCAATGTCGGCAAGACACTCAGCCCCAATGACATCAAGGTGATGGGCGCCATCTACCCGAATCGCGCCAACTCGAAATTTGAACAACGCTGAAGCGATAGGCCTGGAGCGTCTGATGCCCGGTTCACGCGCCACGCACTTTAGCCATAAAGCGTGGCGCGAGCACGCGTGGAAAGCTGACTACTGACGCGTGCGCATTTTTTCCGCTACCCACCCCACGGCCCAGCTTACCGGGTCGTGGGACTGCATGGGCAGCAGCGGCTTGCCTTCGCGAGCAGCCGACCTGCCGTCCGCCTCCGCTTCGGCGTGAATCCAGATTGTGCTTTGCTTGAAGCCTTCGGCACGTTGACGTTCCCTGTAATAGCGTTGCCGGACAAGCGCTTCCTGACGCTTCTTATCTTGTTCAGACATAACGCGACCCAGTTTTGAAAATCGAGCGCCATCATTGTCCGACAAGACGCCTCACTCAAGATGGCGGGGGTGAAACTTTTTTTATGATAGTTATAGGAGTTATCTATTTACCGCCAGACGCCAGATCCACTCAGGCACGGCGCTGCATGGAATGACGTGGCATAATGCGCGGCTGAATTGCGAGGAGAAATCGCGGGGAATCACGAGCAAGATCAGCCACCCCGCTTAAAACAATGACTTACACTCTATTTGGCATCAAAGCGTGCGACACCATGAAAAAGGCTCGTACCTGGCTCGACGAACATTCCGTGAGCTACGAGTTTCATGATTACAAAACACTGGGTATCGACCGTGAGCATCTGACTCAGTGGTGCGACGAGCACGGTTGGCAAGTGGTGCTGAACCGCGCAGGCACCACCTTTCGCAAGCTCGATGACGGACAGAAAGCCGATCTCGATCAGGCAAAGGCCATCGAACTGATGGTTGCGCAGCCGTCCATGATCAAGCGTCCGGTGCTTGAACTGGGCGATAAAACCCTGATCGGGTTCAAACCAGACCTGTATGCAGCGGCTTTACAGTAAGCCAGAGCGCTACTGAAAGCCCCTTGATAAAGTTAAGAGGTATTTGCATGTCCACTACCCTGTTCAGCCTGGCCTTCGGCGTCGGCACCCAAAATCGTCAAGGCGCGTGGCTGGAAGTGTTTTACGCCCAGCCACTGATCAATCCATCGCCTGCACTGGTCGCCGCGATCGCACCGGTGCTGGGCTACACCGATGGCAACAAGGCCCTCACCTTCACTGTAGACATGGCGTACAAGCTGGCCGAGGTCGTCAAGCCGGTCGACAGCACTCAAGCCGCCCTGCTGACACGTCTGGCGGAAAGCCAGAAACCGCTGGTTGCCACCCTGCTGTCTGAAGACAGCACTCTGACGTCGACGCCCGAGGCCTACCTCAAGCTGCATTTGCTGTCGCATCGGCTGGTCAAGCCGCACGGCCTGAACCTGGCCGGCATTTTCCCGCTACTGCCAAACGTCGCCTGGACCAGTCAGGGCGCAGTCGACCTGGGTGAGCTGGCCGAACGCCAACTCGAAGCGCGCCTCAAAGGCGAACTGCTGGAAGTGTTCTCGGTCGATAAATTCCCGAAAATGACTGACTACGTCGTGCCGAGCGGTGTGCGTATTGCCGACAGCGCCCGCGTGCGTCTGGGCGCCTATATCGGCGAGGGCACCACCGTGATGCACGAAGGCTTTGTCAACTTCAACGGCGGCACTGAAGGCCCGGGCATGATCGAAGGTCGTGTTTCGGCAGGCGTATTCGTCGGCAAGGGCTCTGACCTGGGTGGCGGTTGCTCGACCATGGGCACACTGTCCGGTGGCGGCAACATCGTCATCAAGGTCGGCGAAGGCTGCCTGATCGGTGCCAACGCCGGGATCGGCATTCCGCTGGGCGATCGTAATACCGTCGAATCGGGTCTTTATGTCACCGCCGGCACCAAGGTTGCGCTGCTCGATGAAAAAAACGAGCTGGTGAAGATCGTCAAGGCCCGCGAGCTGGCAGGCCAGAACGATCTGCTGTTCCGTCGCAACTCGCAGACCGGCGCTGTGGAATGCAAGACCCACAAGTCGGCCGTCGAGCTGAACGAAGCACTGCACGCTCACAACTGATGCTGTGTGCGGATTCAAAGTCTTGCGGCTTTGAATCCGCTTCCACGAGCCGGACGAACAATGCCCCTCACCTCTCTCTGGCGTGCTGACTTTCCAGCCATCGCCGCCCTGCAACGGCAAGGCCAGACTTATCTGGACAACGCCGCCACCACGCAAAAACCGCAGGCATTGATCGATGCCCTGAGCCACTATTACGCTAACGGTGCCGCCAATGTGCATCGTGCGCAGCACCTGCCCGGCGCTCACGCCACACAGGCGTTCGAAGACAGTCGCCTCAAGGCGGCGCACTGGCTAAACGCCGGTGACAGCGGGCAACTCATTTTCACCCACGGCGCGACCTCGGCCCTCAACCTGCTTGCCTACGGGCTGGAGCATGCGTTCGTTGCGGGCGACGAGATCGTCATCAGCGCGCTGGAACATCACGCCAACCTGCTGCCATGGCAGCAACTGGCGCAACGCCGCAACCTGAAGCTGGTGATTCTGCCGATCGACATCAATGGCGTGATTGACACCGATGCGGCCGCCAGCCTGATCGGACCGCGTACACGTCTGCTGGCAGTCAGCCAGCTGTCCAACGTGCTCGGCACTTGGCAACCGCTGACCCGCCTGCTTGCACTGGCCAGGATGCATGGTGCACTGACCGTCGTGGATGGCTCACAAGGCGTGGTGCATGGTCGCCACGATGTGCAGGCCCTTGGCTGCGACTTCTATGTATTTTCCAGTCACAAGCTTTACGGACCTGAAGGACTGGGCGTGCTATACGGCCGCCATGAAGCGCTGCCGAGCCTGACGCACTGGCAGTATGGCGGCGAGATGGTGCTGACGGCCGACTACCGGCAAGCGACGTTTCGACCTGCGCCACTGGGCTTCGAGGCCGGCACACCGCCCATCGCCAGCGTGATAGGCCTGGGCGCCACGCTCGATTACCTGAGTGGCCTCGATCACCACGCCGTCGCGGAGCACGAAGCGAACCTGCATCGCCGCCTGCTGGAAGGCCTGCAACAGCGTGATGGCATTCGAGTGCTCGGCGACCCGGATCTGGCGCTGGTCAGCTTCGTGGTTGACGGGGTTCACAATGCCGATCTGGCGCATCTGCTGACTGAACAAGGCATCGCCGTGCGGGCCGGTCATCATTGCGCGATGCCGCTGTTCAAGACGCTCGGCTTGCCCGGCGCGGTGCGGGTATCGCTGGCGCTGTACAACGACTCGGATGACCTGCTGGCTTTTTTCAGCGCACTGGATCAGGCGCTGGAGCTGCTTCGATGACGGTTCCCGCGCAGGCGCTCATTGCCTTGGAGACCTTCGGGCAACCGCAGAGCTGGGAACAGCGCGCACGCCTGCTCATGCAGTGGGGTGATCGTCTGCCACCGATGGACGATCACGATAAATCGGATGACCATCTGGTCCATGGCTGCGAAAGCAACGTCTGGCTGACCGGCGAAATCAGCGCTGCAGGCTGGCAATTCCGTGCCAGCAGCGACGCGCGGTTGATTCGCGGGCTGGTTGCGCTGTTGCTCGCGCGGGTCAACGGGCTGTCCGCCGACGAACTGCAACGCGTGGATTTGCCTGACTGGTTCACTCAACTGGGGCTGAGCCGCCAGCTTTCACCGTCGCGCAGCAACGGCCTGAATGCCGTACTGCAGAGAATGCGTGAACTGACTCAGGCCTGATCGGCTGCCGCCGCCAGAGGCTTGACCCGCTCGGACGGCCGCCGCGTGCCGGCGACCAACTTGTCCACGGCGCGCGTGGCGGCGACCATGCCGAACGTGGCAGTCACCATCATCACCGCGCCGAACCCACCGGCACAGTCCAGCTTGACGCCGTCACCGACGAACTTCTTTTCCAGACAGATGCTGCCATCCGGCTTCGGATAGCGCAGTTGCTCGGTGGAAAAGACACAGGGCACGCTGTAGTGGCGATTCGGTGTGCGTGAAAAACCGTAGTCGCGACGCAGAGTCGAACGCACCTTGGACGCCAAGGGGTCATTAAAGGTACGGTTCAGGTCGGCGATCTGAATCAGAGTCGGATCTACCTGCCCGCCTGCACCGCCGGTGGTGACCATCTGGATCTTGCGGCGCTTGCACCAGGAGATCAGCGCGGCCTTGGCGTTAACGCTGTCGATGCAGTCGATCACGAAGTCCATGTCCGCGGTGATGCACTCGGCCATGGTGTCGCGGGTCACGAAATCCGCCACCGCGTGCACTACACAGTCGGGGTTGATAGCCCGGATGCGCTCGGCCATCACCTCAACCTTGGGCCGCCCGACGGTGCTGTCCAGCGCGTGTAGCTGGCGATTGCTGTTGCTGACACAGACGTCGTCCATGTCAAACAGCGAAATCTCGCCCACGCCACTGCGCGCCATGGCTTCTGCCGCCCAGGAACCCACACCGCCAATACCGACGATCGCCACATGAGCCGCACGCAGGCGCGCCAGCCCCTCGACGCCATACAAACGGGCGATGCCTGCGAAACGTGGATCGTCTGTGCTCATGATCAATACCCCGAAAACCGGCGCGCATTATATGGGGTTGTCGCAGGTTAGGACACCCGCCTTGCTCCTCAGTCGCGATCAGCGCTAACGGTGCAAAAAACCTTTGTTTAGCAGCGACAACGCAGAAAAGAGTCTAAGTACCGGCAGCGCCCGGCACCTCAAAGCCGCTAGGATTAATAGACGCGACAGGAAGCCGCGATATCGATATGCCGCATGGAGCACATTTCAAACATGAATAAAAAAAAACCAGACGCTCTAATCTGGCCGGTCAACCTATTCAAATCCGTCGTGAACAAGGCCCCTGACTGGCCTGACAGCATCTCGGGCCTTGCCTATAACCCCTTTCGTCCCGGACAAAGTCCCTACAACCATATTTATCCGACCCGTGAGCAAATCAAAGAAGACTTGCTGCTGATCCGCCCGTTGACTCGACATGTAAGAACCTACTCGGTCGAGCAGACGCTGGCCTGTATTCCCGAAATAGCCGAAGAACTCGGTATGAGTGTCACCCTCGGCATATGGATAGGCTGGGACGGAAAACGTAATGATCGGGAACTGATCGAGGGCGTGAAGCTTGCCAATCAGTACCCCAGCGTCCGGCGTCTGATCATCGGAAATGAAGCATTACTGCGCAATGACGTCACCGTCAGCCAACTGATTGATTACATACAAACCGCACGACGAAGTGTCAACGTTCCGGTTTCAACCTCAGAGGGATGGCAACAGTGGCACGATACGCCGAAACTGGCTGATCACGTAGAGTTCATCGCGGCGCATGTCTTGCCATTCAGGGAGTTCGTTCCGGTCACCCAGGCAGGCTCTGCGGTTCTCGCACGGGCGAACGAATTGAGGCTGATGTTTCCCGAAAAACCGCTGATACTTTCCGAGATTGGCTGGCCAGACAAAGGCAACTTCAGAAGACGCACCATCGCCTATAACGCCGAACAGTCAATCTACCTGCGAAGCCAGCTCGCGCTGTTGAATCAGAGTGGCTTAGACTACTTTGTCAGGGAGGCATTTGATCAACAATGGAAAACTGAGGAGGGGTTGCCGGGGCCTCACTGGGGCCTGTTCGATGCCCAGCGAAAGATAAAGTCACCACTGCAAGGCCCAGTAAAAATACGCGCCAGCTGGCGATCAGAAGTTCCGAGATTGATCGCCGATTGGCAGCCCGACAACTGGCGAACAACCGTATTGGTTTTTGCTGCGTTGTACGCATTACTGTTAGGGGTTGGCATAAGTTACGCACAGTCTTTATCGATGTGGGTGGCTTTGCCCATCGTATTGGCATGGGCGACCAGCTTACTGATCGGCACAGGGATACAGGGTTACGAGTTCCTCGAATCATGCTGGGGACCGGAGGAACCGCGATCTTTTCCTCCGTTACGAGCTTACGCGGGCCCGTTACCCAAAGTGTCCATACACGTGCCGTGCTACAACGAACCTCCCGACATGGTGAAGCTGACGCTCGACGCATTGCAACGGCTGGACTATCCGAGCTTTGAGGTTCTGATCATCGACAACAACACTCAAGACCCGGAAGTCTGGAAGCCCATCGAGCAGTATTGCAGGCAACTGGGGCCTCGCTTCCGGTTCTTTCATGTCAATCCACTTAGGGAGGCGCTGCAAAAATAGCCAACTGTCCCCACCCTTGGCACACTAAGTTCCTTCAACAGCCTCCCTCTCCGTGAGCGTTACGCGCGTGCAGAAGACCTTCTCCGAACTCGAATATACCGGCAAGAAAAAGCAGACTCGCCGAGATCGCTTCCTAGCTGACCTTGAACAGTTGGTGCCCTGGGCCCTGCTGGAGGCGCAAGTGGCGCCGTTTTATAGCAACACCGCAGGCAAGCGCGGACGCCCTGCGATAGGGGTGTCGCGCATGTTGCGCATGTACGTCGTGCAGCAGTGTTTCGGTTTCTCCGATGAAGGTTGCGAAGATGCCGTCTACGACAGCCAGGCCATCCGCGGTTTTATGGGTATCGACCTGGGTCGCGAGTCTGCACCGGATGCCACCACCTTGCTGCGTTTTCGCCGCTTGCTGGAAGTCCATCAGCTAACCCGGCTGCTGTTTGAAACGATTAACCAGCATCTGGCCAGCCGGGGGCTGCTGCTCAAGGAAGGCACTATCGTCGACGCTACTCTGATCGCCGCGCCGCCCTCGGTCAAGAACCGAGAAGGCAAGCGTGATCCTGAGATGCATCAGGCCAGGAAAGGCAATCAATGGCACTTTGGGATGAAGGCCCACATTGGTGTAGACGCCACGTCGGGGCTGGTGCACAGCGTAGTAGGGACGGCCGCTAACGTGGCGGATGTCACCCAGGTTGGCCAGTTGCTTCACGGTGACGAAACCTATGTTTCGGGTGACGCTGGATACACCGGTGCGGCCAAGCGACCGGAGCATGCTGAACGGGACGTTATCTGGTCGATTGCAGAACGGCCAAGCAGTTACAAGCAGCACGGCGAAGGCAGCGTGCTGTATCGGGTCAAGCGCAAAATTGAATATGCCAAGGCGCAACTGCGTGCCAAGGTCGAGCACCCCTTCCAGGTAATCAAGGTGCGCTTCAATCATCGCAAGGTTCGCTACCGTGGGCTGGAAAAGAATACAGCGCAGTTGTTCAGTTTGTTTGGGTTGGCCAATCTGATGCTGGCCAAGCGGTATTTACAACAGACGGCAGGATAAATCCGTCTGAAAGGCGGGACTGGCCCGCCTTTCAGCAAAATGAGGGCAGAAATCTGCTCGAGAAACGTAAAATAAGGCCGGCAGGTTGAAAAAAACCGGCTTGGAAATGGGGACGGTGCGAACGGGTTAATTGTTCAGCGTCTCCTTAGGGAGGCGCTGCAAAAATAGCCAACTGTCCCCACCCTTGGCACACTAAGTTCCTTCAACAGCCTCCCTCTCCGTGAGCGTTACGCGCGTGCAGAAGACCTTCTCCGAACTCGAATATACCGGCAAGAAAAAGCAGACTCGCCGAGATCGCTTCCTGGCTGACCTTGAACAGTTGGTGCCCTGGGCCCTGCTGGAGGCGCAAGTGGCGCCGTTTTATAGCAACACCGCAGGCAAGCGCGGACGCCCTGCGATAGGGGTGTCGCGCATGTTGCGCATGTACGTCGTGCAGCAGTGTTTCGGTTTCTCCGATGAAGGTTGCGAAGATGCCGTCTACGACAGCCAGGCCATCCGCGGTTTTATGGGTATCGACCTGGGTCGCGAGTCTGCACCGGATGCCACCACCTTGCTGCGTTTTCGCCGCTTGCTGGAAGTCCATCAGCTAACCCGGCTGCTGTTTGAAACGATTAACCAGCATCTGGCCAGCCGGGGGCTGCTGCTCAAGGAAGGCACTATCGTCGACGCTACTCTGATCGCCGCGCCGCCCTCGGTCAAGAACCGAGAAGGCAAGCGTGATCCTGAGATGCATCAGGCCAGGAAAGGCAATCAATGGCACTTTGGGATGAAGGCCCACATTGGTGTAGACGCCACGTCGGGGCTGGTGCACAGCGTAGTAGGGACGGCCGCTAACGTGGCGGATGTCACCCAGGTTGGCCAGTTGCTTCACGGTGACGAAACCTATGTTTCGGGTGACGCTGGATACACCGGTGCGGCCAAGCGACCGGAGCATGCTGAACGGGACGTTATCTGGTCGATTGCAGAACGGCCAAGCAGTTACAAGCAGCACGGCGAAGGCAGCGTGCTGTATCGGGTCAAGCGCAAAATTGAATATGCCAAGGCGCAACTGCGTGCCAAGGTCGAGCACCCCTTCCAGGTAATCAAGGTGCGCTTCAATCATCGCAAGGTTCGCTACCGTGGGCTGGAAAAGAATACAGCGCAGTTGTTCAGTTTGTTTGGGTTGGCCAATCTGATGCTGGCCAAGCGGTATTTACAACAGACGGCAGGATAAATCCGTCTGAAAGGCGGGACTGGCCCGCCTTTCAGCAAAATGAGGGCAGAAATCTGCTCGAGAAACGTAAAATAAGGCCGGCAGGTTGAAAAAAACCGGCTTGGAAATGGGGACGGTGCGAACGGGTTAATTGTTCAGCGTCTCCTTAGCGGGTTCAAGTCGGGCGCATTGAACTACCTGCTGAAATACACCGCCGAGGATGCCGAGATCGTAGCGGCGATCGATGCCGATTATTGCGTGCACCGGCATTGGCTCAAGCACATGGTCCCCTATTTTGCGTCCCCGGATATAGCGGTTATTCAAGTACCGCAAGACTACCGTGATGGCGACGAAAGTCTGTTCAAACGTTTCTGCCAGGCCGAGTATCGCGTTTTTTTCAATATTGGCATGGTCATCCGCAACGACCACGACGCAATCATTCAGCACGGCACCATGACCCTGATTCGCAATTCGGTGTTGCAGCAACTGCGCTGGGCAGAATGGAGCATCTGCGAGGATGCCGAGCTCGAGCTGCGAATACTGGAGAACGGCTTTTCCACCGGCTATGTCGCCATCAGCTATGGCAAGGGACTGATCCCGGATACATTCATGGACTTCAAGAAACAACGGTATCGCTGGGCTTACGGAGTCATCCAGATACTCAAACATCATACTGGAAGCTTGATAGCAGGTACGTGCGAGGCCTTGACGCCAATACAGCGCTATCACTTCATTGCCGGCTGGATGCCCTGGATTGCAGGGGGAATAAATTACTTTCTGGCTATCGCTGTGCTTCTCTGGTCAATGGCAATGATCATTAAACCCGACACTCTCGAACCTGTGCCGTGGATATTTTCATCCTCATTACTGTTGATGTTTGTTCTGGGCGTTTGCAAAGCGATCAGCCTTTATCAACGATTGGCCAGCACTGACGTCAAAGACGCCTTCGCAGCCATAATTGCGAGCATGGCGCTGTACTCGGTCGTAGGCAAGGCCGTGCTTTCATCGGCATTCACCTCAGGATTACCGTTCTTTCGCACGCCCAAGCAGACCTCTGGCAGCGGGCTCGGCAAGGCTCTGCTGGACGTCCGGGAAGATCTGTACATGGCCGTGGCCTGGTGGGCCATGATGGTATCGCTGTGCATCCGAAAAGACGCTATCGGTCCAGACCTTGGATTCTGGGTGGCGATAATGTTCGCCCAGTCATTGCCTTACGTAGCCGCCATGACCATGGCGATCCTGTCTGCTCGCGCAAACCGCCCTGCCCCGTCCACTATTTGAATATCCAGAAGACACGATAAACGGCGGTCTCAGGTCATCGTTTGCTCTAAAACGCCTGGCACCTCAAAGCCGCCAAGGTTAATAGACGCGACAGGGAGTCGCGCTACAGATACACCGCATGGAGCACATTTCAAACATGGGTAAAAATTCAAACAAGGCAGGCACGTGGTCAACAAACCTGTTCAAAACCAGACTCAACCATCCGCCCGACTGGCCTGAAATGATCTCTGGTTTAGCCTATGCCCCGTTTCGCCCGGGACAAAGCCCCTACAAACAGATTTTTCCGACTCGCGACCAGATCAGGGACGACCTGCTGCTGCTTCGAAGCGTCACACGGAATATAAGAACGTACTCGGTCGAAGGGACACTGATGCATATCCCCGAACTCGCCGCAGAGTTGGATATGACGGTCACCCTCGGCGTATGGATCACAGAGGACGAAAAACATAATGCGCGGGAATTGCTGAAGGGGGTCGAGTTGACCAATCGGTTTTCAAGCGTGCGACGACTGATCATCAGCAATGAAGTTCTGCTTCGTGACGATATCCCTGTCGATCTGCTTGTCCACTATATGCAAACCGCACGACGCGCCGTCAACGTACCTGTCTCGACTTCCGGAGACGCTGATTTATTCTAAAACCCAGCTGTTGCCCCCAGATAAATCAAGGCCTCCAGAGCGTTGCAGGGACGAAAAATCGAATAAATCAGCGCCTCCTTCCGAAATATGGATGCAATGGTACGAGACGCCGGAACTTGCCGAACATGCTGATTTTATAGCGGCTCATATATTGCCATTCTGGGAAGGCGCCGGTGCGATAGACGCGAGCCCGATGGTGCTGGCACGGGCCAATGAGCTGAGGACTCGATTCCCTGACAAGCCCCTCATACTGTCCGAGATTGGCTGGCCCAGCAAAGCCAGCGCCAAGAGACGGATAACGACATCTGCGGCAGAACACTCGATATACCTGCGCAATCAGATCCCGTTGCTGGATCAGCACGGCCATGACTATTTCGTGATAGAGGCTTTCGACCAGCACTGGAAGACCGAAGAAGGTCTGCCAGGCCCTAACTGGGGTCTGTTCGATGCAAAGCGCAGACTGAAACTGCATGTTCGTGGCCCCGTGAGAATGCCGCTCAACATGCTCTCGGAAATACTCAGGCTCATGACTCGCCTGAGGCCGGACTCGTGGTTTACAGGTGCTTCAATAGTGATTCTGATTTATTGCGCATTGGTCTGGCTCGGCATGAGCTACGCGCAATCACTGTCCGTATGGCTGGCACTGCCTGTCGCTGTTATCTGGGCTGCCAGCCTGCTGACTTACATCGGCATGGAAACTCATGAGTTTCTGGAAGCCTGTTGGGGGCCGGACGACCCACGATCGTTCTCCCCTGAACACCGCCATGTGGGCCCCACGCCAAAGGTTTCCCTGCATGTGCCGTGCTACAACGAACCCCCTGACCTGGTGAAACTGACGCTCGATTCGTTGCAAAAACTGGATTACCCGGATTTCGAAGTGCTGGTCATTGACAACAACACACAAGACCCGGCCATCTGGAAGCCCATTGAACGCTATTGCCAGCAACTCGGCGCCCGCTTCCGGTTTTTTCATGTCGATTCGCTTCCCGGGTTCAAGGCGGGCGCACTCAATTACCTGCTGAAACATACAGCTGAAGATGCCGAGGTGGTGGCCGTCGTCGATGCTGACTATTGCGTTCAGCGACTCTGGCTGAAACATATGATGCCGCACTTCCTGGACCCGAAGATTGCCGTTATTCAGTCACCGCAGGATTATCGCGACAGCCATGAAAGTCTGTTCAAACGCTGCTGCCACGCCGAGTATCGAGGCTTTTTCAATATTGGTATGGTCATTCGTAATGATCACGATGCGATCATCCAGCACGGCACCATGACCCTTATTCGCCGCTCGGCACTGGACCGGCTGGGGTGGGCGCAATGGTGCATTTGCGAAGACGCCGAACTTGGTCTGCGCATGCTGGAAAACGGATTTTCCACCGGCTACGCCGCTACCAGCTATGGCAAAGGCCTAACGCCCGACACATTCATTGATTTCAAGAAACAGCGCTATCGCTGGGCATATGGCGCCATCCAGATCATCAAGCGGCATGCCGGAAGCCTGATTGCAGGAAACTGCGCATCCGTGACCGCGATGCAACGCTACCATTTCGTCGTTGGGTGGATGCCGTGGGCAGCAGAAGGCCTGAATTATCTGTTGGCACTGGCGGCGCTCGCCTGGTCCATGACGATGCTCCTGACGCCCGACACTGTCGAACCGGTGCCATGGATATTTTCCACGTCATTGATCCTGATGTACGTTGTGCGCGCCCTCAAAGTAGCGGCACTTTACAGACAACGGATCAGCACCCACATCAACGAAGCACTGGCAGCCATACTGGCCGGCATGGCGCTGTATCCGACGATAGGCAAAGCCGTGTTGTCGGGGCTCGTGACCTCGGGAATGCCGTTTTTTCGTACCCCAAAACTTACCTGCGCAAGCCATCACGGGCAGGCAATACATGAGGCGCGTGAGGAACTGTGCATGGTTGCAACAGGATGGACCACGATTGTGTTGTTGTGCATTGATCGCAAGGTCATCGATGCAGACATAGGATTCTGGATTGCCATGCTGTTCGCACAATCGCTGCCCTATCTGGCGGCGGTGGTCATGGCGGTCCTGTCTGCCCGCGAAAACCGCACTGCGCAGCCGGCCACCTGAGATCTCCGGATCGCGTGCGAAAACGACGGCCCCGGGTCGTCGTTTTGCTATAAGATAACAGCCTTTTCGCGCCCACAGCCTTGCTATGGAGTTCAGTACATGATTGCCCCCGCCGACCTCTCGCCCACGCTCCAACTGGCCTGCGACCTGATCCGTCGGCCTTCGGTGACCCCGGTTGATGCCGATTGCCAGACCGTGATGATGCAGCGCCTGGGCGATGCCGGCTTCACGCTCGAGCCGATGCGTATCGAAGACGTCGATAACTTCTGGGCCACCCACGGCACACAGGACGGCCCGGTGCTGTGTTTCGCCGGGCATACCGACGTGGTGCCGACCGGTCCGCTGGAGCAATGGCAGAACGATCCGTTCGACGCCTTGATCGACGACCAGGGCATGCTCTGCGGACGTGGCGCAGCGGACATGAAAGGCAGTCTGGCGGCGATGCTGGTCGCGGCCGAGCGTTTTGTCGCCGATCATCCCGATCACAAGGGCTCGGTGGCGTTTCTGATCACCAGTGACGAAGAAGGCCCGGCGCACCATGGCACCAAGGCTGTCGTCGAGCGCCTGGCAGCGCGCAAAGAGCGACTCGACTGGTGCATCGTCGGCGAGCCGTCGAGTACCACGCTGGTGGGCGATGTGGTCAAAAACGGTCGTCGCGGCTCACTCGGTGCCAAACTCACCGTGCGTGGCAAGCAGGGCCATGTGGCTTATCCGCATCTGGCGAAGAACCCGATTCACCTCGCTGCTCCGGCGCTGGCCGAACTGGCTGCCGAGCACTGGGACAACGGCAACGATTTCTTCCCGCCGACCAGCTTCCAGATATCCAACCTCAATTCCGGCACCGGCGCGACCAATGTGATCCCCGGCGATCTGGTCGCGGTGTTCAATTTCCGCTTTTCGACCGAGTCGACTGTCGAGGCCCTGCAACAGCGCGTGGCGACCATTCTCGACAAACATGAGCTGGACTGGCATGTGGACTGGGCCTTGTCCGGCCTGCCGTTTCTGACCGAGCCGGGCGCGCTGCTGGACGCGGTGTCGTCCAGCATCAAGAGCGTCACCGGCCGCGACACCAAGGCCTCGACCAGTGGCGGAACCTCCGATGGCCGGTTCATTGCCACACTGGGCACCCAGGTGGTCGAACTGGGACCGGTCAACGCGACGATCCATCAAGTCAACGAACGTATTCTGGCCAGCGATCTCGATGTACTGACCGAGATTTACTACCGGACTCTGGTCAAGTTGCTCGCCTGATGCTGACCTGCCCGATCTGCTCTGCGCTGCTCAGTGCGGCTGATAACGGTGTGGTCTGCCCGGCCAACCACCGTTTCGACCGTGCTCGACAGGGTTATCTGAACCTGCTGCCGGTGCAGCACAAGAACAGCCGCGACCCTGGTGACAATCAGGCCATGGTCGAAGCACGGCGCAACTTTCTCAACGCCGGACACTACGCACCGGTCGCCCGCCGACTGGCCGAGCTGGCTGCCGAGCGCAACCCGGCGCACTGGCTGGACATTGGCTGCGGCGAAGGTTATTACACCGCGCAGATTGCCGAAGCCCTGCCGCGCGCCGACGGTTACGCGCTGGACATCTCCCGCGAAGCCGTCAAGCGGGCTTGCCGTCGTGATCCGGCGCTGACCTGGATGGTCGCCAGCATGGCCCGGGTGCCGCTGGCGGAAGCGAGTTGTCAGTTTCTGGCCAGCGTGTTCAGCCCGCTGGACTGGCAAGAAGCCAAACGCCTGCTGACGCCTGGCGGCGGGCTGATGCGCGTCGGCCCGACCAGCGAGCACCTGATGGAGCTGCGTCAACGGCTGTACGATGAAGTGCGTGATTACGCTGACGATAAGCACCTGGCGCTGGTGCCGGAAGGCATGCAATTGCAACACAGTGAAACACTGCGCTATACCTTGACGCTGATCGACGGCCAGTCCCGCGCCGATTTGCTGGCCATGACGCCACACGGCTGGCGAGCCAGCGCCGAACGCCGCGCGGCAGTCATCGAGCAATCCGGACCTTTCAAGGTCACCGTTTCCATGCGCTACGATTATTTCGTGCTGCAATAAGCATTCAACAGAGGCACCCATGCGCCAACCCGATATCGAGATTTACCTGAAAGACGCAGACGTCGATCACAAGGCCATTGCTGCATGGCTGGAAGCCGCCATTGGCCCATGCACTGACTGGACACAACGCGGCCAGACCTGGAAATGCCAAGCCGGTGGCGTGCGCGTAACCTGGCTGCCCAAAGCCGTGGGCAAATGGAACAGCCTGCACCTGGACAGCGATCAGACGCCGTGGGAAGACGACATCGCCTGCGCGCGCGCCGCATTCGCCGCGCTGAACGTCGAAGTGCGCTGCGCCCCAGGCACGTGGATTGAAGAAGAAAGCGACGAAACCGCCGATCGCTGGATACGCGTCAGTGCCGACGGTGAAGAAGAGATCACCTGGCGCACCGCCTGAGACTTCTTTCCCCGACGGTACAACCGTGTGCCGTCGTGACTGTGCTTTACAGGTCAACCTCCCGACTTGCCGGAAGACACACCAGCCTTTTTGCCGATCTTCTCGGGATGCGTCACACTGACGCCCATCTCGGGCAGCCGCCCGACTCCTACTCAGCAGAAGCCGTATGACCCGCTCTCCGTTCCGTCGTCTTGTGTTCGGCACCCTGCGCCGATTGCTGTACCTCTGGGTTCGCTCGGAAACCATCAATCAGTCATCTTTCACGCTCAACCTCGACCGCAGTCGGCCGGTGTTTTATGCGTTGCAGTCGCCGTCGGTCAGCGATCTCGCGGTCGTTGACACCGAATGCCGCAAGGCCGGCCTGCCGCGTCCCGTGTTGTCGGTTGCAGTTGGCGATCTGATCGAACCGATGGCGTATTTCTACCTGACGCCCTCGCCTGACTGGCTGGGCCGCCATGACAAGCGCGGTGCGCCACCGACGCTTGAGCCCCTGGTGGCAGCGGTCAGCCAGAACCCTGCCGAAGATGCGCAGATCATTCCGGTCAGTGTGTTCTGGGGTCAGTCGCCTGATCGCGAGTCCAGCGCCTGGAAGCTGTTATTCGCCGACAGCTGGGCAGTCACCGGGCGCTTGCGGCGTCTGGTCAGCATCCTGATTCTGGGCCGCAAGACCCGCGTGCAGTTTTCCGCGCCGATTCATATGCGTGAACTGGTTGACCAGAACAAAGGCTACGCCCTGACCCTGCGCATGAGCCAGCGTCTGCTCCGGGTGCATTTCCGCAACCTGAAAAGTGCTGTGATCGGCCCGGACGTGTCGCACCGGCGCACCTTGGTCAAGGGCTTGCTGGACGAGCCGCTTGTCAAGCAGGCGATCATCGACGAAGCCCAACGGGAAAAGATTTCGCAGGACAAGGCGCGCGAACGCGCACTGAGTTACGGCAACGAAATCGCGTCCGACTACACCTATTCCGCCATCCGCTTTCTGGAAGTGGTGCTCAGCTGGTTCTGGAACAAGATCTACGACGGCATCAAAGTCAACCACATCGAAGGTGTGCAGGAAGTCGCGCCGGGGCATGAGGTGATCTATGTGCCGTGTCATCGCAGCCACATCGATTACCTGTTGCTGTCTTATCTGCTGTTTCGCAACGGCCTGACCCCGCCGCACATTGCCGCCGGCATCAACCTCAATATGCCAGTGGTCGGCAGTCTGCTGCGGCGTGGCGGCGCGTTTTTCATGCGCCGTACCTTCAAGGGCAATCCGCTGTATACCGCAGTGTTCAACGAATACCTGCACACCTTGTTCACCAAAGGGTTCCCCGTCGAATACTTCGTCGAGGGCGGTCGCTCGCGTACCGGGCGCATGCTGCAACCCAAGACCGGCATGCTGGCCATTACACTGCGCAGCTTTTTGCGCAACTCGCGGATGCCGATTGTCTTTGTCCCGGTGTATATCGGCTACGAGCGAGTGCTGGAAGGTCGTACCTATCTGGGCGAGCTGCGCGGTGCGACCAAGAAAAAAGAATCGATCTTCGATATTTTCAAAGTCATCGGCGCATTGAAACAGCGCTTTGGTGAGGTTTCGGTGAACTTCGGCGAGCCGATCAAGCTCGCTGAATTCCTCGACAGCGAGCAGCCGGACTGGCGCGCCCAGGAGCTCGCGCCGCAGTATCGCCCTGAATGGCTGAGTGCAACCACGCATCGACTGGGCGAGCGTGTGGCCCAGCAACTCAACGAAGCGGCAGCGGTCAACCCGATGAACCTGGTGGCGGTGGCACTGCTGTCGACGCAAAAACTCGCGCTGGACGATCAGGCCATGGAGCGTGTCCTCGACCTGTACCTGACGCTGTTGCGCAGCGTGCCGTATTCGCCGCACACCACCTTGCCGGACGGCGACGGCCGTTCGCTGATCGAGCATGTCAAAGGCATGGACCTGCTGGCCGAGCAGAAAGACGCGCTGGGCAAGATTCTGTACCTGAACGAGCAGAACGCGGTCCTGATGACCTACTACCGCAACAACGTCCTGCACATCTTCGCCCTGCCCTCGTTGCTGGCGAGCTTTTTCCAGAGTTCGTCGCGCATGACCCGCGAGCAGATTCTGCGCTACACCCACGCGCTTTATCCTTACCTGCAATCGGAACTGTTCATTCGCTGGCCGCTGAACAAGCTGGATGAGGTGATCGATCAATGGCTCGCCGCGTTCGTCGAACAAGGTCTGTTGCGCTTCAAGAATGACGCCTACGTGCGCCCGGAACCCAGCTCCCGAGAGTTCGTGTTGCTGACCCTGTTGTCGCGCGCCATCGCGCAGACATTGCAGCGTTTCTACATGGCAATTGCCTTGTTGCTCAACAATGGCCAGAACACCTTGAGCCCCGAAGAGCTGGAAGACCTGTGCACGGTCATGGCCCAGCGCCTGTCGATCCTGCATGGCCTGAACGCGCCGGAGTTTTTCGACAAGAGCCTGTTCCGGCACTTTATCCAGACCCTGCTGGACCTCGGTGTACTGCGCAAGGACGCCGCAGGCAAGCTGAGTTATCACCCGTTGCTGGGCGAACTGGCGGAAGGTGCAGCCAAGCGCGTCTTGCCGGCTGAAATCCGCCTGTCGATCCGCCAGGTTACCCTGCACAGCAACGAAGAAGAGCAAAATGTAAGAAACGAGACTGGGGCGACGTAAGATTTTTCCGCAAATTGATAAGGACTTTTAGACAGGTGTTTTCTACGTGCTGGCGTCTGCTAACGTGTGGTTTGCACCAACGACTGGCGCCTACTCAATAAGGAAATTGAAATGACCAATAAAACCCTAGTACGCCTTCAGGGTGAAGTTTATTACCTGCCACGCATCGCTCTGCCAGGCAACTGCAAGCTGACTGTCGAACTGAGCGACATCAGCGGTGCTGACGATTTTTCGGAAGTGATTGACGTCTGCGAGAAGCCAATCAACCACCAGGTGCCGATTCCGTTTGAACTGCGCTATGCAACCGATCGATACCCGGTGCCAGGCCACACTTACGGCTTGTCGGCACAGATTGAACATGAAAATCGTCTGATCTGGATCAGCGACACCGTGCATGAAGTGACACTGACCGGCGAAGATCAGACCGGTCTGATGATCAAGGTTATTCAAGTAAACGGTTGATTGACCTCGAAATAAAAAGCTCTCTTCAGCGGCGCGTTCTCAACGCGCCGCTGTCGTTTCACCCGTACGCCTCCTCTTCAGAAATCATCAACACTCATCCTCAGGTTTTACGTGCCCGCCATGACTTCCTGATACGCTTGATCGCGTACTGCGCTGCTGTTGACCCAAGCGCAGGTCAGAACTCATTTCTACAAGGACGCCTTATGCCTCGTTTTTCGTTTACCGTTGCCGGTGTGTGTGCAGGTCTGCTGATGTCGGCCAACGTGTTCGCCTTGTCGCTGAGCGACCTTTCACAATCGGACGCCACGGGCGGGCTCAAGGATGCCCTGACCCAAGGCGCGCAGGTTGCGGTCAAACAACTGGGGGTGCCCGGCGGTTTCAGCAAGAATGAACAGGTGCGTATCGAGCTGCCGGGCAAGCTGGGCCAGGTCGCGAAGAAGATGAAAATGCTGGGCATGGGCAGCCAGGTCGATCAACTGGAAACCAGTATGAATCAGGCAGCTGAGGCAGCAGTACCTCAGGCTCAGGCGTTACTGGTGGATGCGGTGAAAAAGATGACGGTGACCGATGCCAAGGCCATTCTCAGCGGTGGCAAGGACTCGGCGACCCAGTACCTGAGCAGCACCAGCCGTGAACAGATCCGCGCCAAATTCCTGCCTATTGTCAAGAAGTCTACTGACCAGGTGGGTCTGGCACAGAAATACAATGCCTTCGCCGGTAAGGCTGCAGCGCTTGGTGCGCTGGACAGCAAGAGTGCCAATCTCGAAAGCTATGTGACCGAGCAGGCGCTTAACGGTCTGTTCGAGATGATTGCTAAGCAGGAAGAGAGCATCCGCTCTAACCCGCAGGCAGCGGCCACCGGGCTGGCGAAGAAGGTGTTTGGGGCGCTGTGACGCAAATACGTTCCCGCGCTGGAGCACACAGCGTCATATACAGGTCTTGAAGTGCCTGAAAACCGGTTCTGTCCGGAGGGCGTGAGAGATTCAGAAGGTTACGACGGCTGCGATGGGCTGCGAAGCGGCCCTGAAACAGGCCACCTCGGCCGTGTCTGATAGACCGTATGCACCGGTTTTGCTGCCGGTTCCCGGCAGTTCGCGGACAAGTCCGCTCCTACAGAAACTGGTATATCGCGGACAAGCGAAGCGTCGCCCGGTCCGCTCCCACACGCGCGGTCCGTTCCCACAGCGCTGGAGCGTAAGCAATAACCGGGGTTCAGGCGTTCTCAACACACGCACGGAGAAGCAGCTGGGCAAATGCTCTACTCACCCACTTCTTTCTCGACCACTTTGGGTTTCAGGGCTTTTTTCGGGTAGATGTCGTAGCGGCTGGATTTGCCATCCAGCGCGTAGCCAGGCTTGGGCCCTTCGATGCAGGGGGCTTTGCGGGGGCGTTTGACGACTACGCGGTGGGTTGCCAGCGCCAGGGCGGCTTGCAGCAAGGCAGGGGCGTCCATGTCGTCGCCGACCAGCGGCCGGAACAGGCGCATTTCTTTTTTGACCAGTGCGGTCTTTTCCCGGTGCGGGAACATCGGGTCGAGGTAAATGACCTGCGGCGGCTCGTCTGCCCACGTGTTTATGAGGTCAATGGAATTGCCGGTCAGCAGGCGCATCCGGGCAACGATCGAACCGACGTCACGATCAGCACGACCACGCGCCAGACCATCTTCCAGCAGCGCCGCGATAATCGGTTGGCGCTCGATCAGGCTCATGTCACAGCCCAGACTCGCCAGCACGAACGCATCCTTGCCCAAGCCCGCCGTCGCATCCAGGACACTGGGGCGTATGCCGGGCTGAATGCCGACTGCCTTGGCGATCATTTGCCCGGTGCCTCCACCGAACAAACGTCGGTGCGCAACCGCCCCTTCGACAAAGTCCACGCGCACGGCACCTGGCGCATCGTCGTCCAACTGCTGCAATTGCAAGCCAACGTCGGTGAGCTGCAACGCAAAATCGGCCTCTTGGTTGTGCAGTGGCAAGCCAAGACGCTGCGCCCATTCCTTCGCCCGCTCCTGTCCGTCGACGGCCATTGCCTCGACCCGGATACGGCTGCCTGTTTGCTGCTCACTCATTGCGCTTACACACTCAAAAATTGTTAATGATCGGCAATCTCTGCCGATAACCAAGTATCAGGCATTTTGCCAGAACCAACGTCAGTACTGATCGCTATGTCAGACATTGTTCAACCCGCCATTGGCTATTTGTCGCACTCAGGCGACTTTAGCGTTCGCAACACCCGCACACTGGGTGGTGTAACGCAGCTGTGGTCGGATGCTTTTGCCCGCGCGATGGCAGAACAGGTCAGTGACAGCGATAGCGTTCCGGTACATCCGACAGCCGCCGAAGTTGATGTTGAAACCGGCGAGCCGGTTGCAGGCGCCAGGACGCTGAGCAAAATCGTCGAGCAACGCGCCTGCCCGGTGACTGACACCGAGGTCAAGCCACCAGAACCGTTGTTCCTGCCGATCGCCGAATTTGATCTCGACCTGCTGCCACCCCCCGCCGAACCTTTCAGCCTGGCTGAAATGATCGCACAGCAGCGGCATCTGGAATTCGAAAGCAACTGGGTGCGCCCACTTGTTCTGAACCCCTACGACGACAAAGGCACCCCAGCCCCCGGTCCGCAGCCGCGCCCGCTGCATTTGCCGATTGCCGAACTTGAATGGGAACTGGCCGACAAGCCTGCGCTGCCCCCCACCCGCAAACCATCGCCACCCAACAGCGCCAGTTCGACTACGAAAACGGCTGGGCTCGCCCACTGATTTTGCAAAACCTCAGGATGGCGGCGTAAGCGGTAAGCTTCAAGTTTCAAGCTGCCACCCGGATCTGAGAGAGCTTGCAGCGTGCCGCTCACTTGCATACCGCCCACCGCCCCATGTCCATATGAAAGTGATCGCGATGCGCGGCGTTGTAGTCCGGCCCCAGCACGGTGCTGAAGTTCTTGCAGGCGCCGTCGCGAATCAGCCTTAGAAAACGCCCCTTGTCGCCGCTGTCACTCCAGTCCTTGAGCAGGTTGATTCGCTGACCGTCAGCCAGGCGAAAACCGGCTATGTCCAGGGCATTGGCGCTAGCGTGCTGACTCAGCCGGCTGTTGGCGCGGTTGTAGATGTTGCGACAGGCGAAGCTGCCGAGGTGATCGATACGTGCCACGCGCTGGCCAAAGACCGCCTGAGCAGCAGGCTGCAAGGTATGGACATCAAACAGCGCATAAGCCACTGCCAGCGGGCAACTGGCCAGAAAACTGCTGCTCAGCGCCACCTCGCCACCCTGCACGCGCAACGTGTTCATCAGCGGACAGCGGGCGTCGGGAGCGCTGTCCGCCTGCCGACTGAAACGCAAACCCGAGGTCGCCAGCACTTGATCGCACAGAGCAGGATCGTTCTGCAGTCGTGACAATTTGTAAGACGTCAGGACGTTCGGCTCGGCGTGCACATCGAGCGGCGCCCAGGGATTCCACTGCACGGGCACATCAATCCAGCCGCGCCAGACGGCAAGCGCAACACCTGTGCAGACCATCAGAAAAAACAGCAATGCCCGCATATTCAGCCTTTGAAAAATTCAGGCGCTATCGCCCCCTGCCTGAAGACCTCAGAGCAGGCCCAACTGTTCCACCTGCGGCCCGCGATCCAGTTCCGGCAGCGATGGCAGCCCGGGCAGGCGCACCATCAGTTGTTCGTGAAAACGCCTGGCCAGTTCCGGAGCCCTGAGGTTGTCCGGGGTGTGCAGGAATACGTAAGGCGTTCGCCCTTCTTCGATCCACAGCGCGACCTTCTCCACCCACTGGACCAGAAAGGGATCGTTGGCTTCCAGCTCGGGGCGGCCAATGAAGCGGACCTGGGGGAACAGAGTCAGTGCCGCCGGGCGTGGTGGCACCTTGGGTTTCTTGGATTGCGCATGCAGCACGGCAGGATCGCTCGAGATGCAGCTGAACAAGGCGCGCGAGTCGAGACAGATGCGCTCGATGCCGCGTTCCAGCAACAGACGGTTGAGCATGCGCTCCTCGTCGCCTTTCATGAAGAACGCCATGTTGCGCACTTCTACTGCCAGCGGCACCTTCAATTCATCGACAAAGCCAACCAGCTCGGCAAGACGCTGCGGCGTGAAACTGGCGGGCAGTTGCAGCCAGAACGGCGATATCCGCTGACCCAACGGGGCAAGCAAGCGAATGAAATCCTCGGCGGCGCCGATCTGCTCACGAAGGTCGCCGCTGTGGCTGATGTCTTTATGGAATTTGGCGGTGAAGCGAAAATCGTCAGGCATTATTTCGGCCCAGCGCTGCACGGTCGTGGCGGCTGGACGCGCGTAAAAAGTGGTGTTGCCTTCAACGACATTGAATACTTGAGTGTAGAGACTCAGAAAATCACTCGGACGGGCATTTTCGGGGTACAGAAACTCGCGCCAGGCGTTTTCACTCCATGATGGGCAGCCGAGGTAGTAAGGCAGGTCAGACACAATCAGACGTGAAGATCGAGCCCCGATACTTCAAGGTCCCAATCCACAAAGCTGGCAGTGGTCAGGTAACTGGCCAAGGCGTGGGCAACACGAGAGCTCATGGAGCGCGGGAAGATAATGTCTTGCGGACGCGCAGGTAGATTGGCCGTACTGCCAATAGGTGCGTCACCCGGCTCGCGGCGTGCCTGCGCGGAAAGCGGTGGCAGCTCGGCATCAGCGGCGACTTCCTCGAAAGAACCTTCAACAGTGGAAGGCGTCTTCTGCGGCTTTCGCTTGATCGGGTAAGAGCGTGATGAGGTTCCGTCTATGCGCATCGATTATGTACTCGGCGTCGATAGTGGCAATTTAGCGTTACTGCCTTGTAGTTCGCAAATTGCCGAACGATAACTAGACCACATATATTGAAAATTGTTTACGCCATATGAGATTACGACGCATCCAGACGATAAACGGTAGATGGCCCGTTGATACTCTTTCGGCTCGACGCGGGATTTCATGAGCCCTCAGGCCGTCTGTCCAGAGCATCTGCACCGTCATTCCCGCATCGCGCCGAATGCAAGCTCAGCGTGCTTTCGGCGTGGCCACCTTGTCGCGCAGGTACACCGGTTGAGCGTCGTCTGCCGACAAGGACTCACCACGATTCCAGGCGAATGTGGCCAAGGTCAGCAAGTCCTGGGCATGGGGCAGCATGCTTGCATCATGCGCTGCCAGACTCACCGGAATGCGTTCGGCGTAACCCCAGCCAGTGCCCGAGCCGAACCAGTGACCGTTGGCGTCGGTCGGCAGCGTCGCCCGCTCGGGCGCCATGACCGCTTCGTCGCCAATCAGGCGCATCTCGCCCGCCGTCTCGCGATAGCAGCCCCAATACACCTCATCCATGCGTGCGTCGATGGCCGCGGCAACCTGCGTTGCGCCATGCTCACGAAAGGCACGCTGGGCCAGCACCGCGAGGTTGGACACCGGCAGAACCGGACGCTCCAGTGCGAACGACAGCCCCTGAACCACCCCGATGGCAATGCGCACGCCGGTAAAAGCCCCCGGACCACGCCCGAAGGCGATGGCATCCAGCGCCGACATCGCAATGCCCGCCTCGGCCAGCAGGTCCTTGATCATCGGCAACAGGCGCTGGGCGTGCAGGCGCGGAATCACCTCGTAGTGGCTCAGCACCTTGCCGTCATGCAGCAAAGCGACCGAGCAGGCTTCAGTGGCGGTGTCCAAGGCCAGCAAGGTGCTCATCGATGTTTCCGTCTTGGTGAAAAAGTGGCGCAGTATAAATGACAAATGGCCCGCTAGCGGGCCATTTTATCGATCAGCCTGCGTACTTCAGCTCAGGGCTTTCAGCACTTTGGCAGTGATGTCTTCAACCGAACCGACGCCAGGAATGTGGCTACATTTAGGCTTGCCGTTCTTCGCTTGCAGCTTGCTGTAAAACTCGACCAATGGCTTGGTCTGCGCGTGATAGACCGCCAGACGGTGGCGAACGGTTTCTTCGACGTCGTCTTTACGCTGCAGCAATGGCTCACCGGTCACATCGTCAATACCTTCGACCTTCGGCGGATTGAAGATCGTGTGGTAGATGCGGCCGGAGCCTTCATGGACACGGCGACCGGACATGCGCTTGACGATTTCTTCGTCGTCGACAGCGATTTCCAGCACATGGTCGATTTCCAGACCGGCGTTCAACAGCGCTTCGGCTTGAGGAATGGTGCGCGGAAAGCCGTCGAACAGCACGCCGTTCGCGCAATCCGGTTCGGCCAGACGGTCCTTGATCAGACCAATGATCAGGTCATCGGAAACAAGACCGCCTGCGTCCATGACGCTCTTGGCTTTCAAGCCCAGCTCGGTGCCCGCCTTGACCGCAGCGCGCAGCATGTCGCCTGTTGAAACTTGCGGGATGCCGAATTTTTCAGTGATGAATTTTGCCTGAGTACCTTTACCGGCCCCGGGAGCTCCCAGCAGAATCACGCGCATCGTCATGCTCCTCAAAATTTTTATAGTGAAATCAACGGATTCGCCTCGGGGGCCAATCTAAAAAATCATCAGGCCAACAGGCCGAAAGGCTGATCAAGATACACAGCCGACCGAGGCCGCACAAGCCGCCGAAAGTCGCAGTAACCGCAGGCGTACCGGCTTGCAGGCCTTGATTGTCGAGCTGCATGATCTGTATCAACGTTTCCGGCAGGCTGACCTGCAAACCCCGACCTTGCCGCAGCCAGATCGAAAAGACCGGGCTACGGCATTGGCAGGACGGATCAGCCGGTGTTGCGCAGGCCGGCGGCGATACCCGCCACAGACACCAGCAGCGCCAGTTCCAGAGGGCTGTCAAGACTTGCTTCGCGGCTGCGCGACCGGGACAGCAGTTCGGCCTGAAGCAGGTGCAGCGGGTCGAGGTAGGTGTTGCGCAGACTGATGAACTCCAGCGTTTCAGGGCTGTGAGCCAGCAGTTGCGTCTGCCCGGTGAGCCCCAGAACCACGGTGCACGCCTGCGACAATAGGTCGCGTAAATGTGCTCCTAAATGTTGCAGCTCGGCGGGAACCAGACGTTCGTCGTAGAGCCTGGCAATGTCCGTATCGGCCTTGGCGAGCACCATTTCCAGCATGTCGATGCGGGTGCGGAAGAACGGCCACTGCTCGCGCATCTGCGCCAGCACTTCACCCTCACCGCGCTCCAGCGCCTTGCCCAGCGCGGCTTCCCAGCCGAGCCAGGCGGGCAGCATCAGACGCGTCTGGGTCCAGGCGAAGATCCACGGAATGGCACGCAGACTCTCGACGCCGCCTTCACGACGCTTGGCAGGTCGACTGCCCAGCGGCAGACGGCCCAGCTCCTGTTCGGGCGTTGCCTGACGGAAGTACTCGACGAACTCGGGATGCTCGCGCACCACAGCGCGGTAGGCGCTGACCCCGTCGCTGGCCAGTTGGTCCATCATCGTCCGCCAGGCAAGTTGTGGTGGCGGTGGCGGCAGCAAAGTGGCTTCCAGTACCGCCGCCAGATAAAGGTTGAGGTTCTGTTCGGCGATGTCCGGCAGGCCGAACTTGAAGCGGATCATTTCGCCCTGTTCGGTGGTGCGGAAGCGTCCCGCCACCGAACCGGGTGGCTGCGACAGAATCGCCGCATGCGCCGGACCGCCGCCACGCCCGACTGTACCGCCGCGGCCGTGGAACAGCAGCAGCTCGACGTGCTGCTCGTGACAGATCTCCACCAGTTTTTCCTGCGCCCGGTATTGCGCCCAGGCAGCCGCTGTCGTGCCAGCGTCTTTGGCCGAGTCGGAATATCCGATCATGACTTCCTGCGGGCCATGCAGACGTGAGCGATAGCCCGGCAGACCCAATAACGTCTCGATCACCGGCCCGGCGTTATCCAGGTCGGCCAGGGTCTCGAACAGCGGAACCACGCGCATCGGCCGTTGCAGCCCGGATTCCTTGAGCAGCAGCTGCACAGCCAGTACATCCGACGCCGAGCCGGCCATCGAGATGACGTAAGAACCCAACGACGCCGCCGGAGCCGCCGCCACTTCCCGACAGGTCGCCAGGACTTCGGCGGTGTCGGCAGCCGGTTTGAAACAGGCAGGCAACAACGGCCGGCGGCTATTCAGTTCACGTAACAGGAAGTCGATGCGGGTTTGCTCGTCCCACTCTTCATAACGACCCAGCCCCAGGTAATCCGTGATTTCCGTCATGGCCGCACAGTGCCGGCTGGAATCCTGACGCACATCCAGCCGCACCAGAAACAGGCCGAAGGTGACAGCGCGACGCAGGCAATCCAGCAGCGGCCCGTCGGCAATCACGCCCATGCCGCAGTCGTGCAATGACTGGAAACACAACAGCAACGGGTCGAGCAACTCTTGGTTGTCGCTGAGCACCTCGTCGGGCGCTGGCTGCGTGACAGTCAACGAGGCATTGGCCCAGTTACGGGTCGCACGCAGGCGCTCGCGCAGGCGTTTGAGCTCGGTGCGATAGGGTTCGGCGCTGTCACCGACACTGGCGCGCAGTGCCGGGCTGGCCTGCTGCATCGACAGCTCGGCGGCCAGGTTGTCAACGTCGCGCAGATACAGGTCAGCCGCCATCCAGCGTGCCAGCAGCAGAACTTCGCGGGTGACCGCGGCCGTCACGTTCGGATTGCCGTCGCGGTCACCGCCCATCCAGGACGCGAAGCGGATTGGCGCAGCCTCCAGCGGCAGATGCAGGCCAGTGGCGGCGTGAAGCGCATGGTCGGCCTTGCGCAGGTAGTTCGGGATAGCGTGCCAGAGCGAATGCTCGATGACCGCGAAGCCCCATTTGGCCTCGTCGACCGGCGTGGGCCGGATGCGTCGAATCTCTTCGGTGTGCCAGGCTTCGGCAATCAGGCGTTGCAGACGCGCCGTGATCTGCTCGCGCTCGGCGCTGTTCAGGTCACGATGATCCAGTGCCGCGAGTTGCGCTGCGATAGCGTCGTACTTCTGAATCAGCGTACGGCGCGCGACCTCGGTGGGGTGGGCCGTGAGCACCAGTTCGATCTGCAGCTCGCTCAGCTGTCGCGCCAGTGCATCAGGCGCGTGCCCTTCGGCCTTGAGACGATCGAGCAGCTCGGGCAGCACGCGGGACTCGAACGGCAGCGGCTGGCTGTCGTCACGACGGTGCATGAGCTGATACTGCTCGGCAATATTGGCCAGGTTGAGAAACTGGTTGAAGGCCCGCGCCACAGGCAACAGCTCGTCATCGCCAAGGCTGTCTACGCTCGAACTGAGTTGTTCGGCGCCCTCGGCAGAGCCACGCCTGCCGGCCTTGGCGCCCTTGCGGATGCGTTCGATCTTGTCGAGAAAATCAGCTCCGCGCTGCTCGCGGATGGTGTTGCCCAGCAGTTCACCCAGCAGGTGAACGTCTTCGCGCAGACGCGCATCGATATCGGCCATCGTTCCCTCTCCCGGTTTTTGTTTGGGCTCAGTGGCGTGCCCCATTTGCAGGCGGCCACGGTATTCGAATCCTGATTGCCAACAGTGCACCAAAAGCCGGTGCGGCGACAATTGCCTGCTGCATAAAGCTGCTTCACTGGAGTACGGCAACCTGGCACGAATGCCTCTTCATATGTCGACAAGCATCCTTTCAGCCTCGCAAATGCGCTGACAATTCCTTACCAATCAAAAAATATTTAACTGAACTATTCAAAAACTGCGCAGGTCGGAGCCATTAACCATTACAGGAAAGCCCGAATGGCAGCAGGAAGTTGTATGACCTCATGCCCGGACTTGATACACAAACTGTCATGGATAACCACGTTCGGAGTCAGACAATGGAGTTGATCACCATGAACACCCTCACTGCCAACAAAAAATCCACAGGCCTGCGCGGCTTGAAACTGGCCGCACTGGCAATCGGTAGCACCTTCATTCTGGCTGGTTGCGCTGGCAACCCGCCGTCCGAGCAGTACGCGGTTTCCCAATCGGCCGTCAACAGCGCCGTCAGCGCTGGCGGTACCGAGTTCGCAGCCGTTGAAATGAAATCGGCTCAGGACAAGCTCAAGGCAGCTGATCTGGCGATGCAAGACCACAAATACGACGAAGCCCGCAAACTGGCTGAACAGGCTGAGTGGGATGCTCGCGTAGCCGAGCGTAAATCTCAGGCCGCCAAAGCTGCCAAGGCTGTGCAGGATGCTCGTCAGGGCGTCAACGAACTCCGTGAAGAAGGCCTGCGCCAGGTGCAGTGATTGCCCCGCCAACCTTCTGTTTTCATGAATTCGTAACTGATTAAAGGACGACCATATTATGCGTAAACAATTGATGATCCCTGCTCTGCTGGCCATGAGCGTTGCCTTGGCAGCCTGTGCAACCAAGCCGAACCCTAATCTGGAGCAAGCGCGCAGCAATTACACAGCGCTGCAGACCAACCCGGAAGCCACCAAAGTCGCGGCGCTTGAAACCAAAGACGCCAGCGAGTGGCTGGACAAGGCTGAAAAAGCCTTCCGCGATGATGAAGACGTCAAGAAAGTCGACCAACTGGCTTACCTGACCAATCAGCGCGTTGAACTGGCCAAACAGACCATCGCGCTGCGCACTTCCGAAGCCGCTTTGCAGAACGCTTCTGCCGATCGTGCAAAAGCCCGTCTGGAAGCTCGCGACGCTCAGATCGCTGCGCTGAAAAACAGCCTGAACGCCAAGCAGACCGAACGCGGTACGCTGGTGACCTTCGGTGACGTGCTGTTCGATTACAACAAAGCTGATCTGAAGCCTACCGCTCAGGGCGACATCGGCAAGCTGGCCGCTTTCCTGCAGGAAAATCCGGACCGTAAAGTGATCGTCGAAGGCTACACCGACAGCACCGGTTCGGCTTCTTACAACCAGTCGCTGTCCGAGCGCCGCGCCAATTCGGTTCGCATGGCACTGGTGCGCATGGGTGTAGACCCGGCGCGCGTTGTGACCATGGGTTACGGCAAGGAATACCCTGTTGCTGACAACACCAGTAATTCGGGTCGCGCCATGAACCGTCGCGTGGAAGTGACCATTTCCAACGACAACCAGCCCGTTGCACCACGCTCTTCGATGAAATAAGCGATCGAGCTGCTGCACCGAAGCCCCGCCTGCGCATACAGGCGGGGCTTTTTTGTGGGTGACGGTTTTATAAAAGGCTTATTGCCGGGGTGTCTGCTGGCCGATACAGCGCACGGCCTGGCGGTGATCGTTGATCAGCACACCTGACAGTCCTTTTTGCGAGGTGTCGAACAGCACCAGTACGCCATCGATGCATTGCGCGACCTCGGCAGCGGGCGTTGCGGCAATCTTGTACTCCTCGCCCGGAACGGTCTTGAGCAGCGTGAACTCGCTCAGCAGCAGTGCGTCTTCTGGCTTGGCGAAGTGCAGGTAGCCGTAAAACCACAGGCAGCCGACTGTGCCGATGATTGCGCCGACGCCGGTCAGGATCATGCCGTTCACATTACGAACATCACTCATTGCGCAGGCTGTTTTTCAGGGGCTGGGTAATTGGGCACTTCTGCCAGACGACGCAATCCGTTGAAGTGGCTCGGGTCGTCCAGATAGCGCAGCATGACCTGACGCCACAGGGGGTCAGCGAAGGTCTGCACGTGTTCGCCTCGGGTCAGTTGCAAGACGCGTGGCGGTGGCGCGGCCTTGTACAGTTCGATGCCGTTGGCGAGCGGCACCAGGGTGTCGTCCATGCTGTGGAAGATCAGCATCGGCGTACCGGCCAGCTGCGGCAAGCCGTTGACGGCGCTGTCGGCATCCGGGATCAGCCATGACAGCGGGGTTTTCAACGGCCAGGTCAGCCAGGATTTGCTTAACGCGTGTTGCGCGACGCTTCGGTAGCTGGCGGGCACGCTGTCCAGTACCAATGCTTTGACCCGCGAGCGCTCCTGAGGGTGCTCTGACAGGTAATGCACTGCCAATGCTCCGCCGATGCTTTGCCCCAGAACCACGAGTGGCTTGCCCTGGACCTGCGGCGTGGTTTTCAGCCAGTCGAACGCGGCCTGAACGTCTTGATAAATTGCCGGAAGGCTCGGTTCTCCCTGCGATTCGCCATAGCCACGGTAATCGACCATCAGCACTTGGTAACCCTGCTCGGGCAGCCACCAGACGCCGCCAAGATGCCACGCCAGGTTGCCGCCATTGCCGTGCAGGTGCAGGACTGTGCCTTTGACCGCCCCCCCTTCTTTTGCAGGCAGCCACCAGCCGTGCAGGCGCGTGCCATCGGCAGCCGTGAGGTTCACGTCCTGGTATTGCAGCCGTGCCTTGTCCGGCGTGAACGGCAGGTCCCGCTCGGGATAGAACAGCATGGAGCTGCAACCGGTGAGGCTCAGGATTAAAGCGAGGATGCCGATCAGTTTCAAATGTGGGGTTCCTTACAATTGGGTCTCGTGCCGACGCTCCGCGTCACACGGCGGTTCTGCGATGTCAGTGATGTTTGTTTCTGACTCAGGTCACCTTTGCGCCCCTACGGCGCCCTCCTTTGAGGGACCAAAGCAGGCAAAGTCCCAGCTCCGTTTCCGGCCCGACTTCGTCGGGTTCCTTCGTCACTTACGTCGCAATCGGCGTCGTCAGTGCCATCGCGATAAAAAAGCGCTTTGATTATCAACTATCGTGCGACGCTCCGCGTCGCATGCCGTTCTGGACGCTCTGCGTCCGATCTTGAGTGTGCTGTGCAGATCGGTGACGTTCCGCGTCTCTCAGCGGCTCTGCGATTTCAGTGATGTCTGCTTACGGCTCAAGGCACCTTTTCGCCCCTCGGCGAGTGACTTTGAAGGATCAAAGTAACCAAAATCCCGGCTCCGTTTCCGGCCCGACTTCGTCGGGTTCCTTCGCCCTGACACTGATCCGGGGGCCGCCGCAACGGGCCATCCATGGCCCGAATGCGGCTTGCTCGGCGTCCTGCCTCGCATCCCCCGGATCAGTGTCAGGACTCAGCCGTCACTTACGTCGCAATCGGCGTAGTCAGTGCCATCGTGATCAAAAAGCGCTTTGATTATCAACTATCGTGCGACGCTCCGCGTCGGCATGCCGTTCTGGACGCTCTGCGTCCTCTTTGTGTTTGTGGCGCTCTGTGTCGCACAGCGGTTCTGCGATGTCAGTGCCATTGTGGTTGAAAAGCACATCTACAGCATTTATGTAGCACTGGCTGCGGGGTAAGGCACGGCGTTTCGCCGTTACTGTATTCGTGTAAAACACCACTCAACACCTACAAGATATTCGAGTAATCAGCTTCGATGCGATCCAGGCTCAGGTGGTTGAGGAAGTTGGAGAAGCACATCCAGGCCGACAATGCGTTCATGTCGCGGAATTGTTCGGGCAGGTATTTGGGTGCCACTACCAACCCTTCGTCCACCAGTTGCCGCAGGGTACGCATGTCTTCCAGTGTGGTTTTGCCGCAGAACAGCAGGGGCACCTGTTCGAGCTTGCCTTTGCGTACGGCCAGCTGGATGTAGTTGTAGACCATGATGAAGCCTTTCAGGTACGAAAGGTCTTTGGTGAATGGCAGTCCGTTCGGCACCGAGCCGCGGAATACCCGACTGGCGTTGCCGTAGCTTTCCGACATGCTGAAACCCTGCTCTCGGTAGAACCCGAACACATCGAGAAAATCAGCGCCCTGCTCGGCCATGTGAATGGCCCGCGTGCGGTTAGTCAGTTTGCGCAGGCGGCTTGGGTAGGAGGCGAAGGCGATGACTTCCATGAGAATCGCCAGGCCTTCCTGAGTGACGGTCGACGACGGTGGTCCTTTGGACAGGAAGGTGCAGATCGGTTGATTCTGCCCGTTGAGCGTGGTGCCGACATGCACCAGCCCTTCATGCACCTCCAGCGCCCGCACGTCACGCTCGTTGAACATGGCGTCACTGCGGATCTTGATGTAATCGGCGCCCGCTGCCGCATCGGCAACGATACCGTCGGACTCAAATACGCGGATGGTCTCTTCGGCTTCACCGAACACCCGGTTCAGGCGTGACTGCAACAGCCCGACAGCGTCTTTGGCGGTGAGGATTTTCGGTTCGTCTTTCAGGTCTCCGCGCCCGGCGATGTTGTTCAGGTAATCCGACAGCATCAGCCCCAGGTCGGCGAGGGTCGGGTCTCCGGCGTGAAAAGCATCGGACGCCGCGCCGTAGAGTTCCTGAGAGATCAGGCCGAAATCCGACGTGCCACGCGCTTCAAGCATGCGCACCACCATGCGGTATTCGCGGCACATGCGACGCATGATCTGCCCGACCGGGTTGAACTGACCCAGTTGACGCGTGACGTCGCGCTCGATGTCCTGAAATTCCTGCTTCAAGGCCGCCGAATCGAACCCCAGCGGACGATTCTCGTAATACGCGCGGTCCACGGCAGGCAATGCTTTGCCTTTGGCGGCAAGAAACTCCTGGCGAATCGTGTCATCCCACTTCACTGCATCCAGAATGCGAATCGGTGTCTGTGCAACGACGATCCGATCCGATAAAGCACGAATAGTCTGTTGATACTCGTCCACCGGTTACTCCTTGGCTGACGGGCTGTCGCCCCTGATGCGGGTCGCGCAGAAAATGCGCCACCACTAGGGTCTGTTCCCGTTTCATAGCGAGCCGCGTTGCCTCACGGCAAAGCAGACTCCGACGCAGCCGCGATGAAACGGGAACAGACCCTATGAAAATATCGGAATCGGCCGGATCGTCAAGGTAATCAGCGCCTTATCTCCTACAATCGCGAAAGCTGCATCCTACTCTCGTAACGGCTGAGGAGTACCCAGCACCAGGCGTAACTGACGCATGAGAATACAGAGCATGTCCTCGTCTGCCTGACGCTCAGGCCCACGCAGCAGGCCCTGGTACTCCATGCGGCGGATGAGCCCGGTCAACACTTGAGCATCCTGATGCGGCTGCAGCGAGCCGATCACCTGGAAAAACTGACAACTGCCCTGCAAGAGAATTTCCTGATGGGCCATCACCAATGGCGTCAGACGCGGGTTGATCAACGCTTCGTGGTAGAACGCCTGTTCGGCAATCAGGTAGTCACGGCGGGTCAGCAACTGGTGCCGAAGATACTCCATCACCATACGCGCGATGTCGTCGGCCAGTCGAAAGCGGTCAGTGGGGCTGCCGGAACTGCGGCTCATCATGTCGCGCAGAATGACTTCGGTGTTCTGCCAGAGCGTGGACAGGTAATCGGCACTGCGCTGCACATACTGAGCGAAGGCATCGGTCAGCAGGTCATTGATGTCCTTGAAATAGTAGGTGGTCGCCGACAGCGGCACGCCCGCTTCGGTGGCCACTGCACGGTGGCGCACAGCCCGTACCCCGTCACGCACCACGATGCGCATGGCGGCATCCAAAATCACTTGCCTGCGCTGCTCACTGCCCTGGCGGGCGGTCTTGCGCCCTTGATACTTGATACTTTTGGCTACGGCGCTTGCTACGCTGGCAGCGCCTTCTCTGGCGATCGTCAAAACAGCTTCCTTTTGAGTCGTCTTGAAAAAACCTTAAAAAAAAGCCGCCCATCGAAGGCGGCTGTTTTTGGTACTGATTACGCTTGTGGGCGCATGTGCGGGAAAAGAATCACATCCCGGATCGACGGTGAGTTGGTGAGCAGCATCACCAGGCGATCGATACCAATCCCCTCACCCGCCGTTGGCGGCATGCCGTATTCCAGCGCACGCACGAAATCGGCGTCGTAGTGCATGGCTTCGTCATCACCGGCATCCTTGTCGGCCACTTGTGCCTGGAAGCGTTCGGCCTGATCTTCGGCATCATTGAGCTCGGAATAGGCGTTGGCAATTTCGCGACCGCCGATGAACAGCTCGAAACGGTCGGTAACACTCGGGTTTTCATCGTTGCGACGTGCCAGCGGCGACACTTCGAACGGGTACTGAGTGATGAAGTGCGGCTGCTCCAGCTTGTGCTCGACCAGCTCTTCGAAAATCATCACCTGCAATTTGCCGAGACCTTCGAAGCCCAGCACTTTCGCGCCGGCTTTTTTGGCGATGGCGCGTGCCTTGTCGACATCCTGCAGATCGGCGGCGGTCAGCTCGGGGTTGTACTTGAGGATCGAATCGAACACCGAGAGGCGCACGAACGGCTCGCCGAAGTGGAACACCTTGTCGCCGTAAGGCACGTCGGTGCTGCCCAGAACCAGCTGCGCCAGCTCACGGAACAGTTCCTCGGTAAGGTCCATGTTGTCTTCATAATCTGCGTAAGCCTGGTAAAACTCGAGCATGGTGAACTCGGGGTTGTGCCGGGTCGAAACGCCTTCGTTACGAAAGTTGCGGTTGATCTCGAAAACCTTTTCGAAGCCGCCGACCACAAGGCGCTTGAGGTACAGCTCCGGCGCAATACGCAGGAACATTTCCATATCCAGCGCGTTGTGGTGGGTTTCGAACGGTTTGGCCGCTGCGCCGCCGGGAATGGTCTGCAACATCGGCGTTTCGACTTCAAGGAAGTCGCGCTTCATCAGGAAGCTGCGGATGTGGGCAATGACCTGCGAGCGCACGCGGAAGGTTTCACGCACGTCTTCGTTGACGATCAGGTCGACATAACGCTGACGGTAGCGCTGTTCGGTGTCGGTCAGGCCGTGATGTTTGTCCGGCAGCGGGCGCAGCGATTTGGTCAGCAGGCGCACGCTGGTCATTTCGACGTACAGGTCGCCCTTGCCGGAACGCGCCAGCGTACCTTCGGCAGCAATGATGTCACCCAGGTCCCAGGTTTTCACTTCGGCCAGGGTTTCTTCAGGCAGGGTCTTGCGATTGACGTACACCTGAATGCGCCCGGTCATGTCCTGAATGACCATGAACGAGCCGCGGTTGAGCATGATACGACCGGCGACCTTGACCGGAATCGCTGCCTCTGCCAGTTCTTCCTTGGTCTTGTCGACGTACTGTTTCTGCAAGTCGTTGCAGTAGCTGTCGCGGCGGAAGTCGTTGGGGAAGGCCTGACCCTTGGCACGGCCGGCAGCAAGCTTTTCCTTGCGCAGGGCGATCAGGGTGTTTTCTTCCTGTTGCAGGGCTTGCGGGTCGAGTTGTTGGTCGCTCATGTCTTTAGATATTCCATCACAGGTTCGCCCTCGCTTCGCGGCGAGGGGCTTGAGGGGTCGGCTGACGGTTTACAGCCCTTGCTTGAGACTCGCGATCAGGTATTCGTCGATATCGCCATCCAGCACCTTGTCGCAGTCGCTGCGTTCGATGTTGGTCCGCAGGTCCTTGATACGCGAGGCGTCCAGTACGTAAGAGCGAATCTGGTGACCCCAGCCAATGTCGGACTTCGTGTCTTCAAGCGCCTGGGACGCTGCGTTGCGCTTCTGCACTTCCTGCTCATACAAACGGGCCCGCAGCATTTTCATGGCGGTGTCCTTGTTCGCATGCTGGGAACGCTCGTTCTGGCAGCTGACCACGGTGTTGGTCGGAACGTGGGTGATACGTACCGCCGAGTCGGTGGTGTTTACGTGCTGACCACCCGCCCCGGAGGAACGGTAGGTGTCGATGCGCAGATCCGACGGGTTGATGTCGATTTCGATGTTGTCATCGATTTCCGGCGACACGAACACGGCCGAGAACGACGTATGGCGACGGTTGCCGGAGTCAAACGGGCTCTTGCGCACCAGACGGTGCACGCCGATCTCGGTACGCAACCAGCCAAAGGCGTATTCGCCCTTGATGTGCACGGTCGCGCCTTTGATACCAGCGACTTCACCGGCAGACAGTTCCATGATGGTGGCATCGAAACCGCGCTTGTCAGCCCAGCGCAGGTACATGCGCAGCAGGATGTTGGCCCAGTCCTGCGCTTCGGTGCCGCCGGAACCGGCCTGGATGTCCAGATAAGCGTTGTTGGGGTCCATCTCGCCACTGAACATCCGGCGGAATTCGAGTTTTTCCAGCGATGCACGCAGGCGCTCGACTTCGGCGGCGACGTCATCGACGGCAGCCTGGTCTTCTTCTTCGGCGGACATCAGCAGCAGGTCTTTGGCATCGACCAGCCCGGAGGACATTTCGTCCAGGGTTTCGACGATCTGCGCCAGCAGGGAACGCTCGCGCCCCAGCTCCTGGGCGTAGGCCGGGTTGTTCCAGACGTTCGGGTCTTCGAGCTCGCGGTTTACTTCGGTCAGACGATCATGTTTGTGATCGTAGTCAAAGATACCCCCGAATGGTTTCGGAGCGTTCGGACAAATCCTTGATGCTGTTTAGGATCGGGTTGATTTCCATGGTAGGCAGCACTCGCAGGCGAAATTTTCAAAGCCGACGAGTATACCCCAGGCGTGACAGCGAAAGCAGCCCGTCGAGCGGGCCTTGTACAGCCTATTTTATCGGCAGCGCATTGCATCAGCCGACGGCGACCTGATTACGCCCGTTGTTCTTGGCCAGATAGAGCCCTTTGTCGGCGTCCAGGATCAACTCGCGACTGGACATTTCCAGCTGCGGTGTCACGGTAGCAACGCCGATGCTGACGGTCAGGCTTGACCCGTCAGCCGGAGCAATATGCGGAATCTTCATGCCCGCCACACTCTGGCGCAGCTTTTCCGCCAGCAGGCGTGCGCCGCCCGGCGAGGTATTGGGCAGCACCATGGCGAACTCTTCCCCCCCGTAGCGCGCCGGCAGATCAGACGGACGACTGCAACTGTTGCGAATCGCCTTGGCCACCTGGCGCAATGCTTCATCGCCTTCCAGATGGCCGAAGTTATCGTTGTAGGCCTTGAAGTAGTCCACGTCGATCATCAGCATCGACAGCTGAGTCTGATCCCGCACCGCCCTGCGCCATTCCAGTTCCAGATACTCATCGAAATGACGGCGGTTCGACAGCCCGGTCAGGCCGTCGGAGTTCATCAGGCGCTGCAAGACCAGATTGGTGTCGAGCAACTGTTGCTGACTGACCCGTAACGCGCGGTAGGCCTCATCACGCTGCAACAGCGTCATGTAAGAGCGCGAGTGGTAGCGAATGCGCGCGACCAGTTCGATGTTGTCCGGCAGCTTGACCAGATAGTCATTGGCACCGGCCGTGAACGCCGCACTTTTGATCAGCGGATCTTCCTTGGTGGAGAGCACGATGATCGGGATGTCTCGGGTCAGCGGGTTGCTGCGGTATTCACGCACCAGGGTCAAACCGTCCAGACCCGGCATCACCAGATCCTGCAGAATCACCGTCGGCTTGATCTGCACCGCCTGGGCAATCGCCTGATACGGATCGGCGCAGAAGTGGAAGTCGATCGACTCGTGCCCGGCCAGACCGCGCCGGACTGCCTCGCCAATCATCGCCTGATCGTCAACCAGCAGCACCATCGCATTGTTTTCATCCGGGGCTTTGATGTCGTCCATTGGCACATCATGCATGAAATTTCTCCTGGTCTCCGACTGCCCGCTGGATCATCCCGGCAGTCATTGAATAAATACCTCGATCAAGCGAGGTGCAATGGCGGACAGCGTGCGAATTTCAACCGCGGCATCGATGGCGGCGGCGGCCTTGGGCATGCCGTACACCGCAGAGCTGGCCTGATCCTGAGCGATGGTCAGAAACCCCCGCTCGCGCATGGCCTTGAGCCCCTGCGCACCGTCGCGGCCCATGCCGGTCAATAACACACCCACGGCGTCGCCGCTCCAATAACGGGTCACGCTCTCGAAAAACACGTCAATCGAGGGCCTGTATATTTCGTTCACCGGTTCCGCCGTGTAGGCCAGCGTACCGTCTTTCAACAAGCGAATATGGTGATTGGTGCCCGCCAGCAGCACGACCCCAGGCTGCGGCGTTTCGCCCTCGCGGGCCAGCCGGACCGGCACGCCGGAAACCGAGCACAGCCAATCGGCCATACCCGCGGCGAACACCTGATCGACATGCTGGACCAGCACGATGGCTGGCGAAAAACTCGCCGGCAAGCCTTTGAGCAGGATCTCCAGCGCCGCCGGACCGCCCGCAGAAGAACCGATGGCCACCAGACTGTCGCGTCTGGCGGTCTGGCGCATGGGCGCCGCCACAACCTGCTCGCGATTGCCGCGCTGGCCCATCAGCCATTCGATATTGAGCACCTTGCGCAGCAGCGGCATGGCGGCCTCTTTCGGGTTGGGACCGCCAATGGCTGGCGTGTCCACCACGTCCAGGGCGCCGTGGCCCATGGCCTCGAAAACGCGGCGCATGTTCTGTTCGCGGTCAACCGTGACGATGACGATAGCGCAGGGCGTTTCGGCCATGATCCGGCGCGTGGCTTCCACGCCGTCCATCACCGGCATGATCAGGTCCATGAGGATCAGGTCCGGCGTCTGTTCCATGCAGCGCTGCACCGCTTCGGCACCGTTGGCGGCCACCCAGATGATCTTGTGTGCAGGCTCGAAGGCCAGCGCCCGACGCAAGGCCTCGATCGCCATGGGCATATCGTTGACGATGGCAATCTTCATCCTTGCGCGTCTCCAATGAGTTCGACGACCGCGTCGAGCAAGGCATCATCATGAAAACTGGCCTTGGCCAGATAATAGTCGGCTCCGGCATCCAGGCCACGACGTCGGTCTTCTTCGCGATCCTTGTAGGAAACGACCATCACCGGCAACGACTGCAAACGTGTATCGCGGCGTAACAGCGTCACCAGTTCGATACCGTCCATGCGCGGCATGTCGATGTCGGTGATCAGCAGGTCGAAGTCTTCGGCACGCAAGGCATTCCAGCCGTCCATACCGTCCACGGCCACCGCCACTTCATAGCCACGTCCCACCAGCAACTTGCGTTCGAGCTCGCGCACGGTCAGCGAGTCATCGACCACCAGGACGCGTTTGCGTGTCACTTGATCGACCTGACGGTTACGCCGGTCGATGCGTTCCAGACGCCCGGTGTTGAGCAGTTTTTCCACCGAGCGCAGCATGTCTTCGACGTCGATGATCAGCACCACCGACCCATCATCGAGCAGCGCGCCCGCAGAAACATCCTGAACCTTGCCCAGACGCGCATCCAGCGGCATGACCACCAGCGTGCGCTCACCGATAAAGCGCTCGACGGCAACCCCGTAAACGGCATCACGCTCGCGTATTACCACCACCTTGAGCGCTTCTCCGGCGTTCTGCGCAGGCGGGCGATTCAACAACTGGCTGGCCGAAACCAGGCCGACATGGCGTTCTTCGTCCCAGAAATGCTGACGCCCTTCAAGCTGCACGATTTCATCGGGCTGCAAGTCGCGCATGCGTTCTATGTGGGCCAACGGGAAAGCGTAGGCTTCGCCGCCGACCTCGATGACCAGGCTGCGCACTACGGAAAGCGTCAAGGGCATTTCAATCCTGAAACGACTGCCCTCGCCCGCCCATTGCTGCAATTCGACGCCGCCGTGCATCTGGCGAACCATATGCTGCACGGCGTCCAGACCGACGCCACGCCCGGAAATCTGCGTGACCTTGTCACGCATGCTGAAGCCCGGCAGGAACAAAAAGCTCAGCAGCTCTTCTTCGCTCAACTGCTCGGCCGTTTCCACCGGAGAGAGCTTGCGCTCCACAATGTTTTGCCGCAGACGATCCAGGTCCACGCCGCCGCCGTCATCGCTCAGCTCGACCACCAGCAAGCCGGCCTGATGCGAGGCCTGCAAGCGGATCAGCCCTTCGGGGGCCTTGCCCGCCGCGATTCGCCGCTCTGGCGATTCGATACCGTGATCGACGGCATTGCGCAGCAGATGGGTCAATGGCGCTTCGAGCTTCTCCAGCACATCGCGATCGACCTGGGTCTTCTCGCCTTCGATCTGCAACCGAACCTGCTTGCCCAGTTCGCGTCCCAGATCGCGCACCATCCGCGCCTGACCGTTCAGCACGTCGGCAAAAGGCCGCATGCGGCAAGCCAGCGCCGTGTCGTACAGCAATTGCGCGCGTTGCGCCGACTGCCAGCCGAATTCATCCAGCTCGGCAGTCTGCTGCACCAGCACCTGCTGCGCCTGGGACAACAGATTGCGCGCGTCTTCCAGGGCTTTCTGCACATCGGTCGGCGGACCTGCCTCGCCGAAACTCGCACCCAGCACTTCCAGCGCGCGGTCGCTGCTACTTTGCAAACGCTTGAGCCGCTGCATGCCGGCCAGCAGCGGCTTGAGTCGCTGCGTCTCGACCAGTGATTTGCTGGACATGTCGAGCAGACCGTTCAAACGCTCAGCGGTGACCCGCAGCACGCGTTCACCGCCTTCGGTGACCCGCCGTTCACGCAGCGGCGAGAACGGTGCTTCCGGCTCGGGTGCAGCGGCGGTTGCCGGAGCGGCGAGCGTCGGAACGGGATCGGCGGGCGTCGGCGCAACGGGCAACGCGCCAAGCTGCTGCATCGCGATGGCCAGTAACGGGTCCATCGGTGGCTCCACCAACGGCGTACCCACCGTGCGCGCAGCACCGGCACCGGAGGCCAGCAACACATTGAGCCGTTCAACGTAGGCATCGATATCGGCCTGAGTCACGCTGGCACCGCCCGGCGTGGCAATGCGCATCAACAGGTCTGTGCCGGACAGCAGCGCATCGATGTGCTCGGGCTGCAACAGCAGACGCCCTTCCTGAGCGCTGACCAGGCAATCTTCCATGACATGCGCCACGCTGACGCCGAAATCGACGCCGACAATCCGCGCCGCGCCCTTGAGCGAGTGCGCCGCACGCATGCAGGCTTCCAGTTGATCCGCCTGAGTCGGGTTGCGCTCGAGCGCCAGCAGGCCGGCACTCAGCACTTGAGTCTGTGCGTCGGCTTCCAGCGTGAACAGTTCGAACAGCGAGGCGTCACGCATCTGATCGGGTGTCATGTAAGGCTCCGGTGAACCGCCGACAACAACTGATCTTCGTCCAGCCAGCGCAGGCTGCGACCCTGCCATTGCAGAACGCCGCGGGTGAAGCGCGCATTGGCGTGCGTACCGGAAGCCGACGCGGCCTCCAACTCACGCTTGTCGATGGCATGAATGCCATCGACTTCATCGACCGGCACCACCACCGGCCCGCCTTCGGCCGCGACGATCAGCATGCGCGGTACAACCCGCGCAGACGGGGCAGGCGCAGCATGGCTGTCGAGGCCCAGCAATTCGACCAGCGAAATGCACGCCACCAGCGCGCCACGCACGTTAGCGACACCGAGCATGGCACGCGAGCGCTGATGGGGCAGCGAGTGGATAGTCTGGTGCAGTGCGACTTCCGACAGGCAGCGAGAAACCAGCCCCAGCCACTCATCACAGAGACGAAACACCAGAATCGAACGGGTCTTGATGTCGCGTTGCAACACCGAGCCCTGAAACTGCTCGTGATGTTCCTGAGCCAGCGCGTAGCGATCCAGCAGGCGCGTGGCCGCAGCGGAATACACCGCACAGTTGCGGCAATGAATGTGGTCTGCCAGCAAGGGACAGGAACGGTCGCCGTGAATGCCGATACGGTTCCAGCAGTCGTCGATGTCCTGGGCTTGATCATGGGTAAGGCTGGAAAAACCGGACGGGCCCGTCATCAATGGTTTCCTTGTTTATTCGCGCCGCGCGCGGCCCGGTCCTGCAAACGCCGGGCCCCGGCACTGTCGCCCTGCGCGGCCAGCAACGCCGCCAGTTGCGCCAGCGATTCGCGGTGCTGCGGTTGCAGGTACAACGCTTTGCGATAAAAACCCTGGGCCTGAGCGACACTGCCCGCCACCTCACTGAGCAGGCCCAGCCAGTAGAACACTTGGGCGACGGGTTCATGCTGTTGCAGATAGCGCTCGCACGCAGCCCGCGCTGCAGCGCTGTTGCCCTCGTTGGCAAGGTTCGCGATGCTGTCGAGCAGCGCCGCTGCTGCATCGTTGCCGACCACAGCCGGTTTGACGCTGGGCGCGAACGCGGCGGAGGCTCGTCCGGCGGCGCGCGGCGCGGGGTCTCGTGCCGGGACGTCGAGCGTCGGACGTATAGCCTTGGCGGCCTCGGGCGCGCGAGCCGGTGCCGGGACGGTCGGGTCCTGCGGTGCGTGGCTGAAGGCGAACGACTGTGCGATACCAATCGAGCGCATGCCGATGCCCGCCAGCAGATTGCCCTCGGCCGGACCGATGAACAGCAGGCCGTCTTGCCGGGTCAGTTGCTTGAGAACCTGAAACACCCGCTGCTGGGTCTGCTGATCAAAATAGATCACCAGGTTGCGGCAAAACACGATGTCGTAGGCCACCTGAGTGGCCAGATTTGGATCAAGCAGGTTGCCTGACTGAAAGTTCACGCAGGCGCGTACCCGCTCGGACACTTCAAAACCTTCCGGCACGGGGCTGAAATAGCGCTCGCGAAACCCCAGTTCGCTGCCTCTGAACGAGTTCTTGCCATAGATGCCACGCTCGGCTTTGGCAATCGACACCGGGCTGATATCGATGGCATCGACCTTGAACTGCCGGGCATCGACGCCAGCATCGAACAATGCCATGACCATCGAGTAGGGTTCTTCGCCGGTCGAGCACGGCAGGCTGAGAATCCGCAGCGGGCGCACACCGGCAAGATTGGCCACGCGCTCACGGGCCAGCTTGCCCAGCGTCGCGAACGACTCCGGATAACGGAAAAAAGAGGTTTCCGGAACAATCACCGCCTCGATCAGCGCCTGCTGCTCCTGAGGTGACGTCACCAGCAGTTGCCAATAGGCATCACTGTTCACACAACCGACCGTGGCAGCACGCTGACGCAGGGCGCGCTCGATGATCGCTTCGCCGACAGAGGTCACGTCGAGCCCGATACGGTCCTTGAGAAAGCTGAAAAAACGCGCGTCATCACTCATGGCGCGTCCTCGAACAGCTCAAGGCTGATCGGCGTCGCTGGAAACAGCAGTTCGCGGACCGGCTCGCTCAGCAGTTCGCGAACATGAATCCATTGCAGCAGCCCCTGCTCATCCTCGCGCACAGGACCGAGGTAAGGGGCCAGGCTATTGTCCAGACCATATTCCTTGAACTCGGACGCCGGGCAACGCAGGGTTTCGGTTGCCTGCTCCAGAATCAGCCCCAACAGCGGCGCCGGATGCAGATCGTCGTGCCGATAATGCACCAGCACCATCCGCGTGCTGGTTCGTGCTCGCGCTGGCTGGCCGGAATTCAAGGCACTGATATCGATCACCGGCACGATTTCGCCACGGTGCGCAAAAATACCCGCCACCCAATGCGGCGCCCGGGCGATGGTCTTGAGCTTCACCCGTGGCAGGATCTCGGCAATCTCGGTCGCCTCCAGGGCATAGCGATCTTCACCGATGCAAAACAGCAGGAAGAGCTTGTTGGCGATGACCGACGAATCGACGCGCCTTGGCGATGGCTCCTTCATGGTCCGGACTCAGACTTTGAAGCGCGATACGCCACTGCGCAAGCCGACCGCTACCTGACTCAACTCGTCGATGGCGAAACTGGCTTGACGCAGTGAGTCGACGGTCTGGCTGCTGGCATCGGCCAGTTGCACCAGCGCCTGATTGATTTGCTCGGCACCGGTGGCCTGCGCCTGCATGCCTTCGTTGACCATCAGCACGCGCGGTGCCAGGGCCTGAACCTGATGAATGATCTGCGACAGTTGCTCACCGACCTGAGTGACTTCGAACATGCCTCGGCGCACTTCTTCGGAAAACTTGTCCATGCCCATGACGCCCGCCGAAACCGCCGACTGGATCTCGCGCACCATCTGTTCAATGTCGTACGTGGCAACCGCCGTCTGGTCGGCAAGGCGCCGCACCTCGGTCGCCACCACCGCGAACCCGCGACCGTACTCGCCGGCCTTTTCCGCCTCGATGGCAGCGTTCAACGACAGCAGATTGGTCTGGTCGGCCACCTTCACGATGGTCACCACCACCTGATTGATGTTGCCGGCCTTCTCATTGAGGATCGCCAGTTTGGCGTTGACCAGATTGGCCGCGCCCATGACCTGGTGCATGGTGTCTTCCATGCGCGCCAGCCCTTGTTGACCAGAGCCCGCGAGAATCGACGCCTGATCGGCCGCCGACGTAACCTCGGTCATGGTGCGCACCAGATCACGCGAGGTCGCGGCAATTTCCCGTGACGTCGCACCGATTTCGGTGGTGGTCGCGGCGGTTTCGGTGGCGGTGGCCTGTTGTTGGCGCGAGGTGGCCGCGATTTCCGTGACCGAGGTGGTGACCTGCACCGAAGAACGCTGGGCCTGTGCCACCAGCGCGACCAGTTCGGTCATCATGTCGTTGAAGCCGGTTTCAACCGTGTTGAACTCATCCTTGCGCGCGAGGTTGAGGCGCGTGCTCAGATCGCCGGTGCGCATGGTGTCGAGAATGCGCACGATGAGCTGCATCGGCGACATGATCGAGCGCATCAGCAGCAGACCGCAGGCGGCGGCGGCCATGATCGCGACCAGCAAGGACACGATCATGCTGATTTTGGCGGCCAGTACCGCATTGACGATATTGTTGGTCGCCTCATCGGCCAGCTTTTTATTCATGACGATAACGTCGTTGAGCTGCTTGCGGCCTGTGAGCCATACCGGATTGACGTCGCCAAAGAACTCGGCCCGTGCGTCCGCGTACTCGCCGCGATCATATTTGGCGAGCACTTCACTGAGCATGCGGGAATAAGCTTCGCGGCGCTTTTCGAAGACTGCAAAGCTGTCCGCGTCTTGCTTGTCGAAAATGGATTTCTTGTAGCCATCCATCTGCGCTTGAAGGTTCTCGTCAAACCCCTGGTACTGGTCTTTTTCCTGCTTGGTCAGCGGACGGGCCGCGCCTTCAGCGATCAATTCCAGCGTGCGGATATAGCTTTCGCCCCATGCACTGCGCACCAGCGTGCTGTAGTAAACGCCGGGCAGCGCATCGAGGCGGACTTGCTCTTCACTGGACTCGATTGACAGCAGCCGCGAATAAGACACAACCACCATCAACAGCATGATGGCAATGATGACGGCAAAGCTCGCCAGAATCCGTTGGCGCAAGGTCCAGTTCTTCACAGTCATCCCTCAAGAATTCAACGACGGCGTCAGCCGTGTTCAAGATGCAGACCGACGAACGGTCCATGCGGCGTGAGTATAGCCCAGCCTGCAAAGGCCGGGCGGGCAAGACGAAAATCAGCTCGTCAGGCCTGTTAATCGCGCCCTTCAATTATTTTCGGCCAAAGCCCGTACTACTTGAGCGCCATGTGTAACGAATAAACGGGCACATACATAGTTAGCGCTTGCCAGAGGAATCTCGAACGTAAGCTTCGTCGCCTCTTCATTCACAATCAGGCACTTCTATGCTCGACTCATTACTGCCGGACAGCGCTCCGACAAACTCTCATGTGCACCACATAAAAAACAAGACTCCCGATTGGCTGCTTCAAGCCGGACCGGCCGTTCATGCGAGCCTGCGCAAATTCTCCGGGCATGCGCCGCAATGGCTGAAGGACGCCCGCACGTCCAGCCCCGCGCAGCTAGACGAGCTGCAACGGCTGTACGCCGAGCACCGCCGCAACGAGCAAGCAGTCGGCCCGACACTGGATCGCCTGTCGACGCTGGAAGACTTCGCAAAACCCTTGCTGACAGCGGCCATCAAAGAGCGCTTCAAGCTGGACATCGACGTAGGCAATACCTGGCTGTTTCATGCCAGTCACGCCACGGTCGACCCGTCGTTCGAGACAGCCTCAAGAGACCCGATAGCGCAAGCGAATACAGCGCTGAAAGCCGCCAACCAGACCTTGCTCGCCGCAGCCCTGCAGAACTTCGAGGCCTGGGAAACCGCCTCAGGCGCCATGGACTCGGACGCGGGCATCAAGGCCGAAGTGTTTTCGTCTTTCGAAGTCATTGGCAATTACATTGGCGGCAAATCCGTACCGATTGTCCCCACGGCGTTCGCAGCGCTGTGCCGCGAACTGGACCTGGGCGGCAGGTATCAGGCGCATCTCAAATCCGTGTTCAGTACACCTTCAACGCCCGAAGAAACGCCCGGCGCGGCGGCATCGAGACTGCGCAACGACTTCATGCAACTGGAGTCCTCCGCCATCAGGCTGCAATTGCAGATCGCCACGCTTCAAGGGCTGGTCAGCGAACCCTTACAGACTGCGCTGCTGCAGGTTCTCGATGGCCGAAAAGACGTGCGACTCGATAACAGGCCGGTCAATTGCAGCGTACTGTGTCTGGGGGATGTCGAGCTGAATGGGCTGTTTGTGATCGGCAAGGATCGGGACACGGCAACCGGGCTGGAAAAAATTGTTGTCTATATACCCGAAGACCCTATCGCACCGCTGAAGGAATACGCCTCGGTCGCGGTCTTCATAAACTCGCTGCGCGACCGCATGTTCGTCAAAGGGTATCTGAACTTCTTCAAGCGCTTCATCCCGGCGCGGCACCGAAATGCAGTGCTGGCGCAACTGTTCGAACGCCTGCATCCCAAAGTCATGAAAGGCGGTATTTTCGAGCGTCAGTGGCTGGAGCGCGAAGAAGACCGCAACGCCCGTATGCACCTGCGAGAAACCCCGCTGAACGGCCCGTTGCTGGACGAGCTGTACGATCGCAAACAGGCAGTACTGCGTGACGACGCCTTGTTTCAGGGGGTGCCGACAGCGGATGAGGATCAAAAGACCTTCGACGAACGCGTGCAATATTTCAAGAGCAAGGCCCTCGACGTCTTGAACATTGCGAGCTTCGTCGTCCCGGTATTGGGTGAACTGATGCTGGCGGTGACTGCCGTCCAGCTGATTCATGAAGTCTACGAAGGCGTGGAATGCTGGGCGAAAGACGAGAAACAGCAAGCGCTCACCTATCTGTTCGATGTGGTGGAAAACATTGCCCTGATGTCGGCCCTCGGCGCTGCGACGGCCGGCGGCGCAGGCATTCCTGCCCTGCACGTGCCCGAGTTCGCCCGCGATCTCAAACTCGTCGAGTTGCAGGACGGCACGACACGTTTGTGGAAACCCGACCTGACGCCTTTCGCACATGACATCGTACTGCCAGCCAGTCTGCAGCCCGACGCCGCAGGCCTGTACACATGGCAAGGCAAGCAATGGCTGCCTATTGAGGGCCGACTCTATTCCGTCAAACCCGGCAAGACCGGCGATGGCTACCGGATGGAACACCCGACCCGAGCGGACAGCTACCAGCCCGCCTTGCGGCACAATGGCGCCGGTGCGTGGCTGCACGAGCTGGATCAGCCGCTGGATATGGAGGGCCTGACGCTGTTCCGCCGCCTGGGTTACTCCAGCGAGGCGTTTTCCGACACCACAGCCCGGCACCTGCTGAACGTCAGCAACACCTCTGAAGCCGCGATGCGCCAGGCGCTGGCAGATCAGGTGCGCCCGCCCGCCCTGCTCGAGGACAGCGCCCAGCGGTTCCGGCTGGACCAGGAAATCGACCGGTTTATCGGGCAGATGGCAGCCAACGACCCGAATGCCTCAGCCGCAGTGCAACTCGAACTGTTGAGCCAGGATCATCGCTGGCCGGGCAACCGGGCGCTGACGCTGGTAGATGCAGAAGGCAACACACTTCAGACCTTCCCCCCGGCGCACGAAACCGTAACCCGTGACAGCCTCATCACGATTCGTGTCGACCAGCCTGATGCCCTGCGCCAGGCGCTGGAGAAACTGAGCAATCTCGAGATCCGCACCCTGCTCGACGAAGAGTTCGGCGCAGGCCAGCCAAGTGTTTCGGCGCGGCTGACCACGCTGCGGGCGACATTGACGGCGCGTGCCAAGGCGACCCGGGCCTGGCTGTTCGAGTCACGTTACCGCGCCTTGAACGTTGCCGATGCAGACGGCGCCCAAACCCTTCAGAACGCATTTCCCGGGCTGCCACCCGCAGTTGTGCAGGAACTGGTCGGCCACGCAACGCCAGTGGAGCGGGCGCAATTGATCACGGAGCGCCGCGTACCGTTACGCATCGCCGAAGAAGCCAGCGTGTATCTGCAGCACATACGATTGGCGCGGGCCTATGAAGGGCTTTATCTGACATCGGTAGCCAGCGCCGACACCGATTGCCTGGCGCTGCACAGCCTTGAAGCGTTGCCGCAGTGGCCGTCGCAGGTCAGGCTCGAAGTGCACAATCGCTTTTTCGGTGGCCCGCTGATCGACAGCATCGGGCCGCAGGATGCGCCGATTCGCAAGGTGCTCATCAAAGACGGCAACCGTTACGAGGCCCGTGACGCCGACGACCACCATCTGCATGGCCTGGATGATCTGTATTCGTCCGTACTCCACGCGTTGCCGGATGCCGAGCGCAACCAGTTGGGCTTCCCTCATACCGGTCAGGGCCAAGCGCTGGCGGCGCTGGTCCAGAACAATCCCCTGCCGCGCCAGGATCTTGCGCCCTTGCTGAACATGCAGGCCATCAAGCCCGGCTCCCGATCGCCCATGCGTCTGGCCGACGGCCGCCTGGGTTACCCGCTGAGCGGTCGCGGCGAGGTCGACTGGCACGTGACCGACGAAAGCCTGCTGGACAAGATCCGCATACTGGAGCTGGAGGACGCGTTTCCGGAGGACATTCTCAGCCGCCTGCGGCAGACCGGCTGGAACAACCGGGAAATCGACCAGCGACTCAACACACTATTGGGAGAACAGCTGGATCTGCGGGCGAGCCTGACTGCCTGGACCGATGAAGTCATCGCAATGTCGCCCATGAGTCAGACGCACATCGACAGCCGAGAGCGCATCAGCGAGGCGATCTGGAGCCACTGGCGTCTCAACAATCTGCCTGAGATCGGACGCACCTTCGAACCGCTGCGCCTGCAGTACGTGTCCCTGACCGATTTCCCTCGCTACCTGCCAGACTTTGTTTATGCACGGGTCACCGGACTGCATCTGGAAAACATCTCGATCGAACCCCGGCTGTACCCAGGCGCTGCGGTTGCACAGCCGGTTGACGTGAATCTGCCTCGTCAGTTAACCAACACGTTCGAGCTGGGGCACTTCCTGCAACGTTTCCCTAATGCACGATCACTGCACCTGATCAGCGAGACCAGCGCCGGACTCGATCCGCAATCGTCGGTCTTTCTCAACCTGCCGCAGTGGGTGTCCAACATGCTGCCCCAGCTCTACGAACTGGGGCTGATCAACCAGGGCATCTTTCTGGACCAGATGCAGATGAACCACTTGCGCAGCATGCCCAACCTCCGGACGCTGGACCTCAGCGGCAATCGAGTGGTCAGCATGATGCCCATGAATCTGGAATGGCTGCATCTGGACCGACTGGTGCTGGAGCGGGTGGGCATGCATCGCTGGCCTAACTGGCTGACCGACATGATCCCGAACAACATCCGCGAACTCTCGGTGGCACACAACAATCTGACGGAGCTGCCGGGCTGGATTCTCGACAACCCGCCCAGCACAGGCAATCAGACCCTGATCGATTTACGCGGCAACAGCCTTTCCCGGCACTCCGCGATTCATGCACGCATCAATGAGTCCGTATCCGGCAGCTGCTTCCGTTTTGTCATGGACACTCCGCTTGCTGTGCAGGCCGCCGTGAACCTGCAATTGCGACAGGGCGCCGAACTGATAACAGCGCTCGATGAATGGAGCAATGCCTCCAGTTCGTCGTCCATTCAGAGTGAGCAGACCATCGCGGCACGCCGTCAGATCGGCGCGGTGCTGATCAATCACTGGCGAACCTTCAGCCTGGGGCAGATTCACAACCCGCTGCGTTTTGCCGACATCGCACTGGTCGACTTCCCTCGTAACCTGCCGGAGTTTTTCTATCGCCAGGTGCGTCACTTGCAACTGAACCGAATGACAGGAACGGCAGCGGATCTCGATCAGCTACTGCGCCCCATGACTGAACTCAGCTCGCTGGAAATGAATGGCCATGTCACACCATTAGACCCACTGCCACCAGCCCTGCTGGAGCTCAGAGCATTGCGATCGCTTAGCCTCAACGACCAAGGGCTGTTGCTCGATCAGCAGCACATTGATTTCCTCAGTCGCCTGCCGAGGCTGGAACGACTGGAACTGGAAAACAACCGGCTGGGCGCCATCAACAGCCTGTCAGGCCTGCGGAATACTGGACTGACCTGGTTATCGCTGAACAATGTCGAGATGAGCGAATGGCCCGCCTTGCTGGATGACCTTGTTCCAGGGCAACTCACGACGCTGCTGCTTGAAAGTAATCTGATCCACGAACTGCCGGAAAACGTTCTTGCCAATCCGGACAGTCAGTCACACACGGAAATCAGCCTAATGGACAATCCGCTCTCCGAAGAGACCATGCGCCGTGCACGGATGTCAGAACGTTACGGGCATGCCTACACCTTTGACATGGATGTGTCGCCTGAGCTTGCGCAGGAATGGAGAGAAAACGCCGACGCTGATGACTCGATTTCAGACTACTTATCCGACGGAAGTCGCGCCTCCACGCCGGATTCGGTCACTGTCGAGCCATGGCTGGACGATGCCAACCCGTTTAGCGGCGAGCGCCGACAGTTATGGGAGCAACTGGAAGCCGGAGAGCATGCCGACGACCTGTTGGAGCTGATCAGTTCGCTGCGCCACAGCGCTGATTATCGCCATACCGCCAATCGAGCAGCGTTTCAGGAGCGCGTCTGGCGCGTACTGGCAGCGGTGAATCAGGATCCGCAGTTACGCATGACACTGAACGCGATTGCCGAAGAACCGGTCAGGCTGCTCCGCGATAACATTACCTGTCTGGATGGTGTTCTGCTGGAGTTCAACCAGATAGAAATACTGGTGTTCACTCGTCAGACCGTGCAGGACGTGGTGCCCGAGCGACGCGGTGCTGCGCTTTATCGGCTGACGACGCAACTTTATCGCTTGTCCGAACTGGACGCTGCAGCCCGCGAACAGGCCGGAAACCGAGACGAAGCCGAAGTCCGCCTGGCGTACCGTACGCATTGGGCAAGCGCACTGGAATTGCCAGTACCTCCAGGGGGAATGCTTTTCGAAGCCCACGCGGCCCTTCGGCCAGGAGAGCTGGACACCGCCCTTCTGCGCGTGCAAACAGGCGAACAAGGTGAACCGTTCCTGAGTTTTGCTGCACAGCAGGATTATTGGGTCAGTTATCTGCGGGAAGCCCATTCTGGCCGGTTTGACGCACTCGAACGTGTGTACCGAACCGATCTGACACAACTGACCGATGAGTTCGAGCAACGCAATATCAATCTGGACAGCCCGGAATACGAAGCACGGATCCGGGAGTTCGAAGCACGCTTCAAGGATCAGCAAGCAACGCTGATCAGAGAGCTGACCAACGCCGAAGGGCTGGAACAACGTTGATAAAACGGGTCGTCTGACACCTGTGTCGGCATCAGGCGACCCGCAGTGGCGGCTTACTGAGCGTCCCTGACCTGCCCTTCCAGCTCGGCCTTGAGGCCAGGGTCGAGTTTCAACTGACGGGCCAGTTCATCCAGGTACGCGCGCTCCATGAAGTGCTCCTGATCCACCAGCATCACGCTGGCGATATACATTTCTGCAGCCATTTCCGGGGTGGTCGCCGTCCGGGCCACTTCGGCGGGGTCCAGCGGTTTGTTCAGCTCGGCCTGCAGCCAGTGCTGCAGTTCCTGATCGGAACTCAACTTGCTGAACTCGCCCTCGATCAATTCACGCTCGCGCTCATCGACATGACCATCCGCTTTCGCTGCGGCAACCAGTGCCCGCAAGATGGCCTGACTGTGCTGCTCGGCTTCGGCCTCGGGCAAACGGTCGATGGTCTGCGGTTCACGCTGGCCGGTCACGCCCTGACTGGCCTGCCAATTGTTGTAAGCCTTGTAAGCCAGCACACCCAGCGCCGCAAGACCGCCGTAGGTCAGAACCTTGCCGCCCATACCCCGGGAGCGTTTGCCCTTGAGCAGCCCCATGGCTCCGGCGGCCAATGCACCGCCGCCCGCGCCGGATATCAGGCTGCCCAGGCCGCTCTGACTGGCGCCATTACCCTTACCGCCCAGCAGGCTGCCCAAGCCGTTCATCAGCGAATCGCCGCTCGAGGACTTGCCGGATTTATTGTAGGCCTTGTCCTGTAACAGGCTTTGCCCGGACTTGAGCAGTTGATCGAGTAAACCACGCGTATTCACAGGAAACCTCCGATTGCGGTTGTCAGATGATTCATTGACCCGCAGTTTGCAGAGAAATCACCTGCCGCTGGTCAGCGGTGTGCTTCGGGATGTTACGGATGCAACGGACCGCCATTCATCCCCTCGTGCCTGATATCGATTGAAACGCGTGCAACCCCTGCCGGTCATGGACGGTCAATGAAAGAAGACCGGCATAACGAAAATGCGCACTGACACGCATTCGGATCGATTTTAAACGTAAGCATCTTCATTTGAATGCCTTGCATCAAGATACAGCCCGCGAGGAGCGTGCCGAAGTGATATCCCCTAATGGTTTTCCGGCAGGCGACAGCAAGGCGGCAGAAACTATTCGATCAAAGGACTGGAATCGAACATCGCTCGGATCGATCGAGCGTTGGCCAGCGTCGCTGAAAAACACTCTCAATCTGATCCTGAACTCACCAGAGTCGATGTACCTGCTCTGGGGGCCGGACCTGATATTTTTTCACAACGACGCCTACACCCCCATTCTCGGTCCGCGCAAGAATGAGGCGATCGGTGCACGGGTAACCGACCTGTGGGCGGACGTCTGGGACCAGGTCGCCCCGCTGGTCATCGATGCCTTGGCGGGCAAAGCCTGTCACCACCAGAACATGCCGCTGCGCATGGCGCGTTACGGCGAAACCGAGCAGACCTGGTGGTCTTTCTCGTTCTCGCCAGTGATCGATGAACATGGCGCGACCGTCGGCATGTTTTGCATCACCAACGAAACCACCCAGCACGTCCTCAACCAGCAAGCGCTGCTGGACAATGAGCGGCAACGTCTGGAACTGATCGACAGGCTGGTCAGTCTGGAAAAACGCCAGACGGCCACGCTGGAGCAACGCACCCTCGAACTGGACACCTTCTGGGAGCTGTCGCCCGACCCGCTGGCAATACTTGATTTCAACGGTATGTTCCTGCGGGTCAACCCGGCCTGGACGGCCATTCTCGGCCGCACACAGCAGGAGTTGCTAGGTAGTTCGATCATGACCCTGCTGCATCCGGATGACGTCGGTAACACGCAGAACGCGTTGAAACACGCGGTCAGTCACGTCTTGCCACTGTTTGAAAACCGCTATCAGCATGTCGACGGGACGTATCACTGGTACGGCTGGACCGCAGCGCCCGGCAACGGAATCATCTTCGCGCTGGGCAAGCACCTGAACCATGAAAAGCAGCGCATCGAAGCCTTGCGCGTTGCCGAGGAGACATTGATTCAGTCACAGAAAATGGAAGCGGTCGGGCAACTGACCGGTGGCCTGGCACATGACTTCAATAACCTGCTGATGGGCATCACCGGCAACATGGAGCTGCTGCTGTCACGAATCAGGCAGGAGCGCTTTACCGAACTGGAACGTTACATCAACGCAGCACTGGAAGGCTCGCGGCGCGCGGCTTCGTTGACGCACCGCCTGCTGGCCTTCTCGCGACGCCAGACGCTGGCCCCCAAAGCGACCGACATCGATCATCTGGTGGCGGGCATGGACGAGCTGATCAGGCGCACCGTTGGCCCCGCCATCGACATGCAGGTGATAGCGTCGCACGGCCTGTGGTCGACGCTGGTTGACCCGCATCAACTGGAAAACTCGCTGCTCAACCTGTGTCTCAATGCCAAGGACGCCATGCCCGATGGAGGGCGCTTGTTGATTCAGACGGCCAATCGCACGCTGACTGCCACAGCGGCGGCCCGATTCGGCTTGCCTGCCGGGCGCTACGTCGAACTGTCTGTCAGCGACACCGGCACCGGTATGGGCAAGGACATCATCGGCCGCGTCTTCGACCCGTTCTTCACCACCAAACCCACCGGCATGGGCACCGGCCTTGGCCTGTCGATGATCTACGGCTTTGCACGCCAGTCGGGCGGCGCCGTAAACATCGTCTCGGACGTCGGAGAAGGCGCAAAAATCTGCATTCTTTTACCGATGCATGAGGGTGAGGCTGAAGCCTTGGTGCTGGACAGCGGCGAACTCCAGGTGCCGGCGCCAGGCACCGGCGATGAAACCATCCTGGTCGTCGATGACGAACCTGCTGTGCGGCTGCTGATTGCCGAATTGCTCGAAGACCTGGGCCATGTCGTGTTGCAGGCGGAAAAAGGCAGTGATGCACTGGCCATCCTGCAATCCAAGGCCGCTATCGATCTGCTGATTACCGATGTCGGCTTGCCCGGTGGCATGAACGGGCGACAGGTGGCCGACGCGGCACGGGATGTGCGCCCGGACTTGAAAGTCCTGTTTGTGACCGGCTACGCTGAAAACGCGGTGCTGGCTCACGACACGCTGGAACCAGGCATGCATGTACTGCCAAAGCCGTTTGCCATTGCCGAGCTGATCAGCCGCGTGACAGAGCTGCTGGAGGACGAATAAAAAACCGAGCGCTTGGCGGCGCCCGGTTCAGGATGCTTCGACCCGCCCCGAAACCAGTGGTCAGTCGCGCAAATCCGACTCGTGGATCGGTTGGTCCCGATGCGTAGCTCGTTGATACTGTGCAGGCCAGGTCGCCTGGCGGCCGCCCAGATCTTCATCAGCACGCAGTGGCCAGTACGGATCACGCAGCAGCTCGCGGGCGAGCAGAATGATATCGGCCTGACCGGTACGCAGAATGTGCTCTGCCTGCGCCGGATCGGTGATCATGCCCACCGTACCGGTGGCAATATCCGCCTCTTTGCGCACTTGTTCGGCGAAACGCGTCTGATAGCCAGGGCCGACCGGGATTTCCGCGTTCGCTGACGTGCCACCGGAGGACACATCGATCAGGTCGGTGCCTAATGCTTTCAGGCGCCGGGCCAACTCGACCGTTTCCTCGGCATTCCAGCCGTCTTCCACCCAGTCGGTGGCCGATACGCGAACGAACAGCGGCAGCTCTTGCGGCCATACAGCACGGACCGCTTCGGTCACTTGCAGGGTCAGGCGAATCCGGTTTTCGAACGATCCGCCGTACTGGTCGGTGCGCTGATTGCTCAATGGCGACAGAAATTGATGCAGCAGGTAACCATGCGCAGCGTGGATTTCGACCACTTTGAAACCTGCGGTCAATGCGCGTCGTGCGGAGTCGACGAAGGCCTTGATCAGTTCCTGAATCTGCGTTTCGCTGAGTTGCAGCGGTGCGGTGTGCTGCGGATCGAAAGCAATCGCCGAAGGCCCGACCGGGGTCCAGCCGCCTTCAGTCAAAGGCACACTGCCATGCTTGCCCAGCCATGGTCGCCAGGTGCTGGCCTTGCGACCGGCGTGGGCCAGTTGAATGCCCGCCACTGCACCTTGCGTATTGATGAAGCGCGTGATGCGTTGCAGCGGCTCGATCTGTTCGTCGTTCCAAAGGCCGAGGTCTTCGGGCGTGATGCGGCCGTCCGGGGTGACCGCCATCGCTTCGCTGATGACCAGCCCGGCACCGCCGACGGCGCGGCTGCCCAAGTGTACAAGGTGCCAGTCGTTGGCCAGTCCGTCGACGCTGGAATACTGGCACATCGGCGAAACGGCGATGCGATTGCGAAGGGTCAATTGGCGCAGTGTGTAGGGTTCAAGCAGCAGACTCATGGCAACCTCTCGTAGTGACAATTCAGTTGTCCGGACCCGGTTCATTCACAGAACCGATTCCAGTGGACCGTAAAGTGTCGACAACCCGGCGGCGAGAGGGGTTCCTGCTGATTTTCAGCGTGGCGCGAGGTGGACCACCATCAACTGCACGGTTTCGTTGCCGCGAAACTCGTTCAGATCAAGCTTGTACGCTAGCTCGACCCAACGGATGTTGGGGTTGGGCCAGACGTCGCGGTCGACGCTGAAGGCGATGCCATCCAGTTTGACGCTGCCGCATTCGGTCTTGAGTACCATCTTCAAATGGCGCTCGCCCACCACACGTTGCTCGACCAGCTGGAACACGCCATGAAACAGCGGCTCAGGAAAATGCTGGCCCCACGGACCGGCGTTGCGCAACGCGCGGGCCAGTTCAAGATGAAATTCTTCGACGGCCAGCGAGCCATCCGACAGCAGACGCCCGGTCAAATCCTGCTCGTCGAGCTGCCGGCGTACTTCCAGATCGAACGCGTCGGCAAAGGCCGGGTAGTTTTCTTCCGGCAGCGACAGGCCGGCAGCCATGGCGTGGCCGCCGAACTTGCTGATCATCTGCGGATGGCGTGCCGCCACAGCGTCCAGAGCATCTCGGATATGAAACCCCGGCACCGAACGGGCCGAGCCTTTGAGCACGCCCTCCCCGGCGCTGGCGAAAGCGATGGTCGGGCGGTGGTAACGTTCCTTGAGACGCGACGCCAGAATGCCGATCACGCCCTGATGCCACTCGGCATCGAACAGGCACAAGCCGAATGGCATGGACTCCAGCGGCAGATCCTTGAGCTGGGCCAGCGCCTCACGCTGCATGCCTTGCTCGATGGACTTGCGGTCCTGATTCAGCTCGTCGAGCTGCACGGCCATTTCTCGTGCCAGCACAGGATCGTCGCAAAGCAGGCATTCGATGCCCAGGCTCATGTCATCCAGACGCCCCGCCGCATTCAGGCGCGGGCCAAGAATGAACCCCAAATCAGTGGAGGTGATGCGCGCCGGTTCGCGCCGGGCGACTTCCAGAATCGCACGCAAGCCCGGCCGGGCCCGACTGGCGCGAATACGCATCAGGCCCTGATGCACCAGAATGCGATTGTTGGCGTCCAGCGGCACAACATCCGCCACGCTGCCCAGCGCAACCAGATCCAGCAGCTCGCCCAGATTGGGCTGAACGCGCTGATTATTGTCGAACCAGCCGACTTCGCGCAGCCGGGCACGCAAGGCCATCAGCACGTAAAAGATCACCCCGACACCGGCCAGCGATTTGCTCGGAAAGCTGCAACCGGGCTGGTTGGGGTTGACGATGGCATCCGCCGCTGGAAGCTCTGAACCGGGCAAGTGGTGGTCGGTCACCAGCACTTGCAGGCCCGCCGCCTTGGCCGCTGCCACGCCCTCGACGCTGGAAATGCCGTTGTCCACGGTGATCAGCAACTGCGGTTCGCGTTGCAACGCCACTTCGACGATTTCCGGGGTCAGACCGTAGCCGTACTCGAAGCGATTGGGCACCAGATAATCGACATGCGACGCGCCCATCAGGCGAAGGCCCAGGACGCCGACCGTGCTGGCGGTCGCGCCGTCGGCATCGAAGTCACCGACGATCAGCATGCGCTGATCTTCACGCAAAGCCGTTACCAGCAGCTCCACAGCAGCATCGATACCCTTGAGCTGCTGATACGGGATCAGGCGCGCCAGACTCTTGTCCAGTTCAGCCTCACTGGCCACGCCCCTGGCTGCGTACAGGCGAGTGAGCAAGGGCGGCAGGTCGCCGAGGAAAGGCAGGGTGTCAGGCAACGGACGGGGTTCAATGCGCATGCGGGTCAGCTGATCTCTTTGGCGTGTTTTTCAGAAGAATGCTCAATGCAGGCTGGTGTCAGCCACGTTCACCCGCCAGCCACTGCAACTGCACTTCGTGCTGGCCGCGGTCGTCGGTGACGAAGATTGTGCCTTCGCTGATCATCACGTCCCATTTGATGACGCGCGGCATGTCTTTGGCCAGCACTTCCAGTATTTCCTGCGGCACCGCAGCAATATTGACGTTTTTCAGATTCTTGATCGCCGGGATGACTTTGCCTTCCCAGACGCGCAAGCTGCCGTAGGCGAGCAGACTGGTGCGCTCGGTACGCCGCGAGCACCAGGTCAGACGATCCGCGTCCGGCTGACCGACTTCGATCCAGTGCAGCACACGATCATCCAGACTTTTTTCCCACAGCGCCGGCTCGTCTACATCAGACAGACCGCGGCCGAACGCCAGCTGCTCGTTGTACCAGAAGGCATAGGCCAGCAGACGCACGGTCATGCGCTCTTCGGTTTCGGACGGATGCCGGGCGATGGTCTGCTTGACGCTCTCGTAAACCCCGCGATCGAGGTCGGTGAGGTTGAGTTCGAATTTGTAGGTCGTGGACGGCTGGGCCATGAACGGGCTTCTAGAGTCTGGAGGGAAGACGGCAAGTCTAACCGATGCCGGGGCTGCGAACTAACTTGCTCGCGAATGTGATCTGCACGGTACAGGCTTGCGGTGATTTGCGGGAGACGAAAAAATCGATAGTCTGAAACAAAACCCTGATACAGATTGATTTTTCAAGACTGCTACGCAGCGCCGCAGGATGTCGGTTTCCGATCGCCGTGGGCAGTCTGTATGTGACGCGGCAGATGCTGCCTCACTCAAAGACCTGCCACCCATCACTCCTGATTGTGCAACCCCTTATCGAGGATGACACCAGCGAATGTCCTTTCCTGCCTCGTACTGCGTGACGATTCGGCTGCTGCTCGCCTCGTCGCTGGTCGCCATGTCCTGTTTCAGCGAAGCCAGAGAAACGCTGACCTGGCTGCTGCGCGACATACCGCCTTCGACGATCTTCTCGGGAAACCTGCGCGGGCAAGGCGCAATCGATCAGTTGATGCCGCTGCTGACGGCGCGCATGCCTGAATACAATCACGTGCTGGTGCGGGTCAATCGTGCCAGAGGGCTGCAAATGCTCAACGACAGCACGGAACTCAGTTGTGACCCGACCATGTTGTGGACTGCAGAACGCGCCAAAACCATCCTGTTCTCCATCCCTATCGTTGCCATACTGAGCAGCGGTCTGGTCGTGCGCAAGGAAGATCTGGCCAAATTTTCCGCCTTTATCGACGATGGAAAAATCGACTTCGCGGCGCTGATGGCCAGCCACACCATCAAACTCGGTGTGGTTGCCGAACGCAGCTACGGCGTGCTGATCGATGAGATTCTGAAAACTGTGGACGAAGGTTCGCTCGTAGAGCATTACGGCAACGACGCCGTTGGCAGCCTGCTGCAGATGGAGCGTCTGGGACGCTTGCAAGCCTTCATTGGCTTCTGGCCCGAAGCTCGTTATCAGGCGATGCAGCAAGGTATTGCCCCCGAAGAATTGAGCTTTCTGCCCATCAAAGGCAACCCTACGTACCAATTCATCTACATCAGTTGCAGCAAATCCCCGGCAGGCGAGCAGGCCATCGCGAAGATCGATCAGGAAATGCGTGTGCTGCGGGTCGACAGTCTGATGGGCTTTTACGCGCAATGGCTTGACCCGTCACAGCGAGCGGGCTATCTGGAAGAAGTCAGGGCGTTGTTCCAGAAGGACTGAGAACGCGGAATGGAAACCCCGCGCAGAGCTGCCTGCTCTGGGTACGGCATGACCGTTGTGGTCGCTGCGCCAGCCCACGATCACCAAACCGCAATGATCGAGCGTGGCGCAGCTGTCAGGCAGCATCAGGAAAAAGCAGGAGCACTCACGAACGCGCGACTGATCGCGGCGTTACGCATCGCAGCAATGACACAAGGCTCTATTCGCCCTTCTGCCACCATCAAATCACGTCGCAGGCCATCGACAACGTCTGTGAGCTGACGCTTGTCGTTCAATTGATCGGCGCAGAACGTACGCTCGATCACACGGGCACCGGTAGTGTCTTTCAGGGTAACCAGACGCTCGCCTCGGGACCCCGCCGGGCCAATACTGGCCTGATAAGGAGCCAGCGCTTCGCTTAGCAGTAAGCTGACATTTTCCATCCGGATCACCACTCAACAGTTTGAATGCAAAGGTGCTTACCAGTGACCGTCGGCACGAGCAGAAAGTTCTTTCTATTCCTGCCGGGTCGCAGCACCGGTCTGTGAATTCGAGCATGCCTGCTGAATGTGACAGGGAAAAAACCGCCGCCTGTCGAGGTCAGTCGCCGGCAGACAACACCGCGTTGTTTATTGGTTTTCAGGAAACAAGCGGTCCTGAGCCCTCGCCTCGGCCAACACGTCTTGCAAGCAGCTGTCGTCCCGCTCTGCAATCCAGTGCAACAGGTCTGCTGCGGCCATTGGCCGGGCAATGAAATAGCCCTGAATGGCAGGATCACCCAACGCCAGCAGGCAACGAAAGTCGTCGGCGGTTTCCACACCTTCAACCACCACCGACATGGACAACCGTTGTGCCATCAGCATCGCGCCGGCCACCACCGCCGACTTGCGCGCATCCTCGGCCATGCCACGCACAAACTCGGTGGGTATTTTCAGTTCGCTGAAAGGGAGCTGCAGCAGTCGGTCGACATTCGATGCGCCCATGCCGAAGTCATCGATCGACAACTTGCAGCCCTGCATGCACAGCCGCAGAAGCCCCTCCAGTTGCCAGGTTTCAGGCCGGGCGGCATCCTGCTCGAGCACTTCCAGCGTCAGCGCATGTGCCGGTACGCCATAACGCGCCAGCGCTTGCGTGATCTGTTCGAAAAAATCTGCCTGTTGAAGCACCTGCGGGTCGATATTGACCGCGACCGAAAGCGCCTCGCCTTGCTCGCGCAGGACCTGCGCAGATAACTGCAATGCCTGGTCAAGCACACGCCAGGTCAGCGGGACCGTCAAGCCTTGCGCTTCAATGGTCGCGATGAAGCGACCGGGGGCCAGGAGACCATGCAACGGGTGTTGCCAGCGAACCAGCGCCTCGACTCCCAGCACCTCGCCACGCAGGCTGACCTTGGGCTGAAAGTGCGCCACCCACTGCTCGGCCACTGACGCGATATCGGCAGGCCTGCTGCCTGTCGGCTGAAAAAGCTCCGAGGCCGACAGCGCGCTGAACAGATGATGCCCCGAGGACTGCAGCGCCGTATCGGATTCACCGGGGCTGTAAGTCTCAAGCAGCTCGCACAACGCCGCGGCCGACGCAGGTTTCTGCAAATACCCCAACACGTGCAGCCCCCGAGCAAGCGCCAATTGCGCGACGCCCTCCAGCACACAGGTGGCGGAACTGCTGAGAATGATCAGCGCTTTCGCCTGCGCGTTTTCAGCCAGGAAACGAATCATTTCGAGGCCATCCGGGCCGTCCATCTGCAAATCGCAGATGGCAATATCGACCGGCCCCCGGCTTTCCAACGGCTGTTTCGCCACCGCCACGCTTTCTGCCGCCAGCACGTCGAACACCTGATTGGCATTGAGCATCTGGTGCAGCGCCATCAACTGAAAGGGATGGTCTTCGAGAATCAGAACCTTGAGTGAATGCACTGTCATGCCTGCCGAAATCCGGCCGTCTTGCCCGGAGGAACCCTTAGTCTAGTCAATCCGGCGGCCGCGCCCCACAGGACACGTCGAGAACACGCCGGCGATTGCAGGACTTGTGGCCTACCGCTCAACTCTTTGTTACCGCGACATCGGGCACTTCAAGCAACTGCGCCTCGATGTCAGCGCGCAGGCAGGTGATCGTTTTTTCAAGCGCTGACCAGCACTCCGGCACGCCTGCCTCGTATTTTTGCCTGACATGCCGGTCAAGCGCAGCACAGGCACTGGCCAGTGGCATGGCGTCAACCAGACTGGCCGCGCCCTTGAGACGATGCAGCGACGCGCTCAGGGTGCTCCAGTCCAGCGCCGCCACCGCGGGCTCAAGCAGTGAATGCTCATGCAACAGGTTTTTCCACAGTTCGCTCAGCAATCGCTGCATCTGCTCGGGGCTGGCACGGGTCATACGGTGCAGCGCGCCCATGTCGAACGTCTGCTCGCGCACCACGTCCGCCAGTTCCTGTGCCAGACGCGCCAGCGACAGCGGCTTGATCAGCAGTCCGTCCATGCCTGACTGCTCGCAGCGCGCAGCCTCGTCAGTCATGGCGTTGGCGGTACAGCCAATCACCGGGCAACGCTGACGCAGCTCTTTCGCCTCGATCTGGCGTATCGCCTCGGTCAACGCATAGCCGCTGATGCCAGGCATGTTGCAATCGGTAATGACCGCATCGAACTTCGCCTCGCGCCAGATCGCCAGTGCTTCCTCACCACCGTCCGCAGACACGACCCGATGGCCCAGAAACTCGAGTTGCCGGCTCAATACCAACCGATTGGCCGACATGTCATCGACCACCAGCAGGTGCAGACTGCGCGTGTCGAGTGCCGGCTGCGGGGGTTCATCGACAGCCAACAGCGGCTCGCTGACCCTGGCCAACGGCAGGTCGAGGGTGATCCGCGTGCCCTTGCCCGGCTCGCTGTGCAGTCTGATGTCTCCCTGCATCAGTTCGACCAGTTGCCGCGTGATACTGAGCCCAAGCCCGCTGCCGCCATAGCGCGCGGCCGTGTCGTCGCTGGCCTGGGTGAAGGGTTGAAATATCTGTTGCTGACGCTCCGGCTCGATGCCTGCCCCGCTGTCTTCGACGCTGATCCGCACACGCGATGCATCGATGGGCTCATCAGCGCCCTCCACTCTGAGGACGACCCCTCCCTGGCGGGTGAACTTCAAGGCGTTGCCGAGCAGGTTATGCAGAACCTGACGCAACCTCAGCGGGTCCAGCCAGTAGTCGCCTTCCACCTGTTCGCTAACATCCAGACGCAGCTCCAGGCCCTTTTCCTGCGCCTGAGCCGAGAACAGCTGAATAACCTCCTCGGCAAGCTCGCGAAGTGACGTCGCAGCCAGTGACAATTGCAAGCCGCCCGCTTCGATTCTGGCCAGATCAAGGCTTTCACCGATCAGCGCAACCAGCTCGCGGGCCGAGCGGTGCGCCACCTGCAAGCCTTCGGAAGGCGTATGGCCCTGGCGCGCCGCCTGCGCGCATTCCAGTTCCAGCAGCCCGATGATCGCCCCCATCGGCGTGCGGATTTCGTGGCTCATGCTGGCCAGAAAAGCGCTTTTTGCCTGACTGGCCTGATCGGCCTGATGCCGGGCGGCCACGAGTTGCTGTTCCAGCAGCTTGCGCTCGGTGATGTCGACCCAGCCGCCCAGCAAGCCCTGCAATTGCCCATCGGCACCGAAGAACGGAACCGTCCACTGCCAGACCTCCATGCGCTTGCCGGACAATTGAATCGTGCGATCGCTAAAGGCCGGCTGGTGACGTTCCAGCAACGTGAGGTAATCGGCATGCATCTGCTCGGCCAGTTGACGCGGGATGAGATCGACATCCGTCAGGCGTCGGCCGTTCATCTGTTCGAAACTGATGCCCAGACTCTGCTCGTAGGCACTGTTGCAGGAAATCATTCGGCCCTTGAGATCTCGCACGTAGATAGGGTTGGGGATGCCATCGAGCAGCGCGCGTTTGAAAGCCAGTTGATCGTTGAGCAGCCGTTCTGCCTTGCGCCGCTGAAGAATCTGCACCTTGAGGCGGCTACTCCAGGCCAGCGACACCAGCCCGGTCAGCAACGCCAGCGCCACGACCCAGAACACCCACTGCGGAATTCGCCCCCAGAGCGAGGGTTGGGGCAGCGTCGAGCCCAGCCATTTCAAGCGGATCGAGCGCAACTCGGCGACCGGAAACTCTTCCAGCGCCTTGTTGAGAATACCCAGCAGCTCGGGCTGGGTCTTGATCACCGAAAAACGGTCCGGTGACCACTTGCCATCGACACTGCGCGCCACTTTCAACTGTCCCGACGGATACAGGTAGGCGCCTGCCTCATTCTGAATGGTCGCATCGGCAACGCCGCTTTCGACCAATGCACGCCCTTGATCATAGGTGTCCACCGAGCGCAGTTGAATCAATGGGTGCTCGAGCCTGATCAGGTCTTCGAGCGCATGCCGGGCGGGCAGCGCCAGGACCTTACCGGCCAGGCTGTCGAGGGAGAGCTGCGCCGAGTCGTCAGAGCGCACCACGAACACCCAACTGTTGCCGCCGAACGAATAGGTAAAGTCCAGAAACCGTCGACGCTCTGCATTTTCCGCCAGCGTGGTATTCATGTCCGCCTGACCCGCGCGAAGCACTTCGATGCTCTGCTGCGTGGAAGGCACTTCCCGATGGATGAACTGCAAGCCGGTCATGCGCGAGATACGCGCCAGCACATCAACATTGAGGCCCACCCAATGACCGTTCTGGTCCTTGTAGATGTACGGCGGATGCTGCGTGGTGGAAACGATCACGCTGGGATGTTTGAGCAACCAGAGCCGCTCCACGCCGGTCAGGCGAATCCGTTGCCCCTCGACATCTGCACCCAGCCCCAGCGTCCAGCGGCCCAGCACTTCACGGCCGACCGATGGCGCGATGCCGTCCAGCGCACGGTCGATCAACGCAAGCAGGCGCTGCTCGTCCTGGCGTACTGCAAACGCAAATCCTACGGGCGGCAAACGGCTTTCGAACTTGATCTGCAACCCCAGATAAGGCCGCAGGGCCGTGTACGACCGAACGATCACTTCGTTACCGATAAAGACGTCCACTTCGCCATGGTTCAAGGCCTCAAGGGCGCTGTAAAGGTTCGGCGCAATGACGATCTCGCTGTCCGGGTACGTGCGGTGAACAACCTCCGAATCGGCATAACCGTCCAGCAGGACCACTTTCTTGCCGGCCAGGCTTGCCGACGGACTGAGATCGTTGCCACGGCCGACCACCACCGAACGGTCAGGCATGTACTCCGAGGAGAACGCCAGCCCCTTCACGCCTCGCTCAAAGCCGTTGGCACTGGTCAGCAGATCAAGCTTGCCCGCACGCAACGCCTCGATGGCCTCTTCACGTTTGGCAAACCCGGTGACCTGCATCGGGATATTCAGCTGGTCACTGACCAGCCCCAGGTAATCGGCGCTGATACCTTGATAACGGTTGCGGTCGCTGGTGATGTCGATCGGTTCGTAATCAGCGATGGCAATACCGACCCGAATGACCTTGTGCTGATCGAGCCATTGCCGGTCCTGCGGCTCGATGACGAGGTCGTCAGACGCCACGAAAGGCGCGGTCAGGGTAAACGGTAAACTTTGCGCGGCATTGACGGAGGGAGCGAAAAACAGAGCCAGCAGCCCCCATACCATGCGACAGGCGCGGTCCCTTGCTGTTTTGCCAGTCTTCCTGACGACGCTCTGTATACGTGCTTGCTTCACAACGACTGACTCTTCTCTATGGGCCGAAAAACCCGAGAAGTTTGGCACGTAGAAACAGGAAGACCCGCCAGATGGCGGGCCTTAAGTTGTTACACAACGCTTCTATCAGAGCGGTTTGCCGCGGTTTCCATGCTGGCTGACAAAGGCCTGTATGGCTTTCAGGTCATTTGGCAGTACGGTGCAGCGTTCGTCGCGCTCGAACAAATCAGACAAATGTGCAGGTAGCTCTAGCGCTTTTCCTACACCGGCCTTCTCCACTGCCTCGGGAAACTTGACCGGGTGCGCCGTTCCCAGAATCACCATGGGCGTATCCAGGCTGCGACGGCACTCACGCGCAGCCTTGACGCCGATCGCGGTGTGCGGGTCCAGCAACTCCCCGGTCCCGGTGAACACATCAGTGATGGTTTCGCAGGTCTGCTCATCGCTGACCGCCAGCGAGTCGAACAGCTTGCGGACTTCGGTCCAGCGCTCTTCCTCGACACTGAACCCGCCACCCTGCCTGAAGTTGCTCATCAGCCCGGCGATTGCCGCGCCATTGCGCCCGTGCATATCGAATAACAGACGCTCGAAATTAGACGACACCATGATGTCCATGGACGGCGACAGCGTGGCGTGCAGGGTTTCCTTGACGTACTGATTGCCGCTCATGAAGCGGTGCAGGATGTCGTTGCGGTTGGTGGCGACGATCAACTGATTGATCGGCAAGCCCATGTTGCGCGCCAGGTAACCGGCGAAGATATCGCCGAAGTTACCGGTGGGCACCGAGAACGACACCGAACGCGCCGGACCGCCCAGTTGCAGCGCCGCATGGAAGTAGTAAACGATCTGGGCCATGATTCGCGCCCAGTTGATCGAGTTGACGGCGACCAGACGCGTGCCCTTGAGAAAGCTCTGGTCGGCGAAGCTGGCTTTGACCATCTCCTGGCAATCGTCGAAGTTGCCTTCTACTGCGATGTTGTGGATGTTATCGCCGAAGATGGTGGTCATCTGCCGACGCTGAACATCCGACACGCGATTGTTCGGGTGCAGAATGAAGATGTCGACATTGTCGCAACGGCGGCAGCCTTCGATCGCCGCAGAACCAGTGTCGCCCGAGGTGGCGCCGATTATCACCACGCGCTCGCCACGCTTGGCCAGCACGTAGTCCAGCAGGCGACCGAGCAATTGCAGGGCGAAATCCTTGAATGCCAGGGTCGGGCCGTGGAACAGTTCAAGCACCCACTCGTTGCCGTTGAGCTGACGCAGTGGCGCAACAGCGCTGTGAGCAAACACGCCGTAGGTTTCTTCGAGAATCTTCTTGAAATCGGCATCCGTGATGCTGCCGGTCACGAACGGGCGCATCACCCGGAAAGCCAGTTCGTGATACGGCAAGCCGGCCCAGGAGGCAATTTCTTCCTGAGTGAAACGCGGCAGGTTTTCCGGCACATAGAGGCCACCATCGCTGGCAAGACCAGTCAACAGCACGTCTTCGAAATTCAATGCAGGCGCTTGCCCGCGAGTACTGATATAGCGCATGGGATCAAACCTTCGGTTTGAGCTGCAAGTTACAAGCTGCAAGCTGCAAGATGAAAGCTGCACGACTGACGTGTGGCTTGTAGCTTGTAGCTTGTAGCTGACCGCTTGCCGCTGCCTTCTTAATTAAGATGTTCGACGCGAATACGGACTACCGGGCCCACCACATCCTGCAACGCTTCCAGCGCCTGGATGGCATCATTGATGCGTTGTTCCAGAACGCGATGCGTCAGCAGGATCATTGGCACCAGACCATCGTGTTCTTCGACTTCCTTTTGCATGATCGATTCGATGTTTATGCCGCGCTCGGACAGAATGCTCGCCACCTGAGCCAGCACGCCCGGATGATCCTTGGCCTGAATACGCAGATAGTAGGCGCTTTCACAGGCTTCGATTGGCAGGATCGGGTGAGCGGACAACAAATCAGGCTGGAAGGCCAGATGAGGCACGCGATTTTCCGGGTCGGAGGTCATCGCACGCACCACATCCACCAGATCGGCCACGACCGACGACGCGGTCGGCTCCATACCTGCGCCGGCACCGTAGAACAGTGTCGAACCGGAGGCATCGCCGTTGACCATGACCGCGTTCATCACGCCATTGACGTTGGCAATCAGACGATCAGCCGGGATCAGCGTCGGGTGCACACGCAATTCAATGCCTTGAGCGGTGCTACGCGCCACACCCAGGTGCTTGATGCGGTAACCCAACGCTTCGGCGTAGTTCACGTCTGCTGTGGTCAGTTTGGTGATGCCTTCGGTGTAGGCCTTGTCGAACTGCAACGGAATGCCGAACGCGATGGAAGCCAGAATGGTCAGCTTGTGCGCCGCGTCGATACCTTCAACGTCGAACGTCGGGTCGGCCTCGGCGTAACCCAGCGCCTGGGCTTCAGCCAGTACATCCGGGAACGTGCGGCCCTTCTCGCGCATTTCGGTGAGGATGAAGTTGCCAGTACCGTTGATGATGCCGGCGACCCAATTGATGCGGTTTGCCGACAGACCTTCGCGAATGGCCTTGATGACCGGAATACCGCCCGCAACCGCGGCTTCGAACGCCACGATGACGCCCTTCTCGCGCGCTTTGGCGAAAATCTCGTTGCCATGCACAGCGATCAGCGCCTTGTTGGCGGTGACCACGTGCTTGCCGTTTTCAATGGCCTTGAGGACCAGTTCACGGGCAAGGGTGTAGCCGCCGATCAATTCGGCCACAATATCGATTTCAGGGTTGGTCGCAACGGCGAACACATCGCTGGTGGTAGGCGTACTGCCAATCTGGCAGTTGGGGTTTGGTGTACGAACTGCAATTTGCGCCACTTCGATTCCACGCCCGGCACGGCGGGCAATCTCCTCGGCGTTACGTTGAAGTACGTTGAAAGTACCGCCACCGACAGTACCCAGCCCACATATGCCTACTTTGACCGGTTTCACTGATGAACTCCCCGAAAAACAGCCGAACCTGAGCCGGCTGTGAAAAACCGCCGCATGTTGCCACACGACTACAAATCTGACGAAGCGCCGAAAAGCGTGCGCCCCATGCTCATGAGGCAGCTTTGACGACGCAGGGTTATTTGGCGCCCATTGCCAGCTTGGCAACCTGAGCAGCAGGCTGGTAGCCCGGAATCACCTGACCATCAGCCAGAACGATCGCCGGCGTACCGTTCACGCCGATCGACTGGCCGATTTCATATTGCTTGCTGACCGGATTGTCGCATTTGGCAGCCTTGATGTCCTTGCCATCGACCATGCGATCCATGGCACTTTTGCGGTCCTTGGAACACCAGACGGCCTGTAACTGCTCGTCACCCGGAGAACCGAGCCCCTGACGCGGGAAGGCCATGTAACGAACCTCGACCCCCATCTTGTTCAATTGAGCGACTTCTTCATGCAGCTTATGGCAGTACGGGCAGGTGGTGTCGGTGAACACCGTGATGTGCGACTTGGTTTCACCGACGGCCGGGTACACCACCATATCGGTCAGCGGAATGGCATTGATGGTCTTGGAAATGGCCAGACGCTCGGTCTTCTCGGTCAGGTTGACCGGCTTGCCGTTCTGCACCTGAAACAGGTAACCCTGCACCACGAACTGGCCGTCAGCGCTGGCATACAGCACACGGCCACCCTTGAGCTTGACCTCGTAAAGGCCATTCATCGGGCTCGGCGAAATGCTCTCGACCGGCAGTTCCAGCTGGAGCGAATCCAGCGTCTTGCGAATGGCTTGATCGGGAGCGGCATCCGCCACGGCAAACATACTGAAGGTGCCGGCCAGCATGACAGCGGCGGCAGCGAAAATCTGAGACAAACGCATGAAAACTCCTATGACGGCGGACAGACGGACGACTGCGAAAAACAGGGGTCCAGCCTTGATCTGCGAAACCGGCAAAGCCTATCACAGAAGGCTCGCGGGGCCGACAGGCCGTCGTCAATAGGGATGTTTCCCGGATGGATTGCAGATTTTTCCTGCGCAGATCGGAATGGGGGCCTTTGCAGCCCCCATTGACAGCGAACGCTTCACTTACGCTCTACATTTTGACCGAACCGTCTGCGTTATGGAGACGCTGATTTATTCTAAAACCCAGCTGTTGCCCCCAGATAAATCAAGGCCTCCAGAGCGTTGCAGGGACGAAAAATCGAATAAATCAGCGCCTCCTTATAGCGCTCAATAATCGTCAACTTTAACAGCGCATCCTTGCCATCACAATCGGTCATATATGCAAACCACTTACCACCGGAAAAATCCTCGCGCTTATAAGTCTGCATAAAATTCTTACTTCTGCAAGATCTTAAATAGACACGCTGCTCATCCTTATCGATAGAAAAGGCTTCACCTTGCCTGCCAGATATCTGAGCAATATAGGCAATACCTGGATTTGTTGTTCTTGTAACCCAACCCTGAGCATTTACGCCTATGTAAACAGGCGCAGGTTTCTCAAGAAAATCAGGCGCAGGCACAACTTTTTCTGAGGACTTAGGAGCCGACTTATCTTCCTCGCTGTTCGAATAACCATCTTCGAAATAAAGCCAATCATCGCCGTTTTCAAGACTAAACACGTCATCATCACTGCCGAGGCGCCCCTCCGAACCGGGATCCTGATGATGAAAAGCACCTTTAAATAGCAAAAGATAATCACCGTTATCTCCTGCGAAAAAAAAGACCTTTAACGAATCTTTCTCCATTGTATTTGCACAAAGCTCATCGTGCGCCTCAACGCTGGCCCCTTTGTTAACAATTTTGGAAAAGGCCAGCACGGTACCATCATCTAAATCAAGTGTCGCCAAAAACGAACGCTCTTTCTGATCGTAAGACATATCAATCATCCTTGATAGTTAATTTTAAAAAACCTCATACCAAGGATAGCCAAACAAATAAAAACTATCTATTTACCGCAAGAATTATTGGCAATAATCGCCGATGAAAAGCGCATCATCTGACCTATAGTCTGATACCGCAAAGTAACTAGCCCCGCGGGTGATGCTTCGCATGCATCTCCTGCAACCGCGCACGCGCCACATGGGTGTAGATCTGGGTCGTGGAAAGATCGCTATGCCCCAGCAACATCTGCACCACACGTAAATCGGCGCCATGATTGAGCAGATGGGTGGCGAAGGCGTGACGCAGGGTATGCGGTGACAGGGATTTGCCGATGCCGGCAACGGTCGCCTGGTGCTTGATACGGTGCCAGAAGGTCTGGCGGGTCATCTGATCGCCGCGGGTGCTGGGGAACAGCACGTCGCTGGGCTTGCCGCCCAACAACTCGTCGCGGGCACCACGCAGGTAGCGTTCGACCCAGACGATGGCCTCTTCGCCCATGGGCACCAGCCGTTCCTTGCTGCCTTTGCCCATCACCCGAAGTACGCCCTGGCGCAGGTTGACCTGTTCCAGTGTCAGGCTGATCAGTTCGGTCACGCGCAGGCCGCACGCATACAGCACTTCAAGCATGGCACGGTCACGCTCGCCGATGGGCTCACTCAGGTCGGGTGCTGCCAGCAGCGCTTCGACGTCGGCTTCGGAGAGTGACTTGGGCAACGGCTTGCCCAGCTGAGGCATATCGATCTGCAGGGTGGGATCGACGGCAATCAGCTTTTCACGCAGCAGGTAGCGATAGAAGCCACGGGCGCCGGACAGAAAACGCGCGGTAGAACGAGGTTTGTAGCCATTTTCAACGCGCCACGCAAGGTGATCGAGGATCACTTCGCGCACGGCGCTGGGCAGATCGACGTTGCGCTCCTGTAGCCAGCCGTTGAACAGCGCCAGGTCGCTGCGGTAGGAATCGCGGGTGTTGTCGGATAGGCCCTTTTCGAGCCAGAGCGCGTCGAGAAACTGGTCAATCAGCGGGTGGTCGATGGCAGCCATTTTTACTCTTTACGTGTGGAGATACGACAGGAGCGAATCATCAAACAGCAGACAGCAAAAAGGCAGCCCTGACAGACTGTGTGAAAACCTAGCAATCTGCGCAGCGCTCAAAGAAAATGCTCCGTATCGAAAGATACAGAGCATTTTTCGTTATGGCCTACATCCAAGGTGAGTCCCGCAGCCAGACCAGCCTATTCCCGGTCTCGCTGGAAGAGTTGATCCCCGAGGATCACCTCGTTCGTGTCATTGACCTGTACGTTGCCAGGCTCGATCTGGTGCAACTGGGCTTCGATAAAGCGATTCCAAAAAGCACGGGGCGCCCTGCTTATGATCCCGCCGATCAGCTAAAACTCTACCTCTACGGCTATTTTCAGCGGATTCGCTCATCGCGACGTCTTGAAGCCGAGTGTCAGCGCAACATCGAAGTGATGTGGCTGATCAACCGGCTCAAGCCCGACTTCAAGACCATCGCCGATTTTCGCAAGAACAATAAACCCGCCTTCATCGCGACCTGCCGTGCTTTCGTTCGGTTTTGTCGCACGGCAGGCTTGATCGCCGGTGAGTTGGTGGCCATCGACGGCAGCAAGTTTCAGGCGGTCGCATCCTCACGGCGTCATGTGAATTTGAAGCAGCTCAAGCGCCAGGAAGAAAAACTGGATAAGCGCATCGCTCAGTATCTGGCCGAGCTGGATGAGGCCGACAAGGCTGAAACCACAGATTCAATTGATCGCAGCGCAATCAAGGTAGCCCTGGCACAGCTTGAGGCTCGACAACAGGATAATCAGAGTTGCCAGGCACTGATGCGTTCGATGGGCATCGAGCAGTTCAACACCCATGAAAGCGATGCCCGAATGATGCGCACGGCCAAAGGGCCACGTGTGGCCTACAACGTGCAAACCGTCGTGGACGCCGAGCATTGCCTGATTTTGCATCATGAGGTCACCCAAGATGGCGATGACCGAAAGCAACTGGAGCCGATGGCCAAGGCCGCCAAAGCAGAGTTACAGCAAGATGATCTGACGGTCACTGCCGATGCCGGCTACTCCAATGGCAAGCAGTTTCAGGCCTGCGAGGATGCTTCGATTACGGCCTATGTACCGCCCAATCGTTCGAAAAACCCTGGCAGTCAGGAAGAGCAGCTCTTTGAGCGAAAAGACTTTATCTATGAGACCGGACACGATCGTTTCCAGTGTCCGGCAGGCAAATGGTTAACGCTAAAACAGCACAACAAAGGTGATCGGATCTATCAGGCTGAGGTCGATGACTGCGCCAACTGCGCGCTGAAAACGCAATGCACTCGAGCCCGGCGCCGTTATGTCTCACGACATGCCCATGAAGAGGCTTTCGAGCGGATGGAGCAAAGAATGCAGGCGCATCCTGAGATGATGGCCAACCGAAGATCCATCGTTGAGCACCCCTTCGGCAACCTCAAGCAATGGCTATTTGGTAATGGCCGTTTCTTGCTGCGACAACTGGAGGGTACAAAAGCTGAAATGGCCTTGGCGGTGAATGCCTATAACCTGAAACGAGCGATTAAAGTGCTCGGTGTGCGCCATCTGATGGCTTTGATGGGCTGAGCGGACATTTTTTTCGTCTGCTGCCAATACAAAAAAAACGCCCCGAACAAGTCGGGGCGTTTGCTTGGGCCTTCATCAGTGTGTTTTCACACAGTCTGCTTAGGCTGCCTTTTTTATGCATCGAAAAACTGTATCAGGACAGTTTTTCCTTGATGCGAGCTGCTTTACCGGACAGGTCACGCAGGTAGTACAGTTTGGCCTTGCGAACGTCACCGCGACGTTTCACAGCCATGCTGTCGATTTGCGGGCTGTAAGTCTGGAAGGTACGCTCAACGCCAACACCGTTGGAGATTTTACGAACAGTGAACGCACTGTTCACGCCACGGTTACGCTTGGCAATGACAACGCCTTCGAATGCTTGCAGACGAGCGCGGTCGCCTTCCTTCACTTTTACCTGAACGACAATGGTGTCGCCCGGTGCAAAGGTAGGGATCTCTTTGGTCATCTGCTCTGCTTCGAGGGCAAGAATGATTTTGTTAGTCATGCTGGTGCTCCTAAGGTAATCCGTCTGGATCGACCATCGATACGTTAACTATCGTCCCGCTCGCGGATGTATTCCGCCAGCAGCTTCTTCTCTTCTCCAGAAAGCGAGCGGCTTTCCAGAAGATCAGCGCGTCGTTCATAGGTCCGCCCAAGGGACTGCTGTAAACGCCAACGCCGGATGTGCGCGTGATTGCCACTAAGCAACACGTCGGGAACACGCTGATCCGCATACACCTCAGGTCGGGTGTAATGCGGGCAATCCAGCAGACCGTCCGTGAAGGAATCTTCCTCCGCGGAGTCCACATGCCCTAAAGCTCCAGGCAGCAGCCGCGTAACCGCGTCAATCAGGACCATCGCCGGCAGCTCGCCACCGGAAAGAACATAGTCACCAATCGACCACTCTTCATCGACATGAGCATCAATAAAACGCTCGTCAATGCCTTCATAACGACCGGCGATGAGGATAATCGCTTCCTCCTGCGCCAGTTCGCGTACCGCAGACTGATTCAGCTGGCGGCCTTGTGGCGACAGGTAAATCACCTTCGCCGCATCCCCTGCCGCTTGCCTGGCCTGAACCAGAGCATCTTCGAGGGGCTTGATCTTCATCACCATGCCCGGACCACCGCCAAATGGGCGATCATCCACAGTGTGATGGCGATCAGTGGTGTAATCCCGCGGATTCCAACAAGTCAGCTGTAACAGCCCTTGTTTCACCGCACGGCTGGTTATGCCGTATTCGCTGATGGCGGAAAACATCTCGGGAAACAGACTGATGACTTCTATGCGCAGGCTGGCCATGGCATTCAGAAATCCGCGTCCCAATCCACCTTCATCTCGCCAGCACCCATGTCGACTGCCAACACGCATTGCTCCGTATAGGGCAACAGGCGTTCGCGATCATCAAGGCTGCCCGCGCAGGGCTTTACAACCATTACATCGTTCGAACCGGTTCCGAGCAGGTGATCGATTTTCCCGAGCAGTTGCCCGAGTTGATCAATGACCTTGAGGCCTTCAAGCTGGTACCAGTAGTACTCGCCATCGTCCAGATCAGGGAACAGGTTACGCGGCACACAGATGTCGTAGCCGGAGAGAAGACGGGCTTCCTCACGATCGTCGAGACCTTTGAGCTTCGTGACCAGGAACTTGCTCTGCAAGCGTCCACTGACCAGCTCCACCTGTTTCTCAACGCTGCCTTCGCGCCGAAGCGTCCAGGTTTTGTAGTCCAACAGATTTCCAATCGGATCAGTAAAGGAATAAACCTTCACTTCGCCGCGAACGCCATGAACCGAGTAAATCTTGCCAATGACGATCAGATCGTCGGCAGATGCAGGCGTCGCGTTCATAAGACTCAGGCCGCGGCCTTGGTCTTGTTGTGCTCTTTGAGCAGCTGGGCAACGCGCTCGGAAGTTTGTGCACCAACGCTCAACCAGTAGTTGACGCGTTCTTCGTTAACGGACAAACGGATTTCCTGACCACGGGCAACCGGGTTGAAGAAACCAACCTGTTCCTTGTGGGAACCGTCACGAGCATTACGGCTGTCGGTTACAGTCAGGTGGTAAAACGGGCGCTTTTTGGAGCCGCCAAGGGCAAGACGGATGGTTAGCATTGAACATCGTTCCTGTAGTCGGTGCTGCAAATCTAAGATGCACAGCGGGCATAGGTGCCCGAAAGGCCGCATATTCTAAGGAATATCCCGACTTTTGCAAATGTCTTTTTCCGGCGCCTATCGGCATGCCTTCCAGATTTGCCAAGAAGCTGTCGGTGTGACAGCAGGTAAAAGCCCGCATAACGCGGGCTGGCCGGGGGTCACCCCCCGATATGAACGCGTGCAAAGTGCTTTGCACGCGACTCAATTACATTTTCGGCATGCCGCCGCCGGGGAACATTCCACCCATGCCACGCATCATTTTCGCCATTCCGCCCTTGGCGGAGAACTTCTTCATCATCTTCTGCATCTGTTTGTGCTGCTTGATCAGACGCCCGATATCCTGAACCTGCGTACCCGAGCCCATGGCGATACGGCGCTTGCGCGAGCCACTGACCAGATCCGGATCGCGACGCTCGGCCGGCGTCATCGAGTTGATGATGGCTTCCATCTGCTTGAACTGCTTTTCAGCGGCGCCTTGGGCATTGCCCATTTGCGACAGATTGACGCCACCGATGCTCGGCAGTTTGTCCATCAGGCCGCCAAGGCCGCCCATGTTCTTCATCTGCTGCAATTGATCGCGGAAGTCTTCGAGGTCGAAGCCCTTGCCCTTCTTGAGCTTTTTCGCGAGCTTGTCGGCCTTGTCCTTGTCGAGGGTCTGTTCGGCCTGCTCGATCAGGCTGAGCACGTCGCCCATGCCGAGAATTCGCGAAGCGATACGGTCGGGGTGGAACGGCTCCAGCGCCTCGCTCTTCTCGCCCATACCGATGAACTTGATCGGCTTGCCGGTGATTGCGCGCACCGACAGGGCGCCCCCCCCTCGTGCATCACCGTCGACCTTGGTAAGAATCACGCCGGTCAGTGGCAACGCGTCACCAAAGGCCTTGGCGGTGTTGGCGGCATCCTGGCCGGTCATGGCATCGACCACGAACAGCGTTTCAGCCGGTTTGACCGCGGCGTGCAGCGCCTGGATCTCGCCCATCATCTCGACGTCGACGTGCAGGCGACCGGCGGTATCGACGATGACGACGTCAATGAACTTGAGTTTCGCTTCTTTAATAGCAGCCTGAGCGATCTCGACCGGCTTCTGGCTGATATCGGAGGCAAAGAAGGTGACACCGATGTCGTTGGCCAGCGTTTCGAGCTGCTTGATAGCGGCGGGACGGTATACGTCGACCGACACCACCATCACGGTTTTCTTCTTGCGCTCTTTGAGGAAGCACGCCAGCTTGCCTGCCGTGGTGGTCTTGCCCGCACCCTGCAGACCCGCCATGAGGATGACGGCCGGCGGCGTGACGTTGAGCACCAGATCTTCGTTGGCGGCGCCCATCAGGCTTTCGAGTTCGGCCTGGACGATCTTCACGAACGCCTGGCCCGGCGTCAGACTGCGCGACACCTCGGTGCCGACCGCACGCTCCTTGACGCTGTTGACGAAGTCCTTAACCACCGGCAAGGCGACGTCGGCTTCAAGCAGCGCCATACGCACTTCGCGCAGGGTATCCTTGATGTTGTCCTCGTTCAGCTTGGCCTTGCCGGTAACATGGCGCAGCGTCTGCGAGAGGCGGTCAGTCAGATTTTCAAACATGCGCGATCCTTTCAGGCTCTCGTCGAACCCCGGTTGATGCGGCCCGGCCCGTAATGCAGAAATAGTGCTCGGCGAGCCTGCGGCGTGAGCAGGTCGCGGATTATAGCGAAGACTCTGCCGCACGGACACCACGCATACTGCTTCTGTGGTCTTTCGTGATTCGCCTGTTCTATGCGAAACTCGGCGTCTTTTCAGGCCCGTCCATCAGGATCTATGTCCCCTTTGCCACCCAGCCTGCTTCCCAGCCTCGCCGCCGCCATCATTTATGCCGCTGCGACCGTCTATCAGGGCTTGCGCCTGAGCCAGACCGCCAGGCCCGACAAACGGCTGCTTTGCCTGCTCGGCGCGCTGGCTGTCATCGCGCACGCCATCGGTCTTTACTCTCAACTGGCGCGCCCTGCCGGCCTTGGCCTGGACTTTTTCAACTCGGCCAGCCTGATCGCCGCGTCGGTGATTGCCGTGACCCTGATCGCCATCTCACGCATTCCGGTGGAAAACCTGCTGGTGCTGTTGTTCCCGCTCGGCATGGTCACCGTGCTGCTGGCGCAGTTCGCGCCCAGCGGCACGGTGCAGCCGATTCAGGAAGAGCCGGGCATCCTCAGCCACATACTGCTGTCACTGCTGGCTTACGGCATGTTCACCATCGCCGCGTTTCAGGCCTTGCTGCTGCTGTTGCAGGACTACCGGCTCAAGCACAAGCACCCTTCCGGGCTGATCAAGAACTTCCCGCCGCTGCAAACCATGGAGAGCCTGCTGTTCGGCTTCCTCTGGGCGGGCTGGATACTGCTGTCGCTGTCGCTGATTTCGGGCTGGTTGTTCGTTGAAAACCTGTTCGCTCAGCATCTGGCGCACAAGACCTTGCTGGCCTGTCTGGCGTGGGTGGTATTCAGTGTGTTGCTGTGGGGACGCAACCGTCTCGGCTGGCGCGGGCACAAGGCCATTCGCTGGACGCTGGGCGGTTTCTGCCTGCTGATGCTGGCCTACTTCGGCAGCAAGCTGGTCCGTGAATTCATTCTGCACATCTGACGGGCTCTGATCATGGATAATCTGCCCATTGGCCCGCTGCTTGGTGTCCTGACCCTGCTGATTCTCTGGGCCAGCCTGCTGACCGCCGTCGAGGCCGCGCACCATCAGCTGAAAACGATGCGCGCCGCCAGCCGTCCTGAAAATGCCGCGGCACTGCCTGATCTGGCGTTCAACCTGAACAGCCTGATCCTCGTCAATACGCTGATCAGGGTGCTGATCACAGTCATCACCACCCTGAGCGCCGCAAGTTACTGGTTCTATAACGGCCCGACCGTGGCCTGGCTGGGCACTGTCAGCGTCATGCTGGTGTTTGCCGAATACGTCCCGCGTCGCCTGGCAAGCCGCCATCCTGTCTCGACGCTGATGCTGGGTAACGGGGTTTTGCGTATCCCGATGAAGATCGTCTGGCCATTGGCCTATATCTTCAACCTGATCGCCAAGACCCTGCTGCGGCCTTTCCTGTCGCGTCACGTGCCGCAGCAGGATCAGGACTTCGAAGACGACACGCAGAAGCCCGCCAGAAATTAAATCGTTCAGGAACACAACCCGCGCACCAACGTGCTGTCGGGCATACGCGCGCTGGACAGCATCACCGTCAATGACATCCTGATCCCGCGCAATGAAGTGGATGGCGTCAACCTCGACGACTCCATCGAGCTGATCATCGAGCGCCTGATCATTTCCCGTCACACGCGCCTGCCGGTCTATCACAACGATATCAATCAGGTGCAAGGCATCATCAACACTCGCGATATCAGCCATCTGCTGCCCAAGGCAACCCTGACCAAAGAGCAATTACTGGCGGTTTGCTACGAGCCTTATTTCGTCCCGGAAAGCACTCCGCTGCAATTGCAACTGCTGAACTTTCACAAGCAGCAGCGGCGTTTGGGGGTGGTGGTCGATGAATATGGCGAAGTGCTGGGGATCGTGACCCTGGAAGACATCCTCGAAGAAATCGTCGGCGAGTTCGAACACGAGCAGAAACTGGACAATCCTCACGTCAAACGCCAGGAAGACGGCCGTCTTGAGGTGGAAGGGGCTGCCTCTATCCGCGAACTGAACAAGAGCCTGGGCTGGCACTTGCCCTGCGACGGGCCGAAGACCCTCAATGGCCTGGTCACCGAAGCCCTGGAAACCATCCCGGAAGCTGCGGTCTGTCTGAAGATCGGGCCTTACCGGCTGGAGATTCTGGAGACGGAGGAAAACCGCGTCACCCGTGTAGCCATGTGGCATCACACACTGGTCCAGACCTTCAAATAGATCCGATCCCGTCGTTACCATTGCCTGTCCGCCCATTCGAGTTACTCTTCTCGGCGCAGCACCCACAATCACAATAATGATCGCTCGCCGGGCGCGTATAACGCTGACCGGCGAAATGACTGTCAGGGAATCCGCATGACCAGCACCCCTCTCTCTGCTGTAGATAACGAGGCGCCCGAAAAACCGGTGAACTCGGCCACCCGCGTGGCCACCGCCAGCTTCATCGGCACTGCCATCGAGTTCTACGATTTCTACGTTTACGCCACCGCCGCAGCACTGGTGATCGGCCCGGTGTTTTTCCCGCAGACCTCAGGCACGGCACAGATGCTGTCGTCGTTTCTGACCTTCGGCATCGCCTTTCTCGCCCGCCCGCTGGGGTCGGCGCTGTTCGGCCACTTCGGCGACCGGATCGGACGCAAGTCGACGCTTGTGGCTTCGTTACTGCTGATGGGTGTCTGCACCACGCTGATCGGCGTGTTGCCCGGTTACGCCACGATTGGCGCGTGGGCACCGATTCTGCTGTGTGTCCTGCGTTTCGGTCAGGGCCTTGGTCTGGGCGGCGAATGGGGCGGCGCGGCTTTGCTGGCGACCGAGAATGCGCCCAAGGGCAAGCGTGCCTGGTACGGCATGTTTCCGCAACTGGGCCCCTCTATCGGCTTTCTGGCGGCCAACGGGCTGTTTCTGGCCTTGGCAATGACCCTCGATGACGAACAATTCCGCGCCTGGGGCTGGCGAATCCCGTTTCTGCTCAGCGCGGCGCTGGTCATGGTTGGCCTGTACGTACGCCTGAAACTGGAAGAAACCCCAGTGTTCGCCAAGCCCATGGCGCGCCACGAGCGTGTCAGCCTGCCCATCGTTGAAACCTTCAGCCAGCACTGGAAGCCCATGCTGCTCGGTGCGGCGTCGATGGTGGTCTGCTACGCGCTGTTCTATATCTCGACAGTCTTTTCACTGAGCTATGGCGTGTCCACACTGGGTTACACTCGTGAGACCTTCCTGGGGCTGCTGTGCTTCGCGGTGCTGTTCATGGCCGCCGCCACGCCGTTCGCGGCCTTGGCAAGCGACCGCTTCGGGCGCAAGCCGGTGTTGATTGTCGGCGGCGTGCTGGCGATTCTCTCGGGTTTCACCATGGAACCGTTGCTGACCCATGGCAGCACATGGGCGGTGGCGCTGTTCTTGTGCATCGAGCTGTTTCTGATGGGCATTACTTTCGCACCGATGGGCGCACTGCTGCCAGAACTGTTCCCAACGCAGGTACGCTATACCGGCGCTTCAGCAGCCTACAATCTGGGCGGAATCGTTGGCGCTTCGGTGGCACCCTTCTTCGCCCAGAAACTGGTGGCGATGGGCGGCTTGAGCTGGGTCGGCGGGTATGTATCAGCAGCGGCGCTGATCAGCGTGCTGGCGGTGTTGAGCTTGAAGGAAACGAAAGGCAAGGAGCTATGAACTGAGCTGCAAGCTGCAAGCTGCAAGCTGCAAGCTGCAAGAAGAAGCGTGGCGCTCTTTCTTGAAGCTTGCAGCTTGAGACTTGTTACTCAAGCCTACAGCTTGACGTTGACGGCCTGCGATGCCCTAGTCGCCTTGGCCCGCGCAGCGTCGATGGATTCGTCGCGGGCCAGCGCAACGCCCATGCGGCGCTGGCCGTTGACTTCCGGCTTGCCGAACAGGCGCAGTGCGGTGTCAGGCTCGGCCAATGCAGCGCCGAGGTTGGCAAACGCGGTCTGTTTAGACTGGCCTTCGACCAGAACCACAGCCGATGCAGACGGGCCGAACTGGCGAATCAACGGGATCGGCAAGCCCAGAATCGCACGCGCGTGCAGGGCGAACTGCGACAAATCCTGAGAAATCAGAGTGACCAGACCCGTGTCATGCGGGCGTGGTGAAACTTCGCTGAACCACACCTGATCACCCTTGATGAACAGCTCGACACCAAACATTCCACGACCACCCAGCGCCTCGGTTACCGCCTTGGCGACACGCTCGGACTCGGCCAGGGCCGCCGGACTCATGGCTTGTGGCTGCCAGGATTCCTGATAATCGCCCTTCTCCTGACGATGGCCGACCGGCGCGCAAAAGGTAGTGCCGCCGATATGTCGCACGGTCAGCAGGGTAATTTCGTAATCGAAGTCGATGAAACCCTCGACGATCACACGCCCCTTGCCGGCACGTCCGCCTTCTTGAGCGTAATCCCAGGCTTTCTGGACGTCGTCGTTGCTCTTGAGCAGGCTCTGGCCTTTACCCGAAGAACTCATGACCGGTTTCACCACGCACGGAAAACCGAGGTCTTCGACTGCTTTGCTGTAGGCCTCGAAGGTGTCGGCAAAGTGGTACGGCGAGGTCGGCAGCTTCAGCTCTTCGGCCGCCAGACGGCGGATGCCTTCGCGGTTCATGGTCAACTGCGCGGCGCGCGCGGTCGGGATCACCGTGAAGCCTTCGGCCTCGAGTTCAACCAGCGTCGCGGTGGCGATGGCTTCGATTTCCGGGACGATGAAATGCGGCTTTTCGGCCTCGATCACGGCGCGCAGTGCGGCACCGTCGAGCATGTTGACGACATGGCTACGATGCGCGACCTGCATGGCGGGCGCATTCTCGTAACGGTCAACAGCGATCACTTCAACGCCGAGGCGCTGCAGCTCGATCACGACTTCCTTGCCCAATTCGCCGCTGCCGCAGAACAGTACGCGCGTCGCGGTAGGCGACAGTGGAGTTCCGATTTGAGTCATCTCAGGTCCTCGTGAGGCAGATATCAAGCGCCGCTCGCGTCGTGCGAGCAACCACTGTGGAGAAAGGCGCGCAATTTACCACGAAGACCGGGCAAACGGGGCTCACCCGGGGCAGGCACTGTTGCGGGCACGCCAGGCCATGATCATCCAGACCATGGTGACTCCGGCGAACTTGGAGGCCAGCGCGGTCAGCACGACCGGTGGCGTCAGAGCATCGATCATGCCGAAAAAGATAAAGGTGTCCAGCGGAATGCTCAGCGCCGAGCTGATCCACAACCGGTCGCGCAGCGGGCGCCTGGTGATGCTGAAGACCAGCCAGTCTATGCACTCGGACACCGCGAACGCCGTGGCGCTGGCCAATGCAATGGTGGGGTCGCTGGTGACGTAGGACAGGACCAGCGCCATCAGCATGGCGAGAATCGCGCCATGCCCGAAACGGATCTGCACCATATCGCGCAACACGAACACCAACCCGCCCCACGCCGACCAGATGACGTCCAGATGCGGCGCGCTGGAAAACGCGAAATTGATCAGCACGACGCTGCCGATGTAGGCGATCAGAAAAAGCATGACGGGTTACGCGTTTGGGAAAAGGGTGGCAATGATAGCTCAACGAGTCTCAACTATCGTGCCGGCGCTCTGAAGTGACCCCGTAAAGTGCGCTTCTGCCCGGAGGGCGTGGGAGCTTCAGGAGGTTACGACGGCTGCGATGGGCTGCGAAGCAGGCCTGAAACCTGCTGCCTCGGTTGTGCCTGGTGAACCGAGGTGGCAGGCTTTGCTGCCGGTTCCCGGCAGTTCGCGGACAAGCGAAGTGACGCCCGGTCCGCTCCCACATTAACGCAGTTCGCGGACATCAGCGTGACCCGCCCACCGTCCACATCAGGCCACTGGTCCTTGCGCGCTCGTCGCACAGCACCAGAACGGCACGGCGCTCGTCATTGCTCATCCGGCCCCACCGGGTGATTTCGCTCACGGTGCGCTGGCACCCGGTGCAGACGTCCTGCTCATCCAGCGCGCAAATGCTGACGCATGGCGAACGAACCGGCTTTTCAACAACGGAATCGGTGCTCATCAATCTTCCTGTACGGCCAGCTCGCGGGCATAGCGCTGGGCGTTGTGTACGTAATGGGCAGCGCTGGCTTCGAGCATTTTCTTCTGCACGTCAGTCAGTTCGCGAACCACTTTGCCGGGCGAGCCCATCACCAGCGAGCCGTCGGGAATGACCTTGCCCTCTCCAATCAGCGAATTGGCGCCGATGATGCAGTATTTTCCGACCTTCGCGCCATTGAGAATGACCGCGTTGATACCGATCAGGCTGTAATCATCGACGCTGCAACCGTGCAACATGGCGTTGTGCCCAATGGTTACGCCCCGGCCGATTTCCAGCGGTGAGCCCATGTCGGTATGCATCACCGTGCCGTCCTGCACGTTGCTGTTTTCACCGATATGGATCAATTCGTTATCGCCACGCAGCACGGCGTTGAACCAGACACTGGCACCCGCCTCCAGCCTGACCTTGCCGATCAGCAGCGCATTGGGCGCGACCCAGCTCTGCGGGTCGGTGTGGACGCGGGAGTCCCCCAGGCGGTATTTCATGCAGATTCCTCAGGCTGGTCGTGCTCGTTGATGCGAAAAGTCATGGACGGACCGCTCGGATCGTCGAACGCTCCGGCGGGTGATGCAAGCTGATGCGGGTGTCGTACAGCACGTTGACCAGCTCGACGATCATGATCGCGGTCAACCCCCAGATTTTGTATTCGCCATAACGGTAGCTGGGTACGTACCAGCTGCGCCCTTCGTAATCGATGCGGTGGGTGTGTTCTCGGGTGTCCTGACGAAAGAACTCCAACGGAACGCTGAACACGGCTGCAATCTCGCCATCATTGGGCCGATATTCGACGAAATCCGGAATAACCCCTACATAAGGCGTGACCTTGATGCCGTGTTTGGAAATCAACGGGCTCAGTGGACCGATGATTTCGACCAGCCCCGGCGGCAGGCCGATTTCCTCTTCGGCTTCGCGCAAGGCGGTGAAAATCAGATCAGGATCGCCAGGGTCGCGGCGACCACCAGGGAACGCCACTTCACCGCCATGCGTGGACAACCCGCTGGCACGCAGGGTGAGGATCAGCTCGGGTTGCTCGCTGCGCGTGACAGGCACCAGCACGGCGGCCTCGGGGAATTGTCGATCCGAGTCGAAGGGCTCTGGCGTATGACTGACTACACGGCGAAGTAGCTCATCCAGCATGGGAAATCTCGATCTGTTGCCTGTCTGGCATCATGCACTAAAAGCAACGTCGCGCCCAACCCCTTGCGAGGACAACTCATACCATCCGAAGGGTTGCCGAGCCGCCGCGCGACAGGCCAAGATAGCGCCTGCGTTCACAATTGACTGAAACCATGAAATTTTGCAGCCAGTGCGGCAACCCGGTTATCCAGCGCATTCCCGAAGGCGACAGTCGCCTGCGGTACGCCTGCGAGCATTGCCACACCATTCATTACCAGAACCCGAACATTGTTGCGGGCTGCCTGGTGACACTTGGCGACAAAATTCTGCTGTGTCGGCGGGCCATCGAGCCGCGCCTGGGCTTCTGGACACTGCCGGCCGGTTTCATGGAGAACGGCGAGACCATCGAACAGGCCGCGCGCCGCGAAACCGTTGAAGAGGCCTGCGCGATGCTCAGCGGCCTGCACTTGTATACAATAATCGACGTGCCGCACATCAATCAGGTGCATGTGTTCTACAGGGCAGAAATGGCTTCAGGCGAGTTCGCCGCAGGTGTCGAGAGTCTGGAAGTGCAACTGTTCGACGAAGCCGACATTCCGTGGTCCGACCTGGCATTCATGACGGTCAGGCGTACGCTGGAGTGCTTTTTTGCCGACCGGCGTCGGCAGACCTACCCGGTTCACACCAGCGCCCTGCCCCCGTCAAGGCCGCTGCTGGATACCTGAATTTCAGAGACGCACACAACATCGGCGCTTTTTATAACAAGGGCCGTCAGGAAAATCGTAATGCGCTGGTTGCTCGCCCTCTTCTGCCTGTCATATGTACCGCTGTCGCAGGCTGCGTTCACGCAGACCATCGTGCCCAAAGGCAGCGAACAGAAAATCATCAATAACAGAGTTATCAATACCGAGAGCATTGCCAGCAAGAAGATCGACAAGGTGCTGGTGCTCAAGTCAGCCCGTCAGTTGCAATTGATCAGTGGCGGCGAAGCGCTGAAGACTTATCGCATCTCGCTGGGCAAAAACCCCAAAGGCACCAAACTGCAGGAAGGCGACCAGCGCACACCGGAAGGTTTTTACTGGCTCGACTGGCGCAAGCCCAGTAACAACTACAACCTGTCGATGCACATTTCCTACCCGAACATCACCGACGCGGCGCGTGCGCGCAGCGAAGGCGTCAAACCGGGCAGCATGATCATGATCCATGGCACGCCGGTGGACGAGGAATACCCGGAATGGTATTTCCATACGCTGGACTGGACGAACGGCTGCATCGCGCTGAAGAACAACGACATGCGCGAGGTTTGGGATCTGGTGAAAGACGGGACGATGATCGAGATTCGGCCTTGAGCATGGCAGGGAATTGGCGCGCGGCGGCGCAAGGGCAAGATCGGACGCGGAGCGTCCAGAAAGGCATTCCCACGCTGGAGCGTAGGGAACGATAGTCTTAACTATCGAGCGACGCTCTGAGTCCGCTCTGAGTTGCGGTGTTGCGCAGGGGCAGGCCTCAGAAATCTTCCAGCCGCCACACTTCATAAGCGGGCGTTTCGTAGGGATGGCTCTGTTTGAGAGCCGCCACCACCTGCTGAATCAGATCATCGGCCACGACCAGCTCGACTTTCCATTCCTCTACCCGCTCAACCTCGCCACTCTGCCCGATAAATGGCTGACTGCCATCCAACGGGCGGAACTGGCCGTGGCCGAGCACTTGCCATGCGCACTGATCGTAAGCACCGATTCGCCCTGCCCCAGCGGCGAATACGGCGCTATTGACCTCGTCCACATGGCTCGGCGGAACAAAGAACGCGAGCTTGTACATGTGCCTTAATTAACCCAGGCCCGAGCGTTGCGGAACATGCGCATCCAGGCACCGTCTTCGTTCCAGTCCTCAGGACGCCACGAGTTCTGCACGGCGCGGAATACGCGCTCCGGGTGCGGCATCATGATGGTCACGCGACCGTCGAGGGTGGTCATGCCGCCGATACCGCGCGGCGAGCCGTTCGGGTTGGCCGGGTAGCTTTCAGTGACCTTGCCGTGGTTGTCGACGAAACGCAGCGCCACAGTCCCGGACACGTCCGCCTCAAGCAGCGCATCCTCGTTACGGAACTCTGCATGGCCTTCGCCGTGCGCGATGGCGATCGGCATGCGCGAACCGGCCATGCCTTGCAGGAAGATCGATGCCGACTCCTGAACCTGAACCATCGCCACGCGGGCTTCGAACTGCTCGGAACGGTTACGCACGAAGTGCGGCCAGAACTCGCTGCCCGGAATCAGCTCGTGCAGGTTGGACAACATCTGGCAACCGTTGCACACGCCCAGCGTAAAGCTGTCGGAACGCTCGAAGAAACCCTGGAACGCATCGCGGGCGCGGCTGTTGAACAAGGCCGACTTGGCCCAGCCTTCACCGGCACCCAGCACGTCGCCATAAGAGAAGCCGCCACAGGCAACCATGCCCTTGAAGTCGTTCAGGTCGACACGACCGGCCAGTATGTCGCTCATGTGCACGTCAATTGCGTTGAAACCGGCGCGATCAAAGGCAGCAGCCATCTCGACCTGACCATTGACGCCCTGCTCGCGCAGCACAGCCACCTGAGGACGAACACCGGTCTTGATGTACGGCGCAGCGATATCGTCGTTGACGTCGAAGCCCAGCTTGACGGTCAGACCTGGATTGTCCTCCTCCAGCAAGGCATCGAATTCCTGATCGGCGCACTCGGCGTTATCACGCAAACGCTGGATCTGGTAACTGGTCTCGGCCCACTGACGCTGCAGCAGACGGCGCTGGCCGCTGAACACGGGTTCGCCCAGGAAGCTGATCGAGACTTCGTCGTTGTTGATCGGTTGACCGATGACCGCGACGCAATCTGCCAGACCGGCGGCGCTGAACTGCGACAGCACCAGCGGCGTGGCGTCCTGACGAACCTGGATAACGGCACCCAGCTCTTCGTTGAACAGAATCGCGCTCAGCTCGGAGGCATTATCAGCCAGACCGTCGAGGTGCAGGTTCAGGCCGCAATGACCGGCGAAGGCCATTTCCAGCGCGCTGACCAGCAAACCGCCGTCGGAACGGTCGTGATAGGACAGAATATGCCCGTCGGCGTTGAGGCCCTGAATCACGGCGAAGAAAGCCTTGAGGTCTTCAGCGTCGTCGACATCCGGCGCCACGCGGCCCAGCTTGCCGTGGGTCTGAGCCAGGATGGAGGCACCCATACGGTTCTGACCACGACCCAGATCGATCAGGATCAGGTCCGTGATGCCCTTGTCCATGCGCAGCTCTGGGGTCAGGGTCTGACGAATGTCGAGCACGGGCGCGAAGCCGGTCACGATCAGCGACAGTGGCGAAGTCACGCTTTTTTCGGTGCCTTCATCGCTCCAGCGGGTCTTCATGGACATCGAGTCCTTGCCCACCGGAATCGTGATGCCCAGCTCTGGACACAGTTCCATGCCCACCGCTTTCACGGTGTCATACAAGCGTGCATCTTCGCCGGGATGGCCAGCCGCCGACATCCAGTTGGCCGACAGTTTGATATCGGACAGCTTGCCGATGCGCGAGGCCGCGATGTTGGTCAGGGTCTCGCCGATTGCCATGCGGCCCGACGCCGGAGCATCCAGCAGCGCCAGCGGGGTACGCTCGCCCATCGCCATGGCTTCGCCGGTATTGACGTCGAAGCTGGTCGCGGTCACGGCGCAGTCTGCAACCGGCACCTGCCACGGACCGACCATCTGGTCGCGGGCGACCAGACCAGTAATGCTGCGGTCACCAATGGTGATCAGGAAGCTCTTGCTGGCGACCGCCGGGTGACGCAATACACGCTGTACGCTTTCCTCTATATCCAGGGTGCTCGGATCGAAATCATCACCGATTTCTTCTTCGCGCTCGACCGAACGGTGCATGCGCGGCGCCTTGCCAAGCAGCACTTCCAGCGGCATGTCCACCGGGCTGTTGCCGAAGTGGCTGTCGGTCACGGTCAGTTGCGGTTCGGCAGTGGCTTCGCCGACCACCGCAAACGGACAGCGCTCGCGCTCGCAGATGGCCTTGAAGCGCTCGTAGTCTTCGACGCCTACGGCCAGCACGTAACGCTCCTGGGATTCGTTGCTCCAGATTTCCAGCGGGGCCATGCCCGGCTCGTCATTCGGCACGTTCCGCAGTTCGAAACGACCACCCCGGTTGCCATCGTTGACCAGCTCGGGGAAGGCGTTGGACAAACCACCGGCGCCAACGTCATGGATGAAGCTGATCGGGTTACGGTCGCCCAGCTGCCAGCAGCGGTCGATCACTTCCTGACAGCGACGCTCCATTTCAGGGTTTTCACGCTGAACCGAAGCGAAATCAAGGTCTGCCGAGCTGGTGCCGGTCGCCATCGAAGACGCCGCGCCGCCGCCCAGACCGATCAGCATGGCCGGGCCGCCCAGCACGATCAGCTTGGAACCCACAGTGATCTCGCCCTTCTGGACGTGATCTTCGCGAATGTTGCCCATACCGCCTGCCAGCATGATCGGTTTGTGGTAACCCCGTACCTCATCGCCGTGCCGGGTGGTAATGGACTGCTCGAAGGTGCGGAAGTAACCGGTCAGCGCCGGACGGCCGAACTCGTTGTTGAACGCCGCGCCACCCAGCGGGCCTTCGATCATGATGTCCAACGCGGTCACGATGCGCTCGGGCTTGCCGTACGGCACTTCCCAGGGTTGCACGAAACCGGGAATCTGCAGGTTGGACACGGTGAAACCGGTCAGGCCCGCTTTCGGTTTGGCGCCACGACCGGTTGCACCTTCGTCACGAATCTCGCCACCGGAACCGGTTGCCGCGCCAGGAAACGGCGCAATGGCGGTCGGGTGGTTGTGGGTCTCGACCTTCATCAGAATGTGCACCGGCTCCTGCACCGCACCGTACCGGCGGGTTTCAGGGTCCGGGAAGAAGCGGCCGGCAACGCTGCCGACGATCACCGAAGCATTGTCCTTGTAAGCGGACAGCACGCCTTCGCTGTGCATCTGATAGGTGTTCTTGATCATGCCGAACAGGCTTTTTTCCTGGCTCTGACCGTCGATGTCCCAACTGGCGTTGAAGATCTTGTGACGGCAGTGCTCGGAGTTCGCCTGAGCGAACATCATCAGCTCGATGTCATGCGGGTTGCGCCCCAGGCCATTGAAGCTGGTGATCAGGTAATCGATTTCGTCTTCAGCGAGGGCCAGGCCCAGCTCGACGTTGGCTTTTTCCAGCGCTGCGCGTCCACCGCCCAGAATGTCGACCGCCGTCAGCGGCTTTGGCTGAGCGTGACTGAACAGACCAGCGGCCTGCTCGTGGTCACCCAATACTAGCTGGGTCATCCGGTCATGCAGGCTGTCGGCAATGGCCTGCGCCTCGACGTCGCTGAACTGCCCTTCTACATAGAAGGCAATCCCGCGCTCGATGCGCTGGACTTTGCTCAGGCCGCAGTTGCGAGCGATATCGCTGGCCTTGCTCGACCATGGCGAAATAGTGCCAAACCGCGGCAACACCAGAAACAGCCGGCCGCTCGGCTCTTGAACCGGCACGCTCGGGCCGTATTTCAAGAGGCGGTCGAGAACCTGCTGTTCTTCGCGGGTCAGAACGTCGGTAACGTCCGCGAAGTGGGCGAATTCGGCGTACAAGCCACTGACAGCTGAAACTTTTTGTTTCAGTTGTTCTAGTAATTTGCTGTGGCGGAAGGCAGAAAGGGCAGGAGCACCGCGCAGGATCAACATCTTCGGGACAGCCTCGAGAAGGGGTGTGCTTTGAGGCCGCGTATTCTAGCCTAAAGCGTGACCTGGATCACCCAAAACGGCAGCCTCTCGTGCGCCCGAATGTCGCTCCACGTCAAAAAATGCGACAAATGTCACCAAAAAGCCTTCGCTTATCAGACGCAAGCGTCACTGTCGAGATATGGCGCCCGGTGCGCTTTGCGTATACTGCACCGATGTTCTTCAGACTAGACTTCCGCCCACGTTGCGCCAAGTGGCTCATCGCAACCGGACTCTTCCTGATGCTCGGTGCCTGTGTTGAGAAACCCAACACATTGGAGCGAGTCAAGGAGGACGGCGTTCTGCGCGTGATCACCCGTAACAGCCCGGCGACGTATTTTCAGGATCGCAACGGTGAAACCGGCTTCGAATACGAACTGGTCAAGCGTTTTGCCGACGATCTGGGCGTCGAACTGAAGATCGAAACCGCCGACAACCTGGATGACCTTTTCGATCAGATGAACAAGCCGGGAGGCCCGGTACTCGGCGCCGCAGGCCTGATCGACACGCCAAACCGCAGGCAACAGGCGCGTTTTTCGCATTCTTATCTGCAAGTTACGCCGCAGGTCGTGTACCGCAATGGCCAGTCGCGCCCTACCGACCCGGGCGATCTGGTGGGCAAACGCATCGTGGTGCTCAAGGGCAGTAGCCATGCCGAACAGCTCGCAGCGCTCAAACTACAGAACCCGCGTACCGAGTACGAAGAGTCTGACGCGGTCGAGGTCGTCGATCTCCTGCGCATGGTCGATGAAGGCCAGATCGATCTGACCCTGGTCGACTCCAACGAACTGGCGATGAATCAGGTGTATTTCCCCAACGTGCGCGTGGCCTTCGACCTGGGCGAAGCGCGTGAGCAGCGCTGGGCGGTCGCACCGGGCGAAGACAACAGCCTGCTAAACGAAATCAATGCCTATCTCGACAAGGTCGAGAAAAACGGCACGCTGCAACGGTTGAAAGACCGCTACTACGGCCATGTCGACGTGCTCGGCTACGTCGGCGCCTACACCTTCGCCCAGCATTTGCAGGAGCGCCTGCCTAAATACGAGAAGCATTTCCAGACATCGGCCAAGACCGAAAAAGTCGACTGGAGACTACTGGCCGCTATCGGTTATCAGGAATCGATGTGGCAACCGGCCGTGACGTCGAAAACCGGTGTGCGCGGCTTGATGATGCTGACCCAAAACACCGCTCAGGCAATGGGCGTCACTAACCGCCTGGATGCCCGACAGAGCATTCAGGGTGGGGCCAAGTATTTTGCCTACGTGAAGGATCAGCTAGACGACAAGATTCAAGAGCCGGATCGTACATGGCTCGCTCTCGCATCCTACAACATTGGTGGCGGTCATCTTGAAGATGCGCGCAAACTGGCTGAAAACGAGGGTCTGAACCCCAATAAATGGCTCGACGTGAAAAAAATGCTGCCGCGTCTGGCGCAGAAGAAGTGGTACAGCAAAACACGCTATGGCTATGCCCGAGGCGGCGAACCGGTGCATTTCGTCGCCAACATCCGCCGCTACTACGACATTCTGACCTGGGTTACACAGCCGCAGCTTGAAGGCAGCCAGGTCGCCGATGGCACTCTGCACGTGCCGGGCGTCGACAAAACCCAGCCCACCCCCGCGCCGACTCCCGAACCTGCCAGCAGCCCGGAAAAACCAGCGCTCTAGTCGTCGGCTTTGGCTTTGTTTGCGTCTTTGGCCGCCCGGCGCATTCTGAAAAACTCACTCAGCATCGCCCCGCACTCCTCGCCCAATACGCCGCCTTCAAACAACACTCGATGGTTGAGAAAGCCCTGGCTGAAAAACTGCCCCTGGCTTTCAACGATCCCGGCCTTGGGCTCCAGTGCGCCGTACACCACGCGAGCAACACGCGAATGCACGATCAAACCGGCGCACATGCTGCAAGGTTCCAGCGTCACATACAACGTACTGCCCGGCAGGCGGTAGTTGTCCAGCGCCTTGGCGGCATCACGAATCGCCATCATCTCGGCATGCGCGCTGGGGTCGCTGCCGCTGATCGGGCAATTGTAGCCACGACCGATGATCTCGCCGTGCTGCACCAGCACCGCGCCGACCGGAACCTCACCCAGCAACGCGCCTTGGGCCGCGAGCGCCAGCGCTTCACGCATGAAGTGTTGATCCTTGCTGCGGTCGATGATCTGCGGCTGCCTCATCACGACACCTCGATGGCCGCCATGAGGCCGGTTTCCATGTGATCGATGACATGGCAGTGAAACATCCATACACCCGGATTATCCGCAACCAGCGCCACACGAGCGCGCTCATTGCGCCCCAGCAAAAAGGTGTCGGTAAAGTACGGGATGATCTTGCGCCGATTAGAGCCGATCACCTTGAAACTCATGCCGTGCAAATGGATCGGGTGCTGATACTGCGTCATGTTCTTCAATTCGAAGATATAGCTCTTGCCCAGCGTCAGCTTGGCGATCGGGCGATCTGCACACGTCTTATCGGTAATGTCCCAGGCCACACCGTTGATCTGCCACAGACTCGGCGGCTTGCCGTTGTCGATATTGGCCGACACCGAGCCAACCCACTCGACGTTGAAATTGATCTTCTCGGCGTTCTCCAGGTCCGGCTCGGCGACCGGGTTGGCAGGTAACTCGGGCGGCCACTGCCCCGGCGCATCATTATTGGCGACCGAACGGAAGGTCCCCAGACGTACCGGGCCGTTACGCAACGAAATTTCCTCACCCGCAGGCGGCGCCTTGATCGCCAGACAAATACGCATGCCCGGCCCCAGCCAGTACTCATCACCGAACGGCCGCGGCTTGACCGGATTGCCGTCAAGCGCATAAATCTGCGCCTCGGCGTCCGGCAGATTGAGCCGATACGTCACAGTGTTGTCGAGATTGAGCAAGCGCACCCGGGTAATCTGCCCGGCCGGCAACTCAATCACAGCCTGCGCAATACCGTTCAACGTCGACAGCCGCCCCGCCGTGCCCTCCCGCGCCGCCTCGCGCAGCACGCTGAACTCGGTAAAAGCGCCCTCTTCGTCCACATGCCAGCTTTTCAGGCTGACCGTGCGCTCATGAGCAAAACCGGTCGGCTCGCGCTCTTCGACAATCAGCGGCCCAACCAGCCCGCGCCCCAATTCCTCGCTGCTGCTGACGTGCGGGTGATACCAATAGCTACCGGCGTCCGGCACGCGGAATTTGTAGTCGAAATACTCGCCCGGCTTGACCGGCAACTGCGACACGTACGGCACGCCGTCCATCTCAAGCGGCAAGCGGATGCCATGCCAGTGAATGGTCGTCTCTACCGGCAACTGATTGATAAAGCGCAACCGCAGCCACTCACCTTGCCGCACCCGCAATTCAGTGCCCGGCGCAGAACCGCCGAAGGCCCAGGCAGGGGTCTGGTGGCCAGGCACCAGCTCAATGTCGAGCGGCGCAGCGATCAACACGAAGTCCGACCCCGCCTCCGACTCGCGCCGCCCCATCCAGTAACGCGAAGCGCCGCCCGCGCCAAGGCCGACAACGGCAAGACCGGCGATGCCTGTGAGGATTTGACGACGGGTGAAGGACATGAACGGCGGGACCTCTGATGCGAAAAACAGGAGGCATCTGCTGGCAGATGCGAAGGCGAATACGATACACGTGCGTTTGGGGAAAGATAAGAGTGGAATCGAAGGACCGACGCTTCGTCAACGGCTATCGAGCACCTGCCAGCGCACCGCCGATGCGGTTCACACCCGCGCGGCAGGAATCAACCCGGATTCCCTGTAAGTCAGTATCAAATCGTCAAACTGCGCAATGTCCAGTCGAGTTCGCGCAATCAATTGAGCACCCGCGATGGCGGTGTAAATCGCACGGGCACGTCGCTCGCAATTTTCCAGGCTGCCCAGCCCTACGTCTTCCAGCACTTGCGTCAGCCACTTCACATTAATGTCGGCGAACGCCCTAACCTCTCGCTTGACCTCTTCTGGCAGGTCTTCATATTCCGCAGCCATGAAACTGGAAAGACAAAGCCTGTAGCCGTCTTCGAGCGATACTCGAAAGATGGATGGGTAAATTTCCAGGCGACGAACAGGATCAGCGTTCGAGTCACTTATTTCCAGTAATACTCTGGAGGTGTCTTGCCAGTATCGCTCCGCAACCGCAGCACCCAAGTCGGCCTTGCTCGGGAAGTGATAATAGATACTCGCGTTTTTTACCCCGACCTCTTCCCCGATGGTTCGAAAGTTGATGCCGCTGTAGCCGTGCCTTTGCGCTGCCACTTTTGCTGCTTGCAAAATGGCCTCTCGAGCGTTCCCCATCACATTGCCTCTGACTGCTGCCTGCGAAATCAACGAAGAAGATTCTACCCGCAACCGCAACAACCTGCCAACTGGTAGACAGGTCTTGACATCCGCATCATCCGGGTAGAATCTTTAACTACCTACCAACTGACAGGCAGACAAATTCCATGACCCCTTCAAATCAGCAGATCCATACGGCCAACGCCCCCACGATGAAAATCTACGACTGGTTCAATGGCCCCTACCCCGCACGGGTGAGAATCGCGTTAGCAGAAAAGGGTCTGTTATCGCGAATCGAATTTGTATCGGTGAACCTCTGGACAGGCGAGCACAAGAAACCTGAGTTTCTGGCCATTAATTACTCCGGGACGCTACCCGTTCTAGAGCTGGATGACGGCACGCTCATTGCCGAGTGCACCGCAATTACTCAGTACCTTGATGCTCTGGATGACAACCCGGTACTTACGGGGAGAACGCCCCTGGAGAAGGGTCTTATCCACATGATGACCAAGCGAGCCGAAATCGAAGTGCTCGATGCGGTCAGTGTGTACTTCCACCATGCCACGCCCGGGCTAGGGCCGCAGGTAGAGCTGTATCAGAACCCCGAATGGGGCAGCCGCATGCGCGACAAAGCCGTTCGGGGAATGCACTACTTTAACGGCGTTCTGAAGAGCAGCCCTTTCGTTGTGGGGGATGCTTTCTCCATGGCTGATATCGCGCTTTTCGGCGGCATGATATTCGCCTCGCTGGTGGAACTCCCTGTGCCCGATGAATGTGAAGCCCTTCGGGAATGGCATAAGAGGATGCAGGAAAGGCCGAGCGTGCAGAAATGGCGGGCGATGGTGGAGCTGGGTGCGCCTCAACATTGAACGGACAGCTATCCGGGCCATAAAAGTCCGAACTCGTGTTTCGGGTAGCAGTTGCCATCTGGCATCAGTCATCGCGCTGATGCCAGCCAACCCGGCGAACTCCAGTCAGGTCTGCAGACAATGCCATGTTGCAACTCATCTGACTAAGCATGACAAAGGCGCTCTTCCCCTGATCGCCATCACAACATTCCATAACTTTTACAACAATTTGCCGTAATCAGTCTCGCACGAGCTTCAGCAGTCCGCCGTCATACCATGAAAGAGCTAACGACCCATTCTTTGCTAGAAAAAATGCCGGCGTTTCCTTATCAAAAGGTCCCCATCTTCCAGATTTGCATTCAACGCCATAGCGTTCGGCCCTTTCCATGCCAAGCTTACGGAGCTGTGGCTCCAGTTCAGCTTCACTCATCGCCGGAAGCTTGTGAAAGACAGGCCCCTTGCACACATCTTCCGTCGAGTCTGCTGACGTTTTCCATGCAAGCTGATCGTGATTGAAACTGAGACGTCGACCCATAAATGTAACGACCTGCAATCGAAATGGCCTCGACCTGCAATCATCGAGTTTTTCGACCGGGATTGATTGCGTCTATTCGAGCCAGCAAACCGGTATTATTTGCGAATGAACCTGCATTCATCTGATTAGACCTGCAATCGACCGTCATGAACCGGAATTATTTGCGAGTGACCACCCGCCGTTTCTGTCTCATTTAAGTACACCCTTGTGAGACGTATGACCGAGACGCTTTTTGCGTCTCAATAGGGCGGTTTTTAATTTTTGATACAGTACGTTCACAAATTCTAGAGTCTAAAGAGACAAACTTGACGATGGCACCTTACGGAGGTAAGAGGTTGGAGCTTCCAACAGCAGCGCTACCGGGCTACCGGACTGAATCGTGTGATCGCAGTACAGGGTGCGGAGCAATGAAACAGAAAGTGCACTAAGCCGAGTGCATCCGCGTAAACCCCGCTAAAATCATCGGTTTTCAGTCGCATTTAATCCTGGTCGGCCGCTCTCGATTGCAGGTCGAAGTGGGTGGATGCAGGTTCGTTTGCAGTCAATGCTGGTTCGCGGTGCCGGATAGACGCAATTAATCCCGGTCGAAAAACGCGATGATTGCAGGTCCGGGCCATTTCGATTGCAGGTCGTTACAAGTAGTGAGTTGCCAATAGCAACCCCGCCCGAGCGCGGGGTTTGTTTTTCGAACATAACCCTCTTATCTTACGCTCAATTCTGAACGGATCGCTCACCACCTCCAACATGAATGCGGACGAAGGGCATCAACGGTGCGGAGGGCTTTGCCATCATTAATACGCACGGACCTGTCTCAGCAATGCAACCGGCAGAAATCGACCCATTACCGCCAATCGCAGACTCTGGTGAACAAGTAAATTTTTTCCATCCGGCACAGCTTTCCAGCTCGTATAGGATGGAAAACTGCGGAACGTTTTCCACCAGTGGTCACTCAGGCTACCTCGCCTAATCTGCAATAAGCTCCTCAAGAAAGCGCAAACGACCTGAGTAGTAACGACGGCCACGATTCTCGTTCCAGCCTGAATACAGCATATGCACCTCATCACGAGCTCGTGTAAACCCAACATAGAAAAGTCGACGGCTTTCACGAAGATCATTACCTTGAACATTCGTCCAGTGAAAGGAACCTTCGTCTAGGCCAAGCATGATTACCACGTCGTATTCACACCCCTTTGCGGAATGGAGTGTCAACAAATTCAGCTGGTCGGGAGATCCGTCACGCCCGCCGAGGCGTGCCATGTCTAGCTCTTGCAGGGTGCCGCCCTCCTGTAGCGCTTGGGTCATAGCTTCCAACTGAGCAGCCTGGTCAAGCAAACTGGCATCAGTCGCAATTAAGTTATCAAGAAGCTCTTCACGTATGGTTCTCACAAAGTAGATAGCAGATTGGTTTCGTCTATGAGCCCACAGGAATTGAGTTAGCTTCTTCCGTTCGACTCGAGCGTTGTTGTCTGACAAGCGCAGGCGATGAAATGCCAACCACCGATCTATCAACCCTTGTAATAGGGGCGTCGTCTCACGCCACCCTCCTGCACACCACGCTGAACAATCCTCAATCCAGCTCGTAATAGCGCATTTTCGGTAAGGTGCTGAAGTGTCGATTCGGATAAAACTCAATCCTGCTTCGGCAGCGGCACTTGCGACTACATCCCCAATGCTCGCATTCCTGTAGAGAATAGCTATGTCACCAACTTGTCGCCCCGGCTTGCCCGCCAAGGCAACAGGAATAATTTCCTCGATCGCACGCCTTGCCTGTTGTGTCAGCCCATCAGGGCACTCGACTATATCAATATGCGCTTGCCTATCCGGATCGAAAGACCGATAGCCTCTCAACTCGCCCAAGGCTCGTTCAGATACCCGTACAATGGTTTCAGCGCAACGGTAGTTAACTTCCAATTTCACACATTCGACATCCGGTCGCTCAGCCAGCTCATGTAGCAGGCTAGAGTCAGCACCATTGAAGCCATACACTGACTGGTCAGCATCCCCCACTGCAAACAAACGAACTCCTCCGTCAAACACGAGTCGCTTTACGATGCGGTGCAGGCCTATACCCAGATCCTGATACTCATCAACAGCTAGCATTGGGAACCGCGCGCTTACGAGCGGCAAGACCCAGTCATGCTCAGCTACTAGCCGTTCCCCGTAGATGACTAGATCCTCAAAGTCGACGAAACCTTCATGGTGCAACGCCTCTTCGTAGGCCTCGGCCAAGGCAGCAAGCTCAGCAAACTCTCGCCAGGCTGGTGCTGTCCGATCAAAATGTACGCGTCGGTATTTATCCATGTCCATTTTTTTGTAGGTGCTGGTTTCACCGAATAGACGGTTCCTGACCCTCGCGAACACCTGTTGACAATGATCGGTTGTCGAAATAGTAATTGGATCGGGAAGACCTAAGGAGGCGCTGCAAAAATAGCCAACTGTCCCCACCCTTGGCACACTAAGTTCCTTCAACAGCCTCCCTCTCCGTGAGCGTTACGCGCGTGCAGAAGACCTTCTCCGAACTCGAATATACCGGCAAGAAAAAGCAGACTCGCCGAGATCGCTTCCTGGCTGACCTTGAACAGTTGGTGCCTTGGGCCCTGCTGGAGGCGCAAGTGGCGCCGTTTTATAGCAACACCGCAGGCAAGCGCGGACGCCCTGCGATAGGGGTGTCGCGCATGTTGCGCATGTACGTCGTGCAGCAGTGTTTCGGTTTCTCCGATGAAGGTTGCGAAGATGCCGTCTACGACAGCCAGGCCATCCGCGGTTTTATGGGTATCGACCTGGGTCGCGAGTCTGCACCGGATGCCACCACCTTGCTGCGTTTTCGCCGCTTGCTGGAAGTCCATCAGCTAACCCGGCTGCTGTTTGAAACGATTAACCAGCATCTGGCCAGCCGGGGGCTGCTGCTCAAGGAAGGCACTATCGTCGACGCTACTCTGATCGCCGCGCCGCCCTCGGTCAAGAACCGAGAAGGCAAGCGTGATCCTGAGATGCATCAGGCCAGGAAAGGCAATCAATGGCACTTTGGGATGAAGGCCCACATTGGTGTAGACGCCACGTCGGGGCTGGTGCACAGCGTAGTAGGGACGGCCGCTAACGTGGCGGATGTCACCCAGGTTGGCCAGTTGCTTCACGGTGACGAAACCTATGTTTCGGGTGACGCTGGATACACCGGTGCGGCCAAGCGACCGGAGCATGCTGAACGGGACGTTATCTGGTCGATTGCAGAACGGCCAAGCAGTTACAAGCAGCACGGCGAAGGCAGCGTGCTGTATCGGGTCAAGCGCAAAATTGAATATGCCAAGGCGCAACTGCGTGCCAAGGTCGAGCACCCCTTCCAGGTAATCAAGGTGCGCTTCAATCATCGCAAGGTTCGCTACCGTGGGCTGGAAAAGAATACAGCGCAGTTGTTCAGTTTGTTTGGGTTGGCCAATCTGATGCTGGCCAAGCGGTATTTACAACAGACGGCAGGATAAATCCGTCTGAAAGGCGGGACTGGCCCGCCTTTCAGCAAAATGAGGGCAGAAATCTGCTCGAGAAACGTAAAATAAGGCCGGCAGGTTGAAAAAAACCGGCTTGGAAATGGGGACGGTGCGAACGGGTTAATTGTTCAGCGTCTCCCTAGGTACATAAACGCTCCATAAATCAGTGTACCAAGTCCGTGCGTATTACTAATGGCGAAGCCTCCGGGCAATTGGATGGCGGTCTGTTTTTCGCAGCCCCATATGAGGTTGGGTCATTGCTTCCCTCCCGACCTTCTTTACGCATTGCTACTGTTCTGTCGCTTGCATCGAATCTGACCGGCAAGCTGGATGGAGTCGAGCGATAGGAACCGGCCAGAAGCGGACAGTCTGCCCTACAAAAAATCCTCTTTTTACCTGTTCGCGCTAACCTTTGGACTCAGCCACTCAAGCAGAAACGCGGCCCGAGTTACGCTTGTTACCGCTTTCCTCTAGGACCCCTACGACCATAGCCAATCGCTTTGCGGCCTAAACGTGGACGAATGGGGGGGGGGGGCAGATCCTTGCAACCATTGTCGAAGATTATGGTATGGGTATAGCTTTAGGGAGACGCTGAACAATTAACCCGTTCGCACCGTCCCCATTTCCAAGCCGGTTTTTTTCAACCTGCCGGCCTTATTTTACGTTTCTCGAGCAGATTTCTGCCCTCATTTTGCTGAAAGGCGGGCCAGTCCCGCCTTTCAGACGGATTTATCCTGCCGTCTGTTGTAAATACCGCTTGGCCAGCATCAGATTGGCCAACCCAAACAAACTGAACAACTGCGCTGTATTCTTTTCCAGCCCACGGTAGCGAACCTTGCGATGATTGAAGCGCACCTTGATTACCTGGAAGGGGTGCTCGACCTTGGCACGCAGTTGCGCCTTGGCATATTCAATTTTGCGCTTGACCCGATACAGCACGCTGCCTTCGCCGTGCTGCTTGTAACTGCTTGGCCGTTCTGCAATCGACCAGATAACGTCCCGTTCAGCATGCTCCGGTCGCTTGGCCGCACCGGTGTATCCAGCGTCACCCGAAACATAGGTTTCGTCACCGTGAAGCAACTGGCCAACCTGGGTGACATCCGCCACGTTAGCGGCCGTCCCTACTACGCTGTGCACCAGCCCCGACGTGGCGTCTACACCAATGTGGGCCTTCATCCCAAAGTGCCATTGATTGCCTTTCCTGGCCTGATGCATCTCAGGATCACGCTTGCCTTCTCGGTTCTTGACCGAGGGCGGCGCGGCGATCAGAGTAGCGTCGACGATAGTGCCTTCCTTGAGCAGCAGCCCCCGGCTGGCCAGATGCTGGTTAATCGTTTCAAACAGCAGCCGGGTTAGCTGATGGACTTCCAGCAAGCGGCGAAAACGCAGCAAGGTGGTGGCATCCGGTGCAGACTCGCGACCCAGGTCGATACCCATAAAACCGCGGATGGCCTGGCTGTCGTAGACGGCATCTTCGCAACCTTCATCGGAGAAACCGAAACACTGCTGCACGACGTACATGCGCAACATGCGCGACACCCCTATCGCAGGGCGTCCGCGCTTGCCTGCGGTGTTGCTATAAAACGGCGCCACTTGCGCCTCCAGCAGGGCCCAAGGCACCAACTGTTCAAGGTCAGCCAGGAAGCGATCTCGGCGAGTCTGCTTTTTCTTGCCGGTATATTCGAGTTCGGAGAAGGTCTTCTGCACGCGCGTAACGCTCACGGAGAGGGAGGCTGTTGAAGGAACTTAGTGTGCCAAGGGTGGGGACAGTTGGCTATTTTTGCAGCGCCTCCCTAGACACAGCCATAACTGATACGCCCATACGCTTTGCTATGGCTCGCACGCTTAAGCCTTCCGCCCGAAGCGCTTGAGCCTTTGCTAGCTTGCCGTTAGCCGTTTCGAGGTAAGTTTCCCGGTCCACGGCACCAGCAGCGCGTCTGCGACCTTCCTCGCGCCTCCTGTGGCGCCCTGCGGCCTCGGCGTGGCTAACGATAGTCTTGAGCTGCTGCTGTTCCTCGGGGGTGATCCTAAACAGGTTGATAAGGGTATCGTTCCTGGGCGTGTAAAGCGGCGGGTGTTCCTTGCCGCCAAAGGTGACTTTCTCCCCGGCCTCGTAGGCTTTTGCCTTGCTGAACAGCGTCATCAGCTCTTTGGAGCAGCTATTCCACTGCGGATCTAATTCGCGGGCAAGCGCAGCAGCTTCGTGGTACATCTGCTTGCTATTGGTTGCCCCGGAAAGTAACAGGAAATTCAACCGCCAAAACAGATGCTGCATCCGCTGGCCTTCCACGACATCGCCGCGCAGCTCGGCGAGCCTGCGCAGGTCTTCGAGGCGATCCCAAGCAAGCTGGCGACCTGAGAAACCGCGCAAATTGTCGGCTTTGCCGCCGGGCACCAAAAGGAAAAGCTTTTTCGTGGCGCGCCGCTGGCTCTGCTCCTGCCGCTGCTGCTCGATAGTCCAGCGGGCAGTCGGTAGCAGGGCCTCGGCCATATGCTCGAAGTTGTACCGGACCGGCTGGCCGTTTTTGTCGCTCTGGACATGCACCACGCGGCAGACTTCGCCACTCTTGCTATTGACCGTCTCCACTGTACGCAAAACCCGGCTTGCGTCCTTCGCCATCGGATCGGCTCCGATGTGCGCGAGGCGATCCACTAGGTAACGCTGGCACGCATTCCAGCGGGGAAGCGCTTGGCGCGGAATCGTGCCCTCTAGTAGCCACTTGGCCTGTATGCCTCGACCGCTGTAGATCAGCAGAGACGGCGCAGGCACGCCTGCCTCGTTGCAGAAATACAAGACGGACGCAGCCAATTTTTCAGGGTCGCGGCCAGCTAATGCGGGGATACGGTAGGTGTCGAGGTCTGCGAACAACAGGCCAATCCGGGACAGGTTCACGACGCGCCGGTTAGGTCGGATGAACTCGGCCTGAGCCATCCAAGTGTCGCGAGTTTTGTCAACCAGATTGAGTATGGTGGGCATAGCCGCTAGCCGGTGGGACGATTGACGCTTTTCGCCACGAACGTCAACCAGTAGCGAGAAGAACCCGCTCCTGTTGCTGTCATGGTACATCTGCGCCTCGTCCTGAGAGCTGAACAGCGCAAGCTGTGAACGTTGAAGTTGAGCGCGGGAAGTTCGCACATGCGGCTGCGGCATGGGCCCTGAGTCGGGCCCGACCCACACTATTCAGGCTCCAATTCCGGGTCTGGGAGCTGGGCCAGAAGCCTTGCACGCATCAATCCATTCTTCGACTTCAGCCAAATCCCAAGCGACATTTCGACTGGTTAACGCAATACGGCGCGGGAATTCGCCCCGCTGCTCCATGTTGTAGATCGTGCGCTCTGCTAGCGGGATCATCGCATGCAATTTCTTACGGTTGATGAGTGTCTTGCTCTTTGGTTTGGTCTCCATGGGGTCGCTTTCCTTCGAAGTTGTCAGATGCTTGACAATGCCTTCGAGCGCCAGAACCAGGGCGCAAAAAAGTTAGAATTTGGTTGTCAATCAGAGCTATCATCGGAAAATGGGAAAACACTTAAAAACGTCGAGCACCTACGACCCGCTTTTGCAAATGCTGGTTAGAGAGAGCGACACATCGTCGGGTCGCATCCGGGCCAAGTTGAGTAACCAATACGAGTGGTGCTTCTGCGAGCTATGTTGGCGCTCCACCGAATATGTGATCAGCATCGCGGCGCCGAAAGTCTTCAAGCGCCTAAAGCGCGGGAACATCAAAGCAGTTCCATTAACGGAGTCTGTTCGCACCGAAGCTCAGAAAAAAGCCGATGCCTTGGTGGATCGATACGAACGGGCATTGAATGGGGAGTTCGGCAGGTATGAGCCCCCTCGAATGTTGTCGAAGTACTGTGACATTCAGGAATTGCGCGGGGACTTTTCGATAGCAGCATTTCGTGAGCACGTGGAGCGCCGAATGCTCGTTTCTACTTGGGCGCAACACGGTGAATTACTAAGGCCTGCGGCCCTACCCGGCCAACCAGAGCGGTCAGCTAAACCGAGCAAACTCTATTGTGAGGCCCACAATCCGCGACGTAGCGATGAGGCACGCCGCGCTTACCAACGCGATAGGAGGTTCGTGCTGGATTATGAGGATTTGATTGCAAAAATCTGGTCTCAAGAAGCTGCTTTCCTTCCAAGCTGGGATATCGAGACCCATGCCGAGGTCAGAAAAGAGGCATACCGCCTTCTCCAAGCACTGAAGTCACCAACTAGCACGATAGATGATCTGTTGATGCAAGGAATTACAAGTCAGGCTGAAATCGCCCGGCAGCTTGGCGTATCACGCCAAGCTGTTTCTGCGGCCATCAAGCGACGGTCTGGAAAGCAGACATCACCATGAAAGCTCAAAGCTCTAGTTTCATTTTTTTCCGCCATTGCTTGGACGTGGTCGTTTGAGCGTCCACTCGTCAATCATATCCGCCCAATCCTGCAACATCGCCCGACGCTGATCGCGGTATTCAGCCTTGTTGTAAACGGCCCGTACGCCCTTCTGCTCGTGCGCAAGGCACTTCTCAATCCAATCTGAGTTGTAACCCGCCTCATGCAGCAGCGTGCTCGCTGTGCGCCTCAAATCATGCGGTCCGAACTTGCTCAACGGCTGCCCTTCTTTCTGCGCAAGCCGGTAGGTCAGCGTCAGCACCTGATTGATCGTCGCGGTACTCATCGGCAAATCAGAATCGTACCGAGAGGGAAAGACATAATCCGAACCACCGGCAAACGTCTTCAGAGCAATGAAGAAATCCAGCGCCTGCTGAGATAAGAACACCAAATGGGGATTGCGCCGCTTCATCCGCTCTTTCGGAATAGTCCACAGGGCTTCGCTGAAATTGATTTCGTTCCAGGTAGCGTTGGTCAATTCACTTTTGCGAACCATGGTCAGCAACAGCAGCTTAGCGGCGACTCTCACGGATGAGGCAGTGCCTATGCGGTCCAGGTACTGATACATCAACGCGATTTCGTCAGGCCCTAGAGCGCGATCGCGTGGCTCGAATTTAGCGATGCTTGCAGGACGCACCAGATCGGCCGGATTCTCAACCTTCTGGCCACGCTCTATCGCCCATCGGAACACCTGCATCACAATCTCGCGGGAGTGCACGGCCGTGGCTGGAGCTCCACGCTCCACAATTGCATCTGTCAGGGTACGCAGATCCTCATGATTGATTTCCACCAGTTTCTGATTACCGAAGTGCGGCTTTAGCTCGCGCTCGTAAACCGATCGGCGCATGTCACGCGTCGAGTCAGCCATCTGATACCCACGCAGCCATTTCTCCGCCCAGGCATCAAACGTCTCTGCCCCTTTGATGCGTGCCTTGGCACGGGCTTTCTCTTTGGCAGGTGACTTACCCGCCGAAACCATCTTTTTAGCCTCGCCCAAGCGCTCTCTGGCTTCCGCAAGTGTGATGCCACCCACGCCATAACGACCGAACGTGATGGTCTCCTGACGGCCATTGATTGAGTAGTTGTAACGAAAGGAGATGGAACCGGCAGCAGTGACGGCCACGTACAGCCCGTCACGGTCGTTCACCTTGTAGAGTTTTTCTTGCGGTTTGAGGTTACGCAGCTTGGTATCGGTCAGCATGGCAGTTACAGATTCCATTGAAAAAATACCATGCTCAGAAAAGCACTCATGCACCACGATAAAACCCAATGAAACCGGGCTGATGATGAGATTTGATACCATGCCCTGCCCTACTAGGGCGACATGGTATCGAGCACCGAACATGGCATTTGGCTCAGTCAATGCCCCGTACCATGCCATACAAACACGGTGCTTGGCGATGCACAAAGCTGCCAGAATTTGCCAGACCCAAAAAGCCAAAAGCCCGCAATTACGCGGGCTCCAGAGCATTTCTTGCTAGTTGGTGCCGGACAATGCCGGACGTCCAATCATTCCCACTCAATCGTCGCCGGCGGCTTGCTCGACACGTCATAAGTCACCCGCGAAATCCCTTCGATTTCGTTGATGATCCGGCCACTCACCGTCTCCAGCAACTCATAAGGCAGGTGCGCCCAGCGAGCGGTCATGAAGTCGATGGTTTCCACTGCACGCAGTGCCACGACCCACGCGTAGCGGCGGCCGTCGCCAACCACGCCAACCGATTTGACTGGCTGGAACACGACGAACGCCTGGCTGACTTTGTGATACCAGTCGGCCTTGCGCAGTTCTTCGATAAAGATGTGGTCGGCGCGACGCAGGATGTCCGCGTATTCCTTCTTCACTTCACCGAGGATGCGCACGCCCAGGCCTGGGCCGGGGAATGGGTGGCGGTAGACCATGTCGTAAGGCAGGCCGAGTTCGAGGCCGAGGCGGCGGACTTCGTCCTTGAACAGCTCGCGCAGGGGTTCGACCAGCTTGAGGTTCATTTCTTCCGGCAGGCCGCCCACGTTGTGGTGCGACTTGATGACGTGTGCCTTGCCGCTTTTTGCGCCAGCCGACTCGATCACGTCCGGGTAGATGGTGCCTTGCGCCAGGTACTTGATGTTGTCCAGCTTGCAGGATTCGGCATCGAACACGTCGATGAAAGTGCGGCCGATGATCTTGCGCTTTTTCTCTGGATCGCTTTCGCCTTCCAGGTTGTTCAGGAATTGTTCTTCGGCGTTGGCGCGAATGACTTTGACGCCCATGTTCTCGGCGAACATGGCCATCACTTGCTCGCCTTCGTGCAGGCGCAGCAGGCCGTTATCGACGAACACGCAGGTCAGTTGGTCGCCGATTGCTTTGTGCAGCAGCGCTGCGACCACGGAAGAGTCAACGCCGCCGGACAGGCCCAGCAACACGTTATCAGTACCCACCTGAGCGCGAACCTGAGCGATAGCGTCTTCAGCAATCTTCGAAGGGGTCCACAGTGCTTCGCAGCCGCAGATATCGAGGATGAAGCGCGACAGGATGCGCCCGCCCTGCTTGGTGTGGGTCACTTCCGGGTGGAATTGCACGCCGTAGTAACCGCGAGCGTCGTCAGCCATACCGGCAATCGGGCAGCTCGGGGTGCTGGCCAGAATGTGGAAGTCTTCCGGCAGTTTGGTGACCTTGTCACCGTGACTCATCCATACGTCGAGGCCAAACAGGCCGTCGGCGTCGATATGGTCTTCGATACCATCGAGCAGACGGCTTTTGCCGACTACGTCAACCCGAGCGTAGCCGAACTCGCGCAGCTCGGAACCCGCAACCTTGCCGCCCAACTGCTCGGCCATGGTCTGCATGCCGTAGCAGATACCGAAAACCGGCACACCCAGGTCAAATACCGCCTGCGGGCAGCGCGGGCTGTTGGCTTCGTGCACGGACTCCGGGCCACCGGCGAGGATGACCCCGCGCGGGGCGAATTCGCGAATCGCTTCGTCGTCCATGTCGAACGGATGCAGTTCGCAGTACACGCCGATTTCACGCACGCGGCGGGCGATCAGCTGGGTGTACTGGGAACCGAAGTCGAGGATCAGGATACGGTGGGCGTGAATGTCGAGGGCCATGGAAACTCTCTGAGCAGCTGCAAGCTATAAGCTGCAAGCGGCAAGTTGTCGGAATAATGCGGTAGTTACATTTGCGTAACCACCGCTTGTAGCTGATTGCTTGGGGCTTGAAGCGGGAGGCTTTAGCCGACGCGATAGTTCGGCGCTTCCTTGGTGATCTGCACGTCATGGACGTGAGACTCAGCCATGCCTGCGCCGGTAATGCGAACAAACTCGGGCTTGGTGCGCATCTGCTCGATGTCGGCACTGCCGGTGTAACCCATGGAGGAACGCAGGCCGCCCATCAACTGATGGATGATGGCCGACAACGGACCTTTATAGGCAACACGGCCTTCAATGCCTTCCGGCACCAGCTTCTCGGCACCGGCGGACGAATCCTGGAAGTAGCGATCCGACGAACCTTGCGCCTGGGACATTGCACCCAGCGAACCCATGCCGCGATAGGCCTTGTAGGAACGGCCCTGGAACAGTTCGATCTCGCCTGGCGCTTCTTCAGTACCGGCGAACATCGAGCCCATCATCACGCAGGACGCACCGGCCACGATGGCTTTGGACAGGTCACCGGAGAAACGGATACCGCCGTCGGCGATCATCGGCACGCCTGTGCCTTCAAGGGCAGCGGAAACGTTGGCGATGGCGCTGATCTGCGGCACACCGACGCCGGCTACGATACGCGTGGTGCAGATCGAGCCTGGGCCGATACCGACCTTCACTGCGTCGGCGCCCGCAGCGACCAGCGCCAGGGCAGCTTCGCCAGTGGCAATGTTGCCGCCGATGACCTGCACTTGCGGGAAGTGCTCCTTGACCCAGCGAACGCGGTCGATCACGCCTTTGGAATGGCCGTGAGCGGTATCGACCACCACCACGTCAACCCCGGCGGCAACCAGCGCGGTAACACGATCGCCCGTGTCCTTGCCGGTGCCGACTGCCGCGCCGACGCGCAAGCGAGCCTGATCGTCCTTGCTGGCCAGCGGGTATGCCTTGGCTTTTTCGATGTCCTTGACGGTCATCATGCCTTTGAGCGCGAAGTTGGCGTCGACGATCAGGACTTTTTCAAGACGGTGCTTGTGCAGCAATTCGCGCACTTCGTTCTTGTCAGCGCCTTCGCGCACGGTGACCAGGCGCTCTTTAGGCGTCATCACTTCGCGGACAGGCACATCAAGACGGTTTTCGAAGCGAACGTCGCGGGACGTCACGATGCCGACCAAGTCGCCATTGTGCAGCACCGGTACACCGGAAATATTGTGCATGCGGGTGAGTTCGAACAGATCGCGAACAGTGGCGTCGGCTTCGATCGTGATCGGGTCCTTGACGACACCGGCCTCGAACTTCTTGACCTTGCGCACTTCGGCGGCCTGTTGCTCGATGGTCATGTTCTTGTGGATGATACCGATACCGCCTTCCTGGGCCATGGCAATTGCCAGACGGGCCTCGGTGACTGTATCCATTGCAGCAGAGACCAAAGGAATATTCAGCTCGATGCCACGGGTCAAACGGGTTTTCAGACTGACTTCGTTAGGAAGTACCTCGGAATAACCGGGCACAAGGAGAATGTCGTCGAATGTAAGGGCTTCTTGACTGATACGCAGCATCGCGGGGGCTCCCGGGCGGGAAATTGGAAGCGCGCCATTATACCCACACACCCTGCCCGGCTCAATGTAAACCTCAGCCTATTATCGAAGCTGTTTATAAGCGCACTTGCACACAGGACACCGGGCGATCCAGACGTTCGGCGAAGTCATCCAGAAAGCTCTGGGTAAACCCGGCATCCAGCCAGTTATTGAAGATGAAACCGAGGTTGGAAAACCCGCAGGCGTCCAGAAACAGAAAGCCGTTGATATCGTCTTCATGACGGCATTCCGGGCAGGTGAAGTTATCGGTATGCCCGGGCATCCAGTCTTCCAGGCTGTCGAACAGCGCCTCACCCACTTCGCGACGACATTCCGGGCACCCGGCCTCTTCGGCGAAGTTGTTCAGCGGCGTGAAAATGCAACGTTTGGTGACGATCTCCAGCCCGTTGACCGGCTGCCCGAACGGCAAGGCCGCAGGCTTTTTCACGACGGCGCGGGCACCGGGAGCCACCGCGTAGGCCATTTTGTTGTAGGCGCGCCCGCAAGTGGTGAGTTCCGGCTCGACCACATTGAGTTTCACCAGCCAGCGCAGGATCAGCCGCGCACGGGTTTCGTGACCGGGAAACGTGGAAATTTGAGGGACGATGATGCTTTGGGTGTTCATGGTGAAGCGTCGCTCGAAGCTGTTCGAGGCCGCAGCTTAATAGGCTAGCGTTTCAGGTCAAGGTCAAATCCCCACAGGCAACGTTACAGACCCGTGCGCTGCGCAGGCATTGCCATTATGATGCCCGACATGATCAAAGACCCTTTCGCAAGACTCGGCCTCGACCGGGAAGTCCTTACTGTCAGCCAGCTCAACGGCCGCGCGCGCGTGTTGCTGGAAGACGTGTTCAGCAGCATCTGGGTCGAAGGCGAGATTTCCAATCTGTCGCGCCCGGCCTCGGGGCATGTGTACTTCACGCTGAAGGATTCCGGCGCGCAGGTGCGTTGCGCGCTGTTCCGGCAAAGCGCGGCGCGTGTGCGTCAGGCGCTCAAGGACGGCTTGCAGGTCAAGGTGCGTGGCAAGGTTTCGCTGTTCGAAGGCCGTGGCGACTATCAGTTGATCCTCGACACCGTCGAACCGGCCGGTGACGGCGCATTGCGACTGGCGTTCGACGCCTTGAAAGCCAAGCTCAGCGATGAAGGCCTGTTCAGCGCCGAGCGCAAGGTCGCGTTGCCGCTGCACCCGCAACGCATCGGGATCATCAGTTCGCCGACCGGCGCGGTGATTCGCGACATCATCAGCGTATTCCGCCGTCGCGCACCACGAGTCGAACTGACGCTGATCCCTACCGCCGTTCAGGGCCGCGAGGCGATCAATCAGATTGTCCGCGCGCTGAAACTGGCCGATGCCCGAGGCTTCGACGCCTTGATTCTTGCTCGTGGCGGCGGATCGCTGGAAGACCTCTGGTGCTTCAACGAAGAAGCCGTGGCCCGTGCCATCGATGCGTGTGTCACGCCGATTGTCAGCGCGGTCGGCCATGAAACCGACGTTTCCATCAGCGATTTCGTGGCCGACGTTCGGGCCCCGACGCCCTCCGCTGCCGCCGAGCTGCTGGCCCCGGATTCCAGCGACCTGCACCGCCGCGTCGATAACCTGCACCGTCGGCTGGTCAGCCGCATGCAGGACCGACTGATGCGCGAGCGGCTGCGTCTTGAAGGTATTTCTCGACGATTGCGCCATCCCGGCGAGCGATTACGCCAGCAGTCCCAGCGTCTGGATGATCTGGACATGCGCCTGCGTCGTGCTTTCGAGCAGAACATGCATAAAAGGCAGGTGCGTCTTGCGCACATGGAAAGCCGCCTGACTGCGCAGCACCCGGGCCGCACGCTGGCCTTCCTGCGTCAACGGCTGGACGTGCTGGCAGAGCGCCTGCCGAGGGCGATGCGCGAGCAAATCAAGGCGCGCAAGCTGCAACTGCAAAGCCAGATGCAGACCCTTAACGTGGTCAGCCCGCTCGCGACACTGGGGCGCGGCTACAGCATCCTGCTCGACGAACGAGGACACGCCATACGCACCGCCGCACAGACCCGGACAGGCCAGCGACTGACCGCCCGGCTGGGTGAAGGCGAACTGCAAGTACGCGTCGAAGACAATCACCTCACGCCTGTGACCCTCTCCCTTCTGGACTGACTGCCTGATGCTACGTTTTATCGCCCCGCTGTTCGCCTTGCTGCTCTGCCTGCCCGCGCACGCTGACAGCTTTATCACTCGCGCGCTCGACAAGCCGGTGCCCGGCGGCGTGGCCGTCATCGATCTGGGCAGCGGCGCCCAGGCACCGACTGCCACCTATCAAGGCAAGCCGGTGCTGGTCGTCAAGGAACAAGGCACGCGCTGGCTGGCGATTGTCGGCATTCCGCTGACCGTCAAACCGGGCATCCAGCAGGTGACGTCTGGCGGGCGCACACTCAACTTCACGGTCGGCAGCAAGAAATACCCGGAACAGCACATCACCCTCAAGAACAAGCGTCAGGTCAATCCCAACCCTGAAGACAACAAACGCATCGAGGGCGAACTGGCCGAACAGCTGCGCGCCTATCGCAGCTTCAGCCCCGGCACGCCGAGCAATCTGATTCTCGACAAACCGGTCAACGGCCCGCTGTCGAGCAAGTTCGGCGTGCGCCGCTTCTTTAATGGTGAAGAGCGCAACCCGCACTCAGGACTGGACTTCGCGGTCCCGGCCGGGACGCCAATCAAATCTCCGGCGGCCGGCAAGGTCATTCTGACCGGCAACTACTTCTTCAACGGCAACACCGTGTTCGTTGACCATGGGCAAGGCTTTATCAGCATGTTTTGCCATATGTCGAAGATCGACGTGAAGGTCGGTGATCAGGTCCCGCGCGGCGGCGTAGTCGGCAAAGTCGGCGCGACCGGACGGGCCACCGGCCCGCATATGCACTGGAATGTCAGCCTGAATGATGCGCGGGTAGATCCGGCGATCTTCATTGGCGCGTTTCAGCCCTGAGATCATGGGCGAGCATGCGAAGCGTCGCCCGGCTCGCCCCCGCAATTATTGCACCTGGCGGGAGCAGCATGTCCTGTGCGCTGAAAACACTCTTTGGCGCCTCGATTCTAAAGTGAAACGTCGCGCCATCTTGCAAGGTATGCCTGCACCTCGTCACTGAAACCAGCAACGTCCTGCTCGTCGAGCAGGCCTGAGTTGATCATGGCTATCAGAATGATTTTCGCGTTGGAACGAGAAAACCTGACTGAATCGAAAACGTCTCTGACCTCTTTCAGGCCATGGTCTATGACACCCTTGGCGCCGTGCACCAACTCCCGGCGAGACTTCCCCTCGGCACCAACCGCCACCTGCAAGTCTTGAAAAACCCGCTCGTAAAGTCGCTCGACTGCGACTTCTCTCACTGCACTTAAATGCTTCCAGTCTTGCTCTTTCACAGCCTCATCCTCAACAGTGGCTCGTTCGGAATTCGCACTCGGGCTATTTTTGCGCGCTTCGCTCTCCCCCGACAACAACCGCCAATCAAATCAAATAAACTCGCTATAAAATCCTGCAAAAACATCTATTACGAGAATTTATCCCAATTTTTTCCAAGTGCTTGCCATTGCTCATGCCAGTGGGTACGGTTGGCCTCATGAAAAACGCTCAAACCCTTATTCTGTTGCGCCAACATCGGTGCCTTAGCCTGGTCAGTGCCCGACTGCCTGGCTAGATTGCGGTGCCTCACGCTTGCTCGCTACCCCCCTATTTCAGAACGACAGGCCGCGGCCAACCCGGCCCGTTCACTCCAAAAGGATTTCCAGATGACCATGCTCACTGATCCCTCGAAAAAGTACCGCGCGTTTCCGACCATCGACCTGGCTGACCGCACCTGGCCTTCGAAAACCATCGATACGGCGCCGATCTGGTGCAGCTCCGACCTGCGCGACGGCAATCAGTCTTTGATCGAGCCGATGGATTCGGTCAAGAAACTGCGCTTCTGGAAAACCCTGGTCAGCGTCGGCGTCAAGGAAATCGAAGCGTCGTTCCCGGCAGCTTCGCAAACCGACTTCGATTTCGTTCGGACCTTGATCGAAGACGGCCACATCCCGGACGACACCACCATTCAGGTGCTGACCCAGGCTCGCGAAGACTTGATCGCTCGCACGTTCGAATCGCTGCGTGGCGCCAAAAAGGCCATCGTTCATCTGTATAACGCGACCTGCCCTTCATTCCGGCGCATTGTCTTCAATCAGGACAAGGCAGGCGTGAAGGAAATCGCGGTCAACGCGGCCAAGCTGTTCGTCAAATATGCAGCACAGCAGCCTGAAACCCAGTGGACGTTCGAGTACTCGCCGGAAACCTTCAGTGCGACCGAGCTGGAATTCGCCAAGGAAGTCTGCGATGCGGTGATCGACGTGTGGAACCCGACCCCGGACAACAAGGTGATCCTCAACCTGCCGGCCACCGTTGAAGTCGCTACACCCAATATCTACGCCGATCAGATCGAATGGTTCGGCCGCCACATCACGCGCCGCGACAGCGTGCTGATCAGCCTGCACACCCACAACGACCGGGGCACCGGCGTCGCAGCCACCGAGCTGGGCTTGATGGCCGGCGCGGATCGCGTTGAAGGCTGCCTGTTCGGCAACGGCGAGCGCACCGGCAACGTCGACCTGGTCACTGTTGCGCTGAACCTCTATACCCAGGGCATCAATCCGGGGCTGGATTTCTCGGACATCGACGGTGTGCGCAAAGTCGTAGAAGAGTGCAACCAGATTCCGGTTCACCCTCGTCATCCCTATGTTGGCGATCTGGTTCACACTGCGTTCTCCGGCTCGCACCAGGACGCCATTCGCAAGGGATTCACGCAGCAAAAAGAGGGCGAGCTGTGGGAAGTGCCTTACCTGCCAATCGATCCGGCCGACATCGGTCGCAGCTACGAAGCAGTGATTCGCGTCAACAGCCAGTCGGGCAAAGGCGGCATTACCTATTTGCTGGAACAGGAATACGGCATTTCCCTGCCGCGCCGCATGCAGATCGAGTTCAGCCAGGTGGTTCAGGGTGAAACCGATCGCCTCGGCCTGGAGATGACGGCTGAACAGATCTACTCGTTGCTGCGTCGCGAATACTTGCAGGCCAACACGCCTTATGCGCTGATCAGCCACCGGTTGCAGGAAGAAAACGGCAATAGCGCCGTGGATGCCGAAGTGCACGTGGATGGCGAAACCCAGCACTGGCGTGGCAAGGGCAAAGGCGCTCTGGAAGCGCTGGTCGCCGGCCTGCCGTTGGCTGTGGAGATCATGGACTACAACGAGCACGCCATCGGCTCCGGCACCACCGCCAAGGCTGCGGCGTACATCGAACTGCGGGTGAACGGCGAACGTGCCGTGCACGGTGTGGGCATCGATGAAAACATCACGACGGCAAGCTTCCGTGCTCTGTTCAGCGCACTGAATCGTTCGCTGAGCCAGGCCCAGGCCAAAGCGGCCTGAGTCATCAAACAGGATGGCGGACGCACGTTCGTCATCCTGCCTCGTTAACCCGATTCCCTTACCCGTCACGCGCTCGCAGGCCTCTTGCAGTCTGTGCATGACCCTGCCTGTTTCGGCATAATCTTTTTCATTTATGCTGTGGTAGCATGCTGCCTTTAGTCCAGACTGGTCGAAATCCAACAGCAAATCATATGCTGACGATGCCAGGCCGGAATGCCCTGCCCGCTTTATCTTTCCTAATAAAACCAAGACGACTATTGCATTGATTTCCGGACGAAAAGAATGCTCGGGCAGACTCCTCGTGCATTGAAATTACTATCGGCCTCGGTAATGCTGAGCTGATCCAATCATATTTGGAGCGATTATGCCCAAGGCTTCCCATCAAGATCTGCGCCGCAGTTTTCGCGCCCTCACCTCGTCGAACGCCTGCTATCACACGGCCTCGGTGTTCGACCCTATGTCAGCGCGCATCGCAGCGGACCTGGGCTTTGAAGTAGGCATCCTCGGCGGCTCCGTTGCCTCCCTGCAAGTGCTGGCAGCGCCTGACTTCGCGTTGATTACCCTCAGTGAATTCGTCGAACAGGCGACGCGCATCGGTCGCGTTGCCCAACTGCCGGTGATCGCGGACGCAGACCATGGTTATGGCAATGCCCTTAACGTCATGCGCACCGTTGTCGAACTGGAACGCGCTGGCATCTCTGCGCTGACCATCGAAGATACCCTGCTGCCTGCGCAGTTCGGGCGCAAATCCACCGACCTGATTTCCACGGCTGAAGGCGTCGGCAAAATCCGCGCAGCCCTGGAAGCACGCGTTGATCCGGAGATGTCGATCTTCGCCCGTACCAACGCGGCGATCATTCCTGTTCAAGAAGCCATCAGCCGGGTTCAGCAGTATCAGGCTGCCGGGGCTGACGGCATTACCATCGTCGGGATTCGGGACTTCGATCACTTGGCGCAGATTTCAGAAGGCCTGACCGTGCCACTGATGCTGGTGACTTACGGCAACCCGGAGCTGCACGACAACGCGCGTCTGGCGGAGATGGGCGTACGAGTCTGCGTGCATGGACACGCCGCCTACTTCGCCGCGATCAAGGCGACTTATGACTGCCTGCGCGAGCAGCGACAGATACTCGGCAGCGAGTCGAACATGAGCGCTACCGGACTGACCCATACCTATACCCAGCCTGAAGACTACGTAGAGTGGGCCCGCAAGTTCATGAACGTGAATGAGTAAGAGGTAGGGGCGTTCGTGCGCGGGATGCTCCGCGCAGTATTCTGAAGAGCGTTCTGCCTATTCGCGGACAAGTCCGCTCCCACAACAGTCCGCGCTACAAATTGTGGAAGCGGACCGGGCGACGCTTCGGTTGTCCGCGATGGGGCAGGTCCGCCCCCACACAGTCCTCGCTATACCTCGTGGGAGCGGCCATCAGCGCTGGGGCATCAAGCGGTGGTTTTTACGCCGCCTTCGGTCTGCAATTGCAGCAACACACCTTGCAAGGTCTGCAAGTTAGCGCTGGTGGCCGAGATTTGCGCCTGGATCGCCATGGCTTTCTGAGCTTTTTCTTCCGGCGTGCTTTTGCCGCTTTGAGCCGAGGCCAGTTGCGCCTGCAGTTGCGCCAGTTGCTTTTGAGCGTCCTTGATCTGCTGTTTTATCTTCTCGATGGTTTCATCGAATGCAGACGGGCTGGATCCGCCAACACTGCCGCCACCAGACGCTGCACCGGTCTTGACCTCGGTCGATACCGTGGTCGATTCATCCGTGGCTTTCTCTGCATCCGTAGCGCTGGTGGTGCTGGCCTTTACTGCATCGGCCTCCGGCTTTTTGACGACAAACGTAAACGGACTCGGATTGCTGTTCAGCGAAGAGGTATTGATAGTGGTCATGGCGGTCTCCTGGAAGTCTGGACACGCTATCGGCCGACTTGAAAAATTCTGAAGTAATTTATTGAATATCGAACGAATCCGCGTCGAGCCCGGCCGGGAACCGTGTGCGGTAGGCCTGTAGGTCCGCCGCGCTCAGCGTCGCCATGAACACACCGTCGGCTTCGCCGGGACTCAACAGGCTCTCGCCCTGAAAATCCAGCACCTGACTGTCACCGGTATACGTCAGGCCCTTTCCGTCCGAACCGACACGATTGACCGCCGCCACGTAACAGAGGTTTTCAATTGCCCGGGCAGGCAGCAAGCGGTTCCAGTGCATACGCCGCGCGCCCGGCCAGTTGGCGGTGTACAGCAGCAGGTCGGTGTCTTGAGCGTCGCGGCTCCAGACCGGAAATCGCAGGTCGTAGCAGATCAACGGACGAATACGCCAGCCATTGAGCTCGAACATCACCTGACGTTCACCCGGCGTGTAATGCTCATGCTCGCCCGCCATGCGGAACAGATGTCGCTTGTCGTAATGCAGCAACTCGCCATCCGGGCGCGCCCACAGCAGGCGATTACGATGGCTGCCGTCAGCGGCGCGAATAATGACACTGCCGGTCACCACCGCGTCGAGCCGTCTGGCCTGCTCCAGCAGCCAGACCGATGCAGGCCCGGCTTCCGGCTCGGCCAGTTTCTCGGACTCCATGGAAAATCCCGTGGTGAACATTTCCGGCAGGATCACCAGATCAGCCTCGTGAGCCTGATCCAGCAGCTGCCCGAAATGCTCGAGATTGGCCTCGCGGTCATGCCAGGCCTGCGTGGTCTGCACCAAGGCAACCTTCAGGTCTGGCAACTCGCTCATATCGCGCATAGTTTCTCCGCTGCCTGACGCAATGTTTCTTCCTGCTTGGCGAAGCAGAGCCGAATCAGGCGCTGCCCTGCTGGCGGGCTCTGATAGAACACGGAGATCGGAATGCTCGCTACACCATGCTCACGGGTCATCCACAGCGCCATGTCGACGTCATTGAGATCGGGCCTGATCTGCGAATAATCCACTAATTGGAAATACGTGCCGCCCACAGGCTTGAAGCTGAAACGTGATGCGGCCAACTGGCTACAGAAGAAATCCCGTTTGGCCTGATAAAAGCCGGGCAACTCACCGACATGCTCAGGATGTTCAGCCATGAAATCGGCCAGTGCATACTGCAACGGCGTTACGCCACAGAAGCTCACGTACTGATGCACCTTGCGCAGTTCGGCAGTCAGCGCTGGCGGCGCGACCACGTAGCCAGTTTTCCAGCCAGTGACGTGATACGTCTTGCCGAAAGAACTGACCACGAACGCACGCTGATACAGCTCCTCGTGATCAAGCACGCTGACATGACTAAGGCCGTCAAACACCAGATGCTCGTACACCTCATCGCTGAGCAGGTAGATATCGCGATCGGCAATCAGCGCAGCCAGGCGATCCAGCTCGGCGCGGCTGATCAGCGCACCGCTCGGGTTATGCGGGCTGTTGATGACGATCATGCGTGTGCGCGGGCTCAGCGCGTCGGTCAGCTGTTGCCAGTCGATAGAGAAATCATCCAGCCCCAACTGCACGTGCACACAACGTCCACCCGCCAGCTCGACGGCAGGCTCGTAACTGTCGTAACACGGATCGAAAATGATCACTTCGTCGCCGGGGCGAATGACCGAATGGATCGCACAGAAAATCGCCTGAGTCGCGCCAGGCGTGATGGTGATTTCGCTGTCCGGGTTGACCGCACGCCCATAGCTGCGGGCGATCTTGGCCGCGACCTGCTGACGAAGCGCTGGCAATCCGGTCATCGGTGAATACTGGTTATGGCCCTGAGTGACGTGGCGGCAGACCGCGTCGCGCAGTGCCTGCGGCCCGTCGAAGTCGGGAAAACCCTGGGACAGGTTGATAGCGCCGGTTTCGGCGGCCAGCTGCGACATGACGGTGAAGATAGTGGTGCCCACGCTGGGCAACTTGCTGTCGATCATGGAACCCTTTCCCTGCAATCTCTCCGCAACCGAAACGGCCCGGGCCACGCAGAATAGCGCATAAAACAAATACAAAAAAAGGCGCCGAACAGACTGTGTGAAAACACACTGATGAAGGCCCAAGCAAACGCCCCGACTTGTTCGGGGCGTTTTTTTTGTATTGGCAGCAGACGAAAAAAATGTCCGCTCAGCCCATCAAAGCCATCAGATGGCGCACACCGAGCACTTTAATCGCTCGTTTCAGGTTATAGGCATTCACCGCCAAGGCCATTTCAGCTTTTGTACCCTCCAGTTGTCGCAGCAAGAAACGGCCATTACCAAATAGCCATTGCTTGAGGTTGCCGAAGGGGTGCTCAACGATGGATCTTCGGTTGGCCATCATCTCAGGATGCGCCTGCATTCTTTGCTCCATCCGCTCGAAAGCCTCTTCATGGGCATGTCGTGAGACATAACGGCGCCGGGCTCGAGTGCATTGCGTTTTCAGCGCGCAGTTGGCGCAGTCATCGACCTCAGCCTGATAGATCCGATCACCTTTGTTGTGCTGTTTTAGCGTTAACCATTTGCCTGCCGGACACTGGAAACGATCGTGTCCGGTCTCATAGATAAAGTCTTTTCGCTCAAAGAGCTGCTCTTCCTGACTGCCAGGGTTTTTCGAACGATTGGGCGGTACATAGGCCGTAATCGAAGCATCCTCGCAGGCCTGAAACTGCTTGCCATTGGAGTAGCCGGCATCGGCAGTGACCGTCAGATCATCTTGCTGTAACTCTGCTTTGGCGGCCTTGGCCATCGGCTCCAGTTGCTTTCGGTCATCGCCATCTTGGGTGACCTCATGATGCAAAATCAGGCAATGCTCGGCGTCCACGACGGTTTGCACGTTGTAGGCCACACGTGGCCCTTTGGCCGTGCGCATCATTCGGGCATCGCTTTCATGGGTGTTGAACTGCTCGATGCCCATCGAACGCATCAGTGCCTGGCAACTCTGATTATCCTGTTGTCGAGCCTCAAGCTGTGCCAGGGCTACCTTGATTGCGCTGCGATCAATTGAATCTGTGGTTTCAGCCTTGTCGGCCTCATCCAGCTCGGCCAGATACTGAGCGATGCGCTTATCCAGTTTTTCTTCCTGGCGCTTGAGCTGCTTCAAATTCACATGACGCCGTGAGGATGCGACCGCCTGAAACTTGCTGCCGTCGATGGCCACCAACTCACCGGCGATCAAGCCTGCCGTGCGACAAAACCGAACGAAAGCACGGCAGGTCGCGATGAAGGCGGGTTTATTGTTCTTGCGAAAATCGGCGATGGTCTTGAAGTCGGGCTTGAGCCGGTTGATCAGCCACATCACTTCGATGTTGCGCTGACACTCGGCTTCAAGACGTCGCGATGAGCGAATCCGCTGAAAATAGCCGTAGAGGTAGAGTTTTAGCTGATCGGCGGGATCATAAGCAGGGCGCCCCGTGCTTTTTGGAATCGCTTTATCGAAGCCCAGTTGCACCAGATCGAGCCTGGCAACGTACAGGTCAATGACACGAACGAGGTGATCCTCGGGGATCAACTCTTCCAGCGAGACCGGGAATAGGCTGGTCTGGCTGCGGGACTCACCTTGGATGTAGGCCATAACGAAAAATGCTCTGTATCTTTCGATACGGAGCATTTTCTTTGAGCGCTGCGCAGATTGCTAGGTTTTCACACAGTCTGCGAAGCGCCTTTTTCCAAGTACCGAATCAGCGCTTGTCGCGGCGCTTCTTGTCGGCTTTTTTGTGGTGCGACATCATCCGACGCTTCTTGTTGACCTGACGGTCAGTCAGCGTGTTCTTGTTGCCTTCATACGGGTTCTCGCCACCCTTGAACTCGATACGGATCGGCGTACCGACCAGTTTGAGCACGCGGCGATAAGTGTTTTCCAGGTAACGAACGTAGGATTTCGGTACTTTCTCGACTTGGTTGCCGTGGATCACGATCAACGGCGGGTTGGCACCACCCAGGTGAGCGTAGCGCAGCTTGATACGGCGGCTGCCGACCATCGGAGGCGCATGCTCGCTGACTGCGTCTTCCAGAATCTGGGTCAGACGGCTGGTCGGCCAGCGTGTGACCGCCGACTTGAACGAGTTCTGCACCGACTGATACAGGTTACCCACGCCCGTGCCATGCAAGGCCGAGATGAAATGAATGTCGGCGAAGTCGACGAAGAACAAGCGGCGTTCCAGTTCGATCTTCACGAAGTCACGTTCGCCCGGCGTCATGCCATCCCACTTGTTCAGCGCGATGACCAGTGCACGGCCGGCTTCAAGGGCGAAGCCCAGCAGGTTCAGGTCGTGATCGACCACACCTTCGCGAGCGTCCATCACAAAGATCACCACGTTGGCGTCCTTGATGGCCTGCAGCGTCTTGACCACGGAGAACTTTTCGACTTCTTCGTGGATCTTGCCGCGCTTGCGCACACCGGCGGTGTCGATCAGCGTGTACTTCTCTTCGTTACGCTCGAAGGGAATGTAGATGCTGTCGCGGGTGGTGCCGGGCTCGTCATATACGATAACCCGGTCTTCACCCAGCATGCGGTTGACCAGCGTCGACTTGCCAACGTTGGGACGACCGATGATCGCGATCTTGATGCCGTCTTTTTCGCTCGGGCCGGGAATGCGCTTGGCTTCCTGACCTTCGGCGACTTCCTCGACTTCACCTTCTTCAAGTTCGTCCTCATCCTTGGGGAATTCGCTCAGGGCGATTTCGAGCATCTGCGAGATGCCGCGACCGTGGGCACCGGCCACCGGAATGGCGTCACCCAGACCCATCGGGCTGAACTCGGCACGCGCCAGGTTCTCGTCGATGTTGTCGATTTTGTTGGCAACCACATAGGAACGCTTGTTGCGCTTGCGCAGGTGCTCGCCAATCATCTGATCAGCGGCGGTATAACCCGCACGGGCATCCACCAAGAAAAGCACCACATCGGCTTCTTCAATGGCCAGCAGCGACTGCTCGGCCATTTTTTCGTCCATGCCATGCTCGTCACCGGAGATACCACCGGTGTCGATCAGAATATAGGAGCGCCCTTGCCACTTCGCCTCTCCGTATTGGCGATCACGGGTAAGACCGGACAGATCGCCGACGATGGCGTCACGAGTCCTGGTCAGGCGGTTGAACATGGTGGACTTGCCGACGTTCGGTCGACCCACCAGGGCGATTACGGGAACCATGCGGCTCTCCACTTCGTTATTTCAGAAAATACAAAAGCCGCTGCAAGGCAGCGGCCGGAGTTCGGAGCAGCGCCCGAAGACGCTGCAGCCTTGCCGAAGCAAGGTTGCCCGGAGCTTGAAGCCCCGGGCCTGGACACTTATTGCTTGATGGTCAGGGCTTCCAGTTTGCCGCTGTTGCCATACACGTAAATCATGTCGCCGACCACCAGCGGACGGGCACGCAGGCCGTCGCTGTCGATACGTTCGCGACCGACAAAACGACCATCCACCTGGCTTAACAGGTGCAGGTAGCCTTCCATGTCACCGACCGCGACGTAACTGGAATACACTTCCGGCGCGCCCAATTGGCGGCGAGCCAGCGACTCGTTGCTCCACAGGGCGGAGGACGAACGCTCGTCGATACCTTCGACGGTGCCGGAGGCCAAGGTGGCATAGACGCTGCCGAAGCCCTGGGCAACGCCCGAGTAGCTGGAAGCATCACGCTGCCAGAGTACACGACCGCTTTCCAGATCCAGACCGGCAACGCGGCCCTGATAGGTCGCGACGTACAGTGTACCGCCGGAGAGCAGCAGCCCGCCGTCGATATCAACTACACGGTCCAGTTCCGAGCGACCTTGCGGTACGGCAACGCGCTGTTCCCAGACCGGCACGCCGTTGGAAATGTCCAGCGCGACGACTTTACCCGTCGACAGCCCGGCAACGGCCAGACGGTTGGTAGCGAGCGGAGCGCCCGTACCACGCAGGGTCAGTACCGCTGGCGTGCTTTCGTAGATCCAAAGTTGCGAGCCGGTGGAAGCGTCGAAACCGACGATGCGGTCATCCTGAGTCTGAACGACCACAACGCTGCCATTGGTAGCAGGCGGAGCCAGCACTTCGCTGGTCACGCGAGCGCGCCACTTTTCTTCACCGGTCGCCGCGTCCATGGCCACGACTTCACCTTTGAGGGTGCCAATCATCACCAGGCCGTAACCCACGCCGACAGCGCCGGAAACCGGAAGATCGAGATCCTTCTTCCAGATCACGTCGCCGGTCAGACGATCCAGCGAGAACACTTCGCCAGTGACGTCGGACGCATAGATGCGATCACCGTCGATGGCCGGAACCAGCATGTTGTAGATCTTGCCCTGACCGTCGCCGATCGAGCGACTCCACTGCTTGTGCAGAACCACTTCTTCTTTGAAGTCGGTCAGCTCGGCCGGCGGCAATTCCTTCTTGCTGTTGCTGCTGCAACCCGCGGCCAGAATGGCCAGAGCCAGCAATGCTGCATGTTTCCAACGAATCACGTCACGCATCCCCTTTCGCCAGATCGTCGAGCTTCATTTGCAGGCCACCGACTGCTGCCTCTTCGGACAGAGCAGATTTGGCCTTTTGGTATGCAGCATGTGCCTCGTCGGTACGACCCAGCTGTACCAGCAGGTCACCCTTGAGTTCTTCACGGCTGGCGAGGAATGCCTTGTCGGCATCGCCGTCGAGCAGCTTCAGCGCGTCGTCAGTCTTGTTCTGCGCAGCCAGCACGCGTGCCAGACGCTGACGGGCAATCTCGGCCAGCGTGTCGTTGGCCGGTTTGTCAGTCACGGTTTTCAGTTCAGCCGCTGCGTCATCCAGCTTGCCCGCGTCGACCGCCACCTTGGCGACGAACAGGCTACCGAACTGAGCATAGGTAGTGCCACCGAATTCGCTTTTCAGCTTGCCGGACAACTCGGCAACGCGTGCGGTATCAGCCTGACCACTTGGCGTCAGAGCGGTTTCCAGCAACTGCTGATAAAGCATCGAGGCGCCCTGCGACTGGCTGGCCTGATGCCTGTGCCAGAACTGCCAGCCCAAGACCACGACCAGCGCCAGCAACCCACCGGTCAGCAAAGGCTTGCCGTTGCGCTGCCACCAGTCCTTCATTACCGCCAGCTCTTCATCTTCGGTACCCGACACCCCAATACTCCTATTCGCTAAACGGCTGTTAATCAGCTTCAACCCTGCACGACGCAGGAGGCCAGGTGCTCTGAAAGAGCGTCCCAGGCAATATTTTGTTGTTCACCCTGACCACGCAGGGGTTTGACGCCGATGACCTTTGCCGCCAATTCCTCTTCACCGAGGATCAAGGCATACAGTGCGCCGCTCTTGTCGGCTTTCTTGAACTGACTCTTGAAACTGCCGGCGCCGGCGTTGACCTGCAAACGCAGGTTCGGCAACTGATCGCGGACCTTCTCGGCCAGCGTCAGCCCGGCCAGTTCGGCAGCGTCGCCGAAGGCACACAGATAAACGTCGACCTGGCGGGCGATTTCTTCCGGCACCTGCTCCAGCGTTTCAAGCAGCAGCACCAGACGTTCGATGCCCATTGCGAAGCCTACGCCAGCCGTCGGCTTGCCGCCCATCTGTTCGACCAGCCCGTCATAACGACCGCCCGCGCAGACAGTGCCCTGAGCGCCCAATTGATCGGTGACCCACTCGAACACGGTCTTGCTGTAATAATCCAGCCCGCGGACCAGCTTCGGGTTGATGACATAAGGAATGCCGACCGCATCCAGACGCGCCTTGAGGCCTTCGAAATGGACACGTGACTCGTCGTCCAGATAGTCCGCCAGCTTCGGCGCATTAACCAGCACCGCCTGGGTTTCTGGATGTTTGGTGTCCAGCACGCGCAAAGGGTTGGTCTTCAGGCGACGTTGGCTGTCTTCGTCCAGTTGATCGAGGTGCGCCGAGAGGAACTCGACCAGCGCATCGCGATAACGGGCACGCGCTTCGCTGGTGCCCAGGCTGTTCAGCTCGAGCTTGACCGCGTCACGAATGCCCAATAGGCACCACAGGCGCCAGGTCATGACGATCAGTTCGGCATCGATGTCCGGGCCGTCGAGATTGAACACTTCAACGCCGATCTGGTGAAACTGGCGATAACGACCTTTTTGCGGACGCTCATGGCGGAACATCGGCCCGATGTACCACAGTTTCTGAACCTGACCGCCGCCGGTAATGCCATGCTCAAGGACCGCGCGTACGCAGGCAGCCGTGCCTTCCGGGCGCAAGGTCAGAGAATCACCGTTGCGGTCGGCAAAGGTGTACATCTCTTTCTCGACGATATCGGTCACTTCGCCGATCGAGCGTTTGAACAGGTCGGTAAATTCGACGATAGGCATACGAATCTGCCGGTAACCGTAGTTATCCAGCAGACGCGAGACAGTGCCCTCGAAGTGGCGCCACAGCGGCGTCTGCTCGGGCAGGATGTCGTTCATGCCACGAATGGCTTGTAGAGACTTACTCACAGAAAATCCTTAGCAATCCTGGTTAGCCGCGCACGATGACCGAGGCGTCGGCTGCGGTCTTTTCGGCCGCTTTCTCGCGAATCAAGCGTTCAAGCTCGTCCACGAGATTGTCGTTGGTCAGTTTCTGTGCCGGCTTGCCATCGATGTAGATCAGGTTCGGCGTACCACCCGTGAGGCCGATATGCGCCTCCTTGGCTTCGCCGGGACCGTTGACCACACAACCGATGACCGCAACATCAAGCGGCACCAACAAATCTTCTAGACGACCTTCAAGCTCGTTCATGGTCTTGACCACATCGAAATTCTGCCGCGAGCAGCTCGGGCAGGCGATGAAGTTGATCCCACGGGAACGAAGGCGCAACGATTTGAGAATGTCGTACCCGACTTTCACCTCTTCGACCGGATCAGCGGCCAACGAGATGCGGATAGTATCGCCAATCCCCTCGGCAAGCAGCATACCGAGGCCGACAGCCGATTTTACTGTACCCGAGCGCAGGCCGCCCGCTTCAGTAATACCCAAATGCAGCGGCTGGACAATCTCTTTGGCCAGCAGGCGATATGCTGCGACGGCCATGAACACGTCGGAGGCTTTCACGCTGACCTTGAAGTCCTGAAAATTCAGGCGTTCCAGATGCTCGACATGACGCAACGCCGATTCGACCAACGCTTCCGGCGTAGGCTCGCCGTACTTTTTTTGCAGGTCTTTTTCCAGCGATCCGGCATTGACGCCGATGCGGATCGGAATGCCGCGATCACGCGCTGCATCGACGACCGCGCGCACACGGTCTTCACGACCGATGTTGCCAGGGTTGATACGCAGGCAATCGACGCCCAGTTCGGCCACACGCAGAGCGATCCGGTGGTCGAAATGAATATCCGCGACCAATGGTACTTTGACCAACTGCTTGATGCGGCCGAATGCTTCGGCAGCATCCATGTCCGGGACGGAAACCCGCACGATATCAACGCCTGCCGCTTCTAGACGATTAATCTGTGCAACGGTAGCGGCAACATCATTGGTGTCGCTGTTGGTCATGCTCTGTACGGCAATCGGCGCATCGCCGCCGACCGGTACAGAACCCACCCATATTTTGCGGGAAACACGCCGCTTGATCGGAGATTCGCCGTGCATGAATTATTGCCCCAGTTTCAGGCGAGCAGTTTCGCCACTGGTGAAAGGTGTGACGTCAACCGCCTGACCGTTATAGCTGACCTGCGCACCGCGCGCGTAGCCCAGACGCAGGGTTAACGGCGGCTTGCCGCTGACATCGAGGTTCTCGCCCTTGCGCTTCAGACCGCTGACCAGCACTTTGCCGTTGCCGTCAGTCACCTGAGTCCAGCAATCGGCGACGAACTGCACGGTCACCTGGCCCGCACCGGCCACAACGGCTGCGGGCTGCTCGGCAGGTGTCGTCGGCATGGACGGCACATTCGGCGAGGCAACGGGTGCTTGTGCCATGTTCGCTGCAGGCGGGGTTGCAGCCGCAGGCGTTTGTGGCTGCGCAGTGGAATGAGTAGCAGCAGGTGTGGAAGGTGCCACGCTCGGCGCTTCACTGGCAGGTGCGCCGGTGTTCAACGGCAACGAGGTCTGCCCGGCAGGTGGCACTTCGGCCACCGGCGCTTCTTCCGGTTCGTCCAGCGGGTGAATCTGGGTAGTGCCGTCGGCGCTTTCGACCTCGACGTGTTCCATGTTCAGCCCGGACTGGTCCTTGCCACGCAAGGACGCCTGATCCTGCCACCAGAAGAAACCGCCGCCGACCAACACGACCAGCAACAACAGGCTGACAATGCGCAAAATATTGTGGGAAAGCCTGACGGGCTCTTCGATACGCCCCAACGCATGCACCGGACTGCCTTTGCCGTCGGTTCCGGTGTATTGGTCGAACTGTTCGACCAGTACCGCCTGATCCAGATCAAGCAGTTTGGCATAGGCACGCACATACCCCCGAGCAAATGTATGCCCAGGCAGCTTTTCAAAATTGCCGTTCTCCAGGTTGCTCAGGGAGGACACGGTAAGGTTTAGCCTCAAAGCCACATCTGGCAGCGACCAGCTCCTGCTCTCGCGGACCTGGCGCAGGGTTTCTCCAGGATTCACGCGGGTGGTTGCTACAACTTCGGGATGCGCCGCTTTCATCATTGCTCCGACAGGTATTGCTGATATTCCGGCGTACCGGGATAGAGTCTTTTCAATAGCAGACCAAGACTGGCCGCCTTGTTACGATCATCATAGATCTTCGCCAGGCGCGCACCGAGCAATAGACTACGTGCATTTTGCTCGCTGAGCTGGCTAAAACGGTCGTAATAATCTCGCGCTGGCACATATTGCTTGTCCTCATAGGACATCAGAGCCATTTCCAGCAAGGATCGCGACAGTCGGCGGTCAAGGCGCAGTGCCTTGGTAAACTGCTCGCGGGCCTGTTCGCGATTGCCCAACTGCAATGAGGTCATGCCCAGACTTTCGAAGACCCGTGACCGCTCAGGATACAGATTATCGGCCGCGGCCTGTTCGAAACGCTCGTAGGCTTCCTTGTAACGCTTCTGTTCGTAAAGAAAACTGCCGTAATTATTGACGATGCGGGTTTCATTGTTGCTGGCGGACAGCGCCTCGTGAAAATACTGCTCGGCGAGCTCAGGTTCCATTTCGGTTTGAAACACCAGCGCCAGTGCGGCGTTGGCCTGCGGATCGGAACTGTCGAGCTCAAGCGCTCGTTTCAAGGGAATCTTGGCCCGCTCGGTCTGCCCTTCCTGAAGGTAACCCAGGCCGAGTTGCACGTAGGCCCTGCGTGCCTCGTCGCGCCCCTGCTTAGTGGTGAGCGGATTGACATTGCCCGTAGACACACAGGCCGTCAGCAGCATGACCACATACAGTAAACACAAGGCACGCACAGACATGGAGTCCTTCCCGGTCAGGTTCTGGTCGCCGCAACCGGAGCCGCATCAGCCTCGGAACTCAGCTCACGCACAGCGATATAGCGTTCACTACGACGCGTGCGATCCATCACCTGCCCGACCAGCTGGCCGCATGCAGCATCGATATCTTCGCCACGCGTGGTACGCACAGTGACGTTATAACCAGCCTGGTGCAACAAGTCCTGAAAACGACGAATTGCGTTATTGCTGGGACGCTCGTAGCCGGAGTGCGGGAACGGGTTGAACGGGATCAGGTTGATCTTGCACGGCGTGTCCTTGAGAAGCTCGATCATTTCGACGGCGTGCTCGACCTGGTCATTGATGTCCTTGAGCATCGTGTACTCGATGGTCAGCACGCGCTTCTCGCCCAGACTGGACATGTAGCGGCGGCAGGACTCAAGAAGCATCTGCAACGGGTATTTCTTGTTGATCGGCACCAACTGGTTGCGCAGCGCGTCATTCGGCGCGTGCAGCGACAAGGCCAGCGACACGTCGATGTGCTTGGACAGCTCGTCGATCATCGGCACCACGCCGGAGGTGGACAACGTCACCCGACGCTTGGAAATGCCATACCCCAGGTCATCCATCATCAGATGCATGGCAGCAATGACATTGTCGAAATTCAGCAGCGGCTCACCCATTCCCATCATCACCACGTTGGTGATGGCACGGTCGACGGTCGCCGGGACGCTGCCAAAGGATTTGTTGGCAATCCACACCTGGCCAATGACTTCGGCGGCGGTGAGGTTGCTGTTGAAGCCTTGCTTGCCGGTGGAGCAGAAACTGCAATCCAGGGCACAGCCCGCCTGGGACGAAACACACAAGGTGCCGCGCTTGCCCTGCGGAATATAGACGGTCTCGACGCAGCTGCCGGACTCCACGCGCACCACCCACTTACGGGTGCCGTCGCTGGAAATGTCCTCGCTGACCACTTCAGGACCACGAACTTCGGCACAGGCCTTGAGCTTTTCACGCAAGGCCTTGCTGACATTCGTCATGGCGTCGAAATCATCGACGCCAAAGTGGTGAATCCACTTCATGACCTGACCGGCACGGAAGCGCTTCTCCCCGATAGAGTCGAAGAATTTCTCCATTTCCGGCTGAGTCAGACCCAGCAGGTTGGTTTTACCAGTCGATGCAATCATGAATTCACCCTTCACTCGTCAGTCAGAATGACTTAGCGAGCGGTTACTTCGGTAGCTGCGAAGAAGTACGAGATTTCGCGAGCAGCGGCTGCTTCGGAATCGGAACCGTGAACCGCGTTGGCGTCGATGGAATCAGCGAAGTCAGCACGGATGGTGCCGGCAGCGGCTTCTTTAGGGTTGGTAGCGCCCATCAGTTCGCGGTTCAGAGCGATAGCGTTTTCGCCTTCCAGAACCTGAACGACAACCGGGCCGGAGATCATGAATGCAACCAGGTCACCGAAGAAACCACGAGCGCTGTGCTCAGCGTAGAAACCTTCAGCTTCGGCCTTGGACAGTTGCTTCAGCTTGGAAGCGACAACGCGCAGACCGGCTTTTTCGAAACGAGTGGTGATCTCGCCGATTACGTTCTTTGCAACGGCGTCAGGCTTGATGATGGAGAAAGTACGTTGAACAGCCATGGTGAAACTCCAGAAACAGTGATTTAAGCGAAAAATTAAACCCGCGAATTATACGCGGGTTCTGGTGTATTGCCTAACGGCGTACGTTACTGAACGTCAATCCGCCTCTTCGATCCACAGGGCCTGGATCGCTTCGAGGACCTTTTCGCCACTACGGGCCGGGTCGTCGTCGAATTCCGGCAAGTCCATCACCAGCTTGCGCAGCCTGGGGAAACTTACCGTGAGCGGATCGACATCCGGATGGCTTTCGGCCAGCTGGATGGCAATTTCCTGCACATCAACCCATTTGAGACTCATGAGCAAACCTTCAATCAGTGCGGCGCTTCAGCCGCGTGGTTGAGCGAATACTTGGGTATTTCGACGGTCAGGTCTTCGGTGCCGACAATGGCCTGACAGGATAGACGCGATTGCGTTTCCAGTCCCCACGCCTTGTCGAGCATGTCTTCTTCCAGTTCGTCAGCTTCGTTCAGCGAATCGAAGCCTTCGCGAATGACACAGTGACACGTGGTGCAAGCGCACACGCCACCACAGGCGCTTTCGATCTCGATGTGGTGCTCGTGGGCGATGTCGAGAATAGACGTGCCCGGCTCCACTTCTACAACCAACCCGTCCGGGCAATGCTCGGCGTGGGGCAGAAAAATCACCTGCGGCATCAGTTATTCCTCAATCTCATTCAAGTTGCGCCCGGCCAGTGCGGCTTTTACCGTCGAATCGAGGCGTCGGGCAGCAAATGCATCGGTCACCTGCGACAGACGCTTGGTCTGCTGCTCGATGGCATAGCCATCGGTGCCTTGCATCAATTCACGTAATTCTTCCATCTGCAGGGTGATGACCATGCGCTCTTCTTCGTCGAGAAGGCGCTCGCCGTCGGCATCCAGCGCGCCCTGAACGGCTTCGAGCAAGCGCTCGGCGTCAACCTGATGCTCACGCAGTACACGGGCGACCTTGTCGTCACCGGCATATTCGAAGGAGTCTTTGAGCATGCGGGTGATTTCGCCATCGGTCAGCCCGTAGGACGGCTTGACCTGGATGCTCGACTCGATGCCCGAGCCCATCTCACGCGCCGAAACGCTGAGCAGGCCATCCGCGTCGACCTGGAACGTGACACGGATTTTCGCCGCACCCGCCACCATCGGCGGAATGCCGCGCAATTCGAAACGCGCCAGCGACCGGCAGTCGCTGACCAGCTCGCGCTCACCCTGCAACACATGGATTTTCATGGCCGTCTGGCCATCTTTGTACGTAGTGAATTCCTGACCACGCGCCACAGGGATCGTGGTGTTGCGCGGAATGACCTTTTCCATCAGCCCGCCCATGGTTTCCAGCCCTAGCGAGAGCGGAATTACATCAAGCAACAGCAGCTCGCCACCATCGCGCTTGTTGCCGGCTAGGGTATCCGCCTGGATCGCAGCCCCGATGGCCACCACTTGATCCGGATCGATATCCGTCAGCGGCTGACGACCGAACAGCTCGGCGACTGCTTCGCGAACGCGAGGAACGCGGATCGAACCACCGACCATGACCACTGCTTCGACTTCTTCAAGTTCGATACCGGTGTCACGCACCGCACGACGACAGGCTTTGAGGCTACGTGCAACCATCGGCTCGATCAGCGCATTGAACGCCTCGCGGGTCAACGTGCCGCGCCAGTCACCGTAGGCAACCTCGACAGACTCGGCGTCAGTCAGCGCTTCCTTGGCCGAACAGGCGGTCTGCAATAGATTGCGTTGCGCGGACGGATCGATGTCGGCAGACAGTCCGGCATCGGCAACGATCCAGCTGGCAATCGCATGATCGAAATCATCGCCGCCCAAGGCCGTGTCGCCACCCGTCGCCAAGACTTCGAAGACACCGCCGGTCAGGCGCAGGATCGAAATATCGAAGGTGCCGCCGCCCAGGTCATAAATAGCCACGACACCTTCGGCCTTTTGATCCAGGCCGTAGGCAACCGCAGCGGCCGTAGGCTCGTTGAGCAGGCGCAGCACGTTGAGGCCGGCCAGTTTGGCGGCATCCTTGGTGGCCTGACGCTGGGAATCATCGAAATAGGCCGGAACCGTAATCACCGCCCCCACCAGTTCGCCACCCAACGCCGCTTCAGCACGCTGACGCAGAACTTTGAGGATGTCGGCGGACACTTCAACCGGGCTTTTCGGACCCTGCACGGTGTCAATGAACGGCATGTGCGACTCGCCGCCAACGAAACGATAAGGCAACTGCTCGCCCAATTGCTTGACGTCGGTCAGGCCGCGGCCCATCAGGCGCTTGACCGACAGCACGGTATTGAACGGGTCCTGAGAGGCGGCGGTTTTCGCCGACTGCCCTACTTCGACACGATCAGCGTGATAGCGCACCGCAGACGGCAGAATGACCTGCCCTTCTGCATCGGCCAGCGGTTCAGACAGGCCGCTGCGCACGGCAGCAACCAGAGAATTTGTGGTGCCCAGGTCGATCCCCACAGCCAGACGACGCTGGTGCGGTTGAGGACTCAGGCCGGGTTCGGCGATTTGCAGTAAGGCCATGCTGTTCAGAATAATCACTGGCGTGCAGCCGAAGCCGCACGGGGTTAATCGTCGAGGCGCTCTTCTAGCTGGCGCACTTCGTGAGAAAGCTTGTCGAGAAACTGCATACGCCGCATCAGCTTTTCAGCGTGCTCGCGTTGTGCAGGATCACTCCAGCAGGCAGCGAAGCTCTGGTTCAGCTCCTCCTGGGTGATCTTGAGCTGGCGCTTGAAGGTCGCGACCCCGGCAAGATCGGCTTCATCCTGCAAATCCTCGAGATCTTCGCGCAATTGCATCTGCTGCAGAAGAAATTCGGGATCATGGACAGTGACCTCGAGCGGCACCTCGTTGCCATTCATCGCCAGCAGATAACGCGCCCTTTTCGGCGGGCTCTTCAGGGTCTGATAGGCTTCGTTGAGGCTGGCAGAACGCTCCAGCGCCTGACGCTGCTCTTGCTCGGGAGCATCGGCGAAACGGTCCGGGTGGACGTTGCGCGCCAGCTCTCGGTAACGCGTTGCCAACTGGTCAAGATCAAGCTGAAACTCAGGCTTGAGCTCGAACAGGGCGAAATGACAGGGAGTACCCACAATAAAAAGCCTCAGACGTTGAAGCTTTCGCCACAGCCGCACTCACCGCGCGAGTTAGGGTTGTTGAACTTGAAGCCTTCGTTCAACCCTTCGCGCACGAAGTCGAGCTCGGTGCCATCCAGATAGACCAGGCTTTTCGGGTCAATGATGACCTTGACGCCGTGCATTTCAAACACGGTGTCTTCGCTGGCCGCCTCGTCGACGAACTCGAGCACGTAGGCAAGACCTGAACAGCCTGTGGTGCGAACACCCAGACGAACGCCATCACCCTTGCCACGCCCCTCAAGGGAACGTCGCACGTGGTTAGCGGCAGCTTCTGTCATGCTGATAGCCATCGGAGCTCCTTACTTTTCTTCGTGAAGACCTGCTTATAGCAAGCCTTTCTTCTGCTTGTAATCGCGAACGGCCGCCTTGATAGCGTCTTCGGCGAGTACCGAGCAGTGAATCTTGACTGGCGGCAGTGCCAGCTCTTCAGCCAGCTGAGTGTTCTTGATGGTCTCTGCTTCGTCCAGAGTCTTGCCTTTCATCCACTCGGTCGCCAGTGAGCTGGACGCAATCGCCGAACCGCAGCCATAGGTCTTGAACTTGGCGTCTTCGATAACGCCCTGATCGTTGACCTTGATCTGCAGACGCATTACGTCGCCGCACGCAGGAGCGCCGACCATGCCAGTGCCGACATCCGGGTCTTCCGCGTTCATCTTGCCGACGTTACGTGGATTCTCGTAGTGGTCGATGACCTTTTCGCTGTAAGCCATGATTCTGTTCCTCTCACATCAGGGAGCCGCTCTGCAGGTCACGCCGGTTTGCGCATGACCTGTCTTGAAGGCGACTTTAAATTAGTGCGCCGCCCACTCGATCTTGGAGATATCGACGCCGTCTTTGAACATGTCCCACAGCGGCGAAAGAGCACGCAGCCTGGTGACAGCCTCGCAGACCTTCTGCGCGGCGTAATCGATCTCTTCCTCGGTGCTGAAACGACCGAAGGTGAAACGAATCGAGCTGTGTGCCAGCTCGTCGTTACGACCCAGGGCGCGCAGCACGTAGGAAGGCTCCAGCGAGGCCGAGGTACAGGCCGAACCGGACGAAACCGCCAGATCCTTGAGCGCCATGATCAGCGACTCGCCTTCGACGTAGTTGAAGCTCAGGTTCAGGTTGTGCGGTACGCGGGCAGTCAGGCTGCCGTTGACGTAGAGCTCTTCCAGATTTTCGACCTGCTTGAAGAACCGGTCGCTGAGCGCCTTGATGCGCACGTTTTCAGCGGCCATTTCTTCTTTGGCGATCCGGAACGCTTCACCCATGCCGACGATCTGGTGCGTGGCCAGTGTCCCGGAACGCATGCCGCGCTCGTGACCACCGCCGTGCATGGCCGCCTCAAGGCGGACGCGCGGCTTGCGGCTGACGTACAGCGCGCCGATGCCTTTCGGACCGTAGGTCTTGTGTGCCGAGAACGACATCAGGTCAACCTTGAGGCTGGCCAGATCGATTTCAACCTTGCCGGTCGATTGCGCGCCGTCAACGTGGAACAGTACGCCGCGCGAACGGGTCAGCTCACCGATAGCAGCGATGTCGTTGATGGTGCCGATTTCGTTGTTCACGTGCATGACCGACACCAAGATGGTGTCGTCGCGCAGTGCGGCTTCAATCATCGAAGGCGTGATCAGACCGTCTTCGCCCGGCTCGATGTACGTCACTTCGAACCCTTCGCGCTCAAGCTGCCGCGTGGTATCGAGCACAGCCTTGTGTTCGACTTTCGAAGTGATCAGGTGCTTGCCTTTGCTGGCGTAGAAGTGCGCCACACCCTTGATCGCCAGGTTATTGGACTCGGTGGCACCCGAGGTCCAGACGATTTCACGCGGGTCGGCACTGACCAGATCAGCGACCTGACGGCGAGCGTTCTCGACCGCCTCTTCGGCTTTCCAGCCAAAAACGTGAGAGCGCGAGGCCGGGTTGCCGAAGTTGCCTTCGACTGTCAGGCATTCGATCATTTTCTGCGCGACACGCGGATCGACCGGGGTCGTCGCGGAGTAGTCGAGGTAAATTGGCAATTTCATTGAAGCTCTCCTATCAGGCAGGCGCACCGCTCATTCATCTGCGTTCATTCGACGGCGGACGTTTCGATCTTACCCAGTTGCGACGCGTGGTTATGACCACGGCGCATGTCCTGGCGCTGAGCGACTTCTTGTACCTCACGGCGAGTGACAAGATCCGCCAAGCTGATACCGCTTAGAAATTCGTGAATCTGCTGGCTCAGGTCGCACCACAAGTGGTGGGTGAGGCAGGTATCCCCGGCATGGCAATCGCCAAGCCCCTGACAACGTGTGGCATCGACCGATTCGTTGACCGCATCGACGACCTGCGCAACCTGGATGCCTTTCATGTCGCGGGACAGCTGATAGCCACCGCCCGGGCCACGCACACTGGAAACCAGATTGCCCCGGCGCAGCTTGGCGAACAGCTGCTCGAGGTAGGACAGGGATATGCCCTGCCGCTCGGAAATATCAGCCAGAGACACTGGCCCGTTCTGCGCGTGCAATGCCAAGTCAAGCATGGCAGTCACAGCGTATCGGCCTTTAGTAGTCAGTCGCATGGCATATACCGCAGAGGTTCGGAATGAGGGCGAGTATGCTATTCCCGAGTAAATGAGTCAAGTATTAGACCCAGTAAAACAGTCGGGATTAGCGAAAAGCGCGGGCTGCATCATAGCAAAGGTGCGGCGTAATGGCACGTTCCAAGCCCCGTCGGCACGACGGCCTCGCGTGCATCTCGGGGCACCTGCGGGCGTATGCCATTGTGCATGGCGTGGACGATGTGGAACTGATCACTCATGAGGAGCTACTCAATAGGATACCAACTTGACGCTTGCAGGATTTCTCCAATGGGAAATGTATGCCTCAGCGCATCTCGTACGACCCAGCATTTGCACACACCTGATTACATCGCCACCTCGACTGCTGCTCAAAATACTGCCTCGGTGAACGAGGCGGAAGCAGAGCACGTCAGCGAGAGCTTGACTGCAACAAAAAAAGAAGATTTTCGACCTCACTTACTGCACCTACTCCATTGAAAGCCTACGGCCAGGCCGCCATTGATCGCGCATCCGGCAAGAAGACAAGCGCCAGTTTCGCTAAGCTCGACGCCACTCATCTTCTCGACATGATCAATGCAGAGAACCAGCGAAACTCCGACCTGAACCTCAGGCGCTTCGGCAACCAGACGAAGTTTATCAAGGCGCTAAAGAGCAAGGGCTCAGACTCGTTCTGGGCGATTTCCCCCCAGACCAGCGATTCGACCGGCCAACCTGCCAGCCACCACGTTATGGCCGATGTCCGCCTGCACCCCAGCAGAAAGCCGACAGTGTAATCACTGAGCCAGCACGCACATCCGCCTCGAATGACTGGAATGTAAACTTCATTTTAGTGTTATAGAGTAACCTTACCGACATGCGTGGGTCATCCACATCGTTAATCGAGAAACACCTGATTGAGGAAGACAATCGTGATATCGCTAGGTCAGCTAATCAAAGATTTCCGCTCGACAGAGCCGTTTACGGTGCCTGCAAACTGGCTACAAGGCAGGACGGTTTATGGCGGCCTTACGACTGCGCTGTCACTGGAGGCAGTACGCCAAAAGACAGATGTCCCCCTCGATCATCTTCGCTCGGTGCAGGCGTTATTCGTCAACCCATCCAGCCAAGAGCAGGTGTTTGAGACGACTGTGCTGCACAAGGGCAAATCAGTTACCACCATCGCAACAGAATGTTTCTCATCAGAAGCCCTGGCACTTCGAACAAGCATGGTTTTTACGGCTCACCGCACGACACGCATTCAACACACCTATCCCCAACCACCTGTCGCAGAGCGCCCGGAAAACATCATAGAGCTTGCCAGGCCTCATGCGCCCGCCTGCATTCACAATTTTGAAATAAGGCCCGCCACCGGGGGTGCATTACCGTTTTCCGGCGCAAGCTTTCCTCAAATGGTCATGTGGGCAAGGCACCTTGATTCCGAAGGCGTAGATCCAATGGTTGCCCTCATCGCGCTGGCAGATGTTCTGCCGCCTGCTGCAGCGACGGTTTTAACCGAACCCGTCCCTCTCAGTACCATTTCCTGGGCATTTGACATCATCACTCTCCCCCGAAGTGGCGAGTGGTTCTTGTTGAAGTCTTCAAGCTGCCAGGCAGGGGGCGGCTATTCGTTGCAAGACATGGAAATATGGAGCGAGAGGGGCGAACTGATACTGATGGGGCGTCAGACAGTCGCTATTTTTGCCTGAGTGTTGATCGATTAATTGATAAATCTATGACAGCCCCCCAAGCAAAGCTTGCACGCTCATCAAAAAAACGGAACCGCGTCGGCCAATCAAACAGCAAGGTCTAGACCCAACCGGATGCAGCCGCCACACTTAATCAACCGTGCCTTCGCGCACTTCTTTAACGCAGTCAAAGACTTCATCACGCAGCTCGGGCAGCTCTTTGGCGCAATAATCGCTGCCAAGTTTGCCAAGCGCGTCGCACATGCCTTCCAGTCGACCGTCGACCGCCTGCAAGTGATCGAGCAACTGGCCGATGGCGCGGGCGATCGGGTCAGGCATGTCGCCACTGATCCCATAGGCATCGAAACCGAGCTTTTCCGCCATGGCCTTGCGCCGGGCTTCGGTCTCTTCATCCGATTTGACGATGATCCGCCCGGGGATTCCCACAGCAGTTGCACCGGCAGGCACCGCCTTGGTCACCACCGCATTGGAACCGATCTTGGCGCCTGCGCCTACCGTGAACGGACCGAGGACTTTGGCACCTGCGCCGACCACCACACCATCTTCCAGCGTCGGGTGGCGCTTGCCGGCGTTCCAGCTGGTACCGCCAAGGGTCACGCCCTGATAAAGCGTGACGTCATTGCCGATCTCGGCGGTTTCACCGATCACGATGCCCATGCCATGGTCGATGAAAAAGCGGCGACCGATGCGTGCGCCGGGATGAATCTCGATACCGGTCATCCAGCGACCGAAGTTGGACACCACCCGCGCCGGCCATTTCCAGCCATTGCGCCACAGAATGTGTGCAAAACGGTGCAGCCAGATGGCGTGCATACCCGGATAGCAGGTCAGCACCTCAAAGGCATTACGCGCCGCAGGGTCGCGATGAAATACGCTTTGAATGTCTTCTCGCAGACGCTCGAACATCACTGATCCTTTCGCTTGTAGGGTTCGCCGCGTGCGACTTTCTGGGTCTCGGTGAGCACACCGCGCAGAATACTCAGCTCGGAGCGCTCGACCTCACTGCGACCGAACAGCCTGCGCAGCCGTGCCATCAGGTGCCGCGGCTTTTCGGGGTCAAGGAAGCCGATGTCCACCAGCGTGGTTTCCAGATGCCCATAGAAGCCTTCCATCTCGTCCATCGTCGCCAGCTCGGCACTGTGTGCCGACGCCGTTTTGGGCGCTTCGCCCCGCGAAGACACGGCCAGCCAGGCCATACGCACTTCGTAACTGAGCACTTGCACAGCGGCGGCGAGATTGAGCGAGCTGAACGTGGGGTCCGACGGAATGTGCACGTGGAAGTGACAACGCTGCAACTCTTCGTTGGTCAGGCCCGAATGCTCGCGACCGAAGACCAGCGCCACCTCGGCGCCCTCCCCGGCCTGCTCGATGACTTTTTCGCCAGACCCGCGCGGATCGAGCATCGGCCAGGGCAGGCTGCGATCCCGCGCACTGGTGCCGAGCACCAGACGGCAACCGACCAGCGCCTCTTCCAGCGTCGCAACAACTTGCGCGCCTTCAAGAATATCGGTGGCGCCAGACGCCCGCGCATCGGCATCGGGCGACGGAAAAATACGCGGATCAACCAGTACCAGACGCGCAAGCCCCATGTTTTTCATGGCGCGAGCGGCCCCGCCGATATTTCCGGGATGGGTAGTGCCGACCAGGACAACACGGATGTTCTGCAACAAGGCGAACGCTCACTGACGCGAATTAGGGGGGGGGGGGGGGGGAATCTTACAGAAACGGTCCGCCTAACGCTACGAACCCGTGCACACGGGATGATCCGGATCCGCCCGTCGAGTGACGAAAAAACTCATGCCAGGTCGACAGTCGTAACAACGCAAGGCTGGAAATAATTCGAATCAGCCCATAGAATGCCCGGCTCTCTTTAACAACCTTAGGTGAATTGTCCATGCAGCCCATGCTGAATATCGCGCTGCGCGCCGCCCGCAGCGCCAGCGAATTGATTTTCCGCTCCATCGAGCGCTTGGATACCATCAAGGTTGACGAAAAAGAAGCCAAGGATTACGTCACAGAGATCGACCGCGCTGCTGAACAGAGCATCATCACTGCGCTGCGCAAGGCCTACCCGACTCACGGCATCCTCGGCGAAGAAAGCGGCATGCATGAAGGCAGTGGCGAAGGCACAGATTACCTGTGGATCATCGACCCGCTGGACGGCACCACTAACTTCGTTCGCGGCATCCCGCACTTCGCCGTCAGCATTGCCTGCAAATACCGCGGCCGCCTCGAGCACGCCGTTGTTCTGGACCCGGTCCGCCAGGAAGAATTCACCGCCAGCCGTGGTCGTGGTGCAGCCCTTAACGGTCGTCGCCTGCGCGTCAGCCAGCGCAAGAGCCTGGAAGGCGCCCTGCTCGGCACCGGCTTCCCGTTCCGGGACAACCAGATGGACAACCTCGAAAACTACCTGGGCATGTTCCGCAGCCTGGTCGGCCAGACCGCAGGCATTCGTCGCGCAGGCGCTGCCAGCCTCGACCTCGCCTACGTTGCTGCCGGTCGCTTCGATGCGTTCTGGGAGTCGGGCCTGTCCGAATGGGACATGGCTGCGGGCGCGCTGCTGATTCAGGAAGCAGGCGGTCTGGTCAGCGACTTCACCGGCGGTCACGATTTCCTCGAGAAAGGCCATATCGTCGCCGGCAACACCAAATGCTTCAAGGCCGTGCTGACCGCCATTGCGCCACACCTGCCCGCGTCGCTCAAGCGCTAAACGGCAGATGTAAAAAAACCGGCTTTCGCCGGTTTTTTTATGCCTTGAAGAACGTTACTGCGCCTGACCCAAAATCAGCTGACCGTTCTTGTCGACCGGAATCTGGCTACCTGGATCACGCTCCATACGAACCTGACCCACTTTCTCGTTCAGCTTGTACTTGACGTTGTAGCCCACAACTTTGTCGCTGACGTCATTGACCGTTGTGCAACGGTTCTGAGTCGTGGTGTAGGTATCACGCTCCTGCATGCCTTCCTGCACCTTGTTACCGGCATAACCACCGCCGACCGCACCGGCGACAGTAGCGATCTTCTTGCCGTTGCCGCCACCAATCTGGTTGCCCAGCAAACCACCGGCAACCGCGCCAATCACGCTACCGACGATCTGATGCTGGTCCTTGACCGGCGCCTGACGGGTAACGGTTACGTCCTTGCAAACTTCACGGGGGGTTTTGATCTGCTGGTTGATTGGCTCGACCGCCAACACATCCGCATACTCAGGACCACCCTTGACCAAGCTATAGGTGGCAACGGCGCCGCCAGCAGTTACGACAGCAGCACCTAACACAGCACCAACAAGCATAGACTTGTTCACTAGAACCTCCTGACCAAACGAAACGCAGCATGGCTGCGCAATACCTAGCCTTGGAGCATAAAAAAAGGCGCGAGTTCAGCACTCGCGCCTTTTTTATGATGGCCGGATCTACGGCAGATCGTCAGCCTTGTCCACCACCACTGGAGGGATCAGATCCTCGGTGGTCAGGTTCAGCCAGATCAGCACCACGTTGGCGATGTAGATCGACGAGTAGGTACCCGCCAGTACGCCGATGAACAACGCGATGGAGAAGCCTTCCAGGCTGTCGCCGCCGAACGCCCACAGCGCAGAGATCGCCAACAGGGTCGAAACCGAGGTGGCAATGGTGCGCAGCAGTGTCTGCGTGGTGGAGATGTTGATGTTTTCGATCAGCGAAGCTTTGCGCAGCAGGCGGAAGTTCTCGCGTACCCGGTCGAAGACCACAATGGTGTCGTTCAACGAGTAACCGATGATCGCCAGTACCGCCGCCAGCACTGTCAGGTCGAAGGTGATCTGGAAGAACGACAGGATCCCCATCGTCACCACCACGTCGTGAATCAGCGAGATGATTGCACCGACCGCGAATTTCCACTGGAAGCGGAAGGCCAGGTAGATCAGCACACCGCCCAGCGCCAGCAGCATGCCAATACCGCCCTGATCGCGCAGCTCTTCACCCACTTGCGGGCCTACGAACTCGACACGCTTGACCACTGCCGGGTTATCAGCGCCCGCCTTGCGCAGCGCTTCAGCTACCTGAGTACCCAGTTGCGGGTCTTCACCAGGCATGCGCACCAGCAGATCAGTCGTTGCGCCGAAGCTCTGCACAACGGCATCGTGATAGCCCGCTGCAACCAGTTCCTGACGAACCTTGCCCAGATCGGCCGGACGCTCGTAGGTCAGCTCGATGAGCGTACCGCCGGTGAAGTCCAGACCAAAGTTGAGCCCTTTATGGAACCAGCTGAACAACGCCAGTACGGTAAGGAGCATCGTGACGGCGAACGCAACATTGCGAACGCCCATGAAGTTGATGGTACGTAACATGGCAGCCCCTTAAATCCACAACTTCTTGAAGTCACGACCGCCGTAGATCAGGTTGACCATAGCGCGGGTCACCATGATGGCCGTGAACATCGAGGTAAAGATCCCGAGCGACATGGTCACCGCAAACCCTTTGACCGGGCCGGTGCCCATCGCAAAGAGAATGCCGCCGACCAGCAGTGTCGTCAGGTTGGCGTCGAGGATCGCCGTGTAGGCTCGATCGAAACCTTCGTTGATAGCGCGTTGCACCGTCATGCCGTTGGCGATCTCCTCACGAATACGCGAGAAGATCAGCACGTTGGCATCCACCGCCATGCCCATGGTCAATACGATACCGGCGATACCCGGCAGGGTCAGCGTTGCACCCAGCAAGGACATCAGCGCCAGCAACATGACCATGTTCAGGGCCAGCGCGACGGTAGCGATCAGGCCGAAGAAACGGTAGATCGCCATGATGAAGATGGAGACGAACAGCATGCCCCACAGGGAAGCGTCGATACCCTTGGTGATGTTGTCGGCCCCCAGGCTCGGACCGATGGTGCGCTCTTCAGCGAAGTACATCGGTGCAGCCAGACCACCGGCACGCAATAGCAGCGCCAGCTCGGAAGATTCACCCTGGCCGTTCAGACCGGTAATCCGGAACTGGCTGCCCAACGGCGACTGGATGGTCGCCAGGCTGATGATTTTCTTCTCTTCCTTGAAGGTCTGCACCGGCACGTCTTTTTCGACGCCGTTGACCATCGGCCTGGTGTAAGTGGTAGTCGGACGCTGCTCGATGAAGATCACCGCCATGCTACGGCCCACATTGCTGCGGGTTGCGCGGCTCATGAGCTCGCCACCGCGACCATCAAGATTGATGTTCACCTGTGGACGGCCATGCTCGTCGAAACTGGCCTTGGCGTCGGTGACCTGGTCGCCGGTAATGATCAGACCACGCTCCACCGCCGCTGCCGGACGACCGCCTTCGCGGAATTCGAACATCTCGGTGGTGCCTTTCGAATCATCCGGGCCTGCGCCCAGACGGAATTCGAGGTTGGCAGTCTTGCCCAGAATACGCTTGGCTTCGGCCGTGTCCTGCACACCCGGCAGCTCGACCACGATGCGGTTGGCACCCTGACGCTGAACCAGCGGCTCGGCAACACCCAGCTCGTTGACCCGGTTACGCACGGTGGTCAGGTTCTGCTTGATCGAGTATTCACGAATCTCGGCCAGTTTGGCCGGGGTCAACGCCATGCGCAGCACGGGAATACCGTTCAGCTCGGCAGGCGTGATTTCGAAGTCGGTGAAGGTCTTGCGAACCAGCGCACGAGCCTGCTCGCGCTCGGCGTCATCGGTAAAACCCAGCTGAATCACATTGCCCAGCTGCGGCAGGCTGCGATAGCGGACCTTTTCCTTGCGCAGCAAGGATTTGACTTCGCCTTCGTACACTTTCAGACGAGCATCGATCGCCTTGTCCATGTCGACTTCCAGCAGGAAGTGCACACCACCGGACAGGTCGAGACCGAGCTTCATCGGGCTTGCGCCCAGGTTACGCAGCCAGGTCGGCGTGGTACGGGCCAGGTTCAGTGCGACGACATAATCATCGCCCAGCGCCTTGCGCACGACATCCTTGGCCGGCAACTGGTCTTCCTGCTTGCTCAGACGCAACAGACCGCCCTTGCCATTCTCGGCCAGAGAAGAAGCCTTGACCGCGATGCCGGCATCGGTAAGCGCCTTGGCTGCACGATCCACGTCTGCCTGATTGACTTGCAGCGCAGTGATTGCGCCGCTGATCTGGATGGCAGAATCATCAGGATAGAGATTAGGTGCGGAATAAATAAAACCGACCACCAGCACAGCCAGGATCAGTATGTATTTCCACAGAGGGTATTTGTTCAGCATCACGCCGCCCGCTTAAAACGCGGGGCGCCTTGCGCGCCCCGTCGATGGGTAAAAAGTTGCTACTCAGATCGCTTTCAGGGTGCCTTTAGGCAGAGTGGCCGCGATGGCGCCTTTCTGGATTTTCAGCTCGACGGTGTCAGACACTTCGATGACCACGAAATCGTCGGTCACTTTGTTGATCTTGCCGGCAATACCACCGCTGGTGACCACTTCGTCGCCCTTCTGCAGGTTGCCCAGCAGGTTTTTCTGCTCTTTCGCGCGCTTGGCCTGTGGACGCCAGATCATCAGGTAGAAGATGACCAGAAAGCCGACCAGAAAGATCCACTCGAAACCACTGCCCGCAGGACCGGCAGCCGGTGCAGCAGCATCCGCAAAAGCGGGAGAGATGAAAAAGCTCATGTGTCGCTCCAGTTACATAATTAGTATAAAAGCAGGAAAAACTCGTTCTGTTTCAACCCAGAGGCGGCGTTGGAAGGCCGCGTTTGGCATAGAAGGCATCGACGAAGGCGGCCAATGTACCCTGTTGAATAGCCTCGCGCAAACCAGTCATCAGCAGCTGGTAGTGCCGCAAATTGTGGATGGTATTGAGCATGCTCCCCAGCATTTCTCCGCACTTGTCCAGGTGATGCAGATAAGCGCGCGAGAAGTTCTTGCAGGTGTAGCAATCACAGCTCGGATCCAGCGGCGAATTGTCATGGCGATGGAACGCGTTACGGATTTTCAGCACACCGGTATCGATGAACAGGTGGCCATTGCGGGCGTTGCGGGTCGGCATGACACAATCGAACATATCGACGCCACGGCGCACACCTTCGACCAGATCTTCCGGCTTGCCTACACCCATCAAGTAACGAGGTTTGTCTGCCGGCATCAGGCCCGGCAGGTAATCCAGCACCTTGATCATTTCGTGCTTGGGCTCGCCGACCGACAGACCGCCGATCGCCAGACCGTCAAAACCGATATCGTCCAGGCCTTCGAGCGAACGCTTGCGCAGGTTCTCGTGCATGCCACCCTGAACGATGCCGAACAGCGCTGCGGTGTTTTCGCCGTGCGCAACCTTGGAGCGCTTGGCCCAACGCAGCGACAGCTCCATGGAGACACGCGCCACGTCTTCATCAGCCGGGTACGGCGTGCATTCGTCGAAGATCATCATGACGTCAGAGCCCAGGTCACGCTGGACCTGCATCGACTCTTCCGGGCCCATGAACACCTTGGCGCCATCGACCGGCGAGGCGAAGGTCACGCCCTCCTCCTTGATCTTGCGCATGGCGCCCAGGCTGAACACCTGAAAACCGCCGGAGTCGGTCAGAATCGGCCCTTTCCACTGCATGAAATCGTGCAGATCGCCGTGGCCCTTGATGACCTCGGTGCCGGGACGCAGCCACAAGTGAAAGGTATTGCCCAGAATCATCTGCGCACCGGTGGCCTCGATATCACGCGGCAACATGCCCTTGACCGTGCCGTAGGTGCCCACCGGCATGAACGCCGGGGTCTCGACCACGCCACGCGGAAAGGTCAGGCGACCGCGACGGGCCTTGCCGTCGGTGGCCAACAACTCGAAAGACATACGACAGGTGCGACTCATGCGTGATCCTCTGGTGCCGATTCCTGTGGGGCCGTCGGCGCGGGATTGCGGGTGATGAACATCGCATCACCGTAACTGAAGAAGCGGTACCCACGCTCGACCGCCGCCGCATAGGCAGCCATGGTCTCGGGGTAACCGGCGAACGCCGAAACCAGCATCAAAAGCGTGGATTCAGGCAGATGGAAATTGGTCACCAGGGCATCGACCACATGAAACGGCCGCCCCGGATAGATAAAGATGTCGGTATCGCCACTGAACGGCTTCAACACGCCATCGCGCGCGGCACTCTCCAGTGAACGCACGCTGGTGGTGCCGACCGCAATCACCCGCCCGCCACGCGCGCGGCACGCCGCCACGGCATCGACCACGCTTTGGCTGACTTCCAGCCACTCGCTGTGCATGTGGTGATCTTCGATCTGCTCGACGCGCACCGGCTGGAACGTGCCCGCGCCGACGTGCAGCGTGACGAACGCGGTTTCGACGCCCTTGGCGGCAATCGCGTCCAGCAACGGCTGGTCGAAATGCAGCCCGGCAGTCGGTGCGGCCACAGCACCGGCGCGCTCGGCGTAGACGGTCTGATAGCGCTCGCGGTCCGCGCCTTCGTCCGGACGGTCTATATAAGAAGGCAAAGGCATGTGCCCGACACGATCCAGCAGCGGCAGCACCTCTTCAGCGAAGCGCAGCTCGAACAGCGTATCGTGCCGTGCCACCATCTCGGCCTCGCCACCGCCGTCGATCAGAATCGACGAGCCGGGCTTGGGCGACTTGCTGGCACGCACATGCGCCAGCACACGGTGGCTGTCCAGCACGCGCTCGACCAGAATCTCCAGCTTGCCGCCGGACGCCTTCTGCCCGAACAAACGTGCGGGGATGACACGGGTATTGTTGAACACCATCAAATCGCCCGTGCGCACATGCTCGAGCAAATCGGTGAATTGACGATGTGCCAGCGCGCCCGTCGGCCCATCGAGGGTCAACAGACGACTGCTGCGACGCTCGGCCAACGGGTGACGAGCAATCAGGGAATCAGGGAGTTCGAAGATAAAGTCAGCGACGCGCATGATCGGGTTCGTTTAGCAGGGCCGGGAAGTTTATCCGGTTTGACGGCATTAGTAAAAAACCTGCGTAAATCCCTGTTGACCAACGGAAAACTCATCCTTATACTTCGCCGCCATTGAGCCCTGATGGCGGAATTGGTAGACGCGGCGGATTCAAAATCCGTTTTCGAAAGAAGTGGGAGTTCGATTCTCCCTCGGGGCACCAAAATTGAAAAAAGACCTTGAATTTCAAGGTCTTTTTTTTCGTCTGGTGGAAAGCTGGCGTGATGGGTTTGCCCAGCCTCACCCGGCGCGCGAGGATGTGTATCACTCTCGGGCCCTAAAGCAGTGGAGAAAGCGTCCGAGGTACCTGCGCGTCAAATGGTCAAGGTTTTTAATCTTTCGCCCTGAAAACAACAATCCCCGGCTTTCGCGCCACATACTCAAAAAAGGGTGAGTCCACTACCTTTTCATTTTCCTTTCGCGAAGACGCATTTCGTAGAACAGGGCCCTTGTCAGTCATGATAAAAACACCGACATGAGTCACATCCACGCCAGGAAGACTGGCGTAAATGCCGATGTAATCACCCGTCCGCAGTTGACTCACCACCTTATTATCAACAAGACGGCTCGGGATGTAGGTGATACTGCGTTTAACGACTGGCAATCCAGGAATATAGCTCTTGCCATTGGGCCTTTCATTAAGGCGCTTTTCAACACGTACTGTATTCGAGCTTACCTGAGTAGTAATGTCATCCGCCAGATTCTGCGTTTGACTGTAAGCCCAGTCAGTAAAAAAATGCTTGCGCTTCAAAAAATCAACGTCACCGTCATGATAACGCGTCTGAATTAAATTTTTTACAAACATCTGCCGCGATGTCGATTTTCGTAACGCCTCTACATAGTCCAGGTATGTAAAACAGTCCAGACCTCTGAAGTCGATGACTAGTTGTTCAGGTGTATGTTCTGCACCCTGCAACCTGTTGGCGCGATACGGTGCCCCCAGGAATTTCTCCGAGATCAAGTCAATTATCTGACCTTTATCAAGGTTACGGCTGCTGGCCTTGGCCTCCAGAACAGAGTCCAGTTTTTTCGACGTGTAAGCGTCCAGGTTGACGGGAACCGGTTTTTCTGTATTTGACCGGGTGTCAGGAATACCATTTTTTATCTCCGCCTCTGAAAACCCGCAGCCTGCTAACAGGGCAGAAACTAAAACCAAAACAGATATTTTTTGCACTTGATTCACCATCATACCAATGAGCACCTCATGCACCGCTAATAAAATGGATCCCAAACCTGCCTTCAAGCCCAGATCAAGCGTGTAACGCTTGACGTCTAATAGAGTCAACTTATAACGGGTGGAGCGCCCGAAAACACCTTAAAAAGGTTTCATTCTATAGCGAAGTCAGTATGAAAAATGCGATACAACTCAATACCTTTGACGAGACGAATGGCTGCAACCTGGAAGGTTTCGGCAATGCCGCAACGGGTAGAACAGGCGATACTGTGTGCCCGCAGAGATCAACGGCACTAACAAAAAAAAAACCTCGAATTTCAAGGTCTTTTTTCGTCTGGCGAAGAAAAGGTCACTACGTCAGCACCCTTTTCAAACCAGCGTTGAGGCTGGTTTTAGCTTGAGAAGCTTGAGCTGGCTGTTTCGCACCTTTGCTATCCTTCAGCGGTAGCGAGAGCCATCCCTTCGTTTTTTGAGCTTGCTCGGTGAAACGTTTGAATAACCGGATCATGGCAGCCTGATCGAGGATCAAAAAAGCCTGCCGCGTCCACATGATAACTTTTTGCTGCTCGACGATAGCAGCTGTCAGGATGGGCGGATGTTCAAGCCCCAGCAAGTTTGTCTGCAGCAGAATGCCCAGCGTTTCCGGATCTTGAAAGCGTTCAGCAGATATCGGAATCAGGCAACTGACGGTAAGAAAGTCATCAGGCGACTCTTTCATCTCAATCGCCAGACCACCTTTCAGCGTAACGACATAGCTGTCGGAGGCCTCCAGTTTATCTACCGGCACTGCCAAAAGCTGGAATACAGGCATCAGAAGTTTCTTGAGTCGACTTTCCATACGTCCTCCATCGCCTCAAAGGGCACGGGTTTGAAAAACGTTGTTCACCGTCATGGATGTACGGCGCAGCGCATTACCACCTGTCATCGTAAGGATCGTCATTGAAATACATGTCCACATCCATATCCATATCCACATCCACATCCACATCGTCCATCGAATTGGCAAACTGGGCGTCAGACATATGGAGATCTGGATGAGCCCTAGCAGGCTGGGCCGGTTCAATGGGTGGGTATGCCGCCTTGACGAGCCGCTCGTTGAATTGCCGCATGGACAGTGATTGGTCCACCGTTTGCGAAGTAGAGGGGTCATGATAAGTCATGCCCAGGTTTTTTGAGCTGTGCACCTGCTTATAAAATGTCAGGCCCGAATTATACAGTAGCTCGTGTGCCAATGCCTCTCCTCGAAGGCCTTTGTACTGTTTATAGTTAGCTTCAAAGTGTTGATCGACTTGCGATTGTGCCCACTTCGGAGCATTGAGCAATTGTTGACGTGTATCAGGATTAGGGTGGGCGTCATACTCACGGACGACGTGTAGTCTACCTTCCCCAAGTTTGAAATCTTCTGCCCGAACGGCACGGCCAAATTCAGGCCAGGCGTCTGAAACTACAAATTTGTCAGATTCCCGTGCATCCCCGATTCTGACGTAGGCGTGTCCGACGTCGCTCGCGCCCATGAGCGCGACTCGGGTGTGGACATTTGAAGCAGACAGCAATAACAAGTTGACGTCCGCCATCTGATCACAGTTACCCGCCTGAACAGATGCGGCCACAAATGCCATGTGCTGCAAAGGGTCTGAATGCCCTGTATTCATAGCGTATTGAATATCATAAGACATTCTCGTGCGCTTAAAAAGACTCCCCGTGAGGGAGACGCTGATTTATTCGATTTTTCGTCCCTGCAACGCTCTGGAGGCCTTGATTTATCAGGGGGCAACAGCTGTGCTTTAGAATAAATCAGCGTCTCCCTAGGTCCCAATGGTCAGTGGCGAGATCGCCTTGACCAGTTCCTCCGGGTTATTTAGCTTTTTCTTCATAAAGCGGTTTGACATGGCTTGATCACGAGGAGCGAGTACTCATGTGCATCCACAGAGGTTTGGTCAGTTTCCCTATACGCACCGCTCCCAGTCCATACCCAAGACCAGCGGCGTCAAGACACGCAGAGCATTACTGAGCGATTTTCATATCTACATGAGTTTTTGAGTGGGTAACCTTTTCGAAAAAAAGTCATTAGCCTGTGTCGAGTGTCTGGCAGCGCTGACGCACGGAGCCCATTGCATAGCTGCCTACTTAATAGGCAGCGAAGATTTTATAGCATGACGATATACGCGACTAACATATGCAAACTCAATTTATCTGGACATTTTAAAATATACAAACGACGCACACTGATTGAATCAATGAACGGATCCAAACATTTCACGACGCTTAAACGCTCAACATTACTTGCGTCCTTGCGGCCTCATTACTTTGGCCACGCGGATACGCGGATACTTTATACACCCTACCCAAAGGTTTCCCATGAAGTGCCGAACACGTGCAGCAATCCTTTTGATCGTATCAAGTTTGGCTGGATGCACCACAGAAGCGCCAGTACCCGGAAACAGCACATCCATCGTTCATTTTGAAGCACAGGTGGGCGATGAAATGATTGCACGACGCATCGATACGAAACCTGCCTCAAGCCTGAGCTACTTCAAAGTGTCGGCAGGAGAGCATACGATGGAAGTGGGCATTGTGGCCAAGGGTTATCAGAAAAGTCAGCGTCGTTGCGTCGCGACACTCGCGTACGGCGGATTTCAGCCCAACGAAACTTATACGCTGATCGAAAACAGATCAGGCATGGACGTTAAAGTTACACTTTTCGACAATAAGGGCGTTGCCTTGGCTGAAACTGACAACGTGCCTTGCCTGTAACTGTTATAACGGGCTCCGGGTGTCGCTCTGACACCCGTAAGCATGTATGGGTGTATGAGGGTGAATTTTTCCTCAGAAGACCGTCCGCTTTCCTGAGCAAGCCCCCCAGTCATGGGAAACATTATTATTGGCGTGATCCCTGCCTGGTGAAACGTAAAGTACAGCCAGACCGGCCCTCGACAAGGGCCGGCCATTGCAATACCAGGAATCAATGCGCCTTCGCAATCCCGAACTGTGTCAGTACCGGATCGACGTTATGGTCGAACGCTTTCTGTGCTTTGTGCTTCTTGACCGCATCGACAATCATGGAAATCCCGAAGCCCACCGCCATGGCAGCGTCGGCGGCCCAGCCGATGATGGGAAGTGACGCACCGACTGCCATACCTGCGGCCATACCGGCGGCTTCACCCGCGACCATACCCACAGCGCGCCCGACCATTTGCCCGGCCATACGGCCAAGTCCGACCGAAGCCTCGCGGCCAAGCATCTTGGCACCTGCGTCGATACCGCCCTTGATCGCTTCTGCACCGTACTTGGCACTGTCGTAGATCGTTTGCGCGGCACCGATCTTGTCGCCGTTCTTGAGCATGTCCTTTACAGAAGCAAAGCCCATGATGGACTTTAGAAATTTCGGCCCGTGACCGGCAAGAAGATCCTTCACGACCGCAGGCGCCTGACTCTTGTCAGTATTGCCTTCCAACAACTTGCGCCCTTTCTTGGAGTTCTGCAGTTCGTTGACCGTGGAATTGGCGTAGTCCTCATTCAGACCTTGAGTGAAGTCGCCGGAGAGCACACTGTCGTAGGTTGCTTTCTGGCCCGCCAGCATCTGCATGGCCTGTTCGCCGTCGACGTCTTTCTGACCCAGAAGCTGCTTGAGCGCGCCACCGTCGGCAAAATTGTTCAAGTAGGAGTTCTGGATTCTGGACTCCACCTTCGGATTCTTGCTCACCACCTCCTGAGGATCAGGCACGTTCCCGCCGAACAAATCGTGCTGTAACTGCAACTGAGCGGACAGACCATTAAGGGCGCTGCTGTAATCCGGGTTGGGATTATGCTTGTTGACCGCGTTGTCGGCTGTGGTCAGGTCGTTTTGCAGCGCCTGGCCGCTATTGACGCTTTTGGTCTGATCGGTGATCGCTTTGTGCAACGCTGCATCACTGCGCACCAGTTTGCGCTCTTGTTCAGGAACACTTTTGTTCAGATACGTCTGTACGTCCGGATCCTTCTGCAGTTGGGCAATCCGCGCGGCAAGATCCTTTTCGGTTTCCTCGGTATTGCGCAGCTTTCGCCCTGCTATTACACATTGCTGTGTCTGTTGCAGCTTGATCATCACCGCTGCCTTTTGAGCACCGCTGTAGGACTTGGACTTCTCTGGATCAAACACGCTTGCGTCAAGCTTGCTGATGTCAATACCCGCAACGGCGTTCATGGTCGCTGCATCGCTGAGCATGCCGGCGAACTGACCGCCGTTGGTGGGCGCGCTCTTCCTGATCCATTCGCTCAGGTTCTTTGCGTTGAATAACATATCGGGGCTATGGGCAGCTTTCGCACGGCCCGTCATACCCGCCTCATCCAACTGACTCAGAAAGCCAGGCTGCGACCAGGTGCTGCAAGACTGTTTGAGCGTCCCCGAGAGGCCCGGATTGTTGGCGGCCAGATTCTTCAGGTCTTCGGCACCGACATTGTCATCAACATTAGTCTTGTCCGTGGCGCCCACCGCGTTGTGGGGATCGGCGGCTCTGGCCAATGGCATGTTGGCCCGCATAACGGCGGCATTACGTACCATCTCCAGTGACTGCGGATCTGCGCCGGGGTTGTCATTCTTAAACTTTTCAACGTCCTTGTCAGCGTTGTCGGCAGCCTTTTCCATGTTTTTGGCAAAGGTCTTGAGGTCTTTGTTGGTGATTTTGCCGTCCGCATTGCCACCGCTGCCCTGCGCGGTGTCCACTGCGGTTTTCAGCGCCGGGTTGGCATTGATGAATTCCATGGCCTTGGCAGAATTTTCGCCTTTCTCACGCGCCATCCAGGCCGCGGCGATGGGTCGATTGAGTTCTTTGGCCGCTTGCTCGCGCTCTCCTTCTGGCAGATGAGAAACCATCGGTGCCCAACGCTGGAGCGCTTCGGGAGAGGAGTATTCGGAATTGTCGAGGAAGGCTGCGTCGCTGGCTTTAGGCGCATTGGCCGCATCTGATGCGTCGCTGGCTTTCGTGCTTTCAGCAGGCACCGTCGGACTGGTGGGTGAAACACTGGAGGTTTCCGGCTCCGGTTCAGATTCCGGCTCCGGTTCGTCACAAGCACTAACGTCATTGCTTGCAAACGCAGTTCGGTACAAAGACTCCAGAGACGATGTGGAATCGGATATGACCTGATCAGCTTTATCGACAAGATCAGAAACGCTCGATCGAGACGAGCCAAACTGAACGCCATTGTCCGCATTTTTCAGATTCTTGACTGCTGGCAACGTATAAGCCAGCTCGCCAGGGTTTATTTGGGGGAGATTACTGCTAAAGCTGGAAGAGCTGGTTATACGCATGAGAAGTCGCCATCCATAAGTGAAGGTTAATCACTGTGTGGCCGACGACGTCACTCGGTTCCAGCTCTGCCACATAATGTGTTTCACGCGAACGGATCGATGTGCTGCTTCAACTGCACTCGGGCGCGCGAAAGTCGCGAACGCACCGTGCCGATCGGCACACCCAGGCTGTTTGCCGTCTCATGATAGTTGCCGTCCATTTCCAGTGAGACTTCAAGCACCTTCTGCATGTTCGACGGCAGAGAGCCGATGGCCTGGATGACACGTGCCAGTTGCCGATGTCCGTCTACCTGATGGCCAACATCACTGTGCCCTTCGAGCTCAGAGTGAACCTCATCCTCCCAGCTCTCCTGATAAGGCTGGCGATACATTTTACGGAAATGGCTGCGGATCAGATTCAGCGCAATACCGCACAACCAGGTTTGCGGTTTGCTTGCATGCTGGAACTTATGTTCGTTGCGCAGCGCTTCGAGAAAGACACATTGCAGGATGTCGTCCGCATCGTCAGGGTTCATCACGCGCTTCTGAATAAAAGCTTTGAGCATCTGAATCTGGTCCTGAGTCATCTGTCGCACGCCAGCTTGAGAAGACGACTGACGGGATTGAGTCTTATCGAGAATCACAACGCGTGGGAACATGGGGCTTACCCTTCAGTGATGGTGTACAACCCCTATAGCGATAACCGTGCCATACAAAAAAACAATAATAACCCACTGATTTATAAGTATTTTAATAATTCTGTAACTATTTGAAATACATTTTTTTGCGCAACCACCCGTTTTTCAAGAGCAGCTTTTGGCACAACCGCTTCACCTCTTCAGAGAAGGGAACTGAACTGACTCAACGGTCCACTCAGCAGTCATGATCAGGCTCAGAACCTTCCTATGAAAATCGTCGCCCCGCCTATAGTGCAAACCCTTCCGGTCGCCCCGACTCGTGTTTCGGTGCCTGCAGCGCGGCAGACGCGAGCACAGGAGCCACCCAGCAAGGGGACATCAGCCAAACAGATCTCGCGCTTCACAGCGGAACTGGTACAGCGGAGTCGAATCCTGCGCCAGCGAGAGCTGATCGCCAGCAGAAACGCCCTGCAATCCCGGGCGATCAAACTGGGCGAGCTCTATCAGCTGCTGATGAATGAAGAGGACACCGGGCTCGATAACGCCGCCAGGGTGCTGCGCAAAAAACTGGCTCAAGACGAGTCATCCGAGATCACAGAGGTTCTGAAATTTGCCGAGGATGACGCCGCCAAGGCTTATGTCGTGCTGCAGGCCGCGCGCAAGCAGGCAGAGTCAGAAGGCAGCCCGCGAGAATACGAGGTCCTCACCAGCAAGCTCAAACACCTGCGACGTGAGCTCGGTACGCGTGCAAGGGCCGGTATCAACACCGCCAAGGCCTTTGGTCGCCAGAACACGGATAACACGCGCCGCGCCGCGTTGCGCAAGCTGTATAGCGTCGCGGTAAGCGGCCAACCGAACATCATCGGGCTGATCGAAGCGTTGATCAGCGAACAGGAAGAACCCGGACAGTTCGATCTCGACCTGCGCGACATGCGCGTGGCGATTGCCGACGACCTGTCGGCTGTTTCTCCTTCCGCTTCCCATGAGCAACTGCGCACATTGATGCATGGCCTGACCACTGCGCGGCATGTGGCCACTTTGCTGGGCGGGTGTGAACAATTGCTAAAGCGGATGCGCAAAAAAAATCCCGACCTGAAGGTTGATCCTCCGGCGTTTCTCAAACACCTGCTGACCCTGACGGCCAATGGCATGAATGTGAATCAGACGTTGCAACTGACTCAGCACATTGGTGGTGAGCAGCTCAAGCACCAACTGGCATTTCTCAATGGCCTGCGGCCAATGCTCATGCAGCTGCCCATTCTGCTGTGGCGAGACATGAAAAGCCGCCACACCGCGCTGAACAACCTGCTCGTCCTGATGAGCGAACTCACTCAACAGGAACAGAAGCAGATGTACGAGGACATGGCCTGATGAACAAAATCATTGATCTGTTGAACGGCGTGGCGCTGGCGGCGATGCGCCGCTCGGAGCTGGTCGGCGCGTTCTTTGTCATCGCCATTGTGTTCATGATGATCACGCCCCTGCCGACCGGTCTGGTAGACGTGCTCATCGCCGTGAACATCTGTATTTCGTGCCTGCTGATCATGCTGGCCATGCACCTTCCCAGGCCGCTGGCGTTCTCGACCTTTCCGGCCGTGCTGCTGCTGACCACCATGTTTCGACTGGCACTGTCGGTCTCCACCACGCGTTTGATTCTGCTCAACCAGGATGCAGGGCACATCGTCGAGGCATTTGGCCAGTTCGTGGTGGGCGGCAACCTCGCTGTCGGTCTGGTGATCTTTCTGATCCTGACCGTGGTCAACTTCCTGGTGATCACCAAGGGGTCCGAGCGGGTCGCCGAAGTCGGCGCGCGATTTACGCTGGATGCGATGCCCGGCAAACAAATGTCCATCGACAGTGACCTGCGCGCCAACCTGATTACCGTCTACGAAGCACGTAACCGTCGGGCCGAGCTGAACAAAGAGAGTCAACTGTTCGGGGCGATGGACGGGGCGATGAAATTCGTCAACGGCGACGCCATCGCCAGCCTGATTATCGTTGCGATCAACATGATCGGCGGCATCTCCATCGGCGTCGTGCAGCACGGCATGACCGCAGGTGATGCTTTGCAGCTGTACACCGTACTGACCATCGGTGACGGCCTGATCGCGCAGATCCCGGCACTGCTGATCTCGGTCACCAGCGGCATGATCATTACCCGCGTCCCCAACAACGAGGAGGGCGTGGAAGCGAACATTGGTCGAGAGATCGCAGAGCAGATCACCAGCCAGCCCAAGGCGTGGATTATCGCCTCGGTGGCGATGCTCGGCTTTGCCGCCCTGCCCGGCATGCCGACCGGGGTGTTTATTGTGATTGCCATCATCTGTGGCGCAGGTGGACTGCTCCAACTGCAGCGGGCAAAACCCAAGAAGCAGCAGGCAGACGCAGCGCCTGTGCCGCCAGAAATGAACGGCAGCGAAGACCTGCGCACGTTCGCTCCGAGCCGCCAGTTCGTCCTGCAGTTCCATCCAGGCCAGAACATGGCACAGATCGAGACGCTGGTCAGCGAAATCCGGCAGCGACGCAATCGTCTGGTGGTCAATTATGGCCTCACCTTGCCCTCGTTCATTATCGAGAGGGCACAGCACCTGCAGCCGGATGAGTTCCGCTTTATGGTCTACGAGGTGCCGATGCTCAAGGCGACTTTCAGTCAAACCCATTTGGCGGTGGATGCTCGCGAAGTGGACCACGAAACTACGGCACTCGCAATTCCCGGTAATAGCGACCGCCAAGAGGAGCAGTGGGTCTGGCTGCCTGCCGATTTGCCCGAATTTCAAGACAGCCGACTCACTGGTGTGAGCGCCATGACATTGATCGTCGAGCGCATGGAGCGTGCATTGCAATCCTGCGGGCCGCAGTTCATCGGCTTGCAGGAAAGCAAGGCCATCCTCAGTTGGCTGGAGTCCGAACAGTCCGAACTGGCGCAGGAGCTGCAGCGGGTGCTGACCCTGAGTCGTTTCTCCGCCGTTCTGCAACGACTCGCCTCGGAGTGCGTACCGCTGCGCGCAGTTCGCGTGATCGCCGAAACCCTGATCGAGCACGCTCAACACGAACGCGATATCAGCGTGCTGACCGACTACGTGCGTATTGCGCTCAAGTCACAGATCTACCACCAGTACTGCGGTGCCGAAGGCTTGATGGTCTGGCTGTTGACGCCGGAGAGCGAAGGCTTGCTGCGCGACGGCCTGCGCCAGACGCAGACCGAAACCTTTTTTGCGCTGAGCAACGAGACCAGTCAAATGCTCGTACAGCAACTCCACATGGCGTTTCCGTTGCGGGCGCCCGAGCAGGCTGTGTTGTTGGTCGCGCAGGACTTGCGCAGCCCGCTGCGCAACTTGCTCAGGGAAGAGTTTTACCACGTCCCGGTGTTGTCTTTCGCCGAAATCAGCAATGCGGCCAAGGTCAAAGTCATGGGTCGTTTCGACCTGGAAGATGATCTCGAACCGCTGGATAACGAGCATGCGGCCTGAGCCTGAACGGCCTGGGCACAGGGAGAGAGTCGGATGTTTGAATTACGCGTACTGAACGGTCATCACCAGGGGGCTGCGCTGCCGCTGGTGGGTGAACAGTGGTCGATTGGTTCAGCTCAGGAGCAAGATCTGGCGCTGGAAGATTCAGGCATTGAAAGCCTTCACGGTCGTCTGCAGCGCGTGGATGAGCGCTGGGTCCTGAACGCTGAAGAAGGACAGGTGTGCGACGAAGAAGGTGCTGCGCAGACCCTTATCGAGCTGACCCTGAACCACCCATTCATGCTAGGTTCGGTGTGGCTGTGCGTCTCGCCTGCCGGCGATGAATGGCCGCAGGTTCCTGAGCAAGTGGCCCCAACGCCTGAGCCCGAGCCTGAGCCGGTGCGCAACACTGCACCGCTGCAGAAGGTACAGTCGCGTTCGCAAAAACTGCTGAACCGCACCACCGGCATCATCGCAGGCTTGCTGATCGGCGTGATCGGCAGCGCCTGGAGCCTGACCCGCTCAGGCCCCACTGCGATCGATCCGGAAGTCGCTCAGGTTGCAGCGCTGACCCAGACCGCCGCAAAGGGGCAGGAAAAATCGTTGAGCAGGCCCGCTGCGCCTGTCAAAGAGGCGCCCGACACACGCATACGTCTGGCCGATACGGATGCCGTTCGGCACCAGCTCAATACCATGCTCAGCGACCGCATGCTCAGCAATATCAGCGTTGACGAAACACCGGAAGGTCTCGTTCTCAATGGCAATGCCAAGGACGAAGCGCTGCTGGTTTACCAGCGCATGCTGCAACGTTTCAAGGATACCTACAGCTCGCCCGTTACGGTGCTCGATAACGTTTCCAGCGCGCGCAACACGCTCCCCTTCGTCGTGGTACAGATTATGACCGGCCCCCACGCGCATCTGGTGACCGCTGACGGCCGTCGCGTGTACGTAGGCGATGAGGTGGACGGGTTGCGTCTTTCCAGAATCGATGAGCACCGCCTGCAGTTCGACGGCGAACGCCACTTCGAGGTGACCTGGTGAACGCTGCGCTGGACCACTGGAAAGCGGTTCACGCGGCTCGCCTTTCACAGTACAGCGCTGTGCGCGTCAGCGGCCGGGTGAGTGCTGTACGCGGCATTTTGCTGGAGTGCAAACTCCCCGCCGCCAAAGTCGGCGATCTGTGCGAAGTGAGCAGAGCCGATGGCAGTCTGTTGCTTGCCGAAATCGTCGGTTTCACACCGGATTGCACGCTGCTCAGTGCTTTGGGCGCGCCCGACGGGATTCAGGTCGGCGCAACGATTCGTCCGCTGGGCATCGCCCACCGGATTGGCGTGGACGACAGCCTGTTGGGCTGCGTGCTGGATGGCTTCGGCCGACCGCTACTGGGCGACGCCCTGGGTGCTTTCGCAGGCCCGGATGATCGCCGTCCGACCTTGCCAGTCATTGCCGATGCCCTGCCCCCTACCCAACGCCCGCGCATCAGCAGGGCCTTGCCCACCGGCGTGCGCGCCATCGACAGCGCCATCCTGCTGGGCGAAGGCCAGCGTGTCGGTCTGTTCGCCGGTGCCGGTTGCGGCAAAACCACGCTCATGGCTGAACTGGCCCGCAACATGGATTGCGATGTGATCGTCTTCGGCCTGATTGGCGAACGGGGCCGTGAGCTACGCGAGTTTCTCGATCATGAGCTGGATGAAACCCTGCGCAGCCGCTCGGTGCTGGTCTGCGCTACGTCCGATCGCTCGAGCATGGAGCGCGCTCGCGCAGCGTTCACTGCCACCGCCATCGCCGAGGCGTTTCGCGCAAGGGGCCAGAAGGTGCTGCTGTTGCTCGACTCGCTGACGCGATTTGCCCGCGCACAGCGTGAGATCGGTATTGCCTCCGGCGAGCCTCTGGGGCGCGGCGGCCTGCCGCCCTCCGTGTACACCTTGCTGCCGCGTCTGGTGGAGCGCGCCGGCATGAGCGAGAACGGCTCGATCACTGCGCTTTACACCGTATTGATCGAGCAGGACTCGATGAACGACCCGGTGGCGGACGAAGTGCGTTCACTGCTGGACGGCCACATCGTGCTCTCGCGCAAGCTGGCAGAACGCGGTCATTACCCGGCCATTGACGTCTCCGCCAGCATCAGCCGGATCCTGAGCAACGTGACCGGTCGAGAACATCAAAAAGCCAATAATCGCCTGCGTCAATTGCTGGCGGCGTACAAGCAGGTGGAAATGCTGCTGCGTCTGGGCGAGTACCAGGCAGGGTCCGATCCCGTCACAGACTGCGCCGTGAGGCTGAACGAGGACATCAATGCATTCCTGCGCCAAGACTTGCGTGAACCGGTGCCGCTGGAAGAAACACTGGACGCATTGCTGAGGATTACCTCGCAGTTGCCGGAGTAAACGATGGACGAAAACCTTGAAGAAGACCCGCAACGGCAGGCGTTCGAACAGGTAATCGGCCTGCTGACCCCCTTGCGTCAACACCGTCAGGCCAGTGCAGAACGGGCGCAACGCCAGGCACAGGTGGAACTGAAATCCATGCTCGACCACTTATCAGTAACCCGAGCGTCGCTGAGCCAGGAGCGTGATCAGCAAAAGCTACAACGCGACACGCTGTCAGACGCTCATCTGGAAAAGACCATCAGCCGCAATGATGTGGATCGGTGGCATGCGCAAGAGAACGCCATGCTCGAACGCCTGGCCAGTATCCGCGAGGACATTGAGCAACAACAACGGCGGATCAGCGAACAGCAAGCCCTGCTGCAAGAGCGACAGCAACAAGCCAAGGCGTCTCAGCGTGCAGTAGAGAAACTGGCCTGCATGAGCGAGGCACTCAACGAAGAAGGTTAAGCGCCGATGTCCACAGCTATCAAACATGTACCAAAAGCATCCCCCGCGCTTCAGCGCCAGGACACCGGAGAACATGAAGCGTCTGTACCGGCACGACGCACTGCACCGTCTGGGCGGGTGCCTGCCGGGCAGGTTGAAAAACGCGTGCCATCCGCTGGCATTGGCCGTGGCGACTCGCTCTCAGGAAGGTCCTCGACGAGCAGACTCTTGCAGGACGAGCCGATGAGCGCCGACGGGCTGTTCTTTTCCCAACTGTTGATCGCGCCTGTGAGCGAAGAGCCTGAACAGCACAGCTTTGCAGGAAGCAGCCTGGACTTCTCGGCGAAAGCGGAAGCGGTGCCCACGCAACTGATCAATGAGCTCGCGCAGCGTCTTCCGGAGCAACCGCCAGGCCCGCTCAATTTCACCCTGCTGATGCCGACACTGGGCAAAGTCCGCGTCAATGCCGAAAAAACCGACAACCGCTGGAGCATTCAATTGGGCTTCAGCCGCCGTGACGTATTCAAACGTGTGAGCGGCCACTCGCGCGCCTGCCGCGATGCACTGGCACAAACCCTGGGCCACGATGTCGATCTCGATTTCCATGAAGACCTCGAGGCATGAACGCGCTGCAACTGCGCAAGGTCGACCCGCTGCAAGCCCAGGCCACGCGTGCGCTGGGTGCCGGACAATCACTCGTGTTCGACGCACAGGATCAGCGTGGCGAATTGACACTTCTACCACTGGGTGCCGGACCCGACAGCCTCGCCAATGGCGTCTGGTTCAACACCGCGGTCGGGCCTGTGTGCCTGAGCGACGCTGAGGCCGTATTGAGCCTCCTGGGCAATGCACCACTGACGTTGGGCGGCGAACATCAAGACTGGTACTGGCAGTTTTTCAACCAGCGCCTGAGCCCGACGATCGCCGATGTGCTGGCCCCTGTCGAGCCGTTGTTCGATACCCCTGACGAAGCTCCATCAGGCTGCCGGGTTCAGGTTCGTCTGGGCGGGGAATCGCTTCACGCGCACCTGCACAGTTCATCGCAAACCCTGCTCAGGCTGTTGCACTCGGCACCCTGGCAGGCCCGACACAACCCGGTGGATGACACCATGACAGTGACGACGCCGCTGATCATCGGTGAGCTGGAGCTGACACTCAATGAGCTCGCATCGCTGCGCCCCGGAGACGTGGTGTTGCCTGCCCGTTGCCGATTCGACAGCGCGGGTCAAGGCCGTCTGGCACTCGGCGGACGGCAATGGGCCGCGCACGTCGACAGCCAGGCGCAGCAATTATTTCTGCGGATCAGCCACGAGGAGCAGGATCACGATGAGTACTGAGGATCTTTACCAGGAAGAGGTCGAAAACCTGGACGACGATGACCAGACCGTTGACGAGGTCAATGAAAACGATCATGCCCACGAAGATGAGTACGGGCTCGAGGATGACCCGACCTGGCAGGACTCTGAGCCGGCAGACGACGAGCAATCGCAGCCTGCCCCTGAGCCCGCTGCATTCGAGAGTCTGGCGCTGGACCTGACGCTGCGTTGCGGTCAGATCAAGCTGACCCTTGCAGAGCTTCGGCGTCTGGACGCCGGAACCATCCTTGAAGTCGCAGGCATCGCTCCGGGATACGCTACGCTGTGCCACGGAGAGCGAGTCGTGGCCGAAGGCGAACTGGTGGATGTCGACGGCCGGCTTGGTTTACAGATCACCAGAATGGTGAAGCAGCCATGATCATGGAGGGCGTGAACCCGATCATGCTTGCGCTGCTTCTCGGGTCGCTGTCGCTGATTCCGTTCCTGTTGATCGTCTGCACCGCGTTCCTGAAGATTGCCATGACCTTGTTGATTACCCGAAACGCCATTGGCGTTCAGCAAGTGCCGCCGAACATGGCTCTGTATGGCATTGCTCTGGCCGCCACGATGTTCGTCATGGCCCCGGTGGCACACGATATTCAGAAACGGGTGCAAGAGCACCCCGTGGAGTTGGGCAACACCGAGAAATTGCAAGCCAGCCTGAGAACCGTGATCGATCCGCTGCAACGCTTCATGACGCGCAACACCGACCCGGATGTGGTCACCCATCTGCTGGAAAACACCCAACGCATGTGGCCCAAGGAGATGGCCGATCAGGCAACCAAAGACGACCTGCTGCTGGCGATCCCGGCCTTCGTGCTGTCGGAATTGCAGGCCGGATTCGAAATCGGTTTTCTGATCTACATCCCGTTCATCGTCATCGATCTGATTGTCTCGAACCTGCTGTTGGCGCTGGGCATGCAAATGGTTTCACCCATGACCCTGTCACTGCCGCTCAAGCTGTTGCTGTTCGTGCTGGTGTCAGGCTGGACACGTCTGCTCGACAGCCTCTTCTATTCCTACATGTGAGGCGACCATGGAAGCGTTGGCGTTGTTCAAGCAAGGCATGTTTCTGGTGGTCATTCTTACCGCGCCTCCCCTGGCAGTGGCGGTAATCGTGGGCGTGATCACTTCGTTACTGCAGGCCCTGATGCAGATCCAGGACCAGACATTGCCTTTCGGTATCAAACTGGGCGCGGTCGGGATGACGCTGGCCATGACCGGACGCTGGATCGGTGTCGAGCTGATCCAGTTCATCAACATGGCCTTCGACCTGATCGCTCGGTCCGGGGTCAATCACTAGATGCCCTTCGACGCGCAATACCTTTTCGAGCTTATGCAGGGCATAGCGTTGGCGATGGCGCGCCTGGTGCCGTGCATGATGTTGGTACCGGCCTTCTGCTTCAAGTACCTCAAAGGGCCTTTGCGCTATGCCGTTGTGGCAGCGGTTTCGATGATCCCTGCGCCTGCCATCAGCCGTGCACTGAGCTTGATGAACGGTAACTGGTTTGAAATCGGCGGCCTGATCATCAAGGAAGCGGTACTGGGCACCTTGATGGGGCTGCTGTTGTATGCGCCGTTCTGGATGTTCGCCTCTGTCGGTGCACTGTTGGACAGCCAGCGCGGCGCGCTGAGCGGAGGGCAGATAAACCCCAGCCTTGGCCCGGACGCAACACCCCTGGGCGAGCTGTTTCAGGAAGTCCTGATCATGCTGGTGATTCTCACCGGCGGATTGTCCTTGATCACTCAAGTCATTTGGGACAGTTACAGTGTCTGGCCACCTACCGCCTGGCTGCCGGGCATGACAGCCGACGGTCTGGGCGTCTTTCTCGAACAACTGAATCAGACAATGCGCCACATCATGCTCTACGCCGCGCCTTTCATCGCGCTGCTGCTGTTGATCGAAGCGGGGTTTGCAATCATTGGCCTGTACGCGCAACAACTGAATGTCTCTATCCTGGCCATGCCGGCCAAGAGTATGGCCGGCCTGGCATTTCTGCTCATCTACTTGCCAACACTGTTGGAACTGGGCACCGGACAACTGCTTAAGCTGACCGACCTGAAATCGCTGTTCGGCCTGCTGGTGCAAGTGCCGTGAGCGAAAAAACAGAAAAGGCCACGCCCAAACAGATACGTGATGCGAGGGAAAAAGGCCAGGTCGGACAGAGCCAGGACCTGGGCAAGCTACTGGTCCTGATGGCCGTCAGCGAATTGACCCTCGGTCTTGCCGATGAGAGTGTCAATCGACTGCAAGCGTTGCTGGCGCTTTCCTTCAAGGGCATCGACCGCTCCTTCCTCTCGGCGGTCGAGCGCCTCACCAGCGAAGGCCTTTCAGTGTTGATCAGTTTCACCTTATGCAGCGTTGGCCTGGCGATGCTCATGCGCCTGATCAGCAGTTGGGTGCAGATCGGCTTTCTGTTTGCACCTAAAGCCTTGAAGATCGACATCAACAAGATCAATCCGTTTTCCCACGCCAAGCAGATGTTCTCGGGGCAGAACATCACCACCCTGCTGCTGAGTATTCTCAAGGCCGTCGCCATTGGTGCAACGTTATACAGCCAGGTAAAACCGGCACTGGGCACCCTGATCATTCTGGCCAACAGCGATCTGGTCACGTACTGGCACGCACTGCTCGAGCTATTCAGGCACATTCTGCGGGTGATATTAGGCCTGCTGTTGGTGATCGCCATGGCAGACTTTGCGTTGCAGAAATACTTCCATGCTAAAAAGCTGCGCATGAGCCATGAAGACATCAAGAAAGAACACAAACAGTCAGAGGGCGATCCGCACGTCAAAGGCCATCGTCGTCAGCTTGCTCACGAAATTCTCAATCAGGCACCCAGCGCTGCGCCAAAACCGGTGGAAGATGCCGACATGCTGCTGGTCAACCCCACGCACTACGCGGTAGCACTGTATTACCGACCGGGCGAAACACCTTTGCCATTGATTCATTGCAAGGGGGAAGACGATGATGCGCTGGACCTGATTGCCAAAGCCAGGAAAGCCGGCATTCCTGTGGTACAGAGCATCTGGCTGACCCGCACGCTGTACCGGGTCAAGGTTGGCAAATACATCCCCCGCCCTACCCTGCTGGCTGTGGGTCACATTTACAAAGTGGTTCGTCAGCTGGAAGAAGTCACCGACGAGATTATCCAGGTCGAAGTCGAGCTGTAGACCCTTTCTCCTTTCTCACTTGCACAGCGCTTCCTGTTTCGGCGCGCGCCTGGCCCGGTGGTTCCAGGCGCGGGCACGTGCGCTGCTTTGCTTGTGCGCGAGTAACGTGTGTTGATGGAAATTGCTGTCTCGCAACACACAGAAACACGAGAGAGTTAGCTCACCAAGGGGTCCGGTACATCCAGTAGAGAGGTTGCGCTTGAGGCATGGCCTTCGCGAGCAAGCAAAGCGTCGCCCGGCTCACCCCCACCAAGTCTCTTTCTTCAGCGTATCCCAGACCTGACACACGCGGTGCTTTGCTTGCTGTGAGGCGAGGCTATTGCAGTGACTGCCCGGTGAACTGAACAGCAAGAACGAAAAAACCGCTTCCACAGTGTGGAAGCGGTCATCTTTCAGTCTGGGGATGCGCGCTGACAGGGCTAGGCCAGATGATGCAAACCGGCCAGGATCAGCTCGTGTCGCCGGATTTCATCCAGATTGGTGACCGAGTCAGGCGCGTCGCTGACTGCATGCCATACAACGAAATCACGCTGGACGTCCAGAAACAGGAAGTAGTTATTGAACCGCTCCGCCTCCGAGAACCTGAGTTGCAGTGCTTCTCGCAGTTGTTCGGGGCGCAGCGCTCTTACTTCGATGTGCAGCGCAATACCCCAGTCTTGATGTTCACGACGGCTGACGAAGGCTACCCCGTTAGCCACCGGCCATACGGCAGGGCTCTGAGCGGCGACCTGAGTGTAGAACGCCACTTTTTCCGTTACCTCAATCATCTTCAGTCCTTTAGCTGCACGACAGAGTAATCCCGCTCATGATCCTGGTCGTCCAGACCGTCGCGCATGTCTGGCGGCCACCAGATAACCAGTTCGCGGTGAGTGGAGTCCGGGCGTTTGCACGCGTAGCCCGAACAGCCGTGGGTGGCACACCCTGTCAGGGTAGCGAACACCAATAGAACGATGGCAATGCTACTTATCTTCATGGTTTCGCCCCCCGGAGCAGTGATGGCCGGCTTTCTTTCGCCATTTTCGATATCTGTGGCTGACGTACAGCGATGTACACCTCGCTTTCCTCCCCCGGTTGCAACCAGGCGTGAGGCCAGGCAGCGACGCCGATGACCCAACGACCGCCACATCGGCTTTCGTCTATCCGCACCGGCTTGTCGGTATCGTTGTGCGCGACAACGACAGCAACCCCCCAATCCTTGCGGCTATACCACTGCGAGCGCTGGCCATCGAGTGTCAAACCCTGGCCCGGGTCACACAGGCTGTCGGTCTCAAAAGGCATCGTTTCGCCAGCACGCATTCCCTCTGGCGCAGCACCATCGACCATCTGCGTGAAGACTTTCTGGACATCGCCCCGCGTCGGCAGCTCGCCACCATCGCGCCGTTCCTTGATCTTCTTCATCTGATCATCGACGTCGTGCGGATTGCCGTTTTGTACGTAACGGGCTGGATTGACCTGGTCACCGATCAAACGAGGCGTCAGGATGAACAATCGCTCACGCTGACTCAGCTCACGGCTGCGGGACTGAAACAACAGCTTACCGATGTAGGGAATGTCGCCCAGAAGCGGGATCTTGCGAATCCTGTCGTTGGATTCCAGGCTGTGAAAGCCACCAATCACCAGGGAACCGTGCTCGGCGATCACCGCCTGAGTACTGACGTTGCCCTTGCGCACACTCGGCTGTAAATCATTGATCGTCGACACATCGATCTGGCCATCCTCGATGTCGACGATCAATTGCACTTGCGGTTTGCCCTCGTTATCGAGTGAGCGAGGGATGACCTGAAGGCTTGTACCGGCGGTGATCGGCATGATGTTGGCGACACGTTCGGAGGTTGCCGTGAGGTATTCGGTACGGCTCAGGTCGATGACTGCCGGCTGATTTTCGAGGGTCAGAATCGACGGATTGCCGATGACGGATGCCGCACCATTGCCTTCGAGCGCATGAAGCTCGGCAGAAAACTTGCCGGCGTTCTGGATAAACATCGTAGAACTGGTGCCCGTATCGAACAGGTTGGCGCCGCCACTGACACTGCCTGCATTGAAATTCCAGCGACTGGACAGTTGTGCGAGCTCATTGCGGTCAATGTCGAGAATCACTGCATCGATTTCAATCAGGTTACGTGGGACGTCCAGCTCCTTGACCAGTTTCTCGTACATCGGCTTGCGCGATGGCAGGTCGTAAATCAACACGGCATTGTTACGCACGTCCGCACTGACCCGGATACTTGACTTTCCGCCTGATTTTCCGCCTTTACCGGATTTCTTGCTACCAAAGCTCAGGACCTGGTCAATACCGTGCTGCACGGCACTGGTATCGATGCCACTCGAGTCCATATTGTAAGAAAGACTGGAACCAGCGCCCCCACCCAAGCCTGAGGTACTGCCACCAGAGCCCGACAGCATATTGACGCTACTGATGTCATCACCTCGCGAGCGGGCCTCCAGCAGTTCCTGCAGAATACTGGCGACACCTGCAACCATCAGCTCCTGATCACGATAGTGAATGGTGCGGTCAGCTGCGTTAGCATATTTGAGTGGCAACACCACAACATCTTGCTTGTCTGCCTTGTCCGGCTTCTCGACTTTCTTGCTGTAGTCGCGCACAAACTCCACATATTTCGCAGGGCCCCGGACCAGCACCACACCTTCATCCGACAAGACACCCCAGCCAAAACGCTTATCCAGCAGGCCAACATCGGTCAGTGCCTTTTGCAGGTCATCCACGGCATCGGATGAAACCTCGATGCGCGCCGAGGTGTGCTCACTGGAGCGGCTGACATAAAGCGTGTCGTTATAGACGAACCACTGAAAATGGTATTCCTGACCCAGTCGGTCGAGGAAATCCTGAGGACTCTGGGCACGAATACGGCCATCGAGTTTTCCGGGTATTTCGGACGTATCCAGCGCCAGACCGAACTCTTTGGCGAAGTCGGCCAATGCCGTCACCAGTTCGGTCTGCCGGGCATCGTAAGCGTAGGCGGTCTGTTTCCAGGCTTCAGGCACTGCCGCCCAGGTGGCAGGTGTAATCATGAGCCACAATAAGGGCAACCACATTAAGGCCTTGCGCATTTCACACTCCCGGTTGCCGGTGATTTAGAGTCGGGTGCCCGGTTGACAGGGGCACAGGGCTGCCAATGGTGGCGTGCATCAGGTTGAGCATGGCCGCACGCTGATTGGCCAGGCCTTCCAGACGGTCAAGCAGGTCATCAAGGCTGCACGAATCCGGTAACCAGCACAGCAGGACACAACAACGGGTCTGCGGATCGATAGCGAGAGCGCCGTAACAACCGCATGCCAAGCTTGCGCCGCCTTCGCTGAGCAAGGCTTCAAGTCTTTGCGGGTCTTGGGAATCATAAGGATCGAGCACTTCAATGCTGCATGTGATGCCGTTGCCATCCCTGGCAAGACGTGCATTGGCGTCGTCGATCCAGCAGTCCAGCGCACTGGAAGGGCGCTGGCTGATCCACTGGCCGAGGACCTCGGTGAAGTCACTGAATTCCATCGATGATTGCTTTCGTACTGCTGTGCTTGACGCGCAGGCACTCGCTTGCGGCAAGGTTGGCGACGCTGAGCTGCTGCTGGGCATCAGTGAACGCTTTCACGTCTTCAACTGAGCCGCTTTCCGAGGCGTCCATGGCGGTATCCTCCAGCTCGCTATTAGCACGGCTCAGAGAATGATCAAGATGGTTTTGCAGACTTTTGAAACTGATCATGCGGGTCGCTCCAACAAAAGGGTTCAGACCCTGAGTGGAGCAAAAGCTTATGGCGGTTCCATTTTGCGACGAACGTCAAGCATCCACCGTGACATCGCCGCCTTGCAGTCCGTTACGCAGCGTCGCCCAGTCAATATCGAATGCGCCATTGGCATCACTCAGACGCAGGCTGCCCACGGCAACCGCTGCATCACGCTTGAGCTGCCAGTGCTCGACAAAACGGCTTTCTGTCAACCACTCACTCACCGGCTGCGCCATCTCGGGATGAACGCTAAGCGTCGCGACCACTTCATTGAGCTGGCTGGCTGCCAGGTTTCGGGCCAGCGCCCTCGCCCGCTCAGGCAGCGTGGTGTCGTCCAGCAGATGCCGCAATGACTCGCTCAACAGCTGCTCCACAGCCAACATAGCCTGTTGCTGCAACGCCTCGCGTTGAGCCTGCAATTCAGCGAGCAACGCGTTGGCCGACTCCCAGAACTGCACCAGAGCCTGTTGCTGAAGCCGGTCAGCCTCTGCCTGTTTGCGAGCCAGTAACTCATCAGCCTGCACCTGCGCACGGGTGAGGATGTCGCGCGCCAGAAGGCTGTCGGCGAGCACTTCGCGGCGCAAGACAGGCTCAGGCAGCAGCGCTTCAGCCGTCATGGCAATACTGCGTTTGGCGAGCATGAAAAACCCCCGATGCGATGAAGAAGAAATAAAGAATGAGACGGGATCAGGCTGCGGTGATGCGCCAGAGAATGGCTTGCCATAACGTCTGTAACTTGTTCTGAGGAACGTCACAGAGCGACTCGGCAACCTCACCCGGCGCCCAGAAAAGTCGCACGCGTGGCCAGTAATCCGGCCCAAGCCAGGCACCCAGCAGCAATCGCTCATCCTGGCTGTCGGGCTGTAACCACATGGCCGGACGCAAGGCTTTGGCAAGCCCCTGACACCATTGACCGTCAGCACCCTCTGCCTCTTTAGCGAAGCAGACACGCCGCGCCAGGTCCAGAGCGTGGTCTTGCTGAGAAACCGTCAATGCCAACCAGCGCGACAGCACCTCGGTTGGCGCAGGCGGTTGAGTGGGTTCTATACCCATAGCCTGCAAAAACAAGCCGTGGCGGCTGGTCATGAGCGCATCACAATCGCTGACCGACAAGCCGCAGCCTTCTGCAAACCTGCTTCGCCACGCCGGATGCGCCCACTGCCATGGATTGCACCACCAGCTGACCCAATGGTCTTCGGCAGTAGACCGCATCATGCACGCGCCGGCAGATTCGAACGACTCGTGCCACCCAGACCGACCCGACGCAGAACACTGGCGCGCCAGTCACTGCGTACCAGCAAGGCGCTCGCCAACAAAAACAGCACCACACAGGCAGGCACAACCCAGAGCATGAGGTTCCAGAATGGCAAGTTTGCGCTGTCCAGCTTGAAGGGGCCGAAGCTTACCCACTGTGTCGTTTCCTGAAACTCCGCCGCCGGCACAAAGACGATGGAGAATTTCTTCGACTCTGCCGATTGCGTGGACATCCCCGGGATGCTGCTGGCGACCATTTGCTGGATACGCCCGCGCACACTGTCCGGGTCGAGTGACGCAGAGTGCTTGATAAACACCGCTGCAGAGGCAGGCTGAACCGGCTCGCCCGGTGCTATGCGCTCAGGAAGCACGACATGCACCCTCGCCACAATTACACCATCTATCTGCGACAGGGTTGCTTCGAGCTCCTGAGACAACGCATAGATGTATCGAGCGCGCTCTTCCAGAGGGGTCGAAATCACCCCCTCCTTCTTGAAGATTTCCCCCAGGCTGGTGCGTGAATGCCTGGGTAATCCGGCAGCATCCAGCACACGCACGGCACGGTTCATGTTACTGGTCGCGACCGTCACGACGTTACCGGTCTTTTCCGTGCGTTTATGTGCATCGATATGCTGATCGGCGAGGCGTGCGATAACCTCATTGGCGTCCTGCTCGGAAAGTCCGGAGAACAAATCGGTTTCGTCACTGCAACCGCCGAGCAGCAGCATGCATACCATCAGGAACCCTGCGCTCAGAAATCTCACGTAAACCTCTACTGCAGGTTGGTCAGCTTGTCGAGCGCCTGGACACTCTTGCTCACGACCTTGGTCGTCAGCGCCGTTTGCAGCGAGCATTGCGACAGGGCGCGGCCCATCTGAAGAACCGCCTCACCGTCTCCACTGGCAGGCAACTTTTTCAGGGCTCGTATCGCTTGTTCCGACAGTTTTTCACTACCGCCCAGCGTATCGGAAAGAGCGCTTGCCACCTTGTCGGAAAGCCTTGAGGTGGCAGGCGATTTGTCAGGTGCACTGACTGCGCTGAACAGGTCAGCGTCCGCCTGAACCGGCTCGAAGGCGAGACCGGGTTGCACGTCCTGTCCAAGCTCGGTTGTACTTCTATTCACACTACTGAAATGGGAAATGGTCATACGTGCTCTCCATCAGGATCAGGCGGACATCTGTCAGGACAGGACCGGTTTGTTGTTGCCTTGCAGCAATGAACTGACCAGCAGCGCAGCAGTCAGCTCGGCACTGATTTTCAAATCGTCACTACCTTTCTTCTGGTCGTCTTGAGGTGAAGCTTTGAGCCCTTTCTCTATCAGACCGCCGAGCAACTGACCCAGATCGTGGAGATGCAGCGGGTCGCCATGACCGGATTTGCCACTTGAGTGCTCCTTCCCGCCAAGAGGCGTGCCCAGACCGCCACCCGAAATAGTCGATTGCAGACCGCGCTCCAACAGGTCACCCAACAGGTGTCCCAGCCCCGAATCTCCATTGCCACCGTTATCAACGTTGGAGGCGGGATTGGTATTCAACGTGCTGTCATCGGTCTCATCAGGCGAAGTCGTCGAGTCTGTCAATGGACTACCCAGACCTCCACCGGAAATGCCGGAGTCGTTTTGCTGCTTGCCGAGCAGCTGGCTCAACATGTCAAGCGCCGCGCGCAGCGTCTTGGTGTCATCCGCGCCAAGCTGCGTGTTCTGAGTCAGTTGATTTTTCCATGACCCTGATTCAGAGGCGGGAAACTGGGCTTTGTTGTCGTCCATGAATTGCCCGATCTTTTCCAGCATCGGCAGGTTGTCTTTGGACAGACTTGACCCTTGGCTATCAGGCGTCAGCAGATCATCCAGCATCGCCTTGGCGAGGCCGTTGAGTACCTGTGTGGTCAGGTCGGACTGGCCACCCGCATCACCACCGACACCTCCACCATCTTCATTGCCGGCGCCGGAACCGGAACCTGCATTCATGTCGGCAGACGCACCGAAGTTGTCGCCGAGCTTGTCGTGGATCAGCTTGTCGAGCGCGGCGATGATGTCCTCGATGCCGCCTCCGGACTTGCCGTTTTGCGCCATCGCCTTCGCCAGCATTTTGCCAAGCGGTGAGCTTTCATCAAGCCCGCCATCTTTCTTCAGCAATGCCTGGGCCAGCTTCGCGATGACCTCCTGAAGTGCTTTGCTGGAGTTGCTGATGTTCTGATTGTCGTTATGGGCACCGCCCAGGTTCATCACCAGGACCAGACTGTTCCCGGCACCGACTCTGCTCGCACCTTGCATAAACCCGCCCTCGTATAGCTGCCCCCTCAGCAGAGGGGGCGTTCTAGAACACTTAGAAGTTGATGCCGCTAGCGGTTTTCGCCATGCTGCTCATAATTTTGTTCGCAGAGTCTTGCTTGCCTGAGGCGATGAGGTTCATGGTATCCATCTTCATCTTTCTGACCTGTTCGGCGGTCTGCAGTTTGATGAGGCTTGCCTGAGTTATGTCCAGCGTTTTGTTGGCGTCCTGTTGCGCTGTGACCGACTCGTCGTTGACGTGGCCGCTAGGCATCTTAGACGTGTCATAGTTTGTTTGGTTGTTTCGGTCAACTTTGCCAGCCATAACGTGTCACCTCTTCGTTTTCACCAGCGTGATTGCTTGGTACTGACTAGGTGGCAACTGCCAAAGATTCGGTTCCAGCAGAAATGCAAAAAAATCAGATCTGCAATTCCTTGAGCCGTCGATAGAGCGTACGGCGTGGCATATCCAGCTCCTGGCTTGCCGCATCGATGCAATTGCCGTTACGTTTCAGGGCTTGCTGAATCAACGCTTTCTCAATCGCCCGCAGCTGCAACTTGAGCCCGCTGGTCATGTGTTCCTCACCCGGTGAGTCGGCCCCCAGCAACGGGAAACCCAGCACATGGCGCTTCGCCGCAGCTTTGAGCTCGCGGATATTGCCGGGCCAGTCATGGCCCATCAGCACCTGCTGGAGCAACGGGCAGACCTCGGGTACCGCAACGTTCAACTCTTTGGCCGCCGCCGCTGCAAAGCGTTTGAACAAGGGGAAGATACGCTCGGGCTGATCGCGTAACGGCGGCAGCTTGAGGGTGAGTACGTTCAGGCGAAAATACAGGTCGCGACGAAATTTTCCTTGCTCGACGGCATCATCCAGAGACGACTGGGCCGAAGCGATCACGCAGATATCCAGCTTGATCGTAGAGGTCGAGCCCAGGCGTTCCAGTGCACGGGTTTCGAGCACCCTCAGCAGCTTGGCCTGCAGGCTGAGCGGCATGCTATCGATCTCATCGAGATACAACGTTCCGCCCTGCGCCGCTTCGATGTAACCCACCCGAGAACGGTCGGCACCGGTGTAGGCGCCGCTGACGACCCCGAACAGCTCGCTCTCGGCAAGGGATTCCGGAATCGCTGCGCAGTTCATCGCGACCAGGCGCCCCTTGCGACCGGACATCGCGTGAATACGCCGGGCAATCGTGTCTTTCCCCGTACCGGTCTCGCCTGACAGCAAGACATCGATACCGAGTTGCGAGATGCTTTCGGCGACGATCCCCAGATTGGGCACGCGCTCCACGTCCAGGTCATCGTCAAATTCATCGGCAAGATTCATGTCGGGACTCCAATGACATCAGCGTTGCGTAAGCACGGCAGCGCTTCAGACTCCGGGTGCTGCGTCGATATGCGCCGCAACCCCCAGTTCCTTCATGCGGTGGTAAAGCGTTCGCCGGGGCATTTCAAGCTCCTGAAGCACGGCGTCGAAGTTGTGTCGATGCCGCTTCAAGGCACCCTGGATGAGCATTTTTTCGATCACGCGCATTTGCATGCGCAGCCCGGTCACTGGGTCGCGCGCTTCGGCCGGCTCGACATCCAGCAGCGGGAACCCGAGCACGAACCGCTTGGCCGCAGATTTCAATTCACGCACGTTCCCCGGCCAGTCATGGCTGAGCAGGATCTGCACACGCTCGTTATCGAGCGTGGGGGCGGCGCGGCCGAATTCAGCCGCGATTTCCTGGGTGAACTGGTCGAACAATGGCAGGATCTGTTCGCGACGTTTGCGCAAGGCTGGCAGCTGAAGCGTCAGCACGTTGAGCCTGAAAAACAGGTCGCGACGAAAAAGTCCTTGTTCCACCAGTTCATCCAGCGGACGTTGGGCTGATGCAATCACCCTCAGATCCAGCGGTATGAACTCTGTCGAGCCGAGCCGCTCGACGCCACGGCTTTCCAGCACGCGCAAGAGCTTGGCCTGAAGGCTCAACGGCATGCTGTCGATTTCATCCAGATAAAGCGTGCCGCCGTTGGAAGCCTCGATGTAGCCCTCGCGAGCACGACATACTCCCGTGAATGCACCGTTGACCACACCGAACAGCTGGCTCTCTGCCAGCGACTCGGGGATGGCCGCACAGTTCATGCCTACAAAGGGTCCTGACCTGCTGGACAGCTGGTGAACCCGGTTGGCCAGGGTGTCCTTGCCGGTGCCGGTTTCCCCGCAAAGCAGCAAATCCATATCCAGAAATGCGCTGTTCATTGCGATTTGATGACCAGCCGATAATGCAGTTACGTCCCAACACGTTCGAACGTCCTTATCTATGTCTGTGCTCATCGATCACTCTCATGACGGGTGGAAAGCGAGATATTAATACCACGTCTTACAAGGCAGACATATAGCAATTTAGTTCCCCGACGCAGAAGAAAAAAACCACTAACATGAGAACTACTATCACTTGGGAGACGCTGATTTATTCTAAAACCCAGCTGTTGCCCCCAGATAAATCAAGGCCTCCAGAGCGTTGCAGGGACGAAAAATCGAATAAATCAGCGCCTCCCTTGGTAAACGTACCCGACTGTACACTCGGTATAGCTCAGCGCTTTAAGATGACGCTCTAAATATCTATATTTCCATAAGATAATCATAGTGTTGCAGGCACAGCCCCGGGCCTTCGGCGCCTGCTGGCCAGCCCTTGGGGCGTCGCGCCCCGTTCTGGACCACGAGCAACACAAAAAAGACTCAAATCTGTAACCTTGGAAACCAAAATTTAAAAAACAGACTGTCGTTCAATAGTTATTGAACTCCGTACAGAAAAAACTATTAAAACAATAGAGAAAACCAATACTTTAATCATCTGACTCAACCACCGGCTTTTTGAATAGCACGGTTGAAATCCAACTAACTGGCAGCACAAGCTAATGAACTAATAGACTTAAATAAACAGCGCAATATAGACAGTGGTAATGGCAGTTTTGAAAAACGGCCACCCATCGTTTGGATGGTTTTTGAATGCCATTCGGGTTTCCGAACGGCGGCTCTCACACCCGACTGAGTGGACAGCGAACCCCCTGATTTTTCGAAGCCCTCCGAGGCTGCCAGTCGCCACGCACCCATTCGGCAAACCGAACACGTGGTCAACTTTTGCAGCCTGCTGCCCGCTTGCTCTGCAAATCGTTACTCTGCTTAAACGTTTAACTGTCGGACAATCCGGCAATCACGGATTGCCGCTCTACGCCCCTTGGCGCGCTATAAACCTCACTGATACCCCGTCATCACTGAGAGTGTTTCTAAATATGTGTAAGGTTCTCCTTACAAATTTTTACAAAGTTCAGACATGCAATGACTCAGGACAATAAAATGGGTGGTGGCGACCTGCCATTTTACGATCCAAAATATGAAAAAAGAGTAGAAATCATATACCTGCCTCTCCCCGCCCAATGAGCTCCAGAAAGGCAAAAGCACTAAAAAGGAGCATTTTTCAGGCGATTTTTAATGAGGAAATTGCCAAAAAAGGGGGTTATTGGCGTGTGTCACTTGCGTAAACCACGAGTCTCGGGCCACTGGGCAGCTCGCGCGGGCCATTGCGGTTTTCGTACTCCTCGCGTTTACGTGGCGACGAACGGTCATAATACAGTCGGCCTTTTCGTATCAAGGTCGGTACCTGATCGTTGTCGGTTTGCGATGCCAGCGAGGTGGCTTGAGGAGGCGCCGGATGCTCCGCGACCTGTTCAGACTCCACAGGCTTGGGCGGTGGTGTCTGCTCGGCAATCTGCACGGGCTCCGTCGGCCTGGACGAGGGTGGCTGCTCGGCAGCTTGTGCGGGCTGCTCGGCTTGCGGAGGCTTTGGCACAGGTTCTTTTATGACCACCGCCACGGGTTCAGGCAGCGGTTGGCGTTCAGCCACCTGGACTGGCGCGGGCAATGGCTGACGTTCGGCCACCTGAACGGGCGCGGGCGACGGCAAGCGCTCGACTGCTCGTTTTCCAGCGCTTTGAGGCATGGCGATTGTGGCAGGCGCCTCCCCCGTAATACGCTCGATACCCGCTGTCAGAATCTGCTTGTGGGCCTTGGGGATCAGCAAACGTCCGGGGCCCTCCGGCGTTTTTTTCCGCAAGAAAGCCGGGTTGAGTCGTACCAGTTGGGCTTCATCGACGCCTGTAGTAGCGGCGAGCTGGGTGAGGTCCACCGAATGGTTAAGCTGAACCACATCGAAATAAGGCGCGTTGGCGACCGGGGTGAGCTTTACACCGTAGGCGCCAGGGTTGCGTACCAACAGCGACAGCGCGAGCAGACGCGGTACGTAATCCTGGGTTTCCTTCGGCAAGTTCAGGTGCCAGTAATCAACCGGCAGGCCGCGTCGTCGGTTGGCTTCAATGGCTCGCCCGACGGTGCCCTCGCCGGCGTTATACGCCGCGAGCGCCAGCAGCCAGTCATTATCGAATTGCGCATGCAGGCGGGTCAGGTAATCCATCGCCGCATTGCTGGAGGCCACCACGTCCCGACGCGCGTCGTAGGTGGCACTTTGAGACAGGTTGAATTGCCGCCCGGTAGAAGGAATGAACTGCCACAGGCCCGCCGCCGCGGCCGGTGAGTTGGCCATGGGGTTGTAGGAACTTTCGATCATCGGCAACAGCGCCAGCTCCATTGGCATTCTGCGCTCATCCAGACGCTCGACAATGAAGTGCAGATAAGGACCGGCGCGACCGCTGGCACCGCTCACAAATCCCCGATTACTCAGCAGCCAGTCACGCTGACGGATTATCCGCTCATTGACGCCCTGCCCGTCGAGCAATCGGCAACGTTCAGCGAGCCGTTGCCAGACGTCCTCGCCGCTGTAAGCGGGCATGTCGGAAACCGCCGGCAGGCCAGCATCGGCTTGCGCATCAGGCGCGCCATACACCAACCCTGCGACCAGGCGCGGCGCGCGGTCATAACGCGCCTGGTAGTAGTCGACTGACTGACAGCCCACACACAGCGAGCCCAAAGCCAGCACGGCGATTTGAACCGAGCGAGCCAGCAAGCGAGGGCTGGAACTGTGAAAGAGAGCGGCTGGCATTGGCGGGAATGTCCTGTGCGTGTCCACCCTACGTGGCGCGCTCGCCATTCCGGTTCCCAATGCAGTCAATATCCACGCTAAAACCTTTTTGCTGAAACATTTCAGCCGAGTGCATTTCTGTGGAACCGCCAGTCATCTCGCGACACCCAGTTGATGAAGGATTTTTCAGGATTCACCTCGCCATCGCTTGGCAGCAAAGGACAAGGAGATTCACCGTGCAGGTATCGACGGCCAACCGGAACACCGGAAACGTAATCCAGCAACCAGCAACAGCGGACATTCGCAACCCCGCCAACCTGCAGCAGCGGACCGAACAGCCTACCCAGCGCGCCTCGCACTCGCTGGGAAGTGTCGGTAAACGGATATTTCAAAAAGCCGGAAAGCTGTTTCAGAAAGCCAAAGCGCCTCGCCAGGCGCCTGCCACCTCTCCCCCTGCCAGAAACACCAGAACCGTACCGCCCACGTCGAATGGGCAAACAGTAAAAAATGATCTTCGCGAATCTCGCCTGCCCGGCAGCAGTCATCGAGGCACCGATGACACAGGTAAGTCATTGCGGGCCACCAGGCCTGATGAGGCAAGCAGTTCCGGAACCAAAGCGGATGACCCGATTGAACCGTCCTCAACTCAGGGACCTCGCCTGCAGCGTAGCGATGGCGGTCGTTTCGAATTCAAGGACGAGCAACTGGTGCGCAACGCGCCACCCCAAGGCACTATTCAATTGGGTGCTGATGGCAAGCCCGACTTCTCCACCTTCGACACGCCCGGCATGGCACCGCTGCTGAGCGACATTCTCACTAAATCAGGACAAACCTATCTGGCTTGCCAGAGTCAGCAAGGCGTACAGGGACACCAACTGTTGCAATCCAATGGGCATTTGCTGCACCTGGAGCAGGACGACAGCTCGCTGGCGTTGATTCGTAGCAGCACGGCAACCCTCGCGGTAGAAGCAAACAAACCGCCGGCCGTAGACATGCAGCGTGTCGGCGACCATATCCACATCGACGCCCCTAGGGGACGCAATAGCCTGGAATTACCCGGCAAGGCACATTTCGCCCATATCACCGATGTATACCAGACCAGCAGTGGCGACCGGCTGCGCGTACATGAAGACCGGCTGTACCAGTTCGACCCGACAAGCGCCCGCTGGAAAGCGCCGGAACATACGGAAGAGATTGCCTTCAATAGCCTGGCAACCGGGGGTAATGGCTCGGTTTACGCAAAAAGCGATGACGTGCTCGTCGACCTCTCCAGCCCGTTCATGCCGCATGTCGAGGTCAAAGAGCTCGCTGCATTCTCGGTGGCACCAGACAACACCGCGGCGTTGCTCAGCGGCAAGGAGACTCAGGCGGTTCTGTTGACTGACATGAGCCCGGTGATCGGCAGCCTGACGCCGAAAAAGACCAAAACCCTGGAGCTCGATCACGGCCTTGCGCAAGCCGTGGCAATCGGGCTGAGTGCCAACAAGCTGTTTGTTGCCGACAATCAGGGCAGGCTTTACAGCGCCGACCGCAACGCCTTCGAAAAAAATGAACCGACGTTGCGCCTGATGCCCGAGCGGACCCATTACACCTTGGCAGGTCAAGCGATGGGCGGCCATAACAGCGTCACCGGGTTTATCAACGGGGATGATGGCCGAGTGCATGCGCTGATCAAAAACCGTCAGGGCGAGATCCACTCGCACGCGCTCGACGAGCAGGCATCGAAACTGGAAAGCGGCTGGAACCTGACCAACGCGCTGGTACTGGATAACACGCGTGGCCTGAACATGCCGACAGCGCCAGAGCCCGCCAACCGCCTCAACCTCGATCGCGCAGGGCTGGTGGGCATGAGCGGTGGGCGCATCCAGCGCTGGGACGCTACCCCGCAATGCTGGAAAGACGCCGGGATAAAGGATATTGACCGCCTGCAACGGGGCGCAGACAGCAACGCCTATGTGCTCAAAGGCGGCAAGCTGCTCCGGCTCACCGTCACCCCCGAACATCCCAATCAGGCCTTCGACCACAATACCGCGCTGGCGCAGACGGCACGCTCGACCAAAGTCGAGATGGGCAAAGAAATCGAAGGGCTGGAGGACCGGGTAATCACCGCATTCGCCATGGTCAGCGACACGCGCTTCTTCGCCCTCGATGACAAGAACCTTCTGACCGTCCATAAAAAGGACCACCCGCCCGTGCCAATGGATTTCCCGGGGCTGGAAGGCGATATCAAGGAACTCTCGCTGGACGAAAAGCATAACCTTTATGCGCGGACCAGCACCGGCGGGCTTTTCTGTCTGCCCAAAACCGCCTGGCAAGCAAACAAGCTCGGGGCGCTGCTCGAAAGCAAGTGGACGCCGGTGGCCACGCCGCAGGGGCAACCGGTCAAAGCGCTGTTCAGCAACGATGACAACCGATTGAGCGCGCAGATCGAGGACGCGCCCGAACAAGGCCTGATGCAGCTCAAGGACGGCAAGTGGCAAGCGTTCAAGCAGCGTCCTGTGGAAGAGAACGGCTTGAACGACGTGCATTCCCGCATCAAGCGCTCCAACAAGACCTGGCGTATTCCCGGCACCGGGCTGACGGTCAAGACTGACATCAATGTCCTCGGGGCGGGCGGCGTGGAAAAACGCAATCGTCCCAGCACCAGCGAATACATCCGGGCCAACATTTACAAAAATACCGCAGAACCGCCGCGCTGGATTAAGAACATCGGCAACCATATTCAACACAGCTTCCGCGGCCGGCTGGGGTTGAAAGAGGTGTATGAAAGCGAGTCGAGGCTGTTCAAGCAACTGGAACTGATTCATGAAACCGGAGGAGAACCACCGGCTCCGGGAAAGGATTTGAAAGCGCGTATCGCCGGGCTGGATCTGGGGCCCCAGGGTGCGACATTGGTCAAGGACCTGGAAGCCTTTCGCGACGAGCTGGAAAATCATAGCTACACCGCGCTGATGGCCATTGGTCAAAGCTACGGTAGCGTGAAAAACCTCAGGCAGACGGACGGTCTGCTCAATCAGCATGGCGAACTGGCCAAACCGTCAACACGCAGGGAATTGGGCAAGAAGCTTACAGAACTGGGCTCTGTGCTCAACTTCAAAAGCTCCGGGCACGATATGGTCAAAGAACTGCAAGACGCCCTGACCCAGGTCAGCCCCTCAGCGGACAACCCGACTGGAAAACTGCTGAGCACACTCAAGCGCAGCGGGCTGAAACTCACGCATCCGAAAATCGAGATCCCGTTGGGGCAACGCCGCGACGCACGTGAAGATCATGGACTGAGCAAAGCGCGTCTGGCACTGGACCTGGTGACACTGAAAGAGCTGGGCGATCTGCTGGACAAGATCGAAGAACGACCGCGGCAACGCGACCTCACTACGTTCAAGAACAAACTGACAATACTGCGTGAAAGAACCTACGGCGAGAATCCGGTCAAGCAGGTCACGGACATGGGTTTTACCGACAACGCCGGGCTGGAAAGCGGTTATGAAGCGGTCAACTCTTTCTTGAAATCATTCAAGAAGCCTGATCATGCGGTCAGCGTCAACATGCGCGCCGCCACCGGTAGCAAGGACCAGACAGAACTCGCTTCCAGGTTCAAAAGCATGCTTAAACAACTCGAACACGGTGACGACGAAATCGGCTTGCAACGCAGCTACGGCCTCAACCTCACCAGCCCGCTCAACGTCCTCTCCGACCTGGGGGCGGGACCGTTTCCATCTGCGGGTGCCACGGGTAACCGCAATTACATTCTCAACGCGGAGCGCACTGAAAGCGGTATCACGCTGTACCTGATAAGTGAGGCTGCGGGTACAGTCAGTGCGGGCGTGGGTGCCGGGCACGACTTCTGGCCGGGCTTTTTCGACGAAAACAATCCAGCCCGAAGTGTCGATATCGGTAACGACCGCAAGATGACGCCCAACCTGCGCCTCGGCGGAGACCTGACAGGCACGATCGCCGCGAGCAAACGCGCCGGTGTGGTGTTCAACATCCCGGACGAAGACATCGACGGGTTTGTCGACAACCTGTTCGAAGGCAAATTGAGCCCGCTGGAAATGTTGAAAAAAGCGGTTGACCACGAGAGTTACGAGGCGCGCCGGTTCAACGCCGATATCACGCTCGGCGGTGGCCCTGATGCGCGCGTCGGTTTCAATCTGTCCGAAAGCGGCAGCTCGCCGTTTTCCGCCATTGCACGCTTGGGCATCGCGGCGAATGTCACCGCCAACCTGATGTCATACACCGACTATTCAATGACCCAGAAAAACGACAAGACTGAACTGCGTGAGGGCGGCAAGAACCGGCCGCGCTGGTTCAACAGCCTGACGGTCGGCGGGCAGGCACGTGCGCAGATCAGCGCCAGCCACGTCAACCCGACTACTACGCCCGGCGCGACTCCTACGCCCGCCACGGCACCGGCCAGTCAGTCCGCTGCCAACAACTTGGGCATCGCCGGAACGGCGACAATCGAAGCAAAGACTGTAAAAAGGGTCAAGTTTCGCTTCAATGTGGCCAAACCCCTGACCACTGAAAGTTTGACCAAGCTGTCCAAGAGCCTGGGAGAAGCCTTCAAGGACAACACCACGAAAACCAGACTGGCGGAACTGGCCGACCCTCTCAATGCACGCTATGTCGGCAAGAACCCGACCGAGGTCATCCAGGCTCAGCTCGACGGGCTTAATGAGCTGTTCAAAGACACATCGTCGCAAAACGACAAACAGTACAAGGCGCTGCGCAGCTTGAAACGGGCGACGATCGAGCACAAAGCGGCGGTCAACAAACACAGCGTGCTGGACAACGCACGTTTCGAGACCAGTAAAACCAACCTCTCCGGCCTCAGCCAGAAAAGCGTCATGACCAAAATCATGGACTCGGTACGGGACGCCACTGCGCCAGGCAATGCCGAGCGGGTCGCCGAATTCATGCGTAATGACCCCAAGCTCAGGGCCATGGTCAAGGAACTGGAAGGCAGTGAAGGCACGCTCGCCCGAGTGCGTCTGGAGCCCAAGGATTCCATGATCGACGCCATCGACGAGGGCAGTCTGGACGGCACCATGACGCAGAAAGACCTGTCCACCCTGCTGGAAGATCGTAACAACATGCGGATCAAGCGGCTGGTGGTATTCCACACCGCAACCCAGGCAGAAAACTTCACGTCGCCGACACCGCTGGTCAGTTACAACAGCGGTGCCAACCTGAGCGTGACCAAAACCTTAGGGCGCATCAACTTCATTTATGGTGCAGACCAGGACAAACCGATTGGTTACACCTTCGACGGCGAGCTGTCGCGGCCCTCGGCTTCACTCAAGGACGCGGCTGAAAAACTGAAGCAGGAAGGGTTCGAACTGAAAAGCTGATCACGGAAGGCTCGTGAAGCGCCGCCATGAGCGGCGCTTTTTTTATCCTCAAGCGTGCAGAAATGTGCGAGCTTCTTGTGCCTGAACAATAAACCCACGTGTCACGTCACAGAATGATGACTCATCCAGCGACACCAGCTCACGTTGCGCACACAGGCGTACATCGCCCTGATCGACCGCAAACCAGCAGCCATGCAAACGGGCGACGTCGAAGTTCAGACTCAGCAAGCGCTGCAGATCGGCTGCGCGTTCGGGGCAACGCCCGACACGACAATGAAAGACCACCATCTCGCTGTGTTCGGGCAACTCGATGACTGCGGCTTCGTTGTCCTGAGCGTCGTTAAGGGCGCACACACCGTTCTGCAAGGTCAGCGAAGTCCCCAGTTGGGCACCCAGTGCATTGATGAAGCGCGAGAAGTCAGGTCGCAAGGTTTGCATCGTTGTAGTCCTTTAAAATAAAACGGTCGGAATGGCCGGACAACAGGCCGCTGCGACCTGTGTCCGGCGGTGGGGTCAACGGGAAACAGACCGATCTTCAGGGTTCAACTTACCTTCTTCCAGCGCGCTCAATTGAGCGTCGTCCAGCGGGACGACGGGTGACGGCCGTTCGGCGCGTGATGGATTTACACGCCTCAACTTACCTTCTTCCAGCGCACTCAATTGCGCATCGTCGAGCGGGACGACAGGTGCCGGCCGTTCGGCGCGTGGCGCTGTCGGGCCAGGTCGTGGCGTTTGTAGCTCGACATACGACTCGTCGACGGGCTCGCTTGCCTGCTGACTCGCTTCTGGACGACTTTGTGCTTCAGGCGGCTTTGCCGATTTCAGCGAATTGCGCAATGACGACACGCCGTCAGCGGCCAGCCCGTCTGCAGCGCGCGCGATGTCCACGCCAAACTGCGAGGCTACCTGCAGTACACCTCTGGCCGAATGGTAGGCGTTTTCCAGCTTTCTCGGAAAACCTCCTAACGTCGTCTGCTGGAACGTGTGCGGCAGCGAAGCCCGGCCTGGATCGACGATGTTTTTCATCGCCGTTTCGGTGCGCTCGAGCATCGGCGTCGCCCCGCCCTGACCAGCCTCTTTCAAGGCCTTGGCCTCACCCGCCACCGACTGATTGGCATACAGGGTCGAAAGATAGGAAATCGACCCGGTTGCCGCCAGGGTCATGTTGCGCACGATCGTTCCCGCACTGAGCGTGCCGCTTGCCCCCTTCGGCAAGGTTGTCACTGGCGGCAGGGCTGAGGTCAGTGCAGAGCTCTGCACACCCGATATCGCCTTGCTGTAAAACGTAGCACGCACCGACGGATCGAGCAGGTTCATACCTTTCGCCAGATCCTTGCCCAGATCGGCTTCGACTCGGTCCGGCGTAAAGACCGGAATCTTGCGCCCCTGCGGGTCAACGTAGGTGGACTTCAATTGCAGGATCGTTTGCGAACTGGCAGAGACCGCGCCACCAAACCCGGACGCGAGCGCTCGGGCACTCAGCGTCTGGCCATTGAGCTGGTGAATATCGTTGAGCATCTGGCGCACTGCCTGAGAACCACCAAAGGCACTGTACGCTATCATTTCGCCCACAGGGTGAGTGGACGAGCCCTGAACCTTCATCTGATTCAAGATCGCTCGCTGGGTTTCGACGGACGCTTTGTCCTCAGTCGCTTCCTCGGGCGTTTTTCTGACCAGCTCACCGTTCTGGTTTTTGAGCTCAAAAGGGTCGGGAATGACCGAGTTGGTATCAATAGCCTTCATCGGCACCATGTTCAGACGCTCGTTGAGGCCGGTCTTTTGCAAAGCGGCCTGAAACACCGGTTTCACCACGCTGTTGACAGTCTCGTGGGCAATACCCGCGACCATCCCCGTGACCACTGCTCTGAGCATGTTCGCGTCGCTGCTGGCATCCGGCACCTTATTGCGTATTCCATCAGCAGTGGACAACCGCACGTAGCCCAGGTGCGTCATTGACGAGAGAAACTGCGGAACCGCGGCGGCGACAATCGGGCCTGCACCCTTCCAGCCAGCCACGGTATTACGCGCAGTGACCAGATCACTGACCACGTTGTCCAGTCGGGCATGGGCAGCGACAGAATTGAGGCGTTTGGCCTCAGGCGATTTGCTGAAGTCGGCTTGCAGATCGACCAGCGTGGTTTTGGCGTCAACCAGTGCCTGCCGGTCCGCGTGCAGAGCCTCTTTATCACCCTCTTCGGGATTTTGCAGCCTGACATCCAGCAAAACGATGTTCTCATCCAGCGTTGCAATACTGTTATTCAGCCCCTCCCCGATTGCTTTGCTGGCACGACCGGCATATCCACCCAGAGCCGTCTGGCTGGCAGCAAGGGCGGCGCGATCTTCGGCGGCATGCGGGCCTTGCGGAGCGGACGCAGCGTCATGCATGAGCTGAAAGTGCTCCAGTTGATCGGCGACTGACGTGGCAAAACCTTTGATCAGCTGGCCGACTTCAGCTTTATCGGGCGCGTGACCAGGCGCCGCGAACCTGTCCAGCTGTTGCTGCAGGTCAGAACCCTGGAACTGTTTCAATTGATAGCGCTCGGGAGACAACCGTTCTGCGGCAACTTCAAACGGCAGCTTTTCGGATTCCAGCAGGCCACCAATCAGTAAAGCAGCATGCGGGCTGATCATCGGCGCTCCGCTGCCCGGCGCTGTCGCCCGCTCACTCTGAAACACCTCTAACAGTTCCGCGTGGCGTGCCGCTATTTTGAGGCGCGCCGCGCCGGCGGCGGAGCTTTCGGCTGCGTGCGTTCCTGACTGTGACTGCGTGAGCGTCAGCGGCGGGTGCATACCTGGCGTCACCGCATTCGGGTGGGCGGTCGGGCCAGGCGTGGCAACGGGCTGCTGGTGTGTCTGAGTGATCTCGACACTGCCTGGTCCACCGATTCGCGAGTTGTTCATTGGAACCTCCCGGGCGCTGAAAGGCTGTCGCGTTTGCCTGTTGGCGTTACCGGCTGAGCCGTCGGGGAGGGTGTTGTTCCGGCGGCCCCCATGAAACCGTGCTCACGCCACTCTTTCGCCAGGTCCGCGAACGACTTCATCAACAGCAGCACGCCTTCGGCCGACGCTCGTTCCAGGCCCACAGAGCCCATCAACAATACTCGACCGGTCTGAGCATTCCATGAAAACGCGGGGCTGTGGGCGCCCGAAAACATATGAAAGTTGATGTCCATCAACGCCAGCAGCGCGCTGTCACGGCCACGCGTGGGCAACGTGCCCATGTCACCGTAAATCAGCACCGCGCTGCCTTCATCGCGGTCTCGAAACTGAAGCGTGAAGTCCACTTCGCTGATGTTGAAATTGGCAGATTCGTAAAAACGCTCAGGCTTGGAAATCAGGCTGAGCGCGCAGATTTCATTGATGAGTTTCTGGTACTGGTCACTGTTGGTCATTTCACGGCCTCTTGATCCGATAGGGCACCACACCTGTTTTTCCGCCGGTGTGTCAGCACTGAGTCGGAGGCACTGGCATTTTGGTTCCTTGCACGCGGCGAACAGATCCAGCGAGCGTATTGAAAAATCACCCTGCAACACCGCCGGAAACGGGAACCTACAGCCTCGCGATGCCACTCACTTCGAGCAACGTCAGTACAAAGTCCTCATCGACCTATAGAACCAGACAAGGACGCGGCGATCGACGCAGGTACATCCGGAGTACGACGCTGGTTCATATGTCAATCTCACCGAGGTAAAGCAACCATGAGCATCGGAATCAGGTCCACACCGTACCAACCGCCATCAAACCAACTGGACTTCTCGGCGCTAAGCGGCAAAAGCCCGCAGACAACCACGTTGGCCGGACAGAATAATCAACCCGCTGTAGACGCTGAAGCCCTGCTGTTCGGTAACGACAAGCAACAGAACGTCCGCTTCGGAACGCCGGAAGACACCACTCAGAATTTGCAAGATCCCGATAAAGCCGGCGATAGCCAGTCCAATATCGTCAAGTTGCTCAGCGCGCTGCTGATGTCGTTACTGCAAATGCTCACGAACGCTAATAAGAAGCAGGACACTGATCAGAATCCGAGTGAGCAGCAGGATCCGTTTAAAAACGAAAACGGCCTTGGCGGCGACACATCGCTGGCTGATGATGGTGGCGGCAGTACGCCTGAAGCGACTGACAATGGTGGTGGCGGCGACACAACCTCTGCAGCAGGTGGCGGCGGCGGCGGCGGCGGTGGTAATACGACCTCTGCAACAGGCGGTAGTGGCGGTGGCAATACAACTTCTGCAGCAGGTGGCAAAGGCGGGACTCATTCCGCAACAGACGGCGGCAATGGCGGGACTCCTTCCGTAACGGACAATGGCACTACTCCTACCAACAAAGGTAGTGCACCGACCGGTACGGGCCCGGTGCAAGTTCCTAAAGCCTCCGGCGACACCGTCGTTGTCAATCAAACCATCAAGGTAGGCGCAGGCGAGACCTTCGATGGGCAGGGCAAGACGTTCACTGCCAGCAACGCGCTGGGCGACGGAGGCCAGGGCGAGAGCCAGAAACCTCTGTTCGAGCTGGCTGAAGGCGCCACATTGAAAAACGTGAACCTGGGTCAGAACGAAGCTGACGGGATCCACGTCAAAGCCGCCACAGACGCTAAAGTCACTATTGATAACCTGCACGCCGAAAACGTTGGTGAGGACCTGATCACCGTCAAAGGCGAGGGAGGCGCAAAGTTAACTAATCTGGACATCAAGAACAGCAGTGCCCAAGGTGCAGATGACAAGATCATCCAGCTAAACGCTGACACCCACTTGAACGTCGACGGTTTCAAGGCCACCGACTTCGGTACGATGGTTCGCACCAATGGCGGCAAGCAGTTTAATGACATGAGCATTGAGCTGAATGGCATTGACGCTAACCACGGCAAGTTCGCGCTCGTCAAAAGCGACAGTGAAGATCTGAAGCTGGCAACGGGCGACATCGCGATGACCGACGTCAAACATGCCTACGATAAAACCAAGGCGTCCACCCAGCACACCGAACTTTGATGCGAGGTAAATACGGGTAAAAGAAAGGGGGCGTAGTCTTTGGAGTACGCCCCTTTTTTTGTTACAGGCAATCTGGCGAAGTGCTGAAGTGCTGAAGTGCTTACGAGCGCATGGCCTCAAACGGCACTGCACCAGACGAACCCGTGCCCGCTGCAACACCACCCTCCTCGATATCAGGCTCACGCACCGTGCGACGGCGCAAGGTGTCACGCAAGGACGCCCCGGTAGTGGCAATCCTTTCGGCGCTCGCGTCAATGCCCGCTTTGGCCAGCTTGACGGTCTTGTCGGCCAGCGCGCTGGTCCCATTGGATACCGTCGTTTTCACCGTGTCCTGCAAGAACGACTCAGCCTTTTTCACCGCTGGGTCCGTCGCCACCGCTGCCGTTGTCCAGGCTGAAAAAACCGGGGCTGAACCTGCAAGATTGGTCAGTTGGCTGACGGCTGCCTTGGTTGCCGGGTGGGTGATATTTTTCGTCGCCATTTCCTGCAACTTACCCACACCGGCGAAACCACCCGCCATTACCAGACCGTTTTGCATCAGGCTGGTGGCCGACACCAGACTCCTCACCGCTTTCAAACCATCGGTGGCAACGTCCAGCGGCAGACCCGCGACACGCTTGCCAGCGTTGAGCGCTGCACCGGAGTAGCTGGCGGATTTGATCGCCCTGTAGGCATCGAGCCAGTCGGTTTCCTCACTCAAGTCTGCCTTGGGTTGTTTGTCCTTGATGCCGAGTACAAAGTCACCGCCACGCAGGTGATCACGCGCCTGCACCGTATGCATGCGCTCGCTAAAACCTGCGTTGGCAACCAGGCCACCCGCGGCCGACACGCTGATGTCTACCGCACCCTGCACTGCAGGTCTGGAGGCCAGTGCAGGAGCCAGCACGGTACGCAGCGCATTTCGCGCCGTGTAGGTCTGAACGGCGATCCCCAGATCCGCAGCCTGACGCATGACACCCGGCTTATGGCGTTTTACCGAGGCAGCCATCGCATCGTGCAGTTTTTCCGGCGCAGTGCTCAGGTAATGCAGGTCGCCGGTCGCGCGGTTCATGACGCCGGTGCCGACCTGGTCCATGACGCCCGACAGGGCGCCGGATACGAGCGGGGCCAAGGGCTTGAGCGGCGTCGGTAACCAGTCGCCCTTGTTGATGGCAGGCTGCATGTATTGCAGCACGGACGCCGCGGCGAACGGTGTTGCCCTTAAAGCGCCCGAGGCCGCACTTGCCATGCGGTCGAACTTCTCTGCCTTGGCAAAGGTTTCGCCAATGCTGAGAGCGGTTTCGCCCTCATCAAGCAAGCGTAGGGCACGTGCGCTGATTATTTTGCCGATCTCGACGTTGTGGGCATGAACGACATCCTGATCAGCGTTGATATCGTCTACCGGTAACCTGTGTGCGGCGAATACATGATCTGTCAGGTAATGGGTGATGTCATTCAGTTTGGTCTGCTCGGCCTCACTGAGCACCCTTACCGAACTGGAGGCAACAGACTGCGCAGAATGGAAGCTCTCCGTGCCAATACTGGACTGAGAACTGATGGAGCGGTTGATGTGCATGGAAATTCCCTCTCTATGTGCGGGTGTTTGCTGGCAACGCGCTGAGATGGGCTTAACCGGACGACTTGCTTGCGTACAGGCAAAGCAATGAGGCGTCGATCCAATAGCGATGGGGATTGCGAACGTCCGGATGCCCGTCAGTGAACAGGACCGACAAGGCTGAGTGGTCGCGACTCCGTTGCGGGTTCCTTTTTTGGCGTTTACAGCAGAGAGATAGCACAACTGTAATAAAACCATGGCATGCGGCGTACTTCGAATGTTAGTTCAATGACTGGGAGAATTAAGCGAGCGTTAAGTTTGGATCAGTAATTTTGCAGCGTGGCGTGAGTAATGACTGCGCCCACTCTTTCCCCAACCCGCAAAGGAGTGCCGCAATGCCTGGTCCTTTTGAAAAGAAATGGCGGTGCATCAGCAGAACGGTTACTTACGTTGGCTGGTCGTTGTTCTGGCTATTGCTCTGGGACGTGGCCGTGACCCTCGACTTCATGCTGATACAAGGCACGGGTTTTATAGATCTTCCGCTGATGCCGCTGACCCTGCTGTGTTCTGCACTTATCGTGCTGATCAGCTTTCGCAACTCGAGCGCCTATAATCGCTGGTGGGAAGCACGCACCTTGTGGGGTGCAATGGTCAACAGCTCGCGCAGCTTCGGCCGCCAGGTGTTGACGCTGATCGAAAATGAGCGTGAGGACGGCGACAACCCGATCAAGGCCGTGCTGTTCAAACGTCACGTGGCCTACTTACGGGCGCTGCGCGCTCATCTGAAAGGCAACGTCGGCACGGCGCAGCTCGATGGCCTGCTGTCGCCAACCGAGATCCAGCAAGCGTCGCAAAGCAACAACTTCCCCAATGACATTCTGAACGGCTCCGCCGCCATCATTGCGCAAGAGTTTGCCGCCGGGCGCATCGACAGCATCCGTCTCGCCCGGCTGGAATCGACCATGGTCGAGCTATCCAACTGCCAGGGCGGCATGGAGCGAATCGCCAACACGCCGCTGCCCTACCCTTACGTCTATTTCCCAAGGCTGTTCAGTACCCTGTTCTGCATCATCATGCCGCTGAGCATGGTCACCACCTTGGGCTGGTTCACCCCGGCGATATCGACCGTGGTCGGCTGCATGCTGCTGGCGATGGACCGAATCGGTACCGACTTGCAGGCGCCCTTCGGCAACAGCCAGCACCGGATTCGCATGGAAGACCTGTGCAACACCATCGAAAAGAACCTGCGCTCGGTGTTAGATGCACCAGAAAAGCACAGACTGGTCATTGACTCGCAAGGCCCGGAAGGGGCTGCGTGGCAGATGCATCGACTGGCCGTTTGATGATCGCTTGGCTGTCTCGCGCTTGCAAAACGATAAGAACGGCGGCTCAAAACACAAATCCCTGCCCCAGCTCGCTCTCCATCCATTCGAGAAACCGTCTGACTCTGGGGAAGCTGGAATGGGCTTTGGGAAACACCAGATGATGCGCCGCAACCGGGGCAGTCAGCTCTTGGGGCGCGACTTCGACCAGTTCTCCGTTGGCCAGGTACTTTTGCGCCAGCAAGGTACTTTCCAACGCAAATCCCAAACCGTGACTGGCAGCTTCCAGCGTCATGTATGAACGGTCGAAACTCAGCGCGTACGGTTTTTCCGGGCGCGCCAGACCATGTCGGGCAAACCACTCGGGCCATTTCAGCAGGGTGGCTTCGGAGAGAATCAAATCGCGGTCGAGCAAGCCTGCGGCGCCATCCACCGGGCGGCGGGCCAGCAATTTTGGGGACGCCAGTACAGCGAACTTCTCGTCACGCAAGGTGCGAACTTCATAGCTCGGCCAGTTCGGCCTGCCATGACGAATATCGACGTCGATCTTGTCCCGGCTGAAATGCAGCGATTCATAAGAACATGACAGATTGATCTGGATATCCGGGTGGCTGACCCGAAATGCCTCCAGCCTTGGCATCAGCCAGAGCAGCCCGAAACTGGGAGCGGAATGCAGACGCAGGCAATCCAGGCTGACGTCACTGGTTGCACGCTCGGTGGCGACAGCCAGGCTGTGCAGCACTCCCGAGACGTCCTTCAGATACTGCTCGCCGATCGGCGTGAGCGTGACCCCGCGCGCCGCCCGGACGAACAGCTGCCGTCCGATCAATGCCTCCAGCCTGGCCAATTGATGACTGACGGCTGAAGGCGTCAGATCCAGCACTTCGGCTGCTCTGGCAAGGTTGCCAAAGCGCGCTGTCTGCTCGAAGGCTTGAAGCGCTTTCAGCGGTGGCAGGCTAAGAGGTGCATCGTCATCAGGTCGCATGGACGCTCCGATGTAAGCGTTTATTTGAATTTCGTGCATTCAACCACTCGCCTGCCAGATTGACGAGAGGTGAATTTTTTTCAGCATCCAGTGATTTTTGCAGCATTGCTCAGGGCCTGCACCGGGAACACTCTGAATCATCGATCACATGAATCGAGCCCATAAAAATAATCAGAGGAATCCCTCATGCTGCTTCAAGGCAAAATCGCAATCATCACAGGCGCAGCGTCGGAGCGCGGCATCGGCCGTGCGACTGCAGTCACGTTCGCTCAGCACGGTGCGCAAGTGGTGATCATTGATCTGGACGAGTCCGCCGCGCGCGACGCCGCCGCTGCACTGGGCGAAGGTCACCTGGGCCTGGCGGCCAACGTCGCCGACGAAAAACAGGTTCACGAAGCCGTCGCCAAGGTCATCGGGCACTTTGGCCGCATTGATATTCTGGTCAATAACGCGGGCATCACCCAGCCCATCAAGACCCTCGACATCCGGCCCTCCGATTACGACAAAGTGCTCGACGTCAGCCTGCGTGGCACTTTGCTCATGTCCCAAGCGGTGATCCCGACCATGCGCGCCCAATCCAGCGGCAGTATCGTGTGCATGTCCTCGGTTTCCGCCCAGCGTGGCGGGGGCATTTTCGGCGGCCCGCATTACAGCGCGGCGAAAGCGGGCGTTCTGGGTCTGGGCAAGGCGATGGCGCGGGAGTTCGGCCCCGATCAGGTCCGTGTCAATTCCATCGCTCCCGGCCTGATCCACACCGATATCACGGGCGGCCTGATGCAGGATGAGCGGCGCCACGCAATCATCGACGGCATCCCTCTGGGCCGGCTGGGCGCAGCGCAGGACGTGGCCAATGCCGCGCTGTTTCTGGCCAGCGACCTGTCGTCCTATCTCACCGGTGTCACGCTGGATGTGAATGGCGGCATGCTGATTCACTGACCACACGTGGGCGGGTCGGCAAGCGGCCCGTGTTTGTTCTGGATCGAAGGTCCGCCAGGCAGTTGTCTGGCGGTCTATAAAAACAAGAGATCAGACCATCATGATAACCACCATGACGCTCGACGCGGCTTCGACCACGCGCGCAAACGCCTACCGCAAGACCGCCTGGCGACTGATGCCGTTCCTGATGCTGTGCTATCTGTGCGCGTACCTGGACCGCGTCAACGTCGGCTTCGCCAAGTTACAGATGATGAATGACCTGTCTTTCAGTGAGACCGTCTATGGCCTCGGTGCCGGCATGTTCTTCATCGGCTATTTCCTCTGTGAAGTGCCCAGCAACCTGATTCTTCATCGCGTCGGCGCACGACGCTGGATCGCCCGCATCATGATCTCTTGGGGCATCATTTCCGCGCTCTTCGCCTTCGTCGAAACCGCCTGGCAGTTCTACGCCCTGCGCTTTCTGCTCGGGGTCGCGGAAGCCGGTCTGGCACCGGGTCTGCTGCTGTACCTGACGTACTGGTTCCCCTCCTATCGCCGCGCGCGCATGACCGTGCTGTGGTTCATCGCCATCCCGCTGTCCGGCATGATCGGCGGCCCGTTGTCAGGCTACATCATGACCCGCTTTGCCGGAGTTCATGGCTGGGCCGGCTGGCAATGGATGTTCGTTCTCGAAGCCATTCCCACCGTGATCGTCGGGTTGCTGGTGTTGAGCTACCTGAAGGACGGCGTGCATCAGGCGACCTGGCTTTCGGAGGATGAAAAAGCGCTGGTCAACAAGGAACTGGAAGAAGACAACAGTCAGAAGGTCGTGCACGCTTCAGTCGGTGCTTTCGTTCGCGATCGTCGACTGTGGTTGCTGGCATGCATCTACTTCTGCGTGGTGATGGGCCAGTATGCGATCACCTTCTGGCTGCCGACGCTGATTCGCAATGCGGGCGTCTCGGACCCGCTGCATATCGGCCTGATGACCAGCCTTCCCTACCTCTGCGCAATCGTCGTGATGCTGTTGATGGGACGCAGTGGCGACAAGCATCGCGAACGCAGATGGCACCTGGTCGGCCCGATGATCGCCGGTGCGCTGGGCCTGAGCCTGGCAGCGCTGTTCGGCGGCAATCTGCTGCTGTCAGTGCTGAGCCTGTGCCTCGCGGCGGCGGGCATTCTTTCTGCGTCCTCGATGTTCTGGATGCTGCCCACCACCCTGCTGGGCGGCGTTTCTGCTGCCGCCGGAATCGCCGGGATCAACAGCTTCGCCAATCTCGCGGGCTTCTGCTCACCTTACCTGATCGGCTGGATCACCACCCTGACCGGCTCAAGCGCCATCGGCATGTACCTGATCACCGGAGTGCTGTTCGTCGGCGCCTTTCTGGTACTGCGCATCCCTGCCGCCTCGGTCAATCGTTGAATCAACGGAGTCATCACCATGACAGCCAATACGCTATCTGCACCTTCCACCTCGCTGGCGCAGCGTGCTCACAACATCCGCCGACACGCGTTACGCATGGGCCAGGTTCAGGGCCAAGGGTACGTCGGGCAGGCATTGGGCGCGGCCGATCTGCTCGCTGTGTCCTACTTCCACGCCATGACCTACAAGCCGCAAGACCCTGAATGGGAACAGCGCGACCGTTTTTATCTGTCTATCGGCCACTACGCCATTGCGTTGTACGCAGCACTGATCGAAGCCGACATCATCCCGCTCGATGAGCTGGAAACCTACGGCTCGGATGACAGCCGCCTGCCCATGTCAGGCATGGCGACTTACACCCCGGGCATGGAAATCACCGGTGGCTCGCTGGGTCATGGCCTGGGCATTGCGGTTGGCGCGTGCCTGGGTTTGAAACGCAAAGCCTCCAGCGCCTTCGTCTACAACCTGCTGTCCGATGGCGAATTGAACGAAGGCTCTACCTGGGAGGCCGCCATGTCGGCCTCCCACTGGAAGCTGGATAACCTGATCGCGATCATCGATGTGAACAATCAACAGGCCGATGGCCACTCCAGTGAGGTGCTGGCGTTCGAACCGATCGTGGATCGCTGGCAGGCATTTGGCTGGTTCACCCAGCGGGTCGACGGCAACGACCTGAACGCATTGGTCTTGGCCTTCGACGCCGCTCGCCAACACGACGGCGCACAGCCAAGGGTGATCATTTGCGACACGAAAATGGGCAAGGGCGTGGCGTTTCTGGAAACCCGTGAGAAGACCCACTTCATCCGCGTCGACGAGCATGAATGGGACGTCGCGCTGAACAACCTCGACGAGGGAAAAACCGTATGAGCTCTGCCAATAATCATTCGACGCCAGCCTCGGGCGCCGTGAAGAAAAAACTCACGACCTCGGCAATGATTGCGTCCATCGCTTCTGAAGGCCAGGCCACGCGCTCAGCCCCGTTCGGCCATGCGCTGGCTGCACTGGCAGAACAACGCCAGGACATCGTCGGGCTGTCGGCTGACCTGTCGAAATACACCGACCTGCACATCTTCGCCAAGGCGCACCCTGAACGCTTCTATCAGATGGGCATGGCCGAGCAATTGTTGATGAGTGCGGCGGCAGGCATGGCACGGGAAGGCTTTGTGCCGTTCGCGACCACGTATGCCGTGTTCGCTTCCCGGCGCGCGTATGACTTCATCTGTATGGCGATTGCCGAGGACAACCTTAACGTCAAAATCGTCTGCGGCCTGCCAGGCCTTACTACCGGTTACGGCCCCAGCCATCAGGCGACTGATGACCTGGCGATCTTTCGCGCCATGCCCAATCTGATGATTGTCGACCCCTGCGACGCACTGGAAATCGAACAAGCCGTGCCCGCTATCGCCGCGCATCAGGGCCCGGTGTACATGCGTTTGTTGCGCGGCAACGTGCCACTGGTGCTGGATGAGTACGGCTACACATTCGAGATTGGCAAAGCCAAGACCCTGCGCACCGGCAATGAAGTGCTGATTATTTCCACCGGCCTGATGACCATGCGTGCGCTGGAAGCGGCCAAGGAACTCCAGGCCGACGGCGTCGATGTGGCGGTGCTGCATGTGCCGACCATCAAACCGCTGGATGAGCAGACCATCCTGGCCGAAGCTCGAAAACCGGGCCGGCTGGTGATCACCGCTGAAAACCACTCGATGATCGGCGGACTGGGCGAAGCCGTGGCCACACTGCTGCTGCGCAATGGCGTGACGCCTACCTTCAGGCAAATCGCGTTGCCGGACGCCTTTCTGGACGCCGGCGCGCTGCCTACACTGCATGACCGCTATGGCATTTCCACGCCTGCGGTCTGTCTGCAAATCAAGGCGTGGCTCTAAGCATTGAGATGCGCAGGGACGTCTATCCCTGCGCATCGGGGGTAACCATTGGACGCAAACGAATTGCTCGACCCGGCCTACCGCTCGTTTCTGGACGAGCCGGCAACTCGCTGGACGCATCAAACTCTTCCCGAGATCAGGACCCGCGTCAGCTCCACCTGGAAAACCGCAGCTACAACTCGACGCGAGGAGCACTGGACCACGGGAGAGCAAGCGCACCGCATCAGGCTATGTCTTTACCGGCCGGAGCTGCCGCTGGACTCTACATGCCTCCCGGCCGTCCTTTATATCCACGGGGGCGGCTTTGTTCTGGGCAGCCCGGAGATGGCTGATGATTACCTCGTAGCGCTGGCCAACGAGCTCAAGGCACTGATCGTCGCAGTCGATTACCGGCTGGCCCCAGAGCACCCCTTCCCGATTCCGCTAGAGGACTGTTACGCGGCTCTGGAATGGATATTCCACACAGGACGGATGCTGGGCATGGACACCCGCAACGTCGTGATCATGGGCCATAGCGCGGGCGGCGGACTGGCTGCTGCCGTTGCGATTCTTGCGAGAGACCGAGGAGCTCATAAAGTCGCAGGTCTGGTGTTGATCTATCCGATGCTGGATCATCGAACAGGCTTGACCGATTCACCACCTCCCAACCCGACCACCGGCACCTTCAGTTGGTCACGTCAGGCCAACCACTTTTGCTGGGAATGCCTGCGCGGTTGCTATGCGCTGGACGATGACCGGCGGGCATTGTTCTCGCCCGCGCTGGCCACTGATTTAAGTGGTCTGCCGCCCGCTTTTATCTGCGTCGGCGCACTGGATCTGTTTCTGGAAGAAGACCTCGCATTCGGCCTGACGCTGTCACGCTCGGGAGTGCCTGTGGAAATGCACGTCTACCCGGGTGTGCCACACATGTTCGACCAACTGACCGGGTGGCAGAGTGATCAGGCCGCACAGAATGTCTTACACGCCGTTTGCAGGATGATCGCCAGTAGAACTGACTGACGTTTTTTCCAGGCATCATGCGACTTTTGTACGATTTCAGAAAAGCAAGCCACTCAAATGACAACATTCTTGACGTCCCGGATGAAAGCCTTTCCGGGCGTGCACCACCTTTCCGCCGAAGGGGACTCTATCGTCGGTCATAGGGTGTACCATCACAGTCTGCTCATCACACATTAGTCAGCCATGTCCACGCTAGAAGAGAGCCGCCACATCGTAGCCTCTCTGGCGCTACGTATTGGCCCCACTGCCGATACTGCAAGGATCGCAGAGACTATTGTCTCGGTGTTGCAGGATGTCGACGCAGCCCTGACGCCAATCATTGGCCATCAAGGGGTAGTCGCGCTTTATCGCCGCAGTTTCCACCTGTGCGTCGCCGCTCATCCGCGCCTGGCCAATACTTACGTCAACGTTCACGCTGCGATGGACCCGGTCGCCCTCACCTCTGCACTCGTCGAGCAAAACGAAGCCGATGCATTGTTTTTCGGTGAAACATTACTGACTACGCTTTACGAGCTTCTGACCACGCTGATCGGGCCGTCGCTCACCGCGCGCTTGCTGCGTAGCGTATGGGAACCGTCCCTGAGCGACACCCCTCTGCAGGAAAATCCCCAATGAGCACCAAAGTGACTATCAACCGCTTGGCCACCGGTGTGCCAGGATTGGACGAGGTCCTCGGCGGTGGCTTGCCGGAGTTTTCGTTCAACCTGATCGCCGGTCCGCCCGGCTGTGGCAAGACCACCCTCGCCCATCAGATGATGTTTGCCCTGGCGACGCCGGAGCGCCCGGCGCTGTTTTTCACAGTGTTGGGTGAACCGCCGCTGAAAATGCTGCGCTATCAGCAGCAATTCGATTTCTTCGACAACGACGCGATCAACCAGTCGATTCGTTATGTAAACCTCGCCGACGATACGCTGGCCGGGGATCTGGACGAAGTGCTGCGACGTATCGTCAGCGAGGTGGAGACGCACTCCCCGGCGCTGGTGTTCGTCGACTCGTTCCGTTCGGTGGTGCTGGCCAGCCAGACCCGGGAAAACCCCAACAACAACTTGCCGCAGTTCGTGCAGCAGTTGGGCATGTTGATGACCACCTGGCAGGCGACCACCTTTCTGATTGGCGAGTATTTCAACGAAACCGACAGCAATCCGGTCTTCACTGTGGCCGATGGCCTGATCTGGCTGCGCCAGAGCGTTCAGCGCAACTCCATGGTGCGCAAGATGGAAATAATGAAAATGCGCGGCCAGCCGACGCTGCCCGGCCTGCACACCTTCCGCATCGCAACCTCAGGCATCAAGGTCTTTGCACCAGCAAGGCTCAACGCCGTTGAAAGGCCCCCGGAGTTTCCGGTCAAACGCCTGAAAATGGGCGTGCCACGCCTCGACGAAATGCTCGGCGGCGGCTTGCCTCATGGCTACTCGCTATTGGTCGCAGGGCAGTCGGGCTCGGGCAAAAGCATTCTGGCGGCGAGCTTTCTTGCAGAAGGTGCACGCAACGGTGAAACCGACGTGATCGCGGTGTTCGAGCAACGCCCCAATCACTTTCAGAACACCGCCCTCGCCAGCCTGATCCAGCAAGGCCAGGTCGGCCTGATCGACAACCGCGCCCCGGACCTGTCCATCGACGAAATCGTGCAACTGATCCTGGGCGAGATCACCCGGCTGAACGCCACCCGCGTGGTGATCGACTCACTGTCCGGGTTCGAACTGGCGCTGGCACCGACGTTTCGCGAAGACTTTCGCGAGTCGCTGTCGCGCATGGTCACGGCGCTCACCAGCGTGGGCGTCAGCGTGCTGCTCACCTCGGAACTGGAAGACCGCTACACCGACCTGCGCTTCAGCCCCTACGGCACGGCGTTCCTCACCGATGCCATCATCGTCCAGCGCTACATCGAAGTGGAAAGTCGTCTGCTGCGCATCATGGCTGTGGTCAAGATCAGAGCCAGTGCCCACTCCGATGAACTGCGTCAGTACTGCATCGACGATCACGGCATACACATCGGCGACCGGCTATCCAATCAGGAAGGTTTGCTGGGCGGGCGTCCTACCCGACAGAATTCTGATGCAGTCATCACGGGCGACAAGACGTCTGAGTCCGGCTCATGAGCGAAGCCAGTGGCAAGAAAGAACGTGAGATAGCCAATGCTGCCCACGAACTCTTCCTGCTTGGCCAAAAAACCGTTGAAGCGCGTGCCGTATTGGCTGCGTTGCAAAACCAGCTGAGTGAAGCCAGCAACCGGCTGGTGGATACCCAGCAGGTCGAACATGTCATAGAGGCCAACCAGCAACTGGTCCTCGCGGTACTTCTGGCGCAATCACACGCGGCAAGCGAGCCTTGTCTGAAGGAGCAGCGCCTGTATGAGGAGCTTCGCGAAGCCAATGCCCAACTGGTCATGGCTGCGCTGAGCGCCCAGGACCTGCAGGCCAGCGCCGAGCAGGCATTGATCCAGCAGAAAAGCGTCCTTGCCATGGTCGCTCACGAACTGCGCAACCCGTTGACCCCGATCAGCCTGATTGCCGAACGAATGGTCCGGCTGCCAAGCGACCAACTGCCGCGGATGCGTGAGCTGATCGAGAATCAGGTGCGGCATATCTCGCAACTGGTCGAAGACCTGCTCGATGTTTCCCGTGCCAGCACCGGCAAATTGCGAATAGATCGCTGTGACCTCGACATGATCCTCACCCTGAGAGAAGCCATTGAGGTTTGCCGCCCGGTGATCTCCAGGAAAAAACAGCACTTGGAGACGCACATTCCAGACGGCACGTTGATCCTCAATGGCGACCCGGTGCGCCTTGCCCAGATACTCAACAACTTGCTGGCCAACGCGACCAAATACACGCCGATCGACGGGACCATCACACTGTCGGCCAGCATTGATTCGGACGTCTTGGAAATACGTATTTCCGACGATGGCATCGGCATTTCGCCCAGCGTCCTGCCGTTCATCTTCAATCCCTACGTTCAGGACGAACACGCCATCGGCTTCAATGGCACCGGCCTGGGGATCGGCCTGACCGTGGTTCGCGAACTGGTCGAAGCACATGGCGGCAAGGTCACGGCCGCCAGCCAGGGTAACGGCATGGGCAGTGAGTTTCTGGTGACATTACCGTTATCACCATTGCCGGAAACAAGCCCTGACAAGCCTGAAAAACAAGACTGAAACTGCTCTGACTTTCGTGCCTGCGCTCCGGGCTCAGCGGATATTCATGTCGTTGACGCTCTGCGCCGCACAACCGAGATCGGAATGAGAGGCCGCGTGGGCGACTGGACGATATTCAAGCTGATATCATCGCTAAAACTGCAAGCCGGGTAGCCTGCTATGAATCGCCGCAAAAAAATACAGCAGTTGTTAAAAGCTCACGCCAAAAAAGCCAGCGCCAAACTGGCACCGGCGAGCAAATCAAAGTATGTAAGCAAGGCTGACCGGTTGAAGCAGGCGGCGGAGCTCTCCGGTCAAGACTCGGTTGTTTTAACTGAAAGCTAAACGACAGAATGCTCCGTGCAGCAAGACAGTTGTGGACAATCCGCAGCTGATAGTGAGCGAGGCTATTAGATCGCAGTTGAATCATGGCTTTTTCTGTACAGGAAAAAAGACCTTGAATTTCAAGGTCTTTTTTATCACTGGCCAGCCAATCGATTTAACCGCAGACCAGACCTCTTCCAACGATGAAACTGCATGGCGGATTGGCAGCAGCGGCGGCGGCCGCCGCTGCGGCTTCACGGTCGTCAGCCGAGCTCTGTGCACTGCCAGTCCCTGCCGAGGCTGAACCTGTGCCCGGGGATGAGATCGATCCTGAGTCCGCGAAAGCATTGCCAGCCAATGCGGCCAACGGAAACAAAGCAATGCAGACAGCGCGATTGAAGCGTTTGATTTTTTTCATTCAGGTCACCTTGAGGTTATGAATGGCACTTAAGCGTTTGCCATACACAGTGGCTAAGGGCATCCATTGCTTTTTTTGCGCTCCTTGTGTGCATGCGTGGTTTTTATAGGGCCTCCAGTTCCAAAGAAAGTCGAGCACACAGCGCCGTGACCTCCACAGGCACATAGTATTGTCTGCGCAAGCCCATCACGGCGTGGCCGCAACCTGCTGATTTGCAGCCTTTCGTCCCGGCTAGTGCGTTGCGTTGTCGTGTATTTTTCAGAGTTTCCCTAGAGGGTGTAGACAAAATAAATTAAACTTTCACTCCCTTGTCTGAATAGCCCTCAAGCCATGCCTAAAACCGGACGTCCTCGCTCGATTGCCGCCGAGCACTATCCCGTGCTGGTGAAACTCGCTCATGCACAGCCCTATTCCAGCCAGGCCGAATTGGCGCTCGTATTCTTCGCCGAAACCGGTATCACTGCGCATCCCGACACCTTTGCAAAAGCGTTGAAAATGGCAGGGATTACGCGTGTAAAGCAGCGGGCCAAGGGAAGTTTTCAGTCACCTGAACCTAATAAAGCCTATGGCTACAATGAAACCCACCGCCGCCAACTGCCGGAGCAGCTATATCCGAGTTGCTTGACAGATACCGAGTGGGCACTGGTCGCCGACCTGTTTGAAAGCCAGGGCGGACGAGGAGTGCCACCGCTTCACTCTCGGCGCACGTTGCTGGAAGCCTGTTGCTATGTCGTACGCACGGGGTGCTCATGGCGAATGCTACCCCGCGATTTTCCTCATTGGGACAATGTCTACAAAACGTTCCGCCGGTGGAGCGCTCAAGGCAAGTTCGAGCAAATGCATGATCGCTTGCGAGCTCAATGGCGTGAGCGGGAAGAACGCGCTGACAGCCCGTCAGCAGCGATCCTGGATTCACAGTCGACCCGCAGTTCTCCTCAAGGCGGTGACAGCGGCTACGACGCAGGCAAAAAAGTGAAGGGGCGTAAACGAAGTCTGATTGTCGATACATTGGGCCTGCTGCTGGCTGTCAGTATCAGTGCTGCAAGCGTGCAGGATCGTGACGCGGCGGATGATGCGGTGGCGTACTCGAAGGAAAAATATCCGTCACTGAGCACGCTTTTTGTTGATAGTGCGTACGCAGGAAAATGGGCACAGCGCACCCATCAACTGCACGCTATCGATGTTCAAGTGATCCGTGGCCCGAATAACAGAAGAACAGGGCAATGGCACTCTGAACAAGGCGATCTATTTTCCGTGGAGCCTGTTCAGACTGGATTTGTGGTCATGCCCAAGCGATGGGTAGTGGAGCGAACTCATGCCTGGAATGAGAGAGCTCGGCGACTGATCATGCATCATGATCGCCTTTTTGCGGTAAGCGAGGCATGGGTTTGGTTGGCCGAGGCTCGAATACTCGCGCGCCGACTCACTACATGATTTTGTCTACACCCTCCTAGGCATATTCGAGAAACTTAATGTAAGTCGCGTGTTTATCGTTCGTAAGTTGAAATCCGCAACGTAAGTAGAACTCGGCTCCGCTTGACGTATCAGTGAGAAGCCGCACGACACGAAACTGTTCAGCTGCGTGCTTAACCAGATGATTGACCAGAGCCTTTCCAATAGCCTGCCCTCTGAAGGCGCTGGCTACGTAAAGCCTGCGTAACCTGCCTACCTCACCCTCCGCAAACGGATCGCGTGAAAGACCGCCGATACCCACCAGACATCCGTTCAGAAATGCGGCCATCAGGCATTCACCTTTCGCATCAAACCGGTTTTTCCCGGACTCCCACTCGTCAACCAGTCGCGAAAGAAACCTGAAACCCTCAGCCGCAGCCTCTTTTTCCAGTATCAGAATCAGCGGTGGCAGATCAGTGACTTTACGGATCTCAACGTTCTTAATCTGATGACCTTTAGCTGAACGGATCGAGCTCAAATAGCGATGTAGGGCACTCGCAAGAAATGATCACGTGTACGAAGTCACTCGCTTCTGCCCGGAGGGCGTGGGAGTTTCAGGAGGTTACGACGGCTACGATGGGCTGCGAAGGAGCCCCAAAACCGGCCACCTCGATTGATGAAGTGTAAGGTCAGGCAACAAGAGAAAAACATCCCCTCAAGCCTGACCTGACTGCAAGCCTCCGGTACCAAGCCCCTCGGCAGCCATGATCAACACTTCGCCAGGTTACCTCGCAAACGAATACTCGCCACCCTGCTCCAGCGCCTTGCGATATGCAGGTCTGTCCTGAAGTCTTTGTACCCAGGCGGAGAGGTTCGGGTAGGGCTGGAGCATTCCTTGGGCTTTGGCGAATTCGCCGATAAAGCTCATCTGGATATCCGCGCCACTCAGCTCTTCTCCGAGCAGGTAGGGTGTCAGGCCCAAGGCGTCGTTCAGATAACTCAGGTAGTTCGCCAGTTCGGATTCGATACGCGGATGCAGCGGCGCGCCAGCGTCACCCAGGCGTCCGACATACAGGTTGAGCATCAGTGGCAGGATGGCCGAACCTTCAGCGAAGTGCAGCCATTGCACGTATTCGTCATAAGTAGCACTGGCCGGCTCCGGTTGCAGGCGGCCTTCGCCGTGGCGGCGAATCAAATAGTCGACAATGGCGCCGGACTCGATCAGCACGTGAGGGCCGTCTTCGATGACCGGCGATTTGCCCAGTGGATGGATGGCTTTGAGTTCGGGTGGCGCAAGGTTGGTTTGCGGATCGCGCTGGTAACGCTTGATCTCGTAGGGAATGTCGAGTTCTTCAAGAAGCCAGAGAATGCGCTGCGAGCGAGAGTTGTTGAGGTGGTGAACAGTGATCATGTAGGGCTCCGCTGGTCATGAGTGAGAGTCTAAGAAAAAGACTGCCCTGCTGCCGGGGAGTGCCCTGAAATGAATGCCATTCGATGAGCGTCCTGAAAAAATCAGGGCTTCATGGGCTTGTGTCGCTGCAGCTGCTGGATCGCCGCTAAACCTGGGGATGTGCTGCAGACCGCCGCCTGCAGCACTTGAAACCGTTCTACAAGGAGGACTTAGCCCAGCGCCTCCGCCGGTCCAAAGAACTCATAATGACTCTGATCCTTGGGTACACCCAGATCATCAAGCGCACGTTTCATGAACGCCATGAACGGTTTCGGCCCCAGAAAGTAAGCTTCGACATTACGGTCCACCGGCAGCCATTGTTGCAGGTGCTCAACCGATGGACGCCCTGCCACAAGCGGCGCCGGTGCACCGGCGGCTGCTTCGCTGTAGATCACATGCGCGGCAAATTGCGGATAACGTTCATGCCATTCATCCAGTGTGTTCTGAAACGCCTGCACGCTGGCATTGCGTGCGTAGTGGATGAACACCACGTGCCGGTCACCCTGTTCCAAAGCTGCTTCAGCCATGGCCAGCGTCGCCGTGATCCCCACACCACCGCTGATCAGGACCAGTGGTTTGTTGCCCTCGATCAGGGTGAATTCACCGGAAGGCGGGAACAGCTCGACGGTAGAGCCCACCGCGACCTGATCATGCAAGTAAGCAGAGGCGACGCCGCCTGGCTGACGCTTGACGCTGATGCGGTAGCTCGTCCCGTTGGCAGGCGCAGACAGCGAGTAATTTCTGCGAATTTCCCCTTCAGGGGTTTCCAGCTTCAGCCCGATGTACTGACCGGCCTTGTGCGCAATGACCGGCCGGCCATCGACAGGCTCCAGATAAAACGAGGTGATTTCAGCGCTTTCTGCAACCTTGCGCACCACCCGAAACAGACGCCCGCCTCGCCAGCCGCCCGGCGCAGCCTCGATGCTGTCGTAGGCGTCGCGCTCGGCGTTGATCAGAATGTCCGCCAGTTGCTGATAGGCCGCAGCCCAGGCATTGATCACCTCATCAGTCGCAACCTCTTCACCCAACACCTCACGGATGGCCCGCAACAGGCAAGTGCCGACAATCGGGTAGTGCTCGGGAAGAATTTGCAGCGCGACGTGTTTATTGACGATCCGAGAGGCCAGCGGGCCGAGGTTTTCCAGACGATCGATGTTGCGCGCGTACATCAGCACCGCGTTGGCCAGCGCTCGCGGCTGCGCGCCATTGGCCTGATTTGCCTGATTTGCCTGATTGAACAACGGACGTACGTCTGGATACTCATTGAGCATGATCCGGTAAAAATGCGTGGTCAGCGCTTCGCCACCCGTTTCAAGCACAGGCACCGTCGCTTTGATAATGGCATGTTCAGCTGCAGTCAGCATGGTCTACTCCAGAAATGATGATTTCACTGCTGGAGTCATAGCAACGCGCGTGCCAGATAAAAACCCTTATAAAACAAAGACTAATATTTAATAACAGTCAAAAAGACCCAGTCATAATGACTCTTATCCCAGCATTCGAGTCATTACGACCTCATCAAGCAGGCGTGGTCATTCGCCATCCGGACTCAGCACGAAACTGCCGGATATTTCCAATTCCGACCCCGGTTGCAGGGAACTAGCGCGGCTGACATCGCCCTAGGGAGGCGCTGATTTATTCGATTTTTCGTCCCTGCAACGCTCTGGAGGCCTTGATTTATCTGGGGGCAACAGCTGGGTTTTAGAATAAATCAGCGTCTCCCTAAGCCTCACATCTATGTACTGGCACGACGCTGGTTTCAAGCGAAGGACTTCAGATTCATGTCTTCAAGTAGCACCCCATCGGCGGCTGGCCAACAAGGCCGGCAAACTGTTTCAGCGAATCGACTTATCTTTATCTCCGTACTTGTGGCGACCATGGGCGCGCTCGCGTTCGGTTATGACACCGGGATTATCGCGGGCGCACTGCCGTTCATGACGCTGCCTGCCGATCAGGGCGGCCTGGGGCTGAATGCCTACAGCGAAGGGATGATCACAGCGTCACTGATCGTCGGCGCAGCCTTCGGCTCGCTGGCCAGCGGCTATATCTCCGACCGGTTCGGGCGGCGTCTGACCCTGCGTCTGCTGTCGGTATTGTTCATCGTCGGTGCGCTGGGCACGGCCATTGCTCCTTCCATTCCGTTCATGGTCGCTGCGCGCTTCCTGCTGGGTATCGCAGTGGGCGGCGGCTCGGCAACGGTGCCAGTGTTCATCGCAGAGATCGCCGGGCCGTCGCGTCGAGCGCGGCTGGTGAGCCGTAACGAGCTGATGATCGTCAGTGGCCAGCTGCTTGCCTACGTGCTCAGCGCGGTCATGGCTGCGTTGTTGCACACACCGGGCATCTGGCGTTACATGTTGGCCATCGCGATGGTGCCTGGCGTGTTGCTGCTGATCGGCACCTTCTTCGTACCGCCTTCGCCACGCTGGTTGGCGTCCAAAGGACGCTTTGACGAGGCGCAGGATGTGCTGGAGCAACTGCGCACCAACAAGGACGACGCGCAGCGTGAAGTCGACGAGATGAAAGCTCAGGACGAACAGGCTCGCCATCGTCCGAAGGCGAAGGATTTGCTGCGCCAGCGCTGGGTCATCAAGTTATTGCTGATCGGCATCGGTCTGGGCTTTACCGCGCAGCTCACGGGTGTGAACGCGTTCATGTATTACACGCCGATCATCCTCAAAAGCACCGGCATGGGCACCAACGCTGCGCTGACCGCCACCATCGGCAACGGCGTGGTGTCGGTCATCGCAACCCTGCTGGGGATCTGGGCCATTGGCCGTTACGGGCGTCGGCATTTGCTGATGACCGGTCTGGTGATCGTGATTCTGATGCAGGCAGCGCTCGGGGGCGTGCTGCAGTTCATGCCGCAGAACCTGACCCAGAGCTACACCGCCCTGGCCTGCATTCTAGTATTCCTGCTGTTCATGCAGATGTGCATCTCGCCGGTGTACTGGCTGCTGATGTCGGAGCTGTTTCCGATGCAAGTGCGCGGATTGCTGACCGGGACCGCCGTGTCGATGCAGTGGCTGTTCAACGCATCGGTGGCGTTCACCTTCCCGATTGCAGTCGATACCATCGGCAACCCGACGTTCTTCATCTTCGCGGCCATCAACGTTGGCTCACTGATCTTCGTGTTCTTGTGCCTGCCGGAAACCAAAGGCAAGTCGCTTGAACAGATCGAGAAGCATCTGAAGAAAGAGCTGTAACTTACAGCAACAGGATGAGGCCACTGACGGCCTCATCCGCCCCTCCAGCTCAGCGAACCAGCATGGACGCTGCCGCCGCGACCATGATCGCCGCCGCACCGCGAAACAGTTTTCTTTGCGCGCTCTCACTCGACAAAAAATGCCTGATGCGCAAAGCAGCGAAGATAAACACTGCGCCCACGGCCAGTAACACGATGACAGTCAGCGGCACCAGAACCAGCCCCCAGGTCTGCAAAGAGACCGTTTCCAGATTAATGACCAAGGGTAAAAGTGCCAGATAAAAGGCGATGGTCTTGGGGTTGCCCAATGTAATGGTCAGTCCGGATGCGGCCGCTGACAGTAATTCCTTTCTCTTCGCCGGTTTGCCCACCTCTATAGCCTGGTGATCTGCGAACCAGAACTGCCACGCCAGATAACACAGATAAATAGCAGCCCCCCAACGCACCACCTGAAACAATGCGTTGAAGTGCTCGGCGATCATCGCCAGCCCGAAGACAGCAAATGACAAGTAGGTCAGGTCACCCAGAATCAGCCCGGACAGCAGGCAAAAGCCTGACAGTGCACCACCGCTGACACTTCGTGCCACCAGTGCCGCCATACCGGGGCCTGGAATGGCTGCGGCAATGCCAAGGGCTGCCGAATAAGTAAGAACCTGGGTCAGGTCAAGCATGTCTCGCTCCTTGAAATACAACGATTACAACAGCTGGAAGTGGTTAAGACAGAGCTGTTTTCCAAGCTGCTGCCTAAAAAATGCTACGCCCTTCCATCAGGAAAAAATCACCTACTATGGCCGGCAGTGCAGGCAAAGCCGGTAGAATTTTCCCCCAGGCTATCGATCAAGGGTATTTATGACCACGCAAACATTGAACCCTGTTGATATAAAGATCCTCACGGCATTGCAGCAGGACGGCCGGATCACCAATCAGACACTGGCCGACCAGATAGGCATGTCTGCTTCGCCTTGCTGGCGACGGGTGAAGCAGCTGGAAGAACACCGTTATATCCAGAGCTACAAAGCGGTGCTGGACCGGCGAAAGATTGGTCTGGGTGTCATGGTGTTTATCCGCGTCAGCATTGATCGTCACAGCGAGGCCGAAGCCAGAAAGTTCGAGCAAGAGGTCATGCAACTGGAAGATGTCGTGGCGTGCTACAGCATCGGTGGCGATGCCGATTTTTTGCTTCAGGTCGTGGCACGCGATCTGGATTCGTTCGCCGATTTTGCGATGACGGTGGTCAGACGATTACCCGGCATCAAGGAAATGCAGAGCATGTTCGTCTTGAAAGAAATAAAGCCTTTCGTTTCATTCCCGGTAAAACAGCCAGCGCTGTGATGGCCGGGTTTCTGCAATGATGCCCCTCAATCAATAAAGGAATAGCAATGTCCGCAACCGAACCAGCCCCCGTCACTTTCAGCAGCGCCATCCCGATCCTGCGGATGTTCGATGAACGCAAAGCGCGTGAGTTCTATCTGGACTTTCTCGGCTTCAGCGTGGAGTTCGAGCACCGCTTCGAGGCTGATTTGCCGTTGTACCTGGGGATCAGCCGCAACGGGCTGCATGTGCATCTGTCCGAGCACCACGGCGATGCATGTCCGGGGGCGGCGGTGTTTATTCCCACTCAGAACATCGAGCAATTGCGCGATGAGCTGATCGGCAAGCAATACGGCTATGCGCGACCTGGCATCGTTCAGCAAGGCTGGGGACACGTTCTGGAAGTCTGTGACCCGTTCGGCAACCGGATCAGGTTCTGCCAGAGCTGAAAAGCGGGCCCAAGCGCCAGCCGGATACCGATGAACCCGGCAATCCGGCCGACGCTGCCCTTCCCGATGACAGACCTTGCGTGACCCATTGTTGGGCAAGCTGGCGACGCCAGGCGCGGAGATGACGCATCCCCTGTCGGCAAGAACCAGGCGAATTGCCTCTCATCCCTTGTAAATGCGGGTCGAGGCAACATTGGCCCATTAAGTGCACTGGTGCTGATTCATCTTGTATACATGAATGAACACCACCATGACCGCACTCGATATTTGCGAATTACAGTCGGCTCTACGCTCGGGTCAACTGACCCTGACAGCGTTGGTCCACACCCTGACGGCGCACATAGATGCGGATGATCGGCCGGAAGTCTGGATTCATCGTGTGCCCGTGGCGGACCTGCTTGAACGAGTCGCGGTGCTGGAACGCATCGCCGCAGAGCTGGGCGACGCGGTTTACGCGCACCTGCCGCTGTTCGGCGTACCGTTTGCGGTCAAGGACAATTTCGACGTGGCGGGGATGCCGACCACCGCAGCGTGCCCGGCCTTCGCCTATGTGGCCGACGAACACGCTCATGTGGTGCAACGACTGCTCGACAGCGGCGCGCTGCTGATCGGCAAAACCAATCTCGATCAGTTTGCGACCGGTCTGGTGGGCGTTCGCTCGCCCTATGGCGCGGTGCGCAATGCCCATGATCCGGCTTATGTCAGCGGCGGCTCCAGTTCGGGATCGGCTGTGGCGGTGGCGCGCGGTTACGTCAGTTTTGCATTGGGCACCGACACGGCAGGTTCGGGAAGAGTGCCGGCCGGTTTCAACGGTATCGTCGGGCTCAAGCCCAGCCTCGGGCTGTTCAGCAACCGAGGCGTTTTGCCCGCCTGCCGCACGCTGGACTGCCCGTCGATATTCGCCAGGGACGTGAAGCAAGCCTGGCAAATCACGCACGTCATGGCGGATTATGACGCGCTGGACCCTGCCAGTGTGGCGGTAGCAGCGCTGCCGGTGCAGCGACGGGCGCGGCGTGTCGCGGTGGCGAAGCGCTGCGAATTCTTCGGTGACAAGCAGGCGCAGGCGGCCTATGTAAAAGCACTGGAGGCCCTGCAAAGCGATCCTCTGGTGACCCTCACATCTATCGACTTCGAGGTCTTCGCCGAGGCGGCAGCGTTGCTGTACCAAGGGCCGTGGGTCGCAGAACGCCGGGCGGCGATTGGCAGGTTCTTCGACACCAACGCCGGCGATATCCACTCTGTAGTGCGGGGCATCGTACAGAGTGCGGCGTCTTTCGATGCCGTGGACACCTTCAACGCCCGTTACCGCCTGGCAGAACTGACCCGCGCAGCGCAGCAATTGCTGGCGGACGTCGATGTGCTGGTGGTGCCGACCGCGCCATGCATGCCGACCATCGATGCGGTGCTGAAAAATCCGATCGAACTCAATTCGCAACTCGGTTATTACACCAACTTCGTCAACCTGATGAACCTGTGCGCCATCGCCATCCCGGCAATCGCGCGGGCTGACGGGCTGCCTGCGGGCATTACGCTGATCGGGCCGGCGGGTGCCGACCAGCGACTGGCAGAAATCGCCGCCGCCTGGCAACCGCTGTTCGGCCAGCCAGACCAGCGTGACGCCATTGCGATGACGCCCCTGCCCTGCGACAGCCCGACCGTCCAGGTTGCGGTGGTCGGCGCGCACCTGGTCGGTCAGCCGCTCAATTGGCAACTGCTCGAAGGCGGCGCTCGCTTGCTGCGCACCACGACCACCAGCGCGGACTACCGTTTATATGCCCTGGCAGAAACCTCTCCGCCAAAACCGGGACTGGTGCGCGTGCCTGCCGACGGCACGAATATCGAAATCGAGGTCTGGGAAATGCCGTTGAGCCAGTTCGGGGCCTTCGTCGCCGCGATTCCCGCGCCACTGGGCATCGGCTCCCTGCAATTGGCCGACGGCCAGTGGGTCAAGGGTTTCATCTGTGAGCATGGCGGCCTTGACGGCGCGCTGGACATCACCCGGTACAAAGGCTGGCGCGCCTACCGCGCCGCGCACACATCTTCCATCGCTCATTGATCAGGGGTAGCACCATGTCGAACGTTGATCGTCGCAGTTTCATCAAGTTGGCGGGCATTATCGGCCTGAGCGCGGCGCTGCCTTTTGGTCGCGCCTACTCGGCCGACGCACCGCTGGTGGTGGGTTTTATCTACGTCGGGGCTCGCGACGACTTTGGTTACAACCAGGCCCACGCCCAGGCTGCCGCCATCATCAAGACGCTGCCCAACGTCAAAGTCATCGAAGAAGAAAACGTCCCGGAAACCGTTGCCGTGCAGAAGACCATGGAAGCCATGATCCGTCAGGACGGCGCCACACTGATTTTCCCGACCTCGTTCGGCTACTTCGAACCGCATGTAGTCAAGGTCGCCAAGAAGTACCCGGACGTGCGTTTCGCGCACTGCGGCGGCCTCTGGCAGCAAGGTAAGGACCCGATGAACGCAGGCAGCTTTTTCGGTTACATCGACGAGGCGCAATACCTCAACGGCGTGATCGCCGGGCACATGAGCAAGAGCAAAAAACTCGGGTTTGTGGCCGCCAAACCCGTGCCGCAAGTGCTACGCAACCTCAATGCCTTTGCCATGGGTGCGCGCTCGGTAGACCCGAGCATCGTCACCACGGTGATTTTCACTGGCGACTGGTCGTTGCCGGTCAAGGAAGCCGAAGCCGCCAACGGCCTGATCGATCAAGGCTGTGATGTGCTGACCTGCCATGTCGATGGGCCGAAAGTGATTGTCGAGACTGCCGAGAAGCGCGGCGTCATGACCTGCGGCTATCACGCCAGCCAGGCGGCGCTGGCGCCCAAAGGCTACCTGACCGGGGCCGAATGGAATTGGGAAACACCGTATCGCGCGCACGTCGCGGCAGCCCAGAGCGGCGCGCCGATGATCAACTTCCTGCGCGGCGGGCTCAAGGAAGGCTTCGTCAAGACGTCTGCCTACGGCCCCGCCGTCACCGCAGCCGCGAAGCAACAGGCGGATGCCATCAAAGCCCGGATGCTCGCAGGTCAGTTCGTGATTTTCAAAGGCCCGCTCAAGGACAATAAAGGCGCTGTGGTGATTGCCGATGGCGTGGCGCAAACCCAGACCGACATTGCCCTGGAGAGCATGAATTATCTGGTCGAAGGCGTGCTTGGCCAGCTCTGAGGAACGTTCATGAGTTCATCCATGGGTCTGCGCCGTTTCGCCAGCGCACTATTGCCGGGGCTGCCTACGCTGCTGGCGGTGTTTTCCTCGTGCGTGCTGTTCGGGCTGTTTCTGGCGGTTCAGGGCAAGCCCGCCTGGCAGGCGCTGCAACTGGTCGGCGAAGGCGCGTTCGGCTCGTGGTTCGCGCTGGAAAACACCTTGCAACGCGCCGCACCACTGATGTTGACCGCGCTGTGCGTGGCCCTGCCTGCTCGCGCCGGGCTGATCATCATCGGCGGCGAAGGTGCGCTGGTGCTCGGCGGGCTGGCGGCGGCCGTGACGCCGTTATGGCTGGGCCACCTGCCTGCCGCAGTGATGCTGGGCGGTATGGCGCTGGCGGCCATGACCGTGGGCGCACTGTGGATCGGCCTGAGCGGCTGGATGCGCCAGCGCCGTGGGGTCAACGAGACCATCAGCAGCCTGCTGCTTTCCTACATCGCGCTGGCGCTGTTCAGGCAACTGGTGGAAGGGCCGTTGCGCGATCCGGCCAGCCTGAACAAACCCTCTACTCCGCCGCTGGACGATGCCTATCTGGTCGGCACCCTCAGTGACGGTTTTGAAGTGCATTGGGGGCTGGTGGCGGGCGTCGTCGCCTGTCTGCTGGCGTATGTGCTGGTGCGCCACAGCGTCAAGGGCTTTGCCCTCGCGGTGGTCGGCGGCAATGTGCGCACCGCCCTGATGATCGGCTTGCCGGTGGACCGCCTGATCCTGCTCAGTTGCCTGCTCGGCGGCGCGGCGGCAGGTCTGGCCGGCATGTTCGAGGTCACGGCGGTGCAAGGCAGCGCAAATGCCGCACTGATAGCGGGCTACGGCACCAGCGGCATTCTCGTTGCCTTCGCCGCTCGCCATCATCCGCTGGCGATTATCGTCTGCGCCATTTTGCTTGGCGGGCTGGAAGCCAGCGGCGGACTGCTGCAACGGCGGCTCGGTCTGCCAGATGCGACCACGCTGATTCTGGAAGGACTGCTGTTCACTAACCTGCTGCTCTGGGAGGCCTTGGGCGGACGCATCGCCGCCTGGAAAATCAGGCTGACGACGCCGCTTGCGCCAGTCGATGATAAAGGAGCGATACACCATGGCTGATATCGACCTGGGCACCTTTCTGCTCGCGCTGCTGGCCGGCGCGATCCGCGTCGGCACGCCGTTTCTGTTCGTCAGTCTAGGCGAGTGCCTGACCGAGAAAAGCGGGCGCATCAACCTCGGGCTGGAAGGCATTCTGGTTGCCGGGGCGATGTCCGGCTATGCCGTGGCGTGCCTGAGTGGCTCAGCCTGGCTGGGCGTCGGCGCGGCCGCCGGGGTCGGAATTCTGCTCGGTCTGTTGCACGGCCTGGCCTGCTCGCTGCCGCGGGTCAACGACATCGCGTTCGGCATCGCGCTGATTCTGCTTGGCACCGGGCTGGCGTTTTTTCTCGGTAAGGCCTTTATCCAGCCGCAAGCACCGATGCTGCCTTCGCTGGCCCTGGGAGCCTGGAGCGACGAGGAACGCGTGCGTTCGGCGCTGAACATCAACGTGCTGTTCTTCGTCGGCGCAGCCCTGGCGTTCGTCCTGCATTGGGGGCTGCGCACCACCCGTTGGGGGCTGATGCTGCGGCTGGTCGGCGACCATGCCGAAACCGCCCAGGCGCTGGGCTATAAACCCCTGACGGTGCGCATCGTGACCACCGCTGTCGGCGGCGGGCTGGCGGGGATCGGCGGGGCCTACCTGTCGCTTTATTACCCCGGCAGCTGGAATGAAGGCTTGTCCAGCGGCCAGGGCCTGATGGCCGTTGCACTGGTGATTTTCGCCCGCTGGCGCCCGTTGACCTGTCTCTGGGCCTCGCTGCTGTTCGGTGCCGCTGGCGCCATCGGCCCGGCGCTTCAGGCGGTGGGCATCAGCGCCGGTTACTACCTGTTTGCAGCCGCGCCCTATGCCCTGACGCTGGTGGTGATGTACGCCACTTGCCGCCGTGGCCGCACGTTGAACGGCGCGCCGGGCGAACTCAGCCTGACGCGATGAACTGATCTTTTCGAGGAGGCATGACATGGCCAGTGGTATTGGTGGTTTGAACAAGTCGCCCAACGGCGTGGTGATCGGCCTGGCGCAACTGGCGCTGCCCGATCCCCACACCCGCGAGGCGTTGTGGGCGCAAACGCAGAAAGTGGTCGGCATGGTCGCCAAGGCGCGGCGCAGCAATCCGGGCATGGACCTGATCGTGTTTCCCGAATACTCCCTGCATGGCCTGTCGATGAGCACCGCACCGGAGATCATGTGCAGTCTGGACGGGCCGGAAGTCGTGGCGCTACGCGAGGCGTGCAAGGAGCACCGTATCTGGGGCTGCTTCTCGATCATGGAAGCCAACCCGCACGGCAACCCGTTCAACAGCGGCCTGATCGTCGATGACCTCGGCGAGATTCGTCTGTACTACCGCAAGCTGCATCCGTGGGTGCCGGTCGAGCCCTGGGAGCCTGGCGATCTGGGCATTCCGGTGTGCGACGGGCCGCGCGGCAGCAAGCTGGCGCTGATCATCTGCCACGATGGCATGTTTCCGGAAATGGCCCGCGAGTGCGCCTACAAAGGTGCCGACATCATGCTGCGCACCGCCGGTTACACCGCGCCGATCCGCCATTCGTGGAAAATCACCAACCAGAGCAACGCCTTCACCAACCTGATGCAGACCGCCAGCGTGTGCATGTGCGGCTCCGATGGCACGTTCGATTCCATGGGCGAAGCCATGTTCGTCGATTTCGACGGCACGATCATGGCCGAAGGCGGTGGCCGCGCCGACGAAATCGTCTGCTGCGAACTGCGCCCCGATCTGGTCCGCGAAGCACGTGTGCACTGGGGTGTCGAGAACAACATCTATCAGTTCGGCCATCGCGGTTATGTGGCGGTCAAGGGCGGCGCGCGCGATTGCCCTTACACGTACATGCACGACCTGACCGCTGGCCAGTACCGTCTGCCCTGGGAGAAGGACGTGCTGCACACCGACGGCAGCTCATGCGGTTTCGCCGCGCCCGAGCGCGAATTCAAGCCCACGCCCAGCAGTTGGAAGGAGTAAACGCCATGAGCGAACGCCACGTTGATTCGGCGCCCTACCCCTGGCCCTGGAACGGCCAGTTGCATGCACACAACACGGCGTTGATCGTGATCGACATGCAGACCGACTTTTGCGGCGTCGGCGGCTATGTGGACAGCATGGGCTACGACCTGGCGCTGACCCGCGCGCCCATCGAACCGATCAAGGCGCTGCTGGCCGTTATGCGCCCGCTCGGCTTTACCATCATTCATACCCGCGAGGGCCATCGCCCGGACCTCAGCGACCTGCCGGCCAACAAACGCTGGCGCTCGCAGCGCATCGGCGCGGGGATCGGCGATCCCGGCCCGTGCGGCAAGATTCTGGTGCGCGGCGAACCGGGCTGGGAAATCATCGACGAGCTGGCCCCGCTGCCCGGCGAAATCATCATCGACAAACCCGGCAAAGGCTCGTTCTGCGCCACCGATCTGGAGCTGATCCTGCGCACGCGCGGCATCGATAACCTGATCCTGACCGGCATCACCACCGACGTCTGTGTGCACACCACAATGCGCGAAGCCAACGACCGCGGCTTTGAGTGCCTGCTGCTAGAAGACTGCTGCGGCGCAACCGATCCAGGCAATCACGCAGCGGCGCTGAGCATGGTCAAGATGCAGGGCGGCGTGTTCGGCGCTGTCAGCCATTCTTCGCTGCTTCGCGATCTGCTGGAGGCATGAACATGCGCGCCTCGAGCCTGGAAACCATTGGTGTCAGCAAACATTTCGGTGCGTTTCGCGCGCTGGATGAAGTGTCGTTCAAGGTGCGCGCTGGCACCGTCCACGCCCTGCTCGGCGAAAACGGCGCGGGTAAAAGCACGCTGATCAAAGGCATCATTGGCTACAGCCCGCTGCAATCAGGCAGCATTCTGATCGACAACCGCGAGCGTGCGATTCGCACCCCACGCGATTCGCATCAGTTGCAGATCGGCATGGTCTATCAGCACTTCACCGTCGCGCCGGGCCTGAGTGTCGCGGAAAACCTGGTGCTGTCGCGAGGTGATCTGCCGTGGCGGATCAACTGGGCTGCCGAGCACGAGCGCCTCGAAGCGTTCATGGCAAACATGCCCTTACGGCTCGACATCCACCGGCCGGTCAGCAGCCTGGCCGCCGGTGAAAAGCAAAAACTGGAAATCCTCAAACAGCTGTATCTGCAGCGTCGGCTGGTCATTCTCGACGAACCCACCTCGGTGCTCACGCCGCAAGAAGCCGATGAAGTGCTGGGCCTGATGCAGGCCATGGCGCACCGTGGCGAATTGACCGTGCTGATGATCACCCACAAATTTCGCGAGGTCAGCACCTACGCCGACGACGTCACGGTGTTGCGCAAAGGCCGCTGGGTCGGCAGCGCAGCCGTGGCTGACACCAGCACTCAGCAAATGGCCGCCTGGATGATGGGCGAAGCGCAGCTGCGTAGCGTGAGCACTGAGCGCCCGCTATCGGCGGCCAGCGCGCCGCAATTGCAGGTAGAAAACCTGGGCGTGCCGGGCGACAAGGGCACGCTGGCGGTAAAAAACCTTTCGCTGGCGGTGCAACCGGGGGAAATTGTCGGGATTGCGGGCATCTCCGGCAACGGACAACGCGAAATCACCGAAGCGCTGCTCGGCCAGCGACCGTTCAGTGCGGGAAAAATCGCGGTCGACGGCCAGCCTTACCACGCCCGGCGCGAACAGATGCAGCGCTTGCGGGTGTTCAGTCTGCCGGAAGAACCCTTGCGCAATGCCTGTATTGGCGGTTTCAGCGTCGCTGACAACCTGGCCCTGCGCAACTTCGACCAGCCGCCCTTGTGCCGTCAGGGCTGGCGCCTTGATCGTCGTGCCATCGGCGCGCAGGCCAAAACACTGATCGAGCAGTTTCAGGTTTCGCCCAACGATCCGAACCGGCCGATCGGCACCTTGTCGGGCGGCAACGTGCAGCGCGCCGTGCTGGCCCGCGAACTGACTCGTGACGTCGCCGTACTGATTGTCGCCAACCCGGTGTTCGGCCTGGACTTCGCCAGTGTGGCGCTGATCCACCAACGTCTGATCGACGCGCGCAACAACGGCACAGCGGTTCTGCTGCTCAGTGAAGACCTCGACGAACTGCTGAGCCTGGCGGATCGCATTGTGGTCATTCACGACGGCGAGCTGGTTTTTGCAACCCCCGCTGCGACCGCCGACCGCACCGAGCTGGGTCGGCACATGGCCGGTGCCGAACAGTATTCCGAGGTGTTGGCATGATCAGCCTGCCGGCGCGCCCTTCCCCTTTCCTCTTCGAGCCCTCGCGCACAGCGGTGGTGATCATCGACATGCAGCGCGATTTTCTGGAACCCGGCGGGTTCGGCGCCGCGCTGGGCAACGATGTCGCGCCGCTGCAAGCCATCGTGCCCGTCGTACACCGGTTGCTGACGCTGGTGCGCGATCAGGGCATCACCGTGATCCACACCCGGGAATCCCACCACCCGGACCTGTCCGATTGCCCGCAAGCCAAACTTGAGCACGGTTCACCGGGGCTGCGCATCGGCGATCCGGGGCCGATGGGGCGCATTCTGGTTCGCGGCGAGCCCGGCAATCAGATCATCGATGCGCTGACGCCCATTGCCGGCGAATGGATCATCGACAAGCCCGGCAAAGGTATGTTTTTCGCCACCGATCTGCACGCCCTGCTTGCCGAAGCGGGCATCATTCACCTGATTTTTGCTGGCGTCACCACTGAAGTCTGCGTGCAGACCAGCATGCGCGAGGCCAATGACCGGGGTTATCGCTGCCTGCTGCTCGAAGACGCCACCGAAAGCTATTTCCCCGCATTCAAACAGGCCACGCTGGACATGATCACCGCGCAAGGTGCGATTGTCGGGCGGGTTGCTGCACTGGCGGATCTGGAGCAAGCGTTGCAAACCAGGAGCACACACTGATGGACATCAACCTGCCGCATGTGGTCGCCGAAGTGACCCACGCCTTCAACGACTACGAACGCGCCCTGCTGGCCAATGAACTGGCCACGCTGGACGCCTACTTCTGGAATTCCGAACAGACCGTTCGCTACGGCGTCGCGGAGAACCTGCACGGCGCCGACACCATTGCGCGCTATCGACGCCAGTGTCAGCCGGTCGGACCGGGCCGCACGTTGTTGCGTACCGTGATCAGCACCTTTGGCGAAGACTTCGCCACCGTCAGTACCGAATTCCACGATGGCGTGACTCAACGTCTGGGACGACAAATGCAGACCTGGGCTCGCCTCGAGGGCGGCTGGAAAGTCGTTGCCGCACATGTCAGCATTGACCTGAGCAGCCTGGAGCCACGCCCTTGAATCCCCCGAACACCACCAACGCGCTGGCAGAAGACGTCTATCGCCGGCTCAAGCAGGAGATTTTCGACTTTTATCTGCTGCCTTACGACCGGTTTACCGAAACCCAGCTGGCAGATCGTTATCAAGTCTCGCGAACCCCGATACGTGATGCGCTCTATCGCCTGCAACGCGAAGGCTATCTGGATGTAGAGTTCCGGCGCGGCTGGTCAGTCAGACCGCTGGATTTCAACCAGATCGATCAACTCTACGACCTGCGCATCGTGCTTGAATGCGCAGCGATCGAACGCATCTGCGCCTCCTCCGACGTGCATCCGGAACTCGATATCCTGCGCGAACACTGGCTGATTGCTCCCGAGCGCAGGCAGGTCGACATGCAAATCGTTGCCGACCTCGATGAACAGTTTCACACGCAATTGGTGGCGGCCTCAGGCAACCTGGAAATGGCCCGGGTTCACCAGGAAGTCACCGAACGCATCCGCATTGTACGCAGGCTGGACTTCTTCAAAAGCGCCCGCATCGAACACACCTACCTCGAACACGCCGCCATCCTCAACGCGCTGCAGGCGCGCAAACGGGATGAGGCGTTATTGCTGTTACGCTCACACGTGGAAATCAGCAAACTGGAAGTGCGCAAACTGACGATCTCCATGCTCACCGATGCGCGACGGCGGCATGAGGCTTGAAGGTTTGACGCTCCACAGTTCAACTTCACGGAGGACAGACCAATGCGTGAGCGCAAGTCTACACGCGGCCGGGCCGGGCAAATCTCAGGGCCGCTTCGCAGCCCATCGCAGCCGTCGTAACTTCCTGAAGCTCCTACGCCTACGGCAGAAGCCGCTCTGTGGGCTTGTCCGAAAACCCGGGTGGCGGCAGGAGCGGACCGGGCGTCGCTTCGCTTGTGTGGGAGCGGACTTGTCCGCGAACTGCCGGGAACCGGCAGCAAAATGGTATATGCGGTACATCAGGCAAAACCAAGGTTCCTGTTTCAGGGCCGCTTCGCAGCCCATCGCAGCCGTCGTAACCTCCTGAACTCCCACGCCCTACAGCAGAAGCTCCATTCTTTCCCTCACCCCGGCCACTCGTAAGGAGAAGAAAACCAAGAATCTTATCCAGTAACGCATCAGTCGAGACCCATGCCGCCAACTCGTCTGGATAGATTTGATCCCATGCAACCTTTCCAAACCCACCCTGTCGTAACCATTAGCGCGTAATGGCACTTAGTTATCAACTCGCTTTCAGCTCATAACACCGCAAACCATGACTGCAAACGCCGCGAACGATTGACCGCCAGGCGACGTGGGCAAGTCTTTGCATCGACGAGATGTCGAGTAAAGCGTCAGGCCCGCAGGAAAAGCACACAGCAAACAGCTGAATCAATCAGACCATCTCTCCGCGCAGTTGGAAGAGGTCCACGGAACGGGTCCACGACTGACGCTCTGCTGCACACGAGCCAGACCTTTCATGCACACCATTCAGGAACAGCGATTGATGACCCCTCAGGGCTATGAGCACGACCACGTCATACCGACGAATAATGAAGAAGTTACCAAGGTATTGCAGGCCGCTGGTCGTTCTGCCTCGTGTACCGCCGGTGTGCTGATGGTCTACAGCGCGACCGCCTGGGAGCCGATTGCCCGCTTCGGTTCGAGTTGCCCTGAAGCGGATGAAACATGGTTGAGGATGGTTTCATCCTACGGCGATGTGGTGCTTGTCGGTCAGGACAGCCCGGCGAGTGCAATCGACAAGAGCGCCGGTGGGCGCACGTTGATCTACGTCGCCATTCGCGGCTTCCGGCATGAATTGCTCGGCGCCATGTTGCTGAGCAACAGCAGTCCCCAGAGCGGGTTGAGCCCTGCGCAACGATACGCGTTGCAGGCCCAGGCCGCCCTAATGCGCACTCATTTGCAGCCCGAGCGTGAGCACGAAGCGAGTAACCCGCTGGTGGGCTCGTTCGAACGCCTGCGCTTGCTCGAGTCGGTTGTCATCAATGCCAATGACGCGATTCTTATCACTGACGCGGAGCCGATCGATCTGCCGGGCCCGCGCATCGTTTATTGCAACCCGGCGTTTCTGGCGATCACCGGCTTCACTGAAGACGAAGTCATTGGCCGTACACCGCGAATACTTCAATGCGAGGACACCAGCCGCGAAACGCTGGATGTCATTCGCGAGGCGCTCACGCACTGGAGACCGGTTGAAGTCGAGCTGCTCAACACCCGCAAGGACGGCAGCCAGTTCTGGGTCGAATTGAGCATCGTGCCGGTGGCCAACGAAAAAGGCTGGTTTACCCATTGGGTGTCCGTGCAGCGCGATATTACCGAGCGCAAAGAGTCTCAGCAGTTGACCCAGCGGGCGCGTCAGGAGAGGGAAGAAAAACTCGCGCTACAGAGCCGGCTGGAAGAGCGCGAGCGCATTTCCGAAGAACTGGCCTATGTTGCTTTTCACGATGAGCTGACGTCGCTGCACAATCGTGCGTATCTCATGAACGAACTGACCAGGGCATTCGAGACCCTTGACCCTCGGTACGAGCGGGCAACGGTGCTGTTTCTGGATCTGGACGGGTTCAAGGTCGTCAATGACAGCATGGGTCATCTGGCTGGCGACCAACTGCTCAAGGGCGTGGCGAACAGATTGCAGATGTGCGTCCGTTCGAATGACGTGCTGGCGCGAATCGGTGGTGACGAGTTTGCGATACTGTTGATGGGCAAGGATCAACCGGACACTGCGGTAAAGATGGCTGAACGCATCGTCAGTCAATTACACACGGCATTGCAGATTGAAGGGCAGGATATTTTCATCTCGTGCAGCATCGGCATCGTTACTGCGGGGGAAAGCCATACAAAACCCGAAGAGCTGCTGCGTGATGCGGATGTTGCGATGTACTCCGCAAAAAAACAGGGCCGAGGACGCTGGAGCATCTTCAATGCGTCGATGCGCGAAGCAGCGATCGATACGCTGGTCATTCAGAACGCGTTGCGTCAGGCACTGGAAGACAAAGACTTCCTGGTCTTTTATCAGCCGATCTACAGCGGCTCCAGTGAACATCTGGTCGGGGTCGAGGCGCTGGTGCGCTGGGACCATGCATCCATGGGCATTATTTCCCCCGAGGCGTTCATCCCGATTGCCGAAGACCTGGGGATCATTCATGAGCTGGGTGCCTGGGTCATGCACAGGTCCTGCAGTGAAGTGCAGGCGTGGCGAAAGGCGTTCTCTCATCTGGACCTGAGGCTCAGTGTCAACGTGTCCGGAAAAGAGCTGAGTCACCCCGGCTTCGTCGAACAGGTGACCCGGATAATTGCATCCACCTGTCTGCCTGCGACGCAACTTCAGATCGAAGTCACCGAATCGGTTTTTCTCTATCAGCCCGATGCGATCGCCGAGATTCTCCGCCAGATCAGACAGCTTGGCGTGCGCGTGGCACTCGATGACTTCGGCACCGGTTACAGCTCGCTCGGCTACATCGACCGCTACCCGATCGATGCGGTGAAGATCGATCGATCGTTCGTGTCCAGAATGATGACGTATGAACGCAGCGAAGCCATTGTCAGCAGCATCCTGTCCCTGGGGCGAGCACTCAATCTGGACATAACGGCAGAAGGCGTCGAAACGGCAGAACAATACAATCGCCTGCGGAAAATGGGCTGCCCCTATTTTCAGGGTTATCTGTTGAACAGGCCGATGCGATCAGAGGCGCTGTTGCGCATTATCAGATCGGCTGCCGAATGCAGTGTCTGAGTGACCCGCTGCATTTCACGTCAACCAGTGCCACAACAGTGATGTGCCGATCAGCCCGACCAGCGAGACGATGGTCTGCAACACCGACCACACCCAGAGCGTCTGTTTCAGCTGCAGACCGAAGTATTCGCGGACCATCCAGAAGCCGGCGTCGTTGACGTGGCAGAAGAACACCGAGCCGGCACCGATCACCAGCGCAATCAGCGACGCTTGCACCGGCGCCAGACCGGCCATCATGGGCGCGAGAATACCCGCCGTCGTAGTCGTCGCCACGGTGGCTGAACCGGTGGCCTGGCGCAGGGCCACGGCAATCAGCCAGGCGAGCAACAGATAAGGCATGTGCGCGCCTTCCGCCACTTTGCTGATGGTCTGGCTGACCCCGGCATCCAGCAGCGTCTGTTTCAGACCGCCACCTGCGCCGATGGTCAGCAACAGCACGGCAATCGGTGCCAGGCTTTTACGCAGCATTGCGCCAACATGCTCGCGAGACAAGCCATTGGCCCAGCCCAGGCAAACGGTTGCCGCCAATACTGCGATGCCCAGGGCCACCAGCGGCTCGCCGAGAAACTTCAAAGTCAGCGCAACACTGCTTTCGGTTTCCAGGGCGACCTTGGCCAGGGTGCTGCCGAGCATGAGAATCACCGGCAGCAGGATGATCAGCAACGATACGCCGAACCCTGGCTGACGGCTGGCTTCAGGCTTGGCGCTGAACAACTCGCCCAGTTCGGCAGGCTGTTCGATGTGCATGCGCCCGGACAACCAGTTGCCATACAGGGGGCCGGCGAGAATCACCGCGGGCACTGCGATGCACAGCCCCAGCAGCATGGTCAGCCCCAGATCCGCGTGCAGCGCACTGACGGCGATCAGCGGTCCGGGATGGGGCGGCATCAGCGCGTGCAGGGTGGTCATGCCCGCCAGTGCCGGAATGGCGATTTTCAGCAGCGGCTGCCCGGACTGACGCGCCATGACGAAGATAATCGGCACCATCAGCACCAGACCGACTTCGAAGAACAGCGGCAGGCCGATGACCATCGCGACCAGCGCCATGATCCACGGCAGACTCTTGCCTTTGCCCAGTTTGAGCAAGGTAGACGCAATGCGATCCGCAGCGCCGGACTCCGCCATCAACGCTCCGAGCATCGCGCCCAGCGCAATAATGATCCCCGCTTCACCGAGAATGCTCCCGGCGCCTTTGCTGAAGGCTTTTGCAACCGACTCTGCCGGCAAACCTGCGCCTATCCCGGCAATGAACGTACCGACCAGAATCGACAGAAAAGGCGGAAGCCTGGTCGCGCTGATCAACACGATGATCGTGGCAATGGCAATCAGGCAGCAGATGATCAGCCGGGTGTCGTGAAACACCCAGGCAGCAGACGATAAATCCAATTCAGGTCCCCTGTCGTATGGTTAAGTGCGGGCGCCCATCGCGAGCACCGGCCTGGAAATAGAAATAATTGGTTTCAATATTTTCAGACGATACCGGAATGCGCCATGACGTCGCGAATAAATATGGATTCAACGCAGGTTTTGCCGCCCGGATTTTCAAACTGAAACGCCCGTTCAGGCCGCAATCACGGCCCGTTCGGTGAAGATGCACCGCATAGGCTATGTGGGTATAGTGCGAAGGCAACGAGTGTTCAGGGCACGCGGTCCAAACGGCAGCCCCCGCTATTATCAAGGCATTGCGTCATACACTGTCTGATCAGAGCTGCGGTCAATCACAGGATCACTCGACGGGAAATCAGATGACCTCATCCAGTCAGCGTCTGGCCTTGCTTGAAGCAGTTGTCGAGCAGTCATTCAATGCCGTATTGATCACCGATGCCGAAATGACCGGGGGCGGGCCGTTCATTGTCTACGTCAATCCGGCGTTTTGCGCGATGACCGGTTATGCCGCAGAGGATCTGATTGGCGTATCGCCAAGGATTCTGCAGGGGCCGGAGACCGACCCGCAGATCATCGAGCGAATGCGCCGCTGCCTGAGCGAACGTCTTTTCTTCGAAGGGTCGACGATCAATTACCGCGCAGACGGAAGCCCGTATGTCGTCGAGTGGAAGATTTCCCCAGTGCGCGATGAAGCGGGCGTCGTGTGCAATTTCGTTTCCGTCCAGCAGAACATCAGCCCGCGCATTCGCGCCGAACGCGAACAGTACCTGCTGGCCCAGGCACTGAACGCGGCGCTCGATCCGATCATCATCACCGACCGCAATTCCGTCACCGTATTTGTCAACGAAGCCTTCCAGAACATTACCGGGTACAGCGCGACCGAGATTGTCGGCCAAAACCCGGGGATGCTGCGCTCGGGCAAACACGATGAGGCCTTCTACGCGCAGTTCAACGAGACGCTGGCGAGCGGCGAGCCGTTTCGCACCACGTTCATCAACAAGCGCAAGGACGGCTCTCTTTTCTACGCAGAACACAGCATCTCTCCGCTCCGTGATCTGGAAGGGAAAATCACTCATTACGTGAGCATCAGCCCGGACGTCACCACCCGCATGGGACGCGAACAGCAACTGCTGGAGTTTGCCCACAGCGACCCGCTGACCGGCCTGGACAATCGCCGCGCGGCCGAACATACGCTGGAGCGTCTGATCAACACGACGCGGGTGTCGGGACGCCCTTCAGCCTGATCATTTGCGACATCGACCATTTCAAGCAGGTCAATGACCTCTACGGACACCCCGCCGGCGACAGCGTGTTGAAAAGCGTCGCCGACATCCTTAAACACCAGGTCCGAATGTTCGATGTCCCAGCCCGCTGGGGAGGCGAAGAGTTTCTGGTACTGGTGGCCGACAGCTCGTTGAATCAGGCTGCCGAACTGGCCGAACGTTTGCGCAGGGGTGTTGCCAGTCTGGAACTGACCGAAACCGGCTCCATCACCATCTCTCTGGGCGTCGCGGAACTTGAGTCAGGGGAGACCGCCGCCAGCCTCATTCAGCGCGCGGACAAGGCGCTTTATCAAGCCAAGCGCCTGGGGCGCAACCGGGTAGAACGTGCGAGCTGATCACCCGGCTGGCGCGCCGCATCGCCTCGCCAACCTCCCGCGTGCCGTGATCAGGGCCGGGCGCCTTTGACCAGTGCCGGTATTCTCAGCACTTTGTTCGCCGCCGTGATGTACACCCACGGCTGCGAACCTGTCGAACAGAACGTCAGGTTGCCGGTGTCTTTCGCAGCAATCAGCAGCTTGCCCAACAGCTCACCCTTGGCAGAAAACACCTGAATGCCCTCTTTGCTGCTGCTCCAGACATTGCCCTGCTCATCGACCTTGACGCCATCTGCGATGCCCGGCGAGACCTCGACAAACGTCCGCCCGTTGCTCAACGCGCCATTGTTCACCTGATAGACCATGATGCGATGCGCCAGCTTGGGGTTCTTGAAGTCATGGGCCAGTTGCGAATCGGCGACGTACAACAGACGCTGATCGGGCGAAAAGGCCAGGCCATTCGGAGAATGAAGCCTGGGCGTCTCGAGCCTGGTCAGTTCGTTACGCTTCGGGTCGTAGCGATAAAGGTACTCACCGCCCTGCTCTGGCTTGCCTCCGTAACTCTCCGCCTTGTTCAGCACGCCGAAGGTCGGATCACTGAACCAGATGTTGCCGCTGTCATCGACGACAACATCGTTCGGACTGTTCAGGCGCTTGCCCTGGTACGTGTCGACCAGCGTGCGCCACTGACCGTCTGCCTCCCGACGCACAATTGCCCGTTCGCCATGGGACGCGGCAATGACGCGCCCTTCGGCATCCCGTGCATGACCATTCTGGTAATGGGCAGGGTCGAGCCAGGGGGTAACGCCCTCACCCTCTTTCCAGCTCATGACCTTGTTCGCCTTTACATCGCTCCAGATCAGTCGCCCGTCAGCGAGACAGAGTGGACCTTCCGCCCACTGTGCATCGGCGGTAAGTACCTGCGCTTTGGCACCGGGTGCAATCAGCCGGGTGAAGCGGGCATCGTTGTCCACCACCGATATCGGCGAGGCCGGGTCTGACGCCAGCGCTGCATTGGCCATCAGAAATGCGCTACCCAGCAGCAGAGCGAAGGTTTTTTTGCCTGGTCGGCCAAAGACTCGATTCATACAGATGTCCTGATATCAATACGCGCATGCGCCACGAGTACGTTTGGCAGCAGCTTTAGGCTTGAGTTTCACGATCAACTGCACGTTGGGCTGATCACCCACAGTGCGGCTCAGATGCCCGACCCGATCGTCATCAGGACGCGCTTTGGCGGTGCTGTCGGCATTGAACTGCATCTCGCCCGGCCCCTGAACCAACACCGTGCCATCGGTCGTTTCCACCGACCATTGACCCTGCAGGGTAATGACCCACTGCGGGCCGGGGGCGTGATGCCAACTGCCGACGTAACCTGGCGGCAGAACGGCGTAGGCAATGCTCTCGACCTCATCGGGCGATACGCCAATCCATTGAGGCTCGGCCGGCGGCGCATAGCTTTTGAATTCAAGCCCCTCGATCCGGCAATGATCGACATGAGTCGCGCCCTTTTCGTCCGCCCACACGGTGGCGTATTTGACAGGCGGCTGAAGCTTGCCATTGCTGGTGGTGCTGTCCGATGAGTTGCCTGGCACGGCGGTGACTGCGGCTATGGCGCTGCTTGCCGTGCAGGCGACAAGACTGACGAGTGCGAGGGTGAAGAGTGTTTTCACAGGTAAATCCTTATGCACACGAAACCGAATGGTAAAGCGTCGGTTTCTTCCTGGCTTGGATGTTTCAGAGAAAAGGGCCCGCCGCGAGACAGACCCACGTATGGCATTACAGCTTCGGCAACTGACCGAGACGACTCATCATTTCGGTCACTATTTGCAGGTCCAGCAGGAACTGCCCGGTGGTCTTGAACTCGCTGTCCGTGTGGCCGGTGTACTTGACGTCGGGCCTGGCCAGGCCGAATTGCACACCGTTCGGCAAATCATGGACCGATGTCGCACCGGCAGACGTACCGAACTTATGCTCCATCCCCAGATTCTCGCTGGCGACGGCCAACAGTGTCTTGACCCATTCACCCTCCGGGTTGCGATACATCGGCTTGGCAATCGAATAATCGAACGCAGGTTTGATATCGGTTTTCTTGCTCCAGGCCGCAAGCTTGTCGGCGATTTCTGCCTTGAGCACGTCCGCAGACTTGCCCTTGGGCACGCGCAGGTTGACTGCGAGTTTGAAGACCTTTTCATCCATCGCAACATAGGTCAGAGAAGCGGTCAGCGGGCCCATGAACTCATCGGAGAAACCGATGCCCAGCTTGTTGCCCAGATAATCCAGCCCCCAATTGTCAGCCGCATATCGCGCAGCGTCCGTGATGTGGTTGTGCTTGAGCGCAACGTTACCTTCCAGGCTGTTGATGAAGTCCAGCATCCGTGCAACCGGATTGACGCCGGACTCAGGGTCGGATGAGTGTGCGGATACGCCGGTGATCGTCAGCTTGACGTCTTTGCCCTCGACCTTCGCGGCCACTTCGAAGTTGCCGCCGTTGCGCTTGATGTAATCAGCGCCCGCCTGTTGCAGGCTGGCTGCAAGCTCCGCAGGCGTGTCAGTTGTCAATGTGGCGACCGACTTCGACGGAATCTGGTTAGTGGCCATGCCGCCGGTCACCGAGGTAATTTCCGCGCCCTCGCCTTGCGCCGCTCTGCGGGTAAAACCGGCCATGACCGTGCCGTAGCCTTTTTCGGCAATGACCACCGGATAGCTGCCATCCAGCGCCAGGTTGTAATCAGGCGTCGGGTTGCGTTCAAAGTAATAAGGGATGGCGTCGCCAGTCGTTTCTTCAGTCGTGTCGATCAACAACTTGAAGTTTCTGGTCAGCGGCAGCTTCTCTTCCTTGATCACCTTCATGGCATACAACGACACCACGATGCCATTCTTGTCATCCTCGGTGCCGCGCCCGTACATGCGATCACCGATCAGCGTGACGTTGAACGGGTCCAGCCTGGTACCGTCCGGCAGCACCCAGTTTTCCGGCGTGACCGGCACCACATCGGCATGAACATGAATGCCGACGACCTCATCACCGGCGCCATCGAGCGAGATTTCGTAGACACGGTTATCGACGTTGCGAAACTTCAGGTTGAAGCTTTCGGCAAGGCGCTTGATCGTGTCGGCGATCTTGATGAATGCCGGGTTGTCATGCTGCGCAACGCCGTCGACCCGAACAGTGGGAATCGCTACCAATTCGCGCAGGGTTTCGGTGGCTGCACTGCCGTATTTCAAACGGGTGTAAAGACCGAGCAAACGATAGACATCGTTCTGCTGCGTTTCGGACAGTTTACCGTTAGCGAGAAACGCACTGATGGCCGGTTCCAGATTGGCGCTCCTGGCGACATCGCTTTTACTCAGGCCTGACAGGAACTGCCTGAAATCGGTCAGCGATGCCTCACTGGACGTCTTGAGAATGGCCGCGCTCTGTTGCTCGGTGATGTTGGCGTGTGCAGCGCTGGCAAACATTGAAAGACTGGCCAGCATCAGCGTCGCAGCAGCCAGTTTTTTAAGGGCAAAGTTCATTGTCGTGGGCATTCCGTGGCGAAAGTTCTGAAAATCCTGATCGCTCGATCAGAAAGCTTTCAACGTTACACCACGACACAATGATGCGGGAACCCCGGGTTGAAATATGGAGGGCGGGGTGCTCTCTCTTGGTTACGCATTCAACTGGACCTGTTGAGCCGAGAACGAGCACTGTCATCTATCCACGCCAATGGAATTCCCCCGCCGCCGCCGACTCCCATTAGTGACTGGCAAAACGCCAGAAAAATTACCGAGAGAGGAAAGCCCATGAGCACTTCATTCAAGGTTGGCGACGCTGTGCGCTGGAATTCAGAAGCAGGTGAAATACAGGGCAAGATCACTAAAGTGCATGTCAAGGATGTGGAGTTCATGGGTAAGCACCGGCCGGCCTCGAAAGATGCGCCGCAGTATGAGGTGAAAAGCGACAAGACCGGCCACTCGGCGTTGCATCATGAAGACGCGCTAAAACCTGCTTGATTGTGCAGTGTGCGCGGTCAGGCACGTCGAGTGAGCTGGTCATCTCGGCATCCGCGACACGTATCGAAATAAATACAATTGGAAATGAAATTCCAGTGGCTGTATGAAGTGGACAGGTCCCGCATCCAGCGCCGCCTGGGCGGGATCCAATCGCTCTTTGACAGTTAACAAGCCCGAGGCTTCTTATGAATTCGTCCCTGTCCCGCCGCAAAGTTCTTCAGTGTGCGTGTTGTCTTCCTGTCGCCGCAGCGCTGATGGAATTCCCGTCTATGGCCCAGGCTGCTGCGCCGACGTCTCCACGTACCGTCATGACCGCCGACCAGGCGCTCAAAGCGCTGCGTGATGGTAATAATGCGTTCATGACGGACAAGGTCATCAAGGTCGAGAGCGACCGTGACCGGCGTCTGGAAATTGCCAAAGGTCAGACGCCGTTCTGCATCCTGATCTCCTGCTCGGACTCACGCGTACCGCCGGAACTGCTGTTTGGCCGTGGCCTGGGTGAACTGTTCATCGTGCGCAACGCAGGCAACACCGTGGATACCGCAGCACTGGGCTCGATTGAATACGGTGTCAGCCAACTGGGTGTGCCGCTGGTGGTGGTAATGGGTCACGAGAAGTGCGGCGCGGTGGCTGCTGCCGTATCAGTGGTCGAAGACAGCACGGTTTATCCGGGCGCGATAGGCCAGATGATCGAACCTATTCTGCCAGCGGTGTTGACTGCCAAGGCCAGAAAAGGTGCAAGCCTGCTGGAAGACTCGGTCAAGGCCAACGTTCAGCGCACCGTTGCACGCTTGCGCACGGCGTCCGAGCCGACCCTGATGAATCCGATCAAGGACGGCAAGGTCAAGGTGGTTGGCGCTTACTACAGCCTGGAAAACGGCAAGGTCGATTTCTTCGACGTCTGAGCCACGCGGGTTTTAACGCACCTCATTCAGCGCACGGACTGCGCTGATCGTTGCGCACAACAGACCTTTTGTGCGGCACTGTCGCCAGCTAATAAAACTCTATCGATGCGGTTCAGCCTGCCTTGAGCAGAAACCTGTTCAGGGCGTGCCTGCACCCCATCGGGCACAGGCACAAGGCACATAATCACCCCACGATCACACCACAAGCAGCCCGATCACCGCCACCGCCCAATGGTTTGGGCATATCGGCATGGTTGTCGCCGCCCGCGTGGACCATCAACGCGTGACCTTTGATTTCAGACAATTTCTTCAAGCGCGGCGCCAGTACCGGGTAATCCGCTTTGCCGTCGGCTGTCACGTACAACGCAGGCAGGTCACCGAGATGACCGTCAGCGTAAGGGCCAAGGTGCTTGCCGGTCTTGGCCGGGTCAAAGTGCCCGCCTGCTGCCAGCGCTGCTACCTTGGCACCGTCTTTGGTACCCGCCTCGCAGCTAGCGTTTTCATGCACGTGAAAACCGTGGATGCCCGCAGGCAGACCGGTGAGTTTCGGGGTGAACAGCAAACCGTAGTCGGTTTCGCTGACCGTCACGCTGCCGATGGGTTTGGGCGCGCCGTCGGCACTGACCATATTGATCGGAACGTCCAGCGATGCCGCCTGGGCACTGAGGGAAAAAGCGCCAAGCAGGCCCAGCCATAGATGAGTTTTCATAGGTTTCAATGCATCCCTGTTCTGGTAATCAGATTGGACGTCGTCCTGAGCAGCGTGCTTGTGCATGCCGCACAACGTCCGTGATGTCACAGAAGCTGTGACCACAGCCAGGCGGAGTTTGATGCAAAAGAATGCGAACGGGTCGCCGGAGGAATTGATGCAAAACGTCACTGCCAGCAGGTCGACGTGCCTGTCGACCTCCCGGCAGCAAGGGCCTGCGCATCAGAATCTACGCAGAGCAGAGAATCAGATATCCAGGCAGATCTTGCCGAAATGCTGGTTGGTTTCCTGATACTTGAACGCTTCGACAATGTCGGTCAGCGGGAACGAACGGTCCATGACCGGACGCATGCCGTTGGCGTCGATGGCGCGAATCATGTCCTGTTGCTGGGTGCGGCTGCCGACCAGCACGCCCTGCATGCGCAGTTGTTTGACCAGCGCCGGAACGAATTCCAGCTGACCGGCGACACCGCTCAGAATGCCGATGACCGAAATATGGCCGCCCACTCGCGCAGCGTTCATCGAGTGCTGCAGAGTCGATGGCCCGCCGACGTCGATAATGTGGTCTACACCGCGCCCACCGGTCAGCTTGCGGGCCGTCTCGCCCCAGTTGCTGTCTTTGCGATAGTTGATCAGGTGGTCGGCGCCCATGGCCTGCAAACGCTCCAGTTTTTCATCGCTGGAAGACGTCGCGATCACCGTTGCACCGACCATCTTGGCAAACTGCAAGGCGAAGATCGACACGCCGCCAGTGCCTTGCACCAGCACGGTATCACCGGCTTTCAGCGAATCATCGACCATCAGCGCACGCCAGGCGGTGAGGCCGGCAGTGGTCAGCGTTGAAGCTTCAGCATGGCTGTAGCCCAACGGCGCGCGCGTGAACGAGGTGGCACGGGCCGTGACCTGGTGGCGAGCGTAGCCGTCGACGCCATCGCCCGGCACCGTGACAAACCCTTCAACCAGAGGCTCGCCGCTGATCCACTCCGGGAAGAACGTGCTGACGACTGAATCGCCAACCTTGAACTCGCTGACGCCCTCGCCTACCGCTGTGACCACACCCGCGCCATCGGCCATGGGAATACGCTTTTCAGTCGGCGCCCACATGCCGGTGACGACGGCGAAATCGTGATAGTTGAGCGAGTTGGCGTGCAGACGCACGGTGATTTCACCGGCTTTCGGTGCCAGCACTTCGCTGTCGCCAACGCTGACCTGATCGTAGCCGCCGCCGGCCTGCACGTAGATAGTGGTGTTACTCATGGTCAATCTCCTATCAATTCAACATTACGCAAAATGACGAAATGTATAAACAAAACTTAAAGTTCTTTCTTGAGCCGATCGGCAAACCGGTCGATGGCCAGTTCGTCACGGCGGAAGTAAGTCCATTTGCCAATCCGCGTGGCCTGAACCAGTCCGGCACGTTGCAGGATAGCCAGGTGCGCAGACGCCGTGGACGCCGACAGATTGGCCTTGGCCTGAATGTGCGACACGCACACGCCTATCGCCGGATCACCGTGGTCCTGGGGAGGGAAATGGGCTCGCGGGTCTTTCAGCCACTCCATGATCAACATGCGAGTGTCGTTACCGACCGCTTTGATTTGCTCAAGAATCATGGGGCGCAACATTACGCTTTTTTACGAAATGTTCAACCCCTGATTTGAAAAATGCAGAGAATGCATAACCTGATTGCTGCTTCACATCGGCATGCCAAATAAAGCACTCTGTCACATTTATATAATCAAACGCACAGTCGCGAGCACCCCGCCCCATGATCAATCTGAAATACAGCGCACTGACCGTTCTGTTGTCGGGCATGACAGCTATGGCTCCGGCACAGGCTCAGGAATCAAACTCGCATCTGGACAAGGTCATTCAGACGGGCCAGCTGGCGGTCTGCACCACGGGCGATTACAAGCCCTATACCCTGTTGCGCGAAGACGGCGAATACGAGGGCATCGACATCACCCTGGCCCGCTCGCTGGCCAAGAGTCTGGGCGTCACGGTGCAGTGGGTACCAACGACCTGGAAAAACCTGATGCCTGACATAGTCGGTGGAAAATGCGACATCGGCATGGGCGGCATTTCGGTCAGCCTGGAACGGCAGAAGAAAGCCTTCTTCAGCAACACCCTGGATATCGACGGCAAGATCCCGCTGGTGCGTTGCGAGGATCAGGCGTTGTACCAGACCGTCGAACAGCTCAATCAGCCTTCAGTGCGCCTGATCGAGCCTGCCGGTGGCACCAACGAGGCATTCGCCCGTGCCCATCTGCCGAAGGCCTCGCTGGCCTTTCACGACAACAAGACCATCTTTCAGGAGTTGCTGGACAAGAAGGCCGACGTGATGATCACCGATGCCTCCGAAGCGCTTTATCAACAGAAACGCATGCCGGGCCTGTGCGCCGTGAATCCGACCCGCTCCCTGCAATACGGCGAAAAAGCCTATCTGTTGCCACGCGACGATGTTGCCTGGAAAGCCTATGTCGACCAGTGGCTGCACCTGAGCAAGGCCACCGGCGAGTATCAACAAGCGCTGAGTGAGTGGCTGGCGGTACCCGCCACCCCCTGATAGATATTATTTAGCCATTACCTAAAGTCGGGATTTTCGACGCCGATAGCTACTTGATCCCCGGTGCAAATGACCAGGCCCTCGATAGCTTTCATAGGGAAATCCCATGATCCAGACTCAAACGCCTGCTGACGGCCTGACCGTAAAACAGCGATTGATGGCATCTACATTCGCCATCATCGCTGCGTTTATCGCGCTGTCGGTGTTCATGATCCACACGCTCAAGACATCCACTGAAAATGTCGATGCGCTCTACAGCAAGGATTTTCTGGCCACCGAAGCGGTTAACAATATCGACGGTGCGCTCACCCGGGTGGACATCAATATCTTGCGCATGATCGCCATCGGCAACCCGGAACAGACGGCGGGCTGGAAGAATGAAAACGAGGCTGCTTTCGCCAGACTCGACGAGCTGACCGTCCAGCTGAGCAAGAACACCGCAGAAACCCTCGATGTGAACCTGACCCAACAGTTGCAGCGCGACTACGTCAAGTTACGTGACGGCATGCGACACCAGACCACCGTGATCCAGACGGGTGATATCGCCGCGGCGACCACTATTAACCGGACCGAGGTCAAACCTTTTGCCGAGCAGGTGTTCAAGACCCTGCAAACGCTGCGCGAACAAGGCAAGCAACACGCAGGCGAACGTTTCGCCGATCAGGAATCCAGCGCCACCCAGGCCACCAACCTGTCCATCGGCGCTACGCTGGCGATTGCGATATTGGGCGTGATCGTGACCCTCATGACCATACGCAGCATCCTTTCAGCGATTGATGGCGAGCCAAGCAACGTCGCGACGCTCACCCGCACCATCGCCCGCGGCGACTTGAGCAGCCCGATCACTATCAGCGCCAATGACACGTCCAGCGTCGCGGCTGCGGTGTTCGCGATGCAGACCCAGCTGCGCGAAACTCTGCAACAGATTTCAAGCTCTGCGACCCAGCTGGCCGCCGCTGCCGAAGAGATGACGGCCATCACTGAAGACGGTGTGCAGGGTATCCAGCGTCAGAACAACGAGATCGATCAAGCCGCCACTGCGGTCAATGAAATGACCAGCGCAGTGGAAGAAGTGGCGCGCAACGCCGAGCATACGGCGCGCTCGTCGAGCAATGCGACCAGCGCTGCGCAAGACGGTCTGGGGTTGGTCAAAAAGACCGTGACCTCAATCAATACCATGAGCACGGATGTGCAGAAAACCGCGACCCTGATCGGCGAACTGGCCGGTCAGTCGCGCGACATCGGCAAGGTGCTGGATGTTATTCGAGGCCTTGCCGAGCAGACCAATCTGCTCGCGCTCAACGCCGCGATCGAAGCTGCGCGCGCGGGCGAGGCCGGGCGCGGGTTCGCGGTCGTGGCGGATGAGGTCCGTGCCCTGGCTCATCGCACTCAGCAATCGACCAGCGAAATCGAACGTCTGGTGACCAATATCCAGAACGGCACCGAACGCGCCGTAGGCTCCATGCGCGGTAATACCGAGCTGGCCAGCGAAACGCTTGGCATTGCCGAAGGCGCCAATGAATCGCTGACCGTCATCAGCGCTGCGGTGAGCGAGATCAACGATCTGAATCTGGTGATCGCCAGCGCTGCCCAGCAGCAGGCCCACGTAGCTCGCGAAGTGGACCGCAACCTCATGAACATCCGCGACCTCTCGGCACAGTCATCATCGGGCGCACAACAGACCGCCAGCGCAAGCCGCGAGCTGTCGACGCTGGCGCTGGACCTGAACAACATCGTGGGACGTTTCCGCCTGTCCTGATGCCATTCGTACCCCTTGCGTCACAGCGCGAGGGGTACAGCCGAGTAACGGGTCCCACCCTGCCCGCCGCTTTTCAGCGCATTGCACATATTTTGTTGCAAGCGCTTTGCGCCTGAAATAGCGTGTTGTCCTGGATGAACACGGACGATTCGCATGAAGCCCAGCAAGCCCATCACCCGCGCATTTTGCGTCGAATTGCAGCAGGAGCTGTCGATTGCTGCTGCCCGACGCGAATACTTCTCCCAGGAGCCACCCCGCGCGCGATTCGAGTTTCTCTGCTCGAACGAAGCCTGCCGGACGCTGGGGGCCAAGGTGACCGGGGTACGCTACGACGTAAAACCCCAAGACAACCCGACCTTCGTCGCCGCACATTTTCGGGCCAATCCGCACTACGATCACCATCCGGGCTGTGAATGGGTGGACGCGAACGCTGAGGAGGAGGCTGAGGAGCCGAATGAGGAGACCGATGCACAGACGCGCGTGCGCAAGGCGAAACGCAAGCTGGATGACTACATCGACGTTTTCGACCCGACCTTGAAACAGCCAGCCATCAAGCAGCCAGCCAAAGATGCGTCCGGCCCGGAAAAGGCTGGCGCTACGGAGCAACGTCCGCCCGTCGCCGACCCGCCAACAGAACCTGCTGCACCGAAGTCACCCCGTTACAGCGAGACGCGGACCAACAATCTCGAGCGGCTGGTGGACAGCTATCGCCAGGCCAAAGCCGAACTGTCGCTGGAAGATTTCAAGCTGCTGAAACTCAAGGTGCCCGGCCAGGGTGAAATTTCCCTGCGTTCGTACTTTCGTCACATGAAATACGCAAAACCGGGTGACAACGGCCGCGTCCTGTATGGCGGAGGGCTGGTCGAGCAGCGCTACGGGCCCGGATTCAAATTCAAGTTCTTCGACCGCCTGGAAGGCAAGCTGGTGACGCTCTATGTATCACCTGCACACATGCAGGCTTATCGTTCCAGCCGTTACATCAGTGAACTGTTGAGCCACGCCGACGCGGTGAAGTTTTTCACCGTTTATGCACTGGGCAACCTCACTCAAAGCCCGTCGGGCAAGAGCTACAGCCTGGAAGTCGACGACTTGCGGCACTTGGCAATCGTGCTGGGCCCAGCGAAAGAGCCGGTTGAGGAAGAGACGGCGACTGCGTCCTGAGCGGCGTACCAATGCGAGTATTGGCACGCGCGTTACTTCTTGTCAGGTACTCAGCCGGTCAGACCTTGACGATCCACCCGGCTGGCGGCTCGATATCACCGGCCTGGACACCGGTCAGTTCCTTGTACAGGCGCTGAGTCACCGGGCCGACTTCGGTCTGGCTGTAGAACACATGCAGGTTATCCTTGTAGGAAATCCCGCCAATCGGAGTAATCACGGCCGCAGTGCCGCAAGCGCCCGCTTCCTTGAATGTGTCGAGCTGGTCGATGAACACGTCGCCCTCTTCGACCGTCAGGCCCAGACGGGATTTTGCCAGCTCGATCAACGACAGACGGGTGATGCCCGGCAGCACGGAGGGCGACTTGGGCGTCAGGAACACATCGTCATGGGTGATGGCAAAGAAGTTGGCTGAACCCACTTCCTCGATCTTCGAATGGGTTTGCGGATCAAGGTAGATGCAATCCGCGAAGCTGTGTTTCTTGGCCTCGGAACCCGGCATCAGGCTGGCAGCGTAGTTGCCACCGACCTTGGCGGCGCCCGTGCCATTTGGTGCAGCACGGTCATAACCGGAAATCACGAAGTTGTTCGGCTTCAGGCCGCCTTTGAAATAGGCACCGACCGGAATGCAGAAGATCGAGAAGATAAACTCGGGCGCGGTCCGCACACCGATATTATCGCCGACACCGATCACGAACGGACGCAGGTAAAGCGCACCGCCGGAGCCATACGGCGGGATGAAGCGTTCATTGGCCTTGACGACCTGCTTGCAGGCCTCGATGAACACGTCAGTGGGCACATGCGGCATCAACAGGCGAGAACAGCTGCGCTGCATGCGCAGGGCATTCTGATCAGGACGGAACAGGTTGATCGAGCCATCTTTGCAGCGATAGGCTTTCAGGCCCTCGAAGCACTGCTGACCGTAATGCAACGCGGTAGACCCCTCGCTGATGTGCAGCGTGTTGTCTTCGGTCAGCGAACCCTGATCCCAGGCACCGTCGCGCCAGTGAGAGAGGTAACGCTTGTCGGTCTTGATGTAGTCGAAACCCAGAGTGTCCCAGTTGATGCTTTCTTGACTCATAACGCCCTCTATCATTTTAGCGACTGCCTGGACGAGTCAGGCCAATGCCTTATTCTGCCAGATCATTCGGGGCCTGAGGCTTGAAATAATTGCAAACTGACATGGCGTTTCTGAAGCAGGCCTACCGGCAGACTTCTGTCCACGCCTCGTTGCCAGCGCAGTAATAAAAAACCCCGTTCCTTGCGGAACGGGGTTGGGGTGTTTCAACTCAGGTGCGGTCAGAACGCGTAGGTTACCAGCAGCTCTTTGGTCACCTGAAAGTCCACCGACATCATCACGCTCAATGCGGTGATGGTGAAGATGGAGAACACGAACAGCTTGCGAGCCCAGACCGTATCGTCAACGGCCTTGTAGCCTTTCCAGGCCATGTACAGCCAGTACATGCCCATGCCCGCCGCGACAGCGAGATAATTCAGGCCCGCGTAACCGCCTACCGTCAACATCAGGGTCGCCACGAGGAAGGCCAGGATGTAGAGCAGGATGTGGCGTTTGGTAACCAGAATGCCGCGCTTGACCGGCAGAACCGGGATCTTCGCCGCACTGTAGTCGTTGAAACGGAAAATCGCGATGGCATACGAATGCGGCATCTGCCACAGGCTGAACATCACCAGCAGCGTCAGGGCCGCAAAATCGAAGCTGTTGCTCACTGCGCAGTAGCCAATGACCGGAGGCATGGCCCCCGACAGACTACCAACCAGCGTGCCGTGAACGGATCTGCGTTTCAGGTACAGGCTGTAGAAGCCGACGTAGATAACGAACCCGATCACTGCAAACAATGCCGCCAGTGGATTGGCCTCGGTGTACAGCAAGGCAACGCCTGCAACACCCAGAATGGTTGCGTAGAACAGGGCCAGCCTCAACGAGACAAGGCCCTGCACCAGAACCCGGTTACGGGTCCTTTCCATTCGCTGATCGATATCACGATCGATGCAGTTATTGAACACACAACCCGACGCAACGACCAGGGAAGTACCGATGATTGCGGCCAGAAACACGCCGAAGTCGATATTCCCCTTGGAAGCCAGAAAAAAGCCACCTGCCACCGAAAGCACGTTACCGAAAATGATCCCCGGCTTGGTGATTTGGATAAAGTGCTTCAGTGACATCTGGTATTCCTCAATGCGCCATCATTTCGCGGTGGACGCTGAAAATGATCCACAGCGACAGGCCGACCAGCAGAACGATAACCATCGTGGTAAAGGCGAAGGCCATCACGTTGTTGCGCTGCACGCTCGTGAAGTCCAGGTGCAGGAAGTAATGCAAGTGCACCAGGATCTGGATGATCGCGAAGACCAGAACGATCGCAATCGTCATGTCTTTCGGCAGCATGGGCGACATCACCAAGGCAAACGGAATGGCGGTCAGAATGACCGACAGTACGAAGCCGATGATGTACGACTTGACGGAGCCGTGACTATTGTCTTCAGCGGAGTGATGCGAATTTGACATTACAAAGCTCCCATCAGATAGACAACGGTGAACACGCCGATCCAGACAACGTCCAGGAAGTGCCAGAACAGGCTCAGGCAGCTCAGGCGCGTCTTGTTAGTGTTGGTAAGGCCCTTTTTCTGAACCTGGAACATCATGATCGCCATCCAGATCAGGCCGCTTGTCACGTGGACGCCGTGCAGGCCGACCAGTGCAAAGAACGCCGACAGGAAGCCGCTGCGGCTAGGGCCGAAGCCCTCTTCGATCAGGTGATGGAACTCATAGATTTCCATGCCGATAAAGGCAGCACCGCACAGGAAGGTCAGTGCCAGCCAGCCCAGTACCTGGCTTTTCTTGCCCTTGTACAGCGCCAGCATGGCAAAGCCGTAAGTGATACTACTGACCAACAGGAACGCGGTTTCCACGGCCACGAATGGCAGCAGGAAAATGTCCTGGCCCGACGGGCCGCCCGCGACACTGTTGACCATCACGGCGTACACCGCGAAGAACGAGGCGAACAGCACGCAGTCGGTCATCAGGTACAGCCAGAAGCCGTAAACCGTCATGCCACCGCTGTCGTGGTGATCGTCATGCCCGTGATCATGGTCGTGACCGTGATCGTGGGCTCCGGAGTTGATAGCAATATTCGACATGTTTAAACCTGTTCCAGCGAGGACTTGACAGGAGTGTATGCACCGTTGGCCGCCAGGACCTTGTGATGCTCACCTTCAATACGCGCTACTTCTTCAGCCGGCACCATGTAGCCCTGATCATCACGCACAGCGTGAGCGACGAAGACCGCGATGGTTGCCACCAGGCTTGCGCCAACCAGCCACCAGATGTGCCAGATGAATGCGAAGCCGAACACCGTCAACAGCAGGCCCATGTACAAGCCGGTAGGCGTGTTGTTAGGCATGTGGATCGACGTGTAGCGAGCAGGAACCTGATAAGCGGTGCCCGCACGTTTTGCGTCGGTGAACGGGTCTACGTCGTCAGCCTTTGGCAGCTCGGCAAAGTTGTAGAACGGTGGTGGCGAAGAAGTGGACCATTCCAGGGTATGGCCATTCCATGGGTCACCGGTCAGATCGCGGTTGCTGTCGCGGTCACGGATACTGACGAACAACTGGATCAGCTGCGAAGCGATACCCATGGCAATCAGCACGGCACCGAACAGCGCGACGTTCAGGTAGATGTTCCACTCCGGCATGTCGGTTGCGTTCAGGCGACGGGTCATGCCCAGGAAGCCCAGCGCGTAAAGCGGCATGAATGCGACGAAGAAACCGACGATCCAGAACCAGAACGCTGCCTTGCCCCACTTCTCGTTCAGGGTGAAACCGAACGCTTTAGGGAACCAGAACGCGAAGCCGGCGATGTAACCGAATACCGCACCGCCGATGATGACGTTGTGGAAGTGAGCGATTACGAACAGGCTGTTGTGCAGTACGAAGTCGGCACCCGGGATCGCCAACAGAACGCCGGTCATGCCGCCGATCGAGAAGGTGACCATGAAGCCGAGAGTCCAGAGCACTGGCGCGGTGAAGCGCAGACGGCCCTGATACATGGTGAACAGCCAGTTGAACAGCTTCACACCCGTCGGGATCGCAATAAGCATCGTCGCCAGACCGAAGAAGGCGTTGACGTTGGCACCCGCACCCATGGTGAAGAAGTGGTGCAGCCAGACCATGAAGCCCAGGATACAGATCGCTCCGGAAGCGAAGATCATCGACTTGTGGCCGAACAGACGCTTGCCGGAGAACGTCGAGATGACTTCCGAGAACACACCGAAGGCCGGCAGGATCAGGATGTACACCTCAGGGTGACCCCACGCCCAGAACAGGTTCACGTACATCATGGGGTTACCGCCCATTTCGTTCGTGAAAATGTGGAAGTCCATGTAGCGGTCAAGGGTCAGCAGCGCCAAGGTAGCGGTCAGGATCGGGAACGAAGCCACGATCAGGATGTTTGCCCAGGTGCAGGTCCAGGTGAAGATCGGCATGTCCATCAGCTTCATGCCAGGGGTACGCATTTTCAGCACGGTCACGAGGAAGTTGACCCCCGTCAGCGTCGTACCTAACCCGGATAGCTGTAGCGCCCAGATGTAGTAGTCGACCCCCACGCCAGGACTGTATTGCAGCCCGGAAAGAGGCGGATACGCGACCCAGCCGGTTTTGGCGAACTCGCCGACACCCAGAGACAGGTTGATCAGCAGCATGCCTGCGACCAGCAGCCAGAAGCTCAGGGAGTTCAGGAACGGGAACGCCACGTCGCGAGCGCCGATCTGCAGAGGCAGAACGATGTTCATCAGACCCGTGAAGAACGGCATCGCCATGAAGATGATCATGATCACACCGTGCGCGGTGAAGATCTGGTCATAGTGCTCAGGCGGAAGGAACCCTTCGGAACCGTTCTGGGCCATTGCCAGTTGGGTACGCATCATGATGGCGTCGGCAAAGCCGCGCAGCAGCATGACCATGGCAACGATGATGTACATCACACCGATTTTCTTGTGGTCGACAGAGGTCAGCCACTCAGACCACAAGTACGTCCACTTGCGGAAATAGGTGATCAACCCGACAATCGCAATACCGCCGAGCGCGATCATGGCAAGTGTCACCATGACTATCGGCTCGTGGAACGGTACCGCTTCCAGACTTAATTTGCCAAACATCGTTTACTCCTCTGCCCCAGCAGCTGAATTTTTGCCTTTTTCCGCATCGGCGTTACCGGCCACTTCCTTCTCACCAGCGACGTGCTTCTTGCCTGGATTCATACCTTCATACTTGTCGATGACGATCTGGAACAGGTTCGGAGTGACCGAGGAAAAGAGTTCGACAGGGTTACGTTCGCTCGGCTTGATCAGTTCGGCATACTCGTCTTTGCCAAGCTTTTTAGGCGAGCTCTTCACTTCGCTGACCCAGGCGTCGAAATCAGCCTGACTGGTAGCGATAGCCTTGAACTTCATACCGGTAAAGCCCGCGCCGCTGTAGTTGGCCGAAATACCGTTGAATTCGTGATTCTCGTTGGCAATCAGGTGCAACTTGGTGTGCATGCCTGCCATCGCGTAGATCTGACCACCCAGACCCGGGATGAAGAACGAGTTCATCACACTGTCCGACGTGACCTGGAAATTGATCGGTGTCTTGGCCGGGAAAACGATTTTGTTGACCGTGGCGATGCCGTAGTCCGGGTAGATGAATACCCACTTCCAGTCGACCGAGATCGCCTGAATGGTGACCGGCTTGACGTCGGATTCCAGCGGACGGTAAGGGTCCAGCTCGTGAGTCGAGACGTAGGTGATGTAGCCCAGAAAGACCAGCAGCAGCATGGGTACGCCCCAGACTGCGATCTCGATCTTGGTGGAGTGCGACCAGTCCGGAGTGTACTTGGCAGCCTTGTTCGAAGCGCGATATTTCCAGGCGAAGATCAGGGTCATCAGAATGACCGGGATCACCACAATCAGCATCAGCAATGTAGCAATGATGATCAGGTTACGCTGCTCGATACCCACCTGCCCTTTCGGATCGAGCAGAGGTACGCCATCGCATCCACTGAGCAAAAGCATACAGAAAAGGGCCAAGAAGCCAAAAAACCTGGGGTACCTTTTTTTACTCATTTCACGACCTCTAAAAGCAGCTTGCGCGGTGCAGTTGGGTTTCGACCGCCAACACTTCGCCCTGCCAGTGCCGGCTAATTTTTTTGAATTGAACAAGGGCCTGCCAGTACGCGTTTCGGCATATCGACAAATCCGGGTTTAGCGATGGATTCTTGTTTTTTGAGTTGCTGGAACTGCCCAGAGTTCAGGACAGACGCTTTCAGCGCGGCCATTATACGCCCTCGGAGGCAAGCGTTGCGCTGCCTGTTCAGAGTGCACAGGGGACGCTCCTAGCCTCAAAATTCTGATCGTTCAGCCAGGCTGGACGACAAGTGCTGGGGATTGTAGATATGTAAATTTTTAATGACTATGCCTAATTTTGTAACAGTTAATCTCTTAGACTGCAACAATCGCTCTCGAAAGACGTGATCCAGTCGAAAAAAAGCCCCGTAATCACGAGGCATTTTTTTCAAAAGCCCCTGTTTTTAGTAAGGTTTGCGGCGATTGCGAATGATGCACGCCGGAACCAGTACTGCCGTCAGGACGAATGCCACCAATGCCCATTGGGCGAGTGACAATCCAAGAACTGGCGGATATGGCGTTGTGCAGAATCCGCTGACCTGAAAGCCCATAGGAAACAGTGTAGCCAATGGCAGACCGTCGACAATGGGTTGCAAGGTATCGATACCGCAGCTGGCGGACGGATTGGCCAGGATCCAGACATGACGCCCTGCAGCCACGATACCACCCAGTGCGCTCAGGGTAACCAACGCCTCGAATGCCGTGATGCTGCGGCGTCCCGGCATTGCAGCGCCAAGGAACGCGAAGATGGCGATGAACAGCAAGGCATATCGCTGCAGGATGCACAGCGGACAAGGTGCCTCGCCCAGCACGATCTGCATGTACAAGGCGCCGCCGATCAGGGACAGACAGATTATCCCCAGCAGAACCAGAAAGCGCTTTTCGCGTCTTAGGTACAACGTGTTGTCACTCATTTACAGGCCTTATCGAAATGGTCGGGTGATTTACCGGCGTTACACGGCGGGCTCAAAGGGCTCAGGCCGCGGCGTCTGGCCTGCGTCGCTCAGCGTGCGGCATGATCATCTGCCCGCCTCGGCAACTCAAGCGCCCGACAGCCATACGGGCACATTTGGCAGCCGGATGGTCCTGCGTTCCACAAGACCACCTCGCAAAAATGCCGGATCAGAATCCTTCTATATATAGAAGGCTGCGTCAATTTGCCGCAGCGCTTCCTTTATATATAGCTGCGGCATTTTGACCCAGCCTGCACATTGGTCAATATCCGGCCTCAAACAGATCCGTAACACCTGCACCACCTGCGACGATTGGCCGCACCCCTTTTATCGCACGCAGAACCATTTGACCGTAAAGAAATCACAATGCCATCATCCTGATCTGTCTTGGCAATGCATGTGAGCGACCGGTGATGCATCGACCGACTGCCGCCCCTGCATTCGAGCCGTGTGCAACGCGCATAACGTCACGTTAAAAATCCTCAAGCCTGTCCGCCGCAGGTCGATACCCTGTCATCGAAAGCTGTTTGCCGCCTACAGGCGACGAAACACCTAAAGCCAGAAGGTTAATATGTCCAAGAACGTCCGAGCAGATTCTCTCTCGCTGCTCCTCTTCACGTTGCGCAGCGGCAAGCTGATGGCGATCAACCTGTTGAAGGTCAGCGAGATTATTCCCTGCCCTCCCCTCACCCATTTGCCGGAGTCGCACCCGCACGTGAAAGGGATCGCCACACTGCGCGGTTCATCGCTGTCGGTCATCGACCTCAGCCGCGCCATTGGCGAGCGTCCACTGGCCGACCCCGATGGTGGCTGCCTGATCGTCACCGACGTCAGTCGCTCCAAGCAGGGCCTGCACGTTCAGGCGGTCAGCAAGATTGTGCACTGCCTGACCACAGACATTCGTCCACCGCCCTACGGCTCCAGCAGCAAGTCGTTCATCACCGGGGTGACCCAGGTCGATGGCGTACTGGTGCAGGTGCTGGATATCGAGAAAGTGATTCACGGCATTGCCCCGGCGAGGATTACCGTGCAATCGACAGAGCTGGCCAAGGAAGACGCGGAGGTGCTGAGCAAGGCTCGCATTCTGGTAGTCGACGACAGCCAGGTCGCGCTTCAGCAGTCGATCATCACCCTGCGTAACCTGGGCATCGAATGCCATACGGCTCGCAGCGCCAAGGAAGCCATCGATGTACTGCTGGATTTGCAGGGCACGGCGAGACAGATCAACGTGGTGGTTTCAGACATCGAGATGTCCGAGATGGACGGCTACGCGCTGACCCGGACGCTTCGCGACACGCCTGACTTCCAGGACTTGTATATCCTGCTGCATACTTCGCTCGACAGCGCGATGAACAGTGAGAAGTCCCAGATCGCCGGGGCCGACGCCGTGCTGACCAAGTTCTCGTCACCCGAGCTGACCAAATGCCTGATCGAGGCCGCACGCACCGTCGTCTCCAAAGGGCTTTAACGACCGACGTTTCAACGACAGAGGTCTTGACCCTACGGACGCTGCTGCCAGCGTCCGTACCCGCGTCACAGCCGAAACCCACCGACGCATCGGCCGAACATTACTGGCTGATGCGCCGCAATCTTGGCGACTCGCTGCCGCGGACTCGCTGGCCAACTGATGTCGTGGTTACCCCCCTCACCCTTGACCGGGCCGCTGAAACTCACCACTTGCTGACGTCAGGTTATCTGGGTGGCGCAGGCAACGTCCCGGATTATCCGACTTGGCTGTCCGCGTTCGAACGGGATGCCGAATGCGACCTGTCGCTGTGCTTCCTGGCCCTGCGCGACGGTGCAGTCATCGGTGTTATCACTGGCTGGACCAGCGCATTCATCAAAGACCTGGTGGTGCATCCCGATGCCCGCAACCGTGGAGTCGGCTTCGCCCTGCTGCATCATCTGTTCGCCCACCTGACCCGCCGCCACGAAGCAGTCGCTGATTTATACGTCATGGAAAACAACCTGGCGGCGCGACGTCTTTACGAAAAATCAGGCATGTCCTACGTAAAACGCATCGCTATTCCTGCATCCTGAAGCGGTCGCTGCGGGCGGTATAGCCACCTTTCGCGCCCCAGCGGTGGCGCAGTACTTGCTTCATATCCGTTACAAGCCGGGCAAACGACCAAATATTGTCGTCCGTCGCGCATTTCTGATCGGGTCATCGACACAATGAATATCCAGTTTACCTGCGTAGGTTGCGGCGGTTGCTGTACCGATCACCACGTTCCTCTCACCGTGGTCGAAGCCAGACAATGGGCAGCAGACGGCGGCAAAGTGATCGTCCTGACCGAGGCGTTTCTGAGTAATGGCTTCGGTGTGCCTGCTGAACAACTGACCCACGCTACTCGACGCTCGACCGAAGTAAGCAGCGGCAGTACCACGGCTTATGTGGCGATCACCTTCGCGGCCTACAACGTCGGACGCTGCCGGAATCTTGGCGAGCAGAATCTCTGCCGCATCTACGAGCGTCGGCCGCTGGTGTGCCGCATCTATCCGATGGAGATCAATCCGCACATCCCGCTACGCCCGGAAAACAAAGGCTGCCCGCCGGAATCATGGGAACAGGGTCCGGACCTGATTGTCAGCGACCGGCTGGTCGATACCCAGCTGAAGGCCCTCATAGAGCAGTCGCGGCAGGCCGACCGCGACGAGATCGTGGTCAAACAGCTGATTTGTCAGAAACTGGGCATTCGCACCACGGCGCTCAAGGGCAACGGCTTTGTGGCTTATCTGCCGGACATGAACGCGTTCGCGGCGGCCATCGAGCAGCTGACCAGCGAGGCTGACGTGTCGTTCGAAAACGCCGGCTGGGGATTTCATGTCGCCGGGCAACTGGCGTTGAGCACCTTGCAAGACGAAGGTGCCGAAGTGACCGACCGCCAGCCGGAGTCCTACCTGTTCATTCCACTGCAGGCCGCCTGAACGAACAAAAGCGTGCTGTCAGCGCTTGCCCATCGACCTGCGGGTGCCCGCCGGTGCAACGCCGGGCGTCTTGTGATGGCCGTGTTTGTTGGCTTTCTGATACCAGGCCTGATCTTTCCTGGCCTGAGCGAACTCCGCAGGCTTGAACGGAAAGCTGAACGGCGCGACAGCCCCCTGCTTGTCGGAATCGGCTGCAGCGTCGGTTGCGGCGTCTTGAACAGGAGATTGTTCAGGCGTGGTCATGGTGTCACCAGAAAGTCGAAATGGCCGGGCGAGCGCCCGCGGTCGCGCAGCATACCTCAATCACCGGGCAACTGCTCAAGCCTCCTGTCGCCGTCATTTGTAGAACAGATCGATCATGATCTCGGCTTCGAACGGTCCCGGCTTCGGCGGCGCCTTGGTCCAGACCAGCTCGGCATTGAAGTCAGCCCGCGCCTCCAGTGTTTCCCCTAGCAGCTCGGCCAGATGGAACGGCTGGTTGTACGGCAACGCTTTGCGGTTGACCGCACTGGTAATGCGAATGCCGACCGAGTCGTTGTTCGAAGGAACCAGCAGCTCTTCAGACACACGGCCGGTCACCGGCCGGAACCGGGCATCGATGCTGAACGGCGAATCACAGCTGCGACTGGTCGACAGCGAAAATGGCTGCGTCGCAAACGGTTCGCCGTCGCCCACCGGCTGCATGCCCACCTCGCCGAAATCCACCGTCTCAGGGCTCACGTACAATTGCGCATCGCAGGCGACAAAACGCAGCCCGCTCAGGTTATTGATGACATAACTCAGGCTACGCCCCGGCAGCCGGTCTGGCCCTGTCGAACCGCCCAGCTGGAAGAACCGGTAATCCGCCAGCTGGCTTGCCACGCCAGAAGGCGGCGTAGCGCCAGACTTCTGGATGAGCACGGAAAATCCGAGGTTAAAGCGTACCTTCGGGCACTGGTCGAGACTGGCTTCCTCCTCGCGACAGACCGGTAAGAAATGCCCGGTGCCGACTCGCCCGTTGCTTTGCAGATGATCGCTGGCATCGAGCGTCAATCCGGCACGAATGCCCTGGCCGATCACTTGGTTGTCCGGGTTCGGATAGAGGAACACCTCTTCTTCGCCCGGCTGCAGGCTATCCCTGGCGCACTCCACTTGAATGTTCAGCGGTTCGGAACGCCAGACCACTTCCCCGTCAGCCAGTGACGCGGGGATCGCGACGGTGCTGTTCAGGCTATCGTGGACCTCGGTTGCCCCCGAGTTCTGAACGGTGTAGACCAGCGCAAAGCCTGAGGTCGGGGACAGCATCAGCGTTAACAAGACAGATCGCAGCCAGCGACTGGCCGAAGGGGGGTTCATATCAGCATTCTTCCTGAAAAGAGGTGTTCTCCAACAGGCGGGCCATAACGCCCCCCTGCCCGTTCATACGCGCGCAATAGGCGCGCCGTCCGCCGTAATCGGTCAGCGCGTTGTACAGAAGTCGATGTTGCATAAACGATGAAATCCGACCGGGTAATGTCAGCTCCACTTGGCCGCCCGGTGCCAATAGCACGTAGCGTTCGAGCGGCACGCCATCCAGGCGCACCGCCTCCAGCGAGGCGTAATAAGGCGTGGGGTTGTTGATTTTCAGTACCCCAGCCTTCGACGCGGCCTGGAACACCTGCCACTGCAACTGGCTGGCCGTTTCAGCCGGGTCACCAGCGAGCCCTTGCGGCCGATAGAACACATTGATGCGTTGGCGCACCGCGATATTCAATTGACGATGACTCTCTTCACGGCGAGGCACTTCCAGCACATACAGGTGCATCAATGATTCACGGTCCTGCGGCATGCCCGAGCCGTGATACAAAATCCGCAGCGCCTGACGGCCATCCACCGCAAGACGTGACAAGGGTGGCGTCACTACAAACGGTAGCGATCTGCGTTGATCAGGCGGCGTATCATCGCCATCGCGCGTATCACTGAGCCAGGTCTGGAGCAGCGTTTCGGTCTTGCCCGCGTTACGCACCTCGATGCTGACCTCGCGATACTGGCCATCAAAGATCAGCCGTGTGCCGGTCAGCGCAAAGGCGCCCTCAACGCTCACACTGACGGTCAAGGGCAGCAATAACAGCGTCAGGCGCCAGCCAGTCACAACACTCATTGGCATGTCACCCGCATACGCTCGTAAGCTCGGGCCGGGTCTCTGGGCGGCAGCGAGTACGCGGCCAGACACTGCTTGCCGGCCCAGCGCACGCGTAAATGGCCGCGGTCGCGCTCGCTGAGCACCAGCGCCTGGCTGGTCGGATCAACCACCGCCAGTGCCCTGCCCTGTTCATCTTCGACGCTGGCCCCCAGCGGCAACCGGCTGCCGTCGCTCAGCACCAGCTCGAACTGCACGCGCCTGCCCACCGACGCTTTGAAACGGACCACCGGCACAGCGCCACGACGCGGTACGACTTGCGTGATGGCGCTGCCGAGATCGACATCCGCACCCAGTTGCCGGGTATCCAAGCTGACCCAATTGATGCGATAGGCCTGCACGTAGGGCAAAACCGCATAGCCGTTGCCAGTGGTCTCGACATTGCTGAAGGACCTTAACCGGGCACCTTTGACCTCCGGGACCTGAACCAGAGCGAAGGTTTCACCCAGCGTCTGACCCAGATTCACGCCTCCGGCATGCGCCACCAGCGAGCCGGACGCAGCCAGGCTGAAGGCGTCGTAATCCTGGCCCTGACTGAAACCGGCCTCGAAGCGACCGAACCCGGTGGTGGTGTTGATCTTGCCTGCCCCGAAGCTTCCCGAACTGCTGTCGTGCCCCGCCTGCATGGAATAAAAGGTGTTGCGCTCGCCCAATACCTGGCCGTTGAGCCCGATCTGTGCGTTGTATTGACCCGTGCTGTCGCGTACCGCATTGAACGACAGCCGCGAAGAGGCAGCACTTGCGCCCAGCGGCAAGGTCACGCTCAAGGCAAGCCGATTATCGGTACTCGCTTCGCCGCTGCGCCCGAAATCCTCGTTGCGCTCGATGGACAGGCTGTAATTCAACGTGTGCCAGGCCGCATTCCACGCCAGGTAAAGCTGCCGGGTCTTGCCCGGCAGGTTCCAGTAACGCTGCTCGGAAGCGGTCAGGCTCAGCGAGGCCGCGTGGACCGGCACTATCTGCGTGACACTGAGTTCAAGCCTGTCGCGAGCGCGGCCGGTGCTGCGCGAAAGAGTTTGCGGACGGGTCTCACTGACGTGCTGGTCAAGGGTTCGATAGTCCTCGGACGAATACCGATAACCGGCCAGTGCCAACGTGGTATTGGTCACGTCCAGCGTGTTGGCGTAACGCACGCGCAGGCTCTGCCCGCTGCGCGATGCCTGCTGATCAGGACGGCTGACGGAGCGAGTGATATCCACCGACACCGCGCCCACCCCGGTGTTGACCCCGGCGCCTGCGTTCGCGGCCTGATAGCCCTCGGCGAGTTGCAGGCCACCGAAAGCCGTCACGATTTCGGAGAGCCCATAGATCAGCGCGACGCTGCCGAAACCCGGCGCTGCCTGAAGATCGTCGTTGTTGTTGTCGACCTGCCCTGCCGCCAGGCTGTAACGAAATGATCCGGAGGGCACCATGATCGGCGGCGACGCGTAGGCCTGAGTGAATGAGCGCACGCGTCCGTCTGCTTCGATGACCGTCACGGACAGGTCACCATTGGAGCCGCTGGGGTAGATATCCGTGATTTCAAAAGGCCCGGGCGACACGCTGCCGCTGTACAGCAGAAAGCCGTTCTGACGAACCTCCACCGTGGCGTTGGTTTCGGCGATCCCGCGAATCACCGGCGCATACGTACGCTCGCTGTCAGACAGCATGCCATCGTCAGATACCAGCGTAGCGCCTTGAAAACGGACGCTGTCGAACACCTGCGCATCGGTGAAGGTCTCACCAATCGTCAATTGACTCTTGAGCAGCGTGATGTCGCGCTGCGCGAACGTGCGGTTGCTGCGATAACACCAGGGCTGGTCATTGCCTTGGACCAGTGAGGATTCGTTACGCAAGCGCCAGGCCCCGATATTCAGGCCATTACGCAGGCCGAGGTAATACTGGTCGGTTTCCAGCCCCTTGTTGCGCCGCTTGCTGCCATTGAAGTTGTAATTGATGAAGCCCGCCGTTTCTCCCTGGTCCCACAACTCGGGAGCAACATAGCCCCGGTTCCCACGCGCCATCACCGCCTGCGGAATGCTGATGCTGAGTCGCAGTGCGGCGGGCTGATAATCGACTCGGGCAAACTCGACCTGCGCTGGCAGATCGAAACAGGCCTCATCGGGTTCGGCCTGCACAGGCAATCGCGTGATGTCCAGACCAAAGCCTTTCAGCATGTCCAGCGACAGACAGGGTTCGATCAGACCCGACAGCGGTTTTTTTGAAAACGTGACATCGCGCCTGCCGCTCAGGGTGCGATTGACGTAGATATCCACCCGGTAAGTGCAAGGCAACACACTGTTGCTGCGCATGAATTCCTGAAGATCAGGCGGCTGGTCACTGCCTTGAATGAACGCGGTGTTGAATCTGACCGGTACGCTGCCATCGGCAGCGCCTGACTGAGCGGCCAATGCGCTGAGCGAACAGGTCAACGTCAGCGCAAAACCGATGCACAGCGAATAGCGTCGTGGACAGGGGAACACGCGCTGCGCAACGAAACCCCTGTTGTATTTTTTATGCCATTCCATTAGGGAGGCGCTGATTTATTCGATTTTTCGTCCCTGCAACGCTCTGGAGGCCTTGATTTATCTGGGGGCAACAGCTGGGTTTTAGAATAAATCAGCGTCTCCTTAGCTGACTTCACTCTACTTCGACTCGCGCAGCGCAGTCCTTTACACACACGCAGAACCAGCGGGACGACACGTGATCGAGCCCGAATGTTTAATATTGAACGTGGACACTGATTGTTCAGTTAATCAAGGCACTTTCTTACTGGCGTAACCGGCTTGTTTATCGGTCAGTGTTGCCTGATAACGCACTTGTCCGCCGTAATCGTTGATACTGACAAAGCTCAGGGTCAGTGGCGCGGCACTGGCCTTGTTGATTAACGGAACACGCAGACTTTGCTTCGGCGCGAGCATCTGGCTTTCGACACTGGCCAGCTCCACGTTATGCTGACGTATAGAAATTCTGAGCATGGACACGTGATAAGGTCCGGGATTATTCACCTGTAAACTGTCGTGACCTTGTAATTGCCACTGCAACTTCTCAGGCGCCTGAAGGGAATCTCCCGTTAAACCGTCCGGCCGGAAAAACACTTTGATGCGCTGCCGTATTGCGATTTGCAAGGTGTTTTCTGCGGCGGTCTGCGGTATCTCCTGAACATTGAGCCAGAGTACCGATTCACGGTCATCGGGCATGCCGGTGCCGGAATGAATAATGCGCAGCAACTGCCTGCCGCCCCCGGCCATCCGGGCCAGTGAGGGCGTGACAATGAATGGCAGGTTCTTTGTGGCTTCATCAGGGCTGGCAGCGCCAGCCGGTGGTTCAAGCCAGGACTGCAAAAGAATTTCCCGAGCACCACTGTTGTGGACACCCAGGCTGGCTTCCTTCTCGCTGCCCTGATAAATGACCCGGGTGGTGTTCAACACAATGCCCGCTTGAGCACTGGCCGCGCAGGACAGCACGGCAATTAACGCTGCGTAGCGAAAAAAGTCAGGAAACATACTGGCAATCGCCTTGAATTCGATAGATGACAGGACGAGCCATAAGCCCGCCCTGTCCGGTCCTGTTACTCGTAATCCATCACGAACGGCAGGAAGCCGTCGGCATTACCCGGGTTGGCGGGCGTGCCGTTAAGCACGTACACCGCACCAAAGTTGATTTCCGCCGGCGCACCACCGGTGCCCTCTTTGACAAGTGCCGTATCGATCGTCTCGCCCGCGCTGAGATCCATCAGCGCGTTCGAGGCATCCAGCAAACCGATGCCTACGCCGTCGGCAGCACCGGTGGTGCGCAGAAGCTTGGCATCGTTATTGTCCAGGCCACTGCCGTTACGGGCAACAAGGCGCATCTTGACCGTATTGTATTGTTCCGCGCCTGCGCTGCAGTTGACCAGCAACTGAATAGGCGTTGCCGTTTCAAAACGACTTTCGCTGGCAATGCCGATGTCGGAGAAGGAGACGTTCCCCAGATCCACATTGATTTCGCCCGGATTGGTGCCTGCGCTGACGCCCGAGCCCGGACCTACATCGCAAGAGATATTGGTCAACGTACCGTTAAAAACCAATTTACCGTTGTTCGCGGCCGTGGCCGTACTGACCATGCCCATTGCGCCCAGAACTGCCAATGTAAGAGCCATCTTTTTCATGCCAACTACCTTCCCTGTTATTTCGTGTGTGCCCACTATCGGACGACCAGCACTATAGAACCATCGCTGTTCGAGCGCTGTCAGGCCAGTAACTTTGCAACCGCCGATAACACGACATGACGCGCAGGATGGGTCTGTAGGAATAACCATGATCAGCAGGCAGACGACGACAGGAAGGCCTGTCACGTGATAACCCAGCGCAAAGATCAGACAAATGTCCGGCTTCGATGCCATTTATTAAATACGTGACAAGGGCTACACCGGTGGCGAGTCCGGAAAAAGTGTAGGACAATCGACTGCCACGTTATAACACGCGACAGTTGTCGAGAAAAAACCATACAGATGAAGTATTACTGATAACTCAGGGTCACCAACGCCGCACTGGCCTGGTTCGGCTCGTGGCGAATGGAACGGCTTGATTGCCACAGACATTATGTTCGGTACTCACCTGCATCGCGATCCCTGGAGCCACTTCAAGCACGCGAAAGCCGGCATCTGCGGCAAGACCATTGAGGCCGATGACGGTGCAACTGCTATTGACGATACTGCCGTGCAGAGTAAACCCGCCGTCTCTGGCCAGGGCAACTTGCGGAGCAATCAACAAAGGCATCAACAAAGGCATTGACACTGCTGCAACCCTCAATACTTTCTGAAGGAACAGAAGGTTCAACATTCGTTTCCCGCTCGATGATCCGTATTTCATGGCATTCTCCACTCATGAATTCAATAATTGAACCGGCGTGTCGACAGAACGTGCCGTCAGAAGCCGATGAAGGGAGATGTAGGACTTACCCTAGGACTCGATAAACATCTGTACAAAGTTGCCCTTCAACCTAAATATCGTCCGATACTGACTTTTCTTGACCGAGTGTCATAGTCAGCCAAGGCTTTCTGACAAAACTGACAGCTGAAAGTCATTCTGCTGACCGGGTTTGCAGGCTATAAAGAAGCGGTAACACATAAGCCCAACACGAATCCGGCGTTCCCCTCACATGCGCAAACAGACCCTGACCATCACCGCTGTCGTTCTGCTGGCAGCCTGCGCTGCGTTTGCCGTTTGGACCCTGACGCGTCCGGCTACGATACCCAGACATGCCTCGACGGCGGTGCCGGTCAAAGTGATCACCGTCAGCGTCGGGGATGTGCCGCGGTTCGTGACCGGAATCGGTTCTGTACTGTCGCTGCAAAGCGTTGTCATTCGCCCGCAGGTGGACGGCGTGCTGACCCGCGTGCTGGTCAGGGAAGGGCAACAAGTCAAAGCCGGAGAACTGCTGGCGACGCTCGATGACCGCTCGATCCGCGCCTCGCTCGAACAGGCCAAGGCTCAGCTTGCACAGAGCAAGGCGCAGCTCGACGTCGCGCAACCGGACCTCAAGCGCTACCGCCAGCTCACCGAAGACAACGGCATTTCGCGGCAGACCTTCGATCAGCAACAGGCACTGGTCAAGCAACTGGGGGCCACGGCGCAAGGTAATGAAGCCATTATCAACTCGGCTCAGGTGCAGCTTTCCTACACGCAGATTCGCTCACCGGTGACCGGACGAGTCGGTATCCGCAACGTCGATGAAGGCAATTTCCTGCGCGTCAGCGATGCTCAAGGGCTGTTTTCGGTGACGCAGATCGATCCGATCGCCGTGGAGTTTTCCCTGCCGCAGCAAATGCTGCCGACCTTGCAGGGCCTGATCGCCGAGCACACTGCGGCAGCGGTCAAGGCGTATCAGGGCGACGGTGCGGCCAACGGCTTGCTGCTGGGCGAAGGCACGTTGTCGTTGATCGACAACCAGGTGTCGGCGACCACCGGAACGATCCGCGCCAAGGCGCACTTCAAGAATCCCGGCGAGCAGCTGTGGCCAGGGCAACTGGTGAAGGTAAAAATCCAGACCGGCATCGAACGCAACGCGCTCAAGGTGCCGCCGCAGGTGGTACAGCGCGGCGTTGATCAGCACTTCGTCTACCGGGTGATGGCCGACAACAAAGTACAGGTGGTGCCGGTCAAGGTGCTTTATCAGGACAGCGAGCAAGCGCTGATCAGCGGACCTCAAGCGGGCGATGAGCTGGTCAGCGACGGACAGTCGCGGCTGCGGCCTGGCGCGACCATCGAAGTGGTCAGTGCGCCGACTGCGGATGTCGCGGCAGCAGATGCGGAGCGCGCGCAATGAGCAGCGGCCGGGGCTCGGTTTCCGCGTGGTGCATCGACCACCCGGTCGCCACGCTGTTGCTGACCTTCGCGATAGTGCTGCTGGGCGTCATCGCCTTTCCGCGCCTGCCGATTGCCCCGCTGCCGGAAGCGGAGTTCCCGACCATTCAGGTCACCGCGCAGCTCCCCGGTGCCAGCCCGGAAACCATGGCGTCGTCGGTGGCGACGCCGCTGGAAGTGCAATTCAGCGCGATACCCGGCATGACTCAGATGACCTCCAGCAGTGCGCTGGGCTCCACCAACCTGACCTTGCAGTTCACCCTCGACAAAAGCATCGACACCGCCGCTCAGGAAGTCCAGGCCGCTATCAATACCGCGTCCGGACGGCTGCCGGCCGACATGCCCAACCTACCGACCTGGCGCAAGGTCAACCCGGCGGACAGCCCGGTGCTGATTTTGAGTGTCAGCTCCAGCCTGATGCCCGGCACCGAGCTGAGCGATGTCACCGAAACCATTCTGGCGCGCCAGCTCAGCCAGATCGAAGGCGTGGGTCAGGTGTATATCACCGGCCAGCAACGTCCGGCGATCCGTGTGCAGGCCGCGCCGGAAAAACTGGCCGCACTGGGCCTGACCCTCGCAGACATCCGCCTGGCGGTGCAGCAGACCAGCCTGAACCTGGCCAAAGGCGCTTTATATGGCAAGGACAGCATTTCCACCCTGTCGTCCAACGACCAGTTATTCAAGCCGCAGGACTACGCGCAACTGATCGTTTCCTACAAGGACGGTGCCCCGGTTCAGCTCAAGGACGTGGCGCGAGTCGTCGCCGGTTCGGAAAACGCCTACGTCAAAGCGTGGTCCGGCGACCAGCAGGGCGTCAATATCGCGATCTTCCGTCAGCCTGGGGCCAATATCGTCGAAACGGTGGACCGCATTCAGCGTGAACTGCCGCGCTTGCAGGAAATGCTCCCGGCGGCGGTCGACGTTTCGGTGCTCAATGACCGCACGCGGACCATTCGGGCGTCGCTGCACGAAGTGGAAATGACCCTGCTGATCGCTGTGTTGCTGGTGGTCGCGGTGATGGCGCTGTTTCTGCGTCAACTGTCGGCCACGCTGATCGTCAGCGCAGTGCTTGGCGTTTCGCTGATTGCCAGCTTTGCGACGATGTACCTGTTCGGGTTCAGCCTGAACAACCTGACGCTGGTGGCCATCGTGGTCGCGGTCGGTTTCGTGGTCGACGACGCCATCGTCGTGGTCGAGAACATCCATCGCCATCTCGAAGCCGGTGAAGGCATGCGCGAAGCGGCGATCAAGGGCTCCAGAGAGATCGGCTTCACTGTGGTGTCGATCAGTTTTTCGCTGGTGGCGGCGTTCATTCCCTTGCTGTTCATGGGTGGCGTGGTCGGCCGCCTGTTCAAGGAATTCGCGCTCACCGCGACGGCGACCATTCTGATTTCGGTGGTGGTCTCACTCACGCTGGCACCGACACTGGCGGCTTTGTTCATGCGTGCGCCCAAACACCAGCAGCACCAGAAGCCGGGGTTCGGTGATCGCCTGCTGGCGTCTTACGAGCGCGGTTTGCGCAAGGCTCTGGCCCATCAGCGCCTGATGCTCGGCATCTTCGGCCTGACGCTGCTGCTTGCGGTGATGGGTTACATCCTCATTCCCAAGGGCTTCTTTCCGGTTCAAGACACCTCGTTCGCGCAAGGCACCACCGAGGCCGCTGCCGATATTTCCTACCCGGACATGGTCGAAAAGCACCTGCAACTGGCAAAAATCGTTGGCGCGGACCCGGCAGTGCTGGCGTTCTCGCATTCGGTGGGCGTATCCGGCAGCAACCAGACCATTGCCAACGGCCGCTTCTGGATCTCGCTCAAGCCGCGTGCCGAGCGCGATGTGTCAGTCAGCGAATTCATTGACCGGCTGCGCCCCAAACTGGCAAAAGTGCCCGGCATTGTGCTGTACCTGCGTGCCGGCCAGGACATCAACCTCAGCTCCGGCCCCAGCCGTGCCCAGTATCAGTACGTGCTGAAAAGCAATGACGGGGCGTTGCTCAACTCCTGGACCCAACGGTTGACCGAAAAACTGCGTGGCAACCCGGCTTTCCGTGACCTGTCCAACGATTTGCAACTGGGCGGCAGCGTCACGCACATCGACATCGACCGCAGCGCGGCCGCCCGCTTCGGCCTGACCACTGCTGACGTCGATCAGGCACTGTACGACGCATTTGGCCAGCGGCAGATCAGCGAATACCAGACCGAGGTCAACCAGTACAAGGTGATCCTCGAACTGGATGCCCAACAGCGCGGCAAGGCAGAGAGCCTGGCGTACTTTTACCTGCGCTCGCCGCTGACCAGTGAAATGGTGCCATTGTCGGCGCTGGCCAAGGTCAGTGCGCCGCGCATGGGCCCACTGTCGATCAGCCACGACGGCATGTTTCCGGCCGCGAACCTGTCGTTCAACCTCGCTTCCGGGGTTGCGCTCGGCGATGCAGTTGGCAAGCTCGATCAGGCCAAGAACGAGATCGGCATGTCGGCCGCAATCATCGGCAGCTTTCAAGGCGCAGCGCAGGCTTTCCAGAGTTCGCTGGCCAACCAACCGTGGCTGATCCTCGCGGCGCTGGTGGCGGTGTACATCATTCTGGGTGTTCTGTACGAAAGCTTCGTGCACCCGCTGACGATCATTTCCACCCTGCCCTCGGCGGGCATCGGGGCGCTGTTGCTGCTGTGGATGATGGGTCAGGACTTTTCGATCATGGCCCTGATCGGCGTGGTGCTGCTGATCGGTATCGTCAAGAAGAACGGCATTCTGCTGGTCGACTTCGCTTTGCAGGCACAGCGCGAGCAAGGCCTCACGCCACAGGAAGCGATTTACGAGGCCTGCACGACACGCTTTCGGCCGATCATGATGACCACCATCGCCGCCCTGCTCGGCGCGCTGCCGCTGATGCTCGGCTTCGGGGTCGGCTCCGAGCTGCGCCAACCGTTGGGTATCGCCGTGGTCGGCGGTCTGCTGGTGAGCCAGATGCTGACGCTGTTCACCACCCCGATCATCTACCTGCAACTGGAGCGGCTGTTTCATCGCCGTCAGCCAGCGCCCGCCAAGCCCGCGCTGGCTGCTTTAGAGTGAGAATCGCCTGATGCGCGTGCTGATTATCGAAGACGAAGAAAAAACCGCCGACTACCTGCGCCGTGGCCTGACCGAACAGGGCTATACCGTGGACGTGGCCCGCGACGGTATCGAAGGCCTGCACCTGGCGCTGGAAAACGAGCACGCGGTGATCATTCTCGACGTGATGCTGCCGGGCCTGGATGGTTTCGGTGTGCTGCGTGCATTGCGGGCGCGCAAGCAGACCCCGGTGATCATGCTGACCGCTCGGGAACAGGTCGACGACCGTATTCGCGGTCTGCGTGAAGGGGCAGATGACTACCTCGGCAAACCGTTCTCCTTTCTGGAACTGGTGGCCCGCCTGCAAGCGCTGACCCGGCGCAGCGGCGGCCACGAGCCGGTGCAAATCACCATTGCCGACCTGTGGATCGACCTGATCAGCCGCAAGGCCACCCGTGGTGGCGCACGCCTGGACCTGACCGCCAAGGAGTTTTCCCTGCTGAGCGTACTGGCCCGGCGTCAGGGTGACATCCTGTCCAAGACATCGATTGCCGAAATGGTCTGGGACATCAATTTCGACAGCGATGCAAATGTTGTCGAAGTGGCCATCAAACGCCTGCGCGCCAAGCTTGACGGGCCGCATGAACATAAACTGCTGCACACCATTCGCGGCATGGGTTATGTGCTGGAGAACCGCAGTGCGGGTTGACTCGATTGCGTTGCGCCTGAGCGGCATGTTCGCACTGGTTGCACTGACGGTTTTCCTGCTGATCGGCTGGGCGCTGTACCTGCAGGTCGACAAAAGCATGGACCTGCTGCCGCGTGCCGAAGTCGACGCGCGCTACAGCGTGCTGGAATCGGCGGTCGGGCGCTTCGGCAATCCGGAACACTGGGAAAAGACCAAGGCCAAACTGCGGCTGCTCAGCGAGGAAGACAAACGCTTGCGCTTCTGGGTGACCAGTGCCAGTCCTGAGTACGAATTTGGTAACCCGGACGCCGATATCCGTCGGTTTGCCCAAGGGCCACTGGGCATGCATGACCTCAAGCTGACGGACCACCCCTTCCCGTTCAAGGTGCTGGTCAGCGAATTTCCTGCCAAGGAGCAGCGTCCGGCGCTGCGTTTTCTGACCGCCATCGACACCGAGACGTTCTGGCATACCCAGCATTCGTTACTGGTGGCACTGATCGGCCTCGCTGCCGTCGGCATTCTGCTGGCATCGGCGCTCGGCTACTGGGTAGCACGCATTGGTCTGCGCCCGCTGGCAAGCCTGTCGCAGGAAGTCCAGAAACTGGCGCCGCCAAGGCTGTCCGGACGCTTGCAACTGTCGCCGCTGCCGCCCGAGCTGGAACAATTTGTCGCGTCCTTCAACTCGACGCTGGAGCGCGTCGAACTGGCCTACTCGCGACTGGAGTCATTCAACGCCGACGTGGCCCACGAACTGCGCTCGCCGCTGACCAACCTGATCGGTCAGACTCAGGTGGCCCTGACCCGAGGGCGTTCTGCCGAACATTATTTCGAAGTGCTGCAATCGAACCTTGAAGAACTGGAGCGACTACGTTCTATCGTTAACGACATGCTGTTTCTGGCCAGTGCCGATCAAGGCAGCAAAGTGCAGACACTGAACTGCGCATCGCTGGCGGAAGAGGTTGCGACGACGCTCGATTATCTGGACTTCATTCTTGAAGATGCCCAGGTTCAAGTACGGGTCGATGGCGATGCCTGCGTGCCAATTGAAAAGTCCCATCTGCGCCGCGCCCTGATCAATCTGCTGCACAACGCCGTGCAGCACACCGACGCCGGGCAGGAAATTCGGGTACATATAGAATCACAGGCCGGACATGTCAGCGTTGCGGTCAGCAATCCCGGTGTGCAGATAGCACAGGAGCATCTGCCCAGACTGTTCGAACGCTTTTATCGGGTCGACGCCTCGCGCGCCAACAGTGGCGCCAATCATGGGCTGGGCCTGGCGATTGTCAAAGCCATTGCCCTGATGCACGGTGGCACGGTGTTTGTAAAAAGTGCTCAGGGGAACAATACATTTGGTATTCAACTGCCTCGTTGATCGCAGCGCCGTCTGTTTGTTTTCACGGAACACTTTGCTGTTGCCGGCCGCACGTTTGCCATGTGTTCAATAAAAGCGGTTTATTCACACTTCATTCATCTCGGGTTATAAGGAGCGTGCTATATACCCTGCTATAAATCGATAAAAACAAAAGACAGCTGACCCCACCACTTTCAGCCTCATTTTTTGCAGGTAGCACACCCCATGACGTTGTTCGCGTCCTCTCGGCCAGCGCAGTTCCAATGGCCCCGTCCCGAGCTCATGTTGATCCTTGGCAGCCTGTTGTCGGTGTCCGCCATTCTGGCCATCGTGGCGTCGCTGTTGCTCCGCGAGCGCGACGACGCGGCTCAGACAGCGGCGCGGGCGGCAGCGAACATTGTCCGTTTGATCGATGCCGACGTGATGCATAACGCAGAACTCTACGACTCGTCACTGCAAGGCATGATCAGCGCGTGGCAACGCAGCGACCTGAACAATCTTTCCCCGGAACTGCGGCAACTTGTCCTGTTTGATCGCTCGACGGCTGCCGCTTACAAAGGCGATCTGGTATTACTCGACAAGAAGGGCGAATTGCTGGCTGACTCACTGTCAGTGACGCCACGGGACGATAACTTTTCCGACCGAGCCTATTTCCGGCTACATGCGGTTGATCCTTCTCTGGATCTGCATGTCAGCACGCCATATAAAACCCGCTGGGGCTACAAAGACTGGTGCATCAGTTTCAGCCGACGCCTGTCAGGCCCCAATGGTGAGTTTCTGGGCATTGCCAGTGCCGCCATGCGCCTAGTGTATTTCAAGAATCTGTTCATGAGCCAGAATATGGGTCCTGGAAGCAGCATCAACCTGATCAATACCGACGGCATTCTGATCGTCCGCCACCCCGAGCTGGATGGCCAGGACCTGATCGGCAAGGATTACAGTCACACGGCCAACTTTCAGCGCATTCTCAAGGAAGTCGATGGCAGTTTCAGCGCCCTTTCGACGCAACTCAACGCGCAACGCCTGTACACGTTCTCGCGCGTCGGCAATCTTCCACTTGTGGTGGTGATCGGTCAGTCCGAAGAAGAAGTTTATGCCGTCTGGACACGCAACGCCTGGCTGGTCGCGACGGCCACCAGCGTGCTGTGCCTCGGCATTCTCTGGCTGACCTGGCTGCTGAGTCGCGAGTTGCGTCGTCGGCGCCGTGCCGAACACGCGCTGGCCAGCCTGGCCGCCACCGATGGCTTGACCGGCCTCGATAACCGCCGCCAGCTCGACAAGGCGATGGAAACCGAATGGGCACGCGCCCAACGCTCTGGCGAGCGGCTTTCATTGTTGATGATCGACGTTGACCATTTCAAGGCGTTCAACGAGCGTCATGGGCATCAGGGCGGCGACGAAGCGCTGAGGCTGATTGCACAGACCATTTCCCACACTATCCGTCGGCCAGGTGACCGGCTGGCGCGCTATGGCGGCGAGGAGTTTGTGGTGGTCCTGCCGGAAACCGACCTGAACGGCGCCATGATGATCGCAGAGAATATCCGCCACTCGGTCGAGTCCCTGCCGCTGTTCAAGGACGCCGAACATCCGTTGACGGTCAGCATTGGTGTGGCTTCAGAGAGCGTGCGTCAGGGAGACAAGCTGGAGACGTTCTTCGGCATTGCCGATAAGGCGCTTTATCAAGCCAAGAACAATGGTCGCAATCGCGTTGAACAGCGTGCTGCTGCTTCGGATTCAGAACCACTGAATCCGGTTTTATAGCCTGTCGACCGACATAAAAAAACGCCAGACAGGCTGGCGTTTTTTCTACCGCAGGGGCAGCGAATTACGATGCGGCGCGGGCTGCGTCACGCAGTGCTTTGACTTTGTCGTGGGTGGCCAGAACGCCAGCCTGCTGCTTTGCGATCAACGAGGTAACGTTAGCCGGGAAGTTATGCTCGTGTGCTTTTTCAAGCGCCTCTTTATAGGCTTTCTTGGCAACGTCTTCACCGCGCTCTACTTCTTCCAGAACTGCTTTGTCATCTTTGCCGGTCAGGGTGGATTTCAGATCTACCCATGCACGGTGAAGAGTGCCGGACACACTGGAGGACGTTTCTGGGTCACCGCCTAAAGCACGCACTTCTGCCTGCAGCTCTTTCACTGCAGTTGCGATTTCAGCGGATCGTGCCAAGAAGTATGCTTTGATCGCCGGGTTTTTCAGGTCTTCGGCACTTGTCTGAAAGCCCTTCTCGCCATCTTTGCTGGTTTCGATCAGGTCATTCAGGACGGAGATTGCTTCTTTATTAATATCAGTCATTTGATAATTTCCTAATGGCAGGTTGATACGAAAATGTTCGATGAATAGGTAATTGCAGATGGCGTGCCAGTTTCAAATGATTAAAAAGTTATTTAAAAACAATTACTTACGAAATTTTCACATTTATCCGATCGTGGCTTCTGCATGAACTGTCGTTTGGCCTGCATGCAGAATGCACGTATCGAGCTGCCCGAAAGGTGATGACAGGACTTGCTAAGATGAATCCGGAAAAACTCAAACTGCTGGTCACCCAGGAAATGCCGTTCGGCAAATACAAAGGGCGGCTGATCGCCGATTTGCCGGGGCATTATCTGAACTGGTTCGCCCGGGAGGGCTTTCCCAAAGGAGAATTGGGCGGCCTGCTGGCGCTGATGCAGGAAATCGATCACAACGGCCTTAGCGCGCTGCTTGACCCGCTGCGCACGCGTCCGCGTCAGTCGTTCAAGGACAGGGGATAAGCAAAGGGGATACGGTCCGGGATGAAAAAAACGGTGCTCCGGACCAGGGCGCACCGCAAAAGCCATACAACCAACAACAACTTCATTGCCAGAGTCAGCCCGCTGAGCGCTGACCCTGAAATACTATCGATCAGTCAAACAGTGCCAGCGCCTGCGCTGTGGCTTCCTGAATACGGCCCCAGTCGCCATTCTTGACCCAGGCGTTATCGATCATCCAGGTTCCGCCAACACACATGACGTTAGGCAACGCCGTGTAGCTCTTGAGGTTCTGCTCGTTGACGCCGCCGGTTGGGCAGAAGCGCACTTCGTTAAAAGGCGCGCCCAAGGCCTTGATCGCCGCCACACCGCCGCTGATTTCAGCCGGGAAAAGCTTGAAGCGGCGATAGCCCATCGCATAGCCAATCATGATTTCCGATGCACTGCTGATGCCTGGCAGCAACGGCAGCGGACTGTCGAGCGCGGCCTGCAGCAGTTCCTGGGTGCTGCCGGGGGTGACGATGAACTGCGAGCCCGCGGCCTCGGCGTCGGCCAGCATCTTGCGGTCCAGAATGGTCCCGGCGCCGGTGCACAGCTCTGGGCGCTGCTCGCGCAACATACGGATCGCACTCAGCCCGAACGTCGAGCGCAGGGTGATTTCCAGCGCGGTCATGCCCCCGGCGGCCAGCGCGTCAGCCAGCGGCAGCACGTCCTGTTCGCGGGCGATGGTGATGACCGGCAGAATCTTCGCCTTGGCGCAGAGTTCGTCGATCTGGGCAATCTTGTTCGCCATGCTGTTGAGCGGCTGGTTATTTTCGTTCTGTGTCATGGCGACGGTTCCTTTGCTTATGGGCACCAGTAAATCTCGAGAGACGGGTTGAGGAAGGCACGCACCGGCATCTCGGCGACGTCATCGCCCGCCAGCGCAGCGCGCAAAGTGTCCAGTTTGGCCTGACCGGACACCGACAGAATCGGCAAACGCGCCGACGCCAACAGACGACGGGTCATGGTCAGGCGTTGATGCGGCACGCTCGGTGCGAGCATGGGCAGGCAGCGACGCTCGCCATCGAGGTCCAGTGCCTCGCTCAGGTTGGGGCTGTCGGGGAACAGCGATGCGGTATGCCCGTCGTCGCCCATGCCCAGAATCAATACATCGATGGGCGGCAGTTCGGCCAGCGCCTGATCGGCCGCCAGCGCTGCGTCTTCAACACTGCCTGCCACGCTGTAAAGGCCCAGAAACTTTGCTTTGGCCGCTGGCCCCTGGAGCAGGTGACGTTGCAGCAAACCGGCATTGCTGTCGGCGTGCTCGGTAGGGACGAAACGCTCGTCAGCCAAGCTGATGACCACTTTCGACCAGTCCAGCGGCTGTGCGGCCAGGCTCTGGAAAAACGCGACCGGGCTGCGCCCACCGGACACCACCAGCGTGGCCAGAGCGTTTTCACTGATAGCCTGTTTCAGACTTTCCGCCACGCGGGTGGCCAGTGCCTCGGCCAGTTCTTGCGGAGTGTCGAAGTCACGTGCCACCAGCCCTGCTGGCAGCGCCAGATCACATATCGCCATACCAGGATCTCCCGTCGCGAGTAATCAAAGCAATGGAGCTCATCGGCCCCCAGGTTCCAGCCGGATAAGGCTTGGGCGCATCGCCCGCCTTCTTCCAGCCGGCGATCAACTGATCGCACCATTGCCAGGCGTACTCGATTTCATCTTTGCGGACAAACAGGTTCTGATTGCCGCGCATGACTTCCAGCAACAACCGTTCATAAGCGTCGGGGACACGAGCGCTGCGGTAGGTGTCAGAAAAATTCAGTTGCAAGGGGCCGCTGCGCAACTGCATGCCTTTGTCCAGGCCCTGATCCTTGGTCATCACCTGCAAGGAAATGCCCTCGTCAGGCTGCAGACGGATGATCAGACGGTTGCTGATCTGCAAGCGCTGCTCCGGGGCAAAGATGTAGTGCGGCGGCTCTTTGAAGTGGATCACGATCTGCGACAGCTTTTGCGGCATGCGCTTGCCGGTACGCAGATAGAACGGTGTACCTGACCAGCGCCAGTTGCGGATATCGGCACGTAAGGCGACGAAGGTTTCGGTGTCGCTCTGGGTGTTGGAGTTCTCTTCTTCCAGATAACCGGGCACCGCCTTGCCTTCGCTGTAACCGGAGGTGTACTGACCACGCACCACTTGCGTCGCCAGCCGCTCCGGCGTGAACGGCGCCAGGGCCTTGAGCACCTTGACCTTCTCATCACGAATGCTGTCAGCCGACAGGTCGCTGGGCGGGTCCATGGCAATCAGGCAAAGCAATTGCAGCAGGTGGTTCTGAATCATGTCGCGCAGCTGACCGGCCTGATCGAAGTAGCCCCAGCGGCCCTCGATGCCGACTTTCTCGGCAACCGTGATTTCCACGTGGGAAATATGGTTCTGGTTCCACTGGGTCTCGAACAGGCTGTTGGCGAAACGCAGGGCAATGAGGTTTTGCACCGTGTCCTTGCCCAGATAATGGTCGATGCGGTAGACGCGGTTTTCCGGGAAGAACTGCGCAACGGCGTCGTTGACCCGGCGCGACGAGGCCAGGTCGTGACCGATCGGTTTTTCCAACACCGCTCGCGTGCGCTCGGCGAGGTTCACCGACGCGAGGTTTTCGCAAATCGCACCGTAGACCGAGGCCGGGGTCGCGAAATAGGCGATCAGGGTTTGCGCATCGCCAACGCGCTCGGCCAGCGCGACGTAGTCCTCGGCCTTGAGGAAATCGACGTGCAGGTAGCTGAGACGCGCCAGAAAGCGCTGGGCATTTTCTGCCTCGAGCTCCGCTTCGGGAATGAAGCGACGCATGGATTTTTCGATGTACGCCAGATGCGACTGTTCGTCGCCTGGTTCACGCGCCAGGGCAAGAATTCGAGTGTCTTCATGCAGCAGTCCAGCGCGATCGAGCTGATAAAGAGCCGGGAACAGCTTGCGTACCGCCAGGTCCCCCAGGGCACCAAACAGGGCAAATGTGCACGGTTCAACCGTAATCAAGGGCATAATGTTGGTTCTTTTATCAAGTTGGGCTACAAATACCTTTTTTAAAGGCGTTACTCAAGGCCATATGTAGTAATAACCACAACATTCTGCCTAAAAGCATATTCCAGTGGTGATCAACACAGGCCCTCAGTACGATAGGCCACCTTTGCTACAGGCTAAAGGGCTAATAAAAGCCCGAGTCAAAAACCGTTGGTAAATCAGCCCCGACAAGGACTTTGAATGGACCGCGTAAGAAACCTCCTGGAGCAAATCCAGGGCCGACTCGATGAGTTGAACAAGGCCGAACGCAAGGTGGCCGAGGTGATTCTGCTCAATCCGCAGATGGCGACCCGCTTGAGCATTGCAGCGCTCGCCCAGGCTGCCAAGGTCAGCGAACCGACGGTCAACCGTTTCTGCCGCTCGTTCAACGTCAGTGGTTACCCGGAACTCAAGCTGCAACTGGCGCAGAGCCTGGCCAGCGGCGCAGCCTATGTCAGCCGTGCGGTGGAAGCCGACGATAATCCCGAAGCGTATACCCAGAAGATTTTCGGCAGCGCCATTGCTTCGCTGGACAGCGCCTGCCAGCAACTGGACCCGGCGCTGATCAGCAAGTCGGTGGACATGCTGATCCAGGCGCGGCAGATCCATTTTTTCGGGCTGGGCGCCTCCGCGCCGGTGGCGCTCGATGCGCAGCACAAATTCTTCCGCTTCAATCTGGCAGTCACGGCGCATGCCGACGTGCTGATGCAGCGGATGATTGCCTCGGTGGCGCACACGGGGGAGTTGTTTGTGATCATTTCCTACACCGGCCGCACCCGCGAGCTGGTGGAAGTGGCACGCATCGCACGGGCCAATGGCGCTTCGGTGCTCGGCCTGACCGCGGCAGGTTCGCCGCTGGCTCAAGCCAGCACCGTGAGCCTGAATATTCCGCTGCCGGAAGACACCGACATTTATATGCCGATGACCTCGCGGATCATTCAGCTCACCGTCCTTGATGTGCTGGCGACCGGCATGACCCTGCGCCGCGGCGTCGACTTTCAGCCGCACCTGCGCAAGATCAAGGAGAGTTTGAACGACAGCCGCTATCCGATCGAAGACCAGGGCTGAAACAGGTCAAGATCGGACGCAGAGCGTCCAGAACGGCATGCGACGCGGAGCGCCGCACGATAGGGTTATCGTTCCCCACGCTCCAGCGTCGGAATGCCTTTCGTGACGCTCCGCACCGCATGCTCAAGATCAGACGCGGAGCGTCGCACGATAGGTTATCGTTCCGCACGCTCCAGCGTCGGAATGCCTTTCGTGACGCTCTGCGTCACACAGCGGTTTTGCGAGGTCAGTTGGATATGCTTTCGACTCAAGGCACCTTTTCGCCCCTCGGCGAGTGACTTTGAAGGATCAAAGTAACCAAAATCCTGGCTCCGTTTCCGGCCCGACTTCGTCGGGTTCCTTCGCCCTGACGCTGATCCGGGGGCCGCTGCAACGGGCCATCCATGGCCCGGTTCAGCTTGCTCGGCGTCCTGCCTCGCATCCCCCGGATCAGCGCCAAGGCTCAGCCGTCACTTACGTCGCACTCTGCGTCGTCAGTGCCATCGTGATAAAAAAGCGTTTTTATGGGCAGTGACTGCGGGCAAGGCCTGACATTGCGCTGCGTTACAAATCTGCACCTCAGCGCACAAGTCGTCGGCACGGTAGTTATGTGTACCTGCCAGTCCGTCTTCGCGAGCAAGCTCGCTTCCACGAAAGCCAGGTAATTTGGTGCCCATGTGGGAGTGAGCTTGCTCACGAAGAGGCCCTTGGGACCGCCGAAGATTATGCTGATGCCAGTCCGCCTTCGCGAGCAAGCTCGCTCCCACGAAAGCCAGGTAATTAGGTGTCCACATGGGCAATATGTGACCGGCGCTACCCCGCCAGGCTGGCCTGTAATTTCAGTTGCACTTGTTCGCCCGGTCGCAGGCTGAAGGCGTCGCCGGTGCCTGAGGCGGCTTCCACTCTGACGAAGCCGGTGGCTTCGCTGCCGCCTACGCCCAGCAGGGGTCGGCTGCCAGGATGCCAGACCACGGTGTTGGCGCTGTCGCCGGTATCGATGTTGAGTCTGCGCTGCCAGGCCGGGTCCTGGAGTTGCAAGGATCCGGCATGTTCGAAGACTCGCTGACAGCCACCTGCCACGCGCAGTTCGCCCTGCTGCCAGCAAGCCTGGCGACTGAGTTCGTCATAGCCCTGAGCGCCGTCCAGACCGTCCAGCGCAACGTCCGCGATGTCACTGATCAGCCAGTAAGCCAGCAGCGCATGACTGAAATGACAAGGCTCGCGGTCTTCATGGCAGGTGCTCAGGCGCAGTTCCATGCCCTGCCCCAGCTCGGCGTGCAGGTTGACCTGCCAGTCCCATAGCTGCAGGCGCCAGTGCAGGCTGACGCCCTCCTCGCACTCGCTGCTGTCGATCAGCTTCCAGTCAAGCAATCGCGCCCACCCATGCGCGGGCCAACCGCTTTCACCGGGATGACGGCCGTACCAGGGCCAGCAAACCGGCACACCGCCGCGGATCGCGCCCACTTGCGGCCACTGTGCTGCGCACCATAGCCAGGGTTTCTGGCCCTGCGGCTGGAAGTGCAGTAATTGCGCGCCTTGTCGGCTGAACACCGCCTGGCACTGCGGATGATCGATCACCAGTACGTCGCGCAGCTGATGGCGCTCCCACTCGAAAACCGGTCGGGCACGTCGGGAGCGGAAGAAGCGTTGCAATGGATGTTCAGGCGGTTGCGCGTCGTGAATGGTCATCGCCAATCGCGTCCCTGAAATAAAGGAATTCAGCCATAAAAAAAACGGGCAGCCAGGCTGCCCGCAAAGCACACACGACCCTTGATCGCGTTACGCGTCAATCAGTACTCAGAACTTCGATTGAATCTTGATGCCCGCCACAATCGCATCATCCACCTGATCTACGCCGCCAGGGTGCTTGACGTATTGCAAGTTGGGACGCACGGTCAGCCAGTTAGTGACGTGGAAGCCGTAGTAGATTTCAGAGTTGTATTCAGTGCTCTGGACCGGCAGGAAGCCAGGGTTGTCGTAATCGTTGATACCGCTGATCTGGTTGGCCAGACGCACGCGATCCTGCACATCGTCGTTGACGTGGATACGGGCAAAACCGATACCGATGTCATCTTTCGGACGCGAGTTGAACGGACCTTTGTACGTGAAACCGATCTGCTGGTAGTTGTCGACGAAGTTGGTCGCCTTGTCATGCACAGTGGCGTTGGCAAAGATACTCAGGCCGCGCGATGCATCGCCGTCATGAGCGGTCAGTTGCTGCTGAGCAACGACCCACCAGCCATGCTTGCTGCTGTGCGACTTGAACGCGGCGCCGGTAATCGCCTGCGCCTGACCATTCACGTCTTCATAGACGTCGTCGGCGTTGGGCGTGCTCTTGTAGTAACCGACACGGTATTCACCGGGCAACGAGTTGAAGGACGGTGTCCAGACCAGTTCGACCGGCAGGATCATGCCTTCGGTGCCACTGCCGCTGAGTTTGAAGCCGTTGCCGGTTTCCAGGTTGGACGGGTTCTGCTCGTAGACACCCACCTGTGCGTACACTTCAGGCGTGATGTTGTACTTCACGCGCAAGGCCCACTGGCTGATTGGCCAGTTGTACCAGGTGTTCACGTAGTTACCGACCTGCGAGCCGCAGAACGAAAGGTTCTGGAAGTCGCACGGGAAGCTGTTGAAGTCTTCGCCCGGACCAAAGCGACCGGCTTTGACGTCCAGTGCGCCGTCGAAATACTTCTGCTTGACCCACATTTGGGTCAGACGCCAGGTCTGGCCACGACCCCAGACTTCCTGCGAGGAACTGAGGGTACCGGCACGAGGATCGCCGATCCGGTCATTGGAGATATTGCGTCCGCTACGTTCGGTAATCGCCAGCTTGAACTCCGCGTCCTGCCAGCCAAGCACCTTCTGCAGATCGACCTTCATGCCCAGCGCGAACTGATCGCTGTAGCGACCGGTGGTGTCGTCGTTGTAGCCGCCTTTCAGGTTGCTGGCCATCTCGGAAACGTATTCCAGCGAGAAGTCATAACCCTTGTCGAGCAACTCGGTACGCTTGCCGTTCCAGTCGCCGGTCATCCAGGGTGAATCGGCAGCAAACGGTTCGGCTGCATGAACGCTGCTGGCCAGTCCCATGGCACCCAACACCGACAACCTGCTTACCAACTGAAGCCGGGAAAGCGTTTTACCTTTGGTGATCTTCTTCATCCCATCAATCCTCGTTTTATTGTTATTAGCTTTGGTAGACGTCTTGCTTCATTTACTGCTTGTGTTCACGACAGGCCGCTCCGGTGGCAGTCGAAGGCCGGCCAGTGCACCCGTTGCGCAATTTATCACTTGCGGTTCAACTGAGACACGTTGTTTACCCGCTCCGCCGACGCCTGCTTCGCCAGGACGCCAAGACGTTCGCCGCTCTGCGAATCGAAAATCAGCACCTTGGAAGGGTCGAATTGCAGGGTCAGGCTTTCGCCCACCTGCGGTGCGACATCCGGGGCCAGACGACAGCAGACCTTGCTCTGGTTCAGCGTTACAAAAACCAGCGTGTCCGGACCGGTCGGCTCGGTCACCTGCACCTCGGCGCGAATGCCAGGCAGACCACTCTGTTCGTCGGACGCCAGCATAATCTGTTCAGGGCGAATGCCAAGAATGATTTCTCGATCTTCAAGCCCTGCATCCGAAACGCCTACCGGCAGTTCACAGCGCGCCTGACCGCTGTCGAGCAGCGCGAGCAACTGGCCATCTTTACGCTGCAGGCGTAGCGGGATGAAGTTCATCGGCGGCGAACCAATGAAGCTGGCCACAAACAGGTTGGCCGGATCGTTGTAGATCTGCTTGGGCGTACCGAACTGCTGGACGATACCGTCTTTCATGACGGCCACTTTATCGCCCAGGGTCATCGCTTCGATCTGATCGTGGGTCACGTAGACCGTGGTGGTCTTCAGGCGTTGATGCATGAGTTTCATTTCAGTACGCATCTCGACCCGCAGCTTGGCGTCGAGGTTGGACAGCGGCTCGTCGAACAGATAAATCTTCGGCCGACGTGCCAGCGCACGCCCCATGGCAACCCGTTGCTGCTGACCGCCGGACATCTGCCCCGGCTTGCGATTGAGCAGGTGCTCGATCTGCAGCAGCTTGGCAACGCGGGCGACTTCTTCGTCGATGGCGGCCTGCGGCATCTTGCGAATTTTCAAGCCAAACGCAATGTTTTCGCGAACCGTCATGGTCGGGTACAGCGCGTAGGATTGAAACACCATCGCGATGTCACGATCCTTGGGGCTGGTGCCGCTGACATCTTCGCCATCGATCAGGATCGCCCCGCCGCTGATGTTCTCCAGCCCGGCGATGCAGTTCATCAACGTGGACTTACCACAGCCCGACGGGCCGACCAGAATCAGAAACTCGCCATCCTTGATCGACAGCTCGATGTTTTTGAGCGTGTCCGGCAGATTGCTGCCGTAGGTCTTGTTGACGTTGCGCAATTCGAGAGTCGCCATGATTACCCCTTGACCGCGCCGGCTGTGAGCCCACGCAGGAAATACTTGCCAGCCAGTACGTAAACCAGCAGTGTCGGCAGGCCGGCGATCATCGCCGCCGCCATGTCAACGTTGTATTCCTTGGCGCCTGTGCTGGTGTTGACCAGGTTGTTCAGCGCCACAGTGATCGGCTGAGACTCGCCGCTGGAGAACACAACGCCGAACAGGAAATCGTTCCAGATCTGGGTGAACTGCCAGATCAGACAAACCATTACGATGGGCGTCGACATCGGCAGAATGATGCGGCCGAAGATCGTGAAAAAACCGGCACCGTCCAGACGCGCCGCCTTGACCAATGCATCGGGAATGCTGACGTAGTAGTTACGGAAGAATAGCGTGGTGAACGCGAGCCCGTAGACCACATGGACGAACACCAGCCCGACGGTCGTATTGGCCAGCCCCATCTTGCCCAGCGTGAAGGAAGCAGGCAGCAGAACCGTCTGAAACGGCAGGAAGCAGCCGAACAGCAGAAGGCCAAAAAACAACTGCGAGCCTTTGAAACGCCACATTGACAGCACATAACCGTTAAGTGCGCCGATCGCGGTGGAAATCAGCACCGCCGGAACCGTGATCTTGATCGAGTTCCAGAAATAGCCGTCAACGATGTCCCAGGCCTTGATCCAGCCGATGGCGGTGACTACGCTCGGCAGACTCAACAGGTTGCCGGTGCCGATGTCCTCAGGCGTCTTGAAGCTGGTGAACAACATCACCACCAATGGCACCAGATAGATCAGACAGGCCAGCAACAGCACGGCATAAATAACCACACGACTGAAGCTGATGCCCGGTTTTCCAACATGGCTAGTCATGGCGTTTGGTCCTCAGCTCGGAATACAGATACGGCACCAGAATCGCGAGGATTGCGCCGAGCATCAGAATTGCACTGGCCGAGCCCATGCCCATCTGGCCGCGACTGAAGGTAAAGGAATACATGAACATGGCAGGCAGGTCCGACGAGTAACCGGGGCCGCCCGCCGTCATGGCCGCCACCAGATCGAAGCTCTTGATGGCAATGTGCGCGAGGATCATGACTGCGCTGAAAAACACCGGACGCAGGCTCGGCAATACGACACGCCAGTAGATCATCGGCAAACTCGCACCGTCCATTTGTGCCGCGCGAATGATCGACTGATCGACGCCGCGCAGACCCGCCAGGAACAGTGCCATGACAAAGCCGGAAGACTGCCACACCGCAGCGATGACCAGGCAGTACACAACGCGATCCGGATCGATCAGCCAGTCAAGGCGGAAACCTTCCCAGCCCCAGTCGCGCAGCATTTTGTCCAGGCCCAGGCCAGGGTTGAGCAGCCACTTCCAGGCCGTACCGGTGACGATCATCGACAGCGCCATCGGGTACAGATAAATAGTGCGGATCATGCCTTCTCGGCGGATGCGCTGGTCCAGCATAACCGCCAGCAAAACCCCGATCACCAGGCTGATGGCAATGAACATGCCGCCAAACACAGCCAGGTTCTTGCTCGCCACCCACCAGCGGTCGTTGTCCATCAGGCGCGCATATTGCGCCAGGCCGACCCATTTGTAGGACGGCAAAAACGTCGAGTTGGTGAACGACAGCGCGAAGGTCCAGAGGATGTAGCCATAGAAACCGACCAACACGATGAACATGCTGGGTGCCAGCACCAGTTTGGGTAGCCAGCGTTGCAGCGCATCCATTGGCGAGGCTTTGCTATGCGCAGCGACAGAGCTCATCGGGAGTATCCCATTCGGTGTATCGAATCCAGGTCGCAGCCGTGGGTGAAATCAATGAGGGATTTCAACACCACGGGCGGCGGTTACAGGCGGTTAATGACGATTACTGGGCCGACTTGACCGCAGTGGCCAGTTTCTTGGCCGTTGCTGCCGGGTCGGCTTTCGGGTCATTGATGTAGTTGGTGATCACATCGAAGAAGGCGCCCTGGACTGCCAGCGTAGTCGCCATGTTGTGCGCCATGCTTGGCTGCAGACCGCCTGTTTTCGAGTCAGCCAGGAAGTCCTTGGCAGCGGTTTGTGCGCATGAGTCAAAACCGTACTTGTTCATGTCGGCAAGCATGTCCTGGCGAACCGGGATCGAACCTTTGTTGATGCTGAAGACTTTCTGGAAGTCCTCACCCATCGCGACTTTGGCAAGATCCTGCTGAGCAGCAGTCGTGCCTTTATCTTTCTGCTTGAACACCGCCAGCGAATCGATGTTGTAAGTGAATGCCTTGTCGGTGCCCGGGAAGGCTACGCACTGGTAATCCTTGCCTGCGACTTTCTTGGCGGCGGTCCACTCGCTCTTGGCCCAGTCACCCATGATCTGCATGCCGGCTTTGCCGTTGATGACCTTGGCTGCTTCCAGGTTCCAGTCCTGGCCCTTGCCATCGGCATCCATGTAGGTGGCGACTTTCTTCAGTTCAGTCAGCGATTTGACCATGCCTTCGCCGGTCAGCGCGTCTTTGTCGAGATCGACCAGCGCCTTCTTGTAGCCATCAGCGCCCATGACCGAGAGCACGACTGCTTCGAACACCGTGCTGTCCTGCCAAGGCTGACCGCCGTGTGCCAGCGGAATGAAGCCGGCTTTCTTCAGTTTGTCGCCCGCTGCGTAGAATTCTTCGAGGGTGGTCGGTGCCTTGTCGATGCCCGCTTTCTTGAAGACTTCGGGATTGATCCACAGCCAGTTGACGCGATGGATGTTCACCGGCACGGCGACGTAATCGCCTTCGTACTTCACGGTATCGGAGACTTTCTTGTCCAGCAGGGAGTCCCACTTCTCGGACTTGGCAACGTCTTTCAACGCGTCGGTATCGAGCAGGCCGGTAGACGCCCATTCCTGAATATCCGGGCCTTTGATCTGCGCAACGCCTGGCGGGTTGCCAGCAACGGCACGGCTTTTGAGCACGGTCATGGCCGTGGCACCGCCGCCACCGGCAACAGCGCCGTCTTTCCAGACAAAGCCGTCTTTTTCAACTTGTGCTTTCAAGACATCGACTGCAGCTTTTTCGCCACCCGATGTCCACCAGTGCACCACTTCAACGGTGCCTTTGGATTCAGCGGCGGTGGCGCTCAGAGGGAACAACGAAGCGAGAGAGATGACAACGGCGAGACGTGACATGGAATTCATCGAATTGACCTTTCTTGTTGTTATGCCTGAGCAAGTCTGATGCTTGCGCTTCGTGGGAGTCTAACCAAGCCGGAGGCGGCAACAGTAACGAAGGGATGCGAAAATGTCACAGAATGGTGACATTTGGCAAAGTCCCCGGCCGCAAAGGTCTAAAGCCCACTACACGATCAATCATTCAACCGTCCGCGGTAGATACAACGTCACCCGCAGCCCACCACCGCGCAGGTTCTGCAAACTGACTTCGCCACCGTGACTGTGGGCGATGTTGCGGGCGATCCCCAGACCCAGGCCGTAACCCTGCTGCTGATTGCCCGCGAGGCGGAAATGCGGCTCGAAGACGTGTTCGAGACGCTGCTCGGGAACGCCCGGACCTTCGTCGTCCACGTGCAAGACAAACGCTTGGGCATTGTCTTCGACCTTCAAATGCGCTCGATGCCCGTATTTAAGGGCGTTGTCGATCAGATTGCCAATACAGCGCTTGAGCGCCAGCGGCTTGCCGGGGTACGCAGCCTGCGCCTCGCCCTGCTGCGTGACGCGCCCGCTGCCATCAGCCAGCAACCAGGGTTCGACCAGACAGTCCAGCAGTGCATTGAGGTCGACCGGCTCGATATTTTCGTGAATGTCGGTGTCTTTGACGCATTGCAGCGCGCCCTTGACCAGCATCTCCAGTTCATCCAGATCGCGGCTGAACTTGCGTTGCAGCTGCTCGTCTTCCAGCAGTTCGACCCGCAGCCGCAAACGGGTGATGGGCGTGCGCAAATCGTGGGAAATCGCGCTGAACAGTTGGCCCCTTTCGGTCAGGTAGCGGCTGATCCGGGTGCGCATCGCATTGAACGCGCGGCTGACCTCGACCACTTCGCTGCCGCCGCCTTCATCCACCGGCACCACGTCCGCACCCAGCGACATGTCCCTCGCAGCGCGCGCCAGCCGTTTTAGCGGACGGCTTTGCCAGTGCACCAGCAAGCCGATGAACAGCAACAGAAAAAGGCTGGTCAGGACGATGAACGAGACCTGCTGGAGAGGCAGCTCCTGCTCTTCGAGCGAGGTGTAAGGCTCGGGCAATAGCGAGGCAATGTAAAACCATTCGCCCGGCGCCATTTCGATCTGCGTCACCAGCACCGGCGGGTTCACCGGTTCGAGCGTCAGCGCGTAATGCGCCCAGGAGCGCGGCAGCTCGTCGAGCTTCAGGCCGCTATTGAAAATCCGCAGTTCTTCCGGGCGGGCAAACCATACAGTGATGGCCGGATCGTTGCCCATCCGCTGGCGCAATACTTCACCGACGACGTCCAGCACCGCCTGTTTGCGCGGCGTGGGTTGCATGATCGGCATATCCAGCGGGTGATCGTTGAGCGAGACCACGAAGCGTGTGCCGCCCATGCTGCGCAACTGATCCAGCACCATCGGCCGGTAAGCCAGCGGCAATGAGCGAAAGTAGCTGACACTGGCCGCCATCGAATACGCCAGGCTCCGCGCACTGGTGACCAGCCCTTCCATCTGCGTGACACGCAATTGCGACAGCCAGATCACGCTGGACAGCGCCTGAGCCATCAGCACCGCCAGTAAGGTGAGCAGCAGCATGCGGCCCAACAGTGAGCGCGGCAGCGGCAGGCCGGCTTTTTTTCGACCCGTGGCAAGCGGCTTAATAATTGCCGCCTGCTTGCGTGTTGACGTTCGCCGCCAGCAGGTAACCGCTGCCGCGTATGGTGCGAATCAGACGAGGCGACTTGCCGGTATCGCGCAAACGCTGGCGCAGGCGGCTGACCGCCATATCGACGATGCGCTCCAGCGGCATCAACTCGCGCCCACGGGTGGCGTTGCCGATAGTGTCGCGGTCGAGGATCTGCTGCGGGTTGTCGAGAAACAGCTTGAGCAGCGCAAAGTCGGCGCCGGACAAAATCACTTCTTCGCCATCGTTGTGAAACAGTCGATGGCTGACCATGTCCAGACGCCATTCATCGAACACAATCACATCGCCGCTCGCACGTTCCTGGCCGAACTGGGCACGGCGCAACAGCGCTTTGATTCTGGCCTGCAGCTCGCGCGGGCTGAAGGGCTTGCCGAGGTAATCGTCGGCCCCCAGCTCCAGGCCGATGACGCGGTCGGCTTCGTCGGAGCTGGCGGTCAGCATGATGATGGGCACATGCGGTTGGCGCGGATGCTGGCGCACCCATTTGCACAGGCTGAAACCGTCTTCGTCGGGCAGCATGACATCGAGAATCAGCAAATCGCTCGACGCCTCATTGAATGCCTGACGAAATCCAGCGCCATCGCCAACGGTGCGTACCTGAAAACCGGCGCGGCTCAGGTAGGTGTCCAGCAACTCGCGAATCTCCTGATCGTCATCCACCAGCAGGATCGATTTACTGACTGAACTCAAAATGAGGCGTCCTTGTTTGGCTGCAAAGCTTTGTTGTTATGGGATGTTGCTCAGATCTGCGAACCGAAAGCCTGTTGCAAGGCAACACCTGACCCCATCAGACCAGGGTATTCGGCGGTGACCAGCCAGACCGGCAGGCCTTTGAAATAGTCGCTCATCACGCCTTTTTCTGCCATGGCGCGCTTGAAGCCGCTGTTGATGAAGAAGTCGACGAACCTCGGGACCACGCCACCGACGATGTACACACCGCCCAAGCCACCCTGAACGAGCACGTTATTGCCCACCACGCGGCCCAGAAACACACAGAACTGTTCCAGTACCGCTGCCGCCACCGGATCGCCCGCCAGCGCCGCCGCGGTGATCGCGGCAGGCGACTTGAGCACTGCCTCGACGTTATCCAGCGCGCAACTGACCTGATAGAGCAGCAACAGGCCCGCACCACTGAGCACCACTTCGGCACTGACGTGCTCGCGCTCGGCCATCAGCCGCGCCCACAGCAACGCTTCGCGCGGGCTGCCGATGGGCAGGTCGGCATGCCCGCCCTCCCCCGGCAACGCCATCCAGCGATCACCCTCCAGCTTGATCAGCGTACCGACGCCCAGACCGGTGCCCGGCCCGACCACGACACGCGGCCGATCCGGTTTGCCCTGACCATGGCAGACGGTCAGGTACTCGTCATCCTTGAGGCGGGTCATGCCCAGCGCCATGGCGGTGAAATCGTTGATCAGCAGCAGGTGATCGACCTTGAGATCGGCGCAGAACGCTTCGCGACTGAGCTGCCAATGACTGTTGGTGAACTGAAACAGATCACCGTCGACCGGCCCGGCGACCGCCAGACAGACGTAGCCGATATCACCGCGCTGCAACTCAAGGTCCTGAAGATAGACTTCGATGGCCTTTTCCGGGCCTGCGTAGTCAATGGTCGGGAATACCCGGACAGAATGCAGCGTGTCGTCTTCCCATATGGCAAAACGTGCATTGGTACCGCCGATGTCACCGACCAGGGCCAACTTCACTTGAGCTTCTCCAGACTAGAGGTAAAGGCGCTGGCGCCTTGCTCTGCGGAGCTGAAGGCCATGCGCATGAATCCAAACAGCTCGCGACCGCAGCCAACGCTATTGTCGAGCTGATTGACGGCCGGTTCGCGGGCGGCCAATTCTGACGCCTCGACCAGCACTTGTAACGTGCCTTTTACGCCATCGACGCGGATCACATCGCCATCGCGCACCAGTGCCAAAGGGCCACCGTCGAACGCTTCAGGGCAAACGTGAATCGCTGCCGGGATCTTGCCCGAAGCGCCCGACATCCGTCCATCGGTCACCAGCGCGACCTTGAAGCCCCGGTCCTGCAGAACGCCCAGAAACGGCGTCATCTTGTGCAGCTCGGGCATACCGTTGGAGCGTGGCCCCTGGAAACGCATCACGGCAACGAAATCACATTCCAGTTCGCCGGCCTTGAACGCATCAGCCAGGTCCTGCTGATCCTCGAACACCTTGGCCGGAGCCTCGACGATCTGGTGCTCGGGGGCGACCGCAGAAACCTTCATCACGCCACGGCCCAGGTTGCCCTCCATGACCCGCAGGCCACCTTCCGGCGAAAACGGACGCGACACCGGACGCAGTATATTTTCATCCAGGCTTTCCAGCGGACCTTCGCGCCAGACCAGCTTGCCGTCTTCCAGAAAAGGCTCTTTGGTGTAGCGGCTGAGGCCGTAACCGGCCACGGTATTGACGTTTTCGTGCAGCAGGCCTGCAGCGAGCAACTCGCGAATCAGGAACGACATGCCTCCGGCAGCCTGGAAGTGGTTGATGTCCGCCTTGCCGTTCGGATACACATGGCTGAGGGTCGGCACCACTTCCGACAGATCGGCCATGTCCTGCCAAGTCAACTGGATACCGGCAGCCTGGGCGATGGCGGGCATGTGCAGCGTGTGGTTGGTCGAACCGCCTGTCGCGTGCAGCGCGACAATGGAGTTGACCAGCGAGCGCTCGTCGACGATTTCGCCGATCGGCATGAAGTTGCCGCTCTGTTTGGTCAGCCGGGTGACCTGCTGCGCCGCCTCGACAGTCAGCGCATCGCGCAACGGCGTGTAGGGATTGACGAACGAAGCACCGGGAAGGTGCATGCCCATGACCTCCATCAGCAGTTGATTGGTGTTGGCCGTGCCGTAAAAGGTGCAGGTGCCGGGGCCGTGGTAGGACTTCATTTCCGAGTCCAGCAGCTCTTCGCGGGTGGCCTTGCCTTCCGCGTAACGCTGCCGCACGTCGGCTTTTTGCTTGTTGGAAATCCCCGACACCATCGGCCCGCCGGGCACGAAAACGGTCGGTAGATGACCAAAACGCAGCGAGCCCATCATCAGGCCGGGGACGATCTTGTCGCAGATACCCAGCATCAACGCGGCATCGAACATGTTGTGGGACAACGCCACGGCGGTAGACATGGCGATCACTTCGCGGCTGGCGATGGCCAGTTCCATGCCCGGTTCGCCCTGGGTAACGCCATCGCACATGGCGGGCACGCCACCGGCAAACTGACCGACCGATCCAATGTCACGTAACGCCTGTTTAATCTGCGCAGGGAAGTGTTCGTAGGGCTGATGCGCCGAGAGCATCTCGTTGTAGGAAGAGACGATCGCCACGTTCGCGGCATTCATCAGACGCAGGTTTTGCTTGTCTTCCGGGCCGCAGGCAGCGACCCCGTGAGCAAAGTTGGCACATTGCAGTTTGCCGCGCATCGGGCCTTCGCTCGCTGCACCGCGAATCAATTCAAGATAACGCTGACGGGTGTCACGGCTGCGAGCGATGAGCCGCTCGGTTACCTCAAGAATGCGGGGATGCATGTGGTGAACTCCAGGCTAACGTCTAAGGTCACCCGTAAAGACGGTTCCGGTTATCGAGCTGTACGGTCAGGAGGTTGAACCCTGATCTCGATCAACCGGGAGGGCCTTTCAGGCTTGTAGTTGTAGATAAAACAAAATATTGCCACTAAAAAGGCTTGTTTTCTATTTCCATGAGAATAATCTTGTAATTCCAACAACAAATTCAGAAGGACGGCTGTATGACTCTTCGTATCGCAATCAACGGTTTTGGCCGAATCGGCCGCAACGTCCTACGCGCACTGTATACCCAAGGCTACCGTCAGGACCTGCAGGTCGTCGCCATCAACGATCTGGGCGACAGCGAAATGAACGCGCACCTGCTGCGTTTCGACACCGTACACGGCCCTTTCAGCGGCACGGTCGAGTGTGACAAGGAAAGTCTGACCGTCAACGGTGACCGTATTTCGGTCAGCGCCATCCGCAACCCGGCCGAATTGCCGTGGAAAGCGCAGAACATCGACGTGGTGTTCGAATGCACCGGCCTGTTCACCAGCCGCGACAAGGCTGCAGCGCACCTGACTGCCGGTGCGCGCAAGGTGATTATCTCTGCCCCGGCCAGTGGTGCCGATGCCACCATCGTCTATGGTGTCAACCACGACACGCTGCGCCAGTCACACCAGATCATCTCCAGCGCATCGTGCACCACCAACTGCCTGGCGCCGGTGGCTCAAGTGCTGCATCGCGAACTGGGCATTGAAACCGGGCTGATGACCACCATCCATGCCTACACCAACGACCAGAACCTGATCGACGTCTACCACACCGACCCGTACCGTGCGCGTTCGGCCACCCAGTCGATGATCCCGAGCAAGACCGGGGCTGCCGAAGCGGTGGGCCTGGTGCTGCCGGAACTGGCAGGCAAACTGACCGGCATGGCCGTTCGTGTGCCGGTGATCAACGTCTCGCTGGTCGACCTGACCGTGACCCTGAAGCGTGAGACCACGGCTGAAGAAGTCAATGCGCTGATGAAAGAAGCCAGCCAGCATTCCAAAGTGCTCGGTTACAACACCCTGCCGCTGGTCTCCCACGACTTCAATCACAACCCGCTGTCGTCGATCTTCGACGCCAATCACACCAAAGTCAGCGGCAAATTGCTCAAGGTGCTCTCGTGGTACGACAACGAATGGGCGTTCTCCAACCGCATGCTCGACAACTGCCTGGCGCTGCATAACGCGCAGTAACCGTTTCATGAGCAGTTGGACGTGATGGCTGGCGTCACCGCAAGCGGCTCTTACTGGAACGCAGCAACGAGACACTGCCGGAACAAATATTTACCGATCCACGCTTGACCCGACCAGAAGATGAGAAGCATTATCATTTGCTTGAATCTTCGGTCGGGCTCTCCTTGTGTCGCAGTCTCGCTTCAATGACGTCTTTCTGGCCCAACGTGCCGTGCTGTTGCGCACGTTGCAGCGCATGGTTGGCAGCCACAGTGCCGCCGAGGACTTGCTTCAGGAGACCTGGCTACGCGTCAGTCGGGCACTGACCGAACACCCCGTCGATCATCTCGAACCCTTCGTCTTCCAGACAGCCCGCAATCTGGCGCTGGATCATTTGCGTGCCCGGCGCATTCATGGCCGGACCATGATCGAGGACGTTTCCCCCGCACAACTGGAACGCGTCGTTGCCCAACTCGGGGCCCCCGAAGATGCCGCGCACGCCAAGCGCCTGCTCGAAGGGTTGAGCGCCAGCCTGAGCACACTCAGCCCGCGTCAGCAGAAAATCTTCACCCTCAGCCGCCTCGATGGCTGCAGTTATCTGGAGATCGCCGAGCAGTTGCAGGTCTCGGCCAGCACGGTGCAAAAAGAATTGAAACTGATCATGGCGATCTGCGTGGGCGTGATTTCAAGGCTTGACCCGCCCTGAATGCTGCCGCAGGCTCCAGACTCTTATCGACACAGTTTCAGGATTCCGAGGAACACCGTGCCCCCGAGAACAGAACGTCCGCAAGCGATTGCGCAGGACGTATTGAACGATCGCGCAATGGATCAGGCGCTGACCTGGCTGATCGAGCTGGAAGACGCCGATGCCGATCGGCTGGCAAGTTTCCAGACATGGCTGAATGCCGATCCAGCGCACGCGCGCGCGTTCGACAAGGCCCGGGCGATCTGGCACTCGCAGCCTGTTCAACTCGCGGCTGAAACCCTCGCGCAGCCACGCCAGCCTTCGATGTGGCAGCGTGTCCGCCCGCACTGGAAACCGCTGGCCACCGCCGCCGTTCTGCTGCTTGGGCTGTTCAGTTTCAGCAATCTACCGTTACGCCTGCAAGCGGATCACCTGACCGTGGTCGGCGAGCGCCAGCGGCTCGAACTGACCGATGGCTCGAAGGTTCTGCTCAACACCAACTCGGCGTTTTCCAGCCGGATCGACGGCCAGCAGCGCTCTGCCCGCCTGCTTCAAGGCGAAGCGTTCTTCGATGTGGCGTCCCGGCCGGGCTTGCCATTCGAAATCGAAGCCGGGCCGGTACGCATGAGTGCCGACAGCACCGCGTTCTCTGTGCGTTATCTGGACGGTGTGGCGCAAGTGGACGTACAGCGCGGCGCTGTTGATGTGCATGCTGTGCGAGGCAACTCAAGCCTCAGCCTGGCAGCCGGAGAACGCCTTCGCATCGGGCCTGGCGGTTTTGGAAACCGTGAAAAACTTGATCCGGCGCGGGACCTGGCCTGGGTGCAGGGCCGACTGGTCTTCGCCAACAGCCCGTTGAGCGAAGTGCTGGCTGAACTGCGTCGCTATTATCCAGGCTGGATCATCAGCCCCAATGCGCGACTGAATCAGGTGGCCGTCACCGGCAATTATCGCCTCGACAACCCGCTGGATGTGGTGCGCTCGCTGGCGCAGATCACGTCGGCGAGCGTGCATGAATTGCCCGCGCTGGTGATTCTCAACTGAAGCAGAATTTTTTTACTCGATAGCGGCTGGCCGTTCGTCTAGTTATAGCCGATGCAACTGATTCTCATCCGGAAGCAGTTTGCAAACACTATAACGAGCAACACCCCAGGGAGCGCTACCGATGTCACCCACGTTCACGCCTGTCGCCCACAGCCGCGCACGGCTCACGCTTTCACTGCTGACCCTTGCAGTGCTTGGCGCAGGTCTGCAGGCACTGCCCGCCCATGCTTCCAGCGAAAATGTTGCGTCGCCACGCCCGGCTGGCACCTACACCTTTTCGATCAGCCAGCAGCCGCTGGTATCGGCCCTGAACGAATTCAGCCGCGTCACCGGCTGGCAGGTGGGCATGTCAGCGGAACTGGCACAAAATGTAACCACCGGTGGCGCAAGCGGCAACCTGAGCGCGACGGCCGCGCTGGACAAATTGCTGGCGGGCAGCTCACTGAGCTATCGCAACCTCGGCAATAACAATGTGGTGCTGGAAAAACACATTGCCGGGGTCATGGCCCTCGATCAGATCACCGTCAGTGCAACGCGTCAGGCTCAGGACGTGGTCACCGTGCCGAACACAGTCAGTGTGCATACGCGCGAACAACTCGACCGCCAGAACATCAACACCATTCGCGACCTGGTGCGTTACGAGCCAGGCGTGTAGGTGGGCGGCGCAGGCCAGCGCGCAGGCACGACCGGTTACAACATTCGCGGCATCGACGGCAACCGCGTCCTGACCCAGGTCGATGGCGTTGAAGTGCCCGACAGCTTCTTCACCGGCCCCTATGCGCAGACCCACCGCAACTATGTCGACCCCGAGATCGTCAAACGCGTGGAAATCCTTCGCGGCCCCGCCTCGGCCCTGTACGGCAGCAGTGCCATCGGCGGCGTGGTCAGTTATTACACGCTGGACCCGGATGACATCATCAAACCCGGCAAGGATATCGGCGCGCGCCTGAAAACCGGCTACAGCTCGGCAGACGAAAACTGGCTGAACTCGGCCACCCTCGCCGGGCGTCAGGGCGAGTTCGACGGCCTGCTGCACCTGAGCCAGCGCAATGGTCACGAAACCGAATCCTATGGCGAAACCGGCGGCACCGGGCTGGCTCGCACCGAGGCCAACCCGCAGGACGCCCGCAGCACCAATGTGCTGGGTAAGCTGGGCTGGAACTACGCCGATGGCGCGCGTCTGGCGCTGGCCTATGAAAAGTACAAGGATGATCGCGATACCAACCTGCTGAGCGCAGTGGGCGGACCGTTCACCAATGGCAGCGGGCTGGGCATGTATCGGTCGCGCGAGGGTAACGACACGATCACCCGTGAACGCTTCGGTATCGAGAACACGTTCAGTCTCGACAGCCCGCTGGTGGATAACCTCAAATGGAGCCTGAATTACCAGACCGCCAAGACCGACCAAAGCACCGACGAACGCTATTTCCCGTTCTCCCGCGATGTGTATCGCCAACGCGATACGGAGTATCAGGAAAAGCAGTGGATTTTCGATGCACAGCTGGACAAGGCCTTTTCCATTGCCAGTACCGATCATGTGCTGACCTACGGCACCACCCTCAAACAACAGAAAGTCACCGGACTGCGCAGCGGCAGCGGGACCTGTGCGCGAGTGTTCGGCTCGTGTCGTGTGGTCGGTGCAGACAGCCCGAGCGACCGACTGGCCGCAACCAGCGATTTTCCGGACCCGACCATCACCAGCTACGCGCTGTTCGCTCAGGATCAAATCAGCTGGAACGACTGGACCTTCCTGCCCGGCGTGCGCTATGACCACACCCGGCTCGACCCGGAGTTCACGCCGGAGTTTCTCAGGTCGGTCAGCCTGACCGACACCGGCCAGGCTAACGATGAAACGCGGACATGGCATCGCCTGTCGCCCAAGTTCGGCGTGACCTACGCGCTGAGCGACCAGTACACCGCGTATGGCCAGTATGCCGAAGGCTTCCGCACGCCTTCGGCCAAAGCGCTTTATGGACGCTTTGAAAACCCCACTGCCGGGTACGTGGTCGAGCCCAACCCGGACCTCAAGCCGGAAACCAGCAAAAGTTATGAAACCGGTCTGCGTGGCCGTTTTGAATCAGGCTCGTTCGACATCGCCGTGTTCTACAACAAGTACCGCGACTTCATCAACGAGGACGCAATCACCCCCGGTTATGACGAACTCACTTTCCAGTCCAGCAACATCAAGCACGCCACCATAAAGGGCGCAGAGTTCAAGGGCCGTCTGAATCTCGACAGCCTGGGCGCGCCAGACGGTCTGTACAGCCAGGCATCCATTGCTTACGTACACGGGCGCAACGAGGACACGGGCGAACCGATCAACAGCGTCAACCCGCTGACCGGCGTCCTCGGCCTCGGGTATGACCAAGGCGCCTATGGCGGCCTGTTGAGCTGGACGCTGGTCAAGCGCAAGACCCGCGTGGACGACAGCAATTTCCACACACCGGATGGCACCTCCAGCCAGTTCAAGACGCCGGGCTTCGGCATTCTCGACCTGACCGGGTACTACAAAGTCAGCAATGACGTGACCGTGAACGCGGGCCTCTACAACCTGACCGACAAGAAGTACTGGCGCTGGGATGTCGTGCGCGGCTACGACGGCGTGGGCGAGGCTGGCGTGACTGCGCCCGCCAATCTCGATCGCCTGACCCAGCCGGGACGCAACTTCAGCGTCAATCTGGTGTGGGACATCTAAACCCGACAGTGACTCGAAGCCCGCCGTCGAATAAAGGCGGCAGGCTTTTTTTACGCTCTCGGGGCTGGCTATTCGTCTATTCAACAAGCCCTTTTTTCAACATGCCTCCTATTTCAGCAAGGAAGACCTCGATGCCCCTCGACCAGACCCGACCGACCCTGCGCTCGCAACGCCTCAGCCAGATAACCCATGCGCCACACGAACAGCTCGACAAAGCGGTCAAGGCCCATGCGCCGTTTGCATCCCTGGCCGGTTATGCCCGTTTCGTGGTTGCGCAGTACCTGTTCCAGAGCGAACTGCAAGGCCTGTACAACGATCCCGCGCTGCAGGCAATCATCAAAGACCTGCCCACACGCTGCCGGGCGGAACAGGCAAAGGCAGACCTTACCGACCTGAACATGGACATCCCTCACCCCGTGCCCGGCGCAGTACACGCCACAAGCAGCGCCGAGGCACTCGGCTGGTTGTTCGTTTCCGAGGGCTCCAAGCTGGGCGCGGCCTTCCTGATCAAGCGCGCCGAAGCGTTGAACCTGAGCGACAGCTTCGGTGCTCGCCACCTGGGCGAACCCGAAGGTGGCCGCGCCGCAGGCTGGAAGACGTTTGTCAGGACGCTGGATGACCTGCCGCTGACGGCCCAGCAGGAAGCGCAACTTGATCAAGGAGCGATTGCAGCCTTCGAGCGATTCAATGTACTGCTGCAGCACGCCTACATCGATGCACCTGTCGCCGAAGCAGCTCAGGCATGAAAAAGCGCCCGGTGCTGTTAAGCTGGCCGGGCTTTCCGAACCTGCCTGTAGAGACCATGACGTACAAACCACCCGGCTCCCGACTTTCACGCCTTTTATACGGCATCCTAGCCTACACCGCGCTTGGCATAGGCATTGTTGCGATCTTTGTTCCTGGCCTGCCGACCACCGAATTCATTCTGCTGGCGGCCTGGGCAGCGACACGCAGTTCGCCGCGGCTGAACGCCTGGCTGGAAAACCATCGGGTATTCGGGCCGATCCTGTACAACTGGCGTAATGGCCGACTGGTCGCCCGCAAGGCCAAAATCAGCGCAACCGTCAGCATGCTGGTGTGCGCGGTGGTCATGCTGAGCCTGATCGGTCATGCCTGGTGGCTGTATCTGGCCCTGACCGGGATGGCACTGGGCAATATCTGGATATGGTCGAGACCCGAGCCCGCCAAAGCTGACCGTGAGCATTGACCGAGACAGCTGCACGTGAGCGCCGCCACATGCATAAGGCTGAACCGTCCGGGCACGATCAGTGTCTGACTGAGCACACTCATCATCTGATGGAGTCACTTCATGTACGAGCCAGGCCATCTGCATCTCACCTACGTAGCGCTGCAACCGTCGGATATCAGCTATGACATCCACTTGCGCTACGACGTGAACGAAGACCCCAAGGAAGGCACCTCCATGCATTTCACCATGCAAGGTGAAATCGCTGGCAAACCGTTCGAAGAGCAGTTCCAGCTGACACGCGATCAGGCCTTCAACTTCGCTCACGATGCCAGCCGCATTGCCATCAGACACGGTCTGCCCAATTCCGCTGCTCTGCCCATCGCCCAACATAAAGACTACGACCAGATGTTCGACGACATTCGCAATAAACTGAACGTCAAATCAGGCGATCCGGTCAAGCCGGAGCATCTGGAATAGGCTTGAGCGGTAAGCTTCAAGCCAAGATTGTCATGCCCACACTGGACGCTCATCTCGATGAGCCCGAAAATCGGGCTTCTGCCCGTAGGGCGTGGGAGCGGACCGGGCGACGTTTCGTTTGTCCGCGAAGGGCTGCGGAGCGGCCCTGAATTCAGCTGCCTTGGTTGTGTCTGGCACACCGAGGCGGTCGGTTTTGCTGCCGGTTCCCGGCAGTTCGCGGACAAGTCCGCTCCCACAACAAGCGAAGGGCTGCGGAGCGGCCCTGAATTCAGCTGCCTTGGTTGTGTCTGGCACACCGAGGCGGTCGGTTTCGCTGCCGGTTCCCGGCAGTTCGCGGACAAGTCCGCTACCACATCCAACAGATCGCTGACAAGCGAAGGGCTGCGAAGCGGACCTGAAACAGGCCACATTGATTGTGCCTGACACACTGTATGCCACCGGATTTCACCAAACCCGTCACCACAAGGCATACTTGCCGCCCTCTTCGTTGCGAACCGTCAGGGCCCCATGCGTATCCACGTCAGTTTCATCGACCGCGTTGGCATCACCCAGGAAGTGCTGGCGATTCTGGGTGGGCGCAACCTGAATCTGGATGCTGTGGAGATGGTGCCGCCCAACGTGTACATCGATGCGCCCACCCTCAGCCATCAGATGCTCGAAGAGCTCAAGGACGCGCTATTCCGGGTTCGGGGCGTGGAAGCAATCACAGTGGTGGACATTCTTCCCGGTCAACGCCGCCATCTGCAACTGGACGCGCTGCTCGCCGCCATGACCGACCCGGTGCTGGCGCTGGACAGTGCCGGGCATGTACTGCTGGCCAATCCTGCGCTGATTGCGCTGATCGGTCGTGAGCCGGCCGGTGAATCCATCGATGAACTGCTGGTCGCACCCGGCCTGCAGACAACCCTGCTGGAAAACGGCTTTCGCTTGCCGCTGCGGGAAATCACCTTGAACGGTGAAGCCTTGTTGCTCGATGCGACCCCGATAACCGAAGCGGGCGCGCTGATCACGCTGTACCTGCCCAGCCGGATCGGCGAGCGTCTGTCGGCGCTGCACCATGATCACGCCGAAGGTTTTGATGCCTTGCTGGGCGACTCGGCGGCAATCCGCACACTCAAGGCCCGGGCACAACGGGTCGCAACGCTGGACGCTCCGTTGCTGATTCAGGGTGAGACCGGGACCGGCAAAGAACTCGTTGCCAGAGCCTGCCATGCCAGCAGCGCGCGCCATGGCGAGCCCTTTCTGGCCTTGAACTGTGCAGCGCTCCCGGAAAATCTGGCGGAAAGCGAGCTGTTCGGTTACGCACCCGGCGCATTTACCGGTGCCGCGCGCGGCGGTAAGCCAGGGCTGATGGAACTGGCTAACAAGGGCACCGTATTCCTTGACGAGATCGGCGAAATGTCGCCGTACCTGCAAGCGAAACTGCTGCGTTTTCTCAATGACGGCAGCTTTCGACGCGTTGGCGGGGATCGGGAAATCAGGGTCAATGTGCGGATTTTGAGCGCAACCCATCGCGATCTGGAAAAAATGGTCAGCGAAGGCTCCTTTCGCGAAGACCTGTTCTATCGCCTCAACGTGCTCAACCTGCACGTGCCGCCCCTGCGCGAGCGTGGTCAGGACATTTTATTGCTGGCGCGTTATTTCATGGAGCAGGCCTGCGCGCAGATCCAGCGCCCGGTCTGCAGACTGGCACACGCCACCTACCCTGCCCTGCTGGGCAACCGCTGGCCGGGCAATGTGCGCCAATTGCAAAACGTGATATTTCGCGCTGCCGCCATCTGCGAAGCCACCCATGTGGATATAGGCGACCTGGACATCGCAGGTACGGCAGTGGCGCGCCAGAACGACGCTCCGGTCGACAGCCTCGAGAACGCTGTAGCCGTGTTTGAAAAGCAACTTCTGGAAAAACTTTACGCCGATTTCCCCTCCACTCGCCAGTTGGCGGCCCGCCTGCACACCTCGCATACCGCAATCGCGCACCGCCTGCGAAAGTACGGAATCTCTGCCAAGCCCTAGCTTGCCAGCAAGATTTGTCTAAAAAACATTCAGAAAAGCTTCATTAAATAAATAAACTGCCGATAGCGTCTGGTATGTTCGACAAACCTCTTATCACCCATTTGAATGGGTGTCCGTAAGTTTGTATTACGGCCGTAATGGCAGACAGGGTCACGTAGTAACGGGAAAGAATCATGCAAACCCCGCCAGTAGACCGCCAAGCCGCCGAGCCACAGTCTCGTGCCGAAACGATAGTCGAATCCCGCCGGCAGAAAATCCTGCTGAAAACCGGCGCGCTTCAGGACGCCATTTTCAACAGCGCCTATTTCTCCAGCATCGCCACCGATGAGCACGGCGTCATACAGATTTTCAACGTCGGCGCCGAACGCATGCTCGGTTATCACTCCGAAGATGTGGTCGATAAAATCACCCCGGCCGATATTTCCGACCCTGCCGAGCTGATCATTCGCGCCGCAGCACTCAGCCATGAGCTGAATACGCCTATCACACCGGGCTTTGAAGCCTTGGTGTTCAAGGCCTCACGCGGTATCGAAGACATTTACGAGCTGACCTACATCCGCAAGGACGGCAGCCGCCTGTCCGCGATGGTCTCGGTGACCTCGCTGCGTGACAGCACCGAAACCATCATCGGCTACCTGCTCATCGGCACCGATAACACGGCCCGCAAGCAGGAAGAAGAAGCCCAAGCGTTGCTCGATCAGCGGCTGCGGGATCAGCAGTTCTACACCCGCTCGTTGATCGAATCGAACATCGATGCGCTGATGATGACCGACCCGCAGGGCATTATTTCCGACGTCAACAAGCAGATGATGGCGCTAACCGGGCGCACCCGCGACGAACTGATCGGTGCCCCCTGCAAGAATTTCTTCACCGACCCGGCGAGCGCCGATGCGGCGATCAAACGCGTGATCAGCGAACACAAGGTCAGTGATTACGAACTGACCGTGCGCGCCTACGACGGCACGGAAACCGTCGTGTCATACAACGCCGCCACCTTCCATGACCGGGATCGCAAGCTAAAGGGTGTATTTGCCGCGGCTCGCGATGTCACCGAGCGCAAGCGCTTCGAACGGACGCTGGAAGAGAAAAACATCGAGCTGGAGCATGCCAGCCACATGAAGTCCGAGTTTCTGGCGACCATGTCCCATGAACTGCGCACGCCCTTGAACGCGATCATCGGCTTCTCCGAAGCCCTCAAGGACGGAATGGTCGGCGACATGAGCGACGCCCAGCGTGGTTACATCGGCGACATCTTCAACAGTGGCCAGCATTTGCTCTCGCTGATCAACGACATTCTCGACCTGTCCAAGGTCGAGGCCGGCATGATGACGCTGGAGCTGGAACCGGTCGATCTGGACGAACTGTTGAGCAACAGCCTGCTGATCGTCCGCGAGCAGGCAGCGCTGCAACGCATTCAACTGAAGCTGGAAACCGACGCCGACTTCGGCCTGCTGGAGCTGGACCGACGCAAGACCAAACAGATCGTCTACAACCTGCTGGCCAATGCGGTGAAGTTCAGCGCCCCGGGAGGCTGGGTCACGCTCTCGGTGCGTCAGGTTCCAAGCGCGCAGGCTGGCGTACTCGAGGGTGACTGGCCGACGCATGTCTTCCCGGTACCGCCTGGTGACTACGAGCAGTTTCTGGAACTGAGCGTCAGCGACACCGGCATAGGCATCGCCCAGAGCGACATGAACAAGCTGTTCAAAGCGTTCAGCCAGATCGACAGTGGCCTGGCACGTAAATTCGAAGGCACGGGGCTGGGCCTGGCGATGGTCAAGCAACTGGCCGAGCTGCATGGCGGTAGCGTGGCGGTGGCGAGCGTCAAAGACCTCGGCGCGCGCTTCGTGGTCTGGCTGCCGATCCGCACGCTCGAAACCGGGGAGGCGCAGTGGCCCAGATCATGATCGTCGAAGACAACGCGGCCAACATGCGTCTGGCGCAACTGTTACTGACCAGCGCCGGGCACGTCGTGCTCTGCGCAACGGACGCCGAAACCGGCCTGAAACTGGCACGCGAGCATCAGCCTGACCTGATCCTCATGGACATTCAGTTGCCGGAAATGGATGGCCTGAAAGCCACCTCATTGTTGAAAAAAGACGCCAGCACCGCAGCGATTCCTGTAGTCGCACTGACCGCAATGGCGATGAAAGAAGATGAAGAGAAAATCCGCCTGGCAGGCTGCAATGCCTACATCATCAAGCCTTTGCGCTACCAGGAGTTGTACCGGGTTATCGATTCCCTCCTCGACAAAAGCCCGGCTCAACAGCCCCTTACCTGAGCACATGTCATGACCCAGAGCGCCTCAACGATCCTGATTGTCGATGACGATGTCCATGTCCGGGACCTGCTGGAAGTGCTGTTACAGAATCAGAACTATCGGACGCTGACAGCAGAGTCGGGGGAAGTCGCACTGGAGATGGTCGAACTCCACGCGCCGGACCTGATCCTGCTGGATATCATGATGCCCGGCATGGACGGCTACGAAGTGGCCAGCCAGCTGAAAGCCAATAAAAGCACCGCCAACATCCCGATCATCATGCTTTCCGCACTCGATCAGCAAAGCGCGCGCCTGTCCGGGCTTGAGGCCGGTGCCGAGGAATACCTCAATAAACCCGTGGACAGCTCTGAACTGTGGCTACGGGTGCGCAACCTGTTGCGGCTCAAATCATTTGGCGATTACCTGAAAAGCCACAGCATGATTCTCGAAGAGCAGTTGCAACAGCGCACTATCGATCTGGAGCGCTTCCGCACCGTGATGGACGCCTCGGAAGACGCGATCTTCCTGATCAATCGCAACACCATGAGCCTGATCGAGTTCAACCGCAGGGCCTGTCAGTTGCTGGGTTACACCGCCGAGGAACTGTCACACAAGACGCCGGCCGAGCTGGGCGAGACGTCCATGGAAAACCTGGAAGTCGTGTATGACCAGATCATCGCCGGCAAAGGCCCCAGCGAACCGCTCGAGACGCAGATTCGCGACAAGAGCGGCAATGATGTTGAAGTCGAAATCCATCGCCAGGCGTATCGCACCGGTGAAGACTGGGTCATCGTCGGTATCGTGCGCGACATCACCCGGCGCAAGGAAAGCGATCAACGTCTGCTGACCATGGCCCACTACGACACGCTGACCGGGCTGCCGAACCGTGACCTGTTTTTCACCAGCCTGCAGATGGGCCTCACTCAAGCGGCCATCAGTCGCTGGAAGCTGGCGGCGCTGACGGTCAACCTGGATGGCTTCAAGAACATCAACGAAACCTGGGGCCACGTCCTGGGCGATCAGGTTTTGCTGGAAGTCAGCCATCGCCTCTCGGAGTGCCTCAACGCCAGCGACACGCTCGGACGCGTGGACGGCGACGAATTTGCCCTGATTCTGATGATCCGCGACGGCCAGGCCGACACGCGCAAGACGCTGGAACGTATCCGCAAGGCGTTGCGGGTGCCTTTTCATGTCGAAGGCCAAAGCATCGTCATGACTGCCAGCATCGGCATCGCCCTTTATCCGGAAGACGGCGAAGACGCGCGCGAGTTGATCAGGCACGCCTACACCGCCATGAACAGCGCGAAGAAATTCGGCATCGACAGCTATCGGTTCTATACCGCGCAGATGAACGCCGACGTTTCGGCGCGCCTGGAGCTCGAAACCGCCTTGCGCGATGCAGTAGAGAAACAGGCATTCGAGATTGTCTATCAGCCCAAGCTCAACCTGGACGATAACCGGATTTGCGGGCTGGAAGCATTGCTGCGCTGGCCGCGTCCCGGTCAGCCAGGTGTTTCGCCGGCGGTGTTCGTGCCGGTCCTGGAAAGCCTTGGCCTGATCGGTGAGGTCGGTAACTGGGTGGTCGACAGCGTTTGCGCGCAGATTGCCCGCTGGCAGCGCTCTGGGCTGGGACTGTTTCAAGTCGCGGTCAACGTGTCTGGCCAGCAGATTTCCAACAGCAGTCTGGTCGCCGACATCCGTCAGGCCCTGACCAAGCACCGGGTCGAACCGCGCTGGCTGGAAGTCGAGCTGACGGAAAGCTCGTTGATGGAAAACACCTCGCACACCATCGCGACGCTGGAAACGCTCAAGTCAGCAGGCGTGAGTATTTCAATCGACGACTTCGGCACCGGCTATTCAAGCCTCGCGTACCTGCGCCGCTTCCCGATTCACAAGCTCAAGATCGACATTGCTTTCGTTCGCGAGGTGACTAGCAATCCGCAGGATGCCGCCATCGCCCGGGCAATCATCGAACTGGCCCACAGCCTGGGTCTCAAAGTGATCGCCGAAGGCGTAGAGACGCCCGAGCAACTGGCGTTCCTGCGTGAAAGCCATTGCGATCAGATTCAAGGCTATCTGATCAGCAAACCGTTGCCGCTTGCAGAGCTGGAAAGGTTTTTGCGCGCCTCCGAAAAGCAGGTCGGCTAGCGGTTGAAACCGTGCACGGCGGCGCTGAAGGTCAAGGGCGCCGCCTTACCCGTCACGAAATCATTCCATTGGAATGATTTCGCTACAAATCGCGTACAGCCCTTCGTTTCAAGGCCTTGATCGTTCAGCCATTTCAAGGTGCCCACCGACTGTAGCGTTTTCGCTACAGAGCACCTTCGATTGATGCCGTCTGAACAGCCTAACCAACTGATTTTATTGAATAAATAAAAAATGGCCGTGAAATTGCTAAGTGCCTTCTCATATGCTCGCGCCTGACGCGAGGCCAGTTCTTTAAGGAGCCTGTATGAGCGATTTGCGATTCACCGTTGACCACGAATGGCTGCGAGCCGAAACCGACGGCAGCGTGACGGTTGGCATTACCCCCTACGCGCAAGAATCGCTCGGTGACGTGGTCTTTGTGCAGCTTCCGGAATTGCAGGCCTACACTCAACACGCCGAGGTATCGGTGGTGGAATCTGTCAAAGCCGCCAGCAGCATCAACATGCCGCTGGACGGTGAAGTGGTCGAGGTCAACGCAGCGCTCGACGCCACGCCGGAGCTGGTCAATGCAGACGCCCTTGGCGCCGGTTGGTTCTTTCGCTTCATCCCGCAAAATGCCGACGCGATCCACGGCCTGCTGGATCAGGACGCCTACGACCGCCTGATCAAAGCCAACGCCGAAGCCTGAGGAGCACGCCATGACTGACCGTATTCAACTGAGCACCGCCAACGAATTTATCGCCCGTCACATCGGCCCGCGCGCCGACGACGAGCTGGCCATGTTGCAAACGTTGGGTTTTGACTCCATCGAAGCATTGAGCGAAAGCGTGATCCCGGAAAGCATCAAGGGCACCAGCGTGCTCGATCTGCCTGCCGGACAGAGCGAAGCCGATGCGCTGGCGTCCATCAAAGCCATCGCCAGCAAGAACCAGCTGTTCAAAACCTACATCGGCCAGGGTTACTACAACACCCATACACCTGCGCCAATCCTGCGCAACCTGCTGGAAAACCCGGCCTGGTACACCGCTTATACCCCGTATCAACCGGAAATCTCCCAAGGCCGTCTGGAGTCGCTGCTCAATTTCCAGACCCTGATCAGCGACCTGACCGGCCTGCCGATTGCCAACGCCTCGCTGCTGGACGAAGCCACCGCAGCGGCGGAAGCGATGACGTTCTGCAAGCGCCTGAGCAAGAACAAAAGCAGTCAGCAGTTCTTCGCCTCCAGCCACTGCCACCCGCAGACCCTCGATGTATTGCGCACCCGTGCCGAACCGCTGGGGATCACGGTCGTGGTTGCCGATGAGACCGAGCTGGGCGATGTCAGCGATTACTTCGGTGCGCTGCTGCAATACCCGGCCAGCAATGGTGACGTGTTCGATTACCGCGAACTGGTCGAGCGCTTCCACGCTGCCAACGCGCTGGTAGCGGTGGCGGCCGATCTGCTGGCCCTGACCCTGCTGACCCCGCCGGGCGAGTTCGGCGCAGACGTGGCTATCGGCAGTGCGCAACGCTTCGGTGTGCCGTTGGGCTTCGGCGGCCCGCATGCGGCCTATTTCTCGACGCGCGACGCGTTCAAGCGTGACATGCCGGGCCGTCTGGTCGGCGTGTCGGTGGATCGCCACGGCAAGCAGGCCCTGCGCCTGGCCATGCAAACCCGCGAACAGCATATCCGCCGCGAAAAGGCGACCAGCAACATTTGCACCGCACAGGTATTGCTGGCCAATATCGCCAGCATGTACGCGGTGTATCACGGCCCGCGCGGCCTGACACAGATCGCCAACCGCGTGCACCACCTGACCGCGATCCTGGCCGAAGGCTTGAGCCAACTGGGCCTGAAAGCCGAACAAGCGTTCTTTTTCGACACCCTGACGCTGGTCACCGGCAGCCAGACCGCCGCACTGCATGCTGCCGCCCGCTCGCGTCACATCAACCTGCGCGAAATCGACGATCAGCGTCTGGGCCTGTCACTCGACGAAACCACGTCACAGTCGGCGGTCGAAACGCTGTGGGAAATCTTCGCCAGCGATGGTCAGAGCCTTCCGGATTTCGCCGCACTGGCAGACAGCGTTCAGTCGCGTCTGCCCGCTGCTCTGCAGCGCCAATCGGCCATCCTCAGCCATCCGGTATTCAACCGCTATCACTCTGAAACCGAGCTGATGCGCTACCTGCGCAAGCTGGCCGACAAGGACCTGGCACTGGACCGCACCATGATCCCGCTGGGCTCGTGCACCATGAAGCTCAACGCCGCCAGCGAAATGATCCCGGTGACCTGGGCCGAGTTCGGCAATCTCCACCCCTTCGCCCCTGCCGAGCAGAGCGCTGGCTACCAGCAACTGACCGACGAACTGGAGACCATGCTCTGCGCGGCCACTGGCTATGACGCGATTTCGCTGCAACCGAACGCGGGCTCCCAGGGTGAATACGCCGGCCTGCTGGCGATCCGCGCTTATCATCAGAGCCGTGGCGACGAGCACCGTGACATCTGCCTGATCCCGTCATCGGCGCACGGCACCAACCCGGCGACCGCCAACATGGCCGGCATGCGCGTCGTGGTGACCGCCTGTGATGCGCGCGGCAACGTCGACATCGAAGACCTGCGCGCCAAGGCCGTTCAGCACCGCGACCAGCTTGCAGCGCTGATGATCACCTACCCGTCGACCCACGGCGTGTTCGAAGAAGGCATTCGCGAAATCTGCGGCATCGTTCATGACAACGGCGGCCAGGTTTACATCGATGGCGCCAACATGAACGCGATGGTCGGCTTGTGCGCGCCGGGCAAGTTCGGCGGCGACGTCTCGCACCTCAACCTGCACAAGACCTTCTGCATTCCGCACGGCGGCGGTGGCCCGGGCGTCGGCCCGATTGGCGTCAAGTCTCACCTCGCGCCGTTCATGCCGGGGCACGCACGCATGGAACGCAAGGAAGGCGCGGTCTGCGCAGCGCCATTCGGCAGCGCCAGCATCCTGCCGATCACCTGGATGTACATCCGCATGATGGGCGGCGAAGGCCTCAAGCGCGCCTCGCAACTGGCGATCCTCAATGCCAACTACATTTCGCGGCGCCTGGAAGAGCATTACCCGGTGCTGTACACCGGCGCCAACGGTCTGGTTGCGCATGAGTGCATCCTTGACCTGCGCCCGATCAAGGACAGCAGCGGCATCAGCGTCGATGACGTGGCCAAGCGCCTGATCGACTTCGGCTTCCACGCACCGACCATGTCGTTCCCGGTGGCCGGAACGCTGATGATCGAGCCGACCGAAAGTGAATCCAGAGAAGAACTGGACCGCTTCTGCGACGCCATGATCAAGATCCGCGAAGAAATCCGTGCGGTTGAAGAAGGCACGCTGGACAAGGACGACAATCCACTGAAAAACGCACCGCACACCGCTGCGGAAATCGTCGGCCAGTGGAGTCACCCTTACAGCCGCGAGCAAGCGGTGTATCCGGTCGATTCGTTGATCGAAAACAAGTACTGGCCTCCGGTCGGACGCGTCGACAACGTATTCGGCGACCGCAATCTGGTCTGCGCCTGCCCGTCCATCGAGAGCTATCAGGAAGCCTGATCGCCTGCTGCCAGCCTGCGCCGTTGGTCAGGGCGCAGGCGCATGGCTTGCCTTACGAGGAATCAAAATGTCCACAGAGAAGCTGCTGATCACCCCTTTGCACGCCCTTCACCGCGCGCTGGGCGCGAAGATGGTGCCTTTCGCCGGCTACGACATGCCCGTGCAATACCCGGCCGGTGTGATGAAGGAACACCTGCACACCCGCGCTCAGGCGGGGCTGTTCGATGTCTCGCACATGGGGCAGATCCGCCTCGGCGGTGCCGGTGCCGCCAAGGCGCTGGAAACGCTGGTGCCCGTCGACATCATCGATCTGCCAGTCGGTATGCAGCGCTATGCGATGTTCACCAATGAGTCCGGCGGCATCCTCGACGACCTGATGGTCGCCAACCTTGGTAACGGGCAATTGATGCTGGTTGTAAACGCCGCCTGCAAGGAACAGGACCTCGCCCACCTTCGCCAGCACCTGTCCGGTCAATGCACGATCGAACCGCTGTTCGAAGAACGCGCCCTGCTTGCGCTGCAAGGTCCGCAGGCCGTAACGGTACTGGCGCGCCTTGCACCCGAGGTAGCGAGCATGACGTTCATGCAATTCGCCAGTGTCACGCTGCTGGGCGTTCAGTGCTACGTCAGTCGCTCGGGCTACACCGGTGAAGACGGCTATGAAATCTCGGTCCCGGCCGAGCAGGCAGAAGCCTTGGCGCGTCGTCTGCTGGAAGAGCCTGAAGTCGCCCCTATCGGCCTTGGCGCGCGTGACTCGCTGCGTCTGGAAGCAGGCCTGTGCCTGTACGGGCATGACATGGACACCGAGACCTCACCGATTCAAGCCAGCCTGCTGTGGGCGATCTCCAAAGTGCGCCGCGCTGACGGCGCCCGCGCGGGCGGTTTTCCAGGTGCCGAACAGGTCTTCGCGCAACAGCAAAAAGGCGTGAACAAGAAGCGCGTCGGCCTGTTGTCACAGGAACGCACTCCGGTGCGGGAAGGCACGCAGATCGTCGATGAGCAGGATTCGGTCATCGGCACCGTGTGCAGCGGCGGCTTCGGCCCTAGCCTGGGCGGTCCATTGGCAATGGGTTATCTGGAAAGCCAGTACACAGCGCTGGATACCCCGGTCTGGGCCATGGTACGTGGCAAGAAAGTCCCGATGCGTGTAACTAAAATGCCTTTCGTTGCACAACGTTACTTCCGTGGCTAAATAAAGGCGTCAAAAAAACACCGACAGGTTTCGCACCCAAACTGCTGTTCCCGAAGACTTCAACCTTTCGGGAACAGTGAACGGGTTATGCCCGAAACGCACCTATAAAGTGCAAAATATTATAAGGCGCCTGCGCTTGCACTTAATCAGTGAACACCCGTACGCCCTCGTCGAAGCCCCGTAAAACGGGTGCAAAAGCCTGCAAACACAGGGGCTTGTTTTTGTAATGAGAGTTGGCGTAGAGTTTCTGAACTGTGTTTGCATGGGTCGCTGAATCTGGACCTGGGCAGTAGCTCTAGGTTGCTACAACCCGCTCTACGTTTCTTACTTCCTGCAACCAGCCCCAGTACTCTTTCCTGTGAAAGAGGCTGTCATTAATTCAAGCGTCAAAGGAAATAAGAAAATGGCTGAACGTCAGAGCGGTACCGTCAAGTGGTTCAATGACGAGAAAGGTTTTGGTTTTATCACTCCTGAGAGCGGGCCGGATCTGTTCGTACACTTCCGCGCGATTCAGGGTAACGGCTTCAAGAGCCTGAAAGAAGGCCAGAAAGTTACCTTCGTTTCGGTACAGGGCCAGAAAGGTCTGCAGGCTGACGAAGTTCAGGCAGAAGGCTAAGCAACACTTACACAAAAGCCTCTGGCAGCGATGTCAGAGGCTTTTGTGCATCTGTGATCCGGTAAACAGCGAACTTCTGCGTCGTGCGGTGCGGACCATTGCGCATGAAAAAGCCGACACGAGGTCGGCTTTTTCAGTGACGTTGTGACGCGTTACCCCGCGCGACGCAGCAACAGCACACCTGCCAGCGCACACACCCCGGCAGGCAGCAGCACAGCCAGCAGCGGCGGGAAGCCAAACAGCAGGCTCGACGGGCCCAGCAGGTCCTGAATGATGCGGAAGGTGAAACCGACCACAACCCCTGTGAACACCCGCTGCCCCAGCGTTACAGAACGCAGCGGACCAAAGATGAAGGAAATGGCCATCAACACCAGTGCCACGGTTACGGCGGGTTGCAATACTTTGGTCCAGAACGCCAGCCAGTAACGGCCGTTGCTCAGGCCCTGATCGGCCAGATAGTGCGCGTAGCTCCAGAGACCGCTGATCGACAGCGACTCGGGCGGCATGATGACGGTGCTGAGCAGTTGCGGGCTGAGCGACACATCCCAGCGCTCGTCCGGCGTATTGATGACTTCGGTACGGCCGTCATTGAAATGCGTGGTAGTCACGTCCTTCAATTCCCAGTAATCGGTCTTGAAGTGGGCTTCCTTGGCAAAACTGGACGTCAGCATGTGGCGCTGGTCGTCGAAGCGATAACGCGTGACACCCAGCATCAGCCCGTTAGGCTGCACCGTGTTGATGTGAATGAATTCCTCGCCCTGCCGATGCCACAGACCGTGTTTGGCGCTTTGCGCATCACCCAGCCCCTGCGCCAGCGAACGTGCCGCCTGAGCCTTGTTCTCGGCGTAAGGCGCGACGTATTCACCGACCAGCACGCCAGCGATCATCAGCAACAGCATCGGCTTCATGACCGCCCAGACGATCCGCCCGATGGACACACCGGCGGCACGCATGATGGTCAGCTCGCTGCTGCTGGCCAGCGAACCCAGACCGATCAGACAGCCGATCAGGGCAGCCATCGGCAAGGTGTCGTAGACCCTGCGCGGCGCGGTCATCATGACGTAGCTGAGGGCATCCGGCAGCGTGTAGGTGTCGCTGATATCGCCCATCTCGTCGATGAACGCGAACAGCGAAACCAGCCCCAGAATGATCCCCAGCACCGCCAGGATCGCCAGCAGCACGCTTTTACCGATGTAACGATCAAGCTTGACCACGAGTCACCTCCGTGACGCTACGACGACTCGCCATTTTCAAACGTATAGGCTCCCAGTAGAACAGCACAAGGCCGATGGCCAAGTAGATGGCATGCACCCACCACATGCCCAGACTGAGCGGCAGCTTGCCTTTCTCCAGCGAACTGCGCACCGAGATCAGAATGGCCAGGTACGACATGTACAACAGGATCGCCGGCAGCAGCTTCAGGTAGCGGCCCTGGAGAGGGTTGACGCGCGACAGCGGAATGGCCATCAAGGTCACGATGAACACCGACAGCGGCAGAGAGATACGCCATTGCAGCTCGGCAACGGAACGCGCGGTGCGATTACCGAACAGCTCGCTGGTCGGGATGGCTTCGCGGTCGGTGACCTCTTCACTGATTTCCGGCTTGGGCAATGCCGCACCATAGGTGTCGTACTTGATCACGCGGTAATCGGCAGCCCCCGGATTACCGTCATAGCGATAGCCGTTTTCCAGAATCAGGAAGCGGCTGCCATTGGGCTGGACCTCCTGATGCCCCTTCTCGGCCACCAGCACGGTAATACCGTTGTCCTTGCTCTTGTCGCTGGACATGCGCTTTTCGGAAATGAAGACGCCGGTCAGTTGCGAGCGATCATCGGAAAGCTCCTTGGTGTAGGTGATACGCGTACCGTCACGCAATGCCTGGAAGCGACCCGGCACCAGCGTGTCGAACTCGGTCATCGCATCCTGCTGGTTGATCAGCTGCGAAAACTGCGCAGCCCCCTGTGGAGCGAGGCTGAAACTCAGCCAGGCGACCACCAGCCCGACCAGCGCCGCCGGGCCCATGGTGATGGCGAGCAAACGCTGCTGGCTCATGCCGGTCGCGGCCAGCACGGTCATTTCACTTTCCAGATACAGACGGCCGTATGCCATCAGAATGCCGAGAAACAGCCCCAGTGGCAGAATCACCTGCAAAAAGCCCGGCAGGCGGAAGCCCATGATCATGAACAGCACGCCCGGATCAAGCGCCCCGGAAGCGGCCTGCGCCAGGTACTTGATGAACCGTCCGCTCATGATGAACACCAGCAGCACGGCGCTGACCGCGCTCAGGGTAAGCAGTACTTCTCGAGAAAGATAACGAAAGACAATCAAACCAGACACTCCAGAGTTGTCAGGCTCAGGCAGCCAAACAGGGAAAATTGTGAGCCACGGCAACCGGAAATTCACGCCTGCAAAAGGCGTGGGCATCAAAAAATATGCGGCATTATCCTGTGATTGTGCGTTTCTGTCACTGCACACCGGGGATAGATCGCACATACCGGTCAGGCAGACGGCTTTACGGGGTTGTCAGCAGTCGTGCAGCGGGGTCAAACTGCAAGGCTTATCGCGGCCATCGCCCTTGAAAACACACAGGCCCTGCCGCGCACATCATTCATATTGCGACTCTCATCGCCTATTCGGGGACCCCACATGGAATTGGTTGTTAAAAGCGTAAGCCCAGAAACCTTGAAAATCGCAACGCTGGTGGTCACCGTCAGCGAAAGCCGCATGCTGGCCGGCGCTGCCCAAGTGGTCGACTCCCTGAGCGGCGGCGCGCTTTCCGCCGTGCTGAAACGTGGCGACCTGGCAGGCAAGTCAGGCCAGAGCCTGCTGCTGACCAACCTGCCCAATATCAAGGCCGAGCGCGTTCTGCTGGTCGGCACCGGTAAGGACGGCGAGCTGTCGGACCGTCAATTGAAGAAGCTCGTCGGCGGCGTTCTCACGTGCCTGAAGGGCCTGGGCGGCAGCGATGCAGCGATTGTTCTTGATGACCTGTCCGTGAAGAACCGCGATACCTACGGCAAGGCTCGCCTGCTGGTCGAGGCACTGGCCGATGGCGAATACGTCTTCGACCGCTTCAAGACCCAGAAGGCCGAAGCGCGCCCGCTGAAGAAAATCACCCTGCTGACCGACAAACTCAGCGTGGCCGACGTCGAGCGCGCTTCTGCTCACGCGCAAGCGATCGCCACCGGCATGGCACTGACCCGCGACCTGGGCAATCTGCCACCGAACATCTGCCACCCGACCTACCTGGGCGAAGAAGCCAAGGCGCTGGGCAAGGCACACAAGAATCTGAAGGTAGAGATTCACGACGAGAAGAAACTCGCTGAACTGGGCATGGGGTCGTTTCTCGCCGTAGCACAGGGCAGCGCCCAGCCGCCGCGCCTGATCGTGATGAATTATCAGGGCGCGAAGAAAGGCGACAAACCGTACGTACTGGTCGGCAAAGGCATCACCTTTGACACCGGCGGCATCAGCATCAAGCCGGCCGCAGGCATGGACGAGATGAAGTTCGACATGTGCGGCGCTGCCAGCGTGTTCGGCACCCTGCGCGCCGTGCTGGAATTGAAACTGCCGATCAACCTGGTGTGCATTCTGGCCTGCGCCGAAAACATGCCGAGCGGCACCGCCACGCGCCCTGGCGACATCGTCACTACCATGAGCGGCCAGACCGTCGAAATCCTCAACACCGACGCCGAAGGCCGTCTGGTGCTGTGCGACGCGCTGACCTACGCCGAGCGTTTCAAACCACAGGCCGTTATCGATATTGCCACCCTGACGGGCGCATGCGTGGTTGCACTGGGCGGTCATACCTCCGGCCTGCTGGGCAACAACGATGCGCTGATCAATCAGTTGCTCGACGCGGGCAAGCAAGCGGATGACCGTGCCTGGCAGTTGCCGTTGTTCGATGAGTATCAGGAGCAACTGGACAGCCCGTTCGCCGACATCGCCAATATCGGCGGTCCGAAAGGCGGCACCATCACCGCAGCCTGCTTCCTGTCGCGCTTCACCAAAGCCTACGAGTGGGCTCACCTGGACATCGCCGGTACTGCATGGCTGAGCGGCGGCAAGGACAAAGGCGCCACCGGGCGTCCGGTTCCGCTGCTGACCCAGTACCTGCTCGACCGCGCGGGCGTTTAAGTAAAGCAACCCTGGCGTATCGGGCTCACCCTCGATACGCCACTGGTTCCGGACCCCACATGACTCAAGTCGATTTTTACATTCTGCCCAGTGCCGACCCGGCTGCTCGCCTGGACTTTGCCTGCAAACTGACGGAAAAAGCCTGGCGGCTCGGTCACAAGGTTTACCTGCACTGCAGCGATGCCGCGCAGCGCAAAGACCTCGACGCCCGACTCTGGCGCTTCAAGGGCGAAGTGTTTCTGCCCCATGGCGACGCCGAGAGCGATCACGATGCCCCGGTGGTGCTGGGCCTTGGCGCAGATCCGGGTGCGCACGACGACCTGTTGGTCAACCTCGACCTGAGCATTCCGGCCTTTTTCAGCCGATTCGCCCGCGTGGCGGAAGTGGTTGTCGAAGACCCGGCCATACGCCTTGCCGCACGCGAGAGTTTCCGTTCCTACCGCGAACAGGGCTATCCTCCGCAAGATCACCGACTGCAGCGTCTTTGAGGACCCGATGGACACTTCAAACAAAGCTGGATCCGCGCATTTACTGGACGACCTCGAATCGATCCGCCAATTGCTCGGCGACGACGCCAACCAACCCCCGCTGCTGAACGACACGGTTCAACGCGAAGGGCAGATTCCGTTGTTGTTCGACGTGGTCGGCAACCGGCCCAATACCGCGCATCAACAGGACTTCGACGAAGAAGATATCCCGACCCTGACGCCTGATGAGTCTGTCGCGCAGGTGCAACAGGTTCAGCAGGCTCAAGCGCTGCCTAATCCCGATGCGCTGTTGCACCTGGACACCGAACTGCGCGCCGCCGCGCAATTGATCATGCAGGACGTGATTGATGACTTTGCCCCGCATATAGAGACCGAGATCAAGCGTCGGCTGGAGGCCAGGCTGGAGCGGTTGTTGGCGCAGCAGCAGAAGTGAGGGTGTGTGGTTTGGGACCTGGCTCGGTCGGGCGCGCGTCGAGACCCTATCAGGGAGAACTCAATGTGGAGCGGATCTTATTTACCAACCGCGTCATGTTTCCTTTGAGATGAACGCGGTAATACCAGGCGTCCAACAGGCTCGCACGTTGTGTCACCACCCCATCGATATATTGCAGCATTTCAGGAGACCCTGCGTGCGCTTGGCGGTTAGTAGCTACTGCCTCATTAAATTGGTGGTCAGTGGCATTCAGTATCTTCGTGAATTCATCAGGTACTGCTTGTGCTTCACTCTTAGCCTTCTTAATTTGATCACTCGTTTTTCGCGCGGCGTTCGCCTTCGCGTTGTCGAACCTTGATTTGAAGGAGCCATTCTTGAACATGCTGGGCGATGAGCCCGTTTCGCTTTTCACAGCATTGTGCAAGTCGGATAGTACATCTAAGGAGGCGCTGATTTATTCGATTTTTCGTCCCTGCAACGCTCTGGAGGCCTTGATTTATCTGGGGGCAACAGCTGGGTTTTAGAATAAATCAGCGTCTCCCTAAATTATTCGCATCTACCCAACGCTTATCTAATTGTCCGGCTACCTCTCCGGCGACTATCCCTTTCATCCTGATGGACGTTTGACCCAGTGCTGCCGCGTCCGTGAAAGACAGGTGCTTGATTATCTCTCCCATCATTTCGACCGGCAGCCCCTCAATGGTGAGCGGCCTGCTCTTATTGAATTGCATGCGCATGCTTTTCAGCCTGAACGATGAAATATGCCCACCAGGATCACTCCGATTAACCGGATCCCCCTGACAATACGCATACGCATTCAAGCCTCCCCGCCCGAATGGGCTCAGGCTGTCCGGGCTATTGAACCGCATCAGCACCGGATTGAACGCCCGGTAGCCGTTACCCAGCAAGTAATGCCCGGTCACGGGATCCGCGCGCTCGCCGTTGAAACCGGAAAAGGGGCCGCCCTGCGCGCGATGACCATAGGGACTGTAAGCCAACGACTGGCGCTCTTGCCCGCTCACAGCTTCCAGCACGCTGCCTTGCATGTCCGTGCCCAGCAGGTCCGCCCTGACACTGGAGCCTTCAGTCTTATATTCCGCCAGCAAACGGTCTGCTCCGTGAAACACACAACGACGCACAGCGCCCTGTATCTCGACCGTCAAACGGTTCTTTTGATAGAAACGCGAAACCACGTCCTGCGCCTCGGGATCGACGACGGCAATCCGGTCCAGCGCGTCATAGCGATACCGACACAGTACGCGCCCGGTTTTCAAAGTCTCGTTCATGGCCGCGTTCGTCCTGCAACTCAAGGTTTGATACGAAATCATGCCCCCTCGCCCGCTCGCCGCCTACTGACAGAACTGCCAGCTTGTGGCCCCGCGCTTATGGCTTGTCGCTTGCCCACAGGTCTATACTTACCGGTTTCCGAATCAAGGCCACAGGTTCCCGCCGCGCATGGACAAGACTTACCAGCCGCACGCCATCGAAACTTCCTGGTATCAGACCTGGGAGTCCGAGAACTATTTCGCTCCGCAAGGCGCGGGTGACTCGTACACCATCATGATCCCGCCGCCGAACGTCACCGGCAGCCTGCACATGGGTCACGGTTTCAACAACGCGATCATGGACGCGCTGATCCGTTTCCGTCGCATGCAGGGTCGCAACACGCTGTGGCAGCCGGGCACCGACCACGCCGGTATTGCCACGCAGATGCTGGTGGAGCGTCGTCTCGAAGCGCAAGGCGTGAGTCGTCATGAGCTGGGCCGCGAAAAGTTTCTCGACAAGATCTGGGAATGGAAAGCCGAGTCCGGTGGCAATATCAGCCGTCAGATCCGCCGCCTGGGTTCGTCGGTCGACTGGAGCCGTGAGCGTTTCACCATGGACGACGGCCTGTCCGAAGCCGTGAAAGAAGCATTCGTGCGCCTGCGTGAGGACGGCCTGATCTACCGCGGCAAGCGGCTGGTCAACTGGGACACCAAGCTGCACACCGCGATTTCCGATCTCGAAGTCGAAAACCACGACGAGAAAGGCCATCTGTGGAACCTGCTCTACCCGCTGGCTGATGGCGCAAAAACCGCCGAAGGCCTGGATTACCTGATCGTTGCCACCACCCGCCCGGAAACCATGCTCGGTGATGCGGCGGTTGCCGTGAACCCGCAGGACGAGCGCTACAAGGCGCTGATCGGCAAGTTCGTCGAACTGCCGCTGGTCGGCCGTCGCATTCCGATCATTGCCGATGATTACTGTGACCCTGAATTCGGCACCGGCTGCGTGAAAATCACCCCGGCGCACGATTTCAACGACTACGAAGTCGGCAAGCGTCATAACCTGCCGCTGCTGAACATTTTCGACAAGAATGCCAGCGTGCTGCCTGCTGCTCAGGTGTTCAATCTCGATGGCACCCTGAATGAAAGCGTTGACGGCAGCCTGCCTGCGGCTTACGCCGGTCTCGACCGTTTCGAAGCACGCAAGCAGATCGTTGCTGCATTCGACGCTGCCGGCCTGCTGGTCAGCGTTGATGATCACGCCCTGAAAGTGCCGAAGGGCGACCGCTCCGGCACCATCATCGAGCCGTGGCTGACCGATCAGTGGTACGTGTCCACCAAGCCGCTGGCCGAACCGGCGATTGCCGCGGTCGAAGACGGCCGCATCGCCTTCGTGCCCAAGCAGTACGAAAACATGTACTTCTCGTGGATGCGTGACATCCAGGATTGGTGCATCAGCCGCCAGCTCTGGTGGGGCCATCGCATCCCGGCCTGGTACGACGAGTCCGGCAAGGTCTATGTAGGCCGCGACGAAGCCGAAGTTCGCGCCAAAAACAACCTTGGCCCGGACGTCACGCTGCAACAGGACAACGACGTGCTCGACACCTGGTTCAGCTCGGGGCTGTGGACGTTCTCCACGCTCGGCTGGCCGGAAAAGACCAAGGCGCTGGAAACCTTCCACTCCACCGACGTGCTGGTCACCGGTTTTGACATCATTTTCTTCTGGGTTGCCCGGATGATCATGCTCACCATGCACCTGGTGAAAAACGAAGACGGTACGCCGCAAGTACCATTTAAGACCGTTTATGTCCACGGTCTGGTGCGTGACGGCCAAGGCCAGAAGATGTCCAAGTCCAAGGGCAACGTTCTGGACCCGCTGGACATCGTTGACGGCATTGACCTCGAAACGCTGGTGCAGAAACGCACCAGCGGCCTGATGCAGCCGCAACTGGCGAAGAAGATCGAGAAGCAGACCCGTCAGGAATTCGCCGAAGGCATCGCCAGCTACGGCACCGACGCCCTGCGCTTCACCTTCTGCTCGCTGGCCTCTACGGGTCGCGACATCAAGTTCGACATGGGCCGCGTCGAAGGCTACCGCAACTTCTGCAACAAGATCTGGAACGCCGCGCGCTACGTGCTGGACAAGGGCGAAGACTGCGGGCAAAACGGCGAACCGGTCGAGCTGTCGCTGGCTGATCGCTGGATCATCTCGCAACTGCAACGCACCGAAGCCGAAGTGACCCGTCAACTGGATCAGTTCCGTTTCGACCTCGCCGCGCAGGCCTTGTACGAGTTCATCTGGAACCAGTATTGCGACTGGTATCTGGAGCTGTCCAAGCCGGTACTGTGGGACGAAACCGCACCGGTCGAGCGCCAGCGCGGCACGCGTCGCACGCTGGTTCGGGTACTGGAAGTGGCGTTGCGTCTGGCGCATCCGTTCATGCCGTTCATCACCGAAGAAATCTGGCAGCGCCTTGCGCCGCTGGCCGGTGTGGAAGGCAAGACCATCATGCTGCAACCCTGGCCCGTGGCCAACGAAGCACGCATCGATCAGGCTGCCGAAGACGACATCGAATGGCTCAAGGGGTTGATGCTCGCCGTGCGCAATATCCGCGGCGAAATGAACATCGGTCCGGGCAAGCCGCTGCAATTGTTCCTCAAGAACGTCAGCGCCGAAGACCAGCGTCGTCTGAGCGAAAACGATTACCTGCTCAAGAAGCTGGCCAAGCTTGAATCCATGACCGTGCTGACCGATGGCGCTGAAGCGCCACTGTCTGCCACCGCACTGGTGGGCGACATGGAAGTGCTGGTGCCGATGGCCGGGTTGATCGACAAGGGTGCCGAACTGGCGCGCCTCGACAAGGAAATCCAGCGCCTGCAAGGCGAAGTGCAACGCGTAGGCGGCAAGCTGTCCAACGCAGCTTTCGTCGACAAGGCACCGCCTGAGGTCATCGCCAAGGAACGCGCCAAGCTGACCGAGGCCGAACAGGCGCTGGGCAAGCTGGCCGAGCAACACGCGCGCATCGCCAGCCTGTAAGGTGGTCAGAGAAGCCAGCCCATACGTGGGCTGGCTTTTTGTTATCTGGCCTTTGTCATCCCAATGTCCTGTATTGACCTACTCGCAGCCGAAATCGAATCCATGACCGATACCCCGAAACCTCCGCGCAAGAAGCCTCAACGGCCGGCAAAACCACCCGCGCCGCGTGAGAAAGCCACCTTGCACCCGCGCAATCGTCATCAGGGGCACTACGATTTTCCGAAGCTGATCAAGTCCAGTCCTGAACTGGCCGCATTCGTGATTCTCAATCCCTATGGCAAGGAAAGCATCGACTTCGCCAACCCGCAGGCGGTGCGGGTGTTCAATCGCGCGCTGCTCAAGGCGTTCTATGGCATCGCGCACTGGGACATTCCGGCCGACTATCTGTGCCCGCCTATTCCGGGGCGTGCGGATTACCTGCACTTCCTTGCCGACCTGCTCGCTGAAGACAACGAAGGCGTGATCCCGCGTGGGCCGTCGGTCAAGGCACTGGATATCGGCACCGGCGCCAACTGCATCTACCCGCTGCTGGGGCACAGCGATTATGGCTGGCAGTTCGTGGGTTTAGACATCGACACTACGGCCGTCGCAGCAGCGACCACCATCGTCAAAGCGAACGGTTTGCAAAAGGCCGTCAGCGTGCGCTTGCAGGGCAATCGCAAACAGATCCTGCTCGGGCTCCTCGACAGCAGCGAACGCTTCCACGTGAGCCTCTGCAACCCGCCCTTCCATGCTTCGCTGGACGAAGCGCAACGCGGTAGCCAGCGCAAATGGCGCGCACTGGGCAAGGCCGATCCCAAGCGCAAACTGCCAGTGCTCAACTTTGGCGGGCAGTCTCAGGAATTGTGGTGCGAAGGCGGCGAGATCGGTTTCGTGACGCAACTGATCCAGGAAAGCGCCAAATTACCTGGTCAGGTGGTGTGGTTCAGTACCTTGGTGTCCAAAGCAACCAACCTGCCCCCGATCCAGAGCGCCCTGAAAAAAGCCAGCGCGCTTGAAGTGAAGATCGTGGAAATGGGCCAGGGTCAGAAACAAAGCCGCTTCGTGGCCTGGACCTTCCTCGACAAGGCACAGCGCATAACCGGCTGACGGACTCGACTCTCGTGCCCAGGTATCGTGCGACGCTCTGCGTCGCATGCCGTTCTGGACGCTCTGCGTCCGGTCTTGAATGATGCAGCGCGGCGCAGTTTTGTGACGCGGAGCGTCACGCCAGGCATTCCCACGCGGGAGCGTGCGCAACGATAGGTGTCCGGTCTTGCGGAAAGAGGCTAATCAAACGCCCACAAAAAAGCCGTGCCCGGTTATCCGGTGCACGGCTTTCTACAGCAAGCGATTGCTTACTTGTTGATCGAGTCGGTCAGCACTTTGGCAGGGACGAACTTGATAACTTTTTTGGCAGCGATTTCGATGGCTGCGCCAGTCGAAGGGTTGCGACCGGTGCGGGCTGGACGCTCTGCAACTTTCAGCTTGCCGATACCTGGCAAAGTGATTTCCGCGCCGTTTTCCAATTGGTCGGCAACAATTTGGCCCAATTGCTCAAGAGCATTACGCGCGGTGGTTTTTGGCGCGTCGATAGCTTCAGCGATATCGGCGATCAATTGGTCTTTAGTAAGAGCCATGGTGGTGTTCCTTCCCTATCAAATTCATTTGGATTGCAGAGCGCAACATCGGCCGGTAGCCAGGCAAAGAACCTTGCCACCCGCTAACAGTCACGATTAATCGCGAAAGTGTAGATACTGAAACCGGGTAATGGTTCGGCCTACGTGTGCACAATCTGCATGCTTGACGCGCTAAGTGCGCAAGACCGCGCAAAACTAGCACAGAGCCGGGCAAATATCCGCTCCTACCTATCCTTTTGGTCAGGTTTTGATGGCAATTGCGCAAAAAACGCTCAGCCAGTGCCATTCAATCGTGAAAACCAGCTGCATCAAGGCCCGTAGGCACATGCGTGCGTTACACTGGGCGCATTGCAACGAGCTGCACGCTCTTCACTTTTTTCAGCCGAGAAGCCCATGCCGATCCGCCATTGCATCGTCCACCTGATCGAGAAAAAACCCGACGGTACGCCAGCTGTTCTTCATGCCCGCGAGTCCGAACTCGCCGAGTCCCAGGCCATCGAGAACATGCTGGCGGACCTCAATGAAAGTTATAACGCCAAACAGGGCAAGGCATGGGGCTTGTTCCATCCCGAGTCCGGCGCGCACCCTTTCAGCGGCTGGTTGAAGGAATATATCGACGGCGGCAGCAACTTCACGGCGTTCTCGCGGGTGGCAGTCGAACACCTGCAAAAGCTCATGGAGGAGTCCAATCTGTCAGTCGGTGGCCACGTGCTGTTCGCCCATTACCAGCAAGGCATGACCGACTACCTGGCCATCGCCCTGCTGCACCACAGTGAAGGCGTGGCTGTGAATGCCGAGTTGGACGTGACCCCGTCCCGACACCTTGATCTGGGCCAGTTGCACCTCGCCGCGCGCATCAACATCTCCGAGTGGCAGAACAACAAGCAGTCCAAACAGTACATCTCGTTCATCAAAGGCAAGAATGGCAAGAAGGTTTCGGAGTACTTCCGCGACTTCATCGGCTGCCAGGAAGGCGTGGACGGCCCCGGCGAAACCCGCACCCTGCTGAAGGCTTTCAGCGATTTCGTCGAAAGCGAAGACCTGCCGGAGGAGTCGGCGCGCGAAAAGACCAAGACGCTGGTCGACTACGCCAGCAGCCAGAGCAAGATGGGCGAGCCGATGGGCCTTGAAGAGCTGTCCGAGCTGATCGACGAAGAGCGTCCACGGGCGTTCTACGATCACATCCGCAACAAGGACTACGGCCTGTCACCCGAGATTCCGGCAGATAAGCGCACCCTCAACCAGTTCCGCCGCTTCACGGGCCGCGCGGAAGGCCTGTCGATCAGCTTCGAAGCTCACCTGCTGGGCGACAAGATCGAGTACGACGAAACCGCAGGCACCCTGATCATCAAGGGGCTGCCGACGCAACTGACCGATCAGTTGAAGCGCCGGTAATCCGTATGCTGATACGCACCCTCAAGAAGTTTGCCCTGATCATGCTGGTGGTGGTCATTTATCAGAACTGGGGCCGAATCGAGAACTTCGTCAATCCTCCGCCAGCGGAGGTCGCGCAGCGTTACAGCCAGGCAAACGTTGTACTGTACGCCACCGACTGGTGCGGCTACTGCAAACAGACCCGGCGTTTTCTCGACAGCAAAGGGATTGCGTATCAGGAGTTCGACATCGAAAAGTCGGAAGAAGGCCGCAAGGCCTATGAAGCGCTGGGCGGCAGAGGCATCCCGATGATCGACGTCAACGGCACCCTGATCCGGGGTTTCGCCCCGGATGAGATATTGGCTGCTTTGAAGTAGGAACTCTTAGCTTGCCGGTTGCAGAGGCCTGACAAGCCACTCTCGCGAGCAAGCTCGCTCTCACTGGAGTCCTGTAGCTTCAGCGTTTCTCGACCCGAAACCCCAGTCGCGGGAAGTGCACGTGTACCACACCGGCGCGATCGTCCTCGCGACGCAGGATCAGCTCTTCGCGGCCGGTAAACACCAGTTCGCCTTGAACCGCTTCGACACCATAGTCGACCGCCGCAATAGCGACGCTATCGCCCGCTTTGAAGCCGTTCGGGTCAACCAGGGCTTCATCGGGCAGCGGTGCAGGCGTGGCGTTTCTGGCGATTTCGATGGCATCGGCCGAACTCAGGTCGGTAAAGGTGCCATGACCAAAACCCAGCACGCGATCCAGCCAGGCGCGAACACTTGGATAATCATCGACAAAGGGCGCAGTCACCGGCGTTTGCTTGAGAAACCATAAGGTATGGGCGACCGAAAAGTCGGCTATAGAGGGTTCGCCAAACAGGAAAGCGCCGCCGTGCGACAGCTGCGACTCAAGACGTGACATGAGCGTCGGCCATTGATGCTTGACCTGCTCGACAGGCGGGCGGGATGCCGTACCACCGTTGAACAGCGTCGAACGATCAGAGATAAATGCCTTGGCGGCGTCTGGCGGCACTTTGGCGAAACGCACAGCCATTGATTCAGGCTGAAACACCAGGCTCACCGCGTGCAGAAACAACACCGAGTCGGCCCACGCCGCCAGGCCGGCCACTGCAAACTCCTGACCTTGCGGGAAGAACGCGGGCGAGGCTTTTTCCTGCTCGAGTCGCCGCGCCATCAGGGCCGTGTCACAGTAGATATCCGCACCGGCCTGCAACACGGGTGTTCTGCGATAGCCACCGGTCAATGCCGTCAGGTCAGGCTTGGGCATGATCGAAGGGATGGTCACCGAACGCCATGCGAGGCCTTTGAAACCCAGCATCAGCCGGGCTTTTTCGGCAAACAGCGACGTGGGGTAATGGTGAAGAATCAGTTCGGACATGTTCAGCCTCTGCGCACATGGGAAGCAGACAGCTTGACCTCCTGCGCCCTGCCCGCCCACAGGCTCAACCGGATGGTGCGGCATCACGCTGATGAATCGGCGATGCGGCATAACTGGCTGCCAGTGCTTCCTTGGCGCTTTTCCTCAGCTTCTTGATCAGGCGCTCGTGACGCAACGCTTCTCCCTTACTGGGCCACTGTTCGATGTAGACCAGCGCCATCGCCGGGCTGGAACAGAAAAAGCGCGCGCCCTTGCCGCTCTGATGCGCGGCGAACCGTCGCTGCGGATCATCGCTGATGCCGCAGTACAACGAGCCGTTGGCGGCGCGCACCAGATAAACGTACCAAGGCTTGCCAACGGCCGATTCCACAGCAGGGGCCGCGGCTGAGACTTGCACGTCAGGCACGGCGGTTCTCGGTAAAGGCGTTCAGGCCTTTGAGCGCCTGCGCGCGAACGGCGTTACGCACCAGCGGTGTCCAGCCAAGCAACAGACCTTTTGCACCCAGCGCCTGTCGCGACCAGCGCCACATATCGAACTGATCGCGGTGCTCGCAGATCTTGCCATCGCGAAACACGAAGCGGGCCTGAATGTCGTTCACCACCGTGCGCCCGGTCTGACTGAACAGATAGGTCGCCACCCAGTGCGCGCTGCCGGTCCGGTCATCGGCGCGCACCTGATCGAAGACCACCGAAAAGTTCTTCGCCTTCGATGTCAGCATCCGCCACATGTCGCCCACCTGAGGGCCGCGCAGTTCGCCAAATGCAGGATCGCTGAACACCACGTCGTCGGTGTAACAGGCGCTCATCGCCTCGCCATCCAGCTGCGCGAATACCGCGTATAAACGGGTGATCAGCGCACTGTTGGCCTGACTTTGTTCTTCGTAGCTCATGCGTGCAAATCCCTTGGCGAAAGATGCGTGCACGATAAGCGGCGCAGCAGAAAATGGCGAGGGGTTGATGGCTTCAGACCTTCTCGCTGCTCACCTGCACATGCAGTGCCCGCCCCGCACACAGGCCGGCGATCATCGCGCCGAGGCCCAATATGGCGAAAATCCAGCCGATGGCGTTCCAGCTGCCGGTCATGTCGTGGACCACACCGACCGCAAACGGACCAGTCGAAGCAATGGTGTAACCGAAGCCCTGCGCCATGCTCGACAGGTTGGCTGCCACGTGAGAATCCCGCGAGCGCAGCACGATCAGGGCCAGCGCCAGGCTGAAGGTGCCGCCCTGCCCGATCCCCAGCAGAATCGCCCAGCCCCACAGCCCGCCCAGTGGTGCATATAGGCAGCCGAACAGGCCGATCAGGGTGAGCGACATGACCAGCATGATCGCCAGGCGCTGATCCTTGCCACGTGTGGCCAGATACGGCACGGCCAATGAGCTGACAACCTGCGCGATGATCGACCCGGACAGCAGCAGACCGGCCTCGGTCGGCGTCATGCCGCGACCGATGAGGATCGACGGCAACCAGCCAAAAACGATATATGACAGCGACGATTGCAGGCCCATGTACAGCGTCACCTGCCAGGCCAGCGGATCACGCAACAGGCCGCGCACGCGATAGACGTCGCGATGCGTGCCATGCACTGCACGTGTCTGCGGGAACCAGAACAGCGCTGCGATCAGCGCCGGAATCAGCCAGAACCCCAGGCCAATCTGCCAGCTTCCGTCGAAGTGCTGACTCAGCGGTACCGTCGACCCGGCGGCAATGGCGGCCCCCAGACACAGTGCCATGGTGTAGACACCGGTCATGGCACCGGCCTTTTGCGGGAAATCGCGCTTGACGATGCCCGGCAGCAATACGCCGATCACGCCAATGCTGGCGCCCGCCAGCAGGCTGCCGCCAAACAGCCCGACTTCGCCAAACAGACTGCGCAGCGCCAGGCCTGCCGCCAGCGTCAGCAACACCATCAGCACCACACGCTCGCTGCCGAAACGACGAGCCAGGATCGGTGCCAGTGGCGCGAACAGGCCCAGGCACAACACTGGCAAGGTGGTCAACAGACCGGCTTCGGCAGCCGACATGCCAAGACTTTTCGACACATCGTTGAGCAGCGGCGCAATGCTGGACAATGCGGGACGCAGATTGAGCGCGACCAGCACCAGGCCCAGCAGCAAAAGCCAGGGGCGTTGCAGAACAGGATTGGGTTGGGCAGCAGTCGGTTGGGGGCTGAGTGGGGCCTTGGCAGTCATCGGTTTCTCGGTCATCAGGTATGTCGACCCGTTTCAGGGGACGGTATCCTGTTGGAGAATCATCTTGAATACAAGGTTCAGCTGCAATTGCATACAGGAAGGACGGCAAAAAGCGGCCGTAAAAAAACCGGGCGCAGGGCCCGGTCTTCTGTGCAACAGCTACCGACTCAATGAATGATCTGGCTGAGGAACAGCTTGGTACGGTCGCTTTGCGGGTTGTCGAAGAAGTCGTTTGGCGCAGCCTGTTCGACGATTTCGCCCTTGTCCATGAAGATCACCCGGTTCGCCACGGTACGGGCAAAGCCCATCTCGTGGGTCACGCAGAGCATGGTCATGCCCTCTTCTGCCAGACCGACCATGGTGTCGAGTACTTCCTTGACCATTTCCGGGTCAAGCGCCGAAGTCGGTTCGTCGAACAGCATGATTTTCGGCTTCATGCACAAGGCACGGGCAATCGCCACACGCTGCTGCTGACCACCGGAAAGCTGACCCGGAAACTTGTGGGCCTGCTCCGGAATACGCACGCGCTCCAGATAGTGCATGGCGATTTCTTCAGCCTTCTTCTTCGGCATCTTGCGGACCCACATCGGTGCCAGCGTGCAGTTTTGCAGGATGGTCAGGTGCGGGAACAGGTTGAAGTGCTGAAACACCATGCCGACTTCACGGCGGATGGTTTCGATCTGCTTCAGGTCGGAAGTCAGTTCGGTGCCATCCACGATGATGCGGCCCTGCTGATGCTCTTCCAGACGGTTGAGGCAGCGGATGGTGGTCGACTTGCCCGAACCGGACGGGCCGCACAGCACGATACGCTCGCCCTGACGCACATTCAGGTTGATGTCCTTGAGTACATGGAACTGGCCGTACCATTTATGGACGCCCTCCATGCGGATCATGCCTTCAGCGCCCAGAGGCTTATTGATAGCTTCACTCATCACAAAACTCCTAACGCTTGTGGCCTGTGTCCAGCTTACGTTCCAAATGCATGGAATAGCGGGACATACCGAAACAGAAGATCCAGAACACCAGGGCCGCGAAGACGTAGCCTTCGGTGGCCATACCCAGCCAGGCCGGGTCGGCGGTGGCTTGCTTGACGCTGTTGAGCAGGTCGAACAGGCCGATAATGATCACCAGACTGGTGTCTTTGAACAAGGCAATGAAGGTGTTGACGATGCCCGGAATGACCATCTTCAACGCCTGCGGCAGAATCACCAGACCCATGCTGCGCCAGTAGCCCAGGCCCATCGCCGAGGCCGCTTCGTACTGACCTTTGGGGATGGCCTGCATGCCACCGCGCACCACTTCGGCAATGTACGCCGACTGGAACAGGATGACGCCGATCAGCGCCCGCAGCAGCTTGTCAAAGTTCATCCCTTCCGGCATGAACAGCGGCAGCATGACCGAAGACATGAACAGCACAGTGATCAACGGCACGCCGCGCCAGAACTCGATGAACGTCACACACACCACGCGCACCGCGGGCATGTTGGAACGACGACCGAGCGCCAGCAGAATACCCAACGGCAAGGCACCGACGATACCCACGGTGGCGATCACCAGCGTCAGCATCAGACCGCCCCACTGGCTGGTCGGTACGTTGGTCAGCCCGAACGCGCCGCCGTGCAGCAGGTAGAACGCGACAATCGGGTAGATCACCAGGAAGCAGATGCCGTAGACAGCCTTGCGCGGAAACTTCGAGATGAACAGCGGTGCAGCGCCGACAATCGCCAGGATGGCGGTCAGATCGACCCTCCAGCGCAGTTCATTGGGAAAGTAGCCGTACATGAACTGGCCGAAGCGCTGCTCGATGAACACCCAGCAGGCGCCCGCCTTGGTGCAGTCTTCCTTGGTCGTGCCGATCCAGTTGGCATCCAGCAAGGCCCAGCTGAGAATAGGCGGAACGATCAGGTAGATCAGATACAGCGAGAACAGGGTCAGCAGGGTGTTGATCCAGCTGGAGAACAGGTTCTGCCGCATCCACGCGACCGGGCCGAACACTTTGCCCGGTGGTGGCATATCAGGTTTGAAAGTATGGGTTGTCATGCGCGTTTCCTCACCGCTCGATCAGCGCAATGCGCTTGTTGTACCAGTTCATCAGCATGGAAATGCTGATACTGATCGCCAGGTACACGCTCATGGTGATGGCAATGACTTCAATGGCCTGTCCGGTCTGGTTGAGCACCGTACCGGCAAACAGGGAAACCATTTCCGGATAACCGATGGCTGCTGCCAGCGACGAGTTTTTCGCCAGGTTCAGGAACTGACTGGTCAACGGCGGGATGATCACTCGCAGCGCCTGCGGAATGATGACCTTGCGCAGCGTCGGCCCGGGACGCAGCCCCAGCGAACGGGCGGCTTCGGTCTGACCATGGCTGACCGACTTGATGCCGGAGCGCACGATTTCAGCAATGAAGGCTGCGGTGTAGATCGTCAGTGCCAGGGTCAGGGAGATCAACTCGGGAATCAGCACCCAGCCGCCGGTGAAGTTGAAGCCCTTGAGCTGCGGCAGCTCCCAGTGCACCGGGCTGCCGAAAATCAGCATGCTCAGGCCGGGAATCCCCAGCAACAACGCCAGGCCGACCCAGAACTTGTGGAACGGCTGGCCGGTGGCTTCGAAACGCTTGTTGGCCCAGCGCACCATCATCACGATCGCGATCACCGCGACAACGATGCTGATCAGGAACGCCCAGGCACCTTCGGCAGGCAGGGCGCGGGGCATGTTGAGTCCGCGGCTGCTGACGAAGAACATGTCCAGATAGCCATGAGCCTGACGCGGACCGGGCAGCGTGAGGAATACGGCGGTGTACCAGAACAGGATTTGCAGCAGTGGCGGAATGTTGCGGAAGACCTCGACATAAACGGTGGCCAGCTTGCTAATCATCCAGTTCGGAGACAGGCGAGCGACACCAATGACAAAGCCCAGCAAGGTCGCCAGGACAATACCGATAACCGACACCAGCAGGGTGTTCAGCAAGCCGATGACGAACACACGGGCATAGGTGTCCGATTCGGTGTAGTCGATCAGGTGCTGAGCAATACCGAAACCGGCACTGTTCTCGAGAAAACCGAAACCCGAGGTGATACCACGGTGTTGCAGGTTGGTCTGGGTGTTGTCGAAAATGAACCAGCCCAACGAGATCACCGCCACGACAGTGATGATCTGAAATAACCACGCGCGCACTTTCGGATCGCTCAGCGTGAGCTTTTGCTTGGGTGCGACGATTTGCTTTTCCATGAAAGGCCCCAGGAAAAATCCAACAGAACAACGCCCGACAGACTGCAAAGTCTGCCGGGCGCCGGGTCAATCAACGAATAGGTGGAGCGTACTGAATGCCGCCGGCATTCCACAGTGCGTTCTGGCCACGCTTGATTTTCAGCGGAGTGCCTTCGCCCAGGTTGCGTTCGAACACTTCGCCGTAGTTACCGACTTGCTTGACGATCTGGACGACCCAGTCTTTAGGCAACTTCAGGTCCTTGCCGTAAGTACCGTCGGCACCCAGCATACGGGCAACGTCAGGGTTCTTGGTCGCCTTGGCTTCTGCTTCAACGTTCTTGGAAGTGATTTTGGCTTCCTCGGCGTTGAGCATGGCGAACAGGGTCCAGCGCACGATCGAGAACCACTCTTCGTCGCCTTTACGCACGACAGGGCCCAGCGGTTCCTTGGAAATCACTTCCGGCAGAACGATGTAATCGTCCGGCTTGGCCAGCTTGCTGCGCTGTGCGTAAAGCTGCGACTGGTCGGAAGTCAGTACGTCGCAACGGCCGCCTTCCAGCGACTTGGCGCTTTCATCGGAGGTGTCGAACGTGATCGGCGTGTATTTCAGGCCGTTCGAACGGAAGTAGTCGGAGACGTTCAGCTCGGTGGTGGTACCGGCCTGGATGCAGATGGTCGCACCGTCCAGTTCCTTGGCGCTTTTGACGCCCAGTTTGTTGTTCACCAGGAAGCCGATACCGTCGTAGTACGTCACGCCAGTGAAGACCAGGCCCATGCCCGCATCGCGGGAGCTGGTCCAGGTGGTGTTACGCGAAAGGATGTCGATCTCGCCGGACTGCAGCGCAGTAAAGCGCTCTTTGGCGTTCAACTGGCTGAACTTGACCTTGGTGGCGTCGCCAAATACAGCGGCCGCTACGGCGCGGCAGACGTCAGCGTCGATACCGGTGATCTTGCCGGTAGAGTCCGGAACGGAAAAGCCTGGCAGGCCATCACTGACGCCGCACTGTACAAAGCCTTTCTTCTGGATAGCATCAAGGGTAGCGCCTGCGTTGGCAGCCCCGGTCACACCGAATGCGGCTAGCGCCGTGACAACAGCAAGGGTGGATTTCAACATCTTCATTCAAAAACTCCATTTTGCTCTTTGTTGTGTGGAAGCCTCAGTCGCATCGCACCTTTGTGAGGCGCTTGTGACCCGTGCTGGCTTATTTTTGGGTCATGCGGTACCGAGTCTGAATATCGAGTCGATGACAGGATCGACCTGCCACTGTTTTTCGTCATCCAGAATCGGCCCCGTGGACTGAAGCTTCATGATTTCCCGAACCAGAGAAGTACGGGACGAACCGTGCCGCGAATCCTGACGCAGGAACTCCCGGCACGCTTTTCGATCGCTACAAGTATGCGTCTTGCAGTGTTACCGAACGATGAGCGCGCCTGGACTCCAGTCCTGCTGTAGCAAAGCCCGTACCAGTACGTCAGCTATGTCGAATTAGCGACAGGTCAAGACAAAAACTTGTAATCTTGCGACATCTTCGTTCACTTTTAATAGACCCGCGCACCTTATTAATGCGCCAAAAAAGCGCCAGCGCACACAAATGGAGCAGTCATGAGCGAGCCTTTGATCATCGAACCTTCCACTTCCGTCGACGCCTGCGTTATCTGGCTACACGGACTGGGTGCCGACCGCTACGATTTCCTGCCGGTTGCCGAAGCGCTGCAAGCGTCGCTGCACAGCACCCGTTTCGTCCTGCCACAGGCTCCGACCCGCGCCGTGACCGTCAATGGCGGCTACGAAATGCCCAGCTGGTATGACATCAAGGCCATGAGCAGCGAGGCCCGCGCCATCGATCACGATCAGATGGAAGCCTCGGCGCAGCAGGTGCTGGACCTGATCGAGCAGCAGCGCGACAGCGGCATCGATCCGGCGCGAATCTTTCTGGCGGGCTTTTCCCAGGGCGGTGCGGTCGTGCTCCATACGGCCTACAAACGCTGGCAGGGTCCGCTCGGTGGCGTGCTCGCGCTCTCTACTTATGCACCGACATTCAGCGATGAGATGACCCTGTCCGCCAGCCAGCAACGCATCCCGGCCCTTTGTCTGCACGACAAACAGGACGGCGTGGTTCCCTGTCCGATGGGCCGGGCTGTTTACGAGCGTCTCAAGGCTCAGGGTGTAACCGTTGAATGGCAGGAGTACCCAATGGAGCACCAAGTGTTACCGCAGGAAATCCACGACATTGGCGTCTGGCTCGCAGAAAAGCTTCGTTGACAGCGCCGCAAAGCCCTGAAACAGACCTCTTCTGTAGCTGGCCATGGATGGCACTACGCCGAGCACGGTTCTTGCTTTACACTGCCCGGCGTACATTCCTTAACCAATTGACGAGATGACCGTGCTCAAAGCACTAAAAAAGATGTTCGGTAAGAGCGAGGCTGAACAACGCGCGCCTATACCGACAGCCCCCCTCCCTGCCTCCCCCGCGCCTGTCGAAGGCGACTCACAGGATCACGCTGTCCAGGCTCAGGCTCTGGACACCGTCAACGAGCCCGCCAGGACACGCACGCCGCGTACCGACAAGCCAAGGGCCGAACGCCCGCGCCGGGAACGTGTGGCCAAGCCGCCTGCGCCGGAATGGAAACTCGAAGATTTCGTCGTCGAGCCGCAGGAAGGCAAGACCCGCTTTCACGATTTCAACCTGGCGCCCGAACTGATGCATGCCATTCAGGACCTGGGTTTCCCGTATTGCACGCCCATTCAGGCGGGTGTGCTGGGTTTCACCCTCAAGGGCAAGGATGCAATCGGCCGCGCCCAGACCGGCACCGGCAAGACGGCGGCGTTCCTGATCTCGATCATCGAGCAGTTGACCCAGACACCGCCACCGGCCGAGCGCTACATGGGTGAACCGCGCGCATTGATCATCGCGCCCACCCGTGAGCTGGTGGTGCAGATTGCCAAGGACGCCGCCGACCTGACCAAGTACACCGACCTGAACGTCATGACGTTCGTCGGCGGCATGGACTTCGACAAGCAGCTCAAGCAGCTTGAAGCGCGTCACTGTGACATTCTGGTCGCCACGCCAGGCCGCCTGCTGGACTTCAATCAGCGCGGCGAAGTGCATCTGGACATGGTCGAAGTGATGGTGCTCGACGAAGCCGACCGCATGCTTGACATGGGCTTCATCCCGCAAGTGCGTCAGATCATTCGCCAGACCCCGCACAAGGGCGAACGCCAGACCCTGCTGTTCTCCGCGACCTTCACCGAAGACGTGATGAACCTCGCCAAACAGTGGACCACCGACCCTTCCATCGTCGAAATCGAGTCACTGAACGTGGCCAGCGACAACGTCGAACAGCATATCTATGCCGTGGCCGGTGCGGACAAGTACAAGTTGCTCTACAACCTGGTCACCGACAACGGCTGGGAACGGGTCATGGTCTTCGCCAACCGCAAAGACGAAGTCCGCCGTATCGAAGAGCGTCTGGTGCGCGACGGCGTCAATGCGGCGCAGTTGTCAGGCGATGTGCCTCAGCATAAGCGCATCAAGACGCTGGAAGGCTTTCGCGAAGGCAAGATTCGCGTGCTGGTCGCCACCGACGTGGCCGGTCGCGGGATTCACATCGACGGCATCAGCCACGTGATCAACTTTACCTTGCCGGAAGTGCCGGACGATTACGTGCACCGCATCGGGCGTACCGGCCGTGCCGGGGCTGACGGCGTCTCGATCAGCTTTGCCGGTGAAGACGACTCGTACCAGTTGCCTGCCATCGAAGAGAAGCTGGGCCGCAAGATCAGTTGCGAGACACCACCGACTCATTTGCTGAGGCCCGTGGTGCGGCAAACCAGCTGACCGCTTCGCTTAACAAAAAAGCGCAGCCTTTGCGGGCTGCGCTTTTTTTGTGCCTGTCAGACGTCAGCAGCGTGACGGTCAGTCAGTGCCGTACTTCGGCGAACGCGGACCATACAGCATGCCGGCAGGCCGCCCTGCAGAGAGCAGACGGTTGCTGGCGATCCCGGCAATGGGATGACCGGCATCGGTCGAACTGTTAATGATCTGTTTGACCGCCGCTGTAATCAGCATGCCCACCATACCACCACCGCTGTTGTTGCCGCCCTCTTCACTGGAAGCCGACGCTGTACCGGTCCACAACGCAGTACCGGTACGCAGATCAACCAGCTTTGCCGTGACCGTCACGACGATCTGGCTGCTGATGACTACGTAACTGGTGCCGTATTGCTTGACCGTGATGTACATCGCGGCATCGGCGCCAAAGATCTCGCGCAGCTTGGCGGGCGATGTGGCCTGAATGTCGTTGGCGTTGGTCAGGCCGTTATTGCGAAAGGTCTCGTCGACCAGCGCCACCGGCAGCACGTAGTAGCCCGACTCGGCCAGCGGATAGGTGACCTGCGAAAAGGTGCTGTACGTCGCCTTGACGTCAGGCGACTCGTTGACCGGCGGCAGCACCAGAATCGAACGCGGTTTGCTTTCCTTGAAGGCCGAGTAGTCCACCGTCGGCGGTGTCACGCAACCCGACAGCAGGGCAACGGCGAACAGGCTGACCGCGATTTTCAGATGACCCAGGTTCATTTGGCGACTCCTGCGTGAGCGTTTTTGAGCAGGAAGTCCATGTACGTGGCTGACTCGGGAAACAGTGTCTTTTCCGTGCGCAACTCTTGCACCATCTGGTCATCCTTGCCGAGGCTGCCATACAACATGCCCAACTGGGCGTGATAGCCCGGCGGTGGCGTTGCGTTGGCGGCACGGATCTTCTGCAGGTCTTCTTCGAGCTTTGCGACCTGCGCCTCCTTGGACTCGCCCTCGCCTTTGAAATACTCGTACACCTCAGGCTGGTAACTGCCCCACTGGTACAAGGTTTTCGGTTGTTCGGCACAACCTGTCACGAAGGCGCCCGCGACTAAAAACAGGACGACACTGCGCAATGAAACATTACTGCTGTTCATGAACACCACAAATTCCCTTTTGAAAGATCAGTTGGCCGTCGGTTTCCAGGCACCGCTGTCGAGCGCACGCACCATGTTGTTGACGGCTTCGCGCATGGCCAGGTCGAGTACCTTGCCGTTAAGTGTCGAGTCGTAGCTGGCAGTGCCGCCAAAGCCGATGACTTCACGGTTGGACAGCTCGTACTCGCCCGCACCCTGCGTCGAATACACCACTTCCGAAGTGCTGATATTGACGATGTTCAGTGCGACTTTCGCGTAAGCAATCTGCGATTTGCCGCGGCCCAGCAGACCGAACAGTTGTTGATCGCCGACTTCCTTGCGACCAAACTCTGTCACATCGCCAGTGACTACATAGTCCGCGCCTTTCAGACGCTGAGCGGTGGATTTGATCGTGGCTTCTTGTTTGATCTCCTCCATGTTGTCGCGATCCAGCACATTGAACCGGTTGGTCTGTTGCATGTGAGTGATCAGGATGGTCTTGGCCTGACCGCCGAGCCGATCGACACCGTCGGAAAAGATCCCGCGCATGTAACTGGAGCGGTTATCGAATTTACCCACGGCAACCGGGTAACGCTTGCCGGCATAGGCAACACCGGCACTTTCAACCTTTGTCACAGGCAGCGCCCGCGAGCTTTCCGTTGCACAACCAGCCACCAGCACTAACGCCGCTGTCGTCATCCCTGAAACCAAAAACTGCTGAAGTTTTTTCACATTCTGCTCCGAGCGATAAAAAACCTGCCCGCAACGTGACAGCCGCAAGGGCAATCACGTTCGGACAATTATTGAATAGAGTGGGCCAAAGCCAGCGCCAGACGCCTTTCGGTGGCCGGCATAATAGCCGGAAGCCATTCGACTGTACTAATTAGATACAATTAGAAGAGCAGATGAACGCAAGGTCACACGTTCAGGCGACTGGCAGGGTTCAACTACCAGCGCTCCGCTGCTCTCTGATCGCTGGCGCGCCCCTCAACCCATTGCGGGCCTTGCGAGGTGTTTTCTTTCTTCCAGAACGGCGCGCGGGTCTTGAGGTAGTCCATGACAAAGTCACACGCTTCGAATGCGGCCTGCCGGTGCGCGCTGGCAACGCCGACAAACACGATAGGCTCACCCGGTTCCAGCGCGCCTGTCCGATGAATGACGTCGACCTTCAGCAATGGCCAGCGCTGCCCGGCCTCTTCGACGATCTTTGCCAGGGCCTTTTCGGTCATACCCGGATAATGCTCGAGAAACATGCCGGACACCTCGCGACCTTCGTTGAAGTCACGCACGTAGCCGACAAAACTGACCACTGCGCCGATGCCCAGATTGGCAGCATGCAGCGCGTTGACTTCAGTGCCGGGATCGAAGGCTGCCGCCTGCACGCGAATAGCCATGATCAGCCTCCGGTCACGGGCGGAAAGAACGCGACCTCATCGCCGTCAGACAGCGGCTCGGTCAGCTTGCACAGCTCCTGATTGCGCGCGCACATCAGGTTTTGCTCAGCCAGGACCTGCCAGCCCTCGCCGCGCTGCACCAGCGTTTCACGCAGCGCATCCAGCGTGGCAAATTCACCTTCGACAGACTCGCTGTCCAGCCCCAACGTTTCGCGATAACGGGCAAAGTACTGCACCTGGATCTTCATGGCGTTGCCTGCACCGGGTCGGCGATGAAATGGCCGCTCTTGCCGCCCAGTTTTTCCAGCAGACGAACCGACTCGATGACCATGCCGCGATCCACCGCCTTGCACATGTCATAAATGGTCAGTGCCGCGATACTGGCGGCGGTCAGCGCTTCCATCTCCACACCGGTCTGCCCGGCCAGCTTGCAGCTCGCGGTAATGCGCACCGCGTCCTCGCCTTCGGCGGCGAGGTGGACTTTGATGCTGGTCAGCATGAGCGGATGGCACAGCGGGATCAGATCGCTGGTTTTCTTGGCAGCCTGAATGCCGGCAATACGCGCCACTGCAAATACATCGCCTTTGGGATGACCACCGCTGACGATCATTTGCAGCGTGGCGGGCAACATGCGCACCAACGCCTCAGCCACAGCCTCACGGGACGTCACGGCTTTATCGGTGACGTCGACCATATTGGCGCGACCCTGGGAATCGAGATGAGTGAGCACAACGTTACTCCTTGGCAGAAGCACGAAGTGTAGAGGGAGTGGCGGTTGGAAGCTATAAGCTGCAAGTGCCCGGCGTTATACGTAGGCTTGAATGGCCGTAGGAGCTTCAGGAGATTACGACGGCTGCGATGGGTTACGGAGCGGCCCTGAAACAGGCTATCTCAACTGTGTCAGGTACACCGAGGCGGCTGGTTTTGCTGCCGGTTCCCGGCAGTTCGCGGACAAGTCCGCTCCTACAGAAACCGAGATATTGCGGACAAACGAAGCGTCGTCCGGTACGCTCGCATGCGTCACTCGGCGTTATACATACGTTTGAAGTGCGCAGAAACCCTGGCTTCTGCCCGAAGGGCGTGGGAGCGAACCGGGCGACGCTTCGCTTGTTCGCGAAGGCTATGTTTCAGGCAATAAAGTATTTGTGAATGTACAGACCTATTCGCAAATACGTTCGCGGCCTTTGGGCAGAAGCAGAGTTTGTGTATGCCAATGAGCGTGGCACATGCAAGCGAGGGGCTCCCGTACACCGGGGTTCCCCCACTTGCAGCTACCGCTTGAAACTGCCGCTCTACAAATGACTCTCCGCGTATTCGGCCAGTATCGAGCGTGGTACACCCTGCAAGGTGATGTGCACGCCGTTCGGGAAGTCTTTGAAGCGCTCCGTCAGGTAAGTCAGGCCGGAACTGGTGGCTGACAGGTAAGGGGTGTCGATCTGCGCCAGATTGCCCAGGCAGACCACTTTTGAACCGGCACCGGCACGGGTGATAATGGTTTTCATCTGGTGCGGGGTCAGGTTCTGGCATTCATCGATCAGAATCAGGCTTTGCTGGAAGCTGCGACCTCGAATGTAATTAAGCGATTTGAACTGCAAGGGCACTTTGCTGAGGATGTAATCGACGCTGCCATGGGTGTTTTCGTCATCCATGTGCAAGGCTTCGAGGTTATCGGTGATCGCGCCGAGCCAGGGCTCCATCTTCTCGGCCTCGGTGCCGGGCAGGAAGCCGATTTCCTGATCCAGCCCCTGAACGCTGCGGGTCGCGATGATCCGGCGATAGCGCTTGGTGACCATGGTCTGCTCGATGGCCGCGGCCAGGGCAAGAATGGTTTTACCCGAACCGGCAGCACCCGACAGGTTGACCAGATGGATGTCCGGGTCGAGCAACGCAAACAGCGCCAGCCCCTGATAGATGTCACGCGGCTTCAGGCCCCAGGCTTCCTGGTGCAGCAATGGCTCCTGATGCATGTCGAGAATCAGCAACTCGTCGTTCTTGACGCCCTTGATCCAGCCCACGAAACCCTGTTCGTCGACAATGAACTCGTTGATATGAACGGCAGGCAGCATTTCATTGAGTTGCACCCGGTGCCAGGTACGGCCACGCTCCTGACGGGTATCGACCTTGTTGACGCGGTCCCAGAACGAGCCGGTCATGTCGTGATAGCCACGCGACAGCAGTGAAACGTCGTCCACCAGCTGGTCAGTGCTGTAATCCTCGGCAGCAATGCCGCAGGCACGCGCTTTGAGGCGCATGTTGATGTCTTTGGTCACCAGCACGACGCTCAAGTCCTTGTTGCGCGCATGCAGGTCGATCAATTGGTTGATGATGATGTTGTCGTTGAGGTGCTCGGGCAACAGGCTGTTGGGTTCCTCGCGCTTGCTCATCAGAATGGACAGAAACCCCTTGAATACGCCGGTGCCGCGATCAATGGGCACACCCTTTTCGACTTCTTCAGGGTTGGCTTCTCCGAGGGTCTTGTCGATCAGGCGAATGGCCTGACGGCATTCGGCGGCCACCGAGTGTTTACCGGCCTTGAGTTTGTCCAGTTCCTCCAGAACCGTCATGGGGATGGCGACGTGATGTTCTTCGAAATTCAACAAAGCGTTTGGATCATGGATCAATACGTTGGTATCGAGCACGTAAAGGATTGGCTGGTTAGTGGAAGGGCTGCGTCCGTGATCATCCATACTCGCTCACCTTTTTAGAAGCCAGGTGACGCAGAACCACGACAGTACTGCGCCACGAAAAGGCCGCCGGATTCTTCCCTTGAGGCAGGGTAGAAATGTCGCTCAAGGTGGGTCTTGGAAGACGCCACCTGTGTTGCAGGTTTCGGCGGTCTGTACTCGTAATACAGCAAAAGGGATGACAGAAAAAAGCTCTTTGACACTTTTTTGAAGTTTATTTCACAGGATGACGAATAGGACTTGGCGGACGTACCCGGCACGTTTAAAGTCGGAAGTCCGCCCGCACCGAATCAGCCTTCACTCCCCGTCCGGCGCAGCCTCTTCGCTGCTCTCCAGCCCTTGTTCCACGGGCGCTTCAGAGATATTCCGGCAGTCATCCCAGACCAACTCGCTTTGCGCGGTATTGGCCAGCAGCAATGGCAGTGCAGACTGCGCCTTGTTGGCCACGTCGTGGAACACCACCGTCCCTTTGCGCCACAGCAGCATCAGCGTCAGTACCCGGTCACCGACCTGCTCGGCCGTGAGCCGGCCGCTGTCGTCCTGAGCGTCGATATTCCACAACGACACGCGCAAGTGCTGGGCGCGGAAGAAGTCGCCACTGTCGGCCCGTCGGTGGCCGTAGGGCGGGCGAAACAGTGGCACGAAGTTATCCGGCAGAACGTGTTGCACCAGAGTGGCACTGCGTTGCACAGAACCCTGCCAGTCCAGCCACTGACTGTGCGAACGGTACTCCCAACCCTGAATACCCACGCACTGCTGGCGATAGACCGATTGCAGGCTGACCGCCGACGTCGCGTCCAGACGCTCTTGCAGACTCTTGCCCAATACAAAGAACGTGGCGTTCATCTTCTGCTGACGCATGAAATCGGCCAGCCAGTCGGTCCCGCCGTCCGCCGGGCTCGGAACGCTTTCGAAATTGAGCATGAATGTGCGATCAGGCATTTCATCGCCGCTCATTTCATCGGAGTTGTAACGCTCGATCTCGCTGCTGGTTTGCGGAAACAGCGCCGCCATGAACAGCAGCTCGTTCAGGTAGCGCTGATGAAACGTCGCCCCCGGCGCGGCCCAGGCGGCATAGAACGAGTCGTTCGCCACCTGATATTCCTCGGCACGCTGACGCAACTGATCCATGTCTTCGACCAGCACACAAAAGTTGGCATCCTCTGCACAGCTCTTCTGTGCCGCCTGGTAGTTTTCCAGCAAGCGCAGCCACAGGCGATGACGGACCACATTCAGCGAAGACACGTTGACGAATCGCAAGCCCAGACGTTGCTTCAAACCTTCTTCGTCGAGTTTTTCGCTGAGGTAAAGCTCGTGGGCAAACGAGAGAATCTCGGCACGCGAAGCGACGTCGAACAACGCAGGCGTCTCCAGACGCTCAGGCCACACGCTGCGGTCGATGGTTGCCACGGCCGGCGCTGCCGCCTGAGCCTGGAACCAGAACAGACTCGCACACACTGCTAAAACAATACGCAAACCCGATGCCCTCTTGATCAGCCTTCAACGCGATGACCGGCGCGCCACTATAGCTGAAATAGCCATGCCTTCTTATGTCGACGCGCATACAACGGCCGCTTTGGGTGCGCAGCTCTGTGTACCGCAGCCTCTATTGCCAGCATTGCTGGAGTCAAGCGCCCTCACCCCCTAGAATCCTGTGACGTTCAAAGGAGACGACTTCATGCTGATGGTGATTTCCCCAGCGAAAACCCTCGATTTCGAAACACCGCCCACAACCGGCCGCTTCACTCAACCGCAGTACCTGGACCACTCGCAGGAGCTGATCGAGCAGTTGCGAGCGCTGACCCCGGCGCAGATTGGTGAACTGATGCACCTGTCCGACAAGCTTTCCGGGCTGAACGCGGCGCGTTTTGGTAGCTGGGACCCGGCGTTCACGCTCGACAACGCCAAGCAGGCGTTACTGGCCTTCAAGGGCGACGTGTACACGGGCCTGCAGGCCGAAACGCTGACCGAAGCGCAGCTCGACTACGCCCAGGGTCACTTGCGGATGCTCTCCGGTCTGTATGGCCTGTTGCGCCCGCTGGACCTGATGCAGCCTTATCGGCTGGAAATGGGAACTCGCCTGGCCAATGCTCGCGGCAAGGACCTTTATGCGTTCTGGGGCACGCGGATCAGTGAATGGCTGAACGAGGCCCTCGCCGAACAGGGCGATGACCTGCTGTTGAACCTGGCGTCCACCGAGTACTTCTCGGCGGTCAAGCGTTCGGCGCTCAAGGCACGAATCATCGATACCGAGTTCAAGGACCTGAAGAACGGCCAGTACAAGATCATCAGCTTCTATGCCAAGAAGGCGCGCGGCATGATGAGTCGCTTTGTTATAGAAGAGCGTATCAATACGCCAGCAGCACTCAGAGAGTTTGACGTGCAGGGCTATCGTTATAACAGCGAACAATCAACACCTGACAAGTTGGTGTTTCTGCGCGATACCGCCGACCACTAACAGCGTCAAAATTGTGTAACAGCTCGCTGTTACACATCCTGAACGCGCGCTTAACAGCCACTAACGACAACATCGTGACGCCAGAGAAACGTCAAAACAAAACCCTCTCGCTCCTGCCGATTTTCTCCTCGAAAAATAATTAATTTTTTTAAGTAGTGGCCTTTTGGTTATCTTGCGCAGTAGCACTTTCATATTAATCCTTGCGTAAGCCCCGTTTTATAAGGCTTTCATCGGGTATCGCGCACTTCCGCTCAGTCCTTTGTCACAGCCTTGACACATCAAAACCTGCAAATCAGGACGAGTGGCCCGGAACTAAATATGATTTCATGCGCTCCTACATCCCGTAACAATTCCGGGCTAACGTGTAAGTGATCACTTACAGGTTGACGGGACGCTCAAGAGGTAATGGCGAAGTACTGACAAGGAAGCCTGGTCCCCAGGAGCCAGTGTCAGTGACCAGAAACACGATCACATCACTAGTTGATGTTTGTAGACGGGCGATACGCCGCGAGGTGTGAAGCGCAGGATTCGACAAGGGCAGCCGCCGCTTTAAACAACGGCTTTCCGACCGAGGTCCGCCATCGATCGTCAGACAGGAGTGGTTTACTGCATCCAAGGAGAGCAGGGCCCTGCCCGCTGGACAGGTCACTTGCCGCTTGCACTTAGTGTCATTTGAGTTCGCCTCGTTATTTGGGCACTCACTCATTAAATATGCCTGCGTTAGTTAGTCGGCTTAATCAGCCGTTACTGCTGACGCGTGACATCTGCTGGCCAAAATTAATATCCAGCCACTTTATGGCGTGAAAATCGAGGAGAATACGATGCGTATCAGCATATTTGGTTTGGGTTATGTCGGTGCCGTGTGTGCCGGTTGCCTTTCTGCACGCGGTCACGACGTAGTGGGTGTGGATATCTCCAGCACCAAGATCGACCTGATCAATAACGGCAAATCGCCTATCGTTGAACCAGGCTTGGAAGAACTGCTGCAAAAAGGCCTTGCTACCGGCAAACTGCGTGGCACTACCGACTTCGCCGAAGCCATTCGCGCCACTGACTTGTCGATGATCTGTGTCGGCACGCCCAGCAAGAAAAACGGCGACCTGGAACTGGATTACATTGAATCCGTGTGCCGTGAAATCGGTTATGTCCTGCGCGATAAAGACACTCGCCACACGATCGTCGTTCGCAGTACTGTTCTGCCGGGCACTGTGGCCAATGTGGTTATTCCAATCCTGGAAGACTGCTCCGGCAAGAAAGCCGGTGTTGATTTCGGCGTTGCGGTAAACCCTGAATTCCTGCGTGAAAGCACCGCGATCAAAGACTACGATCTGCCACCGATGACCGTCATCGGTGAGTTCGACAAAGCGTCGGGCGACGTTCTGCAATCGCTGTACGAAGAACTCGATGCGCCGATCATCCGCAAGGACATCGCTGTCGCTGAAATGATCAAGTACACCTGCAACGTGTGGCACGCCACCAAAGTGACCTTCGCCAACGAGATCGGCAACATTGCCAAGGCAGTCGGCGTCGACGGTCGTGAAGTGATGGACGTTGTCTGCCAGGACAAGGCGCTCAACCTGTCCCAGTACTACATGCGCCCTGGCTTCGCGTTTGGCGGCTCTTGCCTGCCGAAAGACGTTCGCGCCCTGACCTACCGCGCCAGCAGCCTGGACGTTGAAGCGCCTCTGCTCAACTCCCTGATGCGCAGCAACACGTCGCAGGTTCAGAACGCGTTCGACATGGTTGCCAGCTACGACACCCGCAAAGTTGCACTGTTGGGTCTGAGCTTCAAGGCCGGTACTGACGATCTGCGCGAAAGCCCGCTGGTAGAGCTGGCCGAAATGCTGATCGGTAAAGGCTTCGACCTGAGCATCTTCGACAGCAACGTTGAATATGCACGCGTTCACGGCGCCAACAAGGACTACATCGAATCGAAGATTCCGCACGTTTCGTCGCTGCTGAACTCCGACTTCGACCAGGTCATCAACGACTCCGACATCATCATTCTGGGTAACCGCGACGAGCGTTTCCGCGCCCTCGCCAACAAGACCCCTGAAGGCAAGCGCGTCATCGACCTGGTGGGCTTCATGGCCAATGCCACCACCGAAGACGGTCGTGCCGAAGGTATCTGCTGGTAAATCAGCCGCAAGCCACAAGCGCCAAGCTCCAGGCCACGAGCTCAAACCAACTGCTTGCAGCCTGGGGCTTGAGGCTTGCAACTGACTTAGGGATACGATTATGCAGAGGCTCAAGCACGGCCTGCTTCAGGCCGCCGGTTGGCTGTTCTATCTGAGTTTATTAATGGGCCTTGCAGCTGCATTGCCCACCAGTATCTTCGACTCACAGTCGAAGAACTTCATTTTCCTGATTGGCGCTGTGGGTATCTGGCGCTACTCGATGGGAATCACGCACTTTGTGCGCGGGATGATTTTTCTGTACATCGTCTACCCGCACTTGCGCCGCAAGGTTCGCAAGCTGGGCAGCGCGGCAGATCCGTCCCATGTGTTTCTGATGGTGACCAGCTTCCGCATTGATGCACTGACCACCGCCCAGGTGTACAACTCGGTGATCCGCGAAGCGATCGATTGCGGCCTGCCGACGACCATCGTCTGCTCGCTGGTGGAAATGTCCGATGAGCTGCTGGTCAAGAGCATGTGGGCCAAATTCAACCCGCCGGAACGCGTCAAGCTCGACTTCGTACGTATTCCGGGCACCGGCAAACGCGATGGCCTGGCGTATGGTTTCCGCGCCATTTCGCGTCACTTGCCCGACAGCCGTGCCGTGGTTGCGGTCATCGACGGTGACACCGTGCTCAACGAAGGTGTGGTCGCCAAGACCGTGCCCTGGTTCCAGCTGTTCGACAACGTTGGCGGCCTGACCACCAACGAGTTCTGCGAAGTACGTGGTGGTTACATCATGAGCGAGTGGCACAAGCTGCGTTTCGCCCAGCGTCACATCAACATGTGCTCCATGGCCCTGTCCAAGCGCGTGTTGACCATGACCGGCCGAATGTCAGTGTTCCGCGCTACCGTGGTGACCGACCCCGAGTTCATCGCCGACGTGGAAAGCGACTCGCTGAACCACTGGCGCCTGGGCACGTTCAGGTTTCTGACCGGCGACGACAAGTCCAGCTGGTTCAGCCTGATGCGTCTGGGTTACGACACGTTCTACGTGCCGGATGCGGCGATCAACACCGTAGAGCACCCGCCCGAGAAGAGCTTCCTGAAAGCCAGCCGCAAGCTGATGTATCGCTGGTACGGCAACAACCTGCGTCAGAACTCGCGCGCACTGGGCCTAGGCGTTCGTCGTCTGGGGATTTTCACCAGCATCGTGCTGTTCGACCAGCGAGTGTCGATGTGGACCTCCATCCTCGGCCTGACCGTCGCCCTCATTGCCAGCTTCAAATATGGCGGTGCGTTCCTGCTGATGTACTTGCTGTGGATCGGCATGACTCGCCTGATCCTCACCCTGCTGCTGTCCTTCTCGGGACACAGGATCGGGCCTGCCTACCCGATGATTCTCTATTACAACCAGATCGTCGGCGCCCTGATGAAGATTTACGTCTTCTTCCGCCTGGACCGCCAGTCCTGGACGCGCCAGGACACAAAACTCAGTCGCGACATGGCCAGCTTCCAGGGCTGGTTCAACACGTGGTCGTCCCGAACCATGACTTTCTCGGCTGGCACCATCTTCGTCGCCGTGCTGTTGACGATGGTTTGACCGGGCCAACGGATTAATTGCTTAAGTAGGAAAAATAGCCATGAATACAGCCGTGAATGCGAACGTCGTACATGAATCCGAAGCCCAGCGCCAACACGCCCGGATCAAGATTCCTGCCAAGCTGCGCCTGCTGAATGATCAGCCCAACGCGCCGCTGGTAAGGGTCGAAGACCTGTCGGCCGGTGGCCTGAGTTTTGTTGCGCCGTCAGGGCAGAAATTCAGCGAAGGTCAAATCGTCAAAGGCCGCCTGCAGTTCATCATCGACAACCTTGGCCTGGCCATGGACGTCGACCTGCAAGTGCGCTCGATCGACAACTCCACACACCGGATCGGCTGCCAGTTCCAGAACCTGGAACCTCAGGACATCGCCACCCTGCGCCACCTGATCACCTCGCACCTGTCCGGCGAAGTCGTCACCCTGGGTGAAGTACTTGCTACGCTGCAGCGCGACAATTTCACCAAGGCTCGCAAGGTCAAGGGCAAGGACAGCGGCATGAGCGCTCTGGGGCGTCTGCGCGCTGTGACCTTCAGCCTGGGCATCTTCATTGTCGGGCTGGCGGCGTTCGGCTTCATCTTCAAGACCGTCTACGGCCTGTACTTCGTCAGCCACGCGTCGGCCGGTCTGGTGTCGATTCCGAGCATGGACGTCACCATGCCCCGCGAAGGCACCGTGCAGAGCCTGGTGGGTCCGAACGGCGAAGCCACCAAAGGTGCGCCACTGGCAACCTTCAACACCAGCATGCTGGAAATGCTCAAGGGCAGCCTGACCGGTGAAGACCTGCAGCCTGCCAAGATCGAAGAGCTGTATGGCAAGCAAATGAGCGGCACCCTCACCAGCCCGTGCGATTGCGTTGTCGGTCGTCAGCTGGTGGCCGATGGTCAGTTCGCATCCAAGGGCCAGGTGATCTTCCAACTGGTACCGCGCAACGCACCGGCGACCGTTGAAGCACGCTTCACCTATCGCCAGTTCAACGACGTCAAGCCAGGCACCCGTGTCAGCTTCCAGATCGCCGGCGAAGACCAGCTTCGTACCGGCAAGATCGTCAGCAGCACCAACCTGAGCAACACCGATCTGTCCACCGACATCCGCGTGCAGATCCAGCCTGACGAAACCCTCAGCAGCTCACTGGCCGGTCGTCCTGTCGAAGTCGTCAGCGATCGCGGTCCGTCCGTGAACTGGTTGCTCGATAAAGCCATGGCTGCGGGTCTGTAACCATGAGCAGCCCACTACGACGCCTGTCGACCCCCACGCTACTGAGCCTCGCCGTCGCGCTCGGCCTGAGCGGCTGTGCCGGCCTGCCTGATCAACGCCTTGCCAATGAAGCCCTGAAAAACGGTGACACTGCATTGGCGGAGCAGAACTATCGGCAGCTGGCGGACCTGGGCTACAGCGATGCACAGGTCGGCCTGGCCGACATTCAGGTAAGCACCCGCGACCCGGCCCTGCTCAAGCAGGCCGAGGCCACTTATCGGGCCGCGGCACAGACTTCGCCTCGCGCGCAGTCGCGCCTTGGCCGCCTGCTGGCAGCCAAGCCAGACGCCACCGAAGCCGAGCACCGCGAAGCCGAAGGCCTGCTGAAAAAGGCTTTCGCCAATGGTGAATCCGGCACGCTGATCCCGCTGGCCATGCTGTATCTGCAATATCCGCACACGTTTCCGGACGTGAACGCGCAGCAGAAAATCAGCGAGTGGCGTGCCGCCGGTTATCCGGAAGCCGGTCTGGCGCAAGTGCTGCTGTACCGCACTCAAGGCACTTACGCGCAGCATCTGGATGAAGTCGAAAGCATCTGCAAGCAGGCGCTGGCAGCCACTGACATCTGCTACGTCGAACTGGCCACTGTCTACCAGACCCGCGGTCAGGCCGAGCAACGGGCGGCGTTGATCGAAAAACTCAAGAGCGAGCACGCGGCAGGTCGCGTCAACGCTCAGCGAGTCGACAGCGTTGCGCGCGTATTGGGCGACGCCACCATCGGCACGCCGGACGAAAAAACCGCTCAGCAATTGCTGGAAGGCATCGCGCCGGGCTACCCGATCTCGTGGGTCACGCTGGCCAAACTGCTTTACGACTTCCCCGAACTGGGCGACGTCAACAAGATGATGGAATACCTCGATAACGGCCGTGCAGCGGATCAGCCACGTGCCGAACTGTTGCTTGGCCGCCTGTATTACGAAGGCAAGTGGGTCACACCTGATGCATTCAAAGCCGAAGAACATCTGAAAAAAGCCACCGCGACGGAAATCTCCGCCCATTACTACCTGGGGCAGATCTATCGTCGGGGTTACCTGGGTCAGGTCTACCCACAGAAAGCCGTCGACGAATTGCTGACCGCCGCCCGTGGTGGCCAGAACAGCGCCGACTTCGCCCTCGCTCAGCTGTTCTCGCAGGGCAAGGGCACCAAGCCTGATCCGGTCAATGCCTGGGTTTTCGCCCAATTGGCGCTGGCCAGCCAGACCCCGCAAGCCACCGAGCTTGCCGAGGCCCTCAACACCCAACTGCCGCCTGAAAAGCTCGCCACTGCCAAAGACCTGTTGGCCCGCGAGCAAAAAGTCCGGGGCGCTACCGCCACTCAGAACACGATGGCGATGCAGGCCCTGCAAGAAGAAAAAGACGGTGAGGAAGCACTATGAAGTTGAATCCCCTGATGGCCGCCGGCATGGGCCTTGGCTTCACCCTGTTGTGGGCCTGCCCGACGCTGGCAGCGCTGACCGAACAACAGAATTTCGGTATCGAAATCAAAGCCACGGCACAGGCCGAGGATGATCGCGATCTGGGCACCCGTTCGGGCGGCGACGTCAACGGTGTGGGCCTGGACGTGCGCCCCTGGGTGTATGGCGAGCGCGGCGACTGGAGCGGTTATGCCATGGGCCAGGTGGTCACCGCCACCGACATCATTCAGACCGACCCGCTGGAGCAGAACAACGCCGACGGCAGCGGCACGCAAACCTCGCGCGGCACCGCCAGCGAGCGTGAAGCCGACAAAACCTACGCGGCCCTGCGTGAATTCTGGATCGGCTACAGCGGTTTCACGCCCTACCCCGGCGAGATCCTGAAAGTCGGTCGTCAGCGCCTGCGTAACGATGACGGTCAATGGCACGATACCAACATCGAGGCCATCAACTGGTCGTTCGATACCACCCTGTTGCGGGCTGAACTGGGCGCTGCCCAGCGTTTCAGCGAATACCGCACCGACCTGACCGAACTCGCGCCAGACGACGAAGATCGCAAGCATTTGTTCGGCTCGGTCAGCTATCAGTGGACACCGGGCCACTGGGCTGGCATCCGCGCGCATCACAGTGCCGACGACGGCAAACTCAAGTCGCAGGGTCAGGTCCTCGACGATCTCGACAAGACCTCCAATGGCGACCTGACCTGGGTAGGCCTGCAGGCGGACAGCGACGCTTACAACTATCGCAGCAACATGAATCAGCTCAACTACTGGGGTAGCCTGACCTGGTTGGACGGCACGCGCGACGAGATCGGCGTGACCTCGCCCGGCAATGACCAGTTTATCGCCGGCCCCAAGACCAGCCGCGACATGAACGGCTGGGCCACCGACCTGGGCCTGCGCCTGCGTCTTGATCCGCAATGGCAAGTCGGCGCGGCCTACTCGCGCGCCAGCAAGGATTACGTCCAGAACGGTCTGGAAAGTAACCGCTCCAACTGGACAGGCACCCGTTCGCGCATTCATCGCTTCGGCGAAGCCTTCCAGGGCGAAATGGCCAACGTGGAAACCGGCTCGCTGTTCGCCTCCTGGCAGATGAACGAGGAATATGACGCCTCGCTGATCTATCACAAATTCCGTCGTGTCGACGGCAACACCGGCATCGGCGGTTCGGGCATCAACGCGGTCAATGACAACCGCGACGGTACGTTCAGCTCGCTGCCCCTGGAAGACGGAAGCAAGGACCTGGGTCAGGAAATGGACCTGGTCGTGACCAAGTACTTCAAGCAAGGCCTGCTGCCCGCCTCGCTCAGTCAGTCGTTCGATGAACCTTCGGCACTGGTGCGCTTGCGCGCAGGTGTCTTCAAGCCCGGCGACGCCTATCAGAGCAACGTGGACAGCTACATGCACCGCGCTGTCGTCGACGTCATCTGGCGCTTCTGATGCGAACCGCCATAGGAGTGCGAGAGATGAACAGTCAAGCTAGCAACGGGCGCAATCGCAACTGGTCACAGGTCCTGCTCGAAAGCGCAGTGCTGACCAGCGCCCTGCTGATGGCCAGCGGCGTCGCGTTGGCCAACGCGCCTGTCGTGTCCGAGGCCCCGAAGCTGGTCAAGGGACTGCAACAGGCCAAGACCTACACCATCACCAGCCCGCCGACTGCACCGCTGGAAATGGCCAAACCGGTACTGCCTGACCTCAGCGGTTACACCGCCGAGGCCGCGCTGAAAAAAATCGTGCGCAACAAGCCCGGCAAGGTCACCGTCGCGCGGATGATGGAAGAAACCGGCCTCAAGGAATTCATCGGCGGCGATAACAAGATGGCCGAATGGGTAACCCGTCAGCGGGGCATCCCGCAGGCCATCATGATTTCCGATGGCTACGTGAGCCTGCAGGACCTGGCGAAGAAAGTGCCCAGGCAGTTTCTCGATGAAGTGTCGCCGGGTGTCTACGTGGCGCGCCTGCCGATCCTCGTCAAAGAGACCGGGATCTTCGAGATCGACAGCAGAACCAAGGAACTGCGTCTGTCTCAGGAGAAGGGTTCGTTCATCGTCAGCGAAGGCAAGATGCTGATCACTCACACCCAGGTCAACGCCTGGAGTGAAGCCCGCAACGGTCTGGCGGCGTATCGCAAGCCCGACGAATTTCGCCCGTTCCTGCTGACCTGGGGCGGCTCGGAAACCTGGATCGCCAACACCAAAATGGCGAGCATGGGCTACGACCAGAGCAAGTCGTACGGCATCAGTATTTCCCAGTACACGCCGAACACCGCGAAGATCCTCAAGCGTCCCGAGCCTACCGGCTGGATCATCGACTCCGAGTTCTCGGACCTGTGGTATGGCTTCTACTGCTATGAGACCCGCGACTTCGTGGTCAAGGGCAACACCTACCGCGACAACATCGTTTACGGCATTGACCCGCACGACCGTTCACACGGTCTGATCATCGCCGAGAACGACGTGTACGGGACCAAGAAAAAGCACGGGATCATTATTTCCCGGGAAGTGGACAACAGCTTCATCTTCCGCAACAAGAGCCACAACAACAAACAGTCCGGCGTGGTTCTGGACCGTAACAGCGTCGGCAACATCGTCGCGTACAACGAGATCTATCAGAACCACACCGACGGCATCACCCTGTACGAAAGCGGCAATAACCTGCTGTGGGGCAACCGCGTGATTGCCAACCGCCGCCACGGTATCCGCGTGCGTAACAGTGTGAACATCAAGCTGTACGAAAACATCGCCACGGCCAATGGCCTGATGGGTGTCTACGGCCACATCAAAGACCTGAGCGACACCGACCGCGACATTGAGCTCGACCCGTTCGACGCTCAGGTGTCGCTGATCATGGTAGGTGGCGAACTGGCCGGCAACGGTTCTGGCCCGCTGTCCATCGACTCGCCATTGAGCGTCGAGCTGTATCGCGTCTCGATGCTGATGCCGACCAAAGAAGTGGGCATAAGCCTCAACGGCGTCCTCGGTGATCGCCAGGACGAAATCCTCGACCTGTTGGTACGCCAGAAGAAAGCCGTATTGATCGACCCCGTCGAAAGCCAGACCGAGCTGCGGGAATGAGGAAGGGTATTGCTATGCACGCACATTTGATCAAGCTGTTGAGTCTGTCCAGCCTCACCGCCGCACTGATGGCCGCCGCCGGTGCAGCTCGCGCGGACGACTTGCAAGCGCCGGTGTTCAAGGCCGAGCCTTGCTGCAGCCTGTGCCCGGCCGCGCACGATGCAAAAAACTACGTTTCGCGCTATCAGCAGAACTTCACCACGCTGATCCAGGCGCAGGGTGACTGGCTGTTCCGTACTCAGGAAGACTTGCGCACCGAGTTCGACACCACGCCGGCCGGCTACCGCCGTCTGAAAGAACTGCACGATGCGTTCAAGAGCAAAGGCGTCGAGCTGGTCGTGGTGTATCAGCCAACCCGTGGTCTGGTGGATCGCAACAAACTGTTTCCGGCTGATCGCGACAAGTTCGACTACAACAAGGCGCTGACCAACTATCAGGCCATGCTCGGTCGCTTCAGCAAGCTGGGCTACTGGGTGCCTGATCTGTCGCCGTTGACCAACGAGCAGCAGGCGCATGATTTCTACTTCCGCGGTGACCAGCACTGGACGCCATACGGCGCGCAGCGCACGGCGAAAATCGTCGCCGAAACCGTGAAGAAAATTCCGTCCTACGCCAGCATCCCGAAGCGGGAGTTCGAAAGCCACATTTCTGGACGCATGGGCAAGAACGGCACCCTGCATAACATGGCCGGTCAGTTATGCGGCACCAGTTATGCGGTGCAGTACATGGACCAGTTCAGCACCGAGCCCAAGGGTGAGGCCGCCGACGGCGACCTGTTCGGCGATTCCGGCAACCCGGAAATCACCCTGGTCGGCACCAGTCACAGCGGCAAGAACTACAACTTCGGCGGCTTCCTGCAGGAAGACCTCAGCGCCGACGTGCTGAACGTGGCGTTCCCCGGGGGCGGTCTGGAAGGGGCGATGTTGCAGTACCTGGGCAGCGAAGACTTCCAGAAGCGTCCGCCGAAAATTCTGATCTGGGAGTTCTCGCCGCTGTACCGCCTGGACCAGGAAACCATCTATCGCCAGATGATGTCGCTGCTGGACAACGGCTGCGAAGGCAAGCCTGCCGTCATGAGCGCCAGCACGACCCTCAAGCCGGGCAACAACGAGGTACTGGTCAACGGCAAAAACGGCATCAAAGACATCCGTAACGGCAGCAACCAGATCGATATCAAATTTGACGACACGTCGGTGAAAACCCTTCAGGCCAGGCTCTGGTACATGAACGGTCGCCACGAGGATCTGAAAATCGAGAAGCCTGAAACGTCCGATACCGATGGACGTTTCTCTTTCGAATTGCGCGAAGACGAGGACTGGGCCAACCAGCAATTGCTGGCACTGGAAATCCAGGGACCGGAAGCAGGCACTGCACCACAGAAAGTCGAAGCCAAAGTATGCAAACGCAACGTGTTCCCGGGCGTCGCGAAAAACAACGCTCAAGCCGGACTATGAGGTGAATTATGCAGACTCCTAAACTGATCCGCCCTACCCTGCTGTCGCTGGCAATGCTGTCATCGATGGCCTGGGCTGCGGGCGCGTCCGCCGCGCTGGTTCCACCCAAGGGTTATGACGCTCCAATCGAAAAAATGAAGACGGGCGATCACAATTTTACCTGTGAAGCCATTCCCAAGCCGTACACCGACAAGCTGGTGTTCCGCAGCAAATACGAAGGTTCGGACAAAGCCCGCGCGACCCTTAACGCGGTCTCCGAAGAAGCGTTTCGCGACGCAACCAAGGACATCACCGACCTTGAGCGTGGCGTCAGCAAAATCGTCATGCAGTACATGCGCGACGGTCGTCCTGAACAGCTCGATTGCGCGCTGAACATGATGACCACCTGGGCCAAGGCCGATGCGCTGGAGTCCCGCGAGTTTAACCACACCGGCAAGTCCATGCGCAAATGGGCACTGGGCAGCATGTCCTCCGCCTACCTGCGCCTGAAATTCTCCGAATCGCGTCCGCTGGCCAATCGTCAGCAGGACGCGCAGATCATTGAAGCCTGGTTCAGCAAACTGGCCGATCAGGTGGTCAGCGACTGGAGCAATCTGCCGCCGGAAAAAATCAACAACCACTCGTACTGGGCTGCCTGGTCGGTGATGGCGACTGCCGTCGTGACCAACCGTCAGGACTTGTTCGATTGGGCCGTCAAGGAATTCAAGGTCGCCGCCAATCAGGTGGACAAGGACGGTTTCCTGCCCAACGAGATGAAGCGCCGTCAACGCGCCCTGTCCTATCACAACTACGCCCTGCCGCCACTGGCCATGATCGCCAGCTTTGCCCGGGCCAACGGTGTGGATTTGCGTCAGGAAAACAACGGCGCTCTGAAGCGTCTGGGTGATCGCGTCCTTGCGGGCGTTAAAGACCCATCGGTTTTCACTCAGCACAACGGTGAAAAACAGGACATGACGGACCTGAAAAAGGACCCGAAATTCGCCTGGCTCGAACCGTACTGCTCGCTCTACACCTGCAGCCCGGATGTGCTGGAAGAAAAGCATGAAAAACAGCCGTTCAAAACCTTCCGCCTGGGTGGCGACCTGACCAAGGTCTACAACCCGACCCATGAAAAAGGCGACAAGGGCGACCACGACGGCTCGTGATTCGCTGAGTTTTTTGTGGGAGCGAGCTCGCTCGCGAAGGCGCACATCCAGGCAATGCATCCATAAAGCCGGATCTCGCCTGATCTACGTCGCGAACACGCTGTGAACTGATTCACCCCCCCTTTTCTACGGGGGGGGTTTGGGGGGGCTTTGAGCCCTTGAATGTTGGACCAACGGAGAGATAAGGATGGTTTTCTCATCCAACGTGTTCCTGTTCCTGTTCTTGCCGATCTTTCTCGGCTTGTACTACCTGAGCGGGCAACGCTATCGCAATCTGCTACTGCTGATTGCCAGCTATATCTTCTACGCCTGGTGGCGTGTCGACTTCCTGGCACTGTTCATCGGCGTGACGGTGTGGAACTACTGGATCGGCCTCAAGGTAGGCGCGGCGGGTGTACGAACCAAACCGGCGCAGAAATGGCTGCTGCTTGGCGTGATCGTGGACCTGTGTATCCTGGGTTACTTCAAGTACGCCAACTTCGGCGTGGACAGCATCAACGCGGCCATGACCTCCATGGGTCTGGAACCGTTCATCCTGACGCACGTGCTGTTGCCGATCGGTATCTCGTTCTATGTCTTCGAGTCCATCAGCTACATCATCGACGTGTACCGCGGCGACACCCCGGCCACCCGCAACCTGATCGATTTCGCGGCGTTCGTTGCGATCTTCCCGCACCTGATTGCCGGGCCGGTGCTGCGTTTCCGCGATCTGGCGGACCAGTTCAACAACCGGACCCACACGCTGGACAAGTTCTCCGAAGGTGCCACGCGATTCATGCAGGGCTTCATCAAGAAAGTGTTCATCGCTGACACCCTGGCCATCGTTGCCGACCACTGCTTCGCCCTGCAGAACCCGACCACCGGCGACGCCTGGCTCGGCGCGCTGGCCTACACCGCGCAGCTGTACTTCGACTTCTCCGGTTACAGCGACATGGCGATTGGTCTGGGCTTGATGATGGGTTTCCGCTTCATGGAAAACTTCAAACAGCCTTACATCAGCCAGTCGATCACCGAGTTCTGGCGGCGCTGGCACATCAGCCTGTCCACCTGGTTGCGTGACTACCTGTACATCACCCTGGGCGGCAACCGTGGCGGCAAGTTCGCGACCTATCGCAACCTGTTCCTGACCATGCTGCTCGGTGGTCTGTGGCACGGTGCCAACGTCACTTACATCATCTGGGGTGCATGGCACGGCATGTGGCTGGCGATCGAAAAAGCGGTCGGCATCAACACCAAGCCTTACAGCTTCAACGTGATCCGCTGGGCACTGACCTTCCTGCTAGTGGTCATCGGCTGGGTGATCTTCCGCGCCGAGAACCTGCACGTGGCCGGTCGCATGTACGGCGCCATGTTCAGCTTCGGCGAGTGGCAGCTGTCTGAACTCAACCGTGCCAGCCTGACCGGTCTGCAAGTGGCAACCCTGGTGGTGGCGTACCTCACGCTGGCGTTCTTCGGGCTGCGTGACTTCTACCAGAACCGCGAACAAAACACCGGCAAGAGCGCCAAGGCTGACGGTCCTGCGACTGCTCAACCCGGCACCATCAAAGCGGTTCCCGGCGATGCGCCTGGCAGCCTGCATATGCCTGGCTACACCGTGGGCAGCGAAGCCCAGGTGCAACCGGCCTACTGGGAAGCCGATTGGCCACGCTACGCCATGCGCGCACTGATCCTGCTGCTGTTCGTGGCTTCGATTCTCAAACTCTCGGCGCAAAGCTTCTCGCCGTTCCTTTATTTCCAGTTCTGAGGAGCCTGACATGACACGTTCATTACGAATCCTCTACATCGCCATCTTTCTGGGCATCCTGCTGGTCCTCGGGATCTGGTCGCTGCGCAGCTTCAGCACCTTTTCGACGTCGGCAGAGACCACCGTGCTCAACGGCAAGTGGACCAAGGCGGCGGAAACTCATTACGACGATGAGTTCCCGATCAAGCGTCTGGGCACCAACCTCTGGGCGGCGTTGGACTTCAAACTCTTCAATGAAGGCCGTCCAGGCGTGGTGCTGGGCAAAGACCAGTGGCTGTACACCGACGAAGAGTTCGATGCCATCGCCAATGGCGAACAGAACGAAGCCGACAACCTGGCGCTGATTCAGGGTGTTCGCGACGCACTGGAGAAACAGGGCACCAAGCTGGTACTGGCCATCGTGCCGGCGAAGACCCGTCTGTACCCGGAACATATCGGTGACACCAAGCCGGCCAGCCTGCATGTGGACCTGTATCAGCAGTTCCACGAGCAGGTCGCCAAGGCCGGGATCTTCGCGCCGGACCTGCTCGCGCCGCTGCAAGCGGCCAAGCAACAGGGCCAGGTGTTCCTGCGTACCGACACGCACTGGACGCCGATGGGTGCCGAAGTGGCTGCGCAGCAACTGAGCGCCGCGATTGCCCAGAAAACGCCGCTGGAGGGCGAACCCGAGCAGTTCGTCACCCAGGCCAAGGGCACTGAAGCGTACAAGGGCGACCTGACCACCTTCCTGCCACTCGACCCGCTGTTCAGCAACCTGCTGCCCAAGCCGGACGAGTTGCAGAAACGCAGCACCGACCCGGTTGAAGGCGCTCCGGCGGGCGATGACGCCCTGTTCGCAGACAGCGACATCCCGGTCGGTCTGGTGGGCACCAGCTACAGCGCCAACCCGAACTGGAACTTCGTCGGCGCCCTGAAACAGGCGCTGCGCAGTGACGTCGTCAACTACGCCGAAGACGGCCATGGCCCGATTCTGCCGATGCTCAAGTACCTGCAGACCGACGCGTTCAAAAACACTCCGCCGCAAGTGGTGATCTGGGAATTCCCGGAACGCTACCTGCCGGCCCACAACGATCTTGGCGAGTTCGATCCGAAATGGATCGCCGAGCTGAAGAAATCGCGTGACACACAAGAAAACGTGGCACTCAACGCCAAACCATCCGAGTCGCCCAACCGGGCGCAAAACTGAGAGGACTGACTCATGACTTTTAACACTACTGCTAACCGCTCGACCACCAAACGCCTTTTCAAAACCTGCGCGCTGGCCGCCGGTCTGGGCCTGATGTCCCTGCAAGCATTCGCCGGTGACTCCGCCCTGTACGGCCCGACTGCGCCGAAAGGCTCGACCTTCGTGCGGGTCTACAACGCCAGCAGCGCAGAAATAAGCGCCAGCGTCGGCAACACCAACCTCAACGAAGTGGCGCCACTGGGCAGCACCGCGTTCAGCTTCATGCCACAGGGCGACTACACCGCCAAGCTTGGCAGCCAGACCCTGCCGGTGAAACTGGCCGGCGACCACTATTACACCCTAGTCAACAACGCCAGCGGCAAGCCGCAGCTGGTTGAAGAACCACCGTTCAAGAACAAGCAGAAATCCCTGGTTCGCGTTCAGAACCTGAGCGACAAGTCCCTGACCCTGAAAACCGCTGACGGCAAGACCGATGTGGTCAAGGCTGTAGCGGCAAAAGGCACCGGCGAGCGTGAAATCAACCCGGTAAAGGTCAGCCTGGCGCTGTACGACGGCGACAAGAAAGTCACCGATGTGAAACCCGTGGCGCTGGAGCGTGGCGAAGCCGCCGTGCTCTACATCACCGGCAGTGGCAGCAGCCTCTCGCCAGTGTGGGTCAAGCCACCGGTCGCAACCCGCTAATACGGATTATGCCGGTCGGTTCAGGGCCTCAGCGTTGAGCCGACCGGCGCGGAACAAGAACAAGACAGAAACGACAGACACCTCGTACAGCCCAAATTGAATGCTATTGGAGAAACAAAATGATTCCAGTTATCTTGTCAGGCGGTAGTGGTTCACGACTCTGGCCGCTTTCGCGTAAACAATTCCCGAAACAGTTCCTGGCATTGACCGGCGAACACACGTTGTTCCAGCAAACCCTGCAGCGCCTGCTGTTCGAAGGTATGCAGGAGCCTATCGTGGTCTGCAACAAAGACCACCGCTTCATCGTCAACGAGCAACTTGCCGCACTGAACCTGGAAACCCAGGCCATTCTGATGGAACCGTTTGGTCGCAATACCGCGCCAGCCGTCGCCCTGACCGCCATGAAGCTGGTCAATGAAGGCAACGACGGCCTGATGCTGGTGCTGCCTGCCGACCACGTCATCGAAGATCAGAAAGCCCTGCAACGCGCACTGGCTTTGGCCACCGTTGCGGCCGAGCGCGGCGAAATGGTGCTGTTCGGTGTGCCTGCCAACAAGCCGGAAACCGGCTATGGCTACATCAAATCGACCGCCGACGCCCTGCTGCCGGAAGGCGTGAGCCGCGTGTCGCAATTCGTCGAGAAGCCTGACGAAAAACGCGCCCAGGAATTCGTCGAAGCCGGTGGTTACTACTGGAACAGCGGCATGTTCCTGTTCCGCGCCAGCCGCTTCCTGGAAGAACTGAAAAAGCACGATCCGGACATCTACGACACCTGCCTGCTGACCCTCGAGCGCAGCGTGCAGGACGGCGACGCGCTTGAAATCGACGCCTCTACCTTCGCCTGCTGCCCGGACAACTCCATTGACTACGCGGTCATGGAAAAAACTCAACGCGCCTGCGTCGTACCGCTGTCGGCTGGCTGGAGCGATGTCGGCTGCTGGTCGTCGCTGTGGGAAGTCAACGCCAAGGACGCCAACGGCAACGTCACCAAGGGCGACGTCGTTATCCAGGACAGCCGCAACTGCATGATCCACGGCAACGGCAAACTGGTGTCGGTGATCGGTCTGGACAACATCGTCGTCGTCGAAACCAAAGACGCCATGATGATTGCCCACAAAGACAAGGTTCAGGGCGTCAAGCAGATGGTCGCCACCCTGAATGAACGTGGCCGCAGCGAAACCCAGAACCACCTCGAAGTGTATCGTCCGTGGGGCTCCTACGATTCGGTGGACATGGGCGGCCGCTTCCAGGTCAAGCGCATTTCGGTCAAGCCGGGCGCCAGCCTGTCGCTGCAGATGCACCACCACCGCGCCGAGCACTGGATCGTGGTATCCGGCACTGCGCAAGTGACCTGCGACGAGAACGTGTTCCTGCTCACCGAGAACCAGTCCACCTACATCCCGATCGCCTCGGTACATCGCCTGAAAAACCCGGGCAAGATCCCGTTGGAAATCATCGAAGTGCAATCGGGTAGCTACCTGGGCGAAGACGATATCGAGCGTTTCGAAGATATCTACGGTCGTTCGAATGCACTGGAAGCGGGTGTCAAGACGCAGACGATCGCTCGCTGATAGGGTTTTAGCTGCAAGCTGCAAATAAGACGGCCCTCGGTAACTTTTTGCGTATTTCATCCGCGAAGAGTTGTCGGGGGCTTTTTTTGAGCGTGATCAGCCATATTGGTCAATCGCCTCCCCGGTTCTGTAGGATGTCCAGCACTGCCCCTGCTGGAGACCCACCGCATGCTGATCGGCATCCTGTTAATCCTCACCTGGCTGATCCTTCTGCTGCGCTACCCGGCCAAGGCCTTGCCGGTTTCGCTGGCGGCGGCTGCGGGGCTGGGGATCGTGGCGGCCATCGTGATCTGGCAGGACAGTCGGGAAACGCGCCAGCTTGAGCGTCTGGACATTCAACTCGGTTACGACCCGCAAGGCTGCCCGGCAGACAAACCTCTGCATGTATCGATCACCAACGACAATCAGGCTGCGCTGCTGGAGCTGCACTGGCGAATCGCGGCTTACGCGCCTGGTGACACGGTAAATCTGGTGGACAACACCTACACGTCTGCGCGCTATCGCGGCCCCGGCCAGCTTCAGGCAAAAGCGGCGTGGCAGGATTGTGTACCGTTACCTGCGCTGCGTAATGGCTATCGCCCGCAAACCCTGGAGTTTCGCGCAGAACATCTGCAAGGCAGTTTTTCGGACTGACCCTCAAGGACCTCATTCATGCCCGTCGCTCTTATCACCGGCTGCTCAAGTGGAATTGGCCGTGCCCTGGCCGATGCGTTCAAGGCCACTGGCTATGAAGTCTGGGCTACGGCGCGCAAAGCAGAGGACGTTGCAACGCTAAGCGCTGCCGGTTTTATTGCCGTGCAACTGGACGTCAACGACGGCCTGGCGCTGGCGCAACTGGCTTTCAGGCTGGAACACAGCGGCCTTGATGTACTGATCAACAACGCAGGTTACGGCGCAATGGGCCCGCTGCTGGACGGTGGTGTGGGTGCCTTGCAGCGCCAGTTTGAAACCAACGTCTTCTCGATTGTCGGTGTTACTCAGGCACTGTTCCTGGCATTGCGGCGCAACAAAGGGCTCGTGGTAAACATTGGCAGCGTGTCGGGCGTTCTGGTCACCCCGTTCGCGGGCGCTTATTGCGCGTCCAAGGCCGCCGTGCATGCGCTCAGTGATGCCCTGCGTCTGGAACTGGCGCCGTTCGGTGTGCAGGTGATGGAAGTGCAACCTGGGGCGATTGCATCGAGCTTTGCAAAAAACGCCAGTCATGAAGCCGAACAGTTGATCAGCGAACAGTCACCCTGGTGGCCGATCCGCGAAGGTATCCGGGCACGTGCCAGGGCTTCGCTGGACAACCCGACATCCGCTACAGCGTTCGCCCGGGATCTGCTCGAAGCCGTGCAGCGAGCCGATCCACCCCGCCTGCTGCGCCTGGGCAACGGCTCGCGCATCCTGCCGCTGATGGCGTGGTTGTTGCCCAAGGGGTTGCTGGAAAAAGGGCTGAGAAAGCGCTTCGGGCTGGATATTGATTTGTGACGCAGAACGCTATGAAGAGCGGGCTTTTGCCCGGAGGGCGTAAAACTTCAGGAGGTTACAACGGTTGCGATGGGCTGCGAAGCGGCCCAAAACCGGCCACTTTGGTTGTATCTGGTACACCGAGGCGGCTGGTTTTACTGCCGGTTCCCGGCAGTTCGCGGACAAGTCCGCTCCCACAAAAGCGAAGGGGTGCGAAGCGGCCCTAAAACAGGCTACCTCGGTGCTGTCTGATACACCGAGGCGGCTGGTTTTGCTGCCGGTTCCCGGCAGTTCGCGGACAAGTCCGCTCCTACGAAAACCGAGAGATCGCGGACAAACGAAGCGTCGCCCGGTCCTCGACGATCATCAGCCGCCTACCGGTCTGACAATCACTGTGCACGTCATCCCTGCGGCCAGCAACACGCCCTCCGGTATTTGATCCAGATGGATCCGCACCGGCACGCGCTGGGCCAGGCGCACCCAGTTGAAGGTCGGGTTGACGTCGGCAATCAGTTCGCGGCTTTGCGGGTTGTCGCGGTCGTAGATGCCTCGGGCGATGCTTTCGACGTGCCCTTTGAGGACTTCACCGCTCATCAGTTGCAGATCTGCCGAATCGCCCACGTTCAGGTGCGGCAATTTGGTTTCCTCGAAGAAGCCGTAGACCCAGAACGAATTCATGTCGACCACCGCCATTTTCGCTTCGCCGATCCGCGCATAGTCGCCGCGATGCACGTTCAGATTGGTGACATACCCGTCGACCGCCGCCAGTACCCGTGTGCGTGACAAGTTCAGCTCCGCCGCCTCCAGTTGCGCCTGTGCCAGCTGATAATCGGCCAGCGCCGAAGTAGCCACGTTGCTCGCGTCGTCACGGTTTTCTGCCGAAATCACCAACTCATCCATGTCGGAGCGGCGTTTGGCGTTGAGCTTGCGCATCTCCCAGGTCGCCTTGCGCGACGCCAGCAGCGCCTGTGCCTGTTTGACGGCAATCCGATAATGCTCGGGATCGATCTGCATCAGCAGATCGCCGCGTTTGACCCACTGATTGTCGCGCACCGGCACCTCCACCACGGTGCCCGACACATCGGCAGCCACATTGATGATGTCGGCGCGCACCCGGCCGTCGCGGGTCCACGGCGTCTCCATTTAATCGACCCACAGGGCCCGGCCGATCCACAGCGCCACGGCCAGGACCAGCAAGGTGGCGATCAGACTGAACAACTTTTTCATCCAGAGCGTTCTCGACTCAGACATCAACGATAAAGGGGCAGCGCCAGCGCGCCGAACAGGCACATGAACAGACTCATGCGCAGCAAGGCCGGGTGCCAGAAATAACGGTACAGATCGAAACCGGTCAGCAAGCGATCCAGCGCCCAGGCCAGCACGACAGCGATCAGAAACATCAGGGTCAGGGTCGGCAGGTAAACGCCGTGGAACGCTATTTCACGCGGCATGCGCCTGTCCTGAAGAAGTGTGATCAAGGCCGTAGGCAGCCAGCGGCGACTGCGGGTCGAGCAGCGAGGTACGGATGAAGTGCAGGTAGCTTTTCACCCGACGCAACACCGACGTGTCGAAGTGCGAAGCAAACGGCTCATCCGCGTCCTGCACGCGTTTGATCGCCTGATCGACGGCCAGCAGACAGCGTTGAAGGTTGACGGCGTCGGGCTGAATGAACAGGCGAATCAAGGCCCGGCCCATGACCCGCAACGCGATGCGCCAGGGTTGGTATTCGGCGTAAGCGGGATGAATCGGCAACACGGCCTGCTCGCGGCGTAATTCGATGATCGCGTGACCGATTTCCAGCACCACGAACATCCAGCGCAGCAGATCGCGTTGCACCAGCGGCTTGCTGATGGCCAGACCGTAAGCCTGATGCATCAGGTCTCGGGTCTGGCTTTCGAAGCTGGAACCAAGACGAGGCAGCGGCGCACTGATCGCGAACACCACCTGATTGCGCAACGCCTGCTCCAGCCGCTGCCACATCCATCGGCTATTGGGCGGCAGGATGATCGCGCCGGCCGCCGCGCACGTCAGCATGCCGATGACCATCGCCAGGTAATCATTGATGAAGGTGTAAGGGTTGTAGACCGTCAGGTTATCCGGCACCGAGCCGAGGCTGAAAAAGATCAGCAGGCCCAGCCCGTATCCAGCCCATTGCGGCCGCGAACCAAGCAACGCGCCGAACATGAAGACCGGTGCAAGGAGCACGCACAACAGCGCAAACCCGTCGATAAGCGGGAACAGAAAAAAGGTTTCGATAAAGCCCAGCAGCGCACCAAGCAACGTGCCGCAGGCCATCTGCAACGACATGCGCTTCGGGTTGTGGGTGGTCGATGACAGCGCCACCGTGGCGGCCGATGCCAAAGTCATGCTGGCGCCGCTGGGCCAAGCGGTCAGCACCCACCAGGCACTCATCAGGCCGACCACACTGGTTGCGCGCGCACCCGCAGCCAGCGCCGTCAGCCAGTGGGTGCGTGACACGAAGGGCTCTTTCCAGCGCTCACGCACATGCGTGTGATCCGCCAGTGATGCATGGGTCCGGGCGTAATCGAGCAGTTCGCTGATCAGCCGGTACAGCAGCTCGAATGCAGTGTGAAAGTCCAGCCGCTCAGCCTCGCTCGGACAGGTGTTCTCAAGCTCGGCGCGCACCTTCCTGACCCGGTCTGGCCACTGCGCTTTGCAGTGCTCCAGCCGCCTGACCAAGACAGCGGCGTCGTCGTTGGTCAGGGCGCGCTCTGCAAAAGCGTCGAGCAGCTCGGTCAGGGTTTGCAGACCGGAATCGATGTGCGTCAACACGGCCTCGGCGCGCTCGTTGCGAAGCCGTTCGAGCAATTGGTGCAGCGCGTTGAAACGTGTCGTCACCGCCATGAACTCGCTGTTCAGGCGATTGAGCCGACCGTTGCGACGGCGCATGTGCGGGTCTTCAAACACTGTGACGCTGCGCATGCCCTCAAGGCCGATGGCTTCGGCAACGAAACGCACGTTGCCGGTTTCGAATGCAGCGCGTGAAATACCGCCGCGCAGGCCGTCGCTCATAAAACCGGCGAAGCCCCCGAAGCGCAGGTACAGCGCGTTGCGCATGGCGGCGCTGGCACTCTGCGGCAAGATCGCGGCACTCACTGCGGTGGCGCAGAGAATCCCCAGGGTGATTTCCAGCACGCGCCATACGGCCGCCATGAACGCCCCTTCAGGATGGGCCAGCGCCGGCAGACCGACCATCGCGGCGGTGTACCCGGCGAGCACAAAACCGTAAGCACGAAAATTGCGATAACGCGCAGCACCTGCCGAGCAGACCCCCACCCACAGCGCCAGACAGCCGAGAAAAGGCACCGGGTCCTGCGCAAACAGCGCCATCAGCACCACCATCACCGCCGATCCGGCCAGCGTGCCCAACAGCCGATAGAAACTTTTCGCAAACACCTGCCCGCTTTGCGGCTGCATGACGATGAATACTGTGATCAGCGCCGTGCGCGGCTGCGGCAACTCCAGGCGCAGCGCCAGCCAGTAGGTGAGGAATGCAGCGATCAGCACCTTGAAGAGGTAAATCCATGTCACCCCGTCGATGCGCGCCCAACTGTTGAATTCGCGGCGCCAGGGTAAGGCTACCAGGCGTTGCACGGTGGTGCTCATTGTCCCGACGTTCCGCGCTCGTTGCCTGCCGCAACTCCGCCACCCAGCGCCACCACTAACCCGGCATACGCCTTCAAGCGTGCCGCTTCGACCTGCTGCTGTACCTCCTGCTGATGAAAAAGCTGTGTCCGGGCGTTGAGGACGTTCAAGTAATCAGTCAGGCCGCGTTGCCAGGCGATCAGGGCGATGTCATAAGTCTTTTACGCCGACGCCACCGAACGGGCGGCGAACACCTGCTGGTTGTCCATTGATGCGCGACGAATCAATTGATCGGAAACACTGCGCAGCGCCATCACCAGCGTCTGGTTGTAATGCGCCACCGCCAGGTCATAACCGGATGACGCCTGGCCCAGTTGCGCACGCAAGCGTCCGCCGTCGAAGATCGGCAGGCTGATGGCCGGGCCGACCTTGTAACCGAGTTTGCTGCCGCTCAAAAACTCCAGCAGGCCGCCGCCCGTGGCCATATAACTCAGGCTGCCGACCAGATCGATATCCGGATAAAAACCGGCACGAGCCACATCGATACCGCGCGCCTGTGCCTCGACCTGCCAGCGAGCAGCCACCACATCCGGCCGCTGACCCAGCAACTCGGCTGGCAAGGCGGATGGCAGTTTCAATGCGCTGTGCAATGCCAACGCCGGCCGCTGCAACTCGACGCCCTGCCCCGGCCCCTTGCCGGCAAGCGCCGCCAGTTGATTGCGACTCAGGGCGATGGCCTCCTCCAGTGCATCGATCTGCCGATGCGCTTCGGGCAAGGACGTCTCGGCCTGACTGACGTCGAAATGCGTACCGATGCCGCCCTTCAAGCGACGTTGTGCCAGGTCGAGTATCTGTTGCTGCTGCTCCAGCGCCGCCTCGGCGATGTCCAGACGGGCGTAGTTCAGGGCCAGTTGAATGTAGGCGCGGACGATATTTTCCTGTAACTCGAGCTGCGCCTGACGCAACTCGGCCGCGCTCACGTGTGCCAGATCGAGCGCCTGCTCACTGGCATTGCGCTCACGGCCCCAGATATCGAGCGAGTAGCTCAAGCCCAGCGACGCATTGTTGTCCCAGGTGCGAGTATCGGCCAGGGCGCCTGGCCCATAAAACTGATCGCTCGACCAGTCGTGGCGTTGCAGGCTGGCGTTGCTCTGAATCTGCAGCGATTCGTTCGATTCGGCAATGCCCGCCATTGCCTTCGCCTGCCGCACCCGAGCCGCCGCTATCGCCAGGCTTGGGCTGCCGAGCGTTGCGAGCTCAATCCAGCGATCCAGTTGCGCGTCTCCATAGGCACGCCACCACTGCGCTGTCGGCCAACGTGCGTCGCGCGCAGCGCTCTGGATGGCCTGATCGGTCGTCAGACGGTCAGCGGCCAGCAGGCTGGCGTGCGGTTGGATGCCATGGGTTCCGATGCAACCGCTGATGACCAGCGTCAAAGCCAGAATACCGAGAGGTTCAAGCCCTCTGATGATGCGACGCGGCACAGCGAAAAATTCCCGAACGGAGGTGATACACGAGCGTTGGCGGCGATTCTAGGCGGCGCTCTGCGCGGCGATAAGCAGGGAGTTGTGTGAATCTTTGTTACCGAAATGGCGATAATGCTTTGGTCTGGCTGACATGCCCCCGTTACTTCATGTCACAATTTGCCATCACCCGGCGAAGTCCCCATTCAGAGAAGTAACCACTCAGAGAAGTACCCATGGACACCCTGCAAAACATGCGTGCCTTCAGTTGTGTGGCGCAAGCGGGCAGCTTTACCGCTGCCGCTGCCGTGCTGGACACCACAACGGCCAACGTCTCGCGCGCTGTCTCCAACCTGGAAGCGCACTTGCAGACCCGTTTGCTCAACCGCACCACCCGCCGCATCGCACTCACTGAAGCGGGCAAACGCTACCTGCTGCGTTGCGAACAGATTCTCGCGTCGGTGGAAGAGGCCGAGGCCGAAGCCAGCGACGCCCACGCGCGCCCGGCCGGACAGCTCAAGGTGCATTCGATGCCCGGCGTCGGCCAGCATTACGTGATCGATGCCATCGCCCGCTATCGACGCAATCATCCTGACGTGGCGTTCGACCTGACCATGACTCATCGGGTGCCGGACTTGCTCGAGGAAGGTTTCGACGTGTCGATCGTGCTGGCCAGCGAACTGGCCGACTCGGGTTTTGTGTCGCAACGGCTGGGCATCACTTACAGCATCGTCTGTGCGTCTCCCGAGTACGTCAAAACCTTCGGCATGGCGCACAAGCCCGCAGACCTTTTGAACCACGCGTGTCTGCGCCTGGTGAGCCCGGTGTTCCCACTGGAGAAGTGGCTGTTCGACGGTCCGGATGGCCAGGAGATGGTCACCATCAACAGCTCGCCATTGCTAGTCAATTCTGCGGACGCGATGAAAACCGCGATTTCCAGCGGCATGGGCGTGGGCATCCTGCCGATCTACTCGGCCATCGAAGGCTTGCGCAACGGCACGCTGGTACGCGTGCTGTCCGACTATCGTTCGCAGGAGCTGAACCTGTACGCCATCTACCCGTCGCGCCAGTACCTGGACGCAAAGATTAGGACCTGGGTCGAATACCTGCGCGGCTCGCTGCCGGAAATCCTCGCCGCCGATGAAGCCGACTTGCACGTGCAGGCACTCAAGGCGTCCTGCTGACATCGTACAACTGCAAAAAGCGGCTGCCCAAGAGCGGACAGGAATGTTAGCGTGCTACTCATTCAATCGCTCAAGAGTGACTGCCCGATGAAAAAAACCGTACTCGCCTTCAGCCGTGTTTCCCCTGAAATGGCTGAGCGTCTGTCGCAAGACTTCAACGTGATCGTGCCTGACCCGAAGAAGGGCGACATCAACGCCCAGTTCGCAGAAGCGCTGCCCGAGTCCCACGGGCTGATCGGAGCGGGCCGCAAACTGGGTCGCGAACAATTGCAGAACGCGGCGAAACTGGAAGTGGTGTCCAGCATCTCGGTGGGCTACGACAACTACGACGTCGGCTACCTCAGCGAGCGCGGCATTCTGCTGACCAACACCCCGGACGTGTTGACTGAGACCACCGCTGACCTGGGTTTCACCCTGATCATGAGCTGCGCCCGCCGCGTTGCCGAACTGGACGCTTTCACCAAGGCCGGGCAGTGGACCCGCAGCATCGAAGCGCCACATTTCGGTACCGATGTGTATGGCAAGACGCTGGGCATCGTCGGCATGGGCAATATCGGCGCAGCGATTGCGCGACGCGGTCGTCTGGGCTTCAACATGCCGATCCTGTACAGCGGCAACAGCCGCAAGACTGAACTGGAACAGGAACTGGGCGCGCAGTTTCGCAGCCTGGATCAACTGTTGGCCGAAGCGGATTTTGTTTGCTTGGTGGTGCCGTTGAGCGAAAAGACCAGACACCTGATCGGCCGTCGCGAGTTGAGCCTGATGAAGCCCGGCGCCATCCTGATCAACATCGCGCGTGGCCCGATCGTCGACGAACCCGCACTGATCGAAGCCTTACAGAACGGCACTATTCGCGGTGCCGGCCTGGACGTCTATGAAAAAGAACCGTTGAGCGAATCGCCACTGTTCCAGCTCAAGAACGCCGTCACCCTACCCCACGTCGGCTCAGCGACCACCGAAACCCGTCAGGCCATGGCCGACCGCGCCGTCAACAACCTGCGCAGTGCACTGCTGGGCGAGCGTCCGCAGGATCTGGTCAATCCGCAGGTGTGGAAGGGCTGAGGTCATACCGCTATCGATCGTTCCTTGTATGAGGAACGATCGACATTGGCTCAAGCCAGCCTGGCACCGACCGCAACGGCAACCGGCCTGACTTTTCTGAACACCAGCACATTACCCGCCATCACCAGTATAAGCCCCAGCAAAGCGGCCAGGGTCCACTGGTAGCCCTCAAGCCACGTCGAGATGTTCAGCGCCACAATCGGGAACAGCACCGTGCAATACGCTGCGCGCTCCGGGCCCATGCGTCCGACCAAGGTCAGGTAGGCGGTAAAGGCGATCACCGAGCCGGGGATCACCAGATAAAACAGCGAGCCGACGTAACGAGTGTTCCACTCAAACGTGAAGGGTGTACCGCTGAGCACGCAGTAAATGCCAAGAATGCTCGCGCCGTAGAACATGCCCCAGGCATTGGTGGTCAGCGGACGCAGACCGGCTTTCTGTTGCAGGCTCGACAGCATGTTGCCCGCCGAGAAACACAGCGTGCCGAGCAGTGCAAGACCCAGGCCGAGCAGGGTTTCATGGCTGGCACTGTGCCCGGACAGTTCGGGCCAGAACAGACACGTCAGCCCCAACAGGCCCAACGCACCGCCCGCCAGGACGTTGCCAGCGATTTTCTGGCGAAAGAACACCCGCGCATTCAGCGCATTCCACAACGTCGAGGTCGAGAACACCACGGCGATCAGACCGCTGGGTATCCATTGGCTGGCGGTGTAGAAGCACATGAAGTTGACGCAGAACAGGCACACGCCTTGCGCCAGACAGATCAGCTGGCCGCGGCGGTTGACCGGTTGCAGACGTTTGCTCAGCAGCAAAAACGCAAACAGCACCAAGGCCGCCAGTGCGAAGCGATAGACGATGGAGACCGGAATGGCGACGTCGCCGAGTTGAAGTTTCAGGGCGATCCAGGTCGTGCCCCAGATCAGCACGGTTAGCAGATAAAGCGAGATGTTCATAGCGCGGCTCCTCAATGAGCCATCAGTCTGCTGCGTCCTGTGCGCAACCCGTTTGCATAATCTTGCGCTTTTGATTGAACAGCTAATGGCAGCGGCACAGGCTGCGGGTAGGATACGAAGCCTAGAGGAATCGCCATGCCAGCCATTGAATCCATCCAGGTCTTCCAGGCTTTGAACAGCTCACCGCACGCCCGTCTGGAGCAGAGCGCGCCGCTGGGCGACGGGTTGGTGGCGGCGCAGTGGAACAATCGGCATGACTCGCAGGAATATCACGCGCCCACTCACCACACCTTATCGTGCTACATCGCAGACGGCACCGGTACGTTTCGGCGCGGTCAGCCGGATCGAAAAGGCGCGCCGGGCAAGCTTTGCATACTGCCCGCAGGCCACGAATCGGCCTGGGTGGTGAATGGCGAGATCCGTCTGGCGCATTTGTATTTCAGCCCGCAACACTTTGCGCTGGGCTGCATCACGCTGCTGGATCGCGAGCCGCGCGCGATGCAACTGCATGAAAACACCTTCCTGGAAGACCACGCACAAGCGACCCGCTTCCAGCAGTTGATCCGCCTGAACTGGGCCGAGCCCGGCGAGCGCCTGCTGACCAGCAGCCTGGCGCACGAGATGGTCAGCCATGCGCTGCTCAGCCAGGCAGGGTTGCGCGAGGGTTTACGCCTGAAAGGCGGACTGGCGCCGCACTTGCGGCGTCATCTGGTGGACTTCATCGAAATGCACCTCGCCGACCCGCTGAGCCTTGGCCAACTGGCGGGGCTGTGTGCGCTGTCGGAATACCACTTCGCACGCATGTTCCGCGAAAGCTTCGGACTGCCGCCGCATCAATACCTGTTGGCACGACGCATCGACAAAGCCCGCCGATTGCTGCGCCAGACCGCAACGTCGCTCGGTGAGATTGCCCTGGCCTGCGGCTTTGCCAGCGCAAGTCACTTCAGCAACCGGTTTCGCCAGGCGGTGGGGGCTACGCCTGGCGAGTACCGTTTGGCGCTAGGCCAATGATTGACTCAAGGCTGCCAGCGGAGTGAGCAGCACGCCGCACCCTGCCAGCATCAGCACCCAGCGCGGACGAAAAGCCAGCAGCGCAACCAGCAACAGCACGCTGCTCATCAATACGGCAAACCAGTGCACCGGCCCCATCATCCAGCCGTCGGCATCCACCGCCGCCCATGACGACAGCGCCAATGCGCTCCAGCCGATCAGTTTGAGCACACGGCGACGACGCCCGGTCAGCGGGCCTTTGAGCAGCTCGCTGTAATGGCGCGCCATCGACAGACACAGGCAGGTGAAGCCTACGTAACACAGCAAGGCTGCCAACAGCATCAGTGAGTCTCCTGAGGTGTGGCCTGCACGGCAACGCGGGCTGTTTTGGCGACAGGTACAGCCTTGAATTTCAGCGCCGCCCAGCCAAGAAACACGCCAGTGACCAGCGCTGTCAGGTCAAAGGCGGTCAGCACCCAGCTGCCTGCCGACAGCGAATCGAGCAGATAGCGGCCGCTGGTCAGCAGATCGAGCAGCGGCAGCCCGGCAAACAGCAGCGCGCCCAGCCCCAGTTGTTCTTGCCATGCATTACGCCCTTTGCGCATCAGCGCATGCACGACTGACAAGGCCCAGAGTATGAAAAACACGCTGATTTCCCAGTCGGCGCGCCCGGAGAAACCCGAGGGCAGCAAACGGTTGGCCCAGAAGAAGCCCGCCACAGCGATCATCAGCCCCGACATGCTGGCGATGTTCAGCACTTCCACCAAACGCAACTCCAGCGGCAGCACACCGGTTTTGGTGTGTTTGAGCTGACGCTTGCCCAGCCACATCACCAGCCCGGTGCCGATCATGGCGGTCCCGGCAACACCAAAGATGAAATACAGCCAGCGCAACAGCGGTTCGGCGAAATGGCCAACGTGCAATCCGTACATCCCGCTCGCTATCAATAAAGCCGTCGGACGCTGCGGCACCTCGTTCTGTAGCTCACCGCTGACACCACTGAAGGTCAGCGCCCCGCCACGGTCCGGCACGATGCTGCCTTTGTCGTCGCGCGTGAGCAGGACGATCGCTGTGCTGTCCCCCGGATTATTGACGACCACCCGACCGACTTGGCCGCTGTCCCATTTCGCGTTCGCCGAGTTGACCAACGGCGCGAGGGCTACCAACGGCGCGGGTTGGCCCGCGGGTTTGAGCATGCCAGGGGACGGGTAGGCGTCGCGATAGAACGCCTGAACCGTGTCGTACTGGCTCAGAATGCTCGCAGGCATGACCATCGACATGAAGATCACCAGGCTGCTGTAAGTGATCATCAGGTGGAACGGCAGCACCAGCACGCCCAACGCGTTATGCCCGTCCAGCCATGAGCGCTGCCCCTTGCGCGGGCGGAAGGTGAAGAATTCCTTGAAGACCTTCTTGTGAATGATGATCCCGGTGATCAAAGCAACGAACATCACCATGGCGGCGATGGTCGCCAGCCAGCGCCCCCAGGGATGCGGCATCTGCAATTGATAATGGAATCGATAAAAGAAGTCACCGCCCCGCGTGTCGCGCGCCTGCACTTCGTTGCCGATCTGCGGGTCAAGCCGTTTGCGCACGAAGTTGTTGCGCTGCCCGGCCTTGCCCTCCGGCAACCAGCCCACCGTCAGGCCCGGCGTGCGTTCGTCAGGCAGGCTGATAAACCAGCGCGTCGCCCCGGCGGCATGGTTTTGCAGGTAATCCTGAGCCCGTTGCACACTGGCACCGGCGTCAAGGGCGCGCAGCGGAATCTCCGGCTGCATCCACTGGGTGATCTCGTCCTTGAAATAGGAAAGCGTGCCGGTCAGAAAAATGGCGAACAGCAGCCAGCCAAACAGCAGACCAACCCAGGTGTGCAACCAGGCCATTGCCTGCCGAAAGCCCTCCTTCACAAAAACCACCGAGTGCAGGCCCAAGCTGCGCCGAGCACGGCGCAAGGTGCCAGCACACCCGCCCAGGCTTGCACTGCGCTGCGGCATGCGAAACACCAGAGCACTGCGCCCAGATAAGCCAGAAACGAAAACATCATGCCGATCACCACCGCTTCGGCGCGCGGAACCGGCAGCCACTGCGCGATGCAGACGCTGACCAGCGACGCCAGCAGGTAACCGGCAAAAATCGCCGCCAGCGCACGCGAGGTAACGGCTAGCCGATAAGCTATCGCACGCCCTTTGCTGGCGGTTTTCGGCGCACGTTTTTCCGGCACACAGCGGCTTGAGGGGGTGGCGTCCATCGAGGAATGTTCAACCGATTGAGGAAAACGGGGCAGGTGCGCCGGGACAGATGTCGCAATAAACACCAGCGCTGTAAGCCATTCGTCTCTGTTCAGACGAATAAAGCGCAATATTAATGATAAATATTCTCATACGCAAAAGAGTCTGCCAGAATCCACGCCATCATTGAATGCTGTGGATTGTCCTCCGTGATGCACATCGCCCACTCCGCCACCAATCACATTGTCGAAGGCCTGTATCAGGCACACAACGCCTGGCTGACGAACTGGTTGCGGCGCAGGCTCGGCTGCCCTCACAACGCGGCAGATCTGGCGCAGGACACTTTCATCAAAGTGCTGAGCGCACGTGACACCGCGCAGATCATCGAACCGCGTGCGTTCCTGACCACCATCGCCAAGCGCGTGTTGTGCAATCACTTCCGGCGTCAGGATCTGGAGCGCGCCTACTATCAGGCGCTGTCCGAACTGCCGGAAAGCGTGGCGCCTTCGGAAGAAGAACGGGCGATCATTCTCGAAACCCTGGTGGAGCTGGATCAGCTGCTGGACGGCCTGCCCGCGCCGGTCAAGCGCGCGTTTCTGATGTCGCAGGTCGATGGCCTGAGCCACGGGCAGATCGCCGCCGAGCTGGGCATCTCCATCGCGACGGTCAAGCGCCATCTGAGCAAGGCCGCTTTGCGCTGCTACTTCGCGTTATGAACCTGACCAGCGATTCTCTGAACCGATCCGATATCTCGCCTGCGGTGGCGCAGCAAGCGGTCGACTGGCTACTGGAAATGCAGGAAGGCACGCTCGACGCCCGCCGACAGCAGGCCTGGCAGCTGTGGCTCAACGGCAATTCCGAACATCAGCGGGCCTGGGCGCACATGCAACGGGTCAATCAGCGCCTGAGTGGACTGTCCTCACCGCTGGCCCACGCGACCCTCAATGCGCCGAAATCCACCAGCCGTCGGCATGCGCTGAAGCTTTTGTTGTTGCTGGGCGCGGGCTCGGCGGCGGGCTGGAGCCTGCGCGAGCAGATCGCTCTGCAACCGTTGCTGGCCGATTACAACAGCGGCGTGGGCGAACAGCGCAAGGTGGCGTTGAGCGATGGCAGTCAGGTTCAGCTGAATACCGCCAGCGCCGTGGATGTGCGCTTCGATTCGCAGCAGCGGCTGATCCGCTTGTTGCAAGGCGAACTGCTCATGACCGCTTCGGCGGATCAGCGGCCGTTGAACCTGCTGAGCGCCGAAGGCACAGTGAAAGCGTCGACCGGCACCAGCCGCTTCAACCTGCGCCAGCTGGAGGGGCGCACGCAACTGGCGGTGTTCGCCGGTGCCATCGAAGTCGCCCCGGCCAGCAAAAGCGGGCCGGGCTTGCTATTACGAGCGAGCCAGCAGGTGACGTTCAGTCGCGATGCGTGGGACAACGTGCGGGCGGTCGATGCGGGCAGTGGCGCGTGGGCCGATGGCATGCTGGTGGCGTCGCGCATGAAGCTGTCCGACTTTCTCTCCGAGCTGGGGCGCTATCGGCGCGGGCGTCTGCACTGCGACGCAAAAGTGGCCAGCCTGTTGATCTCCGGCAGTTACCCATTGGCCGACAGCGAACGCATCCTCGACATGCTCGAACTCGCCCTCCCCGTGCGCGTGCAGCGCTTTACCCGTTATTGGGTGAACGTGCAGGCGCGGGTTTGATTGTCCCTAGGCTAAAGCACGTAGCGTTATCAACGTTCTGAAAAGCCCGGAATACGGTGCTGAAACTATGCTGATTATCGTTCCCACGCTCTGCGTGGTAGTGCATTTCGTGACGCTCTGCGTCACACAGAGGTTTTGCGATGTCAGTGATGTTTGTTTCTGACTCAGGTCACCTTTGCGCCCTTACGGCGCCCTACTTTGAGGGACCAAAGTAGGCAAAGTCCCGGCTCCGTTTCCGGCCCGACTTCGTCGGGTTCCTTCGCCCTGTCACTGATCCGGGGGCCGCCGCAACGGGCCATCCATGGCCCGGTGCGGCTTGCTCGGCGTCCTGCCTCGCATCCCCCGGATCAGCGACAGGACTCAGCCGTCACTTACGTCGCAATCTGCGTCGCCGGTGCCATCGTGATAAAAAAGCGCTTTTATAAGTGCTCGCAACCGCAGATGAGCCCTCTGCAAATAATTTCAAAAAACGTGAGCTGTTTTCGGTTGCTCGTGTGACAGAAAAGGAAAGCACTTCTCAACCTTCCGGTCAAAGGACTCCTGCATGTCAGCCCGCCCTACCCAGCTTTCTCCGTTGGTGCGCACGTTGCGTCACGTCATTTTCGGCGCCAGCCTCTCGGTCGGCAGCCTGTCGCTGGCATACGCGGCGGACGTAGCTCCCAAGGTGTATCACATTGCACCGAGTGAGCTTGAGGCCGCGTTGAGCCAATTCGGTCGTGAATCGGGCGTGCTGATTTCTTACGGCTCGCAGATCACCAGCGGTTTGAAAAGCCGCGGGCTGGAAGGTCAGTACACACCTGAGCAAGGCCTGAATGCCTTGCTCGAAGGCACCGGTTTGCAGGCCATGGCGGACGGCAACAACGGCTTTACCCTGCAATCGGCCAATGCGGCTGGCGCTCCGATCGAGCTGGGCGCCTCTACCGTGGTGGGCGACTGGCTGGGCGAAGCACAACAGACCAACGTTTTCGAACACCCGGGCGCGCGCGACGTGATCCGCCGCGAAGAATTCGAGCGCGTCGGGGCGACGTCGGCGCGCGAAGTGCTCAACCGTATTCCCGGCGTCAATGCACCGGACAACAACGGCACCGGCAGCCATGACATGGCGCTGAACTTCGGCATTCGCGGCCTCAACCCGCGTCTGGCATCGCGCTCCACGGTGCTGATGGACGGCATCCCGGTGCCGTTTGCGCCTTATGGCCAGCCGCAACTGTCTTTCGCGCCGATCAGCATGGGCAACATGGACGCTGTCGACGTGGTACGTGGCGGCGGCGCCGTTCGTTACGGCCCGCAGAACGTGGGCGGCATCGTCAACTTCGTGACCCGTGCGATTCCTGACGCACCCACCCTCAAAGGCGGCATCCAGACCGAAACCAGCCCGTCGTCCAGCCATGATGGCTTCAAGACCACTGGCAACCTGCTGGCCGGCGGCACCGCAGACAACGGCCTGGGCGGCGCGATTCTGTATTCCGGCGTGCGTGGCGGTGACTGGCGCGAGCACAGCGACACCGAAATCGACGACCTGATTCTCAAGGGTAAATACCAGATCGACGAGGCCAACAGCCTCAACGCCATGGCCCAATACTACGAAGGCGAAGCGCAGATGCCCGGCGGTCTCAACGTCGCCGACTACGATGCCGATCCGTACCAGTCGACGCGCCTGAAAGACAAGTTCTGGGGCCGCCGCACGATGTTCAACTTCGGTTATCGCTACGAACAGGATGCGCGCGTTTTCACCGCCAACACGTTCTTCACCAAAACCCTGCGCAGCGGCTACCTCGACCAAGGCAGCTTCGTTTCCCTGTCGCCCCGCGAATACTGGGTGCGCGGCCTGGAAACACGTTTCTCGCAAGGCTTTGCCCTGGGCGAAACCTGGCATGAAGTCGGCGTCGGCTATCGCTATGTCAACGAAGCCGGTCATGAACTGCGCTATCGCGAACCGGTGACCGGCAAGCTGCCAACCACCGGCAGCCGCAACGACCGCGATACGCGCGGCGCGACCGAAGCGCATGCGTTCTATATCGATGACCGTATCGATATCGGCAAGTGGACCATCACGCCCGGCGTTCGCTACGAGATGATCGACACCGCGCAGAACAACAACCTGACCAACGCCCGGTATCAGGGCGACTACAGCACCGCACTGCCTGCGTTGAACGTGCTCTATCACCTGACCGACACCTGGAACCTGTACGCCAACACCGAAGGTTCGTTCGGCAGCGTGCAATACAGCCAGATGCCCAATCGCGTGACCGGGGATGAAGTCAAACCGGAAAAGGCACGTACCTGGGAGCTGGGCACGCGTTATGACAACGGCAACCTGCGTGCCGAGATCGGCGCGTTCCTGATCAACTTCGACAATCAATACGACAGCAATCAGACCAACGACACCGTGATCGCACGCGGCGAGACGCGCCATCAAGGTATCGAGACCAGCGTCAATTACGCGCTGGAAGGGCTGAACCCGGCATTGGCCGGCTACGACGTCTACGCGACCTATGCGTTCGTTGACGCGACGATTCGTGAAGACGGCCCGAACAAGGGCAACCGCGTGCCGTTCTCATCGAAGCATAAAGGCACCATGGGCGTCAGCTACACCGAAGGACCGTGGAAGTTGAACCTGGACAGTTCATTCCAGAGCGATCAGTTTGCCGACAACGCCAACACGGCAGCCCAAAGCGCCGATGGCAGTACCGGCAAGATCCCTGGCTACATGCTGTTCAGCACACGCGCCAACTACGACTTCGGCCCGCAACTGTCCGACCTCAATGTCGCCGTCGGGATGAAGAACATCTTCAACCGCCAGTACTACACCCGCTCGTTCGACGACAACAACCGCGGCAAATACGTCGGCGAACCGCGCACGGTGTACGTACAGACGTCGGTTGCGTTCTAGTTTTCAAAAGAACACAGGATTTACGTCCCCCCGTTATGTGACTCGGAGCGTCACATAACGTATTTGTACTCGGGAGCATTCATCGTTATACGCAAGCCTTGAGGAGCCCGAGGGACTTGCTTTAAAGCTTCTGCCCGCAGGGCGTGGGAGCGTCGCCCGGTCCGCTCCCACGCCCTACGGGCAGAATCAGAAACGGACTTATATATCACGATGAGCGCTGGAGCGTAGTAGCGTGAAGGGAGCCCCCCCTCACCACCGATAAGTAGCACTCGCCTGCACGGTGCGTTGCGAGCCGTACCAGCACCATGAATAGGTGTAGCACGACGCGACGTATTCCTTGTTGGCCAGGTTGGTGACGTTCAGCGCCAGTCGCAGGTTGTCCATGGTGTTGCTGATGTTCGGGATGTCGTAGTGCACTGCGGCGTCGATCAATGTGTAGCCCGGCACTTTCAGGGTGTTGGCTTCATCACCCCAGCTCGACCCCACATAACGCGCACCGCCGCCCACACCAGCGCCTTTCAACTGCCCGTCATGAAACGTGTAATCCACCCATGCCGACGCGGTATGACGTGGAATGGCGGGTGCCGTTGTACCTTTTACAGCGACCTCGGCACCCGGGGCGTCTCCGATGATGCCGGAGGTCACGTTGACCACGTTGTTGGACTTGGTCACCCGGTTATCCAGATAGGCATACGCCGCAGTGATGTCCAGGTTGTCGTTCAGGCTGGCTTTGCCTTCCAGCTCGAAACCACGCGACTGCACTTCACCGGTCTGAACCTGACAAACCGAGCCGTTACACATATTGCCTTCCGGGTCCTGAGTCAGCACGTTGGCGCGGCGCAGGTCGAAAATCGCGGCGGTGATGAAACTGTTACTGCCGGGGGGCTGATACTTGATACCGAGTTCGTATTGCGTGCCCTCGGTCGGCTCGAACAGTGAACCGCCCTGGCCCGTACCGGTTTGCGGCTCGAAGGATTCGGAATAGCTGATGTAAGGCGCCAGCCCGTTATCGAACAGGTAAACCAGCCCAAGGCGCCCGGTGAATGCTTCGCTGTTGGCAGAAGACCGGGTCTTGTTCCGGGAAGTCAGGTTGGTGGAACTATTGCTGCTCTCGGCCCAATCGTAACGGCCGCCCAGCAACAACACCCACTTCTCCCATTTCAACTGCTCTTGCAGGTACAGGCCTTTTTGCTGATCACGCTGCGTGCTCGACTCGGTATAGGCCGGGACCGCAATGGGCGAGCCGTAGACCGGCTTGAAAATATCCAGCGTCGGCCCCAGGTCATAGCCCGCCTGGGTGTCGGTGCTGGTGTTCTGGTAATCCGCGCCCAGCAACAACGTGTGCTGCAACGGCCCGGTGTCGAAATTGGCCTGCATCTGATTATCGATCGTGTACGAATCGAGATTCACGTCGGTGGCAATGGTGGCGCGTTCGGAGGTGCGATAGTCAGGTCGCAATGTGCCCCAGCCGTTGTAGATGCTGCGATAAACCCCTTCACTGCGCATATAGCGGGCGTTCTGGCGGAAGGTCCAGACGTCGTTCAGGTGGTGCTCGAACAGATAACCCACCGCATGGTATTCACGGTCGCTCTTTTCGAAATCCTTCTCGCCATCATAAAAATCGAAATCGATGTGCCGTCCGGTCGGGCTGTCCACGACCGAGCCGTAAGCAGGCATCGAGCCATAAGACGCGCCTTTGGGGTCGCTCTGATAATTGGCCAGCAGGGTCAGCGACGTATCGTCACTGGGCCGCCAGGTGAAGGCCGACGCAATTGACTGGCGACGGGTCTCGGTGTGTTCGATCTGGCCGTCGGCGTCATCGTAGAGCCCGGACAGGCGATAGGAATACACGCCCTGATCATCGACAGGGCCGCCGAAATCGAACGTGGTGCGTTTCTTGTTGAAGGTGCCATACGTCAGACCGATCTCGTGAAACGGCGTTTCGGTCGGCAATTTGCTGACCATGTTCACCACGCCGCTGGGGCTGGCCTGCCCGTATAACACCGACGCAGGGCCGCGCAGCACTTCCACCCGCTCCAGATCGAACGCATCCTTCTGCGGCGCGGCGTCGCGGTTGTCCGGCATGCGCAGCGCGTCCAGATACAGTGCGGGCGAGAAGCCGCGGATGCTCAGCATGTCCAGACGCGACGCCGTCGAGCCGCGCGTTTCGGGCACCACTGCCGCGCTGTAACGCAACATCTGGCTAAGATTCTCCGCCCCCTGGGCTTTCATCTGATCCTTTGTCACTACCGAGATCGACTGCGGCGTTTCAATCAGCGCCGTGTCGGTCTTGGTCGCCGACAGCCCGCGCGTGGCCACATAACCGCTTACCGGCCCGGTGGCGGTCTCGAATTGCGACGCGCCGCTGATCGTGGTGGCCTGCAATTCCATCGAACCTTCGATCGCCTCGGGCGCGGCCTCGATGCGATAACGACTGGTCGACAACGCCATGGCCCGCAACCCGCTGCCGCTTAACAGACGGGCAATCGCCTCGTCCGGGCTGTACCGCCCCTGCACACCGTTGCTGCGCTTGCCTTGGGTCAGCGCCGGATCGAACGCCAACGCCAGGCCTGCCTGCTCCGAAAAGGTGTTGAGCACCTGGCTCAGATCACCCGCCGGTATCGAAAAGCTGCGCGCCGAGCTGACGCCGGCCTCTGGCAGGGAAGATTCGGCGGCGTGCGACGGCAGCGCTGCACAGGCCATCAGAACGGCAAGTGCCAAGGGGTGCAGCGAACTGGCGGGACGGGGCATGACAGATCCTTGGTATCGATTGGGTTTCCTTAGCCTTGACGCACACCTGCGCAAAACAGACAGCGAATGAGACAGATTTTCATTCAAATGACTGTCCAGGTTTTTTACTGCGAAATATTTCTTACATATTGGGGTTGAATTGTCAGGCCATTGCCGCCAACACTGTGACTGAGTGCAAACGAAATCGATTCCGCAGGGAATCGCACAGTCCAGCCTCGCACGAGCAAGCCCTAATAAGGATTAACTATGCAAATCCAGGTCAATAGCGATAATCACATCGAAAGCAGTATCCGACTGGAGGAGTGGGTCCGTAGCACCGTTGAAAGCACGCTCGAACACTACGACGAAAACCTGACTCGCGTGGAAGTCCATATCCGCGATGAAAACGGCGACAAGCCCGGCCCGCATGACATCAAATGCCAGATGGAAGCCCGGCCAAAAGGACACCAGCCCATTTCCGTTTCCCACAAGGCCGATACGGTAGATCAGGCAGTGGATGGCGCAGCCGTGAAACTCGATCACGCCCTTGAACATCTGTTCGGCAAGTTGCGAGGCAGCAAACGCGGCGCCACCCCGGCCCTGGCCGAGCAGGACGACGATCCGATCAGCCCGGATGCGTTGCTGGAAGAAGAATTTCTGGAAAAAGAGCAGGAGAAAGAAGCCGCTCGTCTGAGCTGATTATCTGAGTTAATGTTTGACACATTTTGTTAACCGATACGGTTTGTAAACAGAGGGCGAACCGGAGACGGCTCGCCCTTTTTGCTCTTGGCGCGGCTATCGGTCAGCCGGTGTGACGCGCACCAACAGATCGGTAAACCGCTTGACCTTGATCGGCAGGTTATCGGACAGCGTGGCCAGCGCCGCATCGGTGTCATCCAGCCGGAACACGCCAGACACCCGCATCCCTTGCAGCGCCTGTGCATCGAAGCGCAGCAAGCCATGGCGATAATTCGCGAGGGTTTGCAGCACTTCACTCAGCGGCCGGTCATCGACCCGAAGCAAGCCCCGCGTCCAGTCCGCCGGATCCTCGTTGCCCAGTGCGTGCGGCGTCTGCACCCGACCATCCTTGAGCAGCGCCTGCTGACCGGTAGCCACGTTGACGACGTCCGCCGTGTTGGCCTGGGCGGCGATGGCGGATTCCAGCACGCTGACCGTGGTGCTCTCTTCGCCACGCCGCACCACAAAGCGCGTGCCCAAAGCCGTGATCGTGCCCTGATCAGTGCGCACCACAAACGGTCGCTGCACATCTTTGGCCACCTCAACCCACAGTTCACCGGCCAGCAATTCGACGACCCGCTGCCGTCCATCGAATTTAACATTCAGCGCCGAGCCACTGTTCAATTGCATCTGGCTGCCGTCGGCGAGGGAAAACTCACGCCGCTCGCCAACCGCTGTCTGTTGATCGGCCATCCAGACGGGCAGACGCTCGACGCTCATCCAGCCGCACACTAAAACTCCGACCAAAGCCAGCGCCTGCACTGCACGCGAGCCTGGTTTTGCCCCCGCAGGTGCGAATGTTTGCCGAAGCGCGACTCTCGCAGACGTGTCGGACACTTCATCGAAACTGCCCCACAACGACTGCATGCGTGACAGTGCAACTTCATGCCGGGGATCGGCCTGCCGCCAGTGTTCGAAGGCCTCTCTGTCAGCCGCACTGATTGAATCGTCGTGCAGCACCGCCAGCCATTCAGCGGCTTCGCCAATCATCCGTTCGGAGGGTTCGTGCCTGTCGCTCATGCAAAATGGCCCGAACCATGCAGTGTCTTGTAGCAATGCACCATGACGCTTGCCATGTACTGTTTGACCATGCTGGAGGACACCCCCAAGTGAATGGCGATTTCGCTGTACGTCAGCCCATCAAGGCGATGAAGCAGGAAAGCCTGGCGCGGTTTTTCGGGCAGGCCTTCAAGCAATCGGGCGATTCGCTCGAGGATCTGCAAGGCAGCGTGTACCGCTTCGGGGCCGGGAATGCCGACCTCGTCGGCATGCAGCGCCAGCGCATCAAGGTACGCACGCTCAACCTTGCGCCGCCGCGCGCCATCAATCAGCAAGCGAGTGGCCGTGGTCGCCAGAAAGGCGCGCGGTTCCTTGAGGTTGAGCGGTTCGGTCAGGGTCAGGATTCGAACGAAAGCGTCATGCGCAAGATCGGCGGCACGTTGCGAGCAGCCGGTCTTTTTCCGCAGCCAGTTCTGCAACCACGAATGGTGGTCGCTGTAGAGCTCGGTCATTTGCTGGCTACGGCGGGCGTCGTCATCAACGGCGGAAAAGTCGCGCATACGTCAATGCATCTCAAACAAGAAAAATTATCATTAACGCAAAAGATGACAGCAAAACCTCTCAGCAGCAAGCGTCGGAGCATCGCAACAGCTGATCAGTCATCGAGAACCAAAAGGACTAATACCGGGTCAACTTATGCAGAACCATTGAGCAGGTGAATGATATGGACAATCCTTTTCAGATGATCACGGACACATTCCACCCCGACTATCGGGTGAATCTGAGCATTCAAGGGCTGGACGGCAGCATCATGCTGACCCTCTCCAATGAACGCGGAGTCGTTGCCAAGCGCCTGATCAGCGCGGCCCAACGCAACGACCCTCAACGCCTGCGCAAGCTTATCGAGAGCGTGCAGTTCGGCATCGCCATCGAGCGTGGCGAGAGCGCAATCAAGATTCTGGCGGCGATGACCGATGGCGTGACACTGCAGAAAGCGCCCGCGCCCGCGAATGGCCCCTGGTCGCGGGATCAGACGGCGGTTAACGCCAGCGTTTGACGGCACTGACCGCCGGGTGTCGCTCGACAATCCTTTCTATATAGCCAGCGCCTGGCGTCATCTTTCGAGATGCCGCCAGCGTCCCAATATTAATCAAATGCCTTGTTCAGACCTCGCCCTTCTCTTCCGTCACCGCGCCTTTGACTGCACTCGATGAATCGGGAATCTTCGCCGACGGGTATTTGTACGAGGCATAACGCACGACCAGAATCGCAAACGCCAGCAGCAGAATGCCGCCGCACAGGTAGATGATGCCGATGTCAGGCGGATTGTGGTGGGACACGTCGGAAATCAGCAGGCGGGTCAGTGCGGTGATCGCGACATAGATCAGGAAGCGTACGGGCATGTGGTTGGTCTTGAAATAAATCCCGGTCATCGCCCCCAGCTCGAGATAGATGAACAGCAACAGGATGTCATCGACCGTGACGTTGCCTTTTTCGACCATCCCCAGAAACGCGACCACTGACGCCCAGGCAGTGATTGCACCAATGGCGAACAGCGCCAGAAAGTGAAAGCTCTCGACGCAGAGGTTGCCCAGTGACTCGGCCTGCGCGTGCACCCGATGCCTGATCTTTACTGCCCATTTGTTTCCCATGACGCTTACCTCTGAACCTTCGTTGATGCCGACCGGACGCCGCCGGATGCGGGTGAAATCTGTTTATGGCCCGTATATAAAGCAGGAACAGGGCCATAGGCTATGGTTGAGAGCGCGACGGGATGTCGCAAGGCACATTTGCCGGACAAAAAAAGATGCGCATACGCCACTATCTATACAGGGCTTGATTACTGCGTCATTTTTACTGTATAAAAACACAGTAATCGGGAAATCACCTTCAGACGCAGATGCGTGGGTGACGGCCTTCACTGTAGCGCACCGCTCTACCTGACCGGCACGCTGGTCATGCACGATCACTGCTTTTGCATCACCCGCTGGTCAGAGCGTGAAGCGCTGAACGTTCGGGTCTAGCCCTTTCAACACTGGATAAGACGACGAGGCCAAAATGGCTGTTGAAACCCTTTACCGCAGTACCCGCGATCTGGAGACTACTTTCGTGGACCGTAAACTCGCCGATGCGCACGATCAAATGCTCGAGCTGGCCGAGCTTCTCACTGACGTCCTGGTCAAGAATGTGCCGGGCATTTCCGAGAAGCACGCGGAAGACGCGAGCATTTACATGGCGAAAAACCGGGCCGTTTTTGCAGCAGCGTTAAAAAACAATGCAACAGCACTCAATGAGCTGTCTGCGCCAGCCGCCACAGAAGACTGACTGCCACTCGAATGAATACCGACCCTCTTCATCGAGGGTCGTTAACCATTCTCATTTATGGCTTGCCCATATCAGTGCTGTCCTGTTACAACTCTGGGTGTTGGCATTCAAACGCATAGTTCCAGTTCAAAAACATGTAACACGACGCCAGAAAGTTCCCTCGCTTTCCCCCCGCATCAAAATCGATACATAGTAAAGTTCCACACCGCCATAATATCAGCGTCATTTTTGTGAACAGCTTCTCTCTTAATGTCATTAATCAGGCGTCAGTATTTTGCTGTAGTGAGTCTCACCTCACTTCGTCGATTCATGTTGAAGCTTTTTGCCACCATGGCGTCGCTACAGGACGCGTCACTACTCCGAAAACAGTAACCCGACTGCCATCATTCCGCGCAAAAACCCCGCATTCATTGGCCGAAAGGCACATGCGGGACAATACAAATGCTTCATGACCCTATTAAAAATTGAAAGTTCCAGCCAACACTTACATTGAAAAATACTTAATAAAAAGTTTGGCTTTGGTAATCTCTTCTGCTAAGGAGACGCTGAACAATTAACCCGTTCGCACCGTCCCCATTTCCAAGCCGGTTTTTTTCAACCTGCCGGCCTTATTTTACGTTTCTCGAGCAGATTTCTGCCCTCATTTTGCTGAAAGGCGGGCCAGTCCCGCCTTTCAGACGGATTTATCCTGCCGTCTGTTGTAAATACCGCTTGGCCAGCATCAGATTGGCCAACCCAAACAAACTGAACAACTGCGCTGTATTCTTTTCCAGCCCACGGTAGCGAACCTTGCGATGATTGAAGCGCACCTTGATTACCTGGAAGGGGTGCTCGACCTTGGCACGCAGTTGCGCCTTGGCATATTCAATTTTGCGCTTGACCCGATACAGCACGCTGCCTTCGCCGTGCTGCTTGTAACTGCTTGGCCGTTCTGCAATCGACCAGATAACGTCCCGTTCAGCATGCTCCGGTCGCTTGGCCGCACCGGTGTATCCAGCGTCACCCGAAACATAGGTTTCGTCACCGTGAAGCAACTGGCCAACCTGGGTGACATCCGCCACGTTAGCGGCCGTCCCTACTACGCTGTGCACCAGCCCCGACGTGGCGTCTACACCAATGTGGGCCTTCATCCCAAAGTGCCATTGATTGCCTTTCCTGGCCTGATGCATCTCAGGATCACGCTTGCCTTCTCGGTTCTTGACCGAGGGCGGCGCGGCGATCAGAGTAGCGTCGACGATAGTGCCTTCCTTGAGCAGCAGCCCCCGGCTGGCCAGATGCTGGTTAATCGTTTCAAACAGCAGCCGGGTTAGCTGATGGACTTCCAGCAAGCGGCGAAAACGCAGCAAGGTGGTGGCATCCGGTGCAGACTCGCGACCCAGGTCGATACCCATAAAACCGCGGATGGCCTGGCTGTCGTAGACGGCATCTTCGCAACCTTCATCGGAGAAACCGAAACACTGCTGCACGACGTACATGCGCAACATGCGCGACACCCCTATCGCAGGGCGTCCGCGCTTGCCTGCGGTGTTGCTATAAAACGGCGCCACTTGCGCCTCCAGCAGGGCCCAGGGCACCAACTGTTCAAGGTCAGCCAGGAAGCGATCTCGGCGAGTCTGCTTTTTCTTGCCGGTATATTCGAGTTCGGAGAAGGTCTTCTGCACGCGCGTAACGCTCACGGAGAGGGAGGCTGTTGAAGGAACTTAGTGTGCCAAGGGTGGGGACAGTTGGCTATTTTTGCAGCGCCTTCCTAAGCATCCTCTGAAAAAGCCCATTTTTTTGGAGAGGAACCGGGCTGGAGCGCCTGTATTTACTGGCTTCGACTTTTGAAGAAAAGGCTTTTTCAGACCCTCCCTAGAGAGTGTAGACAAAATAAATTAAACTTTCACTCCCTTGTCTGAATAGCCCTCAAGCCATGCCTAAAACCGGACGTCCTCGCTCGATTGCCGCCGAGCACTATCCCGTGCTGGTGAAACTCGCTCATGCACAGCCCTATTCCAGCCAGGCCGAATTGGCGCTCGTATTCTTCGCCGAAACCGGTATCACTGCGCATCCCGACACCTTTGCAAAAGCGTTGAAAATGGCAGGGATTACGCGTGTAAAGCAGCGGGCCAAGGGAAGTTTTCAGTCACCTGAACCTAATAAAGCCTATGGCTACAATGAAACCCACCGCCGCCAACTGCCGGAGCAGCTATATCCGAGTTGCTTGACAGATACCGAGTGGGCACTGGTCGCCGACCTGTTTGAAAGCCAGGGCGGACGAGGAGTGCCACCGCTTCACTCTCGGCGCACGTTGCTGGAAGCCTGTTGCTATGTCGTACGCACGGGGTGCTCATGGCGAATGCTACCCCGCGATTTTCCTCATTGGGACAATGTCTACAAAACGTTCCGCCGGTGGAGCGCTCAAGGCAAGTTCGAGCAAATGCATGATCGCTTGCGAGCTCAATGGCGTGAGCGGGAAGAACGCGCTGACAGCCCGTCAGCAGCGATCCTGGATTCACAGTCGACCCGCAGTTCTCCTCAAGGCGGTGACAGCGGCTACGACGCAGGCAAAAAAGTGAAGGGGCGTAAACGAAGTCTGATTGTCGATACATTGGGCCTGCTGCTGGCTGTCAGTATCAGTGCTGCAAGCGTGCAGGATCGTGACGCGGCGGATGATGCGGTGGCGTACTCGAAGGAAAAATATCCGTCACTGAGCACGCTTTTTGTTGATAGTGCGTACGCAGGAAAATGGGCACAGCGCACCCATCAACTGCACGCTATCGATGTTCAAGTGATCCGTGGCCCGAATAACAGAAGAACAGGGCAATGGCACTCTGAACAAGGCGATCTATTTTCCGTGGAGCCTGTTCAGACTGGATTTGTGGTCATGCCCAAGCGATGGGTAGTGGAGCGAACTCATGCCTGGAATGAGAGAGCTCGGCGACTGATCATGCATCATGATCGCCTTTTTGCGGTAAGCGAGGCATGGGTTTGGTTGGCCGAGGCTCGAATACTCGCGCGCCGACTCACTACATGATTTTGTCTACACCCTCCTAATAATCCCGACAATTCCGGGTATCAAGGCATTTTGCTACATCACACTGAAGTGAACATCGAGTATCCACTCCGATTTTTTCCGCCCGAGAAACTCATTAACTCGCAAGCCAACCGGGCTGACTTCAGCCCGGCTTGGCTACTGTGCGGCGCGCCAGATAGCGCGGGAGGAAATAAATGGCTGGTCAGCAACCCAGAATGAAGATCCTTTCAATTTTCGGCACTCGTCCGGAGGCCATCAAAATGGCTCCTCTGGTCAGAGCACTGGCCGCAGAGCCGGGTATCGATTCAAGAATCTGCATCACCGGTCAGCATCAGAGCATGCTGCAACAGGTGCTGGACATGTTCGAGCTCAAGGCGGATTACAGCCTTGACGTCATGCGTCCAGGGCAGACGCTCAATTCGCTGACCGCAGCGCTGTACGCCGCCATCGATCCGATCCTCGACGAGATGCAGCCGGACAAGGTTCTGGTGCACGGTGACACCACGTCTGCCATGGTGGCAGCGATGTCGGCGTTCCATCGCCGCATCCCCATCGGCCATGTCGAGGCCGGCCTGCGTACCGGTGACATCCGTCAGTCTTGGCCCGAAGAGATGAACCGTCGCTGCATTGATCTGATTTCCGATCACCTGTTCGCGCCAACCGCAGAATCGCGTCGCAACGTGCTGGGCGAGCGCCTGCAAGGTATTTCCTTCGTGACCGGCAACACGGTCATTGACGCTCTGCAATTGACCGCGCAGCGGATCGATTCCAACCGGCAGTTGTGCCACGCACTCGATCGTCAGTTTTCGTTCTTGGTGCCGGATCGAAGGGTGCTGGTCGTGACCGGTCACCGCCGCGAGAATTTTGGCGACGGCTTCCTGAATATCTGCAAGGCGCTGCGTGAGCTTGCGCAGCGTGACGACATTCAGATCGTCTACCCGGTGCACCTGAACCCCAACGTGCTGGGGCCGGTGACCGAGCACCTGGGCGACCTGCCCAACGTGCACCTGATCAAGCCGCTGGATTACCTGTCCTTCGTGCGCCTGATGCAGCGCTCCCACGTGATCCTCACCGATTCGGGCGGCGTGCAGGAAGAGGCACCGTCGCTGGGCAAACCCGTGCTGGTCATGCGCGATGTCACCGAGCGGCCTGAAGCCGTGGCGGCGGGCACCGTGCGACTCGTCGGCACAGAGCCGGACGCGATCATTCGCGGCGTGAACGCGCTGTTCGACAACGACGAGCTGTGGCAGAACGCTGCCCACGCCGCCAATCCATACGGCGACGGCAAGGCCAGCGCGCGCATCGTCGATGCCCTGATGGGCCGTCCGGTGAACGAGGTCGTCGCTGAAATGCCGCGCCGTCGCCCGGATCCGCTGGACATGCTGCCGGAGCACCTGCACCAACCGGTTCAACTGCGTTCAATGGCCAGTTAACGCAGCGAGAGGCTGGCACCCATAACCCATAATCGAATCCGCAGCGGACAGTCCGTAGACGTTACGGGCACACGGCTCACGCCCTGTGCCCGTCAGGCCTTTCTCGCGGACCTGCTCCCTGCTTCAAGACCCAACGGCCTTGAGCCCTTAACGAGACACACCCGATGAAATCTTCCGTTACCGTAAACATGGGCGCGCTGAGCGTCTTTGCCTGCGGGATGAGCCTGCTGGCTCTGATGCCCACCTTCGCTCTGGCCGCCGACAGTCCCTTGACCCAGGCGATCAACCGGATCACTGCCGACAATCGTCAGGAGCGAGTGGTCGAGCTGCGGGAACTGGGTATTGATCGTCCGATCATTCTCAGCGCCAGCGATGCGCGCCGCGAACTGTATCTGCCTGTGCCGGCCAACGTGCCATTGACTGACGCCACGCTGAATTTTGACGCCAGTTACCTGAACGGCGAGGCAGGCCGCAATACGCTGCTGCTGTCGCTGGACGGTTATCCGGTACGTGCGCTGGGCCTCAACGAAGAACAGGGCAATGCCAGCACCGTGCTGGGCGTCGACAAGGCCGCACGCGAAAGCGGCTCGGTGCGTCTGGGCGTTGCCTGGTCATCGGTCATTTCCAAAGTATTGTGTGAAGACGAGCGCGCCATCGGCAACGTGCTGCGCATCGACCCACACACCCGGTTGACGTACAGCTATGACGCCAGTCAGTTGCAGGACGTCGGCGCGGCATGGGCCGCACTGCCCGGCAAACCCGGCCTGCTGGTCGCCCCCGGCACCTTGTCCGCAGCCAGTTACGATGCTGCCTGGCGCATGGGCGTCGCTCTGGAACGCATCGGCAAACAGGCACGCATCCTGCCGTTTCCCGCCGTCCAGGACAGCCTTGACCTGAGCAATCTGCGCATTCCGGCCGAGCTCATGCAAATCCCGGCCTTCGCCAGCCTCAATGGCAAAGGCGTTTATACCCTGACCGATCAGGCTGAAATCGGTGCATTGCTGATGCTCGGCCAGACACCGGCGCTGCAAGCGGACCTGGCGATCAGCGACCCGCAGTTGCTCAAAGCCATCGATGACTCGCTCGACGCGCTGCAGGCGCAAGTCCAGGGGCTCGATGCATCGGCAGCCGTCGCGCTCAGCCAGTGGCGTGAGCGCCACATCAAAAAGCCGCTGGCCAACAGTGCCGGCGACGACGTCAGCCTGGCGTTGCTCGGCAATCGTGCCTTGCTGATGATCAAGCCCGAATCAGCGAGCAAGGCCATTGGGCTGTTCAGTTCGGCGTGGAACAAACTGGCGCGCAGCCGCCAGTTGACCATCGGCGAAGACACTGCCCTGCCACTCGGCGAAGACGGCCGTGTGGCACTGACGCGTCTGGGCGGCAAGCCCGGTACGGTCGATGTGCTGGCAAAAACCGACTGGACCGCCTCGTTCCCGCTGGGCAGCGTTGCCTATGATTGTCGCGTACCGGTAACGGCCATGATCGATGTGGCCGCTGCACCCGGCGCATCGGGCACCCCTCCGGTTGCCACGGTGTTTCTCAACGATTACCTGATCGGTGCGTTGCAGTTGACCGCCGACGGAAAAAAAGAACGCATCGAAGCACGCATTCCGCAGTACGCCCTGGCGGCGCAGAACACCCTGCGCGTTTCGTTCCAGCGTCAGCCGGTCAGCAATCAGTGCCTGGAAACGCCGCAGGCGTTCCCGATCTCGGTCCTGCCGACCAGCCACGTAGTGCTGGACAAAATCACCCCGGACAGCAACTTCTCCGGGATGGCTGCACGCTTTGCGACCGACACTCAGGTCATGGTGCCGAAAGGCTATCTGGAGCGTCCGGCCAGCAGCCTGCCGCAGCTCGTTCGGGTGGCCAGCGCCGCCGGTGTCTCGCCGTTGCGCGCGCAACTCAGCGTCAGTGACGACGCCAGTGTTGCGGTCACTCCGGCCAAATCGTTCCTGGCCTTTGAACTGCCGATCAAGGACGCGGCCGAGTCGGTCAAGGCCGATAACCAAGGCCATCTGCTGATCAACCACAAAGAGCAGACCCTGCTCGATCTCAAGACCCTCAATCACCTGGCGTCCCTGCAAGTGATCGAAGCCGGCAGTCAGCACGGCATGGTCTATCGCACGCTGGGCGGTCAGGCTCCGGTGTTCGAGCGCCCGCTCCTGCTGGAACGCGGCAACGCGACCCTGCTCGCCAACAGCGGCCCGGTAGCGACCTTTGACGCCAACGATCCAACCGGCAGCAAGATGATCGAAGAAGAAGAAACCACCGGCATCGAAGCCTGGCGCAAACCGTCGCTGCTGTGGCTGATTCCGGCCGGTATCGTGCTCTTTCTCATCCTGTTGCTGGCTGGCCGTAACGCCCGTCGCAATCGCTCGTAACGGAGCGCCGCAATGACGTCGCTCTATTGGCCTTATTGGCTGGCCCATTACTACAGCGTGCTGGAAGTCGCGACGATCGTTGTCGGGCTGATCATTCTCGTGTCGAGCCTCGATGACCTGTTCATCGACATCTGGTACTGGTCCAGGCGGCTGTACCGCAAGTTCACCGCCGAACGCCGCTACCGGCCGTTGACTGCCGAGCAGTTGCTGGCGCGTGATGAGCAGCCGCTGGCGATCATGGTCCCGGCCTGGCTGGAATACGACGTCATCGCGCCGATGATCGAAAACATGGTGTCGACCCTCGATTACCAGAACTACGTGGTCTTCGTCGGCACCTACATCAACGACCAGCGCACCATCGATGAAGTGGAGCGCATGCGCCGTCGTTACAAGCAGTTGCACCGTGTGGAGGTGCCGCACAACGGCCCGACCTGCAAGGCCGACTGCCTGAACTGGGTGATTCAGGCGATCTTTCTGTATGAGAAGACTCATGCCGTACAGTTCGCCGGGACCATCCTGCACGACAGCGAAGACGTGCTGCATCCGCTTGAGCTGCGCCTGTTCAACTACCTGTTGCCACGCAAGGACATGATCCAGCTACCGGTCGTGTCGCTGGAGCGCAACTGGTACGAATGGGTGGCCGGCACTTATATGGATGAATTCGCGGAATGGCACGGCAAGGACCTGGTGGTGCGTGAAAGCATGACCGACACCGTGCCCTCGGCCGGCGTCGGCACCTGTTTCTCGCGCCGCGCCCTGATGGTGCTGGCAGAAGAAAACCAGAACCAGCCGTTCAACACCGAAAGCCTGACCGAGGACTACGACGTCGGCGCACGGCTGGCCAAGTACGGTATGAATGCGATCTTCGTGCGCTTCCCGGTGCAATTTCGCGTGCTGCGCAAATCCTGGTTCCGCAAGCAGTACGAATCCACCCTGGAAATGCCGCTGTGTGTCCGTGAGTTTTTCCCGGACACCTTCCGCACCGCGTTTCGCCAGAAGGCACGCTGGACCCTCGGCATCGGCCTGCAAGGCTGGGAGCAGATGGGCTGGACCGGTTCGCTGGCAAACCGTTACCTGCTGTTTCGCGACCGCAAGGGCGTGGTGACCTCGTTTGTCAGCATCATCGCTTACCTGATCCTCATCCAGTTGCTGGCGTTGATCGTTCTACGCTCCAGCGGGCTGTGGAATACCAGTTTCCCGACACCGTTCGAAACCACCGGGCTGATTCAGTACCTGTTGGTGGCCAACGGCATCGCACTGCTGTGGCGAATTGCCCACCGGTGTTACTTCACCACCGTGTTGTACGGCTGGCAGCACGGCCTGCTGTCGATACCGCGCATGGTGGTCGGCAACTTCGTCAACTTCATGGCAGCCGCGCGGGCCTGGCGGATGTTTCTGGTCGGCAAGTTGCTCAATCGCAAGCTGGTCTGGGACAAGACCATGCACGACTTCCCGTCCACCGATCTGGTCGCGGCGGCGCCTCGTCGTCTGGGCAGCGTGCTGTTGTCCTGGCAGGCGATCAACGATGAAAAACTTCAGACCGCTCTGACCGAACAGCAAACCCGTCAGGTGCCGCTGGGCAGGATCTTGCTGAGCCACGGCTGGCTCGACGATGAAACCCTCGCTGAGGCCATTGCCTTCCAGAATGACCTGCCGCGCGTGTTCGACATCGCCAGCAAACGTGTCGACAACAGCGTGCTGGCCGACGAGTTCTGCCTGCGCTGGCGTGTGGTGCCGCTGAACATCAATGTTCAGGGGCGCACAGAGATCGCCGTCGCCAGTCCGCTTCCGGAAGAAGGTGTGCAGCAGATTACCGAACAGCTCGGCGCAGAACCGGTGCAACTGGTCGCGCGTGAAAGCGAGATCGTCGCGCAGTTGCGCCAGCTTCAAGCGGTCGGCGGCCAGCCATTGCCAGCCGCTGCTCCGCTGCTGGGCGATCTGCTGGTCGAACAGGGCCTGCTGGACCGCGAAGTGTTTCGCAAAGCCATGCTGGGTTATCGCCCGCATGTGCATGGCCGGATCGGCGATTACCTGGTCGATATCGGCGTGCTGCCACGAGAAACCATCGAAGAGGCTGTGGCACGTCAGCACAACCACTACCGAACCGCCGATCAAACGGAGCAGCCACTATGAAGCGCCCCTTCATCCTGTCGCTGCTGGTGACCGGCCTGAGTTTTTCTGCGCCGTTCAGCCAGGCAGAAACCTTGCCTTTGCCGCTGACCGGTCCGGCATACGCCATCGCCAACGAGGCCTACATGGCCTACAACCGCAAGGACTACGACCTCGCCATCGCCAAGGCCAACGAGGCGTTGCGCCAGCGCGGCGATGCAGATCAGCTGCGCGACCTGATTGCCCTGGCCGAACGCGACAAATACCGTCGTGATCACCCGCAGCGTGTCACCAAGGCTCGCCCGAAACCGGGTTATCTGGAAGGCAATCAAGCGTTGCGGGCATACGCCCGACAGGACTACAGCGGCTCGGCCAGCCACGCCCGCAAGGCAATCGCGCAGGCGCCGAAGAATCTCGATTACCGCATGATGCTGATCGAGGCCCTGCAACGCCAGCAGCGTCTGGACGAAGCGCAGACGGCCATCAACGATGCAGAGCAGGCACTCGGCCCACAGCCAGTCCTGACGCGCCGTCGGCAGGCGATTCAGGAGCAGGTGGCGGTCGACAAGGCCGCCACTGGCTACAAGGCACTGGCGCGCGGAGACCATGAAACCGCCGTCAGCGAGGCGCGTGACGCGGTGCGCAGTTTCCCGAAACAAATGGCTTACCGAAAGCTGCTGGTCAGCGCTTTGATCGCCCAGGGGCAATATGCCGAAGCACGTTCTGCGGCCACCGAAGCGCTTGCGCTGAATGGTAACGACGCCACTCTGCTCGTCCAGCGCGGACAAATGCGTCAACGCCTGGGCGACCAGAGCGGCGAGCGTCAGGACTTTGCCCAAGCCATGGCAGTCGGCAATCTGCCGCTGCGTGAGCAGGCCTCTTTATACGCCGCGATGGGCCAGCCGAGTGAAGCGCTGCAACGCTTGCAGCAAGCCCGCGACGCCGGCGAGCTGCAACCGGGTGACGAGGTGCAAATTGCCTACTTCCTGAGCCAGGCGGGCGATGACAAAGGCGCGCTGGACACGTTCAAGCGTGTCGATCGCCAGTCCGGCCTCAAGCCCCGCGAAGTGCAGGATGCCGCTTACAGCGCCATGCGCACGCCGGATGACGCGCAGGCCATTGCGTACTTCAAGCGCGTGCTCGATTACCAGCAGACCGGCGATCTGCAAATGCCGGCTCAGCAGGTGTTCGACACCCGCCGCGCCGTCTCCGATCTGTCCCGCGTCTGGGGCCTGACCAACACCACGACTTATCGCGGTGCCAGTACCAGCAGCGGTCTAAGCGGCGCACCCGGCGGCAGCAATGACAGCGTACAAAACAGCACCGAAGTGTTCTGGCGGCCGTTCGGCTACCGCAATGCGCGCTTTGTCGAGCTGTACGGGCGGGTGACTGACACGCTGTGGAGCAAGGAAGGCGAATCCGACACCGGTGCTGACGCGCTGCAAGGCGCTGTCGGCATTCGGGCCAAGCCGTTCAGCGAAGTCAACATCATCGGGGCTTTCGAACGTACCTTCCCGCTGGGCAATTCCAACGCCGATGGCGACTGGCTGGTGCGCCTGGGCTATGGATCGAGCATCGGCACTGACCTGCGGGTCGACGTGCCCAGCTGGTGGACCTCGCAGCTGTACGCTGAAGGCGGGCGGTATTTGCAGGACAAGCGTAACTATTTCAACAGCGAATGGCAGGTCGGTCGCAGTTTCCGGGTGGACAGCATCAGCCCGCGGCTGGTGGTGTTTCCGCATGTCGTCGCCGCAGTGGACTTTGATTCGAAGATGCGCAGCGAGGTCGACAGCCTCGGCCGCAGCAGCACATCTTCCGGCAACGCAGGCGGCCTGGGCGTCGGCACGGGAGTACGCTACTGGTTCCGCGAGGACAAGTACAAGGCACCGCAGTCGTATGTCGATTTCTCTGTGCAGTACCGGGAGAAAGCGTTTGGCGATGACCGGGCCGAAGGCGTATTCGCACGCATGACGTTCTCGTGGTAATCATCGTGAATCATCCCTTCGGGAGGACTGCTTGAAGGCTTTGCTCGCCCTGTTGCGACGCGCGACGTTGATCAAGACCTCCCTGGCCGCACTTTTGGTCGGGGTGCTGGGCGTCGGCTCCAGCGAGTTGTATCGAATTCTGCTGCCCAAAGGGCCGGGCATCGTCGGCATCGTCTGGCAGCCGGACAACGCGACGGTCGGCATTAAAGGTGACTGGGACAGGCTCGGCGCGCGGCAGCTGCTGGTGCAGTGGACGGCGGTCGACGGACAGTCTTTCATCCCCGGCACCAACCTGCCGAACGTACCGCAGCTGCCGGACTGGACGCGCATCGGCAAGGCGCCCTGGGCCGAGGAAGTGATTCTCGGCCTGGCCGGGCATTTCAGCGAAAACCAGTCGCGGGACAACATCGAGCAACTGGCGACGCTGTCTGCACAACCGGCCAACGTGAAAACGCCACTGAACGTGACCGGCTGGTATTTTCCCGCCGAAGTCGACCCTAGCTGGAGCCGCGCCACAGAGCTGCCCGCACTGCTGGCGAAACTGCCAAGGCCGTTGTGGATCAGTGTCTATGACGGCGCCAATATCGGGCCCGCCGCCACCGCCGACTGGCTGAAAACCTGGCTGCCGGATGACATCGGCGTGTTCTTTCAGGACGGGGTCGGTGTTTACGCCCGCACCGCGCCGGTTGCCCGGACCTACGCTGACGCGCTGCGCAAACGACTGGGCAAAAACCGCGTAAGAATCATCGTCGAAGCATTTCGCCCCCAGGTCGGCGGCGGTTTCCGCTCGGCAACCGCCGCCGAACTGCAACCCCAGATCGACGCCTACGACGGTTATCCGCTCTACCTGTTCGACGGCCCGCACTACGTAACGCCAGAACTGATTGAGGCACTAAACAACTAGCAACAGGCTGCGCTGGACGAAAGCTCCGCGCAGGGCTACAAAGAGCCTTCGCACGACTTGAACCCGACGGTTCACGGAGCTTGTCGATGACGCCCCGTCAGCATTGCCTGGCTTGCCTACAACAGACGCCGCCCGCGGTGTTCGACGCCGCGCTGTGGGTTTCGACCGAGCATGACGCGCAGTTTGCACGGCAAGACATGATGGCCGAAATGGATCAGTTGCAACGCCAGATCGACGCCGCCCTGCCCGTCTTGCCTGCCCCCGAGCTGGCCCAACCGATGTTGCGGCAACTCAGCGCGCTGGGTTTTCAGCAGGATGACTGGAACCCGCCCAAGCCGGACGCCGCGCTACTGCACACGATCATCAAACGCCGCAGGGGCCAACCGCTGGGGCTGGCGTTGATTGCACTGGAAATCGCCAGACGCCTGAACATCGCGCTGGAGGGCGTCAACTTTCCGGGCCACTTTCTGCTGCGCGTGCCAGGCGCCGATCACCTGCTCGACCCGTGCGGCGGTCGCAGGCTGTACCCCAAGGACTGTCGTGAGTTGTTGATCCGGCAATTCGGACCCAGCATGCACTTGCAGGCCGGACACCTGCTGACGGCCTCCCCCGCGAGCATGTTGCAACGGTTGTCACGCAACCTGAGGCACCTGCATCAGATCAACGACAACTTTCTGGCTGCGCTCAAGGACGCCGACCGCATCGTCGAACTGGGCCAGGCCATCAGCAGCGATTACCTGGCTCGCGCCACTCTGTATCAGATTCTTGAATGCCCGCAGGCCGAACGCTTCGATCTGGAACACGCCCTGTTGCTCAGTGAAGATCCGATACAACGCATCAGGCTGGTCGAACGCCTCAGCCAGTTGCCGTCACATCGCAGCGTCCACTGAACGAGCCTGGCATTGTTACCCGTTGCGTAATGCTGCATCTCCTGCCCGGGGATTTTTCAGCACAGCGAGGGCAGGTAACCTGCGCGCGTTGAAGTATGACGTGGATTTGCAAGCTCCCTTGATCCCGCGTTTTGTTTGGCCGCTGCGTGTCCCCGGAGATGCAGCGGCCTTTTTTATTGCTCAGCCCTTGGCATTTGCTGTTCGCTTGACCAGCCCCTTGTTCTCCATATCCATGATCTTGCGCATCTCGGGACTGTCGCCCGATTCGGCAAACGCCTGCAAGTTCTGCATGACATGAATCGTCTTGATGTAATCCGGCAACAGAAGCTTGGCGTACGGATCGCCACTCAACGCTTTCTCCTTCATATCGATAATCCGGTTGGCAAAGAACTCCAGTGCATTGATTTGTTTATTGGGATCGACAAGGTTACCTTTCTTGTCAAACTCATCGCCTGTTCGGCTCATGAGTTCAGCAGTATGGTTATCAATCATGCCGGACTTGAAGAGAATCGCTCCCGCCCTGTTCAGGTCCTTGGGGGTAATCTGTTCGGGATTGAAATCCTTGAACAGCGGCTTCATCTTGCGTTTCTCCATCGCCAGAGAATTGAGCGCAAGCGCGTTCTCGCCAATCTCCTGCAACACCTGCCCCACCTGGGCCTCAGCCTTCTTGACTCCGACGCGCGCCGGTGGCAAAGCGATTGTTACCTGTGGAAGGTCACCCCAGATTGATCGTGTCATGTGATATTCCTTATATGAATGTATGCAACAGTCATATCGGAACCAAAAGTGCTTATTTTATAGTGCTGAAAAAATCCATACTTAACTTACAAGTTGCTCGGAAAACTCTTACAACTCTTGGTAAACAGTCTGGCAAATTCAGCTTTAATAGACGCTGGATGATCTACGACGCTGGCGAGGACGGTGATTAACTAAGCGATACAAACTGGCTCAGCCTGTCGACTCGTCATCGCCCCATTACGGCGTATAGCCCTGCAAATTAACCATCATCTCCTTCAGCGCCTCCATATTGTCGGCAGGATGCACAGCGCCTTCAAAATCACCGATCGTCTGCCAATGCGCTGCGACGTCTTCGGGACTGAAGCCGGCCTGCGGATTGAAGCTTGCGCCCAGACTGCGCTCCCAACGCACCTTGCCGATCCAGCCCCCGCCCACTTCAAACAGGCCGCCGCTGTCCTGGCATTGCTCGCTGCCCAGGTACACCACCAGCGGGCTGACCAGTTCAGGTTTGAGCAGGTCGAAGAACTCGGCCGGGATCAGGCCCTCGGTCATGCGCGTGCCGCCGGTGGGCGCGATGGCGTTAACGAGGATGTTGTTCTTGCGTCCTTCAAGCGCGAGGGTTCGGGTCAGCCCGTAAAGGCCAAGTTTGGCGGTCGCGTAGTTGGATTGCCCGAAGTTGCCATAGATGCCGGATGTCGATGAGGTGAAGATCACCCGGCCATGGTTTTGCTCGCGCATGTGGGGCCATGCGGCGCGAGTGACTTTGAAAGCCCCCTCGACATGAACCCGATAGACGAGGTTCCAATCGGCGTCCTCCATCCTGGCGAAGGTCTTGTCGCGCAGAATACCGGCGTTGTTGACCACCACATCAATGCGGCCAAAGGCGTCCAGAGCGTGCTGCACGATGTGCCCGCCGTCCGTGACAGAGTCATGGTTGGCAACCGCCGTGCCACCGGCTTCGCGAATCTCGGCCACGACACGATCGGCGGCAGATGCGCTGGCCCCTTCGCCATGGGCCGAACCGCCGAGATCGTTGACCACCACTCGCGCGCCGTGCTTCGCAAACAGCAGCGCGTGAGCGCGTCCAAGCCCTCCGCCTGCACCTGTAACGATGACCACCTTATCTTCGAAATGTACTGGCTCGTTCATTGCTGACTCCATACACAAGGAACACAGGACCGTGAGTGTCGTGCAGGTGCAGGTCGTCGACAATCAACAGCAGGTGCGCTGAATCATGTTCGATAACCGATCAGGATGACCTCAGCCCAATTGCACAATGAACGCAGCAATCCACGGCTCGGCATCGGTTTCCGGGGTGACACTCTCGCTGCTGTCCAGACGCAGCATGTCCTGGGTTTCAGCAACGCCCAGCTCGGCGAACAGCTCACGCATCAGCTCGCCGCCACCACAGAAGGTGTCGCCATAGCTGGCGTCGCCAAGGGCAATCACGCCGCCCGGTAATCCACGCAGCGCCGCAGGCAAGGTATCGCGTAGCTGCGAATAAAGAGGCACCAGGTTGTCCGGCAACTCCCCCATGCCCGTGGTCGACGTCACAGCAAGCAATGCCTGGGGCTCGAAGGCCAGCAGTTCAGCCAGCGTCAGCCTGGAATTGACCAGCGGTTCATGACCCGCCGCGCGCAGCAGCGTGGCTACGTGCCTGGCGACTTCTTCGGCCGATCCATAGAGGGTGTAGACAAAATAAATTAAACTTTCACTCCCTTGTCTGAATAGCCCTCAAGCCATGCCTAAAACCGGACGTCCTCGCTCGATTGCCGCCGAGCACTATCCCGTGCTGGTGAAACTCGCTCATGCACAGCCCTATTCCAGCCAGGCCGAATTGGCGCTCGTATTCTTCGCCGAAACCGGTATCACTGCGCATCCCGACACCTTTGCAAAAGCGTTGAAAATGGCAGGGATTACGCGTGTAAAGCAGCGGGCCAAGGGAAGTTTTCAGTCACCTGAACCTAATAAAGCCTATGGCTACAATGAAACCCACCGCCGCCAACTGCCGGAGCAGCTATATCCGAGTTGCTTGACAGATACCGAGTGGGCACTGGTCGCCGACCTGTTTGAAAGCCAGGGCGGACGAGGAGTGCCACCGCTTCACTCTCGGCGCACGTTGCTGGAAGCCTGTTGCTATGTCGTACGCACGGGGTGCTCATGGCGAATGCTACCCCGCGATTTTCCTCATTGGGACAATGTCTACAAAACGTTCCGCCGGTGGAGCGCTCAAGGCAAGTTCGAGCAAATGCATGATCGCTTGCGAGCTCAATGGCGTGAGCGGGAAGAACGCGCTGACAGCCCGTCAGCAGCGATCCTGGATTCACAGTCGACCCGCAGTTCTCCTCAAGGCGGTGACAGCGGCTACGACGCAGGCAAAAAAGTGAAGGGGCGTAAACGAAGTCTGATTGTCGATACATTGGGCCTGCTGCTGGCTGTCAGTATCAGTGCTGCAAGCGTGCAGGATCGTGACGCGGCGGATGATGCGGTGGCGTACTCGAAGGAAAAATATCCGTCACTGAGCACGCTTTTTGTTGATAGTGCGTACGCAGGAAAATGGGCACAGCGCACCCATCAACTGCACGCTATCGATGTTCAAGTGATCCGTGGCCCGAATAACAGAAGAACAGGGCAATGGCACTCTGAACAAGGCGATCTATTTTCCGTGGAGCCTGTTCAGACTGGATTTGTGGTCATGCCCAAGCGATGGGTAGTGGAGCGAACTCATGCCTGGAATGAGAGAGCTCGGCGACTGATCATGCATCATGATCGCCTTTTTGCGGTAAGCGAGGCATGGGTTTGGTTGGCCGAGGCTCGAATACTCGCGCGCCGACTCACTACATGATTTTGTCTACACCCTCATAGACCGTCCCGCACATGATGGCGACTTTCATGACTATTCCTGCAGCAGCTAAAAAAGTGAAACATTATGCCTTAGAATGCCGTCTGACTTTTACCTTCACCCGTTCGCGCTCATGCGTGATGGCTGAAGTTCTGGAACAGAAAACCGATAAATGGCATGAACACGCTGCGGAATTTATGGTCTTTGTTCTCAATAACCGGTCGGCCCGAGTCCCATCATGCAACCTGATTCTCTCCTCACACAGGCTGAACTGGACTTTATCCAGAGCATGCAGCGCAATCCACAGCTGAACGTGCGTGACAGCACGCGCAGCCTGCTGGTCAATGGCGGGGTTCAGATCCAGGATTTGCTGACCCGGTTGGCGGCGCATCAACAAGTCACCATTCACGCGCAATTCGAAAACCAGCAGATGAATTTCCCGCTGCACCTGGTCGAAGACGAATTCCACGCGTTGCATCTGGAACTGGGCGCGCCGAGCATTTTCGAAGAAGGCCCGCAGATCCGCCCCTGGCGGCTTGCGCTGCAAGAGCCGATCCCTCTGGAAACCGAGAAAGGCAACCCGAGCGCGCTGTGGATTCACGAACTGTCCTTCAAGGGCGTTTTGCTCGAGTCCCGCAAAGAAGGCAAGTTGCCCAGAAGTTTCTCGGCCTGGTTCACCCCGTCCGGCCAGGCACCGATCGCCATGAAAGGCAAGCTGGAGCGACAGACCAAACCGGCATTCGGTGCGTATCGTCTCAATCAGCACAGCAAGGAAGACGCTGAGCACCTGCGCCAGTTCATCCTGGAAGAGCACCGGCGCGTCCATCCGGCGTTGCATAAATAAATAGGCGGCGCGGAGAAGTATCGGAACATTGCGTATAAATCTTTACCGGTTCAACTCGGATTCAGGAATAATCCTTGCTTGCTTCTGATCGAAGCTGACGCGCCCATCACCCCGGCTCGCGTCATGTGACCTCCCTACCCGGGAATCTCACGCCTCTACCGGAGATACACAATGTCTACCTCACCTGTCACCTTGATGGTTGCCCGCCGCGTTGCACACGGCCGCTATCAGGAAATGATGACCTGGCTGCATGAAGGCGAACAATTGGCTACGGATTTCACGGGTTATCTGGGCTCCGGTGTATTGGCTCCCCCGCCTGGTGGCGATGAATTTCAGATCATTTTCCGCTTTACCGATGAGCACACCATGCACGCCTGGGAGCATTCCGCCTCGCGACGCTCCTGGTTGGTGCGCGGCAGCGGTCTGTTCGCCCAACCCTCCGAACACCGCGTCAGTGGCATTGATGGGTGGTTCGGTGCAATCGATCAGCGTCCGCCGCGCTGGAAGCAGGCCGTCGCCATCTGGCTGGCGTTTTTTCCCGTGTCATTGATCTTCAACTTTTTGCTCGGCCCCCTGCTCAATCATCTGGATCTGCTGCCGCGCATTCTGATCAGCACGGCGATACTGACTCCCCTGATGGTTTACCTGTTCATTCCGCTGTCCACACGCCTGCTCGCCTCTTGGCTGAACACTCCGAAGACAACAACTGCGCACGCTACACACACGCCTTCCCCACGATAATTTTCCAAAGACCTGTACACGCTTGATAAGCCGGTACAGGTCTTTATCCTCCACCATCCTTCTGCTCACCCTGTGCCACGCTGAAAAATGGCGTGACAGCCTCTTTTCACAGCTGAAAAGACGAGTTTCATGATCTCCAGGGTTGTACAAAAAAATCCGCTGGTATAAGTTCGCTTGTAAACCGGTTGAGACAATTGATCGTAAGATTTCTCTGAATTCCGGACACTGACTCGCGAGCTGTCGATGACTCTATCTTCTGCACCCATTCTGATCACCGGCGCCAGTCAGCGCGTGGGCCTGCATTGCGCCTTGCGTCTGCTGGAACACGGGCATCGGGTCATCATCAGTTATCGAACCGAGCATGCCAGCGTGATGCAATTACGCGATGCAGGTGCCGTGACGATCCATGGTGATTTTTCCAGCGAAGTCGGCATCCTGACGTTTATCGAGGGCCTGAGAAAGCAGACCGACAGCCTGCGCGCCATTGTTCATAACGCGTCCGAATGGCTGGCCGAAACGCCGGGCGACGAAGCCGTGAATTTCACCCGGATGTTCGGCGTGCACATGTTGGCGCCGTACCTGATCAACCTGCATTGCGAGCCGCTGCTGCACGCCAGTGAAGTCGCCGACATCGTGCACATCAGCGATGACGTGACCCGCAAGGGCAGCAGCAAGCACATAGCCTATTGCGCTACCAAGGCGGGCCTGGAAAGCCTGACGCTGTCCTTCGCCGCCCGCTTCGCGCCCCATATCAAAGTCAACGGCATTGCTCCGGCGCTGTTGATGTTTCAACCCAAGGACGATGCGGCCTACCGCGCCAAAGCCCTGGCCAAGTCGGCCATCGGCATAGAGCCTGGTGCAGAGGTGATTTACCAGAGCCTGCGCTACCTTCTGGACAACACCTATGTCACTGGCACAACACTGACCGTAAACGGCGGACGGCACGTCAAGTAAGCCGCCCCGAGGACCCTTCTGATGAGTTCATCCCTGCCACAGCACTACCGGGACATTCTGCTCGGACTTGGTGAGAATCCGGACCGCGAAGGCCTTCTCGACACTCCAAAACGCGCTGCCAAGGCGATGCAGTATTTGTGTCACGGCTACGCCCAGAGTGTCGAAGAGATCGTCAACGGCGCCCTGTTCGCCTCTGACAACGATGAAATGGTCATCGTGCAGAACATCGAGCTGTACTCGCTCTGCGAACACCACCTGCTGCCGTTCATTGGCAAGGCCCATGTGGCCTACATTCCGACCGGCAAAGTACTGGGCCTGTCAAAGATCGCGCGCATCGTGGACATGTTTGCCCGCCGTCTGCAGATTCAGGAAAACCTCACCAGACAGATTGCCGATGCGATTCAGGAAGTGACCGGCGCTGCTGGCGTGGCAGTGGTCATCGAAGCGAAACACATGTGCATGATGATGCGCGGCGTCGAAAAGCAGAACTCGACCATGAACACCTCGGTGATGCTGGGGGCCTTCCGTGAATCGAGCACCACACGCATGGAGTTTCTGCAACTGATCGGACGGAGCACCCAGTAATGGCCAGACTCGAACCGGGCACGGCGCGCATCCGTATCAAGGACTTGCGCCTGCGTACTTATATCGGCATCAACGAGGATGAAATCGTCAACAAGCAGGATGTATTGATCAACGTGACGATCCTCTACGCTGCTCAGGAAGCGGTGCGTGACAACGATATCGAGCACGCGCTCAACTACCGCACGATTACCAAGGCGATCATTCAGCACGTCGAAGGCAACCGCTTTGCGCTGCTGGAAAGACTGACGCAGGAAGTGCTGGACCTGGTGATGACTCATCAGGCTGTCAGTTATGCCGAGGTGGAAGTCGACAAGCCACATGCGCTGCGCTTCGCTGAATCGGTGTCGATCACACTCGCCGGTCAGCGTTGAAACTCTTATCATGACGCAACTTTCTGACTGAATAGAGCCCGTCATGACCGAGCAAGAACGCCTCGAACTTGAAGCCGCAGCCTTTCGCCGACTGGTTGCGCACCTGGACAGCCGCAAGGATGTCCAGAACATCGACCTGATGAACCTGTCCGGCTTTTGCCGCAACTGCCTGTCCAAATGGTACAAAGCCGCGGCCGACGAAAAGCACATCGACATCAGCCTCGATGATGCCCGTGAAGTGGTCTACGGCATGCCGTACAGCGAGTGGAAAGCCCAGTACCAGAAAGAAGCCAGCGCCGGGCAACAAGCCGCGTTCGTCAAGGAATCCAAGCATGACTGACCTGAATTCCCTGCGCACCAGCCTGCGCAGCGGTGAACATGTGTTCGCTGACACGCTGAGTTTCATTGCCGAAGGTTACGACTACCAGCCTCAGGCCTTCAGGAACGGCGATGTCGATAATGCCGCCGGACAGAACGAAGGTTCATGCAAGACACTCGGTCTCGCGCTGCTCGAAGGCTTGAGCGACGAAGATGCACTACTGGCATTCGGCGAACATTACCGCTCCGTGCAGGCCAGCCCGAAGGCAACGACCACGGCAATATCCGTGCGCTGATCGCAAATGGCCTGGCAAGCGTCAAGTTCGAAGGCGAGCCGCTCAAGCGCAAGGCCTGATCAGAATCGTTCTTCACGCTCAGCCCGCATAAGTCTGTTTTTGATTCTGGCCGAAGGCCGTGGAAGCTTCAGGAAGCTACGACGGCTGCGATGGGCTGCGAAGCGGCCCTGAGCAACAGGTTATTCGGCTGTACCTGTTGAACCGCATGTGCAGGCTTTGCTGCCGGTACCCGGCAGTTCGCGGACAAGTCCGCTCCCACATTAACGCAGTTCGCGGACAAGTGAAGCGTCACGCGCTCCACTCCCCTAAACGCCAATCAGAACGAAACGTTCGCCAGCCCGTCCAGGTAGCGTTCGACGTCCAGCGCCGCCATGCAGCCTGCGCCTGCCGACGTAATGGCCTGACGGTAAACGTGGTCAGCCACGTCGCCGGCCGCGAATACGCCTTCAACACTGGTCGCTGTCGCGTTGCCTTCGCGGCCACCTTGTACAACCATGTAGCCGTCTTTCAGCGCCAACTGACCTTCGAACAAAGAAGTGTTCGGGGTGTGGCCAATCGCGATGAACACACCGTCGACTTTCAGCTCACTGCTGCTGCCGTCGTTGTTCTTCAAACGTGCACCGGTCACGCCCATGTTGTCACCCAGCACCTCGTCCAGCGTGGCATTGAGCTTGAGCTCGATCTTGCCTTCAGCAACGCGGGCATGCAGTTTGTCGATCAGAATCTTCTCGGCACGGAAGGTCTCACGGCGGTGAACCAGCGTCACCTTGCTGGCGATATTGGCCAGATAAAGCGCCTCCTCCACAGCCGTGTTGCCACCGCCCACGACGGCGACTTCGCGGCTGCGATAGAAGAAACCGTCGCAGGTCGCGCAGGCTGAAACGCCCTTGCCCATGAACGCTTCTTCCGAAGGCAGACCCAGATAGCGGGCACTGGCGCCAGTGGCGATGATCAGTGCATCACAGGTGTAGGTCGCACTGTCGCCCTGCAGGCTGAACGGCTTACCAGCCAGATCGACAGAATTGATGTGATCGAAAACGATTTCAGTCTCGAAGCGCTCGGCGTGCTCACGCATGCGCTCCATCAGTGCCGGGCCGGTCAGACCGTGCGGGTCGCCTGGCCAGTTATCAACTTCTGTAGTCGTGGTCAATTGCCCGCCAGCCTGCATGCCGGTAATCAGCAGAGGCTTGAGGTTAGCGCGTGCGGCGTAGACCGCAGCGCTGTAACCGGCAGGGCCGGAACCGAGAATGATCACTCGGGAATGACGTACGTCTGACATGACACACTCCTATCGACCAACCGTTTTTTACGCCGCGGTCGGGACGGCTGGATAAAAAGGACCACCGAAACGCTTGGGGAAGCGTCGTTTGGTTCGGCAGATCCTGAAAATTCTGACCCAAAGGACAGGTCTTCAAATTGCGGACAAGCCTATCGGGATGGCAGAGGTTAAGGAAATATCGTTTCACAATCCACCCTATAGGTCACTTCTATAGAGCAGACGCCTGAAAGCAGCATCATTCGTTACAAGCGACCTGGAGATTTCGTCCGCGCTCAAGAATACGCCGAAAGTCCGCCCGCTCACAAAGTCGTCTTCGCCCCGCTCTTTCATGGCTATCGCAAAGCCGGTAATGTCACGCCTTTCAAGCACTCGGAGGCTGCCATGCCCGCTCCTGCCCTGACCGGCCCGCAATACCTCGGCGAAGGCCTCAAACTGATCCTCAGCCCCGGCCTGCGCCTGTTTGTTCTGCTGCCCCTGAGCATCAACCTGATCCTCTTCTGCGGCCTCATCTACCTGGCGATCCACCAATTCGAACTGTGGGTCGATACGTTCATGCCCACGCTTCCCCACTGGCTGAGCTTCCTCAGCTATATCCTGTGGCCGCTGTTTGTAGCGCTGGTGCTGCTGATGGTGTTTTTTACTTTCACCGTGGTTGCCAACATCATCGCGGCGCCGTTCAACGGGTTTCTTTCCGAGAAAGTCGAAGCGGTGATTCGTGGCGTAGACGATTCACCGGCTTTCAGCTGGGCCGAACTGATCGCCATGGTGCCGCGCACACTGGCCCGCGAGGCACGCAAGCTGGGCTATATGCTGCCGCGCATGCTCGGGCTGTTCGTTCTGTCTTTCATTCCGGTGGCCAATATCATCGCCGCGCCGCTGTGGCTGCTGTTTGGCGTCTGGATGATGGCGATCCAGTACATCGACTACCCGGCCGACAACCATAAACTGGGCTGGAACGAGATGCTCGGCTGGCTGAAAAGCAAACGTTGGCAAAGCCTGAGCTTCGGCGGCATCGTCTACGCGGCCTTGTTGATCCCGGTGGTCAACCTGCTGATGATGCCTGCCGCCGTTGCGGGCGCAACCTTGTTCTGGGTTCGCGAACGCGGCGCAGATGCACTGCCCGTCACGCATGCGCGTGGCTGAATGCTGAAATGCCGGGCGCACGCAAGATGCGCCCGACATATCCAAAGCGCGAAAAATTACACGCCATATATATGTACCGCACCTGGCCCTGTCGACAGGCATTTAATAGGGCCTCAACCAACCCGTTCATGTGAAGCCCACTGCAATCAAACATGACGACGCATGAACTTAACAAGGAAGTTAAATCATGAACACCCCAGTAAACCCGGCTGCACTTGCCATCCAGAATGATACCGCAACACTTCAGGAAAAAATCCGTGCGTTCCTGGTCAGTGAACTGGCCGAATGGTCTATCGACCCGGACAATGTTTATATCAACGGCGTTAACGATCCTGCAGAAGGCGTGGTGATCAGTTCCGCATCGCTGACTGCCGAAGCGTCGACCCGCGTTTTCGAAAAAGACGCCCCCTCCTACTCCACCCGCACCGCAGGTCTGTTTACCGTAGCGTATTCGTACGCGGATAAGCATCGCCTGGGCGCGCCGGATCTGGCCAAGGTGGGTGAAGTGATCGGCCAACTGGTTCGCGACCTGGGCTAATCGCTTCAGCTGAAAGAGTGCCGGACGGATGACGAGCATCCATTCGGCACTTGGCGTAATAACAACACTGAAAAAACAAATACAGAATAACCCTACAATAGAAAATCCTTGAACTTACAAACGAAACCCGGCACGCCAAAAAACGCAACTGGCAAGTTATTGCCGCTCAAGAACAAAGTTTGCCGACTGCTTAAAAACACCTCTGTAGGATGTGTCTGTAGGAATTACAAAACCACCGCCCTGCCTGTCAGTGCATTCATGTAGGACTTCAACTAATTTTTCAGATTGGCATTGCACTTGCTCTGTTGTCACTAAACAACAGGAGCTGCACAACAATGGAAAACATTAAAAAATCCGCACTTCTCGAAACAAACACCCGCCACCGGCCCGCCGCACTCGAAAAAGTCCCGGAATCCCGCTCGGCTCGTTTCGGCCAGATACTCAGTAACGTCATCACACAGAAGACCGACGAACCTGCGCAGGTCAACTCCGCCATGCTGGGCAGCGCACCCCCGCCACGCTCGACCTTTTTCATGGATAACATGAGCCTTGAACAGCGCAAATCAGCAGTGGAGGACAAAAAATTCTCCCCTAGGGAGACGCTGAACAATTAACCCGTTCGCACCGTCCCCATTTCCAAGCCGGTTTTTTTCAACCTGCCGGCCTTATTTTACGTTTCTCGAGCAGATTTCTGCCCTCATTTTGCTGAAAGGCGGGCCAGTCCCGCCTTTCAGACGGATTTATCCTGCCGTCTGTTGTAAATACCGCTTGGCCAGCATCAGATTGGCCAACCCAAACAAACTGAACAACTGCGCTGTATTCTTTTCCAGCCCACGGTAGCGAACCTTGCGATGATTGAAGCGCACCTTGATTACCTGGAAGGGGTGCTCGACCTTGGCACGCAGTTGCGCCTTGGCATATTCAATTTTGCGCTTGACCCGATACAGCACGCTGCCTTCGCCGTGCTACTTGTAACTGCTTGGCCGTTCTGCAATCGACCAGATAACGTCCCGTTCAGCATGCTCCGGTCGCTTGGCCGCACCGGTGTATCCAGCGTCACCCGAAACATAGGTTTCGTCACCGTGAAGCAACTGGCCAACCTGGGTGACATCCGCCACGTTAGCGGCCGTCCCTACTACGCTGTGCACCAGCCCCGACGTGGCGTCTACACCAATGTGGGCCTTCATCCCAAAGTGCCATTGATTGCCTTTCCTGGCCTGATGCATCTCAGGATCACGCTTGCCTTCTCGGTTCTTGACCGAGGGCGGCGCGGCGATCAGAGTAGCGTCGACGATAGTGCCTTCCTTGAGCAGCAGCCCCCGGCTGGCCAGATGCTGGTTAATCGTTTCAAACAGCAGCCGGGTTAGCTGATGGACTTCCAGCAAGCGGCGAAAACGCAGCAAGGTGGTGGCATCCGGTGCAGACTCGCGACCCAGGTCGATACCCATAAAACCGCGGATGGCCTGGCTGTCGTAGACGGCATCTTCGCAACCTTCATCGGAGAAACCGAAACACTGCTGCACGACGTACATGCGCAACATGCGCGACACCCCTATCGCAGGGCGTCCGCGCTTGCCTGCGGTGTTGCTATAAAACGGCGCCACTTGCGCCTCCAGCAGGGCCCAGGGCACCAACTGTTCAAGGTCAGCCAGGAAGCGATCTCGGCGAGTCTGCTTTTTCTTGCCGGTATATTCGAGTTCGGAGAAGGTCTTCTGCACGCGCGTAACGCTCACGGAGAGGGAGGCTGTTGAAGGAACTTAGTGTGCCAAGGGTGGGGACAGTTGGCTATTTTTGCAGCGCCTCCCTAGGCCTGCGGCAATGGAAAGCATGAGGAGGGCTGCGAAGTGACATCTTTTGATCCTACGCCATTCGTAAACGTTACCCCTTTCGGGATTCGGCAAAAAAATGCACCATCCGCCCCCACCGCACACGCCGAAACATTCGCTCAGGCGCTGAAACACGCTACCCACGAATACGGCAGTTCTCAGTGTGCGAAAAAAAGCCCTCGAGGAGGGGAGCTAAAACCGAAGCTGATCGAACACGCTAAAAATGCCCCAGAAGAAGCAGCCGCTTTGGCAAAAAACTATGCTTACAATTCATTAAACGGTGAGGGTGTAGACCTGTCTGACTACCCCATCATACGTTACTGCGCCACTGGGGAGATCGTAACATCCGAGTCAAGCGCTTACTTTCAGAAAACGTGGGGCAACATAAAAATAGAAAGAGTAAGACTGTATGAGTTAGAACATTTGAAAGGTACGCCTCCCGCCGAGATTCTTGAAAAAATACTGAATTTCAATGACGCTCTTCCTGAAAGATTCCGAGACATAGCGAACTGGTAATGCAAGCGCCCTCCCCACGTCAAGGGAGGGCGCCGGCCGCATTACCAGTTGACGGTCACTCGCCCTTGTTGACCCGCTACCGGCACCCGTCCCGCTGCACCTACCCTGATCGCGTAATGAAATTTGCGATCTGCAAACCGATTATCAAAAAATGTCGTGGAGCCAGTTCGTTGACGCGTTATGTCAAGACACAAACCAGTGCCTTGGCATAAATAAACCTCCAACCCTTGCGGCCAGCCCGCAACGTTCCAGCTCCAACTCGTATTTTTTATCATCGCTGCAGGAGGCACATGCCTGCTGACGGGGAGTTCAATCGTGTGAAGATAGCCTTTTGAATGAATCACTGGCAAAGCGGCCGATGACTGATAACTACCGGCCATGGCAACATCCAGACTAGCCAATAACACCAGCGCAATTCCTGGGGCCGAAGAAATCCACTTCAGCTTTTTGCAGTCCAATTTCATATTACTTTCCTTAGCATAGGTTTGAGCCGAGAACATGAGGCACCCCCTATTCGCCAGCCCTTAATTAACGAATCAATAAATTCGATAACCAGACCTTACTAAAAAACAAAATAACCTCAACCCATTTAGCTCGAACTACACAACCTTAAGAACCTATCCAGAAAACTGTAGGACGTTAAAAAAACCAAAACCAAATAACTCACAAGAAAACTTTACAACTAACATGCTCCGCTATTAACTATTGCGCGAAAGCGTTGACCTGCCCACGCATGAATTTTCTACATCTATCATTAATCCATCACACAACCGCCACATAACCGAAATCTATCCGGCCGACACTGATCTCATGAGCCAGATCCTGCATGTCACCCTTATCACTGAAACATTCACTCCCGAGATCAACGGCGTGGCCAATACTTTGGGTCGGCTTTGTGACGGGTTGCGGTTGCGCGGGCATCGGGTCGAGCTGGTCCGGCCACGGCAGAGTGATGAAACCCATTCGGGGGCGGTCGACGATCTGCTGTTGTGCCGGGGCTGGCCGATACCGGGCTATCCGGGGCTGCAGTGGGGGCAATCGTCTATGCACAAGCTGTTGCGCCGTTGGCAGCGGCGTCGGCCAGATGTGCTGTATATCGCCACCGAGGGGCCGCTGGGGCTGTCGGCGTTGCGCGCGGCCAGGCGGCTGGGCATTGCCGTGATCAGCGGTTTTCACACCAACTTCCCGCAATACACCCAGCAGTACGGAATGGGTTTCATCACGCGCCTGCTCACGCATTATCTGCGCTGGTTCCATAACCGCTCGCGCCTCACGCTTGTGCCGAGTATCAGCCAGAAAGTAGAGCTGGAGCGGCGCGGCTTCGAGCGGATAGAGCTGTTGTCGCGCGGTGTCGACAGCCAATTGTTCAGCCCGTCCAGACGGTCACATTCACTGCGCGAGAGCTGGGGCCTGCAAGCGGCGGATATTGGCATTATTCATGTCGGCAGGCTGGCACCTGAAAAGAACCTGGGGTTGCTCAAAGCGAGCTTCGAGGCCCTCAAAGAGAATTATCCCCAGCGCACACTGAAGCTGATCGTGGTCGGCGACGGACCGCAACGCGCCGAGCTGGAGCGACAGATCCCGGATGCGATTTTCTGCGGGACACAAAGGGGCGAAGACCTGGCAACACACTACGCCTCGGGCGATATGTTTCTGTTCCCGAGCCTGACCGAAACCTTCGGCAATGTGGTGCTGGAAGCGCTGGCTTCAGGCCTGGGCGTGGTGGCCTACGACGAAGCAGCCGCCGGGCAGCATATCCGCCATGGCCACAATGGTGCGCTGGCGATGCCGGGGGATGAAGAAGCGTTTATCGACGCGGCCCGCTGGTTGCTGGAAGACAGCGAGACGTTGCGTCGGGTGCGTTTGAACGCCAGACAGCACGCCAGCCGCCAGGGCTGGGAGGCGATTATCGATCAGTTTGAACGGCAGTTGCGGGAAGCCAGCCCCAGCGGCAATATTCAAGAGATCAGGCCAGCCCGCAACAAGAACATCAGACCAGTGTCGTCAGTGCCTCTCGACTGAACGGCAGTATGTCCTGCTCGCGGCCGTCGCGCACTTTCAACACCCAGTCCGGGTCGACCAGCAACGCGCGGCCTACCGCAACCAGGTCGAACTCGTCGTTGCCCAGACGCTCCAGCAGATTCTCCAGGCTTGCGGGCTGCGCGACCTTGTCGGTGTTGACCATGAATTGCAAGAACTCACCATCCAGCCCGACGCTGCCGACGGTAATGGTTGGCTTGCCAGTCAGCTTGCGGGTCCAGCCCGCCAGGTTCAGGTCGGAGCCTTCGAACTCAGGCTCCCAGAAACGCCGCGTAGAGCAGTGAAAAATATCCACGCCCGCGTCAGACAGCGGCTGCAGGAATTCGCCCAGCGCGTCCGGTGTGAGCACCAGACGTGCGCTGTAATCCTGCTGCTTCCATTGTGAGAAACGGAAGATGATCGGGTAGTCCGCACCCACTGCAGCACGCACTGCACTGATTAGTTCGATGGCGAACCGTGAGCGATTGGCGAGACTGCCGCCATACTCGTCATTACGCTGATTGCTGCCTTCCCAGAAGAACTGGTCGATCAGGTAGCCGTGCGCGCCGTGGATCTCGACGCCGTCCATGCCAATCGCCTTGGCGTCGACTGCCGCCTGAGCGAAGGCCTGTACGACGTCGTCGATGTCCTGCTTGCTCATGCCATGCACCAGCACTTGACCGTCCTTGACCTTCTCCATCGGCCCATAGGCCGGCACGCTGCCGTCCGGCTCGGTGCCCAGGCGTCGTACCGCACCCACGTGCCACAGTTGCGGCACGATCTTGCCACCCTCGGCATGGACTGCATCGACCACGTTCTTCCAGCCAGCCAGCGGCGCTTCGCCGAAAAACTGCGGAACGTTCGGGTAGCCGTTGGACGCCTGGTGGTTGACCGTCGTGCCTTCGGTCACGATCAGTCCGACACCTGCGGCAGCGCGACGCCGGTAGTATTCGACGACTTGGGCGCCGGGCACATGCCCCGGAGAGAAAGACCGGGTCATGGGCGCCATGACCACTCGCGACGACAATTTCAGACTGCCCAGATGAAAGGGCGTGAACAAGGCTTCTGCCGACATGCGAGGAACTCCGGGGAATAGTGGTCAAAGGCACCAGATCAAGGGCGCAGAGTATCGCCGGGCGTCAGCAATGGCCCAGTACTATTGATTTGACTGATCTAAGGGCAAAAGCCGCGAATGCGGCGGTCAGCCGGGCAAGCGATGGCTGTCCCGGCAGGGCAGTCAGCTTTGCGCCAACGCCTTTTCAATCGCCAGGATGACGGCAGGGTCGTCCGGTGCGGTGCGCGTTGAGAAACGGGCGCTTACGCCGCCGTTCTTGCCCACCAGAAACTTTTCGAAATTCCAAGTGATGTCCCCCGGATACTCGGCCCCTTCGCCCGCCAGCAGGCGATACAGCGAATGCCGGTTCGGGCCGTTGACATCGAGCTTTTCGCCCAGAGGGAAGGTCACGCCGTAATTGAGTTCGCAAAACTCGGCGATCTCTTTTTCGCTGCCCGGCTCTTGCCCGGCAAACTGATTGCAAGGCAGACCCAGCACAACCAGCCCTTTGTCCTTGTACAGCTGATAAAGATTTTCGAGCGCAGCGTATTGCGGCGTCAGCCCGCATTTGGAGGCGACATTGACCACCAGAACGACTTTGTCCTTATAAGCCGCCAGCGGCAGCTCCTGACCATCCAGCGCTTTCAGTGTGATGGTATGAAAAGCACTCATGAAACCCCCAGTTTGTTGCAAATAGCCCTGAGTCATAACCTGAAAAGGCACCCTTGCCGAACGCGTAACGAGATCGTCATCGCGAAACGGTCAGGGCGCCTTTGTCAGTGACCTGAGCCTGTCAGCACTGATCAGTGTTGGTGACCGCCTTCGCCGTGAATATGGCCATGAGCCAATTCTTCTTCACTGGCGTCGCGGATGGCAACGACTTTTACATCGAAGTTCAGGCGCTGACCCGCAAGCGGGTGGTTGCCGTCAACAGTGACGTCATCGCCGTCCAGATCGCGGATCGTCACGATCTGCATACTGCCGTCGGGACCCGAGGCGTGAAACTGCATGCCGACTTCGAGTTTGTCGACACCTTCGAACATGCTACTGCTCAGGGTGCTGACCAGCTCGGCGGAGTATTCACCGTAGGCATCTTCCGGCTCGACGGCAACTTTCAGCGCGTCACCGACGTCTTTGCCTTCCAGTGCCTTTTCCAGGCCCGGGATGATGTTGCCTGCACCTTGCAGGTAAACCAGCGGCGCACCACCGGCAGAACTGTCGATGACCTCACCAGCGTCGTTGGTCAGGGTATAGTCAATGGAGACAGCCTTATTGGCGGCGATCGGCATGGGGACAAGACCTTTGCTTAAGATTGAAGAACGAGCAAGTCTAACCAAGCCATCGCGCGAAAGCGAACGCAACTCTGACGGACGGCCCGGAATGAAAGGTTCAACCGTTGTCGATTTGCGACAGGATGAGCACGGACACTGGTTCGCGCTGCTGTCCTGCGGCCACACTCAACACGTGCGCCATGATCCGCCGTGACAGTCACGCCCCTGGGTGCTGGACCCACTGCAACGCAGCCAGATGGCAGATCAGCCCTTTTGTTGCGGCTGGTGTGCGAATGGCGCAGATAACGATAATCTTGCCGAAGAGAATTCGCGCTAGACGATTTCCAGACTTTTTTGGTCAGACGCTGTTCCATATGCGCTGCGACCCTTGCACTGCCCAATCGAGAAGCCCGAATGCAGACGTTTTTTATCGCCCCCACGGATTTTGGCGTGGGGTTGACTTCCATCAGCCTGGGCCTGGTGCGCACTCTGGAGCGCGCGGGCTTGAAAGTGGGCTTTTTCAAGCCGATTGCCCAGCCGCATCCCGGTGATCTAGGCCCGGAGCGTTCGACCGAGCTGATGGCCCGCACCCATGGCCTCAGACCGCCCAAACCGCTGGGCCTGGCGCATGTCGAGCGGATGCTGGGCGACGGTCAGCTGGATGAACTGCTCGAAGAAATCATCAACCTCTATCAGCAAGCGGCCGTCGGCAAGGATGTGCTGGTGGTCGAAGGCATGGTGCCGACCCGCAGCGCGAGCTATGCCGCGCGGGTCAATCTGCATCTGGCCAAAAGCCTGGATGCCGAGGTCATTCTGGTCTCGGCCCCGGAAAACGAAGTGCTGACCGAGCTGTCGGGCAGGGTCGAGTTGCAGGCGCAGCTATTTGGCGGGCCAAAAGACCCGAAAGTGCTGGGCGTGATCCTCAACAAGGTGCGTACCGACGAAAGCATGGAAGTTTTCGCTGCGCGCCTTAAAGAGCATTCGCCGCTGTTGCGCAATGGCGATTTCCGCCTGCTGGGCTGCATTCCCTATCGCGCCGAACTGAATGCGCCACGCACCCGGGACGTGGCCGAATTGCTGGGCGCACAGGTACTGAATGCGGGCGACTACGACCAGCGACGCATGTCCAGAATCATCATTTGTGCACGCACCGTTCTCAATACTGTGCCGTTGCTCAAACCCGGCGTATTGGTGGTCACACCGGGCGACCGCGACGACATCATTCTCGCGGTGAGCCTGGCGGCGATAAACGGCGTGCCACTGGCGGGTCTGTTGCTGACCAGCGACAGCGTGCCTGATCCACGCATCATGGAACTGTGCCGAGGCGCCTTGCAGGCCGGTCTGCCGGTGCTGTCGGTCAGCAGCGGTTCTTACGATACCGCCAAACGCCTCAATCAACTCAACAAGGAAATCCCCATCGATGACCGCGAACGCGCGGAGCTCATCACCGACTTCGTCGCCAGCCATCTGGATGCCAGCTGGCTGCACCAACGCTGCGGCACCCCGCGCGAGCTGCGCCTGTCGCCTGCGGTATTCCGTTACCAGTTGATCCAGCGCGCCCAAGCGGCCAATAAACGCATCGTTCTGCCTGAGGGCAATGAACCGCTGACCATTCAGGCCGCGGCGATTTGTCAGGCCCGCGGCATCGCCCGTTGCGTTCTGCTGGCGCGGCCGGAGGAAGTGCTGGCGGTCGCCAAGGCGCACGATATCGAGCTGCCGCCGGGGCTCGAGATTCTTGACCCGGAAGTGATTCGCGAGCGTTACGTCACACCGATGGTCGAGCTGCGCAAAAACAAGAGTCTGAATGCGCCGATGGCCGAGCAGCAGCTCGAAGACCCGGTGGTGATCGGCACAATGATGCTGGCACTGGACGAGGTCGACGGGCTGGTTTCGGGCGTTGTTCACTCCACGGCCAATACCATCCGCCCGGCCCTGCAACTGATCAAGACCGCGCCGGGCTGCACGCTGGTGTCATCGGTGTTTTTCATGCTGTTTCCCGAACAGGTGTTGATGTACGGCGACTGCATCATCAACCCGCACCCGAGCGCCGGAGAGCTGTCCGAAATCGCCCTGCAAAGTGCCGATTCGGCAACAGCGTTCGGTATTTCGCCTCGGGTGGCGATGATCAGCTATTCCAGTGGCAATTCGGCGAGTGGCGAAGAGGTCGAGAAAGTCCGCGAAGCCACGCAACTGGCGCGTGAAGCGCGGCGCGATCTATTGATCGATGGGCCGCTGCAGTATGATGCAGCCGCCAACGAGCAGGTAGCCCGGCAACTGGCCCCGGACAGCCCGGTGGCCGGACGCGCGAACGTATTCGTGTTCCCGGACCTGAACACCGGCAACACGACGTACAAGGCGGTGCAACGCAGTGCCGACTGTGTAAGCCTGGGCCCGATGCTGCAAGGCCTGCGCAAGCCGGTAAATGACCTGCCGCGTGGCGCTCAGGTCGATGACATCGTCTACACAATCGCTCTCACCGCCATTCAGGCCGACACATTGCCCTGATACCTGTTTGCCCTGACGCAAACCTAGCGTGCCGCAGGTCAGCTTGCGGCGTCCGACCACTTCCGGAGCCATCTCCTTCATGGATTTTCTGCCTGCCCCTTTGCGTGGCGTCATTGCTTCACTGCTGTTGGCGCTGAATACCCTTGTCTGTTGCACGGTGCTGTTCGCCGTCACGATCCTCAAGATTTGCCTGCCCTTCTCCGCCGCGCAACGCTTCACCGACTGGCTGATGAGCCACATCCATGAAACCTGGATCGGCAACAACAATGCCTGGATAAAGCTGCTCTGCAACACCCGCTGGCACCTGAGCGGTCTTGAAGGGCTGGACTACAAACACTCGTATCTGGTGACCAGCAATCATCAGAGCTGGGTCGACATCATGGTGTTGCAGTATGTGCTCAACCGGCGCATTCGCCCGCTGAAGTTTTTCCTCAAGCAGGAGCTGATCTGGGTCCCGGTAATTGGGCTGGCGTGGTGGGCGCTTGGATTTCCGTTCATGAAGCGCTATTCCAAGGCGTATCTGGCGAAACACCCGGAAAAGAAGGGCAAAGACCTGGAAACCACCCGTCGTACCTGCGCGAAGTTTCGCCACAACCCGGTGGGGATTTTCAACTTTGCCGAGGGCACGCGCTTTACTGCCGGCAAACACGCGCAACAGCAGTCACCCTTCCGCCACTTGCTCAAACCCAAAGCTGGCGGCATTGCCTTCGTGCTCGATGCGATGGGTGAACAGCTGGAATCGATCATCAACGTGACCATCCATTACCCGGGCGGACAACCCGGCTATTGGGACCTGCTGTGCGGCAACGTCAAGGAAGTGGTCGCCCACTTCGAAGAAATAAAGATCCCGCAGCAGTTCCTCGGCAAGAACTACGATCAAGACGGCGAATACCGTCTGGAATTCCAGCAGTGGATCAATGGGCTATGGGAAGAGAAAGACAAGCTGCTGGACAGGATGCATGAGCAGTATCCGCCGCGGCGAGCGTGAGGCACGATAATCTCAACTGTAGTGCGAAGCAAAGTCCGGCTTTGATTATGGCCGGAAGCCGCGGGAGCGGACCGGGCGACGCCTCGCTTGTCCACGAAAGGGCCGATACATTCTCCGAAAATGCGTAGTCTGAAACACCGTCTTCGCGGACGAGTCCGCTCCCACAAAAAAGGTCCTGTTTCAACTATCGTGCGACGCAGAGCGTCGCACACTGCATTCCCACAGGAGCGTGAGGCACGATAATCTCGACTATCGTGCCGACGCAGACGTGTTGATCAGTACTGCTGACCCGGAATCGGCTTGAGGTTGACCTCTACGCGGCGGTTCTGGGCACGGCCGTTGACGTCGGCGTTGCTGGCAATCGGCTGATCAGGGCCTGCGCCACGGACTGACAGGTGCGACTGATCGACACCCTGAGAGGTCAGGTAGGTCGCGACGCTCTGCGCGCGTTGTTGCGACAGGTCCATGTTGTGCTGGCGGCTGCCGGTGCTGTCGGTGTAGCCGACGATTTCAATGTTGTTCTGGTTGAACTGCTTGAGCGAGTTCGCCAGGTTGTTCAGCGGCGAATAGAAGCTGCTGGCAATCGCCGAAGAGTCGGTGGCGAAGGTGATATTGCCCGGCATGATTAGTTTGATCTGGTCGCCCTGGCGCTGCACCTCGACACCGGTGTTGGCCATGCTCGCACGCAGCGCGGCTTCCTGCTTATCCGCATAGTAGCCATAGCCCGCCGACGCAGCACCCGCCACTGCGGCACCGATCAATGCGCCCTTGCCCCGGTTATTGTGGTCGATGGCCGCACCCGCGACCGCGCCGGCCAATGCGCCGAGCCCGCCGTATTTGGCTGTTTTGCTCATGCCACCGGAGCTCTGCGCCTGGCCTTGATTGTCATAAGGGTTGGGAGTCGCGCAGCCCGACAGCATGGCTACGGCAGTGGCGACAAGGATCAAACGACGCGAGGTAAACATTCAAGAGCTCCTGGCTTGGACGAACGCTAATAAGCCGATTAGAGCATGGCCCGTGTCAAAAATTCCTTAACCCCGGCTGAACCGCCCGTAGTACGGCGCTCTCGATAGCATTCGTGCAGCCGCTCAGCGTCGTTCCTCGCGAATATAAGGCTCACCCAGCGCACCCGGCTGGCTCGTAGACTGGCGCTTGCCACTGGCTACCCAGACCATCACCAACAGCGTGACGGCATAGGGTGTCATCAGCACGAAGTACTGAGGCAGACGCACACCGGTCGCCGCCAGTTGCGGGATCAGCGCTTCGATGCCGCCGAACAACAAGGCACCGGCCAATGCACGCCAGGGTGACCAGCGCGCAAAGATCACCAGCGACACCGCGATCCAGCCGCGTCCGCCGGTCATGTCCGCAATCCACATTTTGGTGCTCAGCACGGCGATGAAACCACCTGCCAGCCCCATCAACGCCGACCCCGCGACAATTGCTGCCAGCCGATAACCCGGCACGGAAATACCTGCGGCGTCTGCGGCCTGCGGATTTTCGCCCACCGCGCGCAGACGCAACCCGGTGCGCGTGCGCTTCAGCAGCCAGACCACCGCGATGAAGATCACCACCGTCAGGTACACAATCGGATTCTGCACGAACACCTTGCCGATCACTGGCAGCTCGGACAACGGCCACAACTCGACCGCCGACAGGCCGCTGACCGGGCGATTGGTCCAGCCCAGCAACGTGCCGAGCAGCCCGGTCAGCCCCTGACAAAAGAACACCAGCGCCAGCCCGGCAATCACCTGATTGATCCGCAACACCAGCACCATCAGCGCGAACAACAACGACACCACGCCAGCCGCTGCCATCGACGCCAGCAGGGATAACCCCGGCGACCCGACGCTCAACTGCATGCCGATGCCGGCCAGCGCACCGACCAGCATCAGCCCTTCCACCCCCAGCGCCAGCACACCGCTGCGCTCGATCAGGATCAGGCCCAGCGCAGCCAGCGCGAATGGCACAGCGAAATCCGGCGCACTGCCCAGCCAGTGGGAAATCAGCTCCATCAACGTTCTCCTGCCTGAATGCGTCGCAGGCGATGGCGGATGAAAAAGTCGGACGACGCCACACAGATCACCAGAATCGCCTGGATCAGTTGCACCATCGAAAACGGAATCTGATAAAAGACCTGCAAATTGCGCCCTGCCACGAAGAGCATGGCAATCAACAATGCAACGATGGTCGCGGCGACCGGGTTATTGCGGGCCAGAAAGGCAATGAGAATTCCGGAGAACCCGTAGCCCTGATAGAACGACTGGGTCAGCCGTCCCTCCTGCCCCGAGGTCACGACGAAACCCGCCAGCCCGGCCAGCGCGCCAGACAGCAGCACGGTGCCGATGATCATCTTGCGCACCGGCACGCACACGGCTTCGGCTACCCGAGGGTTGGCATCGACGAAGCGCAAATACAGGCCCGCGCGGGAAATCCCGATGAACCACAAGGTCAGCGCCGTGACCAGCAGTGCCAGCAGAATCGCCGCGTTATAACCGGCAAACAGGTCTGGCAGACGCTCAAAGGCCTGAAACGCCGGCGAATAGGGGAAGTTGTCTCGCGGGTCCTTCCAGCTTCCGTAGACCAGATGCAGCAGGAAGTTGGCGGCGACGTAGTTGAGCATCAGGGTCGAGATGATTTCGTTGACCTGCCACTTGAGCTTCAACAGCACCGGCCCCAGGCTCCACAACATCCCGCAGACCATCGCTGCTGCCATCATCAGCGGCAGGCGCAGAAACTCCGGCCCCACCTGGAACAGCGAAATGGCCGTGGCGCCAATCGCGCCCCAGATCATCTGGCCTTCCAGCCCCAGGTTCCAGAAACGCGCACGAAACGCCATGCAACCGGCCAGACCGACCATGATCATCGGCGAGGCTTGAAACAGCACCGCCTTGAAGTTCTGCGCATCGAAGACCGTCTGCAGGACGAACTCGTTGAGCAGCTCACCCGCGGGCACACCTGCGGCAATCAGAATCGCCGTGCAGATGGCCAGACCGACCAGCAACGCCAGCGCAATGATCATCGCCTGCAAAGGCCAGCCAGTCTGCTGGCGAAGCTCTAGGGTGTAGCGCCGCGTCAGTAAGGGCTGGCGCGTAGCAACAGCGTGTTGCAGTAATTCAGTCATGGCTCACCATCGCTTTGCCGATCGCCTGACGGTCGGCGGGATGATCGAACTCGGCGACGATACGCCCGCCGTTCATCACGCCGATACGGTCAGCCAGGGCCAATACTTCATCGAGGTCTTCGCTGATCACCAGCACCGCAGCGCCTGCGTCCCGCGCGGCGCGAAGCCGGCCGTGCACCGCTTGTGTAGCGCGCACGTCCAGGCCGCGGCTCGGGCTGTGAACCAGCACCAGTTGCGGGTCGCGGCTGAATTCACGGGCAATCACCAGCTTTTGCGCGTTGCCGCCCGACAACAGCGCGGCTTTCTGATCGAGAGAACGCACGCCCTGCACATCGAACGCCTCGACCGCGCGCTGCGCGTCCTGCTTCAAACGTTGATAACCGAGCCGCCAGAACGAGCCGTACTGGCCGCTGTGGATATTGCCGATGGCGAAGTTTTCCGCCACCGACAGCGAGCCCGCCAGCGCTGCGCCATAGCGGTCTGCGGGGATTGACGCAATGCGCAACTGGCGACGCTGCTCGGCCGACGCAGTGCGCAGATCACCGAACGGCGTCAGATGAATCTCGCCCTCGGTCGGTTGCGGCAAGCCCATCAGCGCATTGGCCAGTTCTGCCTGACCGTTGCCGCCGACCCCGGCGATGCCGTAAATCTGCCCGGCGCGCAGGGTCATATTCACCCCGCTGAGCGCGCCGCTGCCTGCCACGCTGCGCAAATCCCGCACCTGCAAACGCACCTCACCGGGTGTTGCGGGCTGACGCTCACTGACCGACACCGACTCACCGACAGTCAACTGCACCAGTTGTGCGACGCTGACGCTGGTCGGGTCAAGGGTCTGCACGGTGCGCCCGCCGCGCATAACAGTCACGCGGTCGGTATAGCGTTTGACGTCAGCCATCTTGTGCGTCACCAGGATCACCGCCGCGCCTTGCCGGGCAAAGGCTTGCACCGTGAGCAACAGACGCTCGGCTTCCTGATCGGTGAGCACGGCGGTCGGTTCGTCGAGAATCAGAATCCGTGCACCGGCCAGCAGCACCTTGAGAATTTCGACACGCTGCTGTTCGGCAACCGACAGGCTGTCGACGATCCGTCTTGGATCGAGCACAAACCCCAGTTCAGCGGCCTTGCCGACGATCTCCTGCTCCAGCGCACGAAGGCGTTTGCGGTAGCTGCCTTCGCCGGGCTGCTCAGGCAGCGCCAACAGAATGTTCTGCGCCAACGTGAACGGTTTCACCAGCTTGAAATGCTGATGAACCATGCCGATCCGGTAGCGGCTGGCGTCCTTCGGGCCGCTGAGCTGCACCGGGTTGTCATCGACCAGCAACGTGCCGGTTTCCGGCGCATAAAGCCCGGCCGCGATGTTCATCAGTGAAGACTTGCCCGCGCCGTTTTCGCCCAGCAGCGCATGCACTTCACCCCAATACGCAGTGAAGTCGGCGTCGATCAGCGCTTTGAAGCCATCGAACGATTTGCTGATGCCCGTGAGTTGCAGCGCATTGACCTGACTCATTGCTGAGTCTTCACGCCTTCGACGAACCAGTCCATTTTCCACAGCTCGGGATCAGACAGTTGCTGACCCGCCGCGATACGCTCCTTGCCATCGCGGTCCGCCAGCGGGCCGCTATAGATAATTTTCTTGCCGGCCAGCAGTTCGGCCCGCTCAGCCTCGATTTTCTGGCGATCTTCGGAGGAGATGATCGGGTCGCTGGTCAGCTTGATATCGGTGCCGCCCTGCTGCATTGACAGCAACGCGCCGTTGGCCGGAGGCGTCCAGTTGCCGGCCATGATTTTCTTGAGCTCCGGCCCGAGGAAACGGTACCAGACCCACAACGAAGAACAGACGGTCGCTTTTGGTGCGAACTCGCTCAGGTCGCGGTGGTGACCGGTGCCGTGAATGCCGCGCTCCTGGGCGACAATTTGCGGCGTCGGGCTGTCGACATGCTGACCGACCACATCCACGCCATTGTCGATCAGCGCCATGGTTGCGGCGCGTTCCTTGACCGGATCATTCCATGCGCCGGTGTAGATCACGTTGACCGTGGCTTTCGGGTTGATCTGCCGAGCGCCCAGTTCGTAGGCGTTAATGGTCCAGTTGACCTGGCCAAACGGGTTGGCCGCGACGAAGCCCAGTTTGCCGGTCTTCGAAGCAGCACCCGCCGCCATGCCGCACAAGTACTGGCTTTCATAGGTGCGGCCGTAAAACGATTCGAGGTTGGCCGCATTGGTGGTGCCGGAACCGTTGAGGAACGCGACATCAGGGTATTTTTTCGCCAGCGTGAGGAACGTGTCGGAGTAGCCGAAAGCAGTGCCGATAATAACGTTGGCGCCGCGTGCGATGAGCCGGTCGACCACTGGCGTGATGGCCGCCGCGTTTTCGGGAACGCTTTCGACGAACTGGATTTTGGTGTCCAGATCCTTTTCCAGCTTCAACCGTGCCTCATCGAACGCCTGAGTCCAGCCGCCATCATTGCGCGGGCTGATGTAGACCATGGCGATTTTCGCGGGGCCCTTGAGGGTCAACCCCTCAGCCTGAGCGAGGCCGACGGTCCCGAACGCGACGGCCGCACACAATGTCCCGGGCAACAGTTTCTTGTACATAGACGTTTTCCTGAGGGTAATGGCCGATGAGGACAGTGCTTGGCCGACACAACGGCTTTAGCAGCATCCATGCCACTAGCAGGAAAACGCTATGGAACAATGACCTGACTCGATAGCACAGCCGAGAACAGATCAAATGGTCTGAATCAGAGCACTTGGTTTGTGCATCCTTCTGCGGCGCTGCGCCTCCTGAGTGCGCCAGTCAAAAACAGGCATGGGGTTCAGCCATTACGCGGCAGGATGCCGTCCAGAATCATGCTGCGCAGGCTGGCCAGCACTTCTTCGAAAAACGCCGGGTCGTCCAGTGTCTTGCCGGTGACGGCCTCGACCTGGGTGCGGAAGTCCGCGTAATGCTGGGTGGTCGCCCACAGCGAGAAAATCAGATGGTGCGGGTTGATCGGCGCCAGCTGTCCGCTGTCGATCCAGTGCTGGATCACGGCCACCTTGGCTTCCACGGTATCGCGCAACGGATGCTGCAACTCGCCATGAATCAACGGCGCGCCCTGCATCACCTCCATACAGAACAGGCGCGACTCGGCCGGATGGTCGCGGGACATTTCCAGCTTGGCCTTGAGGTACGCGCCGATGGCCTGCACCGGCTCTTTGTCGGCAGTGAAATGCACCAGCGGGCTTAGCCAGACTTCAAGCAGTTGACGCAGCACATTCAGGTACAGATCGTCCTTGCTGCTGAAGTAATACAGCAGGTTGGTCTTGGAAACGTCCGCCAGGCTCGCCACCTGATCCAGACTGCTGCCATGCACGCCGTAGCGGGAAAATATCTCCAGCGCCGCATCGAGAATCAATGTGCGCTTGCCTTCCATCAGACGCATGCGTCGTTTCAACGAGTCGGCGCTGGGCTCGCGGGTGGTCTTGGCCACGGTTTCCGGTTTGACCTTGCGTACACGCTTGCTCGCAGGCTCAGCCGCAGGAAGTTTCTTGTTCACGCACATCCATCCAGTGATGCCGAAATGAGAGGGCATCTTAACGGGCGCAGCTGTTTTGTCGATACGGATCAGGCGCCGTGCCCGGCCTGCCCTATCAGCGTGCGCGCTGCACAAACCAAGTGCTCTTATTCGGACCAATTGGTCTGGAACAGACGGAATAAACTCTTAACCCATTGAATAAAAACAACAAAAAAATATGGCCCGCTAAATGCAATCCATTCGATGCAGGTAAGGATTCACGTGCCGCCCGCGGCATTGGCTCGCATCGACTCACGCAAAGAGGCCTTATATGGACATCGGTATCTTCATCCCCATTGGCAATAACGGCTGGCTGATTTCCAGCAACGCGCCGCAATACATGCCGACTTTCGAGCTGAACAAGCAGATCGTGCAGAAAGCCGAAGGCTACGGCTTCGACTTTGCATTATCGATGATCAAACTGCGCGGCTTCGGCGGCAAAACCGAATTCTGGGAGCACAACCTGGAATCCTTCACGCTGATGGCGGGCCTCGCGGCAGTCACCAGCAAGATCCAGCTGTTCGCCACTGTCGCGACCCTGACCATCCCGCCCGCCATCGCAGCGCGCATGGCCTCGACTATCGACTCGATCTCCAACGGACGCTTCGGGATCAATCTGGTGACCGGCTGGCAGAAGCCCGAATACGAGCAGATGGGCCTGTGGCCCGGCGACGAGTTTTTCCATACGCGCTACGAATACCTGGCCGAATACGCGCAGGTACTTCGCGACCTGTGGGCCACTGGCAGCAGTGACTTCAAGGGCGAGCATTTCAGCATGCAGGACTGCCGCGTCAGCCCGCGCCCGCAAGCCGACATGAAACTGATCTGCGCCGGTCAGAGCGAAGCCGGCATGGCGTTTTCAGCGCAATATGCCGATTACAACTTCTGCTTCGGCAAGGGCGTGAACACCCCCATCGCTTTCGCACCGACCGCACAGAAACTGATCGAAGCCAACGAAAAGACCGGGCGCAACGTCACCTCCTGCGTACTGTTCATGATCATTGCCGACGACACCGATGAAGCCGCACGGGCACGCTGGGAACACATCAAGGCAGGCGCCGACGAGGAGGCCATCGCCTGGCTGAGCGAAAAAGGCGCAGCCGACAAGAGCGCAGGCTCGAACCTGCGACAGATGGCCGACCCGACCTCGGCGGTCAACATCAACATGGGCACGCTGGTGGGCTCCTGGGCCAACGTGGCGAAGATGCTCGACGAAGTCGCCAGCGTGCCGGGCACGCAAGGCGTGATGCTGACCTTCGATGATTTCGTGAAAGGCGTCGAAGATTTCGGGCAGAAAATCCAGCCGCTGATGACCAGCCGCGCGCACATCACCCAGCTCAAGGAGGCGGTGTGATGAATGCTCCGACAACCGTTGCAGGCGTCGACCTGCCGCTCGATCAGCAACCTGCACGCGAGTTGCCTGCGCGTCCGGAAGCGCTGCGCATGAAGCTCGGCGAAACGGCGCTGGTGGTGGTCGACATGCAGAATGCCTACGCATCGCCGGGTGGCTATCTGGACCTGGCCGGGTTCGATGTCAGCAGCACCGGGCCGGTCATCGCCAACATCAAGAAGGCCTGCGCTGCGGCGCGCGCGGCGGGTATTCCGGTGATTTTTTCCAGAACGGCTGGGACCCGGCCTATGTCGAAGCCGGTGGCCCCGGCTCGCCTAACTGGCACAAGTCCAACGCCCTGAAAACCATGCGCAAGCGCCCGGAACTCGAAGGCCAGTTACTCGCCAAGGGCGGCTGGGACTATCAACTGGTCGACGAACTGAAGCCCGAGCCCGGCGACATCGTGGTACCGAAAACACGCTACAGCGGTTTCTTCAATTCCAGCTTCGACAGCGTGCTGCGCAGCCGCGGCATTCGCAATCTGGTGTTCACCGGCATTGCCACCAACGTCTGCGTCGAGTCGACCTTGCGCGACGGCTTCCACCTGGAATATTTCGGCGTGGTGCTGGCCGATGCCACCCATCAGGCAGGCCCGGAATTCGCGCAGCAAGCCGCGTTGTTCAACATCGAAACCTTCTTCGGCTGGGTCTCCAGCGTCGATGACTTCTGCACCACTTTCGCCCCTGTCGGGCACACTTCGTGAGGACATCAGCATGACCAAGAAAGCGATCATTCCTGCCGGCACCACCAAGCCCATCGCCCCGTTCGTGCCGGGCTCCATGGCCGACGGCGTGCTCTACGTCTCAGGCACCCTGCCGTTCGACAAGGACAACAACGTGGTGCACGTCGGTGACGCCAGCGCACAGACCCGCCACGTACTGGAGACCATCAAAAGCGTGGTCGAAACCGCTGGCGGTACGTTGGACGATGTGACGTTCAACATGATCATGATTCGCGACTGGGCTGACTACGCCAAGGTCAACGAGGTGTACGCCGAGTATTTCGCGGGCGAGAAACCGGCCCGTTATTGCATCCAGTGCGGCCTGGTGAAACCCGAAGCCCTGATCGAAATCGCCAGCATCGCCCATATCGGCTGAGCACTGATCTCAAACCGTTTCGGAGAACGCGCATGTTCCATGAAATCCATCGCTGTCAGCATGCCGATGCGCCGCTGCTGGTGCTCAGTTCCGGGTTGGGCGGGTCCAGCCGTTACTGGGCCGATGACCTGGCCGTGCTGACCCGCGACCATGACGTACTGGTCTACGATCACGCAGGGACCCGGCGCAGCCCTGCAGTGCTGCCGCCGGATTACTCGATCCGCCACATGGCCGTCGAACTGCTGACCCTGCTCGACACGCTAGGCATCCAGCGTTGTGATTTCATGGGCCATGCACTGGGCGGGCTGGTCGGCCTGGAGCTGGCGCTGCTGCGTCCTGACTTGCTGCAACGCCAGATCCTGATTAACGCCTGGAGCAGCCCGAACCCGCACAGCGCGCGCTGTTTTTCCATTCGCAAGCACCTGCTGTTGAACAGCGGGCCGCAGGCTTATGTGCAAGCACAGGCGCTGTTTCTTTATCCCGCTGACTGGATCGCCGCCAACAGCGCCCGCCTGGCCGATGATGAAGCCCATGCGCTGGCGCATTTCCCGGACACCGACAACCTCCTGCGGCGTATCAATGCGCTGGAAAGCTTCGACATCGAAGCGCAACTGAGCCAGATCGACACACCGACGCTGTTGATTGCCAACCGCGATGACATGCTGGTGCCCTGGCAGCAATCGCTGCATCTGGCCGAAACGTTGCCGAATGCCAGGCTGGAATTGCTGGACTACGGCGGCCATGCCTCCAGCATCAGCGACCCACCGCCGTTTCGGCGCGCGGTGCTCGATTTTCTCGACGCTCGCTCCTGAATGCCTATTCCTGAAAGGACTCTTGCCATGCGCACCCAGACTCAACCCTTAAACCCGAACAGCCCCATTTTGCCCGCCGACAGTGCAGCGGTCAGCCAACTGGCCTTTCGCGATGCGATGTCCAGCCTGGCGGCAGCGGTCAACGTCATCACCACCGATGGCCCCGGCGGACGCGCCGGGTTTACCGCCACCGCCGTGTGCAGCGTGACGGATCAACCCCCCACCTTACTGGTCTGCATCAACCGCTCGGCGTCGGTTTACGACACCTTCATCGGCAATGGCACGCTGTGCGTCAACACGCTGGATAACAGTCAACAGGCCCTGTCCAACCTGTTCGGCGGCAAGACCACACAGCAGGAGCGTTTTGCTGCAGGCCAGTGGCTCAGCGGTGTCACCGGCTCGCCCATACTGGACGGCGCAAAACTGGCCCTCGACTGTCAGATGACCCGGTCCGTGAGCGTCGGCACGCATGACATTCTGTTTTGCGAAGTCGTGGATATCCGGCACCAGAGCGAAACCGAGGCACTGGTTTATTTCGGCCGCCGATACCACAGCCTGCCAGGCACACCGGCAGTGGTCTGAGAACACAAGGCGCTCAGGTGTAACGAGCGTGTCAGAAAACCTTCAGAGCCGCGTTTCGTGGACACTGTCACGAGGCAGCTGACGGGTTTTTGACGCGCAACAAATAGACATGATTTTTCCGCTGGCAGGCCCGTATACTGGCATAACGAGATCGGGATGATCCTTGTAGTCAGTGAGGTAAAATCATGTCGATCGGTACACCCTGCACGCTGCTGGTGCCTGCCGGCAATCTGCCGCACGCCCGTTACTCTCCCCCGCGTGCGTTCATGTCAATGCATGGGTGACTGAGCATGTTGAAAAAGATCCCTGTCGCCCAACTCGCCCTCGGCATGCATATTCATAAATTCTGCCGCTCGTGGACCAACGACCCGTTCTGGATCGGTCTGGTTGAAGTGGTGCTTGAAGACGTTGACGTACTCAAACGCATTCAGCAGTCGGATACCCGGGAAGTCTGGATCGAGACCAGCAAATACCGCGCGGTCACAGCACCTGCAGCACTCGAGCCTGCGCCGGCATCGCATGACGTCGCTCCGGCAAATCTGGACAAGGAAATCCTCCGCGCCCGGGTCATTTGCGGCCGGGCCAGAGAAGCCGTGATGAACATGTTCACCGAAGCCCGCATGGGACGGGCCATGGACGTCGACGATGTACTGCTGCTGGTCGAGGAAATCTCCAACTCGATTCTGCGCCACCCCCATGCGCTGATCAGCCTGTCACGCCTGAAGACCTCGGACGAATACACCTACATGCATTCAGTGGCGGTCTGTGCGCTGATGGTCGCGCTCGCCCGACGCATGGGCATGCCGGATGAACAGATACGCGAAGCGGGTGTGGCAGGGTTGATGCACGATGTCGGCAAGATGATGATCGACCCGGAAGTGCTCAACAAACCAGGCCGGCTGACCACTGAAGAGTTTGTGGTCATGAAAGCCCATCCGGAACTGGGTCTGAAAATCCTCAAGGAAAACCAGCCGGTGGCGCCGGCGGTCATGGACGTTTGCCTGCATCACCACGAAAAGGTCGATGGCTCGGGCTACCCGCACGGCCTGGAAGGCGATCAGATCAGCCTCTTTGCCAGAATGGGTGCGGTGTGCGATGTGTATGACGCGATTACCTCCGACCGGCCCTACAAAAAAAGCTGGGGCGTCGCCCATTCGATTCGCGAAATGGCCTCGTGGAAAGGCCACTTCGACGAGGTCGTGTTTCAAAGCTTCGTCAAAACCGTGGGCATCTACCCGATTGGCTCACTGGTACGGCTGGAAAGCGGACGGCTGGGCGTGGTGATCGAGCAGAGTGAGAAGTCGCTGCTCAAGCCGAAAGTGAAAGTATTCATGTCGGCACACACCGGCAAAACCTTTGCGGCGCAGATTATCGACCTCGAAGGCTCTGTAGAGCGTGATGCCATCGTGAAAATCGAGTTACCGGCCGACTGGGGTCTGAACGATATCGACACGCTGTGGGCAGGCAAGGCAGGCTGATCGCCCGCCCCCTCTCAGCCCAGCAAACCGAGGATTTTCGCCCTCGCCACCGCCTGAGTCCGCCGCTCAACGCCCAGCTTGCTGTTGATGTGACTGGCGTGGGTCTTGACGGTGTGCAGGGAGATAAACAGTTGCTCGCTGATTTCCTGATTCGAACAGCCTTGGGCAATCAGTTGCAGCACACCCAGCTCTCGCACGCTCAGGCAATCGTTGCCATGCGCAGGCTCCGGCAAGGCGGGCGCAGTGCAGGGCGGAAGTTTTTCCAGCAAGGCATCGCGCACCGTGCCGGGTGGTGCCTGGAGCAATTGTTCGTGCAACCACCGGGCATGCTCGCCCAGCAAAACCCTGAAGGGCAACAGCGCGCCTCCGGCGGCGACCTGCAAACAACGCAGCAACAGGTTCCGCGCCTCATCCTGCCGCGCCTGCCCCAATAACAATCCGATCTGTTGAGTCATGGCGATCAGTTGCAGCAATTGCGAACCGAACTCCTGCGCGCGCTTTTCCAGTGCCTGCAAACGCTGTTCGCTGGCCTGACCCTCGCCTTTCAGGCGCTCGAGCATGGCCCGCTGCAATTCAACGTGTTGCGGCAGTTGCGGATGACACTCCGGGGCCGCAGCGCCAAGGCCACCGTTGTAGGTGTGAGTCAAACGCAGCAGCCAGGCTTCGGCCAGGTCGATGCGCCCTTGCGCCAGCCACAACTCGCATTTCACCAGGGTAAGCATGCCCAGGTAGTAAATCGGTGGCACGTCCCAGATGTGCATCAACCTCTCGGCTTCGGCAAGCTGCGCAAACGCCTCGGCAAAGCGACCGGCACAGCCCTCCATCGTGGCAATCAGGCAATGCCCGATCAGCACGCTGATGTCACGGCAGGCGCGAGCTTCGGCCAGACCGGCGAGGACCAGTGCCCGACCTTCATCGACCTGCAGGCGCAACGTCAGCAGGTAGCCTTCATACAGCGTCAAACGCGCGCGAACGGCGTACAGCCTGCCGCTAGAAAAGCCTTTGAGTCGCTGCTGCCCCTGACGCACTTCTTCCATCGCGCGGATGATTTCGCCACGCGCTTGCAGCGCTCTGGCCCGGTCGTAATGCGCCAACGCCTCGAACAGCGGATTGGCAACCCGCTGCGCCAGTTCGAGCGCGTCCCGGTTGAGTACCTTGGCACGCCACAGATCCCCGTTGGCAATCGCCAGGTTGGCCAGCGTCGACAGGCAGACCAACCGCTGGCCATAGCGTTTTTCCGGCAGCGTGAGCAGCGCCTCACTGCAACAGCGCTCAGTTTTTTCGCTGTCGCCACGCCCGCGAGCAATGATGCCGCTCAGCGCCAGCCATTGGGCGAGCATGGATCTCTGTGCGGTGGCAGACGGCGCAGGCAGGAATCGGCTCAACTGACTGGCCAGCTCTTCAGCGGCGTCCAGCTGACAGGCCAGCCCCAGCGCCCATGCGTACAGCACGATCAGGCGTGGTGTGCTGGTCAGCAGATCGTCCGGCAAGTCCATCTTCCAGCGCAGCAACATGCCGACATTCTGCTCGGCCAGCAATTGCTCTTCGGAGAGGTTCTGCACCAGATTGGCGGCCACGTCCAGATGCCCGGCGCGCAGGGCGTGCTCGACCGCCTCGTCCAGCAGGCCCTGGGCACTGAACCAGCGGCAGGCATTGAGGTGCAGACGGGTGGGCTGCGGCCCTGACGCCTGCCGCGCGCGCAACAGATCGGAAAACAGGTGGTGATAACGAAACCAGTGACCCTGCTCGTCCAGCGGCACCAGAAACACCTGATGCGCTTTCAGGTAACGCAACATGTCTTCGCTGTCGTGACTGTCACGGGTGGCGTCGCACAGCGCGACGCAAAAGCGCTCCAGGCAGGCGGTGTCATAAAGAAACGCTTGAACATCGGCGGGCAGACAGTCGATGACCTCTTCGAGGAGGTACTCGCGAATCAGCACTTCGCTGCCGCGCAACGCCTGCGGCAAGGCATTGCCATCGCCCGCTTCGGCGGCCGCGAGCAGCCAGAAACGCAGCCCCGCCACCCAGCCTTCGCTGCGCACGATCAGGCTTTGCAAGGTCTCGCTGTCGAGCGCGCGACCTGGCTGGTCCAATACTGCAATGGATTCGGCAGGCGTCAGGCGCAGGTCCTGCTCGCCGATTTCGAGCACCTGCCGCGACAGACGCAGACGCGCCAGATGCCAATTCGGCCGCTGCCGGCTGGTCACCATGACCACCAGCCCGACCGGCAGACGGTTGAGGAAAAACTGCAGACAGCGATCGAGCACCTGCCCTTGCGCCAGATGATAGTCATCGAGCACCAGCAACAGCGGCTTGCTCAGCATCAGGTGCATGGCCAATTCGTCGAGTAAACCTTCGAGCCATTCTTCGAACGCAAACGGCTGATGACGCTGACGCATCTTCAGCAGGCCCATGGCCTGGGCGCCCAGTTGCGGAAAGAACTGCTGAAGGCCGGCGAGTACCCGCTCGAGGAAGCGGCCCGGATCACTGTCCCGAGCACTCAGGCCCAGCCAGACGTTCTGCCACTGGCTTGGCAAACCCTGACAAAACTCCACCGCCAACGAGCTTTTGCCAAACCCGGCCGGGGCGCAGACCAGCAACAAACGACCGCTCAGGCCGGTGTCGAGGCGCTGGCACAGGCGAAAGCGAGGAACATAGCCCTCGGGCAGCGGTGGACGAAAGAATCGACCTTCCAGCGCAGAAGTTGCGCTGTCTGCAAACCCTTGCATACGGGACAGATCGGTCATGGCCGGCTCGTGTGGGAATCGTTGGTTCTGCGTCGCGATGTTCGGAGACTAGCGGGTAAATCTCTACCGTTGAAAGCTCATCACCGAAAAGACTATAACAAAATTCCTACAGCTTATGAGCCCCATGAACAGACGCAAAAAAGCCCCAATCAAGGGGCTTTCATGCGAATCAACAGCTTATCGGTCTGCGGTATGTATCAACCGACGCTACACGCGTGTATTCATGGCTTCAACGCACGCCTTCCTGACGCAACGCGTTGGGCGAGAAGTCGCTGGTGCCCGCAGTGAAACCGAACTCGTAGGCCCTCTTCTCTTCGTTTTTCATGCCAAGGGCCACGTAGCGACCGGATTGCAGGTCGTAGAGGGTCTCCACGGCGTACCACGGCACTTGTTTGTCGTAGTAGTTTTCCGAGTGCGCTTCGGCGACCCGCCACAGCTGGCCGCGCCCGTCGTAATGGTCGATGACCGCCGCCTGCCAGGTGTCTTCGTCAATGAAGAAGTCGCGCTTGGCGTAGATATGCCGCTGGCCTTCCTTGAGTGTCGCGGTCACGTGCCAGACGCGGCGCAGTTCATAACGGGTCAGGTCCTGGTTGATGTGACCGGCCTTGATGATGTCGGCGTATTTCAGCGTTGGGTCGTCCAGCTTGTGGCTGTTGGACGCGATGTACATTTCCTGCTTGCCGATCAGTTTCCAGTCATAGCGATCCGGGGCGCCGTTGTACATGTCGAGGTTGTCGGAAGTCCGCAGACCGTCAGAAGCCGTACCGGGGCCGTCGTAGGAAACCTGCGGCGCACGACGCACGCGGCGCTGACCGGCGTTATACAGCCACGCCGAGCGCGGTTCGGCCACTTGGTCCAGGGTTTCATGCACCAGCAGCACGCCACCGGCCAGCCGCGCCGGAGCGGTCACTTCCTGCTTGAAGTAGAACAATATGTTGCCCGGATTCTTTGGATCGAAATCCCTCATCTTGTCGCGGAACACGAACTGATCGGAGAAATACACCAGGCTGTACGAGCCATTGGCCTGCGGCGTCGCTTGAGTGACCAGCCGCTTCACACTGCCGCCGCGGTAGCGGGTGATGTGGTTCCAGATGACTTCGACGCCGCTGGCCGGAATCGGGAAGGGAATGGCTGTGTCGAAATTCTCCAGGCCGCTGCCGCCACCGACCAGTTTGGTGGAGGTCGCGTTTTTCCTGATCGCGGCAAACACTGCATCTGGCACCGTGGCACCGCGATGGGTCGGGTACACCGGAATCCGATAGCTGTCCGGATAACGCTTGAACATCGCGTATTGGCCCGGTGCCAGCTTGTCCTTGTACTGCTCGACATTGGCCGCCGTGATGATGAACAGCGGTTTTTCACTGGCGTACGGGTTGGCAAGGAAACCCTTGCTGTCGACCGCGCCGGCATTTTTCGGCATCGGGCTCCAGGCGGAAATCGTATTGGCCGCATTACCGGCCTTTTCTGCCCCCATCGGAGTCAGGGAAGTGCCCAGCTTTGCCGCTTCGGATTCGGAAACCGCCGCCATCACCCCGGTCGCCAGCAACGACATCCCCAGTACACTGGCTTGCAACAGACCTTTTGTTATTTTCATGTTCATCGTCATCCTGAAAACCATGCTCTTAGAAGTTCATGCCGAAGCTGAGCGCTACGAAATCCCGGTCGTCCACCGTGGTGTACTTGCCGTCGAAGAAGTTGGTGTAGGAAAGGTTCGCGGTGTAGGTGTTCTGGTATTCGGCATCGACCCCCAGACTGACCGCCTTGCGACCCTCTTCGAAGTTACCGCCCGGGCCAGGTGAATAGCCTTTGACGTCATGCGACCAGGCCACGCTCGGCCGCAGGTTGATGCCGGCGAACACGCTGTTGTAGTCCCAGATGGCACGACCGCGATACCCCCACGAATTGGCGGTAGTGAAGCCGTCGTCTTCGCAGTAGCGGGTCAGGTTGTTCTGCTCTGCGCCAGTCAGCGTACCGGCGTTGAGGGTTGCGCACTGGCCGCCCGGCAATGGACCCGGGCCATACACCGGGTCGCGGCCGTAGCGGATTTTCGAAGTGCTTTCGAGACCGCCGACGTGAGTCCAGCCCACCTCGCCCACCAGAGTCAGACGCTCTGCGCCCATGACCTGATCGAAAAACTGGGTGAACGTGGTTTGCAGCTGGGTGATTTCCTTGCGGCGATAACCCGGCTGGTCGGTGTTCGGCCGTCCGCTCAGCAACGACACGTTGGGGTTGAGCGGCGAAATGCCCGAGTAGAGGATGTCGGTGGTGTTGACCTGTACCGGCGCGTTGGGACGGTAGCTGATCTCGCCGCTCCACGCGGTGCCGGTAGGCAAGGTGGTCGAGAAGCTCAGACCATACAGGCGGATGTCTTCGGGGTATTCGACGTAGTAACTGGAGTTGCCCGCCACCACGACTGGCAAAAGCGTCGGCGCCAGTCGTGTCGCGGTGGCGACCGGAATCCCGTTGCGCACCAGCGAACCGACCAGCCCTTGCGGACTGAACGACGCAGCCGAACCACCGCGTCCGCTGAAAATCGGCGCGCGGCTGTGGTAGTTCATCATGTATGCGCCGAACTCGGTGTCCAGCGGCTCGTAGTTGTAGCGCATGGCGAAACCGAACTGGCCGCTGTCGCGCGCATCGCGATCACCGCCACGCCGCACCACCGCCCCCTCGTCCGGATTGCCGAACACAACGCCCTGCTGCGACAGCGAATTGAAAATTGCCCCGCGCGCGCCTGCTGGCAGACCGGCGGCGGCCAGCGAACTGTTCAGGCCGCTGCGACTGCGCAGCACCGCCAGGTTGCTGTTACAGCCATCAGCGATGACATCCGGCTGCGAGAAGAAGGTGCCGCAGTTGTCGACGACGGTCTGGTCCCATTCCAGCTGGTAGAAACCTTCGGCAGACAGGTTATCGGTCAGGTTCTGCGACACGTAGAACATGTTGACCGGAATCAGACCTTCCTTGATTTCCGAGCCGGGACGCCGGAAGGCCGACACATCGACCGGGTTGACGCTGTTGATACCGCCCTGAATGAAGGTACTTTCGCCCCAACTGATGACCTGCTTGCCGAAGCGCACGGTGCCGGGCTGATCAGCGATGGCGTAGTTGTGATAGACGAAAGCATCGAGCAACTGGAACCCGGACGACTTGGCGCCCTCTTTGCGGCCCGAGTCGCTGATGTCCTTGAACTCACGGTTTTCATCCTTGAGTTCGAAGTCATACCAGTATTTGCCACGCAGAAACACACCGGAGTCGCCGTACTTCAGCTCCAGATCATGAATGCCCTTGAAAATCTTCGAAAACGTCTCCCCACGTTTGAAGTTCAAGTGACCGTCATCGGAGGTCTGCGACAGACCACGCCCGCCGTTGTTGGCCCCGATCAGGTTTTTGTTGGGGCTGGCCGTCGACCAGCTGGCGCCCACCGACAGCGAAGAATCGAAACTGCCTTCGATTTCACCGACGTTAAAGGTCACGCCGAAGGCCGGTCCGGCCAGTGACGAAGCAAGACTCACGGCCAGAGGCAGCTTTGCCCGCCGCCAGAACAGGGTTGTGGTAGTCATCGATGCTACTCCGTGTGTTTTATTGTTATGGCAGTGGGAAGATCCAGAAAACCTTCAGTCATCGGGTCAACGCTCACGCCAGGTCCGCTGTGTCTCATTCCCTGTGGCGACTATAGCCAGCAGACTTCGTCACTTGATCCCTCTAAAGGGTGATTTGCAGGACCAACGCCTCTGGCCCGCTCGTTTTCGAGCGGCTGCGCGAAAAAGCTCAGGCGTGGAGAATGGCTGAAACTGGAAATTTGGCAAGTCGCAGAGCAGGACCTGCGGCGCAGACGCTTGCCGTACCCGACGGGTACGGCGAGCGTCGATCTTCAAAGTGTGGAGAGAAACGCGCTGTTGCTGTTTTGCCACTCGACGATGTCCAGGCGCATGCGTTTTTTATCGAGCTTGCCGACACTGGTCTTGGGAATTTCAGTAACAAGCGCGATCTGGCTGGGAATCGCCCACTTGTTGATCTGACCTTGCTCGACAAAAGGCTTGAGGTGTTCCTTCAATTGCTGCGCGTCGAACTGATGACCGTCGCGAATCACCAGCAAGGCAAACGGCCGCTCGCCCCATTGCGGATCGGCAATACCGACCACCGCCACTTCGCGCACAGCCGGATGGCGGCTGCACAAGTCTTCGAGCTCCAGTGACGAAATCCACTCGCCGCCGGTCTTGATCACATCCTTGATGCGGTCACGAATGTCGATGAAGCCCATGTTGTCCAGCGTGGCCACATCACCGGTGTGCAGCCAGCCACCGGCCCACAGTTCGGCACCTTTCTCGGGCTCGCCGACATAGCTTTCGGTCAGCCACGGCGCGCGCAGCACCAGTTCGCCCTGGGTTTCGCCGTCAGCGGGCAGGAAGTTGCCCTGCTGGTCGATGATCGCCGCCTCGACCAGCATGCCGGGAACACCGGCCTTGATCCGGTAGGTAATGCGCTCGTCTTCGCTGCCGGCTTTCAGTTCTTCGTTGATGTGCGCCACAGAAATCAGCGGCCCGGTTTCCGACATGCCGTAGGCGGCGGTGAGCTGGATGCCCCTGGCCTTGGCCGCCTGATAGAGGCTGCGGGTCAGGGCGCTGCCACCGATGATGATCTTCCAGCCGCCGAAATCGGTACCCTGCGCGCCTTTGGCGTTGAGCAGCATTTGTAGAATGGTCGGCACGCAATGCGAGAAGGTCACTTTTTCTCTGCGCCACAATTCGACCAGCAATTCGGGTTCGTAGCGGCCGGGATAGACCTGTTTGAGCCCGAGCATGGTCGCAGCATACGGAATGCCCCAGGCATGCACGTGGAACATCGGCGTGATGGGCATGTAGACGTCTTCGGTGCCCAGCAGCCGGGTGCTGTCGATGGAACCTATGATGGTCGCCAGGCCCAGGGTGTGCAGAACCAGTTGCCGATGGGTGAAATAGACACCCTTGGGGTTACCGGTGGTGCCCGTGGTGTAAAAAGTGGTCGCGACCGAATTTTCGTCGAAGTCCTCGAACGTGTAATCGGGGCTGGCAGCCGCCAGCAATTCTTCGTATTCGCCGATCAGATTGGGCAACTCCGCGGTCTTTTCTGGCTGATCGGTCAGCAAAAGAGTCTTTTCGACCGTGGTCAGGTGTCCGGACATGGCCTGATACAAGCCGACGAACTCGCTGTTCACCAACACCAGGCGGTCATCCGCATGATTGATGGTGAAGGCGATCTGCTCCGGAGACAGCCGGACGTTGACGGTATGGATCACCGCACCAATCATCGGAATCGCAAACATGCATTCCAGGTAGCGGTGGCTGTCCCAGTCCATCACCGCCACGGTATCCCCGGCTTTCACGCCGGCGGCCGTCAGTGCATTGGCCAAGCGACAGATGCGTTCGTTGAGCGTCGCGTAGGTGAAACGGACAGCATCCCGGTAGACGATTTCGCGCGTCCTTTCATAACGACGGCCGGATAACAGCAGGCTTTTGATCAGCAGAGGGTACCGGTGAGCGCCCTCGGCAGGCGGCAGAACACGAGTCTGTAACATAGGGGTCCCTTTTCAAAGTCCACAGGCGAGGCTGGAAATATGGACGCTAGAGCCCTGCTCTGCCAGTCAAATACCGTGAAATCGGCGTTAGAAATGGCGCCTCGCGACACGGTCGGCGGACAAACAGGTGGGTAAAACCCTCGTTCTACCCACTAATTTCAGCGAACTTCGGTCAATGCGAGTTTGATACCTAATGCGACCAACACGCCGCCCATGGCTCGATCGAACCAATGGCCCATGCGCGCAAAACCGGCACGAACCCGTGCCTGGCTGAACAAGCGCGCCACCAGACAAAACCATGCCGCCGTGGCCAACGCCAGATACACGCCATAACCGGCCTGCACCAGCAATGGCGTATGCGGGTTGATCACCACGGTGAACAGCGAGAGGAAAAACAGCGTCGCTTTGGGGTTCAGGCCGTTGGTGACGAAGCCACTGATGTAAGCGCCCTTTGCGGTGTGCTCACCAACCAACTTCGTGGTCGCCGCTTCGTCGCTCGCCGCAGCCGGTCTGGCGAGCAAGGCCTTGATGCCGATGTACAGCAAGTACGCGGCCGCCGCCCATTTCAATGCGTTGAACAGCACGATCGACTGGGAAACGATGATCCCGATCCCCAGCAGCGAATAGCCCACATGCAGGAAAATGGCAGAGCCAACGCCTAGCGCCGCCCAGGTACCTGCCTTGCGCCCGTGGGTGACGCTTTCGCGCACCACCACCGCAAAGTCCGGCCCGGGACTGGCAACGGCCAGCAGGTGGATCAGTGCAACGGTAAGAAATTCTGCCCAGTACATGTGGGGCCTCCTGAACGGGTGATGACGGACCTGGCAGATTACGCTGTCTGATGCCTTCGTAACAGATGCCGGCATTCCGACGCTGGAGCGTACAGCGTCATACCTACGTTCCAAGGGGCTTAAACCGCAGTCACGGCGTGCATAAAGATCACTGTGGGAGTGAGCTTGCTCACGAAGACGTTGGTCCAGACGCTCCTTTTTCCAGAGCTGTACTGACTCCTTCGCGAGCAAGCTCGCTCCCAAGGAGGCCATGTTAGACTCCGCGCTTTTTCAGGAGCCCATCCATGGACCCGCGCAGTGAAGTGTTACTCCGTCAGCCTGAGTTGTTTCAAGGCTCGCTGTTGTTGGTCGGGCTGCCCGCCGATGACCTGCTCGGAAAACTGCCGAATGCGCGCGGCTGGTGCTGGCATGCGGGCGATCAGGCGGCGCTGGATGCGCGCTTTGAAGGGCGCGTGGATTTCGGCGTCGAGGCGCCACAGACTGCCTTCGATGCGGCCGTGCTGTTCCTGCCCAAGGCCCGTGACCTGACCGATTACCTGCTCAATGCGCTGGCCTCTCGACTCGCCGGGCGCGAGTTGTTTCTGGTCGGCGAAAAACGCGGCGGCGTTGAAGCCGCAGCCAAACAGCTGAGCCCGTTTGGCCGCGCACGCAAACTCGACAGCGCTCGGCATTGCCAGTTATGGCAGGTCACCGTCGAAAACGCCCCGCAGGCCGTCACACTGGAAAGCCTCGCCAAACCGTACCAGATCGAATTGCAGGACGGCCCGCTCACGGTGGTCAGCTTGCCGGGGGTATTCAGCCACGGACGTCTTGATCGCGGTTCGGCGCTGCTGCTGGAAAACCTCGACAAGCTGCCAAGCGGCAATCTGCTCGACTTCGGTTGCGGTGCCGGTGTGCTCGGCGCGGCGGTCAAACGTCGCTACCCGCACAACGAGGTCATCCTGCTGGACGTGGATGCTTTCGCCACCGCCAGCTCACGCCTGACGCTGGCAGCCAATGGCCTAGACGCTCAGGTCATGACCGGCGACGGCATCGACGCTGCGCCCATGGGGCTGAACACGATTCTGAGTAATCCACCCTTCCATGTCGGGGTGCACACCGACTACATGGCAACAGAAAACCTGCTGAAAAAAGCCCGCCAACATCTGAAATCAGGCGGCGAACTGCGCCTTGTGGCGAACAATTTTCTGCGTTATCAGCCACTCATCGAAGAGCATGTGGGCTACTGCCACGTCAAAGCTCAGGGCAACGGTTTCAAGATTTACAGTGCCAAACGCTCTTGAAAATAAGCGCTTGCCGAAACGTTTTTGCGGAGGCAGAATCCGCTCCGTCCTAGGGGAGTAGTCTCCCACGAGCGCCATGCTCGTCCGGCACGTATCAACATACTTGGTCCTCAGACCATGGTACGTGCGACCCGGAATCCGCTCAGACGGATCAGTGGTTTGACAAGACCTATGACACGAACACCTTACCCGGGGCGGGAAGGCTGTACGTGTCATAGCCGTGTCGACCCGCCCCTCAGGAACCCTGATGCTGGAATCATTCCTCGTCCCTACCGCTGTCGTTGCGCTCGCCGAAATCGGTGACAAGACGCAGTTGCTCGCGCTCATTCTCGCCGCCCGTTTTCGCAAGCCCTGGCCGATCATCGCCGGCATTGTCGCCGCAACCCTGGCCAACCATGCGGCGGCCGGCGCGGTTGGTGCGTGGTTCAGCACCTTCCTGTCCGATGCCGTTCTGCACTGGATTCTCGCCGCCAGCTTCACGGCCACGGCGCTGTGGACGCTGGTGCCTGACAAGATGGACGACGACGAAGCCAGCACCACGCGTAAGTTCGGCCCGTTCATGACCACTCTGATCACGTTTTTCATTGCTGAGATCGGCGACAAGACGCAGATCGCCACGGTGATGCTGGCAGCGCAGTATTCTCATCTGTGGCTGGTCATTATCGGCACCACACTGGGCATGTTGCTGGCCAATGTGCCAGTGGTGCTGGCGGGTAATTTCGCGGCGGACAAGTTGCCGCTGACGCTGATCCGTCGCCTGGCGGCCTGCGCGTTTTTCGTGCTGGCGCTGGTGGCAGTTTACAAGGCAATGCAGGTCAGCGGCTGGGTGTGATGATGCCCTGTAGCGATGCGGTCAATGCCGCGGCGCTACAGGGACTTTTCAGCCAATCAGGATTTGGCGGCTTTCTGGTACAGCGGCATGACTTTGGGAATCGCAGCCTGCAACGAGGAGATGCGACTTTCCGAAGCGGGGTGAGTGCTCATGAATTCGGGCTGCGAACCACCGGCGTTCTGGCTCATTTTCTGCCACAGGCTGATCGCTGCGTTAGGGTTGTATCCGGCGCGTGCAGCAAGTTCCAGACCTAACAGGTCCGCTTCATTTTCGTTGCTGCGGCTGATGGGCAGCGTCAGGCTGTAGTTCACCACGGTATCGGCCAGCGCCAGACTGTCCTGCCCTAAGCCCAACAAGGCGCCAGCCCCCTGCTTGGCCATCGCGACGCCATAAGCCTTGGACATCGCTTCACGGCCATGCTCGCGCAGGGCATGGGCGATTTCATGGCCCATGACCGCAGCGAGTTCATCGTCGGTCAGTTTGAGGGTGTCGATCAAACCGGAAAACACGAAGATCTTGCCACCGGGACCACAGTTGGCGTTCAGTTCATCGCTCTTGATCAGATTGACTTCCCACTGCCATTGAGCCGAGTCAGGCCGCAGTTTCGGTGCCTGGGCAATCAGTCGGTCGGCGATTGCGTGGACACGTTTGGCGTTTGCACTGGTGGTGTCGAGCATACCTTTGCTGGTCGCTTCTCCTACCGTCTGCTGATAGGACTGGGCGTACATTTTGTTGACTTCATCCGTAGAGAGCATGCTGAACATGTACTGCTTGCGCTCAACGCCCACTGAATCACCGCTCGTGGTGTTGACGGCCTGACACCCGCCGAGCAGTAATGCAGCGCTCAAGGCACAGAGGGCAAATGACTGACGCATGGTGGATCTCCTTGTGGATAAAGACGGTCTTTGTCGGGGCGGACTTCTGTGCCAGCCCTCCCGCCGATCATTATCGCGGGCGGGCAAGAGGCAACGGGCTGCCAAAGGTATGTCCAGTTTGTATCAGAAGTACTTCAGACCGGATATCGGATTTGCTCAGGGCGGCATTTTTATCCGGTCTGCCCGCTTAACTCAATGGCGTCAGGCACTCCGGCGCATTAAGTTTCGGGTCGTTGACCAGATTGGCCAGCGGGCGCTCTCTCAAGGTGGTTTGCGGGGCGGCGAGCAAGGCCTGCAGCGTGGACAGCGGCGTGTCGGCAGCCAGCCAGTCTTTCTGGCCCTGGGCGTCCAGAATCAACGGTCGACGCTGGGTCGCAGCGGCCTGGGTGACAACGGCCACGCTCAGGTAAGTGTGCCCCTGCACCGGGTAAGCTTCCCAGATGGCGGCAAAAAACAGTGCCGCGCCCTCGCCCGGCGTCAGCCAGAACGGGCGTTTGCGCACCGTGCCGCGCCACTCATAAAAGCCATTGGCGGGCAGCAGGCAGCGCCGATGGGCGAACGCATCGCGGAACATCGGCTGTTCGACCACGGTCTCGGCACGCGCATGAGCGGGGGTTTTCGACAGGTCGGTGAGCCAGGCGGGCGTCAACCCCCAGCGGGCGCGCACCAGCTCGATACCTTGATCGTTTTCAGCGGCGCGCATGATCAACACCCAGTCGGCTGGCGAGATGTTCCATTGCGCCTGTTGATCAGCCGGAAAACCGGGCAAGGCTGCAAAGGCAGGGGTCCAGCGAAACAGGGCGTAGCGTCCACACATGGGGGTTGATCAGACTCTTTCGAAAGGTGCTGATTCAGCACACAAGTACATCGGGAAAATCATCCGGCTCATCGCCGGACACGGGCGAGGCGCTATTGTACGCAGTGATCAGTTCTCGCGCCCGCACCACCTGCGCATCGTTTACCTTGAGCGCCAGCAACCCCAGCCCCGGCAGCTCGCCCATGGCCCCGAGCAGGTCACGACCGGCCAGATGCGCCTCGATGCCTTCACTGGCGAGCATCGCTTGCAGCAGCTCGGCCTCCAGCAGGTTTTCCGGCTCGTAGACTTTCTGCATCACTCGTTCTCGCTGCGCACGTCCAGGTGCCACTCGTCGCCGTCGGTCTGCAGCTCGAAAACAATCGGGCGACAGCAGACCGGACAGTCTTCAATGTACTGTTGATCGCCTCCGGAAAGGTCCAGTACCGCTTCGACGGGTTCGCCGCAATAAGGGCAGTCGTAACTCTCTAATTCCTGCATCACGGTCTCCGGGATCAGTTATGCGTATAATTGCCGCATTCTTCAGAAGGCTGTTTTAACAAATCCGTCTTCTTTTTACCCTATCCGTTTCCGACAAGAGAGCATGATGGGCGAATTCGATGCCATCCGACCTTACAACGACGCAGAAGTCCAGGCCGTTCTGGCACGTCTGCTGAGCGACAAAGCCTTTCTCGCCATTCTGACCAAATTCCGCTTTCCGCGCCTGGCGAGCGCCTTCGGCTGGGTTTTACAGCCTACCCTGGCGCGCAAGCTGCGCCGCGAGTTCGCCGGTATCGACTCGGTCGCGAGCCTGCAGGACAAGGTCGAATATTACGTCGACCACACCATCGAGCGCGCCACGGACGGGGTGACCTACACCGGCGTCGAACAGTTGAAGTCCGGTTGCGCCTACCTGTTCCTGGCCAACCATCGCGATATCGTGATGGACCCGGCGTTCGTCAACTATGCCGTGTACCACGCCGGCCTGCCTACACCGCGCATCGCGATTGGCGACAACCTGCTGCAAAAGCCGTTTGTCAGCGACCTGATGCGCCTGAACAAGAGCTTCATCGTGCACCGCTCGATCACCGGGCGGCGCGAGAAGATGGCGGCTTATCAGCTGCTGTCGGCGTACATCAATCACTCGATCACCAAAGACTGCCAGTCGATCTGGATCGCCCAGGCCGAGGGTCGCGCCAAAGACGGCGATGACCGTACCGAGTCGGCGATCCTCAAGATGTTCCACATGAGCCGCAAGGACGAACCGTTTGGTGACGTTATTCGCTCGCTGAACCTGATTCCGGTGTCGATCAGTTATGAATACGACCCGTGCGACAGCGCCAAGGCCCGTGAGCTGTATATCCGCGCCACCACAGGTTCTTACGCCAAGACGCCGGGCGAAGATGACGTCAGCATTGCGCTGGGCATCACCGGCTACAAAGGCCGCGTACACGTGAACTTCGCGCCGCCGATTACCGAATATTTCGAAGACACCAAGCAACTGGCAATCGAAATGGACCGGCAGATTCTCGGTGGCTATCGCCTGTTTCCGGTGCATTACCTGGCTTACGCGCAATGGAGCGATGCCGATCCTGAGATAGAGGTGCCAAAGGCCGAGGCGCTGTTCCCGGCCGACGAACTGGAGCGCGCTAAAGACGAATGGGAAAGCCGCTTGGCAGGCGTCCCGGTCGAGCATCGCCCGTTCCTGATCCAGCAATACGCAACGCCGGTTCGCAACCAGTACCGCGTCAAGGCGGGGTTGGCGCTTTAAGAACTGCGCCAGAATGTCTATCGTACCCATGCTCCGCATGGGTACGCCGTTCTGGACGCTCTGCGTCCGGTCTTGAGCGCCTCAACGCGCGGTGACGCAGAGCTTCATCCAAAATGCATTGACTGAAACACCGCCTTCGCAAGCAAGCGAAGCGTCGCCCGGCTCGCTGCCACAAGATGCGCAAGATGCATGCTTCCGGAAACATCCTGCACAAAAAATACCCTGCCGCTGTCACCTAAGCGTAACGCAGCGCCTGCATTGTGTGGCTTCTCAAGAAAACGGACTTCACTCTTTTTGGAGCTTGTCATGCTGCATGCAAAAAATCAGGATCGCCTCTATCTCATGGCCCAGAGCGATGAGCAGCAGGAGTTGATCGATGGCCTGGCCTTTAACGTTCAGGACCGCCACTGGCTGGTCTATTGCGCACTGGGCGGGCATGTTCACCATGATCTGCCGGATCTGGATCAGGACACCGGCTTCAGCTTTCTGGACTTCTACCAGCAGGCGGCCTGAGTCCGCTGCGGCCGTCAACCAGCCGGCCATCAGAAAGCAAAAAGCCCAGCCCCTTCAACAAGGGCCGGGCTTTTTTATTTGGCGATGAAGCTTACTGCGACAGGGTCGAACCGATGGTCGCATCCTGGAAGACGCGAGTCAGTGCGTCGCTCAACACGTCACTCACCAGCTTGGTGTTGGTTTCCTGGTTCGGAGCCATGCCGAAACGCTGGTCCAGCGAGGCTGCGTAACGACCGCTGTAGGTGCGACCGTTATTGCGCACATCAGCGCGGAATGTCGAGCTGATGGTCGCTTCGGTCACGTACAGGCCTTCTTTTGGCGACTGATACTTCAAGTCCGCAAGAGTCACCGTCAACTGCGGGGCATTGCCGCCCTGGGTCGGCGTGAAGCCCAGCAGACGCACTGCCGCTTCGGCCTGAGCCTGCAATTTCGGAACGATGTCAGCACCGTTGACGCTGATGGCGCTGGTTTCCGGGTACATACCGCCGCGGGTGCCCAGCGTTGGGCCTGGTCGGCCGTCAACTACGCGCACGACGACCGGCTGCCCACGACCTATCGGCGCGAGCTGAGCATTGATTTTCGGGGTGGGGCTCAATTGTTGCGGGCTGTGGGCGCAGCCCACCAACGTCAAACTGCTTACAGCAAGCAAACCGAACAAAATGCGACGCAGCATGCTCATTTCTCCATGGGCCAGACACTGAATGTGCAGCAGTATAGCGGCGCGCGTTACCCGCCCACCAGTAGCCGCTGACCGGTAAGCGCGGGATTGCCGAAAGCCGCCTGTAGTTCGAGCAGTGCCATGTAATCAGGACGTAACATCGGCGCGGCAGACTTGCCCACATTGCCCAGACGCCTTCCACGTCACAGGAGCTGCGCCATGAATCTGTTCCGGTCCTTGTTCTCTGCTCGCCGCCAATTTCGCCATTACGCGCGTGTTGATCAGGCAGGCATCTGCCGTGCGTTCAAGCATTGCGCGCAACGTCCGGACGGCGCCGAGTGGGTTGAAGTGAGCGAGCAACGTCTGACCTGGCTGAACCAGCCTCTGCCCTTCAGCGCACGGGTTACGCAACATAGCGTGCGTTCAACTCGCGGCCCGTTGCTCACCGCCTGACCCGATGGCGAATAAAAGTCATTTAAACCGATCAATTCCTGTCATTTCATCGCTATAATCTTCCCCCGATTATAAGGACGTCTCCTGATCGGGCCTCGCAGCATCGCTAATCCCCGGATTAGCTCCTCCGTACTGCCCACAGAGAGCCGCCCACACAGGTCATTTGCGCACGGGTGTGCTCGATGAACGGTGCAGAATGCTCGAATCGTATCGAACCTTTCTCGCCTGACAGCGCCTCACTCTTTATGCACCTGACCTGCCAGCGCTGTCATCGCAGCCATTTTGAGGTTTAGTTCACGTTCCCAAAAGGACGTGAAAAACGGGTTTCACTACTTCACAAGAGTGTGGCGAGCAAATGAATAGGTACGCGTTTGTAAATGCACCATCAGCGTCTGAACCGGCCCTTTTGCACAGGACTGATCGCAACTGCGCCTCCAGCACCGGAGCCTGACACCGTCGACAGGAGCCTGTGACTCACAGGGCTCCCTGACGATGGTCGAATGGCCGTGCGGGCTTGAAAATGCGTTTATGCTGGCCTGATGAACCATGAATGAGCCTGACCGGGACCTGCGCGTTGGAAGCGAAGAATTGCGAAGAATCGGACAGGCGATCCTGGCCGGGAAATGAGGGCACAACCTTGATCCACGCCCCGCTCCCCCGGCAATCAGCCTCAGGATCGTATGCCGTCAATTGGGTGCTGCAGATTTTGGAGACGCGTTAATGGCGCATAACGAAGCAGTCGACGTAGTACTGGTCGGAGCGGGCATCATGAGTGCCACGCTGGCCGTACTGCTCAAAGAGCTCGACCCAGGCCTCAAGCTGGAAGTCGTTGAGCTGATGGATTCCGGCGCTGCGGAGAGTTCCAACCCGTGGAACAACGCCGGCACCGGTCACGCCGGTCTGTGCGAGCTGAACTACACACCGCCCGCCGCCGATGGCTCCATCGATATCAAGAAAGCCGTGCACATCAACACCCAGTTCGAAGTCTCGAAGCAATTCTGGGCTCATCTGGCGCGCAAGGGCACGTTCGGCTCGGCAAAGTCGTTCATCAATCCGGTCCCGCACCTGAGCTTCGTGCAGGGCGAAAACGGCATTGCGTTCCTGAAGACCCGTTTCGAGGCGATGAGCAAGCATCACGCGTTTTCTTCGATGGAATACACCGAAGACAAGGCTAGGCTGGCTGAGTGGATGCCACTGATGATGCCCGGCCGCCCGGCCGACGAAAAAATCGCGGCTACGCGCATGCTGAACGGTACGGACGTCAACTTCGGCGCGCTTACCAATCAATTGCTCAATCACCTCTCCAGCTCTCCGGACGCACAGATCAAGTACCGCAGCCGCGTGACCGGCCTGACCCGCAACGGTGCTGGCTGGACCGTGGCGGTCAAGGACGTGAACGGCGGCGGCACGCGTGAGATCGACGCAAAATTCGTGTTCCTCGGCGCAGGTGGCGCGGCATTGCCGCTGCTGCAGATGTCGGGCATCGAAGAAAGCAAAGGCTTTGGCGGCTTCCCGGTCAGTGGTCAGTGGCTGCGTTGCGACAATCCCGACGTGGTCAAGCACCACCAGGCCAAGGTCTACAGCCAGGCAGCGGTGGGTTCGCCGCCGATGTCGGTGCCGCACCTCGACACGCGCGTGGTCGACGGCAAGAAATCCCTGCTGTTCGGGCCTTATGCCGGTTTCACCACCAAGTTCCTCAAGCACGGCTCGTTTCTCGACCTGCCGCTCTCGGTGCGTCTGGCCAACATCAAGCCAATGCTCGCCGTGGCCCGCGACAATATGGACCTGACCAAGTACCTGGTCAGCGAAGTAATGCAGTCGATGGAGCAACGTCTGGAATCGCTGCGTCGCTTCTATCCGCAGGCCAAGGCCGAAGACTGGCGTCTGGAAATTGCCGGTCAGCGGGTACAGATCATCAAGAAAGACGCGAAAAAAGGCGGCGTTCTGCAATTCGGCACCGAGTTGGTTTCGGCACAGGATGGCTCGCTGGCCGCGCTGCTGGGTGCTTCGCCCGGTGCTTCAGTGACGGTGTCGATCATGCTGGAATTGCTCGAGCGCTGTTTCCCGGAAAAAACCCGCACTGAATGGGCGGGCAAACTCAACGAGATTTTCCCTGCTCGCGAAAAGATTCTGGAGACCGATGCGCAGCTGTACCAACGCATCAGCGCCCAGAACGACGAGGCTTTGGAACTGATCGAAAAAAGCAATCAGGAACAGACCTTCGCCTGACCTGACACCTGCTGCATGAAAACGCTGCACCACTGACACGCTGCTCCTGAAAAGCCCCGTGAACTCTTTTGAGTCACGGGGCTTTTTGTTGCCTGCGTTTGTTGCCCGCGTCAGTCAGAGACTTCTGGACAGCACTGCGATATGTTCCGGGCCAATCCCGCAGCAACCGCCAATGTGCGTGGCGCCGCGCTTGACCCAGTCCGCCGCCCACTGCTGGTAACCCTGCGGGTCGAGATCTTCGCGCAATTCGTCCAGACCGTCGTTGGCCTTGGCATCCTTGGGCTGCGGCGGGAAGGCGTTGGCGTAGGCACCGATGGCGATAGCGACGCCCAACGATTCGAACACATCACGCGCCGCATCGATCGCACCGCCGATCACTTCCGGCTGGCTGCAATTGAACAGCAGGGTCGCAACGCCCATGGCAGCTGCAGCCTTCGCCGCGTCAGCCACCGGTTCGCCGGAACGCAGGCGCGGAACCTCGTCAGTGTCTTCGTCCTGCAAGGTGAACGACAGCCAGAACGGCTTGCCGTCAGCAGGCAGACCGGCGCGGATGGTCTGTGCTTCGAGGATGCAGCTCTGCGTCTCGGCCAGCCACAGGTCGACATAAGGCGCCAGACCGGCAACCAGCGGCTTCAGCACGTTGGCGGCCAGCTCCGGCTTGTACAGGTCCGGACGGTAGGAGCCGAACAGCGGCGGGATTGAACCGGCTACGCGCGCGCGACCGCCCGACGCATCGGCCGACTCGCGCGCCAGCCGCCCGGCCAGCGCCGCAAGCGCCTGGCCTTCGCGGGCAAATCGCTCTTCGCCGATATGAAAAGGGACAACCGCATAACTGTTGCTGGTAATGACCTGAGCGCCACTTTCGATGTAAGCGGCATGTACCGCACTGACCGCCTCGGGCGCTTCACTCAACGCCAGCGCCGACCATTCCGGCTGACGAAACGGTGCGCCGCGACGCTGTAGTTCGCGGCCCATGCCGCCATCGAGAATTACAGTTGTGCCTTGGGTCATATGTGATCTGCTTATATGTATATGAAAAAAACTCATTATGAGTCAGTCTTGTATAACGTATTTAATACGTCCCTTTAATCAAACTACAAACACTTTTTCAGGGGATATCTGTGAATTATCGCGCTCTGCTGGGCATTGGCCTGGTCACTCTGGCTGCCTCCACTCAAGCTCTGGCCGGCGCCACGCTGGATCGCGTGCAGAAAAACAAAGAGTTGGTCAACGTCCTGATGGAAAGTTACCCGCCCTTCTCTTTCCTGAACGACAAGAACGAACTGGACGGCTTCGATGTGGACGTGGCCAAGGTCGTGGCGCAGAAGCTCGGGGTCAAGTTGCGCCTCGAAACGCCTTCCTGGGACGTGATCGCCGCAGGCCACTGGAGTGGCCGTTACGACATCTGCGTCTGCTCGATGACCCCGAGCAAAGCCCGCGCCGAAGTCTTCAACTTCCCGGTCGAGTATTACGCGTCGCCTGCGGTGATTGTGGTCAACGCAGCGGACGACCGTATCCATTCGGCCAAGGACCTGAGCGGCAAGAAAGTCGGCCTGACCAGCGCCTCCAGTTACGAAAGTTACCTGAACAAGAACCTGGTCATTGACGGCGCGGAAGACAAGCCGTTGCAGTACCCGTTCGAAGACGTGCAGATCGCGCCCTATGATAACGATAACGTGGCCTTTCAGGACCTCGGGCTTGGCGCTGGCAAACGGCTGGACGCGATCCTCACCAATCTGGTGACCGCAAAACCGCGTCTGGATCAGGACAAGCGCTTCAAGCTGGCGGGCGAGACGCTGTATGAAGAACCCAACTCCGTTGCCATCGAAAAAGACGATCCGGAATGGGACGCCAAGGTGCGTGAAGTATTCGCTGAACTGAAGAAAGACGGCACCTTGAGCAAGTTGTCTGAAAAGTGGATCGGTGCCGACATCAGCAAATGACTTCTTTCGAGCCCCAAAGCCCACCCCAGCAGGCCAATCAAGGCCTGCTCAAGCGAGTCTTCGGCTTCCGCACGCGGCTTTACCTGACCTGGCTGGTAATGTTTGCGCTGTTCGCCGGGTTCTTCCTGAGTTTCGACCTGAAGCTGTCGATCATTCTCGACAAACTGCCCAATCTGATCGGCCTGCACCTGGCACCCAACGGTTTCCTGCAAGGCGCGGCACTGACGCTGTTCGTGTCGGTGTGCTCAATTGTGGTCTCGGTGGTGCTGGGCTTTGTCACTGCGCTGGCGAGGCTGTCCAGTAGCGCCGTGGCGTTTGGCATTGCCAGCTTCTATGCGTCGTTCTTTCGCGGTACGCCGTTGCTGATCCAGATTCTGCTGATCTATCTGGGCTTGCCGCAGGTGGGAATCGTGCCGGGCGCGATCATGGCAGGAGTCATTGCTTTGTCGCTCAACTACGGGGCTTACCTGAGCGAGATCTTCCGTGCCGGGATCATCGGTGTTGCGGCCGGCCAACGGGAAGCCGCGCTGGCCCTGGCGCTGCGCCCGGCGCAGATTTTCTGGCGTGTCACCCTGCCCCAAGCCATGCGCACCATCATTCCGCCGACCACCAACCAGTTCATCTCCATGCTCAAGGACTCGTCACTGATTTCGGTGATGGGCGTCTGGGAAGTGATGTTTCTGGCGCAGTCGTATGGCCGGTCCAGCTATCGCTACATCGAAATGCTGACCACTGCGGCAGTGCTGTACTGGATCATGTCGATCGGGCTGGAGCTGTTGCAGTCCAGGCTGGAAAAACACTACGGCAAGGCGTATCAGGCGCGGAAATGACTGCAGCTTTCGTCCTCACGCTCTGCGTCCAACCCCGGACATGCGGTGCAGCGTAGATGTGTGACGCAGAGCGTCACGAAATGCATGCCAACGCGGAGCATTGGCACGATAGATGTTCTCTGGTGCGCCTATCGTTCGTTCCTCACGCTCGCGTGGGAATGCAGTTCCGGACGCTCTGCGTCCAGCTCTGGCAATGCGATGCATTGACACGATAATTACGTACGGGCTTTTTCAATCAGTTCGATGTATTCATCGGCGTTGCGCTGATCCTTGATCAGGGCGATGAAGTCGTTGCCGTGCTCGTCTTTGCCATCGAAGTCGTGGCCGGCTTCCTTGAAGAACACCAGAAAGCGCTCGAAATCGTTGATGCGCAGGCCACGGTAGGCCTTGATCAGTTTGTGTAGCGACGGCGAGGTAGCATCATACGGCTCGAAGTTGAGGAACAACTTGATCTGCTCGTCGCCGATCTCATCCCCAATCAACTGCTTCTTGTCTTTACGCATTACAGGCTCCAGCTTGTCGCAGACACTTTCACGGGCGGGCAGTTTAACCCTCAGCGAGCGCAGGGCTCAACGCGCATGTGCAGAGGTGGCATGCAGATCGGCCCAGATGTGACCGTTGGCGTAGCTCAGGTACTGGCAATACACCCTCTCATTGCGCAACAGGTCGACCAGCACCCGATACTGGGACAGCGGGTAATAAAGCGTCAGGGTGCGTGATGCCTCGTCGTAGGTCGGCTTTTTCAGGCTTTTGCTTTCGCCGCCATCAAAATGCACCAGCACCTGCGAAATCGACGCGCCTTTGTTCAACGACTTGCCCTTGAGTCGCAGCGACAACGGCGAAGTGACCGGGATCGGCTGCTGGCTGGACTGCCGCTGATTCCCTGCAACGATGGTGTATTCGGTGACCTGCATCAGTTGTTGCTGCTCCGGCGCACCTTCACGCAGGCTCAGGTCGTCGGGTGGCAGGTATTGATCGTGCATCGGGCTGACCGACACCGGCGCGGTCGGTGCCGCAAATGCCTGACCAGACAACAGCACCAACGCCAGAGCGCCGGGAATCGATAATTTCATTGGGTTTTCCAGATAATGGCGAGTTGACGGCCGCGCTCTTTTCCAGGAGGCGGCCGTCAGAATGCCTTACATCCCTTTGACCGCATAGATGCCAGCAGCATTGCGCCAGTAGCCTTTGTAGTCCATGCCGAAACCGAAGATGTAACGGTCGATGCACGGCAGGCCTACGTAGTTGGCTTTCAGGTCCGGGCGGGCCTTGCGGTCGTGGTCTTTATCGATCAGCACGGCGGTGTGCACAGCGCGGGCACCGGCGTGTTTGCAGAAGTCGATGATCGCGCCCAGGGTGTGGCCTTCATCGAGGATGTCATCGATGATCAGCACGTCGCGGTCGATGAACGAGACTTCAGGCTTGGCTTTCCAGAACAGATCGCCGCCCGTGGTTTCATTGCGATAGCGCGTTGCATGCAGGTACGACGCTTCCAGCGGGAAGTTCAGATGAGTCAGCAGTTTGCCCGAAAAAATCAGGCCACCGTTCATCACGCAGAACACGACAGGGTTGCGATCGGCCAGTTCGGCATTGATCTGCGCACCCACGCGGGCGATGGCTGCATCGACTTCCGCCTCGGTGTACAGGCAGTCAGCTTCGCGCATGATTTGACGGATATGCTCGAGATCAGCGGACATGGCGCTCTCCAGTAAGGCAGTTCAAGAAAAGCGGGCAAAGGTACGCATCCGTTCCAGCCAGAGCAAGCGATTCTGGACTAACGTTGCGAGTGTCTTCTAAAAGCTGCGAACGTCGACACTTCAGGACAATTCTGCACGCGCTTTAAGACAGTAACAGCTGAATAGATTAACCTAGGCCGATTTTTTGCCCCGCTGGAGCTTTCCCCCATGCCCATTCGTGAAATCCGTCACCCGCTGATCCGCCACAAGCTCGGTCTGATGCGCCGCGCCGACATCAGCACCAAGAATTTCCGTGAGCTGGCTCAGGAAGTTGGTGCGCTGCTGACTTATGAAGCGACGGCTGACCTTACCCTGGAAAACTACGATATTCAGGGGTGGGCCGGTACGGTGTCGGTCGAGAAAATTGCCGGCAAGAAAATTACCGTTGTGCCGATCCTGCGCGCCGGTATCGGCATGCTCGACGGCGTGCTCAGCCTGATTCCAGGCGCCAAGGTCAGTGCCGTGGGCGTGGCCCGCAATGAAGAAACCCTGCAAGCGCACACGTATCTGGAGAAGCTGGTTCCAGAGATCGACGAGCGTCTGGCCATGATCATTGACCCGATGCTGGCCACCGGCAGCTCTATGGTTGCGACCATCGACCTGCTCAAGAAAGCAGGCTGCAAGGAAATCCGCGCCATGGTGCTGGTCGCGGCACCGGAAGGTATCGCTGCGGTGGAAAAGGCCCACCCGGATGTGATGATCTACACCGCCTCCATCGACGAGCGTCTGAACGAACACGGCTACATCATTCCGGGCCTGGGCGATGCCGGTGACAAGATTTTCGGCACCAAGCAGAAGGACGCGTAACCCGATGACGCAGCAGGAGTTCAACGATCCACTGTGGCGCACGATCCTTTCCGGTGCACAAATGCTCTTCGTGGCGTTCGGCGCACTGGTGCTGATGCCGTTGATTACCGGGCTCGATCCTAACGTCGCGCTGTTTACCGCAGGCCTCGGCACGCTGTTGTTCCAGATTGTCACGGGCCGTCAGGTGCCGGTGTTTCTGGCTTCGAGCTTCGCATTCATCACCCCGATCATTCTCGCAAAGGGCCAGTTCGGCCTCGCCGCGACCATGGGCGGCGTGATGGCAGCGGGCTTCGTTTACACTTTTCTTGGCCTGGCCGTGAAGATCAAAGGCACAGGGTTTATCGACCGTTTGCTGCCGCCGGTGGTGATCGGGCCGGTGATCATCTCGATCGGTCTGGCCATGGCGCCGATTGCGGCCAACATGGCGATGGGCAAGACAGGGGATGGCGCGCAGCTGATTCCTTATCAGACCGCCATGCTGATCTCGATGCCTGCATTGCTGACGACCTTGATCGTGGCGGTGTTCGGTAAAGGCATTTTCCGTCTGGTGCCGATCATCTCGGGTGTGCTGGTGGGGTTTGCTTTGTTATTCTACTTCGGCGTGGTTGATACCCAGAAGATCGCCGACGCGGCCTGGCTGGCCATTCCGCATTTCACCGCACCGGAATTCAACTGGCAGGCGATTCTGTTCATCGTCCCGGTGGCACTGGCACCGGCCATCGAGCACATTGGTGGCGTAATTGCGGTCGGCAGCGTGACCGGACGCGACTACCTGAAAAAGCCTGGCCTGCACCGCACGCTGTTTGGCGATGGCATTGCCACCACAGCCGCCGGCCTGTTTGGTGGCCCACCGAACACCACCTACGCCGAAGTCACTGGCGCGGTGATGCTGACCAAGAACTACAACCCGCAAATCATGATCTGGGCGTCGTTTTTTGCGATCACCCTGGCATTCATCGGCAAGTTCGGCGCGCTGCTGCAAAGCATTCCCGTGCCGGTAATGGGCGGGATTCTGTGCCTGTTGTTCGGCTCGATTGCAGCAGTGGGCATGAACACGCTGATCCGCCACAAGATCGATCTGGCCGAAGCACGCAATCTGGTAATCGTCTCGGTAACGCTGGTGTTCGGCATTGGCGGCGTACTGATCGGCACCGGCAACGGCCCGAACGACTTCGGCCTGAAAGGCATCGCCCTGTGCGCCGTCACCGCGATCATCCTGAACCTGATTTTGCCGGGGCACGACAGCTGGAAGAACAACAAGCCGGATGATCAGTTGCCTTGATGCGTCGCGCAGTGATAGCGCCCCGTGCTCGCCGTCATACACAAGCCTTTGTGGGAGCGGACTTGTCCGCGATCTGCCGGGAACCGGCAGCAAAACCAGCCGCCTCGGTGTACCAGATACAGCCAAGGTGACCAGTTTCAGGGCCGCTTCGCAACCCTTCGCGGACAAGTCCGCTCCTACGCCCTCCGGGCAGAAACGCGTTGTGTGGCAGCGGACCGGGCGACGCTTCGCTCGCGAAAACAATATTTCAGACGACACATTTTCAGCGATTATACCGGCCCTTTCGCGAACAATGCGATCGCCACCCCGGTCGCTCCCACGGCCTCAGGCCAGAATCAAAAGCGCACTTGTGTATAACGCTGTGCAGCGTGTTACAGCATCAACGGCGCTCGCTCGCACAGTCGGCTCAGTTCTTTTGCCCAGTTCGGATCATCGTTCAGGCACGGCACCAGTATCAGCTCCTCGCCGCCCGCTTCCTTGAACTGTTCGGCACCGCGGTCGCCGATTTCTTCCAGCGTTTCGATGCAGTCCGCCACGAACGCAGGGCACATGACCAACAGCTTTTTCACGCCCTGCGCTGCCAGTTCGTCCAGGCGCGCTTCGGTATACGGTTCGATCCACTTGGCACGTCCCAGACGCGACTGGAACGACACCGACCATTTGCCATCTGGAATGCCCATGCGTTTGGCGAACGCCGCAGCCGACTGTATGCACTGCGCGCGGTAGCAGGTGGCGAGCACTTCGGCCGGCGCGGTCATGCAGCAGTCGTCCTTGAGGCAGTGCTTGCCGGTCGGGTCGAGCTTGTGCAAATGCCGCTCGGGCAAGCCGTGAAAACTCAGCAGGAGGTGATCGTAAGGTTGCTCCAGATGCGGGCGCACGCTTTCGACCAGTGCACTCAAATACTCAGGCTGATCGTAGAAGGGCTGTAGAACCGAGAACTGCATCTTCAGCGATTTGGCGCGCACGACGCGCTTGGCTTCCTCGATGACGGTGGTCACCGTGCTGTCGGCAAACTGCGGATACAAAGGGGCCAGGGTGACTTTCTTGAAGCCCTGCTCCGCCAGACGCGTAAGCACGGTTTCAATAGACGGCTCGCCATAACGCATCGCCAGCTCTACCGGCCCGAACAACCACTCCTTTTTCACCGCAGCCTGAAGACGCTTGCTCAGCACCACCAGCGGCGAACCTTCGTCCCACCAGATAGACGCATAGGCATGGGCAGACTGTTCGGGCCGTTTGATCAGAATCAACGACACCAGCAGCCTGCGCACGGGCCATGGCAGGTCGATCACATACGGGTCCATCAGGAACTGGTTCAGGTAACTGCGCACATCTGCCACTTGAGTAGAAGCAGGTGAACCCAGATTGACCAGCAACAAAGCGTGATCGGTCATGCAACATCCTATTTCAATGGCTTTCAGTGGCGACCCAGCAAATCCTGCAGGGCGGTATCGAGTTCGGTGTATTTAAAGGTGAAACCGGCCTGCTGCAAACGTGCCGGCCGGGCGCGCTGGCCGCCCAACAGCAAGACCGACAATTCGCCCAGCAGCGCTTTCAGTGCCAGCGCAGGCATGGGCATGAAGGCAGGCCGACGCAAAATGCCTGCCAGTGTCTTGGCAAACTGGCGATTGCGCACGGGTGACGGCGCACAGACATTATAAGGACCCTTTGCTTCATTCAGATTCAACAGAAAATCAATCGCGGCGATTTGATCCTGAATGTGAATCCACGGCATCCACTGCCGACCACTGCCAATCGGGCCGCCCATACCGAACTTGAAAGGCGGTAGCAGGCGTTGCAAAAAACCGCCACGGTCCGACAACACCAGACCGGTGCGCAGCAACACGACACGCACGCCTTGGGCTTCGGCACGTTGCGCGGTTTCTTCCCAGGCGTTGCACAGCTGGCTGGCGAAGTCTTCCTTGGCGGGCGGCGAAGTCTCGTCGATCTCGCGCTCGCTGCTGTCGCCGTACCAACCGACCGCAGAGCCGGAAATCATCAGCGCGGGCTTTTGCGCACGATTGCTCAACCAGGTCAGCACTTGCTCGGTCAGACCGATACGGCTTTCCCACAACAACAGTCGGCGCTTGCGCGTCCATGGTCGGTCCGCAATCGGCGCACCGGCCAAGTTGATGATGGCATCCACCGGCTGCTCGCCCAACTCGTCGAGACGGGCAATGCCGCGCACAGTCGGGCCGCACAGTTCGGCCACATCAGCGGGCTGACGACTCCACACGGTCAGCTCATGACCCTGGGCCGACCACAGACGACAAAGCGCTCTTCCGATCAAACCAGTACCACCGGTCAGCAATATGTGCATGGCAGGTAACCTCGCGTGGCGTGCATGACAATTGGGTAGTCTTATTTTTAAACAGTTTGCCAGTCAGGAAAAAGAAACTGTTCGCTGAACCATAGGCCAGACCTGAACAGGTCGCCGCTTTTGGCGGTGCCGACCGAATGACTGATCGGTTCGACCCTGTGGGTAGCAATGTGACTCACTGCACAGACGCTAAATCCTCTGCAACTTATACCAAACAGGAAGATTGTACAGGTTTTAACTACGGCGTAGTCTGTACAAACAAGGTAACGAGGCCCCTATGACTGTCCCAATCGCAATCATCGGTACCGGTATCGCCGGACTTTCAGCAGCCCAGGCGCTCACAGACGCCGGGCATCACGTGCACCTGTTCGACAAAAGCCGTGGCAGCGGCGGGCGGATGTCCAGCAAACGCAGCGACGCCGGCTCGCTGGACATGGGTGCACAGTATTTCACCGCTCGAGATCGACGCTTCGCCACTGCCGTCAAGCAATGGCAGGCCCAGGGGCATGTCGCCGAGTGGACGCCCTCGCTCTATAACTTTCACGACGGCAGGCTCTGCCCCTCTCCCGACGAACAAGTGCGCTGGGTCGGCAAACCGGGCATGAGCGCCATCACCCGAGCGATGCGCGGCGACCTGCCTGTGTCGTTCTCGTGCCGGATCACCGAAGTGTTTCGCGGCGAAGAACACTGGAACCTGCTGGATGCCGAAGGCAAAAGCCACGGCCCGTTCAGCCATGTGATCATCGCCACCCCTGCCCCTCAGGCGACGGCGTTACTGGCTGCCGCCCCGAAACTGGCCAGCGTGGTCGCAGGCGTCAAGATGGAACCCACCTGGGCGGTCGCGCTGGCCTTCGAGACGCCTCTGCAAACGCTCATGCAGGGTTGTTTCGTACAGGACAGCCCGCTCGACTGGCTGGCACGCAATCGCAGCAAGCCCGAACGCGACGACGCGCTCGACACTTGGGTGCTGCATGCCACCAGCCAGTGGAGCCGACAAAATCTCGACGCATCCAGAGAGCAGGTCATCGAGCATTTGCACGGTGCTTTCGCTGAATTGATCGACTGCAGCATGCCCGCTCCGGTGTTCAGCCTGGCGCATCGCTGGCTGTACGCGCGGCCTGCGGGCTCGCACGAATGGGGCGCGTTGTCGGACGCCGATCTGGGCATTTACGTCTGCGGTGACTGGTGCCTGTCAGGCCGGGTTGAAGGCGCATGGTTGAGTGGTCAGGAAGCGGCGCGCCGGTTGCTGGAACATCTGCAATGAATCAGATCAATCCACGCAAATTGCTGCTGTCGAAGTGGACAGCAGCCGTCCCGGTCAATCGCGAAAAACACTTCATGGTGACCGAGCTGTTCAAGGATGAAGAAGGCACTGTGCTGGAAATCGAATTGCAGGCCGTGCTGACCCAACGCAGCGAGCGGCTGCCGTGGCAGGTGTTGCAGCAGGCGGATACGTGGCGAATGGGCTGGAAGTAGGCGCTACCCACACGGACGGATGAGCCGAAAAATGCGGCTTCTGCCCGTGACTATCGTGCCGACGCTCCGCGTCGGCACGCAGTTCGTGACGCTCTGCGTCACACAGTTCTGCGAATCAGTGAGATTCCGGCTCGACTTGAGTCACCTTTTCGCCCCTCGGCGAGTTACTTTGATGGGGCCAAAGTAACCAAACCCCCTGGCTCCGTTTCCGGCCCGACTTCGTCGGGTTCCTTCGCCCTGTCACTGATCCGGGGGCCGCCGCAACGGGCCATCCTTGGCCCGGTGCGGCTTGCTCGGCGTCCTGCCTCGCATCCCCCGGATCAGCGCCAGAGCTCAGCCGTCACTTACGTCACACTCTGCGTCGTCAGTATCATCGTGATCATCGTGATAAAAAAGCGCTTTCTTTTATGTGCAGTGACTGCGGACAAGGCATGACGTTGTGTTGCAGCACAGATGTGATGCGGAACCTATCCAACCCATTCCAGATAATGCCAACGCATTGGCATTGACATGAGAATCGTTGGGAGCAGCCTTTAAAACCCTCTACAAAGAATTTGACTTGTACACCTATCCCCCTATGATGAGGACAAGTTGTACAGCACAGTTAATCTGTACAAGTCTTCTGTAGAGGTAACGGATGCCAATGCCTGCAAGCGAAAAACTCAAACTCGGTATCAGTGCCTGTCTGATGGGTGCCGAAGTTCGTTTCAATGGCGGACACAAGGAATCTCATTTGTGTACGCAGGCATTGAGCAAGTATTTCGATTTCGTCCAGGCGTGCCCGGAAGTCGCCATCGGCATGGGCATCCCGCGGGAGCCAATCAGGCTGGTCGGTGATGCCGAGAATCCTAAAGCGCTGGGCACGGTCAATCGCGACCTGGATGTGACCGAAGCCCTGGCGGAATACGGCGCACAGATGGCCGATGAGCTGGGCGATATCTGTGGCTATATCTTCATGCAGAAATCCCCATCGTGCGGTCTTGAGCGGGTCAAGGTCTACCGTGAAAACGGTGCGCCAGTCGATGGCGGCGGGCGCGGTATCTACGCGCAGGCGTTTTGCGAGCGTCATCCGAACCTGCCTGTCGAGGAGGACGGCCGTCTCAATGACGCGGTGTTGCGCGAAAACTTCGTGACCCGCGTGTTCGCTTATGCCGCCTGGCAACAACTGTTGAAAGACGGCATCACACGCCGCGCCCTGACCGAATTCCATTCGCGTTACAAATACCAGCTGATGGCCAACGATCCGGTGCAGTACAAGGCACTGGGCAAAATGCTCGGCAGCATGGGGCGCAGCGATCCGAACGAGATCGCCCCGCAGTATTTCAGCGAGCTGATGGCGGCGCTGAAAAAATGCGCCACGCGCAGCACCCACACCAATGTCTTGCAGCACCTGTGCGGTTACCTCAAGCAGACCATCAGCAGCGAAGACAAACAGGAAATCCAGCAAGTGATCAGCCAGTACCATCAAGGCATCGTGCCGCTGATCGTGCCGCTGACCTTGCTCAAGCATCATTTTCGCCAACACCCGGACCCGTATGTGGCGCTTCAGGTGTACATGCAACCCCATCCAGAAAATCTCAGCCTGCGAAATGCGATTTGATACTCATGAATGAAGCAGAAACAGACACCGATCCTGAGCTGCCAGGCGACTGGCTGCCGATCCGGGAAGTGGCACGGCAGACCGGCGTCAACGCCGTCACCCTGCGCGCCTGGGAGCGCCGTTATGGCCTGATCGTCCCGCACCGCACAGCCAAGGGGCACCGGCTGTACTCGGACGAACACGTCCAGCGGGTCATGAAGATCCTCACCTGGCTCAACCGTGGCGTGTCCGTTAGCCAGGTCAAAACCCTGATTGACGACAACCGTGCAGACGCCCTGCCCCCGACCAACGACTGGGACGCCCTGCGTCAGACCTTGCTGGTGGCCATTGGCGAACTGGCCGAACGTCGTGTGGATGACGTATTCAATCAGGCCATGGCGCTGTACCCGCCGCGCACGCTCTGTGAACAACTGTTGCTGCCCCTGCTGGCCGAGCTGGAACAACGCTGGCAAGGCAAGTTCGGCGCACAACTGGAGCGCACGTTTTTCTATTCCTGGCTGCGCAGCAAGTTCGGCGCGCGGATCTATCACAACAATCGCCAGCTCAGTGGCAGCCCGTTGCTGCTGGTCAATCAGTCCGATCTGCCGCTCGAACCGCATCTGTGGCTCGCGGCGTGGCTGGTCAGCAGCGCTGATTGTCCGGTGGAAGTGTTCGACTGGCCGCTACCGGTCGGTGAACTGGCGCTGGCCGCCGAATACCTGAAGCCGCGCGGCATCCTGCTGTACTCCAGCAAAGCGCTGAACGTCGCCCAGTTACCGCGTCTGCTGGCCAATATTACCTGCCCGGTTGTGCTCGGAGGACCAACGGTACAGATCCATAAAGCCGATTTGCTCGTACAGGCAAGCGAGATAGCTGGCTTTACCCTCGCCAACGACGCGCTCAGCGCGCAGATCGAGCTCGGCAGGCTCGGACTTATCTAAGCTAAGGACTTCTCATGCAACTGATCTGGCTGCGTAGCGACCTGCGCGTTCACGACAACACGGCCCTGACCGCCGCCATGGAGCGCGGCCCGACGCTGGCGGTGTATCTGCTCAGCCCTGCGCAATGGCGCAGTCACGACGACGCCGACTGCAAAGTCGATTTCTGGCTGCGCAATCTGGTGGAGCTGGAAGCGGCGCTTGGCAAGCTCAACGTGCCGCTGCTGATTCGCGAGGCCGATACGTGGGACAAGGCACCTGAAGTGCTGTCGACGCTGTGCCAACAGTTCAAGGTCGAAGGTCTGTACCTCAATGAGGAATACGGCATCAACGAAACCAGGCGTGACCTGGCCGTGCAGAAAATGCTTGAGGAAGCCGGCGTGCAGGTCAACAGCTACCTGGATCAGTTGCTGTTCAAGCCCGGCAGCATCCTGACCAAGACCGGCAACTATTTTCAGGTCTTCACTCAGTTCAAAAAGGTGTGCTACACCCGACTGCACGAAGCCATGCCGCATCCCGTGCGCATGCCTGCGGCCCAGCAAGCGCTGTCGATAACAAGCGATCCGGTTCCGGACCAGGTAAAAGGTTTTGCCACGCCGTCGCAAACATTGCGCGCCCTGTGGCCCGCTGGCGAAGGCGAGGCCAAGCGCCGCATGGACGCCTTCGCAGATGAGCAGATCAGCTACTACAAGGACGAACGCGACTTCCCGGCCAAACCCGGCACCAGCCAGCTTTCGGCCTATCTCGCCGCCGGGGTCATTTCGCCGCGCCAGTGCCTGCATGTCGCCCTGAGCAGTAATCATGGGGAATTCGAGACCGGCGACGTCGGCACCGTGACCTGGATCAACGAACTGTTGTGGCGAGAGTTCTACAAACACACGCTGGTGGGCTACCCTCGTGTATCGCGTCATCGAGCCTTCAGGCCAGAAACCGAAGCCCTGAAATGGCGCGACGCCCCTGACGAGTTGCTGGCGTGGCAAGAAGCGCGCACCGGCCTGCCGATCATCGACGCAGCCATGCGGCAATTGCTGGAAACCGGATGGATGCACAATCGGCTAAGGATGGTCGTTGCGATGTTTCTCACTAAAAACCTGCTGATCGACTGGCGGGAAGGCGAGCGCTTTTTCATGCGCCACCTGATCGACGGCGACCTGGCATCCAACAACGGCGGCTGGCAGTGGAGTTCGTCCACAGGCACCGACTCGGCCACGTATTTCCGGATTTTCAACCCGTTATCGCAATCGGAGCGATTCGACCCCGAGGGCGTGTTCATCAAGCGCTGGCTGCCGGAGCTGGCGAACCTGAACAAAAAGCAGATTCACGATCCTTCTTCCATGGGCGGGCTGTTTGGCGTAGCCGATTACCCCAAGCCTATCGTCGATCTGAGCAAGAGCCGCGCCCGCGCGCTGGCAGCGTTCAAGGCGCTGCCGACCCGCGTACCCGCCGCCGGGGTCGAAAATGGCTGATTTCCTGCATCGTTTCGCCCAGCGCTTTGCCGCACTGAACAAGGACAACCTTGATCAGGTCGCCGAGCTGTACAGCGAAGACGTGTCGTTCAGCGACCCGATGCACGACATCCATGGCCTGCCCGCCATGCAACGCTATTTTGCCGAGCTGTACGCCAACGTTCGGGATCTGCATTTCGATTTTCACGCCTTCGACGAGGTTCGTCCCGGCGAAGGCTATCTGGTCTGGACCATGAGCTACTCGCACCCGCGCCTGGCCGGTGGCCGGACCATCAGGGTCGAGGGCTGTTCGCACCTCAAATGGCACGAAAAGGTTTACCGGCATCGCGACTATTTCGATGCCGGTGCGCTGCTCTACGAACATCTGCCCATCATGGGCCGAGTCATCAATTGGCTGAAGAAGAGGTTGGGATGAGCACTCCTGGCGCACGACGTATCTGGTTGACCGGCGCCAGCAGTGGCATCGGTCTCGCTTTGGCAAAAGAGTTACTCGACGCCGGGCATCGGCTGGCCTTGACCGCCCGAACCCTGCAACCGTTGCAGAATCTGGCGACCCTCTACCCGGAACAGGTATTGCTGGTCACCGGCGATATCGCTGACGGCCTGCAAGTGAAAGCCATGGGCGACCGCATCGCTCAGGAATGGGGCGCCCTGGATACCGCGATTCTCAATGCCGGGACCTGCGAATACATTGACGCTCGCAACTTCGAAGCGGCGATGGTCGAACGCGTGGTGCGCACCAACCTGCTCGCCAGCAGTTACTGCATTCAGGAAGCGCTGCCGTTGTTGCGTCAGGGAAAACAGCCGCATCTGGTCGGCGTAGCCAGCGCGGTCACCTTTCTGGCGCTGCCGCGTGCCGAAGCCTACGGCGCCTCGAAAGCCGGGCTGCGCTACCTGTTCGAAGCGTTGCGCCTGGACTTGGCCAGCGAAAACATTGATGTAACGGTGGTTAGCCCCGGCTTTGTCGACACGCCATTGACGGAAAAGAACGATTTCCCGATGCCGATGCGCTGGCCGGTGAAAAAAGCGGCGCAGCACATCGCTGAAAACCTCAACCGTAGCCGACGCCCACTGGAAATCGCCTTCCCGGCGGCGTTCATTTTCGGCATGCGCTTGCTGGCACTGCTGCCGGTACGCGCCCGATTCGCCATCGGCAAACGCATGGCGCGAAACGAGACGAGTACTAAGGACGCTCAATGAAAATCGCCGTCATCGGTAGCGGTATCGCCGGGCTCACCAGCGCCTGGCTGCTCAACCGCAAACATGAAATTACCGTCTTCGAGTCGTCCGACTGGATCGGCGGGCACACGCACACCGTCGATGTGCAGGTCGAAGGTCGCGCCTACGCCATCGACACCGGCTTCATCGTCTTCAACGACTGGACCTACCCGAACTTCATCCGCTTGCTCGGCCAGTTGGGCGTGGGTTTCAAACCTGCCGAAATGAGTTTTTCGGTGCACGACCCGCGCAGCGGCGTCGAATACAACGGCAACAACCTCAACAGCCTGTTTGCCCAGCGCAGCAACCTGCTGTCGCCGAAGTTCTGGGGCATGCTGCGCGATATCCTGCGCTTCAACCGGCAGTCCGTAGAGGATCTGGAAAACAAGCGCATCGCGGCAGACACCACGCTTGGCGAGTACCTGAAACAAGGCGCTTACGGGCAGCGCTTCATCGATCACTACATCGTGCCGATGGGCGCAGCGATCTGGTCGATGTCGCTGGCGGAAATGCTCGGCTTCCCGCTGCAATTCTTCGTGCGTTTCTTCAAGAACCACGGCTTGCTGTCGGTGACCAACCGCCCGCAATGGTGCGTGATAGAAGGCGGATCGAGAAGCTACATCGAGCCCCTGACGGCGTCGTTCCGCGAGCGGATTCGCCTGTCCTGCCCGGTCACCCGCGTCGAACGCGACAGCGAAGGCGTGACCGTTCATAGCGCCGAGGGCAGCGAGCGTTTCGACAAGGTGGTGTTCGCCTGCCACAGCGACCAGGCCCTGGCATTGCTGGCCGAGCCGTCGAGCGCCGAACAATCGATTCTCGGCGCGCTGCGCTATGCCGAAAACGATGTGGTGTTGCACACCGATACGCGTCTGCTGCCCGACCGCCGTCTGGCCTGGGCCAGCTGGAATTATCGCCTTGGCGGCGATGCCGGGCAGCTGGCGGCCGTGACTTATGACATGAACATCCTGCAGGGCATCGACAGCGATACCACGTTCTGCGTCAGCCTGAATCAGACTGCAGCCATCGACCCGGCGAAGATTCTTGGTCGCTACCGCTATTCGCATCCGCAATACAGCCTCGACGCGATCGCAGCACAAGCGCGCTGGCAGGAAATCAACGGCGTCGACAACACGTGGTATTGCGGCGCCTATTGGGCCAACGGCTTCCACGAAGACGGCGTCGTCAGCGGTTTGCGCGTGGCTCAGGCGTTTGGTGAAACGCTGTGAACAGCGCGCTCTACAGTGGCTGGATCAGCCACCGTCGATTCTCGCCACGGTCGCATGAGTTTACCTATCGCATCGGTCTGCTCTATCTGGACCTGGATGAGCAAGAGCGTGTTTTTGGGCTTTCGCCGCTGGCAGGAAGCCAACGGTTTGCAGCGTTTTCGTTCCGCGAGCGTGATTATCTGCCGGAACTGACCGGACGCGGCGTACCGCTGATCGAAGCGGCACGCGAGCGGGTCGGCAAAGCGCTGGGGCACATGCCATTGGGCCGCGTCTGCCTGCTGACCCAGGCACGCAGTTGGGGTCTTTCATTCAACCCGGTCAGCTTTTTCTACTGCCATGAGGCAGACGGCACGCTGGCAGCCATCCTTTGCGAAGTCACCAACACCCCGTGGGGCGAGCGTTACACTTATGTACTGCCGGCCACGGGCGAAGGCCATCAACACGTTGCCGTCGCCAAAGCTTTTCACGTTTCACCGTTCCTGCCGCGTGATCTCGAGTACCGCATGAGTTTCAGCCAGCCCGCCGAGCGGATCGGTGTGCACATGGCCGACTGGCAAGGCGATCTGAAGATGTTCGACGCCACGCTCAACCTGAAACGGCAAGACCTGAACCGCAAAACGTTGCACCGTCACCTGCTGGCGTTTCCGTGGATGACGGCAAAAACCTGCCTGGCTATCTACTGGCAAGCCGTGCGCCTGCTGGTCAAACGTATCCCGATTTTTTCCCATCAGGCCGCCGACGGCGAATACCGTGCCGCCGCCGTGCAACCCAAGGATTCACACCATGAAAAGCAGTAGCAGTAGTTTTTCTGCCAATCTGGGGACCAATGGTCTGACTGCAGACATCCTGCGCCGCGGCGTTTTGCGGCAGTTGGCAGGTCTGCGCAATGGTCAGTTGGTGGTCGTCGAAAGAGGCGAACGCCATGTGTTCGGCAAGAGCGGCGCGCTGATTCAGGCGGAGGTGCACATTCTGGATTCGGCGGCCTGGGGCATGATCGCCAGCAGCGGTTCCATCGGCGCGGGTGAGGCGTTCATCCATGGTTACTGGACCACGCCTGACCTGACAGCGGTGGTGCGAGTGTTTGTCAGCAATCTGGATGTGCTTGATGCCATGGAAGGCGGCGTGGCGCGCCTGACCCGGCCGTTGATTCATGGCCTGCACTGGCTCAACCGCAACACCCGCAAGGGCTCGCAGAAAAACATTGCGGCCCACTATGACCTGGGCAATACGCTGTTCGAACAGTTTCTCGACCCGACCATGATGTACTCGGCTGCCCAGTTTCTCGATGAAAACGACACGCTGGAACAGGCGCAACTGAACAAGCTGGAACGGATCTGCCAGAAGCTGGCGTTGAAACCCGAGGATCACCTGCTGGAAATCGGCACCGGCTGGGGCAGCATGGCCATCTATGCTGCGCAGCATTACGGCTGCCAGGTGACCACGACCACCCTGTCCAAAGAGCAATTCGCTTACACCAGGCAACGGCTCATCGACCTCGGCCTGCAGGACCGCGTGACCTTGCTGCTGACGGACTACCGGGACCTGACCAGTGAATACGACAAGCTGGTGTCCATCGAAATGATCGAGGCGGTGGGCCATCGTTTTCTGCCGACGTATTTCAAGCAATGTGCTCATTTACTGAAGAGCAACGGCATGATGCTGCTGCAGGCGATCACCATTCGCGAGCAGCGCTATACCCAGGCCAAGCGCAATGTGGATTTCATCCAGCGTTATATTTTCCCGGGTGGCGCCCTGCCCTCGGTGGCGAAAATGCTCGACATCGTCGGCAATGACACGGATATGAATCTGCTGCACATGGAAGACTTCGGCCTGCATTACGCCCGCACACTGCGCTTGTGGTACGACAATTTCAGGAACGCCCACGGCAAGCTGACTGAACTTGGCTACGACGAGTATTTCTTGCGGCTCTGGGAGTTTTACCTGTGCTACTGCGAAGGTGGCTTTCTGGAGCGAACCATCGGCACCGCGCAACTGTTGCTGGCCAAGCCGGACGCTTTGCGCGAACCACTGCTCGGGCGCTTCAATGCTTAAATCTGTCGCCAACGCGCTGCTGTTTCAGATCGGCTGGTTCGCCTGCGTACTGGGCGGTAACAGCTATTGGCTGTTGATCGCCGTGGCCGTGCTGGTCATACACTTTTTGTGGATCAGTTCGTGGGCCGCTGAAGGCAGACTGGTGATCACCGTCACGCTGGTCGGCGTCGTGCTCGACAGCGTGCTGATGACGCTGGGCGTTTTCGACTTCGGCATCAGCGGCTATGTGCTGCCGCTATGGCTGGCGTTGTTGTGGGCGGTGATGGCGACCACACTCAATCACTGCCTGGCCTGGACCGCCAGACCGTTATGGCGTGCAGCCGTTCTTGGCGCTATCGGCGGCCCGATGTCGTACTATGCCGGCTCGCAACTGGCGCAGGTTCACCTTCCACTTGGAGTGTGGCCGAGCATGTTGCTGCTGGGGCTGGTCTGGGCAGGTGTTTTTCCCCTGTTGCAATGGCTGGCCCGCCGCACATCGCGCCCTTCAGCCTGATACTTGGAGACCCATTCTGGACGCCACACTTATTCCGCTCGCCGAGATTCACAGCGAAACGGAAGTCACCTGCTCGACCTGCGCAGCCTGCTGCTGCCAACTGGAAGTGATGCTCATCACCGACACGGGCGTGCCTGAGCGCTATATCGATAACGACGAGTGGGGTGGCGAAGTGATGCTGCGGCTGGATGACGGCTGGTGCGCGGCGCTGGATCGTAACACCATGATGTGCACGATCTACGAGAAACGGCCGTTGATCTGTCGTGAGTTCGAGGCCGGTGCGGAAGATTGCCTGAATGAACGCAAAGGAATTGCGACGGCTTATCTTTGATAAATGCTGCTGACTTGACTTATGACTCTCGTTCCCGCGCTCATCGTTATACACAACTCCTCAGGAGTCCGAAGGCCGGGCTTTCAGGCTTCTGCCCGTAGGGCGTGGGAGCGAACGTGTTCGCGAAGACATTGCTTCAGACGATGCATTTTCGGCGATCATACAGGCCCTTTCGCGAACAAGCTCGCTCTCACGGCCTTCGGCCAGAATCAAAAGCGAACTTGTGTTTAACACGGAGCATTGGCACGAAAGTCAACTGAATCAGAACGGCATCTTGTAATGCAGGGCGTAGCTTTCGATACCGTCGTTCGGTTGCTTGATGCCGGCGTTGGAGTAGTGAGTGGCGCGAATGCCGACTTCATGTCCACCCGCGAAGCGCAGGCCGAAACCGATGCGGTCTTCGAAGTTGAAAGACGAGCCGAACTTGCGATCTTCAACCTGAGTGTTGGAGAACACGGAAACACCGATACCGGCTTCAACGTAAGGCTTGACGCTGCTGTTACCGAATTCGTACACCAGAACCGGGGAGAACGACAGGCTGTGGTTGTCCTTGTAGTCCTTACCATCCCAGTACGTATAAGCGCCGTCCCAGTAACCGGTCAGACGGCCGATGTCGCTTTGCAGCCAGGTTTTATCCCAGTCGAACTGCACACCCAGACGATACGTCATGGTGGACTCGCCGGTCTGACCGACAGAAAATTCAACGCCGTCGGCCTGCGCCAGTGAAGCCTGGCCTGCCATGAGGGCCGAGAGCACGGCCAGGCAAAAGAGTCTCTTCATGAGAAACGTCCTAAATTGTATGAGTTTGTATGAAAGTTGAAATTCAATAACTGCAACTATAGAAGCCGACGACACAAGGTAAGTTCAGCCTCGAAACGCCTTTTTTTCACGTTTTTTTTACAAACGGAAGCTTCTCACATTGCCAGCACTTTGCGACAGAAAAGGTAGGATTTTTCCGAAATTGTCCGGTATGTCACTGGACCAGTACACAGTCTCACGCGCCGGACCGCTTGCAAGCAGACCGGAGCGCGACAAAAGACGCTGTAACTGACGCGCAACCGCGGCCCCGGTATCGATCAGGGTGACCGATTCGGGAAGCATTTCTCGCAGCAGCGGTTTGAGAAACGGATAGTGGGTGCACCCCAGAATGACTGTGTCGCAGCGCGCCGCCAGCAAGGGTTCGACATAGCGCGACAACAGCGCACGAATCTGCGGGCTGACCAGATCGCCGCTTTCGATCAGCTCGACCAACCCGGGACATGGCTGAGTGACCACGCGCACGTCGCTGGCAAAACGATCCAGCAGCGCAGCGAATCTGGCGCTCTGTAAAGTCCCGGTAGTCGCCAGTACGCCGACCACCCCACTGCGCGTGGCCTCGGCGGCAGGTTTTACCGCAGGCTCCATGCCCACGATCGGCCAGTCCGGATAGCGCTGACGGATATGCGCCACACCCGCCGCCGTGGCGGTATTGCAGGCGACAACCAGCGCCTTGGCACCTTGCTCATGGAAAAATCCGGCAATCGTCAGGCAGCGCTCGATGATGAATTCGGGCGTTTTCTCGCCATAGGGAATATGCCCGCAGTCCGCCAGATACAGCAGCGACTCGTTGGGCAGTAACTGGCGAATTTCATTCAGCACCGAAAGCCCGCCGACGCCGGAATCAAAAACCCCGACCGGCGCATCGCTGCTATGGGTCATGTGGACATCAGGCATGCCCGGCCTGCCCGCTTGCCGCCCCACACACGCTGCACGCCGGATCGCGTTTGACTTTCAACTCACGGAAACGGGAGGTCAGTGCATCGATCAATAACAGGCGGCCGACCATCGGCTCACCAAAACCGGCCAACATTTTCAAGGCTTCCAGCGCTTGCAGACTGCCGACCAGCCCCACCAGCGGCCCGATCACGCCAGCTTCACTGCAGGTCAGTTCGGCCTCGCTGCCATGGCCGTACAGACAGTGATAGCAAGGGCTGTCGTCACGACGCGGATCGAAGACTGAAAGCTGTCCTTCAAGCCGGATCGCTGCGCCGCTGACCAAAGGTTTGTCCGACGCGACGCAGGCGGCATTGACCGCCTCACGCGTGGCAAAGTTGTCGGAGCAATCGAGCACCAGATCCACCGCGCTTACGGCGGCGTTCAGCGAATCGGCATCCAGCGCCGTACGGTGGGCAATCAGGGTGATTTCGGGATTGATCGCACTGAGCCGAACCATGGCCGAATCGACCTTGGAGAGCCCGATGCTGTGCGTGTCGTGGATGATCTGACGCTGCAGGTTGGTCAGGTCGACATGATCAAAGTCCGCCAGATGCAGCTCGCCCACCCCGGCAGCCGCCAGATACAGCGCCACTGGCGATCCAAGCCCGCCGACCCCCACGACCAGCGCCCGGCTCTGTTTGAGTCGTAGCTGGCCGTCGATGTCGACGTGTTGCAACAGAATCTGCCGGCTGTAACGCAGCAGCTCCTCATCACTCAGCACGGCTTGCAGCCGAACGTGATGCGCTCGTGCTCGCCCAGATCGCGGCGGGTCTGAATGCGCTCGAAGCCCTGGCGAATCAATAATTCGCGTACTGCGGCGCCCTGATCGTAGCCATGTTCCAACAGCAGCCAGCCTTCGGTATTCAGGTGTGCCGGTGCCTGTTCGATGATCGCCCGCAAATCATCCAGCCCATCGGCACCGGCAATCAGTGCGCTGCTCGGCTCGAAACGCACGTCACCGGCCGACAGATGCGGATCGTCGTCCGAGATATAAGGCGGGTTGCTGATGATCAGATCGAACTGACGACCTTGCAGGCCATTGAACCAGTGGCTTTCGAAGATTTCGGCGTTGTTCAGGTGCAAGCGCTGTCGGTTGCGCTCGGCCAGCGCAACGGCTTCCGCTACGCGGTCGACCGCAGTCACTTTCCACTGCTTGCGCTCGTTGGCCAGGGCCAGACCGATGGCCCCGGTTCCGGTACCCAGATCCAGGACCTGAGCCGAAGCAAACGCGGGCACCAGTTCCAGCGCCGCCTCGACCAGCATTTCAGTCTCGGGGCGTGGGATCAAAGTGTGCGGCGCGACTTCAAGGACCAGCTTCCAGAAGCCTTGCTGGCCGAGAATGTAAGCCACTGGCTCGCCTTTGCGTCGTCGCTCCAGATAGCCCGCAAAGGCCACGGCGGCTTCAGTGCTGACGATCCGTTCGGGCCAGGTGTGCAGAAAACTGCGCGGCTTGCCCAGCGCTGCGGCAAGCAGCAGCTCGACATCGAGCCGCGCGGTCGGTGAATCGGGAAGCTCGGCGCTTCTTAATACACTTGCGATGATGGTCATTTAATCACCCAGTGCCGCAAGTTGATCAGCCTGATATTCAGCGAGTAGCGGCTCTATCACTGCATCGACTCCGCCCGCCAGAACTTCATCCAGCGAGTACAGGGTCAGATTGACGCGGTGATCCGTCACTCGCCCCTGAGGAAAGTTGTAGGTGCGGATACGCTCCGAACGATCACCAGACCCGACAAGCAATTTGCGCTCGCTGGCGATGGCACTGGCCGCGGCGCTGGTCTGCTGATCATTCAGTTTGGCAGATAACCAGGACATTGCCCGGGCTCTGTTCTTGTGTTGCGAACGCTCTTCCTGACACTCGACAACGATACCCGATGGCAAGTGGGTAATGCGAATGGCAGAGTCGGTCTTGTTGACGTGCTGACCACCGGCCCCCGACGAACGATAGGTGTCGACGCGCAGGTCGGCCGGGTTGATCTCGATGGCTTGCTGCTCATCAGGCTCGGGCAGCACCGCCACCGTACAGGCGGAGGTGTGAATACGCCCCTGGGATTCGGTCTCGGGCACACGCTGCACACGGTGCGCGCCGGACTCGAATTTCAGTTTGCCGTAAACACTGTCACCTTCGACTCGCGCGATGACTTCCTTGTAACCGCCATGCTCGCCTTCGTTTTCGGAGAGTATTTCCACCCGCCAGCCACGTCGCTCGGCATACCGCGAGTACATGCGGAACAGGTCGCCGGAGAAGATCGCCGCTTCGTCACCGCCGGTGCCGGCGCGAATTTCCAGAAACACGTTGCGGCCGTCGTTCGGGTCCTTGGGCAGCAGCATGCGTTGCAGCTGAGCTTCCAGATCGACCAACTGCTCTTTGGTTTCGCGGACTTCCTCGACCGCCATCTCGCGCATGTCCGGATCGCTGTCCTTCAACAGCGCCTGTGCGCCCTCGAGATCGGCTTGCACCTTGAGCAGCTGTTTATAGAGCGCGACAACCGGCTCCACCTCGGCGTACTCACGGGAATAGGCGCGAAAGCGTGTCTGATCGCTGATGACTTCCGCGTCGCCTAGCAACGCGGTCAGTTCCTCGAAACGGTCGCTGAGTACATCCAGCTTATTGAGCAGTGAAGCTTTCATTGCGGGGGTTTATCCGTCGAGCCCTCACCGAGGGCAAAAAGTTCCTGGGCCATGGCCAGCGCGTCGACGCGACCTTCGGCAGACAGCTTCTTGAGTTGCACGCTGGGCGCGTGCAGCAATTTGTTAGTCAGGCCACGCGCCAGTTGAACCAGCACGTCTTCGGCGTTGCTGCCGTTGGCCAGCATGCGCTGCGCCTTGCTCAGTTCTTCGTCGCGCAACCGCTCGCTTTGCTGACGGTAAGCGCGTAATACGTCGACCGCTGCCAGCTCGCGCAGGCGCGACATGAAATCTTCGGCACCGACGCTGACCAATTGTTCGGCGGCCAGTGCCGCACCCTGACGGCTCTTGAGATTTTCTGCCACCACTTCATGCAGATCATCGACGCTGTACAGGTAAACGTCGTCCAGCTCGCCGACTTCCGGCTCGATGTCGCGCGGTAGAGCGATGTCGACCATGAAAATCGGTTTGTGTTTGCGCAGTTTCAGCGCACTTTCCACTGCGCCCTTGCCCAGAATCGGCAGCTGACTGGCGGTGGAACTGATCACAATGTCGCTGTTGACCAGCTCGGCCGGAATATCCGAGAGCAGCACCGCATGCGCACCAAACTCGGCGGCGAGCATGCTGGCGCGCTCCAGCGTTCGATTGGCCACCACGATGCGTTTCACGCCCAGGTCGTGCAGATGCCGGGCGACCAGCGTAATGGTCTCGCCCGCACCGATCAACAAGGCCTGACTGCGCTGCAGGTCGCTGAAAATCTGTTTCGCCAGGCTGACTGCGGCAAACGCAACGGACACCGGGTTTTCGCCGATGGCGGTGTCGGTGCGCACCTGTTTTGCGGCACTGAAGGTGGCCTGAAACAGGCGACCGAGCAACGGCCCGACCGTTCCGGCTTCGCGGGCAACGGCATACGCGGACTTCATCTGCCCGAGAATCTGTGGCTCGCCCAATACCAGCGAGTCGAGCCCCGAGGCCACGCGCATCATGTGACGCACGGCCGCATCATCCTCATGGACATAGGCGCTGGCGCGCAATTCTTCCAGGCTGAGGTGATGGTAATCTGCAAGCCAGGCCAGAATGCTGTCAGCCGCAAGGTGGTCGTGTTCGATGTACAGTTCGCTGCGGTTGCACGTCGAAAGAATCGCAGCTTCGCGACTTTCGGTCAGATGACAGAGCTGTTGCAGCGCCTCGACCAGCTGTTCCGGGGTAAATGCCACACGCTCGCGAACGTCGACCGAGGCGGTCTTATGGTTGATACCGAGTGCAAGGAAGGCCATTCAGGGTCGCAGGTGGTGACGTGAAGCCGGTAATTGTCCTACTTCGATAGGTTCAGAACAACCACCGCATATTATTGTCCCACTACAGTCGCGCGTTATCGGCAGCGTTTCGAAGCCGACAACGCAGCAAACATCAGCATTGCATCAGTTTTTCCGACGGCTGTGGGTTTTGCCGACAGCCTTGTGTCATGATGCTCTCACCGCAGGTAAGCCGCCCTTCTTATATATGAATAGATCCTCCGCGTTGTTCCTTGCTCTTGCCTTTCTAGGCGGCTGCCAGTCCATGGCCCCCGCCACGTCGCAACCCGTGACAGCCCAGAAAGATGCACCTCCCGCACCTGAGGCCAAGCCTCAGGTCTATGGCTCGTTCACTCAGGAGACGCTGGTCAGCCTGCTGAGCGCGGAGCTGGCCGGCCAGCGCAACCGTTTCGACATCGCCTTGGACAACTACGTGACCCAGGCGATCAAGACTCAGGACCCCGGGGTCTCCGAGCGAGCCTACCGGATCGCCGAGTACATGGGCGCAGATCAGTCCGCACTGCAAACGGCGCTGATCTGGGCAAAAAACGATCCGAAGAATCTGGAAGCGCAGCGTGCCGCCGCCATCCAGCTGGCGCGTGCCGGGCGTTACGACGACTCGCTGGTGTACATGGAGCGGGTTCTGCAAGGCCAGGGCGACACCCATTTTGATTTCCTGGCCCTGTCCGCAGCGGAAACCGACCCGGACACCCGCAATGGCTTGCTTAAAAGTTTCGACCGGTTGCTGGGCAAATACCCCAACAACGGCCAGCTGATTTTCGGCAAGGCGCTGCTGCTGCAACAGAACGGCGACGCCGAGCAGTCGCTCAAACTGCTTGAGGACAACCCGCCGAAAGAAGGCGAAGTTGCACCTATCCTGCTGCACGCACGCTTGCTGCAAAGCATGAATCGCGGCAAGGAAGCGGTGCCGCTGCTGGAAAAAAGCATCAAGAAATACCCGGACGACAAGCGCCTGCGCCTGACGTATGCGCGCATGCTGGTCGAACAGAACCGCATGGAAGACGCCAAAGTGCAGTTCGCGGCCCTTCTGCAACAGTATCCGGATGACGACGAACTGCGCTTCTCGCTGGCACTGGTCTGCCTTGAAGCCAAGGCCTGGGATGAAGCGGCGGGTTATCTGGAAGAGCTGATCGCCCGAGGCGCACATGTGGATTCGGCGCATTTGAATCTGGGCCGTATTCACGAAGAGCGCGACGACCCGCAAAGCGCGCTCAACGAGTACGCTCAGGTTGGCCCTGGCCCTGACTTTCTCGCCGCCCAGTTGCGTCAGGCCGATATTCTGGTCAGCAATGGCAACGGCGCAGAAGCCGCCAAACGGCTGGCCGAAGCGCGCGCCGAAGAACCGGATTACGCAATTCAGCTGTACCTGATCGAAGCCGAAACGCTGACCAGCAATGATCAGCTGGATCGTGGCTGGCAGGTCCTGAGCCAGGCGCTCAAGCAATACCCGGACGACGTCAATCTGCTTTATACGCGGGCCATGCTGGCGGAAAAGCGCAACGATCTGACCCAGATGGAAAAAGACCTGCGGACCATCATCAAGCGCGAACCGGAAAACGCCATGGCGCTGAATGCGCTGGGCTATACCCTTTCGGATCGCACGACCCGCTACGCCGAAGCCCGGGAACTGATCGAGAAAGCGCACAAGATCAACCCCGATGACCCGGCGGTACTCGACAGCTTGGGCTGGGTGAACTATCGCATGGGCAACCTGGATGCAGCCGAGCGTTATCTGCGCCAGGCCCTCGAGCGCTTTCCCGATCATGAAGTCGCCGCGCATCTGGGTGAAGTGCTCTGGGCCAAAGGCGAGCAGCGCGAAGCCCGTAAAGTCTGGGCCAAGGCCCTGGAACAACAACCCGACAGCCCTATTCTGCGCAGCACCCTGCAGCGCTTGACCGGATCAGAGAACCTTTGACGTTATGTTTTTGCGCCATGTAATCGTATTTAGCTTTATCGCCCTGCTCACCGGCTGCGCCGGGCTTACCTCCCGCGAAGCCGTTCAGGGCAAAGGTGACCCCGCGCAATGGCGCGAACACAAACAGCAGTTGAGCAGCCTCGACGGCTGGCAGATCAACGGCAAGGTCGGTATTCGCGCACCGAAGGATTCCGGCAGCGGCACCTTGTTCTGGCTGCAACGTCAGGACTATTACGATATTCGTCTGTCCGGGCCACTGGGTCGCGGCGCGGCACGCCTGACCGGTCGGCCGGGTGCCGTGGCGCTTGAAGTGGCCAATCAGGGCCGTTACGAAGCCACGACGCCGGAAGCGCTGCTGCAGGAGCAATTGGGCTGGAAACTGCCCGTCTCGCACCTGGTGTGGTGGGTTCGCGGCCTGCCCGCCCCGGACAGCAAAAGCAACGTGACACTGGATGGCGATAGCCGCCTGTCGAGCCTGGAGCAGGACGGCTGGCAGGTGGAATACCTCAGCTACGTCGAACAGAATGGCTACTGGCTGCCTGAGCGCGTCAAGCTGCACGGCCAGGACCTCGACGTCACGCTGGTCATCAAGGACTGGCAGCCTCGCAAATTAGGGCAATGAGCATGCGCACGCCACAACTGGTCTTGCCCGCGCCGGCAAAGTTGAACCTGATGCTGCACATTCTGGGTCGTCGCCCTGACGGCTACCATGAACTGCAGACCCTGTTTCAGTTTCTCGACCATGGTGATGAGCTGGGTTTCGCCGTTCGCGAGGATGGCGACATCCGTTTGCAGACCGAGGTTCCTGGCGTTCCGCATGACAGCAACATGATCGTCAAGGCGGCGCGCGCACTGCAACAACAGTCCGGCTGCACATTGGGCATGGACATCTGGCTGGAAAAACGCCTGCCCATGGGTGGCGGCATCGGTGGCGGAAGTTCGGATGCGGCCACCACCCTGCTTGGCCTGAATCATTTGTGGCAACTGGGCTGGGATGAAGACCGGCTTGCCGCGCTGGGCCTGACACTGGGTGCCGATGTACCGGTATTCGTGCGCGGCCGGGCAGCGTTTGCCGAGGGTATCGGTGAAATACTCACACCGGAAAACCCCGAAGAACACTGGTATTTAGTGCTCGTTCCGCAAGTCGCTGTAAGTACAGCAGAAATTTTTTCAGATCCGTTGTTGACACGCGACACGCCGCCCATTAAAGTGCGCCCCGTTCCCAAGGGAAACAGTCGAAATGACTGTAAAGCGGTTGTAGAGAGGCGTTACCCAGAAGTACGTAACGCTTTGAATTTGCTAGGTAATTTTACCGAAGCAAAATTAACCGGAACTGGAAGTTGTGTGTTTGGGGCCTTCCCAAACAAAGCTAAAGCTGATAAAGTCTCGGCCCTTCTTGCAGAGACCCTTACGGGGTTCGTAGCGAAAGGAAGTAACATTTCGATGTTGCATCGCAAGCTGCAAATTCTGTAACAGGAATTGAGTGCGAAACACTCGATTGATTCAATTACAGGGGCGTCGCCAAGCGGTAAGGCAGCAGGTTTTGATCCTGCCATGCGTTGGTTCGAATCCAGCCGCCCCTGCCATTTTCTATACTCATCCAGGTTACCCTCAGCCTCTAGGTACTGCGCGTGTCCAAGATGATGGTCTTTACGGGGAATGCCAACCCCGATCTCGCTCGGCGTGTAGTACGTCAGCTGCATATCCCACTGGGTGATGTTTCTGTTGGAAAATTCTCCGACGGCGAAATCAGCACTGAGATTAATGAAAACGTCCGCGGTAAAGACGTCTTCATCATTCAGCCGACCTGCGCTCCGACGAACGATAACCTGATGGAACTCGTCGTGATGGCTGATGCCTTCCGCCGCTCCTCAGCGTCCCGAATCACTGCTGTGATTCCTTACTTTGGTTATGCCCGCCAGGATCGCCGTCCGCGCTCCGCACGTGTTGCTATCAGCGCGAAAGTCGTTGCCGATATGCTGACCGTGGTGGGAATCGACCGTGTGCTCACGGTTGATCTTCATGCTGACCAGATTCAGGGTTTCTTCGATATTCCGGTAGATAACATCTACGGCTCCCCTGTTCTGGTGGACGACATTGAAGACCAGCGCTTTGAAAACCTGATGATCGTTTCCCCGGATATCGGTGGCGTCGTGCGTGCACGTGCCGTTGCCAAGTCTCTGGGCGTCGATCTCGGGATCATCGACAAGCGCCGCGAAAAAGCCAATCACTCCGAAGTGATGCACATCATCGGTGATGTTGAAGGGCGTACCTGCATTCTGGTTGACGACATGGTCGATACCGCAGGCACTCTGTGCCACGCGGCGAAGGCACTGAAAGAGCATGGCGCTGCCAAGGTCTTTGCCTACTGCACACACCCTGTGCTGTCGGGTCGGGCGATCGAAAACATTGAAAATTCCGTGCTGGACGAACTAGTGGTGACCAACACCATTCCGTTGTCCGCCGCAGCTCAAGCCTGTGGTCGTATCCGCCAACTGGATATTGCCCCGGTAGTCGCCGAAGCGGTTCGCCGCATCAGCAACGAAGAATCGATCAGCGCAATGTTCCGTTAAGGGTTCGCCCCTGACCTGCATTCCGTTGACGAAAAGCGCCCCGCCCTGACATTCGGTCAGGGCGGGGCTTTTTTGCCCATACCGTCCTAGCGCTGGTCGCAAACGCAACGGCGGATGTGGTTAATTTGGAGATACAACATGAACGAATTTACCCTGAATGCAGAACAGCGTTCCGACCTGGGGAAAGGTGCGAGCCGCCGCCTGCGTCGTCTCGCCAGCCTGGTTCCAGCTGTAGTTTACGGTGGCGACAAAGCCCCTGAGTCCATCAGCATGCTGGCCAAAGAAGTTGCCAAACTGCTCGAAAACGACGCGGCTTATAGCCACATCATCGAGCTGAACGTTGGCGGCCAGAAGCAGAACGTCATCATCAAGGCACTGCAACGCCACCCAGCCAAAGGTCACGTGATGCACGCTGACTTCGTGCGCGTTATTGCCGGTCAGAAACTGACCGCAATCGTACCGATCCACTTCGTGAACGAAGAAGCTCCAGTCAAGAAAGGCGGCGAGATTTCGCACACTACCACTGAACTGGAAGTGACCTGCCTGCCGAAAGACCTGCCTGAGTTCATTGAAGTTGACCTGGGCGCGCTGGAAGTTGGTGACAACGTTCACCTGTCCGAGCTGAAAGCACCTAAAGGCGTCGAGTTCGTTGCACTGGCACACGGCAACGACCTGGCAATCGCCAACGTCCACGCACCGCGTATCGTTGCTGATGAAACCGAAGAAGGTGAAGAAGGCGCTGCCGAGTAATCATTTACTTGGCAACGTCGGAGTTGCTCAGGAAACACCGCGAGCGATAGCAGGCAAAGCGGGCGGAATCGCGGAGTTTACATCATGGTAAATGAGCAATTTTCGCCTCCATTGCCGCTGTCGCCAGCGGTCTAACCCCAACTCCAAAGGAAGAGCCCCTGTCGTGACCGCCATACAACTGATCGTGGGCCTGGGAAATCCAGGTGCTGAATACGAACAGACCCGGCATAACGCAGGGGCTCTTTTCGTTGAGCGAATTGCTGCGGCGCAACGAGTCAATCTCGTTCCCGAGCGCAAATTCTTTGGCCTGACCGGACGCTTCGCGCATCAGGGTCAGGATGTTCGTCTGCTGATCCCCACCACCTATATGAACCGCAGCGGCCAGGCCGTCGCGGCACTCGCCGGTTTCTACCGGATTCCGGTGGAGTCGATTCTGGTGGCACATGACGAACTCGATCTGCCTCCGGGCGTTGCCAAACTCAAAACGGGCGGCGGCCACGGCGGTCATAACGGGCTGCGCGACATCATTGCGCAGCTCGGCAATCAGAACACATTTCATCGCTTGCGGCTTGGCATCGGCCATCCGGGCGATGCCAGCAAGGTATCCGGTTTTGTTCTGGGTCGAGCGCCACGCGCCGAACAGGAAAAACTGGACGCCAGTATCGATTTTGCCCTCGGCGTGCTGCCGGATATCTTCGCCGGTGAATGGAACCGGGCGATGAAAAACCTGCACAGCCAGAAGGCCTGACATCACTCGAGGGGAAACACCATGGGATTCAATTGCGGCATCGTCGGCCTGCCTAACGTCGGCAAGTCCACCCTGTTCAACGCCCTGACCAAATCCGGTATTGCGGCCGAGAACTTCCCCTTCTGCACCATCGAGCCGAACAGCGGCATCGTGCCGATGCCTGATCCACGCCTCGCGGCTCTGGCAGCCATCGTCAACCCGAAGCGCATCCTGCCGACCACTATGGAGTTCGTCGACATCGCCGGCCTCGTGGCAGGTGCCTCCAAGGGTGAAGGCCTGGGCAACAAATTCCTCGCCAACATCCGCGAGACCGATGCCATCGCCCACGTAGTGCGCTGCTTCGAAGATGAAAACGTGATTCACGTCTCCAACAGCGTCGACCCCAAGCGCGACATCGAGATCATCGACCTCGAGCTGATCTTCGCCGACCTCGACAGCTGTGAAAAGCAGTTGCAAAAAGTCGCACGCAACGCCAAGGGCGGCGACAAGGGCGGCGACAAGGACGCAGTGGTCCAGAAAGGCCTGCTTGAGCAACTGATTGCCCACTTCAGCGAAGGCAAGCCTGCGCGCAGCCTGATGAAGAGCATGAGCAACGACGAGAAAGTCGTCATTCGTGGCTTTCACCTGCTGACCACCAAGCCGGTCATGTACATTGCCAACGTCGCCGAAGACGGCTTCGAGAACAACCCGCTGCTGGACGTCGTACGCGCCATCGCCGAAGAAGAAGGCGCGATGCTGGTACCGGTCTGCAACAAGATCGAAGCAGAAATCGCCGAGCTGGACGACGGCGAAGAAAAAGACATGTTCCTCGAAGCCCTGGGCCTTGAAGAACCCGGCCTGAACCGTGTGATTCGCGCAGGCTACGAAATGCTCCACCTGCAGACCTACTTCACCGCCGGCGTCGAAGAAGTCCGCGCCTGGACCGTTCGCGTTGGTGCTACCGCCCCTCAGGCCGCTGGCGTGATCCATACCGACTTCGAAAAAGGCTTCATCCGTGCCGAAGTCGTAGCCTATGACGATTTCATCCAGTTCAAGGGTGAAGCCGGTGCCAAGGAAGCCGGTAAATGGCGTCTGGAAGGCAAGGAATACATCGTCAAGGATGGTGATGTGATGCATTTCAGGTTTAACGTCTGAATGTTCCTGCTGAACCCTAGTGAACCGTACCGCACCTTAATTTGATCTGTAACCCTCTATTTACAAGGGGAAGCCAAATTAAAAGAGCTCAGTGCGGTTCACCGAGGGTGATAGTGTTCTAGAGAAAAGCGGGGTAGCATCAGGGGTATCACGATTTTAGGATGGGGGTATTTACCTCATCCAGCACGGATACCCAAATGCCTAAAGACCTAATCACAGACGCTAAAGTACGCACGGCAAAGCCCGCAGCTACCCCTTACAAGCTTGGGGATGGCGGCGGGCTTTTTCTTTTGGTTCAGCCTAGTGGTAGTAAGCTGTGGCGATGGAAATTTCGACTCGATGGCAAGGAAAATGTCTTTGCTATCGGTTCTTACCCAGAGATTGGGCTTGCCGAGGCCCGCTCAGAACGTGACGCAGCACGCAAACTGACAAAGCTGGGAATCAACCCAGCGCAACACAGAAAAGACGGCAAGAAGCGCAATATCGACGCAGCTGCGGAGCGTAAAAGAGCCATGGAAAGCTCGTTTGCAAAGGTTTCGGCTGCTTACCTTGAGCATGTCAAGTCGAGATACACACCTGGCTCCTACCGTGGCAAAGAGTCACGGATCAGGCGTCATCTCAGCCCCAAGCTCGATGGGCTCCCAATTGCAGAGATCACTGCAAAAGAAATTCGTCCTGTACTGGAAGCTTGTAAAAGCTCCGGTGCATGGGCGGCTATTCATGTCAAAGGCGACCTATCCGCAATTTTCAAATATGCGGTAGTGCGTGGGTTGGCAGATTTCAATCCAGTACCCAGTTTGGAAGGCTTCCTCAGGATACCAACCTGCCAAAGCAAGGCCGTGTTGACCACAAGCCAGATCAAGCAGTTTTATCAAGCGCTGCGATCCTATAGGGGTTATCCAGAGACTGCGTTGTGCCTTCGTCTTATCGCGCTTACGGCGTGTCGTCCCGGCGAGGCAGCGGACGCCGAGTGGGACGAGTTCGACTTCACCGCGAAGCTATGGAGACGTCCGGCAGAGAAAATGAAAGCTCGTCGCGATCACGTTTCACCTCTATCGACCGGTGCCCTTGCCGTGCTGGAGGAGCTACGGCTGATTTCCGGTAGCGGCCGTTATCTCTTCCCCCACCGCAGCGGTGAAGGTTTCACTACCCCCAATCGGCTCACTTACGCCATGAGGGATATGAACCTAGGTGAGAGAACCACCCCACATTGCTGGCGTACCACTTTTTCGACTTGGGCAAACGAGCATGGCTGTAGGCCGGATGCGATTGAGCGTCAGTTAGCTCACGTGGAAAACAATAAGGTAAGGGCGACCTACAACAAGGCACTCTTGCTCAAAGAACGGAGTGAAATTATGCAGACGTGGGGCGAATATCTGGAATTGGTCCGTACCCAAGGGATGAGCTCGAATGGATGAGGGCAGAGCTGCAATTTTGGAGAACGGCATGCGCTACCTAGAAATCTATCGAGATCAGGGTCGCTCGAGATGCGACAGAATAGTGCCCGGGCCATTGGTGGCGGAGATCCTCCGTTACATTGAAAACTCATTAGCTGGCCGCTCTCAGTATGACTTGGAACAAATGCTTCTCGGCACCAACCAATTGGGAGCCCAGTGGCGGGCATACGTTGCCCACCCACGGCGTGATGCCGAAGAACGAAAAGCCTGGCGGACGTGGTACGGCAGATACGGATTTAAAAACAGCATCAGTGAACAGCGGGCTGCGGATCCATTCGCAATACAGCCACCTCCCCTGCCACAACTGGATGAGGGAGAGAGTGAAATCCCTAGGGAGACGCTGATTTATTCTAAAGCACAGCTGTTGCCCCCTGATAAATCAAGGCCTCCAGAGCGTTGCAGGGACGAAAAATCGAATAAATCAGCGGCTCCCTAGGCTCGAAACTGAACAGCCTCGCCCCTTGATGCGGGCGCTACCAAACGATGGCAGATCCATGACCTTTCATTTACTACGCGAGGTCGTTCGTCGCTGGTCAACAATCGTAGTTGAAAGATATCTCGCCGAATCTACCTCTCAGGACTGCCGCAACACGAGGGACGCTGAACGAACTCTGTCTAGACATATCACATCGCTCATGACCATCAGGACGTCCCTGAACGCATGGGAAGCTGCCTACGAGCTTCTCACCTTGCCGGCCAGTCCTGGATCGATAGATAGTGAAACTGAGTTCTTTCAACGCTTCCAAAGGCTGGAGGAACGAGATCAGGAACGCGATCTGCGCTCACACACAGCAAGCATGCCGAGACCGGCCTCCATCGCGCCTTCCCGGCGATCCTTTCCAAGAAATAAGAAGCCCTGATAACTCGTTCTCTCTCAAAACGACCCACCTGCTTATTGTTATCTCACAGTTCATAGCAGTTCAGTGAGGTTGAGCATGGAACAGAGCAACGATCCAAACGCGATTGTAATTCTCCGTAGGCCACAGGTTGAAAAGCGTACCGGACTGACTAAGGAGACGCTGAACAATTAACCCGTTCGCACCGTCCCCATTTCCAAGCCGGTTTTTTTCAACCTGCCGGCCTTATTTTACGTTTCTCGAGCAGATTTCTGCCCTCATTTTGCTGAAAGGCGGGCCAGTCCCGCCTTTCAGACGGATTTATCCTGCCGTCTGTTGTAAATACCGCTTGGCCAGCATCAGATTGGCCAACCCAAACAAACTGAACAACTGCGCTGTATTCTTTTCCAGCCCACGGTAGCGAACCTTGCGATGATTGAAGCGCACCTTGATTACCTGGAAGGGGTGCTCGACCTTGGCACGCAGTTGCGCCTTGGCATATTCAATTTTGCGCTTGACCCGATACAGCACGCTGCCTTCGCCGTGCTGCTTGTAACTGCTTGGCCGTTCTGCAATCGACCAGATAACGTCCCGTTCAGCATGCTCCGGTCGCTTGGCCGCACCGGTGTATCCAGCGTCACCCGAAACATAGGTTTCGTCACCGTGAAGCAACTGGCCAACCTGGGTGACATCCGCCACGTTAGCGGCCGTCCCTACTACGCTGTGCACCAGCCCCGACGTGGCGTCTACACCAATGTGGGCCTTCATCCCAAAGTGCCATTGATTGCCTTTCCTGGCCTGATGCATCTCAGGATCACGCTTGCCTTCTCGGTTCTTGACCGAGGGCGGCGCGGCGATCAGAGTAGCGTCGACGATAGTGCCTTCCTTGAGCAGCAGCCCCCGGCTGGCCAGATGCTGGTTAATCGTTTCAAACAGCAGCCGGGTTAGCTGATGGACTTCCAGCAAGCGGCGAAAACGCAGCAAGGTGGTGGCATCCGGTGCAGACTCGCGACCCAGGTCGATACCCATAAAACCGCGGATGGCCTGGCTGTCGTAGACGGCATCTTCGCAACCTTCATCGGAGAAACCGAAACACTGCTGCACGACGTACATGCGCAACATGCGCGACACCCCTATCGCAGGGCGTCCGCGCTTGCCTGCGGTGTTGCTATAAAACGGCGCCACTTGCGCCTCCAGCAGGGCCCAGGGCACCAACTGTTCAAGGTCAGCCAGGAAGCGATCTCGGCGAGTCTGCTTTTTCTTGCCGGTATATTCGAGTTCGGAGAAGGTCTTCTGCACGCGCGTAACGCTCACGGAGAGGGAGGCTGTTGAAGGAACTTAGTGTGCCAAGGGTGGGGACAGTTGGCTATTTTTGCAGCGCCTCCCTAGGGAGACGCTGATTTATTCTAAAACCCAGCTGTTGCCCCCAGATAAATCAAGGCCTCCAGAGCGTTGCAGGGACGAAAAATCGAATAAATCAGCGCCTCCCTAGCAAGTATCGATCTCGAGACTGGAGATCTAGAGCAAGCCACGCGGCCAGTATCCAAGGTGCTTGATCGTCGCTCCAAAGCTTGCGTTCAAGGAAAAAGTCGATCCATGCAGAGTCTTGAATTGAGGTGATCGCAATCGAAGACAGATCATTTTTACCATTGAACAGCCAGCAAACCTTGTCGAGCTCCGCAGGGGACATGGATGCGTAAGGTTGGGAAAGAATTGCCGTTGCCCACGCCTGTCTCGTCGAACGGGGGCGCTCTACAAGCTCAGCCAGCTGGGCGAGGTCGTCCCATAACGCTCGATGACCGCGGCGACCAGTCACAGCATCCACAGTTTTTTCGTAGCCTATAGGTTCGACGGCGAGCGCTTCCCAGCGTGCGTCCGGAGCGTCTCGGGCTTCAATCGCATCTAAAGCATAAACAGGACGTAAGTCTGGAAAACGTTCGCGGTCTGCTTCCAAGACGTTCAGAAAGTAGCGCACTGGTGCGTCCCCAGCGCTATAACCTACTAGGACAACCGTCTTGCAGCGACACAGGTCGAACAGAAAGCGCGACGCCCATCCTGATCGCATGTAGGCATCGCCATAATCAGCACTCGTTACGACGAGAGGTGTCTGGTGCAAACCGACCGTATCGTCGGCAATCCGTCCGTGTAGGTGGATGATTCCACGAAAATCAGCACTACCTGGAGCGGGAAGATCCTGCCCAGCAAAGCTGAGTCCCTGAACGTTTACGACGCTATCAGCGCTATGGAGTGCTTTCTCAAGCATCGTGTCGAAGTTGGTGGTGACTATCAACGGATGGTTATCGAGGTCTCGTGATAATCGCAAGATAGTGTTGTGATTGGTGAAGTCGGGGGGCGTGGGTGCCTGCAGGAGATCAACCAGCGCGCGGGTCATATCACGTGGGTTGACGATTCGACGGCTAAGAGAACCTAGTACCTCTTCGAAGCGACCAGCTTCGGATGATGCGAGCTCAGACCCGCTCTGCACCAAATTAAGTCGGTCAAAGCATTGCTGGACTAAATCGCCGAAGCCTGGCAGTTGTGGCGCGCTTACTCCTGCCCCGCACAAAAAGACGACCTCCCCAGCAAGCAGAGCGTCTACAAGGGTTTCAGGAAAGGCAGGGCCTTCGGCAGAAAAACGAATGCTCACGAGTTCGACCTCCATGTTGTAGTGCCGCTTCGATCATTGTTAAAACCAGCATTGAACATGCGGTATGCCGAGAGCAGAACGGGTTAACCAACCTCATTGCCGATCTGGCGCCTTTTAGCCAGCATTTCCAAGTTTGTGGTTATCTTGGGGGCTGAAGGACAGGAATTTGAGAGCAGATGAGAAGCTGCTTTGCCCCACGGGTCATCGCCACGTAAAGGTTCCTAGCGTTCATCTCATCGGGTTGCAAGATGACTGCAATCTCAGCTTCCAAGCCTTTGAGCAGCAATGTGCTGCCGACCGCACGACGTGACAATGGCCGGCCGAGCATACGATTTCTTTCGCGTATTTGAGCTGCGGCGGCGTACAAGGTCTGCCCTCCTGTCGTCGCAACTCTCAACGCTGCCAGGCAACAGCGCAGTAACTCGGGCCGGTATATATGCGCCCCCTGTTGTCTAGATAGACATTGCAGAAGATCGGCCGCGCTACCGTGTGTCGGCGTTTCTAGGAAGGCAATCGCGCAGTGCTCAGCCGGCGTCGGAGCGGTGCGATTTCGGCCACTGCGAATGATCTCAACCCTAGGTAAAAATGCGGCCGCGCCGACACCTGTCATCGCACTCGCTGCAAAATTAACAAGCTGGTTCAGCGACTGCTCTACAGTTGGAACGAAGGTTCTGGAGAAAGATATGAGGTCTGGAAGATCGACGCTCTCGACGGTAGTGGCTCCAGCAGTTTGGCTCGTGAGTCGCTGGCGACCAGCAGTGTTTCTGGAATCCCCAATTATCAGCGCCGTTTCGCCATCCTGAAGTCGTACCAGGGCAGCTGCGCGTCGTTGAGCATCAGCTGTAGCAGCCTGTATTCGCACCCACTTGACTTCACCAGGCGCCGTACGCAAGTCAACAGGCTGCCCCGCTTCCAACAGCCCTCTTGCCTGAAGTAGCCACCTCCCGAACTCTTCTGTACCCGCTCGGCGCCACCTCCAAGGGGTGCTTAGCGCCCCGATCGGAGGGAAATGAACGACCACCTCAGCAACCCAATCGACAAGCCTGTTTCCTCCAAAGTTGAAGATAGCCTGCATCGGGTCGCCCAATACGTAGGTGCGGAGTGATTGCGCTAACCAAGTAACGAACGCATGTTGTGCTTCATTGCAATCCTGATATTCATCGACCATCACATACGCATAGCTGGCTTGCAGCACCCTATCAAGATGGCGTCCACTCAGAAGCGAAATCGCGGAAGCTCGAATAGCGGGGTAGTCATGACTGGGGTCTTCCAAAAGCATAATCGCTGGGTCATACCCGCTTCTCGACGGAAACCGACTGATGAGCTTCATGGTGAAGCCATCTAGGGTTGCGATTACATACGACGCATTAGGGAGCCGCTGATTTATTCGATTTTTCGTCCCGGCAACGCTCTGGAGGCCTTGATTTATCTGGGGGCAACAGCTGGATTTTAGAATAAATCAGCGGCTACTTAGGGATGTTCGCTCGTGACATTCTGGCGCGTAATGCTGCCACCCCAGCGTTGGTGTGGGTCAAAATCAACGCAGGTTTGGGGCCTGTATGCAGCGCCAGGGTATCGGCAATGAGCTGCGTTTTTCCACACCCAGCAGGCGCCGTGATAGAGCCCCTTTGGAACGCCAGAATATTGATTTCAGGCGGCATGAATCCAGTCCCTAATTCTGTTGATGATCGCTTGGAAGCCTGGGTCCGCGTTAGGTAAGTCAGGACCAATGATGTTCTTGGCGATGTATTCATAGGTGGTGACAGATTTGTACCAACCGTTCTTTCGGATACGTGAAGCAATTCCGAGAACGCCCCGGGTCAATGGCGAATAGGGCAATCCCGGTCGTGAAGCTTGAATCATGTCTAGCAAGAGTGCATTTCCCGACTTCTCGCGGATGTGCGCTGCCACGATGTCACGCCCCCTGACTTCGAGCGCTTTGGCCAACAAGACGTCGATCGCCAAATCGGACAAGCTAAGGAATAGCTCGTCCTCCAACGCACGACCTTGCCCCCATGTTGCTGATTGCCCACCTGCAAAGTGGAAAGCATCTCGCACAGCTGGGGTTGGCGGTTTGTCAGCGTCAACGATCACGAAAACTTGGTAGCCCAAGCTCAACAACGCACTGCCTCGCAGATAACAGTTGTCGGTGCTTCCTCCGCTCACGTTTACGTATGCGCCTCCAGTGGCCAGAAACGAGGGCAATCTCTGAGACCCCCAGAACTGATCGAGCCCTCGCATAAGACCGACTTCGCTTGCACCCTCGCATACGATGATCCGCTTGGCCAAAAACGCCTCAGGGTCAGTTCGAAGAGTGCTCTGAACGTCATCGGTAATGCCTGCCTGACGAACCTCGTGGAATCCAATTTGAGCTCGAACAACAAAAAGTTGATTACCCGAAAGCTCGCGCAGCGCCACCGGTGAATGGGTCGTAAGGAACACCTGAAGTGGCGGCTGCGGCTCCTTACCTCCGAGAGAATCCATGAATCGAACCAGGCGGTGCGGTTCAAGACCAAATTCCACCTCATCAACCAAGGCGATTGAGGCAGCTTCAGCGGCTCGGCGTTGAAGTCCGGCCACAAGCAAACGAGATGAGCCTGTACCTAAGGAGCGCAACGGTATCCCTTGCTCGTTGTGCAGTGCGATTGCACCATCCCCGATAGAGACGGAGTGCGCATCCAGGAGCGCTTGTGCGAATAAACCCACTTGGACGCCAAGGTTTGTGGCTGTTTCCGTGACTATCTGAAGGGGCTGTTGAAGCTGCTCACCCGCTTGAGTACCGAAGTTATTTCGCGCCTCCCTGGCAGCATTTGCGAGCGCCTCCCCTAATGCCGGACGCTCATCAGTGAGCCGATTGAGGATCGAGTTGCGACTCCACGACAAATTTGTGTTCGCGAAGCTACCAATACGTGCAGGTGCGATGCGGGATCGATCTTTCCAGGAGAGGTTGCGCTCGCGCCCTTGCTGCTCGGACCGATTTGAGAAGAGCCCCCATAATGGCTCAAGGTCGCTATGAACGATCAAGCGTTGAGTCAGAACGGTCTCGATGCCAAACCTTGGCTCGTCTTCAATGGCTCCGTATACCGCATCGAAACCACGCAAAAAGTCGCCGTAGCTATCAAGATTGATCAGGTCGTCGGGCAGATCTCCCAAGGTGATCGAGATAATGATAGGCGCATTGACGTTGAGGTTGTAGAAGTCGTTGTCCCCAAAGGGGGCACTGCGCTTGGCACCGATGCAAAGCTCTATGGCATCCAGAATGGTAGACTTTCCGCTGTCACCCGGCCCAATCAGACAATTGAATCCAGGGGACGGTGACCAGCTCAGCCGTTGGATCGAACGGAAGTTCTGTATTTCCAGCTTGCGAATCCGTGCCATTGGCGCGCCTCCATGCGTAAAGAACGATACTCGGTCGATACCTCACAGGAGCATAGCCTTCTGCTACCCAGCAAGCCACTGGAGATGCTGGAGATGCTGGAGTCGAGCTACTCATGCGAAATTGCGATTCACGGCCGCCCACCTACGTTCGACCTTACTAGCGATTGCATCGGATTTGACCTGCATGCTTTGTCACCCTAATCGGCAAAGAGCTGTCCATTTCTGCCGGTAGCGGAGGTAACAGTAGGCCAATAGCAGAAACGCACGGAGGGATAGATCCTCCGAAGCTCATGAGATCAGGTTAGCCAGCGGAGCTGGATGTCGGCTTTCGCGAAGCAAATGGATATAAAAAAGGTAGGGGTATAAATGGGGGTATTTTCAAAAAAAAACACGCAACAACCCCGCTGTCTTTTTTCTATCAAGCGATTGATATTATTCATTTTTTATTAAAATAAAACCTCCAAATTCCTATTTAATGTGTGATTAACGTCTAAGCCACAGGCAGTCCCCCAGAGGCCCCTCGGCGACAGCAGCCACAGCTTCTTGCAAAAGCCCCTTGATCCGGGGCTTTTTGCTTTTTCACGCAGTGCCATGATGAAACTTGCGGCACGATTGCAGGCGCCCTCAAATTATTTGATAGGGATGTCTATCTTTCTATGTAAAATATCGTTTTTAACCATTGCTCATCCACGCCACTCTAAACATTCATGTTTAACGCAAGCAGATGTCTCGAAGACGGCGACTGATAAGCGATTGTTTCCACGGACCGGGCAAGGCCTTGTCATAACCCAAGGTAGATACTCTCTTGAAGATCTTAGTAACAGGCGGTGCTGGCTTCATCGGTTCGGCGGTCATTCGGCACATCATTGCCAATACAACCGATTCCGTCGTCAACGTCGATAAGCTTACCTACGCGGGTAACCTTGAATCACTTCAGTCGGCCGATCAAAGCGAGCGTTATGCTTTCGAGCACGTCGATATCTGCAACCGTGAAGATCTGGATAGGGTTTTCAAAGAGCATCAGCCCGATGCCATCATGCACCTGGCAGCCGAGTCCCACGTCGATCGCTCGATCACAGGGCCTTCGGAGTTTATCCAGACCAACATCATCGGCACCTATACGCTGCTGGAAGCCGCACGCGGTTACTGGAATCAGCTGGACGAAGCGCGCAAGGCCGGTTTCCGCTTCCATCACATTTCGACCGATGAAGTGTATGGCGATCTGGAAGGCCCGGAAGATCTCTTCACTGAAACAACCCCTTACCAGCCAAGCTCGCCCTACTCGGCCAGCAAAGCCAGTTCAGACCATCTGGTACGTGCCTGGAGCCGCACCTATGGCCTGCCCGCCCTGGTAACCAATTGCTCGAACAACTACGGCCCGTGCCATTTCCCCGAGAAGCTGATCCCGCTGATCATCCTCAACGCGCTGGAAGGCAAGCCGCTGCCCATTTACGGGAAAGGCGATCAGGTGCGTGACTGGCTGTATGTCGAAGACCATGCCCGCGCGCTTTACAAAGTCGTGACCGAAGGCAAGATTGGCGAGACTTACAACATCGGTGGTCACAACGAGAAGCAGAACCTCGAAGTGGTACACGCTGTCTGCGCCCTCCTCGATCAACTGCGTCCGGATTCCGCTCACCTCCCGCATGCAAGCCTGATCACTTATGTTCAGGATCGCCCAGGCCACGATCTGCGCTACGCGATCGACGCCAGCAAGATCCAGCGTGAGCTGGGCTGGGTGCCGGAAGAAAGCTTCGAATCCGGGATTCGCAAGACCGTGCAGTGGTACCTCGACAACCCGGAGTGGGTAGCTCACGTCAAAAGCGGAAGCTACCAGCAGTGGATCGACAAGAACTACACAGCACGCGCCGATAAATGATGAAGATTCTTCTGCTGGGAAAAAACGGCCAGGTCGGCTGGGAGCTGCAACGTTCGCTCGCGGTAGTGGGCGAAGTGATTGCCCTTGATCGTCAGACGATTTCAACGGCCTATGGCGATCTGACCGGCGATCTGTCTGACCTGGACGGCTTGCGCAACACCATTCGCTGCGTTCAGCCCCAGGTTATCGTCAATGCCGCGGCCTATACCGCCGTCGACAAGGCCGAAACCGAGCGAGCGCTCGCCCACACGGTCAATGCGCTGGCTAGTCAGGTCCTGGCAGAAGAGGCCCGCACGCTCGACGCGCTGCTGGTTCATTACTCGACCGACTACGTTTTCGACGGTACGGGAAGCGTTGCCTGGAAAGAAAGCGACGCGGTGTCTGCGGTCAACTATTACGGTGCAACCAAGCTTGAAGGTGAGCAACTTATTGTCGCCTCAGGCTGCAAACACCTGATCTTCCGTACCAGCTGGGTCTACGCGGCACGCGGCAACAACTTTGCCAAAACCATGCTGCGGCTTGCAAAAGACCGCCCGACGCTCAGTGTGATTGCCGATCAGATTGGCGCACCTACAGGTGCTGAGTTGCTGGCCGACATAGCGACGGCGGCGCTGCAGCAAACACTGGCAAGGCCGGAGCTGTGTGGCATTTATCATCTGGCACCCGCCGGTGAGGTGTCATGGCATGCCTATGCGCAGTACGTTATTGATTTCGCCCGCGCCAACGGGGAACCCTTGACGGTAGAAACGATCAACCCCATCGGCACGACCGAATACCCGACACCCGCGCGACGCCCTCTGAATTCGCGTCTGAACACAGAAAAGCTGCGCCACAATTTTTCGCTGCACCTGCCTGACTGGCAAAGTGGTGTAGCCCGAATGCTCATGGAAACTCTGAATAAATGACCACCATCAATCGTAAAGGCATCATCCTGGCCGGCGGCTCGGGCACTCGTCTGCACCCGCTCACTCTTGGCGTATCCAAGCAGATGCTGCCTATCTACGACAAACCAATGATTTTCTACCCGCTGTCCGTACTGATGCTGGCGGGTATGCGTGAAGTCTTGATCATCTCCACGCCAGAAGATCTGCCTAGCTTCCGTAAATTGCTGGGGGACGGCAGCCAATATGGTATTGAGCTGACTTACGCTGAGCAACCTACTCCGGATGGCCTGGCACAAGCGTTCATCATCGGAGAAGAGTTCATCGGCAAAGACCCTTGCTGCCTGATTCTGGGCGACAACATCTTCTATGGTCAGCACTTCTCCGACAACCTGCGCTCCGCCAGCCAGCAGACCACCGGCGCCACTGTTTTCGGCTATCACGTTTCTGACCCGGAGCGCTTCGGTGTTGTCGAGTTCGACGAAACCGGACGCGCACTGAGCATCGAAGAGAAGCCTGCAGCACCGAAGTCGAGCTACGCGGTAACGGGCCTGTACTTCTACGATAACCAGGTTGTCGAAATCGCGAAGAGTATCAAGCCTTCCGAGCGCGGCGAACTGGAAATCACCGATGTAAACCGTGCTTATCTGGAGCAGAAGAGCCTGACCGTAGAGATTCTGGGTCGTGGCTTTGCGTGGCTCGACACCGGTACTCACGAGTCACTGCTGGAAGCGAGCCATTTCGTCCATACCATCGAGCAGCGTCAGGGCTGGAAAGTGGCCTGCCTGGAAGAGATCGCCTACACCAACGGCTGGATCACCGCCGCTCAGCTGGGTGAGCAAGCACAGAAGCTGAAGAAAACCGGCTACGGGCAGTATCTGCAGAAACTGCTCGATCTGGGCTCGTTCTAACGCTGTAAACCTCTATTCACATACCGCAAGGCTGCGAACAGTATGTCATCTGTTTTTCCAAAGGTAGCCGTGCTGCTGGCAGCCTATAACGGTATGGCATGGATAGAGGCACAACTTGATTCCCTCCTGAAGCAGACAAATGTCTGCGTCAGCGTGTTCATCAGTGTCGACACCTCCACCGACGGCACTGAGGCATGGTGTGCCGATTATGCGCAGCACCACGCAAGCGTTACCCTGTTGCCGCCCGCAGGACGATTTGGCGGAGCGTCACGCAACTTTTTTCGCTTGATCCGGGACGTCGACTTCTCTTCTTTTGATTATGTTGCTTTCTCCGATCAGGACGATATCTGGCATCACGACAAGCTTGAGCGTGCGGTATCGACTCTGGTGTCTGGCGAGCATGACGCCTACTCAAGTAACGTCATCGCCTTCTGGCCCGATGGGCAGCGAGTATTGCTGGACAAGGCTCAGCCTCAGGTTCGATGGGACCACATGTTCGAAGCGGCCGGTCCTGGTTGCACATACGTGCTGAACCGCTCACTCGCCGATGCTTTCAAGTCATCGCTCGTTTCACACTGGGACGCCGCTCAGGCCGTCAGCCTGCATGACTGGTATTGCTATGCATTTGCTCGCAGTCATGACTTTCGATGGTTCATTGACCCGAAACCCAGCCTGGACTATCGCCAACACGCTGATAATCAGGTAGGCGCCAATACCGGACTCGCCCCGCTCATCTCGCGCTTGAAAAAAATCGCTGATGGTTGGTGGGCAGGGCAGGTTTTGCTGATTAACCATCTGACTGGAGGCAGCGAGCTGCTTTTCGTGGGAGATAAAACGCGCACACGGTCGCTGTTTCTCAAGCTCGCCTTCAAGGCAGGGCAATGCCGCAGAAGACCTCGGGACAAGATTTTATTCGTTATTGCCTGTCTGGCAGCCATGTTGAATAAACCTGAACGGCGAAATAATCACTAGCTCCACCTCCGCCGCATTCAGAGCGAATCGCCCTCCATACGTTCATACACACGCTATCGCAACGCTTTGAAAATAAAGACTTTAAATTGCTCTGCATGCCAATGCTCACGCATTGAATGAAGTGCGGGCGGTGCGCAGCCATCGCTTAATTTCATGGGTGCTGAATGTTCTACAGCAGCGGCATATGTTAATGTGCAGGCCTTTGTTTTCGGTATCAAGAGCTCAACCTGTCGGCTAGCCGGGTAAACGGAACCAGAGCCCAAAGGCAGGGTCACTTGTACCGCCCGGCTAGGGATGAAAATGACCTGCATTGCCTGTGTGGCCATCAAGTCGGATACCGAGTGCACTATATTTTGTAAAAACAGTCCTGCAATGAACGTCTCGCGTGACTCATCGTTGGAACCTAATTCGGAAAAATTACAAATAGACGATGCATGCCCCACGCCCCGCAGTAAACAAGGCCTACCTCCTATCCAGCGCAGACACTTTCCGCCCAGGTGGCCAGTCTATGGCCCACAGCGACGCCAGTGAGCGCAGATATCGCAGAACGCCTTTCCCTGCCGCCACCCAATTCCATGGCGCAGGCGTCTTTCAATAGACGCCTGCCCCAGCCAGGGCCGCATGAGCAGGCCCTGATGAGCATTTCGGAGATACGTTACATATGAATGCAACACGCCTCGCCATTCCAGACGTCATCGTATTCGAGCCTAAAACCTTCGGTGACGATCGCGGGTTTTTCTTTGAAAGCTTCAACCAGAAGGCATTCGAAGAGGTCGTTGGCCGATCGGTCAAATTTGTCCAGGATAACCACTCTCGCTCTGTAAAAGGCGTTCTTCGCGGTTTGCATTATCAAATTCAGCAGCCGCAGGGCAAGCTTGTGAGAGTGACCGCAGGCGAAGTATTCGATGTTGCCGTCGATCTGCGCAAAAGCTCACCGACATTCGGCAAATGGGTGGGCCTGCACCTCACCGCCGAAAACAAAAAACAGATGTGGATTCCGGAAGGCTTTGCTCACGGTTTCGTCGTGTTGTCCGAAAGTGCCGAGTTTCTTTATAAAACCACTGACTACTGGGCTCCGGAACATGAACGCAGCCTCGCCTGGAGCGATCCAACGGTGAACATTGAGTGGCCGCTCAGCGACGCGCCTTCCCTGTCAGTTAAAGACCAGAAAGCCGTCACCTTCGAAGATGCCGAGGTGTTCGCTTAATGAACCCTCATAAAACCCCCTCGGCCGGCCCTGTACGTTTGGTCGCCAGCCTGTGGACAAACAGGTCATTGATCTCGCAAATGACCAGACGCGAAGTCATTGGCCGCTATCGCGGGTCGGTAATGGGCCTGGCCTGGTCATTCTTCAATCCGGTGTTGATGCTCGCAGTCTATACCTTCGTTTTTTCCGAAATTTTCAGCGCGCGCTGGGTCGGTGTAGACACCGGCAAAGGCGGCTTTGCCATTCTTTTGTTCGTCGGAATGATTGTGCATGGCCTGTTTGCGGAATGTGCCAACAGGGCGCCCTCTTTGGTGATGAGCAACAGCAACTACGTCAAGAAGGTAGTTTTCCCGCTGGAGATTTTGCCGGTCATCACCTTGGGCTCGGCGCTTTTCCACAGTTGCATCAGCCTGGTCGTGCTGGTGATCGCACAGTTGCTGATCTCGCACACACTCTTCTGGACCGCGCTACTGTTCCCGCTCATTCTGGTGCCGCTCATCCTGGGCACACTGGGTATCAGCTGGTTTCTCGCGTCCCTGGGTGTGTACCTGCGCGATGTCGGCCATGTCATTACGGTTCTGACAACCGTTCTGCTGTTCCTCTCGCCGGTTCTTTACCCGGTGGCGGCGCTTCCTGAAGTGTATCGTCCGTGGCTGCAAATGAACCCGCTCACCTACATTATCGAAGAAAGCCGCAGCGTGCTGCTGTTCGGTAACCTCCCCCATTGGGATAGCCTGGGTATCGCCATCGTCATTGGCACAGTAATGGCTACCATGGGGTTCTGGTTCTTCCAAAAAACACGTAAAGGATTCGCTGATGTCATCTGATCAACCGGCTATCAGCGTACAAAACGTCTCGAAGTGTTTTTACACTTACGACAAACCCCACGACCGCCTGAAACAGGCCCTTGTGCCCAGACTTCAGCGCTGGTCGGGTAGACCGACCACTACGTATGGCAAGGAGTTCTGGGCGTTGCGCGATATCAGCTTTGATGTCGCCAAGGGTGAGACAGTCGGTATCGTAGGACGCAACGGCTCAGGAAAATCCACGTTGTTGCAGATCATTTGTGGCACTTTAAGCCCCACGATCGGCGAAATTCATACCCGTGGCCGGGTCGCGGCGTTGCTGGAACTGGGCTCGGGCTTCAATCCCGAATTCACCGGTCGGGAGAACGTCTACCTCAACGCGGCAGTGTTGGGCCTGACGCACGACGAAGTGGACGCCCGTTTTGACGCAATCGCCGGGTTTGCCGACATCGGCGAATTTCTGGATCAACCGGTCAAATCCTACTCGAGCGGCATGGCTGTGCGTCTGGCCTTCGCGGTTCAGGCGCAGGTCGATCCGGAAATCCTCGTTGTGGACGAAGCGCTCTCCGTGGGCGATGCCCGGTTTCAGGCCAAATGCTTCGAGCGTTTGAGGCAATTGAAGGAAAACGGCACGAGCATTCTGTTGGTCACTCACTCCAGCGAACAGGTAGTCACCCACTGTAATCGTGGCATTTTGCTGGAAAAGAGCCGGATCGAAATGATTGGCGAATCGCGTCCGGTCATTAATCGTTATACCGATCTTCTGTTCGGACGCGACAAAAGCCCTATTACTGACAAAAGCCTGGACCTTGCCGAAGCAGAGCGCGTGGAAGTTGCGCCAGTCGAGGCCGACAAGATTGCGCTACGGTTCGACGAGGATGTGTACGCCAGCCGGCCTGGCTATAACCCTCATGAATACCGCTGGGGGGATGGCGCAGCAACTCTTCTCGACTTCCATATGAGCGCATCGGGACAGGAATTCCCTAATAGTGTCGAGTCTGGTATGGAAATCGTGCTTGATCTGGCACTGGAGTTCAACCGCACCGTCGTCAACCCGATTATCGGTTTTACGATCAAGACCAAAGAGGGTGTGACCGTCTACGGCACTAACACGTACCTGCAGGATTGTGAGGGCACAGGCCTCATCGGCAGTGCTGGCAACCAGGCAAAGGCCCGAGTGAAATTCAAAAACGCACTGGCGACGGGGGATTATTTCATATCCATCGGTATCGCCTCCCGGCAAGGCGAAGACATCGTGCCCCACGACAGGCGCTATGACTCCATACATTTCGTCGTAGAACCCACTCCTAAGCTTCTGGGCCTGATAGACCTGGGTGCCGTCATGGAAGTTGAACCGGTAATTGTCGATGTTTGAACTTGATAGATACGGCTATTCCCTTGATGCCGGCACAGGGGTCTGGGTGCGCTCCGATTATCAGGGCATTGCTTACAGCGATGGCGACAATTCCGAAAACGAATTGGCTAGAATCGTGCGTGAAGCGCAGGATGTCTCAGTCCTGTCCAGTGAGCTTCCGCTCTATTGCACTGACTGGCCCAAGCTGTATCACCTGACGTCGAGCCGGGGGAATATCTTCCGCCCGTTCGAACACCTTTTGAAAGGTAAGTCAGTTCTTGAAATAGGGGCAGGTTGCGGCGCAATCAGCCGTTATCTTGGCGAAGCCGGAGCCGTGGTGCTGTCTCTGGAAGGCAGCCCGCGCCGCGCTGCTATCGCAGCGAGCAGAACACGTGATCTGGACAACATCACAGTGCTTGCCGAACGGTTTGACGACTTGAAAGTCGAGCAACAGTTCGATGTCGTCACCCTCATCGGGGTGCTTGAATATGCCAGCATGTTCAGCGCCGATGCTGATCCGGCTTTCGGCATGCTGAACCGCGTTCGAAAACTGCTGAAACCTGACGGCCATCTGTTCATCGCCATCGAGAATCAGTTGGGCCTGAAATATTTTGCAGGCGCGCCGGAAGATCACGTCGGTGTCCCGATGTATGGCATTGAAGGACGCTATGTAGATCGGCAACCGAAAACGTTTGGTCGAAAAGAGCTTCAGGCGCTTATTGCCCGTGCTGGGTTCAAGGCGTCGGACTTTCTATCCCCCTACCCCGATTACAAGATCCCGAACTCGATCATCACCGAAAGAGGTTTCAGATCCGAAGACTTCGATGCGGCTGCGCTGGCTTGCCAGAACACCCGAAAAGACCCGCAATTACCGGTCAACACCACATTCAATCTGGAAAGAGCCTGGCCTGTCGTCATCGATAACCACTTGGGTATGGAGCTTGCCAACTCCTTCCTCGTAGTGGCCTCATGCTTGCCGGAGCACGTTGTGCCGGCGGATATCCTTGCGTATCACTACAGCACGGGACGTAATGCCGAGTATTGCAAAGCGACCGTTTTCGTCGAGACACCCGACGGCATCGAAGTCCGCTACCATCGACTCAGCAGCGGTGCGCTTCCAGAAAGCCCAGAGGATGCACACCGTTTCATCCTTCCCGAAGCACACGGTTATGCCAAAGGCTCGCTGCTCAGTCTGAAATTCTTTGAGGCCGCCACAACACATGACTGGAACGTCGCGACGTTTACGCCGTTTCTGTCCCTGTATGTGGAAAGCCTGGAAAAACTCCTCGCCGCGGAAGGGCATGCGATTGCACTTGACCATGTGGAAGCGCGCCTGCCCGGTCACTACATTGATGCAGTGGCGCAAAACATCATTCTGGATAGCGAAGGGCGGCCGCACCTTATCGATATCGAATGGGAAATGGTCGGGGGTGTCGAACTCGGTCATTTGTTGATGCGCGGGCTTTTACTGCTGATTGCCAACGCCGTCCCTTTCCACTCGACTGCGACCATGATCAGCAGGCGCGACTTCATTATCCAATTGCTGGACAGCGTTGGCCTCACGGTAACCGAAGACGATCTCAATCGATATGCCGCGCTTGAAGCCCTGTTTCAGGAAAGAGTGACCGGTCGAGAGGCTGCAAGCTTCCTGAACTGGGCACCCGACGCAACGATCCAGAAAACCGGTTCGCAGATAAACGAAATGCCTAAAGTCGCGACGCTCTATCTGGGCGACGCAGAAGGCGGCTTCACTGAGGATCGAACGAAGAAGCAACGGGTACACGATGGCTTCCAGACCGTCATTTTCGAGGTCCCGGCCTCGGCCCGGTGTGCGTCGTTACGTTTCGATCCGATAAACATTCGACAATCTTTCTCGATCAGCGCCGTTAAAATCTATAGCGCGAACGCAGAACGCTGGACATGGTATGACAGCGCCGAGTCGCCACTGACAGCCGCAGGCGTGACAGCATTTTCAAGTGATGCCAACGGCACCCTGTTCATGGCACTGAACGATGACCCACACGTGATGTTGCCGGTCGATCTCCGCAAGATGGTCAAAGGTAAATCATTCAAAGTACAGATTTCCTTTACGCTGCTCACGGAAAGTGAGGTCGCCGCCAGACTTGTTCAACAGGAAGAAGAACTCAAACAAGCGCTCGAAACGACCTCAGATCAGAACCTGAAAGAACACTCGGCCCTCGAAGCAATCGAAGCGGCCAATCTGGCGGAGCAGGAGAATCATCGTCTTGCGCTGGCGAATATAGAACTTGAAAACCTGTCTGCTCAGGAACGTCATCGCCTGGCGCTGATGGAGCTGGAAACGGCAAATGCGACGCTTCAGGAAAGCCACAGCCTGGCACTGACAGAACTGGAAACCGCCAGTGAGACGCTCCAGGAAAGCCACAGTCGTGAGCGAATGGAGCTGGAAGCTGCCAATGCGGCTCTTCAGGAAAGCCACAGTCGTGCGCTGGCGGAACTTGAGGCTGAAAAGCGGGCAATGCAAGAGGCCCATCAGCAAGAACGGGAGGCACTCGAAGCACAAAATCTCGCTATTCAGGAAAGTTATCGGCTCAAGCTGATGGAGGCTGAAAGCGTACACCTGGCGGCACTGGAAGCGCACCGCAGTGAGGTCATGGGGCTCAAGACCGACAATCTGACGTTGCAGGAAAATCATCACCTGACGCTGACTGAGCTCGAAGCCAGACAGCTGGCGATGCAAGAAAGCCATCACCTCGCATTGACAGAGTTCGAAGCCAAGCACCTGGCATTGAAAGAAAGCCATCACCGGGAGTTGACTCGCCTCGAAGCCGAAACGTTGGCGCTGCAACAGAATCAGCGCCGTGAAGTGACAGGGCTTGAAAGCAAAAATGTCCAGATGATGGAAAAGCACCGGCTGGAGCTGGAAGCCAAAGACACGCATATTCACAACCTGGATCTGCATATCATGTCGATGCAGTCCTCTCACAGTTGGAGGATAACGTCACCACTCAGAAAACTGGCCAGTGCCTTTCGCAGAACCGGGAGCGCCGTCAATTCGCTGCCCCGGATCATCCGACGTGGCGGCGGTCTCTTCAGCACGGCCGGGAAAGCGTACCGGGTATGGCGAGCAAGAGGCCTTGCGGGCGTAATTGCTCAAGCGCGATGGGCCAAAGGTGACGCCATCGGCAACCGGAATGACTACGCCCTGTGGGTAGAGAAATACGACACCCTGGATGATGCGAAGATTGAAGTCATCAGCGGCGATATAGCACGCTGGGGTGATAGCCCGGTTATCTCTATTATCATGCCGGTCTACAACCCGCCGCTGGATTTGCTGCGTGAAGCCGTAGAGAGCGTTTGCGCACAACTGTATCCGCGGTGGGAACTTTGCCTGGCCGATGACGCCTCGACTGATCAGGAAGTGATCGATTATCTGAAGTCGTTGAATGCAATGGATGACAGGATCAAGGTCGTCTTTCGTGAACACAATGGACATATCTCGGCAGCCAGCAACTCGGCCCTTGAAATGGCCACAGGCGATTTTGTTGTACTGATGGATAACGATGATCTCCTGCCCAGGCATGCCCTTTACTGGGTGGCCCGGACGATCCGTGAAAACCCGGATGCAGGGCTCATCTATTCTGATGAAGACAAGATCAGCACTGACGGCACGCGCAGTTCGCCCCACTTCAAGTCAGACTGGAATGAGTTTTTGTTTCGCTCACAAAACATGGTCTGCCACCTCGGTGCCTATCGGAGAGATCTGATCAACGAAGTCGGGCAATTCAGAGTCGGATTCGAAGGCGCTCAGGATTATGACCTGGCACTGCGTTGTATAGAAAAGCTGCAGCGAAGCCAGATTATCCACATTCCGCGCGTGCTCTATCATTGGCGCATACATGCCGGCAGTACTGCGATGGCTGGCGATAAAAAGCCCTATGCCGCGCTGGCCGGCGTGAAGGCGCTTGATGAGCATCTGCAACGCGAAGGCGGAATCGGCACTGCCGAACTGTCCGCTCTGGGCATGTACCGTGTTCACTACACGCTGCCGGCTTCACTGCCTCTCGTAACGCTGGTGATTCCAACCCGAAACGCGCACACGCTCGTCAAACAGTGCATCGACAGCATCAAGCGACTGACCACGTATGCGCATTACGAAATCATTCTGGTCGACAATGGCTCTGACGATCCAGAGTCGCTTGCTTACTTTGCTCAGCTCGATCAGGAAGAAAATATCCGCGTGCTGCGCGATGAAGCCCCCTTCAACTATTCAGCACTCAATAACGCGGCAGTGCGTATTGCCAAGGGTGAGCTGATCGGCCTTGTCAATAATGACATTGAGGTCATTTCGCCTGACTGGCTGAGTGAAATGGTGTCGATTGCCCTGCAAGAGAACGTAGGTGCCGTGGGCGCCCGGTTGTGGTATCCCGACAACAGGCTTCAGCACGGCGGTGTCATCGTGGGCCTGGGGGGCGTCGCAGGACACTCGCATAAATACTTGTCAAAAGGCGCACACGGCTATTTCTGCAGGGCAGAACTTATCCAGGAGTTTTCAGCCGTTACCGCCGCCTGTCTTATTATCAAGAAGTCGATATTCGAAGAACTCGGTGGGCTTGACGAAGAACATCTGAAAGTCACCTTTAACGACATTGACTTCTGCCTGAGGGCTCGAGAAGCGGGTTATCTCAATGTGTGGACGCCCTTCGCGGAGCTGTATCATCATGAGTCCGCAACCCGGGGACATGAAGACACGCCTCAAAAACAAGCGCGGTTTTCGCAAGAAGTCCACTACATGAAATCCAGGTGGCCACAGATTCAGGTGGATTATGCCTATAGCCCGAACCTGACCCTGGATTACGAAGATTTCAGCCTGGCCTGGCCACCAAGGATAGCGACTTGACGCCGATAATTGATAACGCTGAATCTGAAACAATGGAAACGATTATTACATTGAGGGACGCCCGTGTTTGAAGCAACTCGCTCCAACAGCTCTGCAGGCTGGACCAGTACCCGCTACCAATGGGTACTGGGTGTTTTCTATTTCTTTGTTGTGGCCGTCTGGTCGTTTGGCATCAAGTTTCATGGTGCGCCAGATGAATCCACGCACTTCTTTTTGCTGGAATACCTGAACGCGTTCCACTCCCTGCCGGACGCCACACAGCCGAGTCAGCCTTTTACCGGGGCGATCTCAGGCTATACGTGGCAACCCGGAGCATTCTGGTATCACGGGCTGCCCTTTCCTCATGTACTGGGTGCTCTGATCAGCTATCACAGTCTGGGCTGGATATTGCCCAATGAGCTTGGCTACGTGGCGGCTCGATGCGTCAACTGGATCATGGGCGCCATCTTCATCGGCGCCCTGTTTCGCATTGGCTACCGGGCAGGGATGTCAAAAAGAGCAGCGGCCCTTGGTGCGCTCATCGTTGCGCTGATCCCTCAGGTATCTTTTGTTTTTTCGTACTTCAACAGTGACGCCTACGGCTTGATGAGTGTCGCGCTGGTGCTGAGCGCATTACTGGGCTTTTTGAAAAGACCTGACAAGCTTGCCGCTCTCTGCCTGGGCGGCGCGTTGGGGCTGATGTTCATGGCAAAACTGTACTTCTTGCCTGCACTGGTTTTTGTCGCGGTGACCCTCGTCGCCCAGCATTACTTCGCAGAATTGAATCTGAAAAAATGTATTGTCCCCCTCATCGTCGCGGCCGCTATTGTTTCCGGTCCTATGCTGTTACTGACGTACATGAAATTTGGTGAAATATCGGGCGTCTCTGGGCAAATCGAATTTTCGGCGATGCACAAAGGCAGCCCAAGCGCCGGGTACGGCACGTGTTTCATTGGATGCCCTGAGCATTTTTTTGAAATGAAAGCCATTCGGCCCTGGCTCAGCCTTTCACTGGTCAGTTACTTTTCCGTAACCGGCTGGATGAGCATCTACCTTCCGCCCACCTATTACAGTATCGCGGCTGCACTGTTCGCTGCCTTGTGCATCGCTGCAGCTGTCCAGACGTACCGCGCGCGCGCTCATGTCAAAACATCGGTTTTTTATCTGAATTACCTGTTACCTCTGATCATGATTTTCGGTTTGTTTCCCTCGATCGTGGTACTTAGCATGCTTGCGTCACAGAACGCCTTGCCACAACCCCAGGGCCGGTATCTGTTTGTCACGATCCCCTTCTTGAGCATCCTCATCGCGCTCGCGACCAAAAGCTACTTCTCTGCGGCGGTGGCATCGTCAACCGCCAAAGTTCGTCATTTCCATGTGAAGTGCCTGGTAACGGTGGCGGTATGGATGGCCTGGACAAACAGTCTGGCGTGGAGCGCGAATACTCTGGACCCGACCAATATAGGACAATCAGCCATTGGCATGGCGGTGACAGATGCCGTCATGGCAAGCGACGCGGCCAAAACTTCGGAAACGAAGATTCTGAGCCCGGCACAGCTGACTAGCCGACTGGCGCTGAACAACGGTGAGTTCTTTCTCAAAGCGACGGTCGAGCCAAAAGGAACAGTGGGTAACCTGGATGAGATCCGGAAAACGCCCAATGGCTGGCTGGTGAAAGGCTGGAGCTTTATCGAGGAAGCAGACGGTGCACCGCAATATGTGATCGCTGTGGAAGCAGGTAAAGTTGTAAGTGCGCTAAGAATCGATAACAAACGGCCGGATGTTGCTGCAGCGCTTAACAACAAGGCGGCTGCGCGTTCAGGCTACGACGGCAATATTCTTTCGACATCGTCCTCGGATAGATGCGATCTGAAGCTGTACACTGTCAGCTCGACCTTTAAAATTTTCGCAATGCCTGATGTATGCGCATCCATCAGCCGTTCGTCTCACTGATCATGGAAACCCCAATGGAAAATATTCCACTTTTCTCGGCCATCAAAGCTAACGCCGGGCTCGATTTCGCGACGCCATTGAAGGCCGTGCTGGACAGCCACTGGTATGTGTTAGGTAACGAAGTAAAACTGTTCGAGGAAGAGTTTGCTGCGTATGTAGGCGTACAGTATTGCATCAGCGTGGCGAACGGCTCCGATGCACTGGAACTTGCCCTGAAGGGTCTCGGCGTTGCAGTAGGCGACCCTGTTGTCGCCGTGGCCAACGCCGGCTTTTATGGCAGCACCGCCATCCATGCAGTGGGTGCGACCCCTGTTTATGCCGATGTCGATCCAGCGACGCTGACGCTTTGCAAAAAGTCTCTGCAAGCCGTGATCGCCAAGGAAAAACCGGTCGCCATCATCGTTACGCACTTGTACGGCCAACTGGCGAACATCGAAGAGATCGTCGAGATCGCATCTGCTGCCGGTATTCCGGTTCTTGAAGACTGCGCGCAGTCCCATGGCGCGCGGCGCAACGGCAAGCAAGCGGGCAGCTTCGGCACCATCGCCTGCTTCAGCTTCTATCCGACCAAAAACCTGGGTGCGCTCGGTGACGGTGGCGCTGTTGTCACTGATGACGATGCTCTGGCAGCACGTATTCGCCAGCTTCGGCAGTATGGTTGGGATCAGAAGTACCGCATTGCCATTCCGGGCGGCCGTAACAGCCGACTCGACGAGATGCAAGCCGCAATCCTGCGCATCAAGTTACCGCACCTCGACACCTGGAACGAGCAGCGTCGCTCGATCGCCAAGCGCTATAACGAAGCGTTTGCCGGGCTCGATATCGAACTGCCCTCCTCGGTATCAGACGATTTCGTCGCCCATCTGTATGTCATCCGCACAAAGGATCGAGCTGCACTTGCCGCTGCGCTCAAAGAGAAATCAGTCAGCACTGATATTCACTACCCTATCGCCGATCACAAGCAGCCCGCCTATACAGCCCGGTCTTCCGTGGCTCTGGACGTGACTGAGCGCACGTGCGATACCGTCATCTCCCTGCCCTGCTTTCCGGGCCTGAGCGACGAAGAAGTTGATCGCGTTATCGATGCGGTAACCGCGTATTTTTCCAAGGAGATATGACTTTGCTGACGTTGGTCATTCCCGTATATCGCAACGAAAGCAATCTTCCGGATTTGCTCGTTGCAGTGACGGCGCTAGACAAGCAGCTCGGACACGACCTTGAAGTCGTGTTCGTGATAGACGGCAGTCCTGACCGCTGTTACGAAATACTCCGGGAACAACTGCCGTCACAATCGTTCACATCCAAGCTGATCCTGTTGTCCAGAAACTTCGGGTCCTTCATGGCTATCCGCACGGGCCTGCAGCATGGAACAGGCGACCGTTTTGCGGTAATGGCCGCGGATCTCCAAGAGCCACCGGAACTGGTTCTGGAAATGAACACCGTGCTGATGCGAGGCGATACGGATGTTGTGGTGGGTGTGCGAGAAGGTCGTCAGGACCCGTGGGCCTCACGCACTGCCTCAAGGATTTTCTGGGGACTTTATCGCCGCTATATCATCCCTGAAATACCTCCAGGCGGCGTCGACATGTTCGCCTGCAACAAAGCCTTCCGGGACACTCTGTTGACCCTCGGAGAGCGTCACAGCTCTCTGATCGCTCAAATATTCTGGATGGGCTACCGCCGTGCGGTGGTGACCTACACCCGACAGGAGCGAGTTCACGGTACATCCGCGTGGACGCTGCGCAAGAAAGTCAATTACCTGATGGACAGCGTATTTTCCTTTACGGATATGCCTATTCGGATACTGACTCGAGTCGGCGCATTCGGCTCGGTATTTGCAGCGCTGTTTGGCGTGTTCACACTGATTGCCAAGCTCGAAGGCCGAATCGAAGTGCCGGGCTATGCGATGATCATGCTGGCCATCACTTTTCTTGGCTGTCTGAACCTGCTGGGATTGGGAATTGTTGGTTCCTACGCATGGCGCACCTACGAAAACACAAAGAATAGACCCTTGGCCATTCCGATGAGAATCGAGGGATTTGGAGAAACACATGAGCAGCGGTAAGGATTTCTTTGTTCACAGCCACGCCCTGTGCGAGTCCGAGAATATCGGTAAAGATTCGCGAGTATGGGCATTCGCACATATTCTGCCAGGCGCGCAGCTGGGCAGTGAATGCAACGTCTGTGACAATGTATTCATCGAAAACGACGTTATCATTGGCAACCGGGTGACGTTGAAGTGCGGCGTGCAGGTGTGGGACGGGATTACCATTGAAGACGATGTCTTCATCGGCCCCAATGCCACCTTCACCAATGATTTGTTCCCGCGTAGCAAGGTCTATCCTCAGACGTTCGCTCGAACCATCATTAGAAAAGGCGCCTCGCTGGGCGCAAACTGCACGATCCTGCCTGGCATCACCATCGGGATAAATGCAATGGTCGGCGCAGGTGCTGTGGTAACACGCTCCGTGCCACCCAATGCGATTGTGGTGGGCAACCCGGTCAAGATCATTGGTTATGTAGACGCCAAGCCTGTCAACGCCAGCAGCGAAGCGCGTTCGGAAACTGCTGCACCTGGTGTGACTGGCACTTCTGTGAAGAACGTCACGCTGCATACGATGAATGAAGTGGCTGACATTCGCGGAAGCTTGTCAGCGGGCGAATTCGAACGTTCGGTACCTTTCAAGTCAGAACGCTATTTCCTCGTGTACGACGTTCCAACGGCCGAAACCCGAGGCGAACACGCGCATCGCATCTGTCACCAGTTCCTTGTTGCAGTAAAGGGCTCGGTTCATGTGGTGGCGGACGATGGTGTCAATCGTGAAGAGTTTATTCTCGACAAACCGAATCAGGGCATTCATTTGCCTCCGATGACGTGGGGCATCCAATATCGCTATTCTCAGGACGCCGTGCTGCTTGTATTTGCGTCGCATTATTACGATGCCGGGGACTATATTCGTAACTACGAAGAGTTCAAATCCCTGATCGCAAACGCAGAATAACGGTTCAATGATGAATCAGGCCGTCTCAAAATTCCTGAAGCAGGATTTTGCCCGATTCTTGATGTCAGGCGGTTTCAATACCGCCTTGACCTACGGAATCTACCTCGTTCTGCTGATGTTTCTGTCTTATAAAATCAGCTATACGATTTCATACGTGACGGGCATTCTGTTGGCGTATGTCCTGAATCGATTCTTCGTATTCAAGAGCCATCAGGGCCTGCGATCGGTTGTGCTGCTGCCGTTGATTTATGCCATTCAGTATTGCTTGAGTCTGGTCATACTCTGGTGCTGGGTTGAAAAACTGCAGTTCGACGAGCGATTGGCGCCACTGGCAGCCATTGCACTAACACTGCCTGTTACGTTCACACTTTCAAAACTGGCCTTCGCTGCAAAAGACGAAACCCCTAAGCGCCCATAACCTCTAAGCAAGGCAACAACCACTTCTAGGGAGACGCTGAACAATTAACCCGTTCGCACCGTCCCCATTTCCAAGCCGGTTTTTTTCAACCTGCCGGCCTTATTTTACGTTTCTCGAGCAGATTTCTGCCCTCATTTTGCTGAAAGGCGGGCCAGTCCCGCCTTTCAGACGGATTTATCCTGCCGTCTGTTGTAAATACCGCTTGGCCAGCATCAGATTGGCCAACCCAAACAAACTGAACAACTGCGCTGTATTCTTTTCCAGCCCACGGTAGCGAACCTTGCGATGATTGAAGCGCACCTTGATTACCTGGAAGGGGTGCTCGACCTTGGCACGCAGTTGCGCCTTGGCATATTCAATTTTGCGCTTGACCCGATACAGCACGCTGCCTTCGCCGTGCTGCTTGTAACTGCTTGGCCGTTCTGCAATCGACCAGATAACGTCCCGTTCAGCATGCTCCGGTCGCTTGGCCGCACCGGTGTATCCAGCGTCACCCGAAACATAGGTTTCGTCACCGTGAAGCAACTGGCCAACCTGGGTGACATCCGCCACGTTAGCGGCCGTCCCTACTACGCTGTGCACCAGCCCCGACGTGGCGTCTACACCAATGTGGGCCTTCATCCCAAAGTGCCATTGATTGCCTTTCCTGGCCTGATGCATCTCAGGATCACGCTTGCCTTCTCGGTTCTTGACCGAGGGCGGCGCGGCGATCAGAGTAGCGTCGACGATAGTGCCTTCCTTGAGCAGCAGCCCCCGGCTGGCCAGATGCTGGTTAATCGTTTCAAACAGCAGCCGGGTTAGCTGATGGACTTCCAGCAAGCGGCGAAAACGCAGCAAGGTGGTGGCATCCGGTGCAGACTCGCGACCCAGGTCGATACCCATAAAACCGCGGATGGCCTGGCTGTCGTAGACGGCATCTTCGCAACCTTCATCGGAGAAACCGAAACACTGCTGCACGACGTACATGCGCAACATGCGCGACACCCCTATCGCAGGGCGTCCGCGCTTGCCTGCGGTGTTGCTATAAAACGGCGCCACTTGCGCCTCCAGCAGGGCCCAGGGCACCAACTGTTCAAGGTCAGCCAGGAAGCGATCTCGGCGAGTCTGCTTTTTCTTGCCGGTATATTCGAGTTCGGAGAAGGTCTTCTGCACGCGCGTAACGCTCACGGAGAGGGAGGCTGTTGAAGGAACTTAGTGTGCCAAGGGTGGGGACAGTTGGCTATTTTTGCAGCGCCTCCCTAGGAGGGTGTAGACAAAATCATGTAGTGAGTCGGCGCGCGAGTATTTGAGCCTCGGCCAACCAAACCCATGCCTCGCTTACCGCAAAAAGGCGATCATGATGCATGATCAGTCGCCGAGCTCTCTCATTCCAGGCATGAGTTCGCTCCACTACCCATCGCTTGGGCATGACCACAAATCCAGTCTGAACAGGCTCCACGGAAAATAGATCGCCTTGTTCAGAGTGCCATTGCCCTGTTCTTCTGTTATTCGGGCCACGGATCACTTGAACATCGATAGCGTGCAGTTGATGGGTGCGCTGTGCCCATTTTCCTGCGTACGCACTATCAACAAAAAGCGTGCTCAGTGACGGATATTTTTCCTTCGAGTACGCCACCGCATCATCCGCCGCGTCACGATCCTGCACGCTTGCAGCACTGATACTGACAGCCAGCAGCAGGCCCAATGTATCGACAATCAGACTTCGTTTACGCCCCTTCACTTTTTTGCCTGCGTCGTAGCCGCTGTCACCGCCTTGAGGAGAACTGCGGGTCGACTGTGAATCCAGGATCGCTGCTGACGGGCTGTCAGCGCGTTCTTCCCGCTCACGCCATTGAGCTCGCAAGCGATCATGCATTTGCTCGAACTTGCCTTGAGCGCTCCACCGGCGGAACGTTTTGTAGACATTGTCCCAATGAGGAAAATCGCGGGGTAGCATTCGCCATGAGCACCCCGTGCGTACGACATAGCAACAGGCTTCCAGCAACGTGCGCCGAGAGTGAAGCGGTGGCACTCCTCGTCCGCCCTGGCTTTCAAACAGGTCGGCGACCAGTGCCCACTCGGTATCTGTCAAGCAACTCGGATATAGCTGCTCCGGCAGTTGGCGGCGGTGGGTTTCATTGTAGCCATAGGCTTTATTAGGTTCAGGTGACTGAAAACTTCCCTTGGCCCGCTGCTTTACACGCGTAATCCCTGCCATTTTCAACGCTTTTGCAAAGGTGCCGGGATGCGCAGTGATACCGGTTTCGGCGAAGAATACGAGCGCCAATTCGGCTTGGCTGGAATAGGGCTGTGCATGAGCGAGTTTCACCAGCACGGGATAGTGCTCGGCGGCAATCGAGCGAGGACGTCCGGTTTTAGGCATGGCTTGAGGGCTATTCAGACAAGGGAGTGAAAGTTTAATTTATTTTGTCTACACCCTCTAGGTATCCTCTGAAAAAGCCCATTTTTTTGGAGAGGAACCGGGCTGGAGCGCCTGTATTTACTGGCTTCGACTTTTGAAGAAAAGGCTTTTTCAGACCTTCCCTAGATGTCATACCGTGAAGCGGTCAGTCAAGGACCAACCGCTTCACAGTACTGACTCATTGTGCCTGAGTTACAGACTGTACTCCGCTAACTCTGTAACACGCGGGGGGAACGCCACCGAAAAGTCTTCTGCTGAGAAAGTGAGATTAGGATTGTAGTAAGGATCATGCTTGATGATCGCTTTCCACTTATTCTGCATGTACTCGACTTCGCTGATGAACCTTTTGATTTTCTCGGGCGTATCTTCAAAACCACGTGTCGCGGACTCATGGTGGTAAAGATCTGCATTGGGGGTCCAGATATTCTGATACCCGGCTTGCATTATCTTCAGGCACAGATCCACGTCGTTGAATGCAATTTTCAGGTCCTTGGCGTTCAACCCCTCTACTTCCTGGAAAATCGACTTCTTGACGACGAGGCACGCGGCGGTGACTGCAGACATCCCTTGTATCAACGACGCTCGTCCGAAATAACCATGATGGCCTCTAGGAAGCATTTTGTGGGCGTGACCAGCGAGGGTCAGCGGTCCCATGATCACGCCGCCATGCTGCAGGCGCTCATCGGGATACCACAAGCGTGCACCAATCGCCCCGGCGTTTGGCTGTAACGCCAGAGAGACCATTTCACACAGCCACTCAGGATTGATCACTTCGATATCGTTATTGATCAACCCTATGAGTTCGCCGTTGGCATGGTCCACAGCATTGTTGTTGAGCGCAGAGTAATTAAATTCGCCGTCGTCACGAATGACGGTCACACCTTCAAGATGAGAAATCATTTCGAAATACTGCAGCGACTGCGGATCGTCAGACCCATTGTCAACCAGAATGATCTCGTAGTTCGGATACACTGTTTTATGACGAATGCTCTCAATGCATTGTTTGACCAATGCATAAGCGTTACGCGTGGGTATGATCAGACTCACCAGAGGCTTTTCGGCGGGCAGGTCGTAATGGACACGGTACATACCGAAATCAAGCAACTCGGCATGCCCGGCTATTCCAGACCTTTTCAGATGTTCGTCGAGTGCCTTCTGCCCGGCATTTTGCGCATAGGGCTTCTCGTCGGTAGACATCGCGGTGCTGCCAGCATGCATGCGCCAATGATAGAGGACGCGAGGAATGTGAATGATCTGAGCGGGATCGATTTGCTCAACGCAACGAAGGGCCAGGTCGTAATCCTGAGACCCTTCCATGCCCACACGGAAACGCCCTACTTTATCGACGAGTTCTTTGCGGTACACACCCAAGTGGCTGATCATGTTATGCGAGCGGAACAGGTACGGGTTCCAGTCAGTCTTGAAATAAGGTGCCGACCTGACGCCCTGCTCGTCGATTTTGTCTTCATCCGAATAAATAACCGCCGCATCAGGATGATTATTGATCGTCTTGGCAACCCAAAACAAAGCATGTTCGGGAAGCGTATCGTCATTGTCCATAAGAACAATGAATTCACCTGATGCACTGTCGAGTGCTGAGTTACTGGCCTTCGAGATGTGACCGTTTTCTTCACGGTAGGTCACTTTTATTCTCTGGTCCGACTTGGCGCTGTGTTCGAGAAACAACCGAACATGTGGATCGGTCGAAGCATCGTCGGCAATGCACAATTCCCAGTTGAAATAGACTTGTGTCTTGATACTTTCGATGGCTTCTCTGAGCATATCGATAGGCGGGTTGTAAACCGGCATGATAATAGACAGCAGCGGTTCGAGTTTCCAGGTCCCCATGTCCTCATACATGCTAAGGCGATCGATATCATCGATCGTGTCGAATTCTTCGACCCACTGCGTGTACGAATTGGCCTGCGCCACCTGAGCGACTTCTACCCTGGCGGCGTCAACTACATGCTGAGGCACCTCATGCAAAGGGTGTTGTACCGTCGTTGCCTGTCCGCCACGGCCTGCGCGTCGAATAGCAGCCACTAGCTTTCTTAGAGGAGACGTTACTTTCCAGCTGGTCGAGCCTTGGATTTCCATAATAGTGAGGTTCAGATTATGGATATGCGTGTCTCGCTCAATCAGAGCAGCCGTGAACGCCGCTTCTTTGTTGGCCATCTCTTGTTGCAGCCTTTCCATGGAAGCAGAAGATTGCCTTTTCTGAAGGGAGTTCTCTTGGCGGAGACGCTTAAGCATGACTCAATGACCTCGTAATATTTTTAAATTCTTCCGAATACACCACGTTGCTCCTAGGGCAAGACGGTCACTCGCACTCCTTTGGAAGGTCTGAAAAAGCCTTTTCTTCAAAAGTCGAAGCCAGTAAATACAGGCGCTCCAGCCCGGTTCCTCTCCAAAAAAATGGGCTTTTTCAGAGGATACCTTTCGACATTTCGTATATTACACGACTTGCCGGTGACGGTTTAGCTTCTGACGCCCTATCAACGCTATTAAACTTTCCAGCCCCCTTATCAGCCACGAGGTACTGATCTGCGGACAGCCTGGAGGCACGAATTTCTGGCATGCGCCCTGTGCGACAGGAAGATTTTCCACCGAATCCTTCAAATATTGCCCAACGCCAAGCATAGCCAACACAAGATGCGTTTATGTGACACGGGAAAAGAACTGCGTGTTACGCACATCGCACACGACGCTGGTCTCTCAAGACTGACGTCCTCAATCATCACCGAAGCCGGCGTAGTCGAATACCGGCGTGGCTGCTCGACTACACGCTCAACGCTCGGCGTGTTCGCCTATCTCTCACGCAGGGGGGCGCTATGCAAAACAGGCATGCAGGAATGCGGCCCTGACGTGTGACGCCAGGGCCGCATTACGGGATCAAGATGCTTAGACGTTTGTCGTGAACCGGGCATTGTTCTCCAAGCATCAGGCACGCCAAGCAAGGGATCAGGCTGGCGTGGTGCTCAATCGAGAGCGGGTTCTGCGGTGCATGTAGTTCAGCGCTGGCTTCTCGACCCAATGCCAGGACAACGTGGCCAGCACGATGACCACTGCGACAGAGGCCAACATGGATGCATAAAAGCTTAACCCGGATAAATTGATCATCAGTTGCTGAACGGGGAAGGCATAGAGGTACATTCCATAAGAAATATCGAACCGTGATTTAATGATCCGATCATTAAGCAACGTTCCGACCACCAGCACTAACAGGCTCACACCCACGCTGGCCAGCACCATGACCCACTCCGTACCCAGCGACGCCAGGATAAGCGCCAGAGAAAGCATTCCCACCAGCATTTTTATTTGAGTTCGGCTGAACAGGTCTCTATAGAAATAAGTGGAAGAGCCTGTAAAAAATGCTATCCCCAAGGTTGAGTAAACCAGCAGCTTTGGCGCCACAGGGCTTGCTGAAAATGTAAATACATACGCCGTAATGCAGAAAAGACAGTGGCCACAACGGGCACGGCAACGTGGCGCATCACCCACAAAGCCAACGCGAGCGCCACATAAAAGCCAAATTCAATTTTCAACGTCCATAAACTGCCGTTAAATGAATCCTTGAATATGAAATCATGGGTGACTTCACCGATCTCGGCTCGACCAAACGCAGACACCTTGAGGAAGTCAGACAGCGCATCCAGACTAAGGGCGTAGCTCATGCCGTTTGTTTTACTGAAGACAGGGCCTGCGATATAGACCATGACCGCAGCACAAACGATCAAAGCAGGAAATATCCGCGCCGCTCTTTTCTGCATATACACGAAAAAAACGGGTGTCTTTAAAAAACTCTGAGTGATCAGAAATCCTGATATGGCAAAAAAAGCCAGTACGGCAATTGCGCCCACAGAGCTATAGCCCTTCAGCATCGGCTCCTGAAAGCCAGAAAGTACGAAGTGATGGCTGACCAACACCGCTAACGCCGCCACGTGTCTGATCAGGTCAAATGAGTTATCACGATGAGTCACATGCTGCTCCAGCCATTAGATATTCGTTAAGGAGGCTCTGAAGTAGGCATCGATTTTGATGCCCTCGTGGCCTGATACTTAAAAAAAGCTCGCCCGATCAGATAATCAGATTTTCCCGCTGCAAAGCCCGCAGTATAACTTGCCAGGCTAGTCTCGACCCAAGTCGCTTGAGTAGCGGCCCCCTTGACGCTGCATCTGCCGCTGGCAGAAGCGGAGAATGGACCGACGATCACAGTGGCGGGATGCCTGGAGGCAGCCTGATGTCTTTTAGACATGCCTACAAAAGCACCTCTACCGTCAAGCTCGCTGAGAAGGCATAGTGAGCGTCATTGCTGTATTACACGGAACGAACCATGAATCACGCTATACAAAATAAATTGGCGAACGGCTTTATGCTCCTTGCTATAGCAGCTATTTTCGTGGCAGGAAATTTTCTGTGGCAAGGCCACGACGGCTTTAACCTGTGGGATGAAGGCTATCTGTGGTAAGGCGCCCAACAGATAATCAAAGGTGAAATTCCAGTTCGAGATTTCATGGCCTACGACCCTGGCCGATACTATTGGTCCGCCGGTTTCTTTTATCTTATGGGGGATACGGGAATCATCGCCCTGCGCGTAGCAGTGGCTGCGTTTCAACTATTAGGCCTCTGTGCAGGCCTGTGGACGATCTCCGTCGCACTGAGGCAGCACGCCGCAAGATTCGCTTACCTGTGCCTCGCGGCGGTCGCACTTATGGCTTGGATGTATCCGCGCCACAAAATCATTGATATGTCCACTTCGATGATCATCGTTGCTGGCCTGACTTACCTTTTGCTGAATCCCTCTACTAAACGATACTTTCTCCTCGGCATGATCGTCGGCCTTGCGGCCGTGTTTGGCCGAAATCACGGTGTTTACGGCGCGGTGGCCAGTTTACTCGCCATGGGCTGGCTGACTATTAAAGCGCCGAAGGCAAATTATCGTTTGGAGGGTATCGCGGCCTGGGCAGCAGGAGTGGTGGTTGGGTATCTTCCTGTATTGGGGATGTGTCTACTCATACCAGGCTATTTTTCTGCATTCATGGACACGATTATTTTCATGCTTGAACAGGGCAATACGAATCTACCGCTCCCCATACCTTGGCCATGGACGATTGATTTTGGTACTGCCGACTTTATCATCGAAACAAGGTCGTTTCTGATAAGCATCTGTTTTGTGGGGCTTATAGTCTTCGGTGCAGGCTCGCTTGGGTGGGTGTTCAAAGAGCGATTCCGGGGTAACGCAGTACGTCCCGAACTTGTGGCGGTAGCATGCGCAACACTTCCTTACGCTCACTACCCTTTTGCCCGAGCTGATGTAGGTCATCTCGCTCAAGGAATATACCCCATGCTGTTGGGTATTTTTCTGATCTTGGCCACCTGCAAGTCTTGGTTCTCAAAATGGGCGTTGGCAACACTGACCAGCCTCATCAGCCTGTTCATTTTTTCAGCCTGGCAACCAGGAGCACTGGCTCGGACTCAAGACGGTTGGGTGCCGGTCAACGTATCCGGCTCCACGCTTTCGATGGACCCCAGCACTGCCGAAGCGGTAAATCTGCTGAGGGACCTGACAGACCGCTACGCTCCGGCGGGCAGAGCCGTACTTGTACTGCCTTTCTGGCCGGGGGCTTATCCGTTGCTGAACCGGCACGCGCCACTCTGGGAGATCTACGCGCTGTCGCCTCGTAATGAAGACTTTCAGCGAGCAGAAATAGAGCGGATAAAAAAAGCTGACCCAGGTTTTGCACTGGTCTTCAACATGGCGATGGATGGACGAGAAGAGCTGAGGTTTTCAAACTCGCATCACTGGGTTGACGAATACATTCGCTCCCATTTCGAGGCAATCCCAACTTCTCCAAACCCTGCCTATCAGATATATAAGGCCCCTGATCGAACGACAACAAACTAGGGCTCAGAAAAAGGCCGTACACAGTACGGCCTTGGATAAGCACAACACAGCATGAGCTCAGATCCCTTAGGGAGGCGCTGCAAAAATAGCCAACTGTCCCCACCCTTGGCACACTATGTTCCTTCAACAGCCTCCCTCTCCGTGAGCGTTACGCGCGTGCAGAAGACCTTCTCCGAACTCGAATATACCGGCAAGAAAAAGCAGACTCGCCGAGATCGCTTCCTGGCTGACCTTGAACAGTTGGTGCCCTGGGCCCTGCTGGAGGCGCAAGTGGCGCCGTTTTATAGCAACACCGCAGGCAAGCGCGGACGCCCTGCGATAGGGGTGTCGCGCATGTTGCGCATGTACGTCGTGCAGCAGTGTTTCGGTTTCTCCGATGAAGGTTGCGAAGATGCCGTCTACGACAGCCAGGCCATCCGCGGTTTTATGGGTATCGACCTGGGTCGCGAGTCTGCACCGGATGCCACCACCTTGCTGCGTTTTCGCCGCTTGCTGGAAGTCCATCAGCTAACCCGGCTGCTGTTTGAAACGATTAACCAGCATCTGGCCAGCCGGGGGCTGCTGCTCAAGGAAGGCACTATCGTCGACGCTACTCTGATCGCCGCGCCGCCCTCGGTCAAGAACCGAGAAGGCAAGCGTGATCCTGAGATGCATCAGGCCAGGAAAGGCAATCAATGGCACTTTGGGATGAAGGCCCACATTGGTGTAGACGCCACGTCGGGGCTGGTGCACAGCGTAGTAGGGACGGCCGCTAACGTGGCGGATGTCACCCAGGTTGGCCAGTTGCTTCACGGTGACGAAACCTATGTTTCGGGTGACGCTGGATACACCGGTGCGGCCAAGCGACCGGAGCATGCTGAACGGGACGTTATCTGGTCGATTGCAGAACGGCCAAGCAGTTACAAGCAGCACGGCGAAGGCAGCGTGCTGTATCGGGTCAAGCGCAAAATTGAATATGCCAAGGCGCAACTGCGTGCCAAGGTCGAGCACCCCTTCCAGGTAATCAAGGTGCGCTTCAATCATCGCAAGGTTCGCTACCGTGGGCTGGAAAAGAATACAGCGCAGTTGTTCAGTTTGTTTGGGTTGGCCAATCTGATGCTGGCCAAGCGGTATTTACAACAGACGGCAGGATAAATCCGTCTGAAAGGCGGGACTGGCCCGCCTTTCAGCAAAATGAGGGCAGAAATCTGCTCGAGAAACGTAAAATAAGGCCGGCAGGTTGAAAAAAACCGGCTTGGAAATGGGGACGGTGCGAACGGGTTAATTGTTCAGCGTCTCCCTAGGAGGGTGTAGACAAAATCATGTAGTGAGTCGGCGCGCGAGTATTCGAGCCTCGGCCAACCAAACCCATGCCTCGCTTACCGCAAAAAGGCGATCATGATGCATGATCAGTCGCCGAGCTCTCTCATTCCAGGCATGAGTTCGCTCCACTACCCATCGCTTGGGCATGACCACAAATCCAGTCTGAACAGGCTCCACGGAAAATAGATCGCCTTGTTCAGAGTGCCATTGCCCTGTTCTTCTGTTATTCGGGCCACGGATCACTTGAACATCGATAGCGTGCAGTTGATGGGTGCGCTGTGCCCATTTTCCTGCGTACGCACTATCAACAAAAAGCGTGCTCAGTGACGGATATTTTTCCTTCGAGTACGCCACCGCATCATCCGCCGCGTCACGATCCTGCACGCTTGCAGCACTGATACTGACAGCCAGCAGCAGGCCCAATGTATCGACAATCAGACTTCGTTTACGCCCCTTCACTTTTTTGCCTGCGTCGTAGCCGCTGTCACCGCCTTGAGGAGAACTGCGGGTCGACTGTGAATCCAGGATCGCTGCTGACGGGCTGTCAGCGCGTTCTTCCCGCTCACGCCATTGAGCTCGCAAGCGATCATGCATTTGCTCGAACTTGCCTTGAGCGCTCCACCGGCGGAACGTTTTGTAGACATTGTCCCAATGAGGAAAATCGCGGGGTAGCATTCGCCATGAGCACCCCGTGCGTACGACATAGCAACAGGCTTCCAGCAACGTGCGCCGAGAGTGAAGCGGTGGCACTCCTCGTCCGCCCTGGCTTTCAAACAGGTCGGCGACCAGTGCCCACTCGGTATCTGTCAAGCAACTCGGATATAGCTGCTCCGGCAGTTGGCGGCGGTGGGTTTCATTGTAGCCATAGGCTTTATTAGGTTCAGGTGACTGAAAACTTCCCTTGGCCCGCTGCTTTACACGCGTAATCCCTGCCATTTTCAACGCTTTTGCAAAGGTGTCGGGATGCGCAGTGATACCGGTTTCGGCGAAGAATACGAGCGCCAATTCGGCCTGGCTGGAATAGGGCTGTGCATGAGCGAGTTTCACCAGCACGGGATAGTGCTCGGCGGCAATCGAGCGAGGACGTCCGGTTTTAGGCATGGCTTGAGGGCTATTCAGACAAGGGAGTGAAAGTTTAATTTATTTTGTCTACACCCTCTTAGCCCGCCTTCAAACTCTCCTCAAAAACACGGCCAACACCAGACTCAAATTACCTTGCACAGTCTGCCGATAGATCCCGGCCTTTCGAAGAGTAGATACGCGCTTAAAGAAAGGCTGTCTGCGGCCGTTATCAAAATCCGTCAACACAGCCCGATTTTCCACGGTAAGCACACACTCCATTCCCTTCAGAATCGACACGTTCGCGTCATTCCACTCTATGAACCGGCCTGAAAGCATTTTGCGAAAGCGCACCAGCCGGTCACGAGCACTCGCATTGGCGCCGATCAAGTTGCCGCTGTGCTGACGATAGTAAAGACAGGGTTCAGCATCATAAAAAACCCGGCCTCCGCACCCCGTTACCAGCAGATAGGTCAGCCAGTCATGGGCTATCAACGGAGAGTGCTCAGGCAACTGGACCAATAAGCCACGCGCCGCCTGATTGATCAGCATCGTATTGGCGCCTGCCAGACTCTGGACCAATGCGTTTTTAAAAGACGGCGGCTTACAAAACAGCGGCGAAACCCCAATGACCTTCAAATCTTCATCGACCAGCCGGGTTCTTGAACAATAGAGCGCAGGCGTGCCAAGGTCTACAGACTCAAGACGGGCCACGCTTCTTTCCAGCTTGTCGCTAAACCAGACATCATCCTGATCGCTGAACGCGAAATAATCGGCTTCTACCTCAGAGCGCTGAACCAAAGAAATGAAATTCTCTGCGAAGCCTTTGCAGGGCCCATTAAATATGACAAGTCTGTCTCCTCCCCAACGGGCGCGGTAGTCGGACAAGATACCGAGAGTGTCGTCAGTCGACGCATCGTCGGAGACGTACAGAACCCAGTCGGTGAAGGTCTGAGCCGCGAGGGAGTCAAGCTGCTCACGAAGATACGCAGCCCCGTTATAGGTACACATTAAAATGGCAACGCGCGGGCGAACTGATAGCGGACAGGCATCGTCCGCCCGGTGTTTTTCGGTAAGCTGCGCTCTCAAGAAACCATTCGCCTGCAAAAACGATGCATTTTACGCGGTGTAACGACTTCCGTCAGTCTCGAAATGATTTATTACGTGTTCATCAATACAAATTTCATGCTTCAAGACCCGTAGTAACCGAAATCCGGCGGGATTAACCGCGCCGGTTTTCAGCCCGAACAGCAATGACTTATTCACCCCAACCTAAACCGCGCCGTATTGTCATTCAACGCCCGACTGCCCTGGCTCAGCGTATCCGCCGCCTGATTGACCGCCCGCGCACCTTCCAGCAAGCGGCCGGCTGCCTGATCGACTTGCTGGATGTTGCTGCTGACTTCATCGGCCGTCGAGGCCTGCTCTTCCACGGCCGTCGATATCTGCGCCAATGTATCTGCGACGCCCTGCACGGCGGTGGCGATTTCGCCCAGACGAACGCCGAGCCCGGTTACCGATTGCGCATCGTTGACCGCCTGGCCACAAGCCGCTTCCATCAGGTTCACGGCTTGGGTCACGGTCGAGCGCAAGCTGTCGACTGTGCCGGCGATCTGCGCGGTCGACGCCTGAGTGCGTTGCGACAGGCTGCGCACTTCATCGGCCACCACGGCGAATCCGCGTCCCTGCTCGCCCGCACGGGCAGCTTCGATGGCCGCATTGAGGGCCAGCAGGTTGGTCTGTTCGGCGATGCCGCGAATGGCATCCACCACCGATTGAATTTGCTGCCCCTGCTCGCTGACTCGCCCCAATGCTGCGGCTGTTTCGGTCAGGCGCTGGTTGAGTTGCTGAATGCTGTCGGTGGTGCGTTGACTGTCCTGACTGCTCTGCTCGGCAATATGACGGGTGTGACGAGCGCTCTCCGAGGCCTGCTCACAGCTTCTGGCCACGCCTTGAGAGGTGGCAGCCAGCTCCGTTGCTGCCGTGGCAATCTGGCTGATCTGTTGTTGCTGGTCTTCAACCTCGTTGAGCGTTCCGCTGGATTGCGCCGTCAGTGTCAGCACTGCATCGCCTACCCGCAGAGTTTCCTGATTGACGCCCAGCAGGCTGGTACGCAGTTGCACGACTGCGACGTTCAGCGCCTTGCTGATGGCAGCAAGCTCGTCACGCCCCTGCACCGCAACTTCCACGCACAGATTGCCGTCACGTAGCGACTCAGCCAGGGTGGTGATCCCGCGCGCACTGTTACGAATGGAGGATTGCAGGCAGGCAAACAGGTACATCGCCATGGCTACCAGCACGCAGAACACCACGGCCAGCGGGATGAACTCCATGTTCGAGGACTCATGGTAATAATCGAGGCGTCCATTGAGCGACTCGAGTGAGTGCTTACGCAGGCCCGACGTGCTGTTGGTCAAGGTATCGATGCTTTTCTCGAACTCTTCCGGCTTGAGTTTGATACTGCCGCCGAACACACCGTCATCGATGACTTTCAGCTCGGTTTCCAGCACCTGTTTCACGCCCGCATACGTGTCAGCCCAAGGCTGAAGTTGCTCGGGCAGTTTGGATAACAGCAGGCTGGCCGCTTTGTTCATCTGTTCTTTGGAGTCGTCGATACGGCCGCGCAGATCACGCATTTGCAGACGGCTTTGCAGGCTGAACTGCCCCGAAGCGACGGATGTCTGACCAACGCTGGACAAGCGGCCGATGCGCTCGATCAAGTCCGGCACTTGCTGCGTGGAGAGCTGCATCAACATGTAGGTTTCAAGCCACGGATCGAGGATCAAACCGCTGTCCATTGCGATCTGCTCACGCAGCGCCTGCACCAGATTCAGCACTGTCGTGAATCGGTCGTAGCCGTCCGGCCACCAACCCACGGTGCGCAACGACGCGGTGTCCAGGCCGGTAACCGCTGCTTGCAACGCCTTGTAGCGGGCCATCGTGTCAGCCGGGGCACTCTCTTGGACCAGCACTGCGTTGACCCCTTGCAGGGCCTTGGTGATACGCGGGATGCCAGCATCGACACCCGCCATTGCTTCTCTGGCAGCGGGTGTCGGTTCGCGAAGAATATCGGCCGCCTTCCAGCGGGCTGCATGGTCGCGCTGGGCAGACAGCTCGACGTTCAGGTCATCGAGTGCCAGCAGTTGCCGCACGCCTGACTGCTCGCCCGAGATCACTTCAAGCTTGTTGCGGTAGTCCTTGGTGATAAACCAGGCGCTACCCGCCAACGGCAGAATAAACAGCAGGAACAAGACCTGAAACTTGCGAGCAAAACCAACGCGCCCCATCAGGCGCATGCCCGGCGACAAAAAACTGTTCATGTCCTGCAACTCCCCGTGAACACCGGCCGGATCTGAACAAACAGAGGCGATGCTTTTTTTTGGAAAAACACTGACAGCAAAATGCCATGTTCTTGTTTCAATGGCGATACATGTCGCCTCAGATTGGGTCGAAAAACGCGGTAACCCACTCGTTTCCTGGTCAATAGCGCAGCCTTTGACGCTCTGGAAACATCCAAGCAAGAACCGGACCGCCACTCAAGCACCCAGCACCTTTTTCAAGACGGCAAATTGTTCACCCTTAAAGAGCCCGGAGAAAAGTAAACTTCAGAAAATTTGCCGATTACTGCATAGCGATCTCGCCCTTTACAGGAGGTCTTGTCATGACTACCCCACCCGCATCACCACGTATCGTTGCGCAACCTTCCAAGCCTCATCTCAGCACTGGCCAGAAGAAATTCAACACGCTGATGGAGAAGCTTGAAACACGACGCAAGCTTTTTCAGCAGTGGCTGGAGGCGTCGGTTACCTGCGAACAGTTATGGGCTGAAGAATGGGTCCCGATGCTCAAAGAGCAGGCTCAGAACGAGATAACCAGGCTTCGCCTGCTTGACCAGGCTAGCGATCAGTTTCGGCTGGGCAAGAATGACCGCGCCACACTGCGGGACATCATCTGTGAGCTGACGATATCGCTGATGGGCGAGGAACACGACGAAGAACTGAAGCGCCTTTATCTCAAGCACTCCGGCAGCGATTACGACGAGGATCGACGCCGGCAAGACGAGCTGTTTAAAGCGTCACTGGAAGAAACGCTGGGCGTGGAGCTGGGAGACGACATCGATCTGGATTCCCTTGACGACATTACGACGCACATTGAAGAGAAGCTGAGGGAACAGAACGAGCAAGCAACGAGCAACCAGAAGCCAAAAAAACCGTCAGCCAGCGAACTGCGTCGTGAGCAGGAAAAGGCAGAGGGCAGCCAGTCATTACGTGAAATATACCGCAAGCTGGTCAGCGCGCTGCACCCGGACCGAGAGCAGGATACCGACGAGCGCGACCGCAAAACCGCGCTCATGCAACGGGTGAACGAAGCTTATGAAAATGTCAACCTGCTGGCGCTGCTAAAGATGCAGATGGAGATCGAGCAAATCGACCAGACGCACATCGACACCCTCTCCGACAAACGCCTCAAGCACTTCAACCGGATTCTGAGCGAGCAACTCAGAGAACTGGAAGACGAGATCCATGATCGAAAAATGATGATCCGGGAACGCTTCCTGATGGATCCCTATGAAGACATCAGGCCCAAAACAGTCAACGCAAAATGTGCGAGGCAGCTAAAGGTCATACGGGAACACCTTCATGAAACACAGGATGAACTGCAAGCGCTCACCCATCCGAAAAGCCTGAAAGCCTGGCTCAGAGATCAGCGAGAGATGGACGATATGCTGGACATGGTAGACGACTTCGATGACCAGGAGCTGCTGAACGCCCTGTTCCGATAACGCCCGAAAAAGACGACTTCAGGAGGGCCTCCGCCTAACCGGTTGATCCCACGCAATTATTTTTCACAACAACGCTTGACACATATCCGCTTAGCGCGAATAATGCGCGCCACTTGGCTACATAGCTCAGTTGGTTAGAGCATAGCATTCATAATGCTGGGGTCCGGGGTTCAAGTCCCTGTGTAGCCACCAAGTACCTGTTTATAGACGTCTATATCTGTCTATAAACAACCCCAAGAAGCCCGCCTCGTGCGGGCTTTCTTGTTTCTGGCTATCTTTCCTTGTATCCCCCTATATCTACCCACCGTGTATCCCAGCGTGTATCCTTTGAAAATAATTGAACCGAAGGGATACAAACCGTGAAACGGTCCGAAATCAAGCGCCGACCGCTCTCCGACACCGCTCTTGCAGGCCTTGAGCCGGACTTGAAGGAGTACCGCGAACTCGACGCCAACGGCCTGTACTTCCGAGTGAAGCCGGACGGACAAAAGTCTTGGCAGCTGCGTTATAAAAAAGCAGACGGCAAGTGGTCTTGGCTGGGGCTAGGGGGATACCCCGAGGTCAGTGGCGCATCGGCCAGAGCAAAGGCTGCAGATCTTCGCGCCGATACGGCCGAAGGCCGAAACCCCATGGTGACCAAACAGGCGCGCAAGGCAGCAGAAGCCCAGGCAGCAAACGATACGTTTGAGACACTGGCCCGTGAATGGCATGCATCCCGTATCGGCGGCTGGGACGCAGGAACGGCGAAGCGAATCATGGGAGCACTTGAACGCCATGTGTTTCCCACCTTCGGCCAGCGCCGGTATATAGGCATCCTGTCCATGGAATGGATGGAGCTGCTTCGAGGTTTGGAGCAACAAGGCATTCTTGAGCAGATGAGCCGAGTGCGCGCTTATTGCAAGGATGTCTACGATCTGGCTCGAGTGACCGGCCGCGCCGTGAACAACCCGCTGGAAGGCATCCACAAGTTCCTTTCCAGCGGAAAAGCCGAGAACTATGCCCACGTCTCGGCCGAAGAGTTGCCCGCCCTCCTTCGTGCCATCCAGTCATACCCGCACGCCAGAGACGTACAGTTGGGCTTGCGTCTTCTGACCCTGCTTGCGGTGCGTCCCAGCGAGCTGCGCGAAGCCCAGTGGTCCGAGTTCGATTTGGAAAAGAAGCTGTGGACCATCCCAGTTGAGCGCAAGGGCCGCAAAAAAGGTCGAGAGCACCTAGTGCCGCTTTGCCGCCAGGCCATTGAGTTGTTGGAAGAGCTACGCCCCATCACCGGCGCGTACCCCCTGCTCTTCCCTGGACGCAGCGATCGATCCAAGCCGCGCAGCGATACCGTATTCCTGATGGCGCTGCGTCGGATCGGCTACGAGGGCCGCCAGACCGGCCACGGCTTCCGCCACATTGCGAGCACCACACTCAATGAACACGGCTTCCCGGCCGATCATATCGAGGCGCAGCTCAGCCACAAGCCTCAGGGTGTCCGTGGCGTTTACAACAAGGCGCAGTACCTGGCGCAGCGCACGACCATGATGCAGTGGTATGCGGACTACCTCGACGGACAAGCTAAAGGAGTGGTCATCCAGGGCGACTTCGGCAATAGGGCCTGATGCGGGCCTTCCTTTGTAAGCATAGACAGATATAGACTGATTTAAATCCTGTTCGAATGAACAGTCTTTTTTCGGTAATCGTGATCGCCTTTAGGGAAGGTCTGAAAAAGCCTTTTCTTCAAAAGTCGAAGCCAGTAAATACAGGCGCTCCAGCCCGGTTCCTCTCCAAAAAAATGGGCTTTTTCAGAGGATACTTAGAGGGTGTAGACAAAATAAATTAAACTTTCACTCCCTTGTCTGAATAGCCCTCAAGCCATGCCTAAAACCGGACGTCCTCGCTCGATTGCCGCCGAGCACTATCCCGTGCTGGTGAAACTCGCTCATGCACAGCCCTATTCCAGCCAGGCCGAATTGGCGCTCGTATTCTTCGCCGAAACCGGTATCACTGCGCATCCCGACACCTTTGCAAAAGCGTTGAAAATGGCAGGGATTACGCGTGTAAAGCAGCGGGCCAAGGGAAGTTTTCAGTCACCTGAACCTAATAAAGCCTATGGCTACAATGAAACCCACCGCCGCCAACTGCCGGAGCAGCTATATCCGAGTTGCTTGACAGATACCGAGTGGGCACTGGTCGCCGACCTGTTTGAAAGCCAGGGCGGACGAGGAGTGCCACCGCTTCACTCTCGGCGCACGTTGCTGGAAGCCTGTTGCTATGTCGTACGCACGGGGTGCTCATGGCGAATGCTACCCCGCGATTTTCCTCATTGGGACAATGTCTACAAAACGTTCCGCCGGTGGAGCGCTCAAGGCAAGTTCGAGCAAATGCATGATCGCTTGCGAGCTCAATGGCGTGAGCGGGAAGAACGCGCTGACAGCCCGTCAGCAGCGATCCTGGATTCACAGTCGACCCGCAGTTCTCCTCAAGGCGGTGACAGCGGCTACGACGCAGGCAAAAAAGTGAAGGGGCGTAAACGAAGTCTGATTGTCGATACATTGGGCCTGCTGCTGGCTGTCAGTATCAGTGCTGCAAGCGTGCAGGATCGTGACGCGGCGGATGATGCGGTGGCGTACTCGAAGGAAAAATATCCGTCACTGAGCACGCTTTTTGTTGATAGTGCGTACGCAGGAAAATGGGCACAGCGCACCCATCAACTGCACGCTATCGATGTTCAAGTGATCCGTGGCCCGAATAACAGAAGAACAGGGCAATGGCACTCTGAACAAGGCGATCTATTTTCCGTGGAGCCTGTTCAGACTGGATTTGTGGTCATGCCCAAGCGATGGGTAGTGGAGCGAACTCATGCCTGGAATGAGAGAGCTCGGCGACTGATCATGCATCATGATCGCCTTTTTGCGGTAAGCGAGGCATGGGTTTGGTTGGCCGAGGCTCGAATACTCGCGCGCCGACTCACTACATGATTTTGTCTACACCCTCCTAGCAGTTGCTCTCGCAGTGTCACAGGCAACGCCTCGCAAGGTCGCTGGGGTAAATCCTCTCGGCTCCGAGACAGGCGCCGGAGCGCTGCTGATCGAGGGATCATATGACATTGACCTTCACGATTAACGACCAGCGGTCGATAACAGAGATTGCAAGCAATCGTGATGCTCGGTATCGTCTGCCCGTCGCTGCAAATTCAGCGATCGGGTTTGGTCGCCCGAGAAAATACAGGCGCAACAGCGCCCCCATTACGATTGCAGGCGCTTTTTTTGTGCCCGCAGTTCAGTGTTATGGCGGCTGTGCGCAGGACACCTTCGGGTGTGCCGGGTTCCTGTATCTCCGGTCGACCAACCTACGCACGGCTGCCACCCATCCGTTTGGTCGCGAACGTGGTAGCTCTCAACTTGATACGGGAGTTTTACCTATGCACGCACTCATTCCGTCCGCACTTCGCGCACTTGCCCACCGCCGCATGGCCTTGAGCGCTCTCCGCGCAAACTCATCCCTTGCTGTACGACTCAACCGCTACAACTCCCACATGGACCGCGCACGCGCTCTGGATAATGCTGGGGGTGCACAATGATTACTGCCTCTCGTCCTCCTGCAGACGTTGCCAACGACGCACTTGATCAGCTCGATGTGTGCCGAGAGACATTGCGTCAACTAGAGTCGCTGTTCTGGACTTTGAAAACTAGTCTCGGGACCACTCATAGCGGACGCGTTGCCGAGCTTGGCGCGGCCGTGGCGCTGGACCGTGCAGACATTGCCGAAGCAGATATCCGTCACTGGCGGGAAGAGCTGGAAGCGTTGGAGGTGTCGAAATGATCCCTAACGTCCGCATCGATTCCGAACTGGTCAAAGACCTCAGGGAAATTCTAACCCTGCTGGCACTCGCCTCTGCTGTCATCGCCAGCCCGACCACTCCGCCACTCGTGGCCAAGGTGATCGCCGTCGTGGCCCAGCACACCGCCATGACTTGGGCCGATCTGCTAATTACGGAAATTCCCGTAGTTCAGGAGGTGGCGTAATGACTCGCATGGCTAGCACTTCGAAATCGAAAGAACTCAAATCCATTGCCGAAGAGGCATCCTTCCAGCTCGCCTGCAGCATGGAGTTCACCCGCTGGATGGTGAGCCTGAGCAAGGCCATCCAACTGGACCTGGAGCATGAAGATGGACGAAATATCCAAGGCCTTGCCGATCTCAGCCAGTACCTCGCAGAGGTTCACCTCGGGGACGTTGAGCGCGCCTGTAAAGCAATCGATCTGAGCCTGAATCAGTCGGGTGGCGACCAATGAAAACGATGAACTGGTGTGACCTCCTGATCAAACGAGATGAAATCACTGCCATGAATGCCGATGATCTCGACGCCGTGATCCGCGCAACCGATGACCAACTTTTAACCCTTGCGCACGGGGTATCAGGTATCGGCAATCTGCTCGCCTGTGCGGCATCAAACGAAGAGTCGGGCCTGAGCCCGGATGCAGTGATAAATGTCGGCTGGATGCTGGAAAGCCTCGGCGCACTGATCAGTAACGTGGCAGGGGTGTCGGCTCACGCCGCAGACGCCACGCCGAGACGTCAGGCAAAGGCTGGTGCCAAATGAACCTCTACGCCGAGCACCCGGCGCTCCAAGGGCTGAGCACTGAGCAACTTGCCGAACTGGCGCTTTACGGACTGCGCTATCGCGCGTTAGGCGCTGCTGACGTCGATTTCAGCGATCCATCCCGGCTTGATGTTTATTGGACTGGCGAGCGCCTTGCGAAAAAAGCAGTCAAGGACGCCTTGAAGGCGGCACGAGCCAGGAACGCCCTTGCGGAGCACCGCTCCAGCGAAGCGGGCGGCGTCTTGCAGACACTGTGCAACTGCGGCGTGATAGACCAAAAAACCTACATGGCGCAGTACCAACTTTTGTTAGATCGGCATCGCTGACAACTAACTTTTTAGTCATACACGGCTACTGCAAAGCGTCAGCCCGATAGAGGTTTAACAGCATGAATTTTCAAAACGATGCACTTGCATCGACGGGATCGGCTTGCCTGAAAAAAGCCAACGAGCTGTTTTATGTAGTTCATGCGAAAGCGCCGAAGCCACTGCTGGGGCCTTTCCTGACTGCGGAGGACGCCGAGTGCGGGCGAGTTGTGATGCGTAGCCCTGACGCCACCGTAGAGGCTCGTCAGGTTGGAGCGATTGACGAGTTCACCTACTGGCACGCGATCAATAACGGTCAGGTCATGCAGGCTTTTGCAGCAGTACCGGCGCGGGAGCAACTGCAATGAAATCCAAGCCAAAACTGTCCGTAGTGGGCGATGACCCGGCCAGCCGGATTCTTCAACGGCTGGATGGTGTAAAGCCGTCCGGCAAGAACCGTCACATGGCGAAATGTCCGGCGCACCTGGATAAATCCCCCTCCTTGAGCGTGTCCAGCACCGACGATGGCCGGGCATTGATCCACTGCTTTGCCGGCTGCTCATCCGAGGATGTTCTCGTCTCAATAGGCCTGGAGTTCAAGGACTTGTTCCCGGGACGCCTGACCGCTGCAGATCGCTCCGAATACCGGCGTAAGGCGCTGGAGAGTGGGCGGGAGCATTCTCGGATCATTCAGCAAATCGCAGCAGTGCAACTTGAGCGCGGTGAAGGCCTGAGCGAGATTGACTCCGAGCAGTTGCAAGAGGCGGTAAGGCGCGAGCGCGAGATCTGCGACGAGCTGGCCGGGTTTGAGGTGGAGCGTAGTCAGCGCATCACACCAGACCGACCGTGCTGGGCAGTCCATGAGCAGTGGGTGATCAACGAGAAAGGCCGGCGTCTGCGCCCGGGCGTTTACTGGCACGGCTTCAAGCGCGGCGGTGCCGACGAGGAAGAGAACGAAGATGATGCCAGTGACCGCCCTATCACCGACGAGTGGATTTCTACACCGGTGACAGTGGTTGCCCGCACGACCAACAGTGACGACGGCAGCGAGGGCCGTCTGCTCCGCTTGGCCACCGAGGGCGGTATCAAGGAATGGATCATCGCTATGGAAGTGTTCGGCGGCAGCGGCGAGGATGCCAGGCGTGCGCTGTTCGGCATGGGCGTCATCATCGCGCTCAAGAAACGCGGAACATTCATGGAGTACCTGCTCGACCAGCGCCCGGATGAGATGTTCGCCACCACCAGCCGCCCGGGCTGGCATGAGTCAGGCGCGTTTGTACTGCCCGGACGAACGCTGGGGAGTGCCAAGGTGCGGTATCAGGCCAGCAACAAGGCCCAGGTGCTGTTCAGTCGGCGTGGCGAGCTGGACGGCTGGAAATCCGAGGTGGCTGCCAAGTGCGAAGGTAATCCGGTACTGACACTGGCGATCGGCTGCGCACTGGCTGGCCCCCTGCTCAGCCTGGTAGGCGTGCTGGGCGGCGGTGTTCACCTGGTTGGCGACAGCTCGAGCGGCAAGTCGCTGGCGCAGCTGATTGGCTCCTCGGTGTGGGGCGACCCCGGGATATTCGCGGCCAGTTGGGACATGACCAAGGGCGGTCTGGAGATCGAGGCCTCCAGCCGTAACGACACCATGCTGCCGCTGGACGAGATCAAGCGCGCAGATCCCAAGCGCGTACAGGAAATGGCCTACTCGTTGGCCAACGGTCAGGGGAAAGGCACGATGACCCGTGACCGCGAGGCCCGCGGCAAACTGAGCTGGCGACTATTGGCGCTTTCGAGTGGCGAGCGCTCTCTGTCCGAGCACGCTGCCATCAGCGGCAATGCGGCGCACGCTGGTGCTGAGCTGCGCATGGTCGACGTGAACGCCGGTACGCGAACTCACCGCGCCTTCGACGAACTGCATGGCTTGGAGGGCGCCGACTTCCACCGCTTACTCACCGTGGCCGTGAGCGCGCACCACGGCCACATAGGCCCCGCATTCGTGGAGCATCTTCTCGCCAGTGATGATCGGCCCGGCCTGCTGGAAGACCTCGCCAGAACCAGAGCGCAATTCATCGAGGACAACGCTCAGGCCGGGCGCGTAGCAGATCGCTTTGCGGTGATTGCTCTGGCAGGCGAGATGGCCATTGCCTATGGCCTGCTCCCTTGGACGCCCGGTAGTGCTCTGGCCGACTGCCAATTGCTATACGGCGAATGGCTCAATCAGGTGGGCAGCGGCAATGCCGAGGACCGGCAGATCCTGGCTGGCATTCTGGACTTCATCGATAAGCACGGCACAAGCCGCTTCTCGGACGTGAACGACCAAGTACCCGACACCAAGGTGTTCAACCGTGCCGGCTACTGGGAGTTGTCCGTGGGGAAACGCCTGTACCTGTTCAACAAGTCAGCCATTGTCGAAGCGGCCCACGGACATGGCTTGAGCCGCGTGATAAAGGCGCTGGAGGCCGGTGGGATGCTTGCCAGACGTGACACCGATCGTGAAAGCCGCAAGACGAAGAAATACCGCATCCCAGGTGGAGGTTCGGCCCGCCTGTACGTGATCGATCCAGAGGTCATGGACGGTGAAGGTGGTAGCGCATGAACAACACCTTTATCACCGCATGCAAATGCCAGAGTTCACAGGAACCTATTTTCTTGGGGAACAGGGGGAACGGGGGAACAGCCAGTATCTATAGGGCTTTGAGCCGTTCCCCCTTATTGAATGTATGGGGAACAGGGGGAACACAAACATGTTTTTGAATATAAGAGAACCAGCCATTCCCCGCATCCGGTTATCACTGGTCCCCCGTTTTTTGGGTGGGGAACATGTACCCCCTCTGAAAGCCCCGGAAACATTGGCTGTTCCCACTCTTCCCCCGTTCCCCCGATTTTTTTTCAAAGGCACATATGGGAGTCATAGCCAAACCGGGGAGATCCGGCAATGAGCCTCCTTTCCGGTCTGCTGGATGGCCTGCCGCCCCCGGCCGCCGCATCACGACCAAACCCGACGAAAAGCCCAGTGGATCGACCACTGCTCACGCTGATCGAGCGCGATAGCCGCCAAACAACATCGGCGCGCACCTACACGCACGCCGCCAAAGCTTCGCCTGAATGGCGGCGTGCCCGAGACCAGTACGTCAACCACGTCATGACCTGCCGCAACTGCAGCATGCCTACCGGACGCCACTGCCCTGCTGGTGCCGATCTGCGCATCACTTACGACCAAACGCCCATGGAGATACCCCAATGACATCTAGCGTTCTCATGAGGCTTTGCAGCATCGCCCTAAAGCCAGGTATCAGCGCCAGCACCCAGCTCATCACCACTCGATGGATCTGTCGTATCGTGTCTGAAAGGCTTGATTCCATTACTGCTGAGCGGCGGGCCTTTCGTTGCGAGGCGAACAAACTCAAACCGTTCCTGCCATTCGCCAAACAGGCTATTGCGGACATCGAGCGGCAAGCTCTTGCGCACCGTGAAGTAGAACGCACCGGAGCGCGAGCCATCCTGTCAGGGTTTGGAAAGTCTTTTATTTTCGACCGCGAGGGCTTGGCCGAGGCGCTGGGGTTTGAGCGGATGTGCGATCTGTTGAACGTGAATCCCGTCCATCGGCATAAGGCTGCCGAGGATGGCGACACAAGCCTGCAAGGCATAGCGTACCTGTCACAAATGGAAGACAGCTCATCAGGCTACGGCGACGATTGGGGCGCTGGCGGGCCGATCTACCGCGCCTGTCACGCTGCAATGATCCAGTTCATTCGGGAATGCCCAGAGGACCAACTACCCGATCTATTCGAGCCTGGCGCACCGCTCGCGCCAAGACCATCCCCTCACCTCACGCTGCATTGACTCAATGCCGATGGGCTTAACGCTCTTGAATGAACGCCAGTGAGGGACGGCTAACCGATTCGTTCATGCGCGCCACGATTTGGGCTAGTGTAATTTCGTGGCGCGTGGCAGAGCGCCCGCTTGTGTCGACCTCAACGAATGGCTGACCCGGCGATGACCAGAAATAAAAAAAACCCTGCATCAGCAGGGTTGTTCGTCATTCGTAGCTCTAATTCGCATTGGAAGCACCAGTTTTGGCATATTCATACGTTGAAGCTGAGATGTGACATATTCACGCCAATAGGGCCATACATGATAAGGAACATTTTTAAGAGCAAATGCATCCAAAGCCTCTTCATCCTCAGTAATGGTAGAGTCTACGATATCGTAATCAGCTTCCATCGTAGCTTCTACAATCGCCAGAACCTCAATATCCTCATCTTTTTTAGCTGCATCATCCTTGCAAATTATTCTGACACCCAGCTCAGACGTAACTCGAAACATTTTAAGCGGACCATTATCCGACTCCGCCTCTATGACAGCAGAAGCGGTTATAAAATTTTTAGTCTGAAAACTCAAGCGATCACTACGAGCATCAAACTTCGGATCGAAATCACTACCAAGGCTAGAAGAAGAGTCTTTTATAAAGACATCAATCAACTTCAACGAGGCGATTGCCTTGGTAAACGCGTGGTTACTCATGCTGCTTCTGCCGGGGAATAGCTCTTACCGCCCACAACTCGCAGGGAAGACTGTCGCACAATCTTACGCTCAACATGCGCATTCGATACCGCGTAACTCATTGCGACACTTTGATAGTAACCTCTACTACCCGAATCTTGACCGACGTCAAAACCGTGAAAATCGGACAACACAGAAACCACTAGTGCATTTAAACTAACATCTTCGCCTTCAGCGACATGAGTAAGGTAGCGATGCAATGTCTTTGGAAGACGCAATGTCATCCTGCCGCTATAATCTTCAATGGCACAAATCGGCGGTGGCATTACTTTGCCCGACGCTTCCATTTCCAAAGCTGTCTGCTCGATACTATCAATAACCAGCGCATATGCCTCCTCATGGGTATCGGCATACTCTTCCAAATAAGGAATTTCTTTAACGCGCGCCTGAAAGCACTCTTCGCCTTCAAAATTCCCTTTGCGAATTTCGATGGAGTAGCTGCTTGCATCAATCATTTATTTCTCTCCAATTTTTCGAGAAGGTCCTGAAAATCACTCAAAACCCTTATCACCTTGACCACATAGGGGGCCTTGATGATCGAATCCTTTCCATGCCCACAATTGTAGCTTGCGGACGTAAATTCCTTCAGACCTTGGTGAAAAAAACACCTTATGTCCAGGCGTCTTTCCTTCCTTGATCACGAAACCAAACCCCTCGAGAATGGTTCTCATTTCACCGCACCTAACGCTTGCCTTCCGGGAACGCAGGTCTGCGATGACAGGGCCAACCTTACAACACATATGACACCGCCGGTAGTGTCAGTTCCGAAAATTTCATCGAATTCCATCTCGGTTCGTGGGCGATAAAGGGTACGCCTCAGTGATAGCACATCATACGTCAGCATCTCCCAAATAAAAAAGCTTGAGAAATCGCATGCTTGCGAAATCGCCCTCGACCTGACGTTGTGCTTGGGCAGTGAGTACCTGAACCACGGGTGTGGTGATATGTCGCAGTCGATTCAAAGTTTGCTGGTGTGCCCATGTCATTTTTGCTTCTTGATAACAGGCCTTAACCAAATGATTGATTACAAATCCACTGCACGCGCCGACGGATGCTTAGCTGGCTTTTGCATATGAGGGCCGGAAGCGCTCCCCTCGAATGAACTGCAATGCAGGTTTTCAGGGCAGTCCGGTCACATATACATAGGCCATCACAAACCCAGGGGCCGACCATGCAACACACCACCGATCTGCATCAAATCTGCTAACGGGCTCGTTGAGTCTGAGATTTGAAGAGGGGCGTGCGCGACGAATTGATGGCAAGGTAGAATCACCCTTCATCTATGGAGGGTTGTACTGTGCGTAATTTGGCGATAACTGGATTGATTTGCCTCTCGGCCATGACGGCATCTACGCCAGGGCTCGCGGCGATTAGCGATACATCAATCGCGGCATGCTCAGCAATAAAAGGCGACGTTCAGCGACTGGCATGCTTCGACAAGATTGCCGATGACGCAGGGCTCGCGGAGAAGACAACGCCAACTAAAACCGAGGGCTCGGGGAAGTGGTACACCGCCACCAAGACCGACCATTTGAACGACAAGCCTGTTTACACGGCGGCTTTAGGGTCTGAAGGCGGCACGGGCAGGTCGGTAGAAAGCGTGGTCATGCTTGCACGCTGTGCCGACGGTAAAACTGAGCTTTTCGTTAACTGGTCTTCATTCATCGGTACTGACGACACAGACGTTACCTATCGCATAGGCAAAAGCAAGGCCATTACCAGGTCCTGGCAGATATCCACTGACAACACTTCGACCTTCTATCCGGGCTCTCCGATCAAGGCTATGAAGGAAATGATGGAGTCAGACAAGTTTATCGTTAACGTAACCCCATATAGCGAAAGCCCGGTCACGGCGATCTTTGACATCTCAGGCGCAGAAGCGGCGTTTGCAGATATCAGAAAAGGATGCAGTTGGTAATTTCAATCTGCCTCGTCAGAGCCTGCCACTGAGCGGGCTCGTGTGCTACCAGCACCGACCTCTTCTCTTGACCTTCTGCTCGGGCGCGGCTTCCCGCACCCGCATCTGCTCCTTCCCCTCAGACACAAGCCGCACGATATCGCGTATAGAATTCAGTTTTGCCGTGTATATACCAGCCATTGTGAAATCAAGCGCTTCACTGTCACTCCGCTACGATTCCTTAAGGAGGCGCTGATTTATTCGATTTTTCGTCCCTGCAACGCTCTGGAGGCCTTGATTTATCTGGGGGCAACAGCTGGGTTTTAGAATAAATCAGCGTCTCCTTAAGTCTATTTGGCGGCATTGGGCCGTTCTACATGCGCTGATCCGATAACCTTGACAGACGGGCATGGCGCGGGGCTAAGGAGGCGCTGATTTATTCGATTTTTCGTCCCTGCAACGCTCTGGAGGCCTTGATTTATCTGGGGGCAACAGCTGGGTTTTAGAATAAATCAGCGTCTCCCTAATGATCTGCGAGACCATGCGGTCAATTCTTGACAGAACCTAGACAGAATCGACCCTATGGCCGCGCTGACTCCCGAAATCAAAACCTTTATCGTCCAGGCGCTGGCTTGTTTCGATTCGCCCTCGCAGGTCGCTGAGGCCGTAAAGACTAATTTCGGGGTGACTGTGTCCCGCCAGCAGGTCGAGATTAACGACCCGACCAAGCGCTCTAGCAAGGGGCTGGCTAAGCGCTGGGTGACATTATTTGAAGACACCCGGGCTAACTTTCGCGAAGCTATTGCAGAGGTTCCAGTAGCGAATCGGGCCTATCGCCTGCGTGCGCTCGGGCGAATGGTGGAGAATGCTGAGGAGCGTGGGCATCTTGCTCAAGCAGCGAAGTTGCTGGAGCAGGCCGCCAAGGAATGTGGCGACATGCACACCGTGCGCAGCAACGTTGGCGCAGGATCTAGCCGAGAGCCGGCCACTCAAATATCTCCGTCGCACCAGGTTGACCCAGCTAAGCCCAAGGCCTGATCAGCACCGTCCGTCAAGATCGATTTCCCGCGCGCGGAACCTGACAAAACCTGACATTCAAGAGGTCGATGCGAAGCTCGCGGCCAGATTCACATAAGCAGCTCGCACTGGTATCCAGCTTGGTATCCACGCTTTTGCAGCTGTTTCCAATGGTTGAATGACCATTCATTCGCGAAACACCCCATGAATGAGGCCTAACGTAGCTTTGGCATGCTATGAGATCGAGCGATATGTCAACAATTGTCAACGTTTGGCGTAATGGCTACCACGGAGGTAACCAAGGTGGTAACCACCAAGCCGCTAAGGAGGCGCTGCAAAAATAGCCAACTGTCCCCACCCTTGGCACACTAAGTTCCTTCAACAGCCTCCCTCTCCGTGAGCGTTACGCGCGTGCAGAAGACCTTCTCCGAACTCGAATATACCGGCAAGAAAAAGCAGACTCGCCGAGATCGCTTCCTGGCTGACCTTGAACAGTTGGTGCCCTGGGCCCTGCTGGAGGCGCAAGTGGCGCCGTTTTATAGCAACACCGCAGGCAAGCGCGGACGCCCTGCGATAGGGGTGTCGCGCATGTTGCGCATGTACGTCGTGCAGCAGTGTTTCGGTTTCTCCGATGAAGGTTGCGAAGATGCCGTCTACGACAGCCAGGCCATCCGCGGTTTTATGAGTATCGACCTGGGTCGCGAGTCTGCACCGGATGCCACCACCTTGCTGCGTTTTCGCCGCTTGCTGGAAGTCCATCAGCTAACCCGGCTGCTGTTTGAAACGATTAACCAGCATCTGGCCAGCCGGGGGCTGCTGCTCAAGGAAGGCACTATCGTCGACGCTACTCTGATCGCCGCGCCGCCCTCGGTCAAGAACCGAGAAGGCAAGCGTGATCCTGAGATGCATCAGGCCAGGAAAGGCAATCAATGGCACTTTGGGATGAAGGCCCACATTGGTGTAGACGCCACGTCGGGGCTGGTGCACAGCGTAGTAGGGACGGCCGCTAACGTGGCGGATGTCACCCAGGTTGGCCAGTTGCTTCACGGTGACGAAACCTATGTTTCGGGTGACGCTGGATACACCGGTGCGGCCAAGCGACCGGAGCATGCTGAACGGGACGTTATCTGGTCGATTGCAGAACGGCCAAGCAGTTACAAGCAGCACGGCGAAGGCAGCGTGCTGTATCGGGTCAAGCGCAAAATTGAATATGCCAAGGCGCAACTGCGTGCCAAGGTCGAGCACCCCTTCCAGGTAATCAAGGTGCGCTTCAATCATCGCAAGGTTCGCTACCGTGGGCTGGAAAAGAATACAGCGCAGTTGTTCAGTTTGTTTGGGTTGGCCAATCTGATGCTGGCCAAGCGGTATTTACAACAGACGGCAGGATAAATCCGTCTGAAAGGCGGGACTGGCCCGCCTTTCAGCAAAATGAGGGCAGAAATCTGCTCGAGAAACGTAAAATAAGGCCGGCAGGTTGAAAAAAACCGGCTTGGAAATGGGGACGGTGCGAACGGGTTAATTGTTCAGCGTCTCCCTAAGCTCATAGAATCTCGCGCCACAATTTCACGTACTGTCGTTTCGTGGCGCGGAACAACTCTCTCCCATTAGGGCGGCCCTCGCCCAACCTCAATCTGAGGCTGAACCGCTGAGCCGAAAATTCACCCCTGTATCACTTTGCCTATCGGCGACTTACTGCGACAAAAACGCCCTTCAAAATTTCACCGCCCATCCGCTTTCTGGGGTTCTTTTAGTCTATTACTGCCTCGTTTTATGTATCACTCTAAGTGCACCCTAAAAATACTGGTTATATGCGCATATTAGCTCTAATGTCGACTCTGTAAGGCTTCATCCAGCCAGCAGAGGAACAATCCATGTCAACAACCAGTAAGCAGCGTGGACAACAAGCCAAACCAACCCGTGCAGAAGTCAAAGCAGCCTGGAGTCGTCTTCGTTCAGCAGCTGACCAGGGTAACGTTCAGGCGAGTGCTTTGCTCATCGCGTTGACTGAAAACAAGCCGGTGCTTGGCGTGCACGCCTAAGCAAAACGAGCACCAGGAGCAGTTAACACTGCATGAAATCACGACTTAGCTCATCAGGCCATGGCGAACTATCAGTGGACGCTGTCGGTTGGCATCCACCCCATGAGATGACGCTCACCGAGCTCATGACGGCCTATGCCAATGCTTTTAAAACACCTCAAAACTGACATCCAGCAAACCAACCCATCTTTCGACTACTTCTTGGTCGCCAACGCGCCTGCCGGCTTAATTACGCAAGAACACATAGCGGGACTGTACGTCGCGCTCAGGAGCTTCTGATGGCCCTTACATCCCGTTTAGCGCTTGAGGTCGACAGCCGGAGCGCACAGCAGCAAGTAGACGATCTTCGCCGGGGCCTGATTGCCCTCAATGATGCAGGCCTGCGCAGCGGGCCGGTACTGTCCGGAGCTTCCAAGGCAGTGAGCGACACTGGTCGCAATTCCGCGTCAGCAGGTGCCCAGGTTCAAGCGCTCGAAAGGCGCGTGCGCTCGCTGTCATCGGCGGCCGCTGGCCTGGCTGGACCGCTTGTTGCGGCAGTCAGCACGAAAGCGTTTTACGACGCAGCCGAGGCCTACAGCACCCTCACGAACCGCATGAAGCTGGTGACCGATGGTGCTGGTGAGCTGGCCACGGCACAAAAGGCTGTGTTCGATATCGCGCAAAGCTCCCATCAGCCGCTCAATGCCACGGCCGAGCTGTATCAGCGGATCGCGACGAACCAGAAAGAATTGAAACTGACCGGGGCAGGTGTTGCCGGCGTCGTCGGTACCATCAGCAAAACCTTGGCCATCTCCGGCGCATCGGCATCGTCGGCCAACGCAGCGTTGGTGCAGCTCGGGCAGGCGTTTGCATCCGGAACACTGCGAGGCGAAGAGCTGAACAGTGTCATGGAGCAGGCCCCAGCATTGGCGCAGGCTATCGCGGCTGGCATGGGTAAGACCGTCGGGGAGCTGCGCACGCTCGGTGCCGCTGGGCTTCTGACGGCTGACTCGGTTGTAAAGGCGCTCCAGGCTCAGCAGCAGGCCGTCGACCAGCTTTTCGCCAGGACTGCCGTGACGATCGGCAACAGCATCACTGCGCTGGACAACTCGTTCACGCAGCTGGTCGGCAAGATGGACCAGGCCAGCGGTGTCAGCGCAACCATATCATCTGCATTCGTTGCCGCTTCCAAGTCCATGGATGCGCTGACCAGCGACTCGTCAGCCACCTACCTCATGCTTTCCCGGGTGTCGAATGCAGCGGAAACGCTCGCCTACATCATCGGCGGTCGACTGGTTCTGTCGACGGGCCAGGCCATCGCCAATTTAGCACTGTCGACCAAGGCTTCTATCCAGCAGGCCGCCGCGCTTTACAGCGCTACCGCTGCAACGCTGACTGCAAACAAGGCTGAGGCGGAGTCAGCGAAACAGGCGGTGCTGAGTGCACAGTCAAAGCAGGCCGACGCAAATGCCACGCTCGCCCGGGCAAATGCCGAACTGGTAGCAGCAGAACAAAAGCTGGCTGCAGACAGGATGCGCCAGGAGTCTGAACTCAACAATATGAGGTCTGTACAAGCGGCTTTGGTTGCCGAGCGCGAGCTTGAAGTGTCCAAGCTGTCGAGCCAGATATCCGAACAGGGTCGAGCTGCAGCACGCAACAGAATGGCTGTAGCGAGGCTCGACGAAATCAAAATAATCAAGCAGATCCAGGCCGCCGAAATCCAGTTGGCAGCCACCACGACCGCTGCGTCTGCCGAGATTCAGCAGGCCTACGTCGTGAGGTCTGCAGCAGCAGCGGGGGTAGCTGAGACCACCTTGGCCGCCAATGCCGCCATACGAGCCTCAGAGACAGCCACAGCGGCAGTGACGACGGCCAGCAAGGCGCTGCTTGTCGCGAGCGCTGCCGGACGCGGCTTATTGGGGCTTCTGACCGGGCCTGTCGGCTTGATTGCCATGACCGGCGCGGTTGCCTACTCATTCCTGAGCGTCGGCGATCGAGCTGACGATGCATCCAAGTCACTGATCAGCCATAACGCCACCGTCAGCGAGACGGTAAGCGCATACAAGGCCCTGTCGGCTGAGCAGCAGCGCCTGCAAAAAATCACCTGGGCCGACCAGCAGGCAGCAGCGTTGGACAAGGCATCATCTGCCCTCGACGACTACGCCTACAAGGTAGAACGGGGCATCACCCTCGGGCCGTTTGCCGATCAGTTCCGCAGCATGATTGTCGAGGTCGAATCAGGAAAGCGAAGCCTCGACAGCGTCACGCAATGGATTCAGACGAACAGCAACGCGACCCCTGACTTCATTCGTAAGCTGGCCGAGCTGGCCGCGACGCAACAAACGAATACGGCCTCGGCCGCAGACCTGGCCACGAAGCTGGGCACCGTCGATGCAGCCACGAAGGCAATATCGCAAAGCACTGGGAATCTCACGATAAGTCAGAGCGGTTCAGGCTCTCAGACGAAGGCGCAAGTCGCTGAGTGGGAAAAGTACATTGCAAAACTGACTGAATCACGCGACCTGATCGGTGCAAACGCGAAGGCCGAAGCCGCCCTTCTGGCCCAGAAAATGGGGCTGACCAAGGCGCAGGCCGCTCAATCCAGCATTGTGGCCGAGCAAACCGACCTTCTGAGAAAGTATGAAAGCGCGGTCAAGGAGGCGGACAAGGTCCAGCAGGCCGCACTTAAGGCCCAGCTTGTCGCCTTGTACACCCAGCAGCAGGCAGCAGAGGACGCGACTGCAGCGGTCAAGAAGAGTCACGAAGAGGCAGCCAAGGCCGCCGAGGCCAGCGCCAACAAGCAGATAAACCAGATGCAGCGCGTCATAGACAAAGCGCTCACTCTGAGCAAGGGCACAAACCTGCTTTTGCTGCCACAGACGAAACAGCAGGCCCTGACCGGTGCCGCCCTTCTTACAGGGAGCTCTACGGTCAACAAGAACGCCGGCAAGACGAAGGCCTTCCAGGAGGACGCCGGCACGAAGCTACTCGATGACGCCAGGCAGCGTTATGCGGTCCTGCAGCAGCAAAGCCGTGAGTTGCTGATACAGGACGGCACAACCAGGTCCATCGGTGCCGAGCAGAAGAAGCTGGTCGAACTGGAAACAGAGATCGCCCAGCTCAAGGAAAAGAAAACGCTCACTACTGCGCAGAAGCAGGTTCTGGTTATGGCCGATCTGAACCTCGCACAGCAGAAGCAGAACGCGGCGCTGGAGAAAGAAAACGAACTGCGCAAGCTGGCCACCGAGGAAACCCAAAAGCTGTTTTCCTTTCAGGCGAATCTGAATAGCCAGCTCGTCAAAGACCGGACCGGACTGAACAACAGCCTTTCCGGGCTGGTCATGGGCGACCAGCAGCGCGCCAGGATGCAGGAGCAATTCGGCATTCAGGAGCAGTACCAGTCGCAACTGGATGCTCTCGCAGCGCAGCGCAACGAAGACAAGATCACCCCGGAGCTGTACGCCAAGCAGACCGCAGCACTGAACGCAGCACTGCAAAGCCGACTGGCGATGCAGCGTCAGTATTACACCGACGTCGACCGGGCAGAGCAGGATTGGACGCTGGGCGCGAGTTCAGCAATGCAGACCTACCTGGAGCAGTCGCGCAACGTCGCAGGACAGACAAACCAACTGTTCACCCGTGCCTTCGGCAACATGGAGGACGCGGTTATCAACTTCGTGAAGACCGGCAAAGCGTCATTCAGCGACTTTGCCGACGGTGTGGTTTCCGACCTCATCCGCATTCAGTTGCGCCAGGCAGCCGCGGGCTTCCTGAGCACTGCATTCGGATTCATGACCGGTGGTGCATCCACGCTCGGCCAGGGTGTCATGACCGGATCAAGCCAGACCATTTCCAAAACCGAATTCTCGGATGGCGGCTTTACTGGCATCGGTGGCAAGTACGAAGAAAAAGGCGTGGTGCATGGCGGCGAGTTTGTCGTGAAAAAAGAAGTGGTCAGCCAGCCCGGCGCGCGTGATTTCCTGGAGCGCATGAACGCCAACAAGAAGGGCTACGCCGACGGCGGGTATGTCGGCAGTACTGCATCCACATCCAAGGCGTCCAGCTCTTCCGCGTCGGTAAGCATGCCAACGATCGAACAGAACTTTTACTTTCAGGGGGGCGCTGACGGAAACATGGCGCAGCAGTAGAAGCAAGCGGCTGACGATGGCGCAAGCCGGGGCATGAAGGGTGCCTACGAGATGATGCTGCGCGACTTCCAGCGAAATCGTCCGGCAATGCAAATTATCAGGGGTAAGCGATGAAAATTAGCGATATCAATATGCCGGAACTGATCGAAGCGCTAAGCCAGGCTCTGGTACCGGTAATCTTCAAGAACATGGAGGCCGAAACGCCTCCCCATGTATGGCGGGAGCGCGCGCAGTTGAACGCTGACGTCATGGGCCGATTTATCGCGGTGATCCACTGCGGCGAAGAGGTCGGACCAGAGGTTGTCGAGCTGACCGAGATTTTCACGAAACAGATGCGAGAGAGCTACACCGAATCGTTCGGCACCTTGCTAGGACCTCGGGGCAAGCTTAGCGCGGTGTAAACAAAGGTATGCCTGAGCTGATACGAGCATATCTTCGCATATTAGGGAGGCGCTGATTTATTCGATTTTTCGTCCCTGCAACGCTCTGGAGGCCTTGATTTATCTGGGGGCAACAGCTGGGTTTTAGAATAAATCAGCGTCTCCTTAGGTCTTTTCGCTTGATATGTTACACCCAAAGTGCAACAGTATCAGTGAGACATCTAAACTGATACGGGAAGCACTTCATGTTCATCCGCGCATACCTCAGAGCATCGACCGACGAGCAGGACGCTGGCCGCGCACGGGCATCGCTCGAGCAGTTCGCTACGGACCACAATAAGGTAATCGCCAGCATCTACCTGGAGAATGCCAGCGGAGCGGCTGCTGACCGGCCGGAGCTGCTTCGCCTGCTCAAAGATGCGCGCAAGGGTGATGTGCTGCTGGTGGAATCAATCGACCGCCTCTCACGCCTGCCGGTGGATGACTGGAAGAAGCTCAAAGCCGCGATTGACTCCAAGGGGTTGCGCATCGTTGCACTCGATCTGCCGACCAGCCACCAGGGGATGCAGGACACGAAAGGCGATGAGTTCACCGGACGGATGCTGGGCGCAATCAACTCGATGCTGGTGGAGATGATGGCCGCAATTGCCCGCAAGGATTATGAGCAGCGACGCGAACGCCAGGCGCAGGGGATCGAGAAGGCGAAGGCCGAGGGCAAGTATCAGGGCCGCCCGGTCGACGCCGATCTGCACAAACGCGTGAAAGAGTTGCTGAAGGCCGGGCTGGGTATCCGTGCCACTGCCCGGCACGCTGACTGCTCAACTACAACCGTGATGAGAATCAAAGACTCAATCACAGCATAGATTGGCTTTACCGCCCTTCCCTAGCATAACGCCCGACGTCAGTTATTCACTCAGCAACGGCGGTGGAGATACCCATGACATGAGCGCATCGACACTGTCCACTCTACCGATGAGGTTTCTTGCTTCCTGAACCTTATTAATGAGCTGAGATCGAGCCTCATCACTCAGGTCGGTTGAACGATTGATTATGTCATCGAAAAAATCCTCAACCTTACTATCCGCGCTCCACTTTTCGATGATGCTTAGGGAGCCGCTGATTTATTCGATTTTTCGTCCCTGCAACGCTCTGGAGGCCTTGATTTATCAGGGGGCAACAGCTGTGCTTTAGAATAAATCAGCGTCTCCTTAGGAGCTCGTGTAACGCATCTTTCCGAGTTTTGATTACTAGTGAGCGCTGATTCTTCAGCCGAGCAACTCTTCTCTCTTCCTCCCAACGTTTCCGCTCCAAATCTGCCTCTCGATGAGCCTCAGCAAGTTTGGGGCCCAGGGAAGTAGCGCTGCTAATCAACGAATGTATGATTTCATCGATCTGCTTCGAGAGGCTGGCATTTTGCTCCGTCCAAGTCTGTGTCCAATCGACCAAAGCGTAAGGGCTGTATGCTCTGAGGCAGAGTCGTTTAGTTGGAGCCCGGTCAGTAATCACCCGGTAGCGCGCAGCTCTGGTTCCGCTCCATAGTCCGGGCTTGAGCTTTCTAGCCTCGCTTACAGGCAGGTACTTACCGTCGATATAGACGACCTCTTTGTCGGCCGTTTGCTCATAGATCGTGAGGCCGATTGCTAGCTCACCGATAAATACCAGAGTTGGCCGAGCGGGTGCCCAATTGCTAGTTTCAAATACCGAGCGTATTAGCCGGCCTTCTTCCTCACCGAGAGCCTTGCGCGCGTACCCGACCTGAACACAAGCGACGGAAACCCGATGTTGATAGTCGCGAAAACGGTTCGCTATTTTCTGAAGGATCATCGCCGCCCTGCGAAGAGTAGGCTCTGTAACTACGAGGTCAGGTAGATTTCGTTTTTTTGGCTTGAGGTAACCGTGGCCGGCTACCCTGCCATCCGTGAACGAATCTAGCGATCCCATCAACATAACCCGACTGTCACTTCGGTCTTTCAACGCAGCGTCAGCGGACACA